>NZ_CP108109.1:4587500-5787500 GCF_036199905.1 Streptomyces sp. NBC_00223 | reverse complement strand
TACCGGCGGCTGCGCGGCCCCTACGCCGATCTCGGCCCGGCGCTGGAGCGCGCGCTCCCGGTCCCGCTGCCGCTCGCGCCCGTACTCGTCGCCCGCGCCCGGCCCGACGACGTGGTGCTGGCCCCCACCCCCGTGCACCGGCGCTGGCAGCTGCGCTGCGACACCGCCCACCCGGTGCTCTTCGACCACCCGGTCGACCACGTGCCCGGGATGCTGCTGCTCGAAGCCGCCCGGCAGGCCGCGCACGCCTTCACCGGCGCGGCCGCGGCCCCGACCCGTATCGAGTGCGCCTTCGCCCGCTTCACCGAACTCGACACGCCCGCCTGGATCACCGCGGCCCGCCACCCGGACACCGACCGGACCCACCACGTCACCCGGGTCGCCGCCGGGCAGTTCGGCACGGACGTCGTGACCGCGACCGTCGTGAACCCCGCCGCCTGAGCGCTCCCCGGAAGACACGGAAGGGCCGCCGCCGCTCCCGCGCGAGGCGGGAACGGCGGCGGCCCCCTGGGGGTGTACGGGCGCTCAGCCCACGGACAGCGCGAACACGTGGAACCCGCTGTTGACCGGCAGCGTCACCGTGGCGACCGTCCTGGTCGGGTCGAGCGCGCCGCCGGTGGTGTAGAGGCTGACGGCGTGGTTGCCGAGCGTGTCACCGGGCGGACGGTTCCAGTTGGCGGTGGTGACCGCCAACTGGGCGTTGCCGCTGGCCTTGTTGCTGTACCAGTCGGGCAGGTCGACCGTGAGCCGCGCGGTGGTGCCGTCGGTGTACGTCACCGTGACGGTCCCCGACTGCGCGGCCCCGATGCCCGTGCCCAGCAGCCCGAGCCGGGAGCCCTGCCCATGGACGCGGATCACCTGCCCTGCGGCCGCGATGTTGTCCGGGTCGCCGGGCCGGGTGTCGGGCCAGAGGTACGGCAGCCCGTTCGCGGTCACCGTGGCGCCCGGGGTGTAGCCGACCGCCGCGAGCTGCGTCGCGGACAGGCTGTAGCCGCCCGGGTCCAGCTTCCCGGTGGACGGGTCGCTGTCGGCGCTGATGCCCGTGTTGTTGTACGCGGCCGCCGTGGTCGCGTACGGCACGGTGGTCGTCGCGTCGGCGGTACGGCTCTGCCGCCCGTCGAGGACGTAGTCCGCCCGCGCGGTCAGCGTGGCGTCGCCCGCCGGGGCGGACGCGGGGGCCTTGACGGTCCACGACGCGCCGACCGACGTGTGCGCCTTGACGCTCGTGACGGTGGTCCTGCTCCCCGGCGCGGGCGCCGCCGTCCAGCCCTTGGGCACGGTCAGCCCGAGCCGCAGCCCGGTGACGGTGTGGTCGCCGGTGTTGGTGAAGGTGGTCTTCACGGTCTGGGTCGTGCCCGCGTCCGTGGTCGCCGCGGCGGACAGGGCGACGTACTGCGCGCCGACCGTCTTCGTCACGGTCACCGACCCGGCGAGCGCGGTGTCGGCGGCCGACCGGCCGACATAGACGGGGTAACGGCCCTTGAGGACCGTCCAGTCGTGGGCGTCGGTGTCCCACACCCGCAGGTCGTCCTGGGTCAGGGTGAGCCGTACGGTCCTGGTGCGGCCGGGGGCCAACTCCACCTTGGCGAACGCCTTGAGCGCCTTGGGCGGTTCGCCCGAGCCGGCCGGGTGGCCGAGGTAGACCTGCACCACGTCCGTGCCGGTGCGCCGGCCGGTGTTGGTCACGTCGACCGACACGGTGACCTTGGCGCTTCCGCGAGTGGTCGCGTCGATCCGCTCCGGGCTCACCTTGAGGTGGGACTGCCGGAAGGTGGTGTACGACAGGCCGTAGCCGAAGGGGAACAGCGGGGTCTGCCCCTCCTGGTCGTACCAGCGGTAGCCGACGTCCAGGCCCTCGCTGTAGTCGTAGACGCCGTTCACGGCCGGGTAGCGGCCGGGGGCAGCCGCGGTCGCGGTCTGGGTGTCGCTCGCGGGGAAGCTGACCGGCAGCCGGCCGCCCGGTTCCGCGTCCCCGGTGAGCAGGGCGGCGAGCGCGTTGCCGTCCTCCTGGCCCGGGTACCACATGTCGAGCACCGCGGGGACCTGGGAGAGCCACGGCATGAGCACGGGGGCCCCCGCGCGGACCACGACGACGGTCCGGGGGTTGGCCGCGGCGACCGCGCCGATCAGGGCGTCCTCGTTGCCCGGCAGCGCCAGCGTCGTACGGTCCGAGCCCTCGCTCGACGAGTCGCCCACCACGACGACCGCGACATCGGCCTTGGCCGCGGCCTCGGCGGCCGCCGTCAGGCTCGGGTCGGGCACGCCCGGGGCGGTCCAGCCCACGCTGACCGAGGCGTTCTGCGCGTTGTCGTAGAACTCCACCCGCAGGGCGTGCGGTTGGCCTGCGGTCAGCTGGACCGGGGTGCTCTTGACCGTCGAGGCGGCGTGGTCGGACCAGTTGTCGACGATCAGCTTGTCGTCGAGGTAGATCCGGCTGCCGTCGTCACTGGTCGCGGAGAAGGTGTAGGCGGCCGTGGCCGGGGCGGTGACCGTACCGGTCCAGCGCGCCGAGAAGCCGTCCACGGGGATGCTCGGGTCCGGGGAGCCGAGCACCCAGTCGAAGTCGATGTCCGGGTCGTCACGGGTGAGCGCGGGGGTGCCGGAGAGCGTCTTGTTGGCGAAGTACTCGCCCTTGAGACCGCTCAGCGCGGAGGCCGGGATCGCCGGGAAGCCGCTGCCCTGACCGGCCTTGACCGAGGTGACGGCGACCTTGCCGCCCAGCCGGGCCCTGAGCCCCGCCACCGGGTCGACCGTCGTGTACGGGGTGACGGCGGAGCTGCCCCCGCCGCCGGTCACGGCCGTGTCGGCGTTGGGGCCGATGACGGCGACCGAGGTCAGCTTCTTGGTGTCGAGCGGGAGCAGCGACCTGTCGTTCTTGAGCAGGACGCTGCCGTCCTCGGCCGCCTCGCGGGCGAAGGCGCTGTCCTTGCCGTAGTCGGCGGTGTGCGCGGTCCTCGGGTCGAACTGGCCGGTGCGGAACTCCAGTCGGAGGATACGGCGGGCCGCGTCGTCCAGTACGGACTGCGGGACCTGTCCGGCGGCGACCGCGGCAGGGAGTTGCTGGAAGTACGTCGTGCCGCTGAACTCCTGGTCGAGGCCCGCCAGCGCGGAGGCGACCGTGCTGTGGTTGGCGGGGTAGTCGGTGTCGACCACTCCGTCGAACTTCCAGGTGTCGATGAGCACGTCCCGCAGGATCTGCGCGTTCTCGCACGCGTAGGTGCCGTTGACCTTGTTGTACGCGCACATCACGGACCACACGCCGGCGTCCTTGACCGCGGCCTCGAAGGCGGGCAGATAGATCTCGTGCAGGGTCCGCTCGTCGATGTCCGAACTGGACGTCATCCGGGCGTTCTCCTGGTTGTTGCCCGCGTAGTGCTTGACCTGCGCGGCGACTCCCTGGGCCTGGATGCCCCTGATCTCCGAGGCGCCGATCTCCCCGGCCAGCGCCGGGTCCTCGCCGAGCGTCTCGAAGTCGCGGCCGCCCAGCGGGGTGCGCACGATGTTCACCATGGGGCCGTAGACGACCTGGTAGCCGCGGGACCTGGCCTCGGTGCCCAGCACCGTGCCGTAGCGGCGGGCGAGTTCGGTGTCGAAGGACGCGGCCAGCGAGACCGGCGAGGGCAGTGCGGTGGCGGGCTCGCCGTCCCGTACGCCGCCGGGTCCGTCGGTGAAGGCCAGCCCCGGTACGCCGAGCCGGTCGATCCCGGGTATCCAGCCGGTGGCGTGCGAGCCGCTGGGCCGGTCCACCGACGTCATGAGCGACGCCTTCTCGGGGTTGGTCAGCTGCTTGAGCAGCAGGTCGACCCGTTTCTCCAGCGGCAGTCGGGTGTTGAGCCAGGGCCGGGCGGCGGAGCCGCCGCCGTCGCCGCCGGGACTTCCGGAAACGATTCCGGCGGCTGCCGGAACTGCCAGGGGTACGGCCAGAGCGGCGGCTGCGGCCGCGGCGACCGCGAGGCGGGCCATGCGCATACGGGGTTCTCCCATGGGGGTGCGGATGCGGGCGGGACCGAGGAGACGCGGAGGATCTTCTGCGAACAGCGTCTGGCAGTCTCCGCCCGCCCCTCCCGACCGTCAACCACCCGCACACATCGGTCACGGCTGATCCGCGGGTACGGGTGGCCCCGCGCGGCGGACGGCGGGGCCACCTTCGGTCGAGATGACGTGGCGTCAGATCGCCGGGACCTGCACCCAGAAGCGGGTGTCGTTCGTGAGGTTGGCGGAGTTGTTGTTGATCTGGGTCTGAATCCAGTAGACGGCGTTCTTGTAGTTGTTGATGTCGGTCGTGTTCGGGTTGCTCAGGCCCGAGGAGCCGTTGCGGTGACCGGCGAACCAGGTGTTGATGCCGTAGTGGTTCTGGCTCTGGTGGAGGCAGTTGACGTCCGAGCTGAGGTTGCTGTTGAGGGCGGCGCCGTTGTTCCACTGGCTCGCGCTCTGACCGGAGAACTGGCTGCACGCGGCCCGCAGCATCATCCAGTTCTGCTTGAAGATGCCGAAGTTGGCGGCGTCGCCGGTCTTGTTGTCGCCGTAGGCGTAGTTGCTGTTCATGGTGTCGGTCTCCAGCATGGCGACGGCGAGGTCGAGCGAGTTGCCGCCCGCGTTGCGCACCTGCTGCTTGCGGGAGCCGAGGCCGCTGACGGTGTACGAGCCGCAGGTCGCGCCGGAGGGACATGCCGTGGTGCCGCCCGAACCACCGGTCGTGCCACCGGAGTTGGAGCCACCCGTACTGGAGCCGGTGTCCGCGCGGCCGCCGCGTACGACGCAGGACTGGTTGTTCTCCCAGCCCCAGCCGTCCCCGTCGGGGTCACTGGCGCTGCCGTTCGCACAGTACGGGTAGCCGTTCGGCGCGTTCGCCGCGCTGGCCGTCGGGGCGTGCACCAGGGCGGCACCGATGAAGGCGAGCAGTGCGGACATCGCGAACATGAGCAGACGTTTCATGCTGCGGGTTCCCTTCGCGTGGGGGGAGGAACCGGAACACGGCGCGGCAGAATCCGGGCAGGGGCATGACAACGTTGTCGCAAGACTGTCGCCTGGCCCCTGCCCGGATTCCCCACCGCTGCCGTGCGTCGATGGAAGCACTGATCCGGTTCAGTGGTCAACGGTTTCCACACGACTCACCTCCACCACACACCCGCACCCACTCAAGTTAATCGGTTAACTTCCCGCCCCTCACCCGCCGACCCCCGGAGCGGTCAGGCGGGCGGGGTCGGCCGGGGTCGCGGCCGGCGGGACCGTACCGCCGGCCGCCTCGACGGCCCACGGGCCGCCCGTCGGCGACGCGCGGCCCGAACCGGCCCCGGGTCAGCGGGACTTGACGAGAGCGTCGAGGAGTTCCCGGGTCGTGGTGGTCTCGCCGAGCTTCGGGAAGATCCGGTCGACGCTGTTGGCGTGCGCGTCGGCGTCCGTGTCGGTCATCGCGTCCGTGGCCAGCACGACGTGGTAGCCGTGCTCGTACGCCGCGCGGGCGGTGGTCTCGACGCCGACGCTGGTCGAGACCCCGGCCAGCACCACCTGGGTGACGCCGAGTTCGCGCAGCCGCTCGTCCAGCGGCGTGCCGTGGAAGGCACCCCAGCGCTGCTTGGTCACCAGGATGTCGTCGGCCTGGGTGTCCAGTTCGTCGACGAGGTCGGCGAAGTCCGCCGGCGGGGTCTGCCCGGCGGGCCGGGCCCTGCCGGCCTCCGTACGGCCGGGGGCCCCGCCCGTGACGTTGACGAGCACAACGGGCAGCCCGTGCTCGCGGAACGCCCGGGCCAGGCTCGCCGCCTGCGCTACGACACCGTCGAAGGGGTGCACGGTCGGGTAGCCGCGCAGCCCCTTCTGCAGGTCGATGACGACGAGCGCGGGCTTCGGGTCGATCGTGGACAGGGTCATGGTGTGGGTGCCTCATTCTCTGGAACGTCGGAAACATCGGAACATCGGGAACGTGAAAGTCATGAAAGCCGGGACACCCGCGGGAACTTCGGGAGCCCGTGAGGGTCAGACGCTCCGGGCCAGCCGCTCGATCAGCGGTGCGGCCGCCGCCAGCCGGCCCAGCTCCTCGGGCGTGAAGCCGTCGGCCAGCGCCTCGGCCAGCTTCTCCACCCGGGCGTTCCGCCTGGTCCGCAGCACCTCGCGGCCCGCGTCGGTGACCGACAGGACCACCCGTCTGCCGTCCTGGGGATCGGGTTGCCGCGCCACCAGGCCGCGTGCCTCCAGCGCGGCGAACGTCGCCCCCATCGACTGCGGGCTGATCTGCTCAAGCTTCGCCAGCGCGCTCGACGTGGTCGGCCCCGACCGGTCCAGCCGCGCCAGCGCCGAGCTCTCGGGCATGGTCAGCCCGCCCTCGCCCTGCGTCTGCCGCACACGTCGGACCAGCTGCCTGATGCCCTCCAGCAGCAGTTGGGCGACGTCGTCCGGGTCGGGATCTTCGCTCATTTGCTAAGGCTATCTGATAAGGCTGCCTTAATATATCCCGACCCGCCGCCCAGCGGACGGCACCCGGCTCCGGCTCCGGTCCCGCAAGGGCCGCGCCCACCAGCGGGAGGCGACCCTTCTCCTGAACTCGCCTGCCGCAAAAGGGCGTTGAGGAGGTCCGCAGAACTTCCCGCGACCCCTCCGCGCGTTCCGCGCCGTTTCAGCCAGGATGAATGGGTGCCACTGGCTTGTTCACTTCTGTTGACGAACCCGCTGTGCACCCTCCACGATGAAGCACGTCCAACCCGTGGGCCCGCAGCGGCGGGGCCCCCACCGACCGGCCGGGTCGGGTGACCTCCCCCGTGGTCCTCGACCCGGCCGCTCCACGTCCGGACCACGCCCGGACCGCGCTCGCGCCACGCGCCCCCACGCCCAAGCCGCGCCCGGACCGGGGGCACTCCCCCTGCCGCCCCCGAGCACTCCCACCGCACACTCCCGTGTGAGCGAAACAGCCGACCCCGGTGACCGGAGTGACCGTAGGGATTCCCCTACGCCCGGCCGCCGACTCTTACCCCCGTGCCCCGCACGCCGCAGACTCCTGTCGCGTCCGGGACGTACGGCCCGGCGACCGCTCGTCGCCACACCCCGGTGACCGAGCGGGCCCCGACCTCCGAGAGGTTCCGATGAGAAACAGACTTCTCTCCCTGATCGCCGGCGCCGGCGTGGCCGGGCTGATCGTCACGGCGGCCGTCGCGGGCGCGGCACAGGCCGAGAGCTCGGCCCCGGACCAGGTCCGGGCGGCCGGCTGCACCCCCGCCCAGGCCGTGGGCAACGGCGGCTTCGAGAGCGGAAGTTCGCCCTGGACGGCGTCCAGCGGGGTGATCACCAGCGGCGGCGGGCAGAGCGCGCACTCGGGCAGCAGGTTCGCCTGGCTGGACGGATACGGCACGACACACACCGACACCCTCGCGCAGACCGTGACCGTACCGGCCGGGTGCACGGCGGCCACGCTCACCGTATGGCTGCACATCGACACCGCCGAGACGACGGCCTCCACGGCGTACGACAAGCTGACGGCGAAGCTCGGCAGTACGACGCTGGCCACGTACTCGAACCTGGACGCGGCGACCGGATACGTCCAACGGACCTTGGACGTCTCGTCGTTCATCGGGCAGAGCGCGAGCCTGTCCTTCGGCGCGACGGAGGACGCGGGGCTCCAGACGAGCTTCGTCATCGACGACGTGGCCCTGAACACCTCGGGGGACGGTACGACGACGCCGCCCACCACGCCGCCCACGACTCCCCCCACCACGCCGCCGACCACTCCCCCGGCCTCGGACGCGACCCGTACGCCCGCCTCGCCCGGCTACACCGTCTCGCTGACCAGCGACGCGACGGGCGCGACGTGGAACGGGCACGAGAGCGTGACCTTCACCAACGCCTCCGCGGCCCCGCTCGGCGACGTGTATCTGCGGCTGTGGGACAACTACCACGGCAGCTGCCCGAGCACGCCGATCACTGTCACCAACGTCAGCGGCGGCACCCCGTCCGCGCTCTCCGTCGGCTGCACGGCGCTGGACATCACGCTGCCCACACCGCTCCAGCAGGGGCAGAGCGGCACGGTCGGGTTCGACCTCAAGATCGTGGTGCCCAGCGGCGCCGACCGGTTCGGGCGCGACGGGCAGTTCAACTTCATCGGCAACGCACTGCCGCTGCTGGCGATCCGGGACGCGGCCGGCTGGCACCTGGACCCGTACACGAACAACGGCGAGTCCTTCTACTCGCTGGCCGCGGACTTCCAGGTGACCCTGGACCACCCGTCGAGCCTGCTGGTGCCCGCGACCGGCACCTCCGTGGACACCCCGGGCACCTCGGGCCGTACGGTGACCACGGCCACGGCGGGCAAGGTACGGGACTTCGCGTGGGCGGCCGGGCCGTTCAGCAAGGTCTCGGGCACCTCGCCCGGCGGCGTGAAGGTGAATGTGTACGCGGTCAGCGGGATCAGCTCGGCCAACTCCCAGTCGATGCTGACCACTTCGGAATCCGCGCTGGACGCCCACGCGCAGCGCTTCGGCGCCTACCCGTACGGCGAGGCGGACGCCGTGCTCGACAACAACTTCTGGTTCGGCGGCATGGAGTACCCCGGCTTCGTCCTCGACCTGGTCGACTCCACCGCGCTCACCCATGAGTTCGGCCACCAGTGGTGGTACGGGATCGTGGGCGACGACGAGTACAACAGCCCCTGGCTGGACGAGGCGTTCACCGACTACGCGACCGATCTCGCCCAGAACAAGACCGGTTCGAACTGCTGGAACAGCGTCTCCTGGGCGTCCTCCGCCGAGAAGATCACCAACTCCATGGCGTACTGGGACGCGCACTCCTCGCGCTACTCCACCGTGGTCTACGGCTACGGCAAGTGCGCGCTGCACGACCTGCGTCGGCTCATCGGCGACAGCGCGATGACCACGCTGCTGCGGACCTACGCGCAGGCGCACTGGTACGGCGTCTCCACCACCGCGGAGTTCAAGGCGGCGGCGCAGGCGGCGACGTCGACCGATCTGACGTCCTTCTGGAGCCAGCACCGCATCGACGGCTGACGGCTCCCCCTGGTACGGCCCCGCCCGGGGAACGTCCCCACGGACCCGGGCGGGGCTCCCCCACGCACGCGGTCCGGAAGCGGGCGGTGTTGACCCCGATGGGTTGTCAGGTTCACGATCGGCTCGTGGGTGTCGACCGCGAAGCGCTCCTCGCCACGGCCCGGGACGCGTTGCTCTCGGGTACGAGCGTGCAGCTCATGGGCGAGCCGGGGGCCGGCCGCTCCACGTTCCTGGCCGAGCTGGCCGCGGAACGGTCCCGCGACGGCTGGCGGGTACTGCGCTGCGCCCCGGCGGAGGCAGATCAACTCCTGCCGCTGTGCGGGCTGTTCGACCTGCTGTCGGGCGTGGAGGACGAGGTCTTCGCCACGCTCGCCCCGCACGAACGGACGCTGCTCCGGGCGGCGTTGCACCGGGCCCCACCAACGTCCCAGCCGGGCCACGCGGTACTGGCCCTGCGGGTCGCGGTCCTCAAAACCCTCACAGCCTTGTGCGCGCACAGCCCGGTCCTGATAGCGGTGGACGACGCCCAATGGCTCGACACCCCCACATCCGAGGCGCTCACCTTCACAACGCGCCGAACTTCCCACCTCCCCCTCACGACTCTGACCACGTACCGCACGCCGCCGACGGCGGAAGCCTCAACCGCGGACGGGCAGCCGCCGACGGCGGGAAGCCCCCACAGGGAGACGGAAAGCCGCCCAACGCCCCGCACGGACCGGCAGCCGCCGACGGCGGGAAGTCCCCACAGGGGAACGGAAGGCGGACAACGAACTGTCACGGGTGGTGCGGGCGGGAACACGCCGCGCCGCCAGGCGCGGCCACCCCGCACGGACGTGCACCCGGAAACGGCGGAAGCGACCCTCGGCGGCAGCCGACCGCGCACGGACGTGCACCCGGCGACGACGCCAACGCCCAACGGCGCAAGCCGAACCCGCACGGACGTGCACCCACCCACGTCGCAAGCAACCGGCCGCAGCCACCCCGTACGGACACTCACCCTCCCCCCACCCGCCAGCGCAGCGACCCCCGCCGAAGCCGCCGTCGAATCCGGCGACTACGCCCTGGCCAGAACCCTCGCCCACGCCCTCCTCCGCGACCCCGCCGCCCGCCCGGCGGACCGCGTCCGCGCCTGGCTCGTCGTGGTCGACTCCTGCGGCCAGGCGCTGGCCGAGATCGCCGACGTCTTCCCGCAGGCGCTCGAAGACGCCAGGGACGACCCGGCGTCCCTGGCCCGGCTGCATCTGCGGATGGCCTGGCGCGCCTGGATCGTCGAGGGTTCGGCCCCCAAGGCCCATACGCACGCGACCCGTTCGGCCGTCCTGGCCCACCGCGCCGCCGACCGCCGTACCGAACTGCTCGCGCTCACCCAACAGGCCGCGCTGGAGTTCTACCTGGGCCGTACCGAGGCCGAACGCACCCTCGTACGGGCCCTGGCCGCCCCGCAGGACCCGCGCGTGCTGTTCGACCACAACGGCCCGGTCTTCCTCAAGCACCGCCGTCACCTTCTGCACGACCGGCTGGACGACGCCCGTACCGAACTGCGCGCGCTGGTCCACACCGTGCGCCACCGGGGCTCGGCCGAGAGCCTGTGCCAGTGTCTGTCCGGGCTCGCGCAGGTCGAGATCCACCGAGGGCGGTGCGAACGGGCGCTCGAACTGGCCCACCAGAGCCTGCGGGTCACCGAGCAGGCTGGGCTGAGCCAGGGCCCGGCCTGGTACGCGGTCGCGCTCGCGGAGGCGGCCGGCGGCAGTGCGGACCGGGCGCTGACGGCGGCCGAGCGGGCCACCCGGCACAGCGAGGACGACAACGATCTGCTCTTCCTGCCGCGCGCGCTGCACGCCGAGGGCCATGTCCGGCTGCTGCGCGGGGAGTCGGCGGCGGCGCTGCACGCGCTGCAACGGGTGCGGCTGCTCGAACTCGGCCAGGGCCAGGGCGATCCGGCGATGCGGCGCTGGCAGGCCGACCTCGCCGAGGCGCTGGTGGCGGCGGGCCGTCCGGCGGAGGCAGCCGAACTCCTCGCGGAGACCCGGGCGCAGGCCGTACGGCTGGGCAGGCGCGGGGTCCTGGCCGTACTGGAACGCGCGTCGGCCCTGGTCACCGAGGAGCGCGGCGACCCGGAGGCGGCCGCGCACCGGCTCGCCCGCGCGGTGGAACGGCTGACGGAGCTGCCGTACCGGCTGGAGGAGGGCCGGACCCGGCTGGCACTCGGCCGGGTGCACGCCCGGCGCGGCGACCACCGGGCGGCCCGTACGGCGCTCGCCCAGGCGGCCCGGCTCTTCACAAGGATCGGCGCGCGGCCGTGGCTCGCCCTGGCCACGGCCGAGTTGGACCGGCTGGAGGTGAACGCGCCCGTCCCCGCGGGTACGGATCTGGCCGCGCTCAGCACCACCGAACGCCGGGTCGCCCTCCTGGTCGCGCAGGGCGCCACCAACCAGGAGACGGCCTCCACCCTGACCGTGAGCGTCAAGACGGTGGAGGCCGCTCTCACCCGCGCCTACCGCAAACTCGGCGTGCGTTCCCGGGTCTCCCTGACCCGCCTGATCCTGTCCCGCGCCCCGGACTGACCACCGGGACCGTACGACCGGGCCAAGGAGCCCGTACGGTCAGCAGGCGTACAATCAGCGACCGGCCAGCTTCAGGTCCTGGCTGAGCGCGGTGTACGCGGTCTTGGGCTGGTAGTTCTCGTCGAAGATGTTCGCCTGTCCCTCGCCCGTGAAGACGCCCGGTACCCACGAGTACTTGTCGGTGAAGCCCCACACCGTGAAGTCGGTGCAGTGCGCGGTGAGCAGGCACCCTTCCAGCAGCACCTGGTACGCCTCGTTCTGCGCCTCGACCTCGGTGTTGTCGGCGGGCAGCGGGATGCGGACGTCGGCCTCGGTGATCGCCGTCTCGACGCCCAGCTTGTCGAACCTGGCCATGTTGTCGGCGATGTCGTGCGGCGCCGGGTACTGCACGTCCAAGTGGCCCTGGATGCCCACGCCCTGGATCGGCACGCCCTGCTTGCGCAGCTTGGCGACCAGGTTGTAGAGGGCGGTGCTCTTCGCGTTGACGCCCTCGATGTTGTAGTCGTTGATGTACAGCTTCGCCTTGGGGTCGGCCTCGTGGGCCCAGCGGAAGGCGTCGGCGATGTAGTCCGGGCCGAGCTTCTGCAGCCAGATGTCGTCGCGCAGCGTCCCGTCGTCGTTGAACGCCTCGTTCACCACGTCCCACTGCCAGATCTGGCCCTTGAAGTGCGAGACCTCGGCGTTGATGTGCTTGTGCAGGATGTCCTTCAACTGGGCCGAGCTGTAGTTGCCGTCGCTGACCCAGGAGGGCAACTGGCTGTGCCAGACCAGGTTGTGGCCGCGGACGAGCTGTCCGTGCGCCTTGGCGAACTTCACCAGGGCGTCGGCCTGGGTGAACTTGAAGGTGCCTTGGGAAGGCTCGATCGTGTCCCACTTCATCACGTTCTCGGGCGTCACCGAGCTGAACTCGTCGGCGACCTTGGCCGTGTAGGCGGGCTCGGCGGCGAGCGCGTCGGAGTTCACCGCGGTCCCGAACCGGATGCCGGCCTTCTTGGCGAGCGCGCCCAGGCTCTGGCTGCCCGGCTTCGCCTTCCCGTGCGGAGCGGCGCCGGGCAGGGCGTTCCCGTGCCCCGCGTGGCCGCTCCCGTGCGGCGTACCGGCGATCGCGGACGGCACGACGAAGGCGGAGACGATCAGCGCTGTGGCCGCCGCGCCCACGGTGGCGGCGCGAGTCACCTTGATCATGAACTGTCCCTTCAGTGGGGGGAGCGGAGGGATCGTTTCGAAACTTTCGAGACACCATCCGCAAGTTGCGGGAAACCTAGGCCCTGCTCTGCGAGAGGTCAACACTTCGCGCACAGAAGCCGATTCGGGGACTTGCGACGCCCTGACGCACGCTCGGTGACGGGCGCTCGCCGACCGCGGCCGGGCGCCGAAATCCCCGCGACCCGCGGTGGGTACGGACGGCAGACTGCGGGGATGAGCGGTGAGGGGCAGGAGGCGTACCCGCAGCGGGCACCGCGCGCCGGGCGGCCACCGCACGCTGATCAACTGCCGTACGCCAAAAGGCCGGTACGGGCCGAGCAGGTGCCGCACCTGACGCCGTCCGCCGCCCGGTCACCCCACGCCGAGCAGGTGCCGTACACCTCGCCGTACGCCTCGCGGTCCCCGTACGCCTCGCCGTCCCCGTACGCCGACCGGGCGCTGCGGCATGTCGGGAGCCTGTCGGCCGGCGGCCCGCTCGACCCTCGGCTGCGGGTGACGCTGAACTTCCACCCGGACCGTACGGCGGGCGGCAGGACGGTCCTGCGCGCGCTGGCCGAGGACGGCACGTACCACTCGCAGTTCGTCACGGGAACGAGCAACGGCGGGCTCACCGCCCACCCCGGCGGCGACCGCTGGGCGTGGGAGAGCCGGATCTTCGCCGGTGCCTACGACGACGCGCCCGCCCACGCCCGACCGGTGTACGGCGCGCTGAACTTCCGGGGCAGGCCGACCGGTGGCGCGCCGCGCTTCGGCTCCGCGCACTTCCGGCTGACCGCCGCCGTACTTCCCCGGGCCACCTTCTGCTACCCCGACAGCTTCTTCGAGCCGTCGGACTTCGGCGTCGCGGCCGCGATGTCCCTGATCGAACTCGCCCTGGCCGACGGCAAGGACGCCCTCGACGACTACATCGAGGCGCAGGTGCACGGGCCGGTCGCCGTCGACCGCCACCATGTGGAGGCCCTGGTCCTCGACCCCGGCTATCGCGGTACGGAGGTGGAGGCCGACGCCCGGCGCCTCGGCTGCCCGGTGGAGTGGCATCCCGGATTCCGGCTGTCCGTGGAGGAGTTGCGGCGCCATCCGGAGTACCGGGGGCCGGAGTTCGTCGCGTTGGGAGCGGAGATCGCAGTCGACGGGCACCTCGACCCGCGGGTGATCGGCGACGCGGCCCGTACCGGGCGCCACTACGAGCAGGCGCTCAAGCGGGTGTGGCACTGCGTGGCCCGTTACGGGGCTCCGCCGGACCCGGTCTCCGCGTGACGCCGTGCACGTCCCCGGCTGGTCTCAGAGCGGTACGGCCGTCCCGGTGACCGCGATGCCGCTGTCCGCCCCGGCCGGGATCGTCACCGTGATGACGCTCGGACGGCCCATGTCGTCGCCCTGGCGTACGGTGACCGTCGCGGGCGGCGAGACCATGCCGAGTTCGCGCAGGTAGCCGCCCAGTGCCGCGGCGGCCGCGCCCGTGGCGGGGTCCTCCACGACGCCGCCGGGCGGGAAGGGGTTGCGGACGTGGAAGACCGACGCCGACTCCCGCCACACCAGGTCGATCGTGGTCCAGTCGCGCCGCCGCATGAGGTCGGCCAGCGCGTCCATGCCGTAGTCCAGGTCGGCGAGCCGGGCCCGGCTCGCGGCGGCGATCACCGGGTGCCAGGCCCCGGCGTAGGCGGCCCTCGGGGGCAGCGCCGGGTCCAGATCGTCGGCCGACCAGCGCAGCGCGGCGAGGAGTTCCGCCAGGTCGGCGTCCGCGAGCGGCACCGAGCGGGGCGGCACGCTCACCAGCGTGGCCGTCACAGAGCCGTCCTCGGCCGCGCTGGTCGACACCGCGACCGGGCCGGCCTGGGTGTGGAAGGTCAGCTCGCCCACGCCGTGCCGCTCGGCGTACGCGACCGCCGTCGCAATGGTCGCGTGGCCGCAGAAGGGCACCTCGGCCCGCGGGCTGAAATACCGCAGGTCCAGATCGCCGTCGGCCCGCGGCGCCGCGAACGCCGTTTCGGAGTAGCCCACTTCGGCCGCTGTGGCCGACATCACGGTTTCGTCGGCGCCTGTGGCGTCGAGCACCACGCCCGCCGGATTGCCGCCTTCCGGATCGGTGCTGAACGCGACATAACGCAGTACTTCGCTCACCATCCGACCAACCTAGCGCCGCTCCCGCCGCCGCCGCGAGGGCGGGTCGGAGCGGCAATCCGGAATTCCGCCCCGCCGAGTGGGCCACGTTCGCCACGTACGCGCCTCCGCACGCGTAACGTAGGGGGTGCGTGGCGGCCCCCCACCCCCCCCGGGGGCCGCCACCACTTACGTGTGCCCCCTCATGGGGCTGGTTCGTACGAGCCGCTGGCGGCTGTCGCGGCGGGCACGTGGGTGCCGGGTCCTGGCTGCCCCGGCCGGGGGGAGTGACGATGCACATACCTGATCCGGACGCGTCACGGCTTGTGGTGATCGGCGCGGGCCTCACCGACGACCCCTCGCTTCCCGAGCTGCCCTCGGTACGCCGGGGCGCCGTCGCCCTGCACGGGCTGCTGACCGACTCGCCGGTCGCGCTGTTCCATGCCGACCGGACGGGATCGCTGCTCATCGACCCGGACGACACCGCCGTGCTCAACGCCATCACCGACGCGTCGGCCAGGGCCACCGACACCCTGATCGTCTACTACGCGGGCCACGGCATCCGCGTCGAGGACGAACTGCGGCTGGCCACACGGTCGGCCGGTCCCGGGACCGGCTCCGCCGACGGGCTGGTCCCGTGGCGTTCCGTCGTGAACATCCTGGCCAGGAGCCGGGCCCGCTACAAGGCCGTGATTCTCGACTGCGCATACGGCCGACGGGCGTTCATCGAGAGCGACTGGGCCGAGGCAGTCACCGGCAGGGGCCGGCTCAGTTCGACGCTCGGTCTCACGACGACGTCGGAGGACTATTGGACCATCGCTCCGGTCGGGGCGGAGTTCCCTGTCCTCACCGGCGGACTTGTCTCCCTGCTGCGCGAGGGCCGGGCCGATGCTCCGGGGTATTTCGTCTTCGACGGGACGCTCCGCCGCAACCTCCGAGACCCCGAGGCGTCCCACGAGAATTCGGCCGTCACGTTCGACACGGGTGGCACATCGATGGAGCTGGCCTTCGCCAGGAACATCGCCCACGAAGGCCCGCCGTCCGATCGGGCCGCGCCCCCACCCATCCGGCGCCCCCGCGTGCCGCAGTGGACCGTGCCGGGGTTCGCCGGTGAGGTCTCGACCGGGCCGGATCTGCTGGGAATATCCGAGGACACGCTCGCCCTGGCCGTGCTGATCTCCTCGCGGGCGCTGCAACCGCCGCTCGCGCTGGGCCTGTTCGGCGACTGGGGCAGCGGCAAGACCTTCTTCATGCGCCGGCTGGAGAGCGACATCCGCCGGCTCACCTCGGGGACGGTCGTCCACCGGTACGGCCCGGCCGGGGAGCCCCTGGAGCCGGCCTTCTGCCGCCGGGTGGTCAGCGTGTGGTTCAACGCCTGGCACTACGCCGAGGCCAATCTGTGGGCCAGCCTCATCCACCACATCTTCGACTCGCTCAACGGCCACGCCGACGCGCCCGAGCAGCTGCTCGAAGAGGCGATGGAGCAGATCCACGGCATCCAGGAGACCAGGGCGGCGGCCGTGGCGGACACACGCACCGCCGAACACCTCGCCGAAGAGGCCCGGTTGGCGGTCGTAAGGATCAGCGACGAGCACCGCGAGGCGCGGGAGGCCGCGGCCGGTCTGCGGGCACGGGACCTGCTGTCCGGCCTGCGGGTGGACGGGCCGGCGCTGGCCGCCTTCAACGAGGCGTCCCGGGCCGTGGGCCTAGCCCCCGTCGGCGCGGGCGCCCAGGAGGTGGCCGCGGCGGTCACGGAGACCCGTGAACTGGCCGACAGCACACGCCGCTTGTCCACGGCCGGGCCGTGGTACCGGACACCGCTCTTCCTCGGGCTCGGCACCGCGGCCGTGCTCACGACCGGCGGTTTCCTCGCGAGCGCGCTGATCGACTGGTCCACGGGCTGGGCCGCCGCCGCGACGGCCGCGGGCGCGCAGGCGGTGGGCCTGTGCTCGGGTGCGGTGGCCTGGGTACGCCGACAGACCGGCCTCGCCCGTACGCTGCTCGGCCCGGCCACCGCGCTGCAACGGCAACTCGACGCGCGGCTGGCCGAATTGTCGGCCGCCCAGGAACGGGAGGCCGGCGCCGCGCAGGAACGCCTCGACCTCGCGACGGCCGAACTCGCTTCAGCCCGCGAAGCGTTGACCCGGGCCAGGGAGCGGGAACGGGCCGCGCGGGACGCCCTCGCCCGGCTCACCGGGGAACGGCTGCTGGAGCGCTATCTCGCCGACCGGGTCGCCAGCGCGGACTACGGCCGCTATCTCGGCGTGGTCGCGCTGGCCCACCGCGATCTGCGGGACCTGGAGAGCTTCCTCCGTAAAGCGGCCGCCGAGGACGGTGGGGGCATCGACCGTATCGTCCTGTACATCGACGACCTGGACCGCTGTCCGCCGAAGGTGGTGGCGACCGTGCTGGAGGCGGTCCATCTGCTGCTGGCGCTGCCGCTGTTCGTGGTCGTCGTGGGGGTCGACTCGCGGTGGCTGAGCCGTTCGCTGCTCCATCAGCATCCGCTGCTGCTGAGCGGGACCGACCCGCAGGGGGGCGCCGATCCGCAGGGCGGCCCCGGCGGCCACGCCGACCCCGCGGACTACCTCGACAAGATCTTCCAGCTCAGCTACACCCTGCCCGCGATGACCCGGGAGAGCTCGGTCGAACTGCTCCGGCAGACGGCGCTCGCGGGTCAGCCGGACGACACAGCGGCGGCGGAGCCCGCGTCTGTCGGCCCCGCCGCCGCTGTGTCGCCGTCGTCCGACGCGGCTCGGGGTGCCGTCGCGGCCCCGGCGCAGGCCGACTTCCGAGGCTTCGCGGAGGTCACCCTCGCGGCCGCGTCCCTCGCCCTCACGCCCGAGGACCTGCGGCTGCTCGAAGTGGTCGCCCCGCTGGTCGGCAGCTCGCCGCAGCGGGCCAAGCGGTTCCTCAATCTGTACCGGGTGATGAAGGCCAGGTCCGTGGGGGAGGCCGCGCCCCACGACCCCGCACTCATGGTGGTGACCGCGCTGGTCGTCGGCTTCCCGACCGTCGTCCCCGCCGCTCTGGCCGCGGCGGAGGAGGCCACGCCGATACGCGAGTGGCTGGAGACAGCGGTGCGCGGGCAGGCCGATCCGGCAAGGGTCGACGGCTTCCTGGCGGGACTCACGGGGGTGCCGGACGTCGGAACGCTCACCGTCGCCGCCCTGCGGCAGCACTTGCCCCTGGTCCGCCGCTTCGCCTGGCCCGTCCCCACCCTCCCCTCGCCATGACGCCCATAACGCGAGCCCGGCCGGGCCGGCGGGATGCGGACGTGTAGGTCAGCGTTCCGTGGTGTCCGCCACGATCGCGGCGAGTCGGCGCAGGGCCAGGGCGATTCGTTCGGGGTGGTCATGGAAGTACGGGTCCGACGGTGCCGGGAGGGCAGAGGCCAGGGCCCAGCCGCGGCCCCTCGCCCACGTCGCGTCGTCCACCCCGAGGGCGGAACGGAAGACCTCCCGGCCGGGCGCGTCCAGCAGGCCCCACGCCGGGAGCAGGTCCACCGCCGGGTCCCCCACCGCGACCGTGCCGAAGTCGATGACCGCGCTCAGCCGGCCCTCCCTCGTCAGCATGTTCGCCGGCGCGAGGTCGCCGTGGACCCACACCGGGTCCCCGGCCCACGGGGGAGCCGCGAGCGCCGCCTCCCAGGCCGCCGTCACGGCCCCGGTGTCGATCAGCCCGGAGAGATCCGCGATCTTCGGCCGGACCCGCGCCTCGGTGGCGATCGAGTCGCGTTCGTCCCCGAGCGGCACGCCGCGGAACGCGTTGCTCCACTGCGGCGCGGGCCCGCCGGCCGGGTCGATCCGCTGGAGGGCGCGGACGAACTCGGCGAGATCCCGCGCGGTCCGCACGTCATCGGTGAAACCGTCCGCCGTACCGGGTGTTCCGTCGATCCAGCGGTAGACCGACCACGGGTACGGGTACCCCTCCCCCGGCTCGCCCTTGGCCAGGGGGACCGGGATCGGCAGCGGCAGGTGCGGGGCCAGCCGAGGCAGCCACTCGTGCTCGCGCTCGACCTGACCCACCCACCGCGGGAAGCGCGGCAGCCGTACGGACATGGCCCCGCCGAGCCGGAACGTGGCGTTGTCCACTCCCGGCAACGGAACCAGTGAGATCGGCAGTTCGGCCCACTGCGGGAACTGCGCGGCCAACAGCCGCCGTACGAGGGCCTCGTCGATCGGCGGCGGACCGTTCGTACCTGCGTCGGACACGCGTACTCCTCGGGGTGGGCGTGTGTTCATCCCACCGCGAGGAGTCCCGCGTGTCCAAAGGTTTTCACCGCGAACGGTCCGGCCCCGAGTCCGGACCGTGGCTCCGACGCGATGCCGGGCCCGAGTCGGGCACGACCCACGCACGGGCCGGTCACGGCCTTCGCCTGGTGGCCTAGTGGCCGAACAGGTGCGGCGTGTGGTGCCTTCGCGGCTTGTCCGCGCGTGCGGAGCCCGTCGCTCCGGCGTAACCTCGGTCCCCGGCACCCTCACCGGTGGTCCTACGGTCGTCGTCCACTCGGGCGGCCAGCGAGTCGCGCTCCCTCGCGTTGACGGCCGCGTCGCGCCGAGCCGAGTGCAGCATGTGGCTCTTGCGACGGTGCATCGCCAGGCCGGTCATCGCCAGCATGGCCGAGAGGCCGAACAGCAGCGCCAGCCCGAGTCCGGCGCAGAAGATCGCCAGCGAGTTCATGGTCGCGATGTGGTTGCCGAGTATGGTCACGTGGTAGTCCGGGCCGCCCGACACGTTGTCGGCGAGGGCCAGACCGGTGAACGCCGCTATACAAGCAAGGAGCAGCAGTCCCAGGATCAGCATTCCGGTCACCTCCGTAAGATGGGCTCCTTGCCTCGCGGCTACCCACCCGCACAGCTCACACACAATGTCGCCCTCGGATCCGACAGGCCGTCCAGGACTGCCCAGGACTGCCCCACGACCGGGCCCCGCCGCCCGCGCCGGAGCGGCGGACGACGGGGCCCGGGACGACGAGCGGGCGGTCACCCGTCAGTGCATCCAGAGGGCGTACAGCCCGTTGGTGAGCGGCTCACAGATGTAGACCGGGCCGTGGACCGGGTAGTTCGCCTGCGCCGCGTCGACGCACTGCGCCTCGGTGCGGAAGTACCCCAGCACGAAGAACCCGGAGCCGGGCGGGGGCGAGGCTTGCGCCGAGGACGAGAGCACTCCCATGCCGAGCAGGGCGGTGCCGAGGACCAAGCCGGTACGGGCCATGAAGCGTGTGGCCATGGTGCACAACTCCTTTCCGGGGCAGGCCGGAGGGCCCGCCGGGTGGGGGAAGGTGGTGCCTGGCTGCGCGCGCAGCTAGAAGTTAGCGGGCGAGTACACACAGCAGCAATAGGTCTAGGCCAATATGTGACGCAGGGCGACTCCCGGCCCTGATGGGTCGGGTGGGGCTCAACCGAACAGGCCGCAGCCCACGCACCGCCGAGCCGGCCGAAAGCCGCTCGCTCAGCCCAGCCGCAGCGCGGCCTCCCGCACCACCCCGGCGTCCCGCCGCACCTCCGCCAGCCCCGGCAGCGGCCCGGCCGCCGCCACGCCCGCCCCGGCCCCGACGCCCGCCCCCAGACTCCGCGCCCACGCGACCAGTTGCCCCCGGAACCCGGTCCGCCCCGGCTCCGCCGTATGGATCCGCCGCGTCCCGACCCCCGTCCGCGCGTCCCATGTCTCGACGTTCAGCGTCGCCGACTCGTCACGGGCGTACGGCGAGGGCAGCGTCAGCGTGGCCACACCGTCCTCGGCGGTGAATTCGAGGACTTCCCGGTAACGGCGGTGCGCGGGCAGCCGCGCGTGGGTGAGGTCGACCGCGAAGCCGTCGTCCGGCCGCCACCGGCAGCTCACCGCGCTCCCGCCCGCCCACTGGTCGGCGTGCAGCAGCTTCCCGTACAGCCCCGGGCCGCCGTCCGCGAGCACCGCGTGCACCAGATTGACCTGGTGGATCAGCGAACCGCCGAGCCCCCGCGCGTACACCTCACGCCGCAGGTCGCCGGCCCCCTCCCCCAGCGCCCGGACCAGGGCGGCCACCGCGGGCGGGGGCTGGGGGCCGTACGGCGGCGGGTCGTACGGCAGCAGGTGCGCGACCTGGTGGGGCGCGTTGGGGTCGTGGATGTCGGCGGTGAACCGGCGGGCGACGGCCAGGCGCTCCCGGCAGTGGTCGAGGAAGAGGCGCACCACCGGGTCGTGGCGCTTCATGTACCCGGCGGCGACCGGCACCCCGGCCGCGCGCTCGGCCGCGATCAGCTCGTCGATCTCGGCGAGGTCCAGGCTCACCGGCTTCTCGCACAGCACGGGCAGCCCGAGCTCCAGGCAGGCGAGCACGATCTCGCGGTGCGTCCACCAGGGTGTGCAGCACAGCGCGGCGCGCGCCCCCGCCCGTACGGCCTCGTCGAGCGTCGCGCACGCGGCGGCGTCCGGGAAACCGGCGGCCCGTACGGCGGCGAGGCGGCCGGGGTCGCTCTCCACGACGGCCACGAGCCGCAGGGCGTGCGGAAGGTCGCGGATCTCCCGCAGGTGCGCCGCGTGGGCCACCTTGCCCGCGCCGATCAGTACGACCGGCAGGGGCGCCGCGTCCAGCGGTCCCATCGGCTCACCTCACCGCCCCTCGCGCCCCTCGCACACCACCACTGCCCCGATCCGGCCCCCGGAGCACCCCCGGACCGACCCCTCACAGGCCCCGCACAGCTCCCCGCACCCCCGTACCGACCCGGAATCGGACCGAAATCGGCGCCGGACCAGAGCGGAACCGGACCAGAACCGGAGGATATCCGGAGCCCCTACCCGGCCCCCGGAGCGTGTACGCACAGTGAGAACCGCTGCGTGGCACGGGTGATCCACACCACACCGGCCCAGGCCCGGGGCCGCTCGCCTGGCAAGGTCGGACTTCACCCGATGGCACGGGGACGATCCATTGCTAGAGTCACATCGGGTGCAGTCGCCACGTCGTGCAGGAACCGCACGTTCGGCACGCGGTGATGAAAGGGGGATACCGTGGCCAATTCCGTTCGCAGCGGTGGACCGGATGCCGGTGACATCGGTCTCGCCCTTTACCAGACGCTGCGCGTCAATGGCTCTTCCGTTCCGGCGAAGGCCGCGGCCGGCATCGGGCTGACCGACGCCGAGGCCGCCGCCGGCTGGTCGGAGCTGCGGGAGCTGGGGCTGATACGCGCCGGGCGGATGCCCGAGGAGGTCGACCCGGTCGAGCCGGACACCGCGCTGATCGAACTGCTCGCGCGGCAGCGGGAGGCGCTTCGCACGCAGCGCGACGAGCTGTCGGCGATCGTCCGGGCCGCGGAGTCCCTGATGGACCGCTACCGGCCCGCCGTGATGCGCGAGACCGCGGAGATCGAGGTCGAGCTGGTGACGCGGGACAGCCGCGGTCGGCAGTTCGTCCGTGACTTCGGCGCCGCGATCAGCGAGTCGGTGGGCTCCATGCACCCCGGCCCACTGCCGCCGAGCGAAGTTCTCGCGAGTTCTCTGGCGACGGACAGCGCGATGATCGCGCGCGGGGTGAAAGTCCGGGCCATTTATGGCCAGAGTATTAATTCCGCACCACGTCAGCGGAAATACCTCGCGGATCTCGCGGCGACCGGTGCGGAAGTCCGGCTGACCGGACAGGTTCCTTTCGATCTGATTGTCGCGGATTCGCATTCCGCAATGGTTTCCACCGACCCGGACGACCCCCGCGGCCCCGCCGTCATCGTCCGCGGGCCGGCTCTGGTCCGGTCGTACGTGGCGCTGTACGAGGACTGCTGGCTCCGGTCCACCCCTTACTCTGCGAAACCGGCCGACACCCTTGAAACCGACGGGGAGTTGACGGACCAACACCGCACCGCGCTACGACTTTTGGCGAACGGGCTGACAGACGAGCGGATCGCCCGCAAACTAGGGGTGTCCCTGCGCACGGTGAGCCGCCTGGTGTCTGAGATCATGAGATATCTTCAGGCGGACAGTCGGTTCCAGGCGGGCGTACTCGCCGCGACCCACGGGCTTATTTGAGACGCCTCTGAGCTGCGTACTTACGCAATGGCGCGAGTACGCAGTACCGGAATCTGGCCTTCTACTGTCTGATTTTGGCACCATTGGCAGAGTTACGTGTACCTGTACACGTTATAGCGAGTGCCCCGCCCTCCTGCCTCGAAGGATGCCACAACGATGTCGCGTAACCGGCACACGATACGCACTACCACTGTCGCGGCTTTGGTGCTCGTTCTGACGTCAGCGGCCGGCTCAGCCGTCGCGGTCACGGACGGTGACTCCGGTCCTTCCGTACCCAACCGCCCCACCGCCCCGGGCGACCCGCTCGGCCCCACCATCTGGTGGCCCGAGAAGGTTCAGACCACCACGGTCTCACCCGCGATCTGGTGGCCGGGAGCGATTAAGGCCGCTCCTGCCACGACCGCCCCTGCCGCTCCCGCGATCTGGTGGCCGGAGACGATCAGAAGCGTCACCCTTTCTCCTGCCATCTGGTGGCCGGAAACGGTATCGGTGCCCGTGCAGGCCCCCACCGTCACTGTGTAATTCACTGTCTCTCTCGCACCGTCGCTGTCGCTTTTCGTTTTTGTCCACAGTTGTTTGTCGCCCCTGACGCTGTACGGCCCGTGATGATTCGCGGGCCGTACAGCGTTTGTGCGGTGTGGGGGGAAATCAGGGGCCCGGCGGGGTGCGGCCGGAGGTCTCGGTGTGGGGGG
Organism: Streptomyces sp. NBC_00223; assembly: GCF_036199905.1. Lineage (NCBI taxonomy): Bacteria > Bacillati > Actinomycetota > Actinomycetes > Kitasatosporales > Streptomycetaceae > Streptomyces > Streptomyces sp. NBC_00223. The sequence continues at coordinate 5,763,953 of NZ_CP108109.1, read as the reverse complement.
ACCGGGGGTTCCGGGTAGGGGTGTTCCGGGTGGGGGGTCGTGGGGGTCCGGTGGCGGTGGGTGGGGGGAGAGTCCGGTGAGTGGGGTTCAGGTTCAGCAGATGTTCTCGAAGTGGTCGCGGCCCAGGGTCTCCAGGACGTCCTCCTGGGCGTAGTAGACCTGACGGCCGTCCCCGCGACGGCGCCACTGGTGTTCGTCGGCGAGCCTCTGGACCCGGCCCGCCGGAATACGCCAGGCGCAGGAGATCTGCTTGGCGCTCAGAATCCGCCGCTCGGGGCGCGGCCGGGCGATCTCCAGGCACCGCCGCAGCAGTGCGTCGATCTCCGTCGCCGCGTCGTCGGCGGCCGGGTGTACGGCCAGCCAGGCGAGGTGACGCCGGAGGAAGGCTGCGAGGGCCGGCACCGTCCGCAGGGGGAGGCGGACGGTGCGGCCCTCGACAATCAGATCGGCCCAGGAGGCGAGAGTGCCTCGTATCTCGGCGCGCGCCTCGACAGCCGGCCCGTTCAGGGGGATGCCGGGCCGGGCAGTGCCGGTCACTCGGTCGCCGGAGTTCGGCGCCGTTACGAGCGCAACCTCCAACTCGCCGTATACCCGGGGAAGCAAGGCGAGTTGCCGATCCAACCGCTCCTGGCAAGGAACGCACAGGGCAGGGTCCGTGTCGACACAAAGGTGTCCGCTACGGAACTCGATGTCCTGCACTGCCACTGTCCCTTCCTCGCTGAGGCGGTAAGAAGAGCCAACCAGCAGGGGGAGATCCGGACAATGTCCACCGATCGTCCGGATTCTGCCATGGCGCATTCGCGCATCTAGGGCAGTGCCGCCGACCGTCCCCCGTGCCGCCCCGGGCGTCCCGCGACCCCCTTGTCGATCATCGCGGCAGCTGCGCCTCGATCGCCCCAATGACCTCGTCGGCCTCGGGCTGAACGGTGGGCCGGAACCGTCCGACGACCTCGCCCGTGGCGCTGACCAGGAACTTCTCAAAGTTCCAGGTCACGTCACCGGCCTCGCCCGCCGTGTCGGCGACCTGGGTCAGCTCGGCGTAGAGCGGGTGCCGGTCCGGACCGTTGACGTCCGCTTTCGCCAGCAGCGGGAAGCTGACGCCGTAGGTGGTGGAGCAGAAGGTGCTGATCTCCTCGGCGGTGCCGGGCTCCTGGCCGCCGAACTGGTTGCAGGGCATGCCGAGCACGGTGAAGCCCCGGTCGGCGTACTTCTCCTGGAGCCGCTCCAGGCCCTCGTACTGCGGGGTGAGGCCGCACTTGGAGGCCACGTTCACCACCAGGAGGGCCTTGCCGCGGTGCTCGCCGAGGGTGGTGGGCGTGCCGTCGAGGGTGTGCAGCGCGATGTCGTAGAGGGTGCTCACGGATGTCTCCTGATCAAGAGGGTCGAGGATGGAAGAGGACTGTTGCGTACAGGCGCCAGGCCGTTGAGGAACGTCGGCGGAGTCAGCGGTCCAGGACCGTGATGCCGAGGGTCTGCGCCAGCGCCGGGGCCAGGTCGAGCAGTTGGCTGGAGCTGATGACCGCGCCGCGCAGCGACTCGTAGCCGTCGGCGAGGTCGATGGCGACCGCGCCGCGCAGATCGGCCTTCTTCAGCGTCGCGCGGCCGAAGCGGGCCCGCTCGATCCGGCTGCCGGGGAAGGTCACGCCGTCGAGCTTGGCCTCGGCGAAGTCCACTTCACGCAGCACGCAGTCCTCGAAGGCCACGTCGTACAGCGCCGCCGAGCGCAGATTCACCGAGTCCAGCTTGCAGCGGCGGAAGACCACCCGGCGCAGGACGGAACCGAAGGCTTCGACGCCGGCCAGCGAGCAGCCGGTCAGCGAGGAGTCCAGCCAGTCGCTCTCGGCCAGGGTGACGCCGGTGAAGCGGGTGCCGGACACCCACAGGTCGTTGATCCGCGTGCGGCGCAGATTCGTCCCCGACAGCACGCAGTCGGTGACCGCCGATTCGAGGAAGCGCGCGCCGTTGGCACGGTCGCCGTCCTCGAAGGCGAGCCGGTCGAAGTGCACGGTGTCGTAGTCGCCCTCGGACTCCAGGGGTCCGGTGTGCGGGCGCAGCAGATCGGCGTACGGGAGGTCGGCGAGTTCGTCGGGCACGGTCACACCGTTCACCCTACGCGCGGCCACTGACAGCCCGGGGGCCCCGCACGGCCCAATCAGGGGCCGGGCCGAGCGCTCACCTAACGGACATAACGCCCGTCGATTGCTAGCGTGACCGCCCATGAGCGCAACGTCGGCGACCGCGCCCACCCTTGCTCCCCCGTCGGCCCCGGCGGCGCCCGCCCGCCGCGGTGTCGAACTCTCGCTGATCGTCGCCGCCGTCGGGATCTGCGTGTACGGCTACGCGGAGGTCGGCCTCGCCAGGAGCGGCGCGGTCCCGCCGGACGCGGGGGCGTACGGCGCCGGCCTCGGCCTGCTCGCGCTGCTCGCCCACCTCGCGGTCCGGGCCCGCGCCCGGTACGCCGATCCGCTGCTGCTGCCCATCGCGGTGCTGCTCAACGGGATCGGTCTGGTGCTGATCTACCGGCTGGACCTGGAACCGTCGCTGGGCCCGCGGGCCGCCCCCGCGCAGATGCTGTGGTCGGCGGTCGGCGTCGCGCTGTTCGTCGCGGTGGTGCTCGTGCTGCCCGACCACCGGGTGCTGGCCCGCTATGTGTACGTCAGCGGTACGGCCGCGCTGGCGCTGATGGTGGTGCCGATCTTCTTCCCCGCGGTCAACGGCGCCCGGATCTGGATCAGGGCGGCCGGATTCTCCTTCCAGCCCGGCGAGTTCGCGAAGGTACTGCTGGCGGTGTTCTTCGCCGGTTACCTGTCGGCGAACCGCGCGGCGCTGGCGTACACCGGCCGCCGGGTGCCGGGGCTGCGACGGCTGCAACTGCCCACCGGCCGGGTGCTCGGCCCGGTGCTGGTGATCTGGCTCACGAGCGCCGGGATGCTGGTGCTCGAACACGACCTGGGCACCTCGCTGCTGTTCTTCTGCCTGTTCGTGGTGATGCTCTACGTGGCCACCGGCCGCCGGGGCTGGACCGCCGTGGGGCTGCTGATGGCCGCCGCGGGCGCCACCGCCGCGAGCCGGACCGAGCCGTATGTGCACGGCAGGGTGCAGGACTGGCTGCACCCGTTCGCGACGGCCGACGCCGGGCTCGGGCCCGGCCAGCTCGCCCAGTCGCTCTACGCGTTCGCCGACGGCGGTCTGCTCGGCACCGGGCTCGGCCAGGGCTATTCGTATCTGATCGGCTTCGCCACCAAGTCGGACTTCGTGCTGGCCACCGTGGGCGAGGAGTGCGGACTCGCCGGGCTGTGCGGGCTCTTCGGGCTGTACGCGCTGCTGGCCTGCTGCGGTTTCCGGGCGGCGCTGGCGACCCGCGACCCGTTCGGGCGGCTGCTCGCGGTGGGCCTGACCTCGATCCTGGCGCTTCAGGTGTTCGTGATCGCGGGCGGGGTGATGGACCTGATCCCGCTGACCGGTCTGGCGATGCCGTTCCTGGCGCAGGGCGGCTCGTCGGTCGTCACCAACTGGATCATCGTGGCCCTGCTGATCCGGATCAGCGACCGGGCCCGCCGCCCGGAACCGGCTGTCGAGCCCCTGGAGGCGATCGCGTGAACAGGTGCGTCCGGCACGCCGCCGCCTTCTGCGCCCTGCTGCTGGCCGCCCTGCTGCTCAACGCGGGCCGGGTGCAGCTCGTACGGGCGAGCGCCTTTGACGCGAGCCCGGCCAACCGCCGCACCCTGGTGGCCCTTTACGCCCAGCCGCGCGGCGACATCCTGGTCGCCGGGGTGCCGGTCACCGGATCGCGGGCCACCGGCGGCCAGTTGCGGTACGTGCGTACGTACGCCGAAGGCCCGCTGTACGCGCCGGTGACCGGCTTCGCCTCGCAGACGTACGGCGCGACCCTGCTGGAGGGCACCGAGGACGGTCTGCTGGACGGCTCCGACCCGGCGCTCCACGAGACCCCGCTGTGGAGCGAGATCACCGGGGCCCGGCCGCGCGGCGGCGCGGTGTTCACCACCGTCGACCCGGCGGCGCAGCGGGCCGCGTACGACGGGCTGGCCGGGCGCAGGGGGGCGGTGGCCGCGCTCGACCCGGTCACCGGCCGCATCCTGGCGCTGGTCTCCTCGCCGTCCTACGACCCGGCTCTGGTGGCCGGCACCGGCCGGGCGGCGACCGAGGCGTGGACCCGCCTGACCGCCGACGGCGAGCAGCCGATGCTGGACCGGGCGATCCGGCAGACGTACCCGCCGGGTTCGACGTTCAAGGTGGTCACGGCCGCGGCGGCGCTGGAGAGCGGGATGGTGACGGATCTGCGGGCGCGTACCGACTCCCCGGACCCGTACCGGCTGCCGGGCACGACCGTGGACCTGGCCAACGAGGGCGACGAGGAGTGCCGTGACGCCAGTGTCTACGACGCCTTCCGGGTCTCGTGCAACACGGTCTTCGCCAAGCTGGGCGCGGATCTGGGGCCGAGCGGGGTGCTGACGCAGGCCGAGCGGTTCGGCTTCAACGACACCCGGCTGCGGATTCCGCCGAGCGTCGCCAAGAGCAATGTGGACACCCTGATGGGCCGGGACCAGGTGGCGCTGTCCTCGATCGGGCAGTTCGACACGACCGCGACCCCGCTCCAGATGGCGATGGTCGCGGCGGCGGTCGGCAACGGCGGCCGGCTGATGACGCCGTATCTCGTGGACCGGGTCACCAACCACAGCGGCGTCACCGTCGCCACCACCCGGCCGCGTCTGCTCCACCAGGCGGTCAGCGCCCGGACGGCCGCGCGGCTCCAGGAGCTGATGGAGGCGGTGGTGACCCGGGGCACCGGCACGAACGCGGCCCTCCCGGACGCGGTCGTCGGCGGCAAGACCGGCACCGCGCAGCACGGCCTCGCCAACACCGGCACGCCCTACGCCTGGTTCATCTCCTACGCCAAGCCCGCCGGCTCCACGCGCGCCTCGGTGGCAGTGGCCGTGGTCGTGGAGGACGCCGACGCCGTCCGCGCGGACATCTCCGGCGGCGGCAACGCGGCCCCGATCGCCCGCGCGGTCATGCGGGCAGTTCTGACCCCACCCGACAACTGAGCGCACCCAAGCCCGCGCGGCGCTTGAGCGCAAAAAAGCCCGCCCGGCGCTTGAGGGCAGAAGCGTTCACGAAGCCACGCGCGTCACCCACCCCAGCCCGCCCGGCGTTTGAGGGCACAGGCGTCACCATTACTCGACCTCCGGAAAGCTGAACGCGTACCCCTGCTGCGCCAGCCAACTCAGCGTCTGGCCAAGCGCCGCGACCGTCTGAGAACGGTCACCCCCACCGTCGTGGAAGAGAATCGTCGGCCCGTTGGATATCTCGTACTTGACCGTGTGCACGATGGTGGCGACACCCGGCCGCGAGAAGTCCTTCGTGTCGACGTTCCACCCGAGCGGCCGCATCCCGTGCTGCGCGGCCACCGCCCGGCTGCCGGGCGTGAAAGCGCCGCCGGGCGCGCGGTAGTAGTAGACGCGGGCGCCGCCGGACGCGTCCTCGATCATCGCGAGCGCGTCCAGGATCTCCGACTGCTGGTACGCCAACGACTTGTGGTCCATCGACTCGTCGTGGTGGACGGTGTGGTCGCACAGCCGGTGCCCCTCGGCGACGACCCGCCGTACGAGGTCCGGGTGGGCCTGCGCCTGCGGGCCGATCATGCAGAAGGTGGCGTGCGCGTGGTGCTGCTTGAGCAGTTCCAGGATCTGCGGGGTCCACCGCGGGTCGGGGCCGTCGTCGATGGTGATGTTGACGGCCTTGCCGGGGGCCTCGGCCGCGTGCTGGATCGACTCGGGCACGACAGGGTACGTCCTGCCGGTCGGCGGGTGGGACGTCGGGCGCTTCGCCGGCTGGGAGGGGGCGCCCGGACTCGCCGGGGCCTGGCTGCCGCCCTTGGCGTCGTCCCTGCCGCTCCTGCCGCCCTTGCCGCCGGCCGTCAGGACCGCCGAGACCACCGCCGCGATCACCACCACCAGGACCGCCACCGTGATGGCCGCCACCGGCGCCGACCTCAGCCGTTCCGGAGAGAATCGCCGTCCTGTCATGGTGTGTACCCACCCGCCTCTTCGTCGCTCGGTGCCCGACACGAAAAACCGGCCGTTTTTCGTATCTGTGCACGAATCTGCGCACGAATAGATGCCTCCGTCCGGGCTCCGGTTCCCGCCCGGTGGCCCGGGCGGCGTGCCGTTACAGAATCCGGACGCACAGGTCTACGGGGCCTCGGTCAGTCCGGTGCACTGGTGCAACTGCCCGTAACGGTCGGTGATCTGCCGGGCCGCCGCGCCCGACTGCGGTTCGGGTATGCCCTGGCCGTCCACCACGGCAGGGGTGAAGACGGCGTGCGCGACCTTGCCGTGGGTGACGGTGAGGGTGGTCACCCCGGTCTCGTCGGAGTGCGGATAGGGCGAGGTGCCGTACCAGAGGAAGTTGCCGAAGCCGTAGCCGACATAGGTCGGGCCGAGCATGCCGGAGCCGAGCATCACATGGGCGTGGGTGCCGACCACGGCGGTCGCGCCGGCCGCGGACAGGTCGGCGGCGATGGACTTCTGGTCGGCGGTCGGGCAGCTCTCGCCCTCGATCCCCCAGTGCAGATAGACGACGACCACATCGGCCTCGGTCTTGGCCTGCCGCACGACGGACAGGAGCTTGGCGCGGTCGAGCGCGGAGGCTATGCCCGGACGGCCGGGGCCGGCCCGGAAGTTCGCGTTGGTGAGGTCGTAGATCTGGCTGGCCCCGACGACCGCGAGCCGCACCCCGTTGATCTTCGTGGTGTACGGGCGGTACGCCTCGGTGTCGTCGGCGCCGATGCCGACCACGGGGATGGGCGAGGCGCGCTTGGCGGCGATGCTGTCGGCCAGGCCCTGCGGGCCGTAGTCCACGGAGTGGTTGTTGGCCATGGTGACGGCGTCGATGCCCGAGTGCTGGAGGGCGGTGAGAGCGGCCGGGGTGGTGCGGAAGTGGTAGAGCTTCGCCTCCTCGGTGCCGCGGGTGGTGATCGCGGACTCCAGGTTGACCATGGCGAAGTCGGCGGCGGACAGCGTCTTGGCCATCGGGCCGAGCGCGGGGTCGGCGGTGAGGCGTCCGGCGGTACGGCCGGTGAAGTGGACGTCACCGGCGAAGGCGAGGGTGAGGGTGCCGGAGGGCTCGGCGGGCGCGGTGCTGCGGACCGGCTTCTTCGGCTGGTCCGACGCATGGCCGGCGGCTGCCGGGCCGGTCGCCGTCGGGTGCGCGGGACCGGCCGCGTCGGCCGCCGAACCGCCGCGGCCGTAGACCACGTAGAGCGAGCCCGCGACGGCCAGCAGCACCACCGTGACGCTCAGCACGGCGGTTCTGCGGCGGCGGCGCGCCCGGGCACGGCGGACGGCACGCCGCTGCGATCTCGCTCCCTCGTTCATCGGACAAGCGTACGAGCTGTGCGTCCGCGATCATGCAGAGGGTCCGTATTATCCGAAAATCGCCCTGGCGAAGGGCTGGTGAGGGGATCGCTCGCCGTGCCTCAGGCGCCGTCGCGGGTCGGCTCTCAGCTGCCGCCCGCCGCGATGGCCTCCTCCACCTCCGCGACCCGGGCGTTCTCCTCGGCGGCGAAGCGCTGCGCGTCCAGGCGTTCGGCGATCTCCTCGTCCTGGGTCATCAGCTGGTCGAGGTTGGAGTCACCGAGTTCGAGCACGCCCATGTCGACATACGCCTGCTGGAGCCGCGGCCCCCACAGCCCGATGTCCTTCACACACGGCACGATCCGGCTGAAGAGCAGCTTCCGGAACAGATGCAGAAAGGGCGAGCGCTCGGTGAACTCGGCGGCCTCCTTCGCGGGCACGCCGAAGTTCTCCAGCACCTCCACCCCGCCCAGGCGGTTGCGCATCAGATAGCAGCCCTCGATCACGAACTCCTCGCGCTCGCGCAGTTCGGCGTCCGTGAGCTGCTTGTAGTAGTCGCGCAGCGCCATCCGCCCGAAGGCGACATGCCGGGCCTCGTCCTGCATGACGTAGGCGAGGATCTGCTGCGGCAGCGGCTTGGTGGCGGTGTCGCGGATCAGCCCGAAGGCGGCCAGCGCCAGCCCCTCGATGAGCACCTGCATCCCGAGGTACGGCATGTCCCAGCGCGAGTCCCGCAGGGTGTCGCCCAGCAGCGCCTGGAGGTTGTCGTTGACCGGGTAGAGCATCCCGATCTTCTCCTGGAGGAACCGGCCGTAGATCTCCGCGTGCCGGGCCTCGTCCATGGTCTGGGTGGCCGAGTAGAACTTCGCGTCCAAATCGGGCGCGGACTCCACGATCCGGGCCGCGCACACCATCGCGCCCTGCTCGCCGTGCAGGAACTGGCTGAACTGCCAGGCGGTGGAGTGCTGTCGCAGCACCCCCCGGTCGCGCTCGCTCATCGCGTCCCAGTAACGGGTGCCGTACAGCGCCAACGCCTCGTCGGGCGTGCCCAGCGGGTCGAACGGGTCGACGGGCAGCCCCCAGTCGATCCGCCTGACCGCGTCCCACTGCTTGTCCTTGCCCTTCTGGTACAGCGCGAGCAGCCGGGCGCGGCCGTCGCCGTAGTCCCAGGAGAAACGGGCGGCGCCCTGGGCCGGCACCTGCCAGCTCCACTCGCTGGGAGGCTGCGTGTAGAGCTTGCGGCCTTCCGTCGACATCGGCGGCTCCTTCGTGCGCGAGGTCTTGACGGCCTTGTTGACACAGAGTCTCATAACACCTGTACCGCAGGTAACCCCTCATGTTCCGGAGGCCGTTCACCCATGGACACACCTATCGACACACGCATGGGCACACGTATGGACACGCGCATGGACACGCGCATGTCCGACCGCGAGAGGACAGCGGAGCGGCTGCTCGCGGCGTCCGCGAAGCACTCGTTCGACCCCGACACCGAGCTGGACTGGGACGCGCCCTTCGAGGAGGGCATGTGGTTCTGGCCGCCGGAGCTGGTCTCGCTCTACGACACGGAGTTGTGGCGGCGGATGCCGCAGGAGCAGCGGATCGAGCTGTCGCGGCACGAGGTCGCCTCGCTCTGCTCGATCGGGATCTGGTTCGAGACGATCCTGATGCAGTTGCTGCTGCGGCACACCTACGACCTCGACCCGACCAGCGGGCACGTCCGTTACGCGCTCACCGAGATAGCCGACGAGTGCCGGCACTCCAAGATGTTCGCCCGCGCGGTGACGAAGATGGGTACGCCGGCGTACCGGCCGAGCCGTACGGACCACGCGCTGGGCCGCGTGCTCAAGACCGTCTCCACGACGCCGGGCGCGTTCACCGGCACGCTGCTGGCCGAGGAGATCCTCGACTGGATGCAGCGGCTGACCTTCCCCGACGAGCGGGTGCAGCCGCTGATACGCGGGGTCACGCGGATCCACGTCGTGGAGGAGTCGCGCCACATCCGGTACGCCCGCGAGGAGTTGCGGCGGCAGATGGAGACCGCGCCGCGGTGGGAGGTGGGGCTGACCCGGGTCACTTCCGCGGAGGCCGCGCGGGTGATCGCGCGGTCGCTGATCAGTCCTCGCGTGTACGCGGAGGTGGGGCTCGATCCGGTCCGCGCGGTGGAGGAGGCGCGGAACAGTCCGCACCGGCGGGACGTGCTGCGGCAGTCCGCGAAGCGGTTGATGGACTTCTTCGAGGAGGTCGACCTGCTGCGCGGCGCCACGGCCCCCCTCTGGCGCAGCTCCGGCCTCCTCTGAGACGTTCCCTCCGGGGTTGGCCCCGCGTACCGTTGCTCGACGCAGCGACGTCATCGCGTACGCCTCGGGGGGTCCCGCGTCCTGCGGCGGGGGAGGCAGGGGCCGATGAGCTGGAGATCCATCCGCAAGGACGTCGGCGTGGGGCGAGCGGAGGGCGATCCTTCCGACGCGCGGCTGAATCGCCTGACCAGGCGCTGGGTCACTCCCGGTCGGCGCTACGACAAGCTGATGGGTCGCGCGTTCCTGATGCCGCGCCCGCAACAGCGGTGGTTCCAGTGGCGTTTGCGTCGAGCGGCACGGCGGGCTCCCGCCGAGGATCTTGTCCTGCTGCTGGACAGCGGCGGATGGCGGCAATGCCTGGCGGTGACCTGGATCATCGCGGCGGGGCGCCGGGCCGATCTGCGCGAGCGGATCGAGCGGGACCTGCTCGGCGGCACTGTCGGGGGCTACCGGTGGAGCTACTGTCCCGCTCTGGCCCGGCTGGGCACGGAACGGGACGCCCAACTCCTCAGCGCGTTCCTGGACCGGGCGCTGGCCCTGCCTCCGGATCCGGACGACGAATACCGCGAAGCCTGGTGGCCGCACGCCATGGCGACCCTCCTGTACCTCGACGGCCGGCTCGGCACCGACCACGCCCGCCGACTGCTCGCCTCGAACGGCCCGTGGTCCCACTGGCCAGGCTCCACGAGCGCGTCCTTGGACGCGCTGAAGCAAGCCATCACCGAGGACGTCGCCTTCGCGTCGGGCCACAACCCCGGCCTCCGCCGCACCCTCCGCCAGCACCGCCGCGCCTCGAACTCACCCTCCGGTCGGCGCGCCTAGCGCCCGGGGGCTCCGAAGGCGGCCCGTACGCGGGCGCGGGGTCAGGTTGTCGGGAAAAGGTCGGCCTTCACGGCGGTGATGAACGCGGACCAACTCGACGCCGGGAAGGACAGCGCGGGGCCGTGCGGGTCCTTCGAATCCCGGACGGGAACAACCCCGTACCCGTCCGCGACCTCCACACAACTGCCCTCGTCCGAGCCGCTGTAACTGGACTTCCGCCACCCAACGAGCGCGGAAGCCACCGGGATTACGGTCTCAGTCGTCTTCATGCCCGAAGTCTCGCGCCGTCGCCCGCAGCAAAACAAGCAGCCCCGCCAGAGCAACCTGTCGCCCGACGGCCGGTCCCGAAGGTGGCGATCACTCCAGATCGCCGAAGCGCTCGCGCATACGCTCGCGAACGTGGTCGTCGTGCCGCTCGCCCAGGTCCGCTGGGCCGTCGATACTGCCGGTCAGGGCCAGCGGCCCGTCGGGAACCGCCTCGCGCGCGGGCGAAGCGGCTGCGGGCCGCGACTGGCAACGTGCGGTGGGCGCGGGGTCAGGTTGTCGGGAAATGGTCGGCCTTCACGGCGGTGATGAACGCGGACCAGCTTGACACCGGGAAGGCCAGCGCGGGGCCGTGCGGGTCCTTCGAGTCCCGGACGGGCACGATCCCGTACCCGTCCGCGACCTCGACACAACTGCCCTCGTCCGGGCCGCTGTAACTGGACTTCCGCCACCCAACGAGCGCGGAAGCCACCGGGATTACGGTCTCAGTCGTCTTCATGCCCGAAGTCTTGCGCCGTCGCCCGCAGCATGGCAAGTGACTCCCTCAGCGGCAACGCATCGCCCAACGCCAGGTCGTAGGCGCCCTGGAAGCGTTCCACGAGCTCCGGCGAGTCGTGCAGACGGCCCGTGTGCAGCCCCTCGACGTAGGCGACGGGCGGCTGGTCCTCGAACCACATGAGGGTCAGCATGTTCTGCAACAGCGGGTGTGCTCCCACCGCGAACGGCACCACGTGGACGCGGATGCGCTCGCACTCCACCAGGTCCGCCAGGTGCGTCAGTTGCTCGGCCATGGCGGCCGGCCCGCCGATCGGCCGCCGCAGTACGGCCTCGTCGAGCATCGCCCACACCATCGGCGTCGCGGGGTCGTCCAGCAGGAGGGAGCGCTCAAGCCGAGTGACCGCCGCTTGGTCACGCTCCTTCTCTCCCAGTGGCGGGAATCCGACTTTCAGCACCGCGTTCGCGTAGGACTTCGTCTGGAGAATTCCGGGCACGTACGAGAGTGCGAATTCACGCAGCATGCAAGCCTGCTGTTCGAGCTGACGAGCCGCCTCGAAGTGGCTGCCGACCGGCCGACCGTGCGTGGCCGGCAAGAAGCTGGACAGCACGTTTCCCGTGTTCAGCGCGATGTCCAGCCGCTTCGCGTCGTCCTCCGAGGGCCAGCGTCGGCCCGCCTCAATGTGGGCGATGTGCGAACGCGTCATGATCGCCGAGTTCGCCAACTCCTGCTGCGTGAGGCCCTGCCTCTTCCGCTGCTCCCGGAGCCATTCACCGTATGCCATGGCCATGCTGCAACTCCCTTTTGTGCTTTGCCGTACGTCACTTGCCACCCCCTTTTGATCGTAGGACTACGCGCGCAGTCTTGTGAACAGAACGTCAGAACCCGACTACGGCGTGGTACCAAGGAAAGGCCCGGCCCATGGAAACACCAGTAGTGACAACGCCCCCGGAACCGCTGGTGGCCTCGTACTGGGCGAGCACGCCTCGCTCGGTGAGCCGGTCGCGGCACTGCCTGCGGGCGGTGCTGTGGAAGTGGGGTCTGAGCGACCTCGCCGAGGTGGCCGAACTCGTCCTGACCGAGCTGGTGACCAACAGCGTCCAGCACGCCCGGGTACGGGGCCGGCTGATCGAGACCAGGTTCGTACGCGAGGGCGACGGCGTACGGCTTGAGGTGCACGACGCCAGTTCCCGGCAGCCGGAGGTCCACCGGGCGGGCGCCGACGACGAGCGGGGGCGCGGCCTCGCGCTGGTGGACGCGCTGGTCGGGCCGGGGAGTTGGGGCGTGAGCGAGCGCGACGGCGTCGGCAAGCTGATCTGGGCGCATGTGTCGCCGCCGCGCGGTAACGACTGTGAATAGCGCGGACCTCCACTGGCACACGGCGGTGGTCACGGGGATGGCGGTGCCGGTCGGGCTGGTGGGCGGGTCGCCGCTGGTCGTAAAGGAGTGGCGGTTCGCGCCGCGGAGCGTGCTGGCGGCGACGTTCGGGCACCCGGAGGACGCGTTGGCCTGGCTGGAGGGCACGTTGTGCAACGCCCCTACCGGGCCCGGCGACTTGGGGCCGGTGGAACGGATCACGCACGTCAGGGAACGGCTGGCCCAGTACCCGCCGGACGGCATCCCCCGCTATGCCGCGAGCGGCTATCTGGTGCAGGACCTGATCAGCTGCCGTACGGCCCACGGGCCGGTCATCAACTCCTCACCGCGGCGGGAACCGAGGTTCGCCCCGCCGCGGTGAGGCGGGCTGCTCCGGCTTGACGCGGCGTACGCGCCCCCGCGTACGCCGTGCGGACCAGCCCCGCCCGGGCCCGCGCGTCCTCCCCCGACGCCCGGGCCCGGGTCGTACATCCCCCGCCCGCGGCAGCGTCGAGAGCTTCGTTCATCGGCCACCAGGTGAGCGTGAAGTCCTGCCCGGTGGGGGTGAGTTCCGGGGAACCACAGGTGAGGCCCCGGGCCCCGTAGAGGTGCACGCGAGCGGGCCAGCCGAGAGTGATCGCGTACAACCCGAGCAGCCGAAACTAGCGCGCACCAGCGCACCTTCACGGACACACGCCACATTCCCCACCCGCGGCTGCTCATCCCGTCTGTTGACGTCCCCCGTTCTCTGCAGCACGATGACCGAGAATGGTTCGCCAAGTTCCTCGCAATGGAGGGCACCATGCGCGCACAGTTCCTCGGCAAGGACCCGAAGTCACAGGAGGGGCAGTCCCCCACCCTGTTCGCCACCGACCGCACGGACCGCGTGACCTACATCGCGCAGGGCTGGAAGGTCACGGACCCGCAGGCGCTCGCCGACGTCGGTGAGGTGCCCGACCACGAGACCCTGATCGAGATCCCGGAAGACGTGCTCAGGATGTACGCCCGCCGCTACCTGGACCAGGAGGGCCGGAGCTGAGCCGCATGATCGAACCCGGCCCCGAGTTCGGCAGGCTCTTCCACAGCTTCGAGCACACGGCGTTCCGGCTGGAGACGCGTGACCACTACCGGTCAGCGAACGAGTCCGAGGCGCTTCGTCAGTTCGTCGCGGGCGAGCCCGTGGACATGGGCTGGTTCCAGAACTGGCTGACCATGATTCGTGGGGCAACGGCCGAGGGCCGCCGTTTCTCGCGTGTGCGGGTCGTGACGGTCCCGCTCACGGACTACAGCCGCTTCGGCGTCTTCTGTTCGGCGCACACCAACGCCGCGGGCGAGGACATTCGCTATCTCGCCCGTCATGACGCGGTCGGCCTGCCGGACTACGACTACTGGTTGTTCGACTCGGCCAAGCTCGTACGGATGCATTTCGACGACGACGAGAACTTCCTGGGCGGCGAACTCGTCGACGACCCCGCTGCGATCGTGGCGCACAACCACTGGCGAGATGCCGCCTGGCACCGCGCCGTACGACGGGACGACTTTGCCATCGAATAGAACGACCGGCGTCACCAGCGTGCACGAGGCTCGTGACGCACTGGGCAAAAGGCTCCGCGAGCTACGCACGGCCGCAGGACTCAGCGGCCGCGCGCTCGCGGAGTCTTTGTCGTGGCCACCTTCCAAGGTGTCCAAGCTGGAGAACAGCCGGCAGACGCCCACCGACGACGACATTCGCGGCTGGACGCGGGCAACCGCCGGCGAGGACGAGACAGAAGCGCTCCTCGCCTCTCTGCACACGCTCGAAATTCAGCACGCCGAGTGGCGGCGGCAACTCAAGGTGGGGTTGAAGCCTCACCAACAGGAGATAGCCGGCCTGGACGCCAGGACACGGCTCTTTCGGGCCTTCGAGTCGACGTTCATCCCCGGTCTGCTCCAGACCGCCCAGTACGCCCGCTTCCGCTTCGCCCAGAGCATCACCGTGTTCAAGGTGAGGAACGACATCGACGAAGCCGTGGCAGCACGGGTGCGACGCCAGGACATCCTGTACCAGCCGGAAAAACGCTTCCATTTCGTTCTCACGGAAGCGGCCTTGCGCTACCGGCTGTGTCCGCCCGAGATCATGTTGGGGCAACTCGACCGGCTGATCTCGTTCTCAGCACTGCCGAATGTCAGGCTCGGCATCATCGGATTCGAGACAGCGTACGTGGTCGCACCCGCTCATGGATTCTGGCTCCTCGACAGCGACCGCGTCATGGTCGAGACCTTCTCGGCGGAGTTGAACCTCGCCCAGCCGCAGGAGGTGGCCCTGTACACGGGAGTCTTCGACTCACTGGCGGCCACGGCCGGTTACGGCCGGAGCGCACGAGCGATCATCAACCGGGTCATCGACGATCTCGCCTCGGGAAGGGCGGACGAGAGCGAGTAAGCGTGGAGTCCCGGATTTTCCCGCACCCTCACTCATTCTTGAGATTGCGAGAAATCTCAAGAAATATTCTTCTCACTGCCGTTCCTTCTCCCTACTCTCTCGTCAGGGACGCCGAATCGCGTCCGTTCTCAAGGGACTTGGGAGTTGAGGTGGCCACCCGCGTAATCCTGCTGAGCGGGAATCAGATCGACAAGCTGCCGGAACGTGCACGGGAGGTTGTCGAGTACCGCAAGAGCGGTCTCAGTCTGAACCACATCCAGGGGTGCCCCCTGGACTGCGCGTACTGCATCCGCCACACCTACGGCTTATGGGATCAACGGGTACCGCGTGCGCTCATGTCCGACGCCGAGGCGGTGGAGGAACTGGTCAACCACCGTTACTTCCAGCCGCACGTAACCCCCGTGCAGGTGTTCAACCGGGCCACCGACCCGTTCCTCCCGGTCGTCCGGCCGCACACCTTCGCCGTGCTGGAGAACCTGGACGAGCGCGGGTTGACCAATCACGTCCTGGTCATCACACGCCACCGGATGAAGCCCGAGGACATCGAACGGCTCAACGCGCTCGAACACCTGAAGGTGACACTGCTGTTCACCTACTCCGGCATCGACAACAAGGACATCGAGCCCTATCCGTCGAGTGTGGCCGCCGCGTCGCTGAAGCTCATGAGCGCGCCGCAGCGCCGGAAGTACCGCACCATCCTCTACTGGCGTCCGCTGGTACCGGGCCTGAACGACTCGGAAGATCACCTCGACCGGGCGTACCGGCTGGCTCAGCACGCCGACGCCACAGTGTTCACCGGCCTGTTCTACCGCGGCGAGATCGCGGCGTACTACAGGGCCAACGGACTGCCCGAGCCGTACGACGAATCGGCCCGCCGGAAGATCGTGCCCGAGACGCTGGAGCAGCGCGTCCTGACCGCGTTCGACAACTCCACGCCGCTGTTCCGCAAGACCTCCTGCGCTGTCGCCCACGCTCATGGCCTGCCCGACTACAACGGTCACTACGGTATCCCCGAGCTGTGCGACATCTGCCCGTTGAGTCAGCTCGCACTGTGCGCGGGAGCACACAAGGTGCCGTCGTCCGATCGGCTGCGGGAGATCGCCGGTGCTCTGCCGGAAACGCGTGGTCTCGTGGTCGTGGACATCACCGACCGCGCGGCCGTGGTGTCCGGCCTGGAGACCGAGCAACCGCGCTACTACCTGCAACACGCGCTCGGCTTCCAAGTGCACGACGTACGGCACCCGCACGTCGAGCGGCGGCATGGGCGGGCCGGCATCGGGTGGAAGGGCGAGAAGCGGGATGACTGACTGGACGAGTCTGAACTTCGTGGTCGTCGACGTGGAGGGCAACGGTCAGCAGCCGCCCGACCTTGTCGAGTTGGCCGCCGTCCCGATCGTCGACGGCATCATCGGGGAGCCGCTGAGCTGGCTGGTGAAGCCCGAGACGCCCATCAAGCACTTCGCCACCCGCATTCACGGTCTGACCAACAAGGACGTGGCCGGCTGCCCGTCGTTCGGCGACGTCAAGGCCGACGTGCTGCGGGTGTTGTCGCGCCCTGCCTTGGTCGCCCACAACGCGCACGTGGATGTCCGCGCTCTGGAGCGCAAGCTCCCCGGCTGGGAGTGCCCCGAGGTGTTCGACACGCTGAGTCTCGCTCGCCGGTTGGTGCCGGGCCAGGGCAGCTATCGGCTGGGCAGCCTGGTCGAAGCCTTCCACCTGGCCGAGGGGCTGCCGGACGGGCTCTCGCCGCACCGCGCGACGTATGACGCGCTGGTGGAGGCCCGGCTGTTCGTGATGCTGGCGAACAAGGCGAGCACCAGCCTCGAAGACCTCCGCGGCGAACCGCCGAAGGGGGGCGCGTATGAGACTCCGGCCCTCTTCTGACCGCAAGCGCGGCTTGTTCGTCAGCGTCGACGGGCCGAGTGGCGCCGGTAAGTCGACCGTCGTCCACCACCTGGCGCAACTGCTCGTCGCCTCCGGCGAAGACGTCCATATGACAGCCGAGCCGTCCTCCGGCCCGATCGGGGCGTTGTGCCGCGAGCTGACCGAGACGACCACCGGGCACGCGCTGGCCTGCCTGTACGCCGCGGACCGCTATCACCACCTCGAGGTGGAGGTTCGTCCCAACACCGAGGCCGGCCGGGTGGTGCTGTCCGATCGCTACATCCCGTCGGGTCTGGTGATGCAGCGCTTCGACGGCGTCACCCCCGCCTTCCTCTGGCACCTCAACGCCCAGGCCGACCGGCCCGACCTGGCCGTCATTCTGGAAGCCGACCCCGAGGTCGTCGCGGAGCGGCTGCGTGAGCGCGGGCCGCACAACCGCTTCCAGCTCTCGCCCGGCAGCAGTCACGCCGAAGTGCGCTTCTACAGGCAGGCCGCCGAGCGGTTGGTCCAAGCGGGCTTCGCCGTGCTGCGGGTGGACGTGAACCACCGCCCGCCTGAGCAGGCCGCCGTGCTGATTCGGGACTCGCTGCCGGGCTTCTTCGCGGCGGGGGCCGGGTGAACGGGGCCGGGTCCGGGCCTGGCCCTACGGGAGGAGGGGGGTGAGGCGGGAGGCGAGGCGGGCGGCCGGGCCGTTGGGGGATTCCAGCGCGAGGACGCGCCCCAGCGCCTCGCCGCCCTGCGCGTCCCCCACCCCCGTCACCACCAGCAACGCGACAAAGTGATCCACCAGCCACCCCCGCAGCTCCGCCCTCGGCGGCTCCTTCCCCTCGTCCAGCCAGATCAGCGACACCGCCTCGACGCACGCGATCCACGACCGCACCATCAGCGACAGCCGCGGCCCCGGCTCGGCCACCCCGAGGTGCCGCATCACCTGTTCGGCGGCCCGCCGCCGCACCTCGTCGACGATCGCCTCGGTCCGGCTCGTACCGGCCACGCTCCCGCCGCGCAGCAGCGCCCCGTACGCGGCGTCGTGCTCGTCGACGTACGCGAGGTACCCGTCGAGCGCGGCGGCCAGCCGCTGCGTGGGCGGGCCCTCGGTCGGTACGGCGAACCGCCCGGTCAGCTCGGCCGCGGCGCCCCGCACCGCGGCCTCGTACAGCTGCGCCTTGCCCCCGGGGAAGTAGCGGTAGACCAGCGGCCGGGAGACGCCCGCCGCCGCGGCCACGTCGTCGATCGACACGTCCTCGGGCCGCCGGTGCCCGAAGAGGTCCACCGCCGCAGCGAGCAACTGCCCGCGCCGCTGTTCGACGCTCATCCTGCGGTACGCGGGCACCGCGCCACCGGTCATACGAGCACCGCGCTGCTGGTCGGTCGGCTCATACGGCTCATTCGGCCACCGCGCTGCTGGTCATACCGTCAGCCTATCCGCGTGCCATCCTGAGCAGGTGAGACATGAGGACGCGGAATTCGTCGGAGGGCCGCTGGACGGCCGGGTGCTGTCGGTGGTGACCGGGGCGACCGGCCAGCCGCCGCGCGTCTACCGCGTACCGGTGCCGCGGCCGGAGGGCGGCCCGGAGACGGTGTACGTCTACCACCGCGAGCCGAGTCCGGGGCCGCGCGGCTCCCGCCGTACCCGATGGGTGTTCGTGTACGACCCCGAGGGCCGTCCGCACCCCGACCGGCCCAAGTGGCCGTGGTCCAAAGGCGCCTGAAGCGGACGAATATTGGTCCGGACCATTGACACGATTGGTCTAAACCTGTTTGCTGCGCGGTGACATGCGCCTCCCTGAACGAAGGAGCATCCCCCCATGCTCACCTCCTCGCGCAAGAGATCCGCACTGCGCACACGATCGTTCGTCGCCGCCTCCACCGCCCTCGCGGGCGCCCTGGCCGTCGGCGGCCTGGTCGCGCTCGCCCCGACGGCCAGCGCCGGCGAGTTCCTGACCAACGGCGGCTTCGAGAACGGCCTGTCCGGCTGGACCTGCGACGCGGGCAGCACCGTGGTCAACGGGCAGGCGCACAGCGGTACGTACGCCCTCCAGGGCGTGCCGAGCGCGAGCGTGACCGGCCAGTGCAAGCAGACCGTCGCCGTCGCGCCCAACACCACGTACACCCTGACCGCCCAGGTCAAGGGCTCGTACGTGTACATCGGTGTGGACGCCGGCGCCAGCACCTGGACGCCCGCCACGGGCAGCGGCTACGCGCAGCTGAGCGTGTCCTTCACCACCGGCGCGAGCCAGACCAGCGCGGCCGTCTACGTGCACGGCTGGTACGGGCAGCCCACGTACTACGCGGACGACATCTCGCTCCAGGGCCCCGGCGGCGGCACCACGACCCCGCCCACCACCCCGCCGACCACTCCCCCGACCACCAAGCCCCCCACCACACCACCGACGACGCCGCCGACCACTCCCCCGACGACGCCGCCCACGACGCCTCCGACCACACCGCCGACCAGCCCGCCGCCCTCCCAGGGGCTGCCCACCCACGCCCTGGTCGGCTACCTGCACGAGACCTTCGCCAACGGCTCCGGCTACACCAAGCTCGCCGACGTCCCCGACAGCTGGGACATCATCGACCTGGCCTTCGGCGAGACCGACTCCCCGACCTCGGGCAACATCCACTTCAACCGCTGCTCGGTCAGCGAGTGCCCGTCCGTGGAGTCCGACGCCGACTTCAAGGCCGCGATCAAGGCCAAGCAGGCCAAGGGCAAGAAGGTGCTGCTGTCCATCGGCGGCGCCAACGGCGAGGTGCAGCTGACCACCGCCGCGGCCCGCGACACCTTCGTCTCCACCGTGACCGGCATCATCGACAAGTGGGGCCTGGACGGCGTCGACATCGACTTCGAGGGCCACTCGCTGTCGCTGAACACCGGTGACACCGACTTCAAGAACCCGACCACCCCGGTGATCGTCAATCTGATCTCGGCGCTGAAGACCCTCAAGGCGCACTACGGCAGCGGCTTCGTGCTGACCATGGCCCCGGAGACGTTCTTCGTGCAGATGGGCTACCAGTACTACGGCACGGGCCAGTGGGGCGGCCAGGACCCGCGCTGCGGCGCCTACCTGCCGGTGATCTACGCCCTGCGCAACGACCTCACCCTGCTGCACGTCCAGGACTACAACTCCGGGTCGATCATGGGCCTGGACAACCAGTACCACTCGATGGGCGGCGCGGACTTCCACATCGCGATGACCGACATGCTGCTCACCGGCTTCCCGGTCGCGGGCAACACGGCCAATGTCTTCCCGGCCCTGGCGCCCTCCCAGGTGGCCATCGGCCTGCCCGCCTCGACCAACGCGGGCAACGGCTACACCTCGCCCTCCCAGGTGAACCAGGCGCTGGACTGCCTGACCAAGAAGACCAACTGCGGCTCCTACGCCACCCACGGCACCTGGCCCGCGCTGCGCGGTCTGATGACGTGGTCGGTCAACTGGGACAAGTTCAGCAACTGGGAGTTCTCCAAGAACTTCCACAGCTACTTCGGCTGAGCCCGGCCCCTGAACGCAGGGGTCCCCCATACGCGTACGGCCTGGTCTCCGAGGGCGGTGACCGGGTCGTACGCTTTTTCGCGCGCGCGGCAACCCGCTTTTTCGCGTGCGGCGTCCCCGCCCGCCGGACGCGCCCCCGCACGTACCCCCGGCCCGGGCCCGCACCCCGCCCCCGACGCGCCGCAGCGCCACCCCACCGGGTGACCGCCTTGAGCGAAATCGCCCAGTCCCCCTGTCGAAGATATGACTTGACGTGACAACATCCTGAGCGAACGCCTGTTAACTCCGGTCTAGGGGAGATGTACGGATGTCAGTGGCCCGAAGGCACGCAGGCTGGTTCCGTTCCGCTGTGGTGTGCGGCACGCTGCTCGCCGCGGCGGCGCTCTCGCTGCCCGCCGCCCAGCGGGCCGCCGCCCGGCCGTACGACGATCCGGCCACCCCCACCGTGCCGCTGTCCGACATGCTCACCCAGCTGCACACGCTCTACCTGGGCACCGAGACGGCCACCGAGGCGTACAACCAGGCCAAGGAGACCGCCGGCAAGCAGCGGGCGCAGGCCGAGCGGATCGACCGGCAGCTCGCCGACCAGCGGGCCGCCGTCGCCGCGAGCAAGGACCAGCTCGGGGTGATGGCCCGCCAGATGTACCGGGACGGCGGTGTGTCGCCGTATCTGTCGCTGCTCTCCGGGCAGACCCCGCAGGACTTCTTCGGGCAGCGGCACGTCCTGGGCATGCTCGCCGGGCACCAGAAGGACCTGGTCGGCGAGCTGAGCAGCGGCGAGACCCGGCTCGACGAGCTCAACACACAGGCGCAGCGGGCGCTGGACCGGGCCCAGCACGCGCAGAACGTGGCCGCCGCCCACAAGAAGGACGTCGAGACGCGTCTGCGGGACGTCGAGGCCATGCTCGCCGGGCTGACCGGGGTGCAGATCGCCGAGTTGCAGTCGCTGGAGCAGAAGGACGCCGACCAGGCGCAGAAGGACTTCCTCGACTCCAAGGCGCTCGGCTCCGACCCCGCCCTGCGCGCGCCCTCCACGGTCGGCGACCGGGCCATCGAGTACGCCTTCCAGCAGCTCGGCAAGCCGTACGTGTGGGGTGCCCAGGGGCCCGGCTCGTTCGACTGCTCCGGGCTGACCTCGCAGGCGTGGGCGCACGCCGGGGTGACCGTGCCGCGCACCAGCCAGGAGCAGTGGGCGCGGCTGCCGCACGTACCGCTGTCGCTGCTGCGCCCGGGTGACCTGGTGGTGTACTTCTCCGGCGCCACCCATGTGGCGATCTACATCGGCGACGGGCTGGTCATCCAGGCGCCGCGCCCCGGCTCGTACGTCAAGGTCTCGCCCATCGCGGCGAACCCGATCCTCGGCGCGGTCCGGCCGGACCTCGGACAGCAGGCGCTGAGCGACTACCAGCCGAGGCCCGTGCCGAAGCAGGCGCAGGCCCCGACCCCGATCGGGGTGGAGGTGCAGGCGCCCGCCGACGGGAAGGCCGCCAAGGGCGCGAAGGCCGGGGACGACGCCAAGGACGCGAAGGACGCCGAGGGCAAGGACGACGCCAAGGGCGCGAAGTCCCCCGGGAAAACGCCCGGCAAGCCCCCCGGCAAGACGCCCGGCAAAGAGCCCGGCAAGCCGCCTGCGAAGGACGACGCGCCCAAGGACCCGACGTCCACCCCGACCCCCGAGGAGTCCGGCGCCGGTCAGCCCTGACCGGCGGCCCGCACCTCGGCGAGATAGTCCCCCGCGGCCTGCGGCTCGTAGAACCACGGCTCGAAGTCGGCCGGGTCGTCGAAGCCGTTGGCGATCCGGTCGGCGACCGCCGGAAGCGCGCCGCCCGCGCCGATCAGACCGAGTACGTGCTCGGGCGGCGGGGCGAGCATCGCGTTGGTCCACTTGGTGACGGGCTCGGCGACCGTCCAGTAGCGGTCGAAGGCGCTCCGCATCCAGGCCGCGTCGAAAGGCTCGCCGCCGCGCTCCACGATGCTCGCCAGGTACGAGGCCGCGCACTTGGACGCGTTGTTGGAACCCTGGCCGGTGATCGGGTCGTTGGCGACCACCACATCGGCGACGCCCAGCACCAGCCCGCCCGACGGCAGTTCGGCGACGGGCTCGCGCACGGTCGGCGCGAACCGCCCGGCGAGCGTGCCGCCCGCGTCCGTCAGCTCCACGGCGCCGGCCCGGTCCGCCTCCCAGGGGGTGAAGCGCCGCATCAGCTCCAGGGTGAGCCGCAGATGCTCGGCGGGGTCCTTGACGCCGTGGAAGACATCCAGCGGGCCGCCGGGAACGCCCTCCCAGAAGAGGATGTCGCAGGGCCCGGTGGTGGTCAGCGCGGGGATGACGATCAGCTCGCCGACGCCCGGCACCAGATTGCAGCGCACGGCCCGCAGATCGGGGTGCTCGGGGCGCGGCCCGAGGCCGTTGACATAGGCGACGGCCAGCGCGCGCTGCGGGGCGTCGTAGGGCGAACGGGCGGCGTCCCGGCGGAACATGGAGACGATCTCGCCCTTGCCCGCGGCGACCAGCGTGAGGTCGTAGGCCCGCGAGAAGTAGTCCAGGTCGGAGACGGCCACGCCGTGCACGACGACCTTGCCGCCGCGCTCGGCGAAGGTCTCCAGCCAGCCGGCCATCTTCACCCGCTGGTCGACGGACTGGGCGTGGCCGCGCAGCCGGCCGAGCCAGTCGATCGGCCGGGAGGCGTCCGGCGCGGCGACGGAGACCCCGAGCCCGCCGATGTCGGGGGTCTGCTCCTCCCAAAAGTTCAGCCCGAGATCGCGCTCGTGGCCGAGCGCGAGGGCGAACATGCACTGGGTGGACATCACCCGGCCGCCGCGTATCTCGTCGGCCGTGCGGTTGGTCATCACGGTCACGTCGTAGCCCTGGGACTGGAGTCCCAGGGCGAGTTGGAGACCGGCCTGACCGGCTCCCACGATGAGTATCTTGCGCACAGCGGCTCGCTTCTCACGGACGTAAGGGCGTAAGGGACGGGCCGTAACCTATCGGGCCCAACTGCCGCTGTTACAGGGGCTGTTCGGTCATCGCGTGGGAGACGAGCGAGAGCAGCGCCTCTATCACCGAATACCGTTTGCGGGCATCGATGACCAGCACCGGGATGTGCGAGGGGACGGCGAGCGCGTCGCGCACGTCGTCCGCGGTGTACTCCGGTGTGCCCTCGAACTGGTTGACCGCCACCGTGTACGGCAGGCCGGTGCTCTCGAAGTAGTCGAGCGCGGGAAAGCACTCGGCCAGCCGACGGGTGTCGGCGAGTACGACCGCGCCTATCGCGCCGCGTACCAGGTCGTCCCACATGAACCAGAACCGCTGCTGGCCCGGCGTGCCGAACACATAGAGCACCAGGTCCTGTTCGAGCGTGATGCGCCCGAAGTCCATGGCGACCGTGGTGGTCGTCTTCTCCGGGGTGGCCGCGAGGTCGTCCAGCGCCTCACTGGCCTGCGTCATCACCGCTTCCGTGGTCAGCGGAGTGATCTCCGACACCGCACCCACGAATGTGGTCTTGCCCACACCGAAGCCGCCGGCCACGACGATCTTCGTGGAGACCGGCGCGCGTCCGCGTTCGGTCTGCCAGTCCTGCAGGCCGTCCTGCTGGTCAAAGCCTGCGAAGTCCACTGAGCACCCTTTCGAGCAGCGCGCGGTCGGGGCTGCCGGGCCCGTGCCCGGTGCCGTACACGCGAATTCTTCCCTGGTCGGCCAGGTCGCTGACAAGGACCCGGACGACACCGAGCGGAATGCGCAGCAACGCGGAGATCTCGGCCACCGACCGCAGTCTGCGGCACAGTTCGACGATCGCCCGCAGCTCGGGCATGACGCGCTCGGCCCAACTCCCCCTGGTGAGGGCGAGATGTTCCTCCGGACGGTCGATCGTAGCCACGAACGTCTCGACCAGCAGCACGTGTCCGAATTGCGTTCGGCCACCGGTCAGGGCGTACGGGCGTACGCGCAGAGTCTTGCGGTCCGCGCCGCGATGGGGAAGCGACCGCGTCAACGGGCACTCTCCATCGCCTGGCGCAGCTCGCCCCGGAGCGCGGGCGTCAGGACGTGTCCGGCCCTGCCGACGAACATCGCCATGTGGTAGGCGATCACGCTCACATCGCACTCGGCGGTGGCGTGCACGCCCAGCAGCGAACCGTCGCTGATCGACATCACGAAGAGCATGCCCTCGGCCATCGCGACCGTGGTCTGCCGCACCTTGCCGCCGTCCATCAGCTTGGCGGCCCCGACGGTGAGCGAGGCCACACCCGAGACGACCGCCGCCAGGTCCATCCGGGCCTCGGCGGGCCGGGCGGGGACGCCGAACTCGGCGTCCGACGGCTTCTGTTCGGCCGCGGGCTGCGAGGTGAGCAGCAGCAGACCGTCCGAGGAGACGACGGCGACCGAGCGGACGCCGGGCACCTCCTCGACGAAATTCCGCAGCAACCACTGGAGGTTGCGGGCCTCGTGGCTCAGATCACCGGTATGTGTGCGGACCGCGTTCAACGGGGTGCCTCCTCGGCGGTTGCTGCTGGCTGTGCGGCTGCGTTCCCTGTGTCCCCCTGGGTCCCCGGTATCCCCTGCGATCCCTGCGGTCCCTGTGTTTCGCCTGCTTGCCGTGCCCGGTGCTGGTCGTGCGTGTCGTACATGAGGTGTGGGTCGTACGTGCTCTGCGGGTCGTGCGCCTCGTACGTCGCCGGCAGCGGCGTCTGGTCCTGCGGGTCGTACGTGACGTCCGGACCGTACGTGCCCTGAGACCCGTACGTGCGCTGCGGCTCGTGCGCGCCCCGCGCGTCGGACGCCCCGGGCGTCTCCCGCAGCGGTGTCCGGTCCCGCGGGTAGGCGGCGCCGGGCGCGCGGTGGGTGCCGGGCGGGACGGCGCCCGCGCCGATCTCGGCGGCGGAGTCCCGGCGGCCGGCCAGCAGCCCCCGCTGCAACCCGTCCAGCCTGCGCCGCAGTTCCCGCGCGTCGACGCCTCCGCCGCCGTCCTGTCCCCGCTCACGGGCGGCGGGCTCCCCGGACAGCCCGGTGGCCCGGGGGACGCGCTGCGGCAGCCCCTTGACCGTGATGCCCTCACCGGGCCGCGCCACGGGCACGGCGGGCGCGACCCCGCGTGCGGACGGCGGCGGTCCGGCCGGGGTCCCCGGCGACTGCGCCCCCGGCGGCGCGGGCTCCCCGACCGGCGGCACGGGCTCGGCCCGCGCGTGCTCCGGCGGTACGGGATCGGCGGAGAGGTACTCGGGTGGCACGGCGTCAACGGGCCCATACCCGGGCGGCACGGCCCCCGGCGGTACGGCGTCGGCGGGCCGGTACTCCCCCGATACGGCGTCGGCGGGCACAGGCTCCACCGGCCCGAGCCCGTCCGGCAGGGGCTCAGTCAGCCCGTACCCATCCGGTACGGGCCCGTCCGGTACGGGCTCGGCCGGTGTGCGGTGATCCCGTCCGTACCGCTCCGGTACGCGCCCGTTGGGTACGGCCGGCGCCGGTACCTGCCCGGCTCCCGCGTACGGCGACCCCTCGCGCTGCGCGGGCAGCACCGCCGTGGTAGCGGCCGCCGCCGGGTCGCCCGCCAGGGCGGCCTCCAGCGGCGTCACCGGCGGCTCCTCGGGGTGCACGGCGGGCAGCAGCAGCTGCGGCAGCACGACGACCGCCGTGGTGCCGCCGGACTGCTTCGGGCGCAACTGCACCCGTACGCCGTGCCGGTGGGCCAGCCGCGCGACCACGTACAGGCCCATGCCGGAGACGGCGCCGGGCGGCGCGGGGTCGGGGTCGGCGAGCAACGCGTTGAGTTCTTCGAGGCGTTGGGGCGCCACCCCGATGCCGGTGTCCTCGACCGAGAGCATCACCTCGCCGGTCTCCAGCAGCCAGCCCGAGAGCAGGATCTCGTCGGTGGGCGAGGAGAACCCGGCGGCGTTGTCCAGGAGTTCGGCCACCAGGTGGCTGATGTCGTCGGCCGCCCGGCCGGCCACCCGCGCGTCGGGGACGGACTCGATCCGTACCCGCTCGTACCGCTCGATCTCGGAGATCGCGGCGCGGGCCACGTCGATCAGCGGGACGGGACGGGCGTTGGCGCCGTGGCTGTGCTCGGTGCCCGCGAGGACCAGCAGATTCTCGCTGTTGCGGCGCATCCGGGTGGCGAGGTGGTCGAGCTTGAAGAGGGTCTCCAGATGGTCCGGGTCCTCCTCGCGGTCCTCCAGGCCCTCGATGAGGGCGAGTTGGCGCTCGACCAGGCCCAGCGTGCGCAGCCCGAGGTTCACATAGGTCAGGTGTGCGGCGTTGCGGACGGTGGCCTCGGTGAGCCGGCCGGCCAGTTCGTCGCGGGAGCGAAGCAGGTCGTCCTGGGTCCGCAGCAGATCGCTCTGGGTGCGCAGCAGGGCCTCGCGCTCGGCGGCCATGGCGCTCTGGGCACCGAGCGAGGTGGTGCGCTCGGCGGCGAGTTCCTGGGAACGGGTGCGCAGCGCCTGGGCCTCGTGGGTGAGGGCGTTGACCCTGCGGGCGACGGCGGCGAACTCGTCGTGGCCGATCACCCGGGCGCCCTGGCCGCTCTCGGGGTCGGCGCGCGACCACAGGTGGAGTGCGGCCAGCGGGCGGGTGAGACCGCGGAAGTGGGTGACGAGCACGCCGACCAGCAGCAGGAGGCACAACGCGGCGAAGGCGGCCCGCAGTTCGAGGACGGTGACCTCGTGGTCGCGGTGGTCGGCGGCGGCCTGGGCCTCGTCGGTGGCCGCGGACGCCTCGACGCTGCGCATGAGCCCGATCCTGGCGGTCAGCGCGGACTTGACCGGATTCGCGCCCAGTTGGCGGTCCGTGTCGGTGAGTTGGGGCCCGGCGAGCAGTTCGGCGAGGTCGCGGTCGGCCTGCGCGGTGTCGGCTCCGGTGACAGTGGCGTCGTAGCCGTCGCGCAGGTCGGCGGGGGCGGCGGACCGGAAGTCGGCGAGCGCGGCCTGCTCCTGGACGTGGGCGGCCTGCGCGGCGGCCAGCAGGTCGGGCTGGGGGCCGTCCGCGGTGAGCGCGCCGACCAGCAGACCACGCTGCACGGCCGCGGCGCCCACCGCCCGGCCCAGGGGCGCGGTGACCGGTCCCGAGACGCGGCCGAGCGTGTCGATCAGCGGCTGGTACACGGCGACGACGGCCCGCGGGCCGCCCTTCGCGGCGAGCGCGGTCCGCCGTACGCCGGGCAGACCGGCCAGCGCGGTGCGCAGCCCGGCGGGCGCGGCGGCGCTGACGTCCTGGGCCTGGCGGTCGGTGCGGGCGCGGTCGGCGGCGGGCAGCGCGGACGCGGGCAGCCCGTCGGCGGCGGTGGGCGCCGCGGCGGCCGCGGCGAGGTCGTCGCGCTCGTCGGCGAGGTCATGGGCCAGCAGGGTGGCGGCGGTGGCGAGGCGGGCGGTGTCGGCCCGGTGCTGGGCGGCGGACAGATCGCGCACGGCGAGCGCGACGCCGGGCGCGGCGGCGGCGAGGACGGTGACGGCGCAGATCAGCAGGGTGGCGAACATGCGCCGCCTGACCCGCCGTTCGCGGCGCGGGTGACGTCGTTCACGCAATGTCGGTGCTCGCAATCACGTATCGCCTGGGCCCGGAGTGTCCCCCGGGAATATGCAGAAGCCTCTCGACCCTTGCAGTCCTGTCCGGGAGGGGGCCAGACGTCCCTCCCTCGGACACCCGAACGAGTGAATCGCACAGGTGAGTTGACCGACAAGTCGGGCACGGAGGGACAGGCTCCGCTCGTTTTGGACACCCCCTGGCGTCACCGTGCGGGCTTTGGGAGGATGCCCGCCCGCACATGGGCGATCTTCCGGTACGGACCAATCGGGGCGGTCGGCGCTGGTCGGGGGCTCGGACCGGTGTTGCACACTGGCCCCATGCGTATCGAGACGGCGAGCGAGCCGGGCACCGCGGACGTACCGAACGAGGACTTCGTGTCGGTGGCGCTGCCCGCTTCCGGTACAGGTGGCGTGGTGGTACTCCTTGACGGGGTGACTCCTCCGCCGGACAACGGCGGGTGCGCGCACTCGGTGCCGTGGTTCACCGCGCGGCTCGGCGGCGCCCTGCTCGAACTGTCCGTTTCACGACCGGACATGCCGCTTACGGCGTGTCTGTCCGCCGCCATCACCCGAACGGCCGACACGCACAGGAACACCTGTGATCTTTCTCACCCACTGACCCCACAGGCCACGGTGGTCGTCGCGCGCTGGGACACGGCGACCGTCGAGCATCTGGTGCTCTCCGACTCGGCGCTGCTGCTCGAAGGTCCGGGCGGCGCGGTGACCGCGGTGCTCGACGACCGGATCGACCGGCTGCGGGCCCGGGGCCTGCGGGTGGCGCCGCTGCGCAACGTGGAGGGCGGCTTCTTCACGGCGGCGGCCGACCCGGCGGTGGCCGCGCGGGCGGTCACCGGCCGGGTGCCGCGCGCGGAGGTACGGGCGCTGGCCGCGCTCACCGACGGGGCCGCCCGGGGCGTCGAGGTCTTCGGGGCGGACGACTGGACCGAGACCTTCGCGCTACTGCGCAAGGCCGGACCCGAGGCGCTGATCGCCCGCGTGCGGGGCCTGGAGGCCGCGGCCGCCGCGACGCCGGGCGAGCGGGCGTACGGGAAGGCGTACGACGACGCCACGGCCGTCCTGGTGGAGTTCTAGGGCCCGCGCACACGCCGGCCCCCGACCGGGACGCGGGGAAGGGCCGTCAGGGGCCGCTGTCGCCGCCCTGGAGCTCGTTGAAGCGGTGCAGCAGCCGGGACAGCTCGGCCACCTCCCCGCGGTCCCACGCCTGGAGCTGACGCAGATACAGCTCACGGCGGGCGGTCCGCACCCGCGAGAAGCGCTCCCGGCCCTCCCCGGTGAGCCGCATCAGAAAGGCCCGCCCGTCGGCGGGGTCCGACTCGCGGGCGACCAGGCCCAGCTCCTCCAGGGCCCGCAGCTGACGGCTCATGGTCGCCTTGCCGACCCCGAAGTACCCGGCCAGCTCGGTAGCCCGTTCGGGTTCGACCTCCGCCAGCCGGACCAGCAGCCCGTACGCCGCCGGCTCCAGCTCCGGGTGCACCGCCCGGGCCAACTCGCCGGAAACGGCCCGCGCCCGCCGGAACAGCACCGACAGCTCCCGCTCCAGCGCGTCGGTCTCACCCGTCACATCAGCAGCTCCGCGCGCGTCGCTCACACCATTCCCGCTTTCAACGCCTGAAACTTTTCTTCACCCACGGTGGTTTCCGCAGCACGTCAAGTATTTCGCAGGCGTAGACCAACGGCGGTTCCTGGCCCCTCTATCCACGCGCGTAGCGCCCGACGTACCGTCAGATCTGTCATGACCATCCCAAGTGTCATGCCGACTCCCCCACCTGCTCAATGACCTGATCACCCATCCGGTCCCCCTTCTCTCCCCCTGGTTCCACTTGGTTCCATCCGCTCCCCACTGGAGGCACGCATGTCCCACGGAGTTCACTCCGTCGTGCAAGGCGCCCGATCGGCCCGCACCCGGCTCGCCCTGACGGCGGGTCTGTTCGTCACCTCTCTCGCCCTCGTCTTCGCCCTGCCCGGCTCGGCCCTCGCGGCCTGCCCGGACGGCGGCGCGGCCGCCCCCGGCGATGTGTCCGGCGCCTCGGCCGGCCGTACCCACGTGAGCCACCCCGAGCTGGACTGGATGGGCTCCACCATCCGGGCGCACGAGGGCTCCGGCCGCTCCGGCGCCCCCGGTACGGTCACCCCGCTGGTCACCCAGACCCCCGGCCTCGATGTCTCCGGCTACCAGGGCAACGTCGACTGGGGCACGGTCTGGGCCAACGGAGCGAAATTCGCCTACGTCAAGGCCACCGAGGGCACCACGTACACCAACCCCTACTTCACCCAGCAGTACAACGGTTCCTACAACGCCGGCCTGATCCGCGGCTCCTACCACTTCGCGCTCCCCGACGTGTCGACCGGCTCGGCGCAGGCGGACTACTTCATCGCCCACGGCGGCGGCTGGTCGGCCGACGGCAAGACCCTGCCGGGCGCGCTCGACATCGAGTACAACCCTTACGGCGCCACCTGCTACGGGCTGAGCGCGAGCGGGATGGTCAGCTGGATCCAGTCGTTCTCGAGCGAGTACCAGGCGCGGACCGGCCGCTACCCGACCATCTACACCTCGACCACCTGGTGGTCTCAGTGCACCGGCAACAGCAGCGCCTTCGGCACGACCAACGCGCTGTGGATCGCCCGCTACAACACCTCGGTCGGCGACCTGCCGGCCGGCTGGGGCGTGCAGACCTTCTGGCAGTTCTCCGACTCCGGCACCTTCCCGGGTGACCAGGACCGCTTCAACGGCGCGCTGGACCGCGTCCAGGCGTACGCCAAGGGCTGACCGCGCGCCGACGGCCCCCTTCCCACGGGGGAAGGGGGCCGTTCGCCGTACCGTGCCGTTCGCCGCTGCGGCTGCCGGTCTCACGCCGCCAGCGGCACCCGCTCCGCGTCCGAGGCGTCCGTCGCGTCCGCGGCGTCTGCGGACGCCGGTTCCAGCGCCAGCGCCAGCACCTGGCGGACGTCGCCGACCGGGTGCACGTCCAGCGCGTCCAGGATCTCGGCCGGGACGTCGTCCAGATCCGGTTCGTTCCGCTTCGGGATCACGATCGTGGTGATCCCGGCCTGGTGCGCGGCCAGCAGCTTCTGCTTGACGCCGCCGATGGGCAGCACCCGCCCGGTCAGCGACACCTCGCCGGTCATCGCCACATCGGTGCGCACCCGGCGGCCGGACAGCAGCGAGGCCAGCGCGGTCGTCATCGTCACACCGGCGCTCGGGCCGTCCTTGGGCACCGCGCCCGCGGGGACGTGGATGTGCACCCCGCGCTCGTTGAGATCGCCGACCGGCAGCTCCAGCTCGGCGCCGTGCGACCGCAGGAAGGACAGCGCGATCTGCGCCGACTCCTTCATCACGTCACCCAGCTGACCGGTGAGCTGGAGCCCCGAGCCCCCGGTCTCCGGATCGGCCAGCGACGCCTCGATATAGAGGACGTCACCGCCCGCGCCGGTGACCGCGAGCCCGGTGGCCACGCCCGGCACCGCCGTACGCCGCTCCTCCGGGTCCTGCGCGGACTCCGGTACGTGGTGCGGCCGGCCGATCAGCGCGCGCAGATCGCCCGCGCCGACGGTGAACGGCAGCTCCTGGTCGCCCAGCTCGTGCCGGGCCGCGATCTTCCGCAGGATCCTGGCGATGGTCCGCTCCAGGGTCCGCACGCCCGCCTCCCGGGTGTACTCCCCGGACAGCTTGCGCAGCGCGTCCTCCTCCAGGCCCACCTCGTCCGTGTTCAGCCCCGCGCGCTCCAGCTGGCGCGGCAGCAGGTGGTCACGGGCGATGACGACCTTCTCGTCCTGGGTGTAGCCGTCCAGCGTGACCAGCTCCATCCGGTCGAGCAACGGCTCGGGGATGGCCTCCAGCACGTTGGCGGTGGCCAGGAACACCACGTCGGACAGATCGAGCTCGACTTCCAGATAGTGGTCGCGGAAGGTGTGGTTCTGCGCCGGGTCGAGGACTTCGAGCAGCGCGGCGGCCGGGTCGCCCCGGTAGTCCGAGCCGACCTTGTCGACCTCGTCGAGCAGCACCACCGGGTTCATGGACCCGGCCTCCTTGATCGCCCGCACGATCCGGCCGGGCAGCGCGCCCACGTACGTCCTGCGGTGGCCGCGGATCTCCGCCTCGTCCCGGACACCGCCGAGCGCCACGCGGACGAACTTGCGGCCCATCGCGCGCGCCACGGACTCGCCGAGCGAGGTCTTGCCGACGCCGGGCGGGCCGACGAGGGCGAGTACGGCGCCACCGCGGCGGCCGCCGACGACGCCCAGGCCGCGATCGGCCCGGCGCTTGCGCACGGCCAGGTACTCGGTGATGCGCTCCTTCACGTCGTCCAGGCCCGCGTGGTCGGCGTCCAGCACCGCCCGCGCGCCCGCCACGTCGTAGGTGTCCTCGGTCGTGGTGTTCCACGGCAGTTCGAGCACGGTGTCCAGCCAGGTGCGGATCCAGCTGCCCTCCGGGGAGGCGTCCGAGGAGCGCTCCAGCTTCTCGACCTCCTTCAGGGCGGCCTCCCTGACCTTCTCCGGCAGGTCGGCGGCCTCCACCCGGGCCCGGTAGTCACCGGCTTCGTCCTCCGGGTCGCCGTTCAGCTCCGCCAGCTCCTTGCGCACGGCTTCGAGCTGCTGGCGCAGCAGGAACTCCCGCTGCTGCTTCTCCATGCCCTCCTGGACGTCCTTGCGGATGGTGTCCGCCACGTCCTGCTCGGCGAGGTGGTCGCGCAGCCGCTGGATGGACAGCTTCAGCCGGGCCACCGGGTCGGCGGTCTCCAGCAGCTCGATCCGCTGCTCGGTGGTCAGGAAGGGGGAATAGCCGGAGTTGTCGGCGAGCTGACTCAGGTCGTCGATCTGCTGGACCCGGTCCACCACCTGCCAGGCGCCGCGCTTGCGCAGCCAGGCCGTGGCCAGTGCCTTGTACTCCTTCATCAGCTCCGCGACCGTGCCCGGCGACTCGGCCGGGGTGGGCTCCTCCACCACGGTGCCCTCGACCCACAGCGCCGCGCCGGGGCCGGTGGTGCCCGCGCCGATCCGCACCCGGGAACGGCCCCGGATGACGGCTCCGGGGTCGCCGTCCGACAGCCGGCCGACCTGCTCGACGGTGCCGAGCGTGCCCACCGCGGCGTAGTTCCCGTCCACCCTGGGCACCAGCAGCACCTGCGGCTTGCCGGTCCCCGTGCCCGGGTGCGCGGCCTGCGCGGCTTCCACCGCGCCCCTGGCCTCGGCGTCGGTCAGGTCGAGCGGGACGACCATGCCGGGCAGCACCACTTCGTCGTCGAGCGGCAGCACGGGCAGAGTGAGATGGGAAGTCTGGGGCTCAATCGCCATGATCTCTCCCTAGGCAAGCAAGTTGAGTACACCCCACTCAATGCACGAAGGGTCCCCGGTGTTCCCGGCGCCGTGTTCGCCCTGAGCGATCACCTCGCGCCCCTCAAAGGACCTGGTCGGACACCCCCACGCCGGCGGCCGGGACGATCAGTACGTCGTCGGGCGCCACGCCGGGGCCGGT
This sequence comes from Streptomyces sp. NBC_00223, assembly GCF_036199905.1. Classification (NCBI taxonomy): domain Bacteria; kingdom Bacillati; phylum Actinomycetota; class Actinomycetes; order Kitasatosporales; family Streptomycetaceae; genus Streptomyces; species Streptomyces sp. NBC_00223. The sequence goes on along the minus strand of NZ_CP108109.1, from coordinate 5,730,533 downwards.
CGTGGTGATCCCGCCCGCCGGGGTGATCACCGTGAGGGAACCCCGCTCGGCGCCTGTGTCGCCGTTCACGTTCACCACGTACGCCCAGCCCGCGTTCGGGCCGCCCGCCGGCGCGACCGTGATGCCCGTCTTGCCGTCGGGCAGATCGACCACGCTGCCCCCGCCCGACGGCGGGATCACGTGCACCCGCATCCCGTTCGCCGCATAGGCGACGACATAGAGCGTGCCCGCGCCCGGGGTGCCCGCGGGGGCCACCTCGACCTCAAGGGTGTCGACGCCGTCCACCTGCGCGATCAGCGTTTGGGTCGCCCCCGAGGGGGCCACCGCGACCAGCTTGTCGTGCGTGGCGTCCACGTTCTGCTCGACATACAGCGTCCCGGCGGCCGGGGTGCCCGCGGGCGCGACCGCCTTGACGTAACCGGCCACCAGGGTGCGGATCTTCCCCGTGGGGCCATAGGCGACGACAGGCGGTGCGGACCCGGCGGAGGGCGTGCCCGAGACGTACACCGTGCCGGCGTCCGGGGTGCCCGCCGGGGCGACGAGCGCCAGCAGGGGTGCGGCAGGAAGCGGCACGGTCGCCGTCGTGCCGTCCGGGCGCAGTACGGTCATCACCCGGTCGGCGGTTTCCTCGCCGGTGAGGAGCGCGTACACGGTCCCGGCGTTCGGTGTGCCCGCAGGGGCGACCACCAGCGCGCCGACGGACTGCCCGGCCGCCGGGAGCTGCCGTACGGTCCCCTGCGGGGTGATGACGGTGAAGGAGCCGCCGGTCCTCGTCTCCGGGTGGTCGACCGTCGGCGTGCCGCAGTTGGTGACGTACACCGTGCCCGCGTTCGGCGCGCCCGCCGGGGCGACGACCACCGAGCAGGGCTCCACGCCGGCGTCGTACTTCCGTACCGTCCCGTCCGGTCCGACCGCCTCGATCCACCCGGGCTCGCCGGGGCCGGGCCGCACCCCCGCGTAGAGCGTGCCGGCGCCGGGGGCATCGGCGGGCGCGACGGCCGCGGTGGTCACGGCGCCCGGCATCGGGATGTCGGCCAGCTCCCCCGCGGGGGTGATCCGGCTGACCTTGTGCTCGTCCGCGGGCTCGATCCCGGGCTGGGCGAAGCCGGGCAGCACGTAGACGGTGCCGGCGCCCCGCGCGCCCGCGGGGACCGTGTACATGGCCCCGGGCCACGCGGACAACCGGACCGTGGCCGTCGTACCGTCCGGGTGGGTGATCGTCACGGACTTGTCGTCGCTCCCCACGACGACGTCCCCCACGTTCGGGGGCGGGGCCGCAGCCTTGGCCGGGGCGGACGCCGACCCCCCGGCCCCGCGTCCCCCGGCCTTGGGCACGTCCCCCGTCCCGCCGCCCGAGCCGGACGTCGCCACGACCGCGGCGACCACCCCCGCGGCCACCACCACCGCGACGCCCACCCCGATCGCCAGTCCCTTCCGCCGCCGGGGCCGCACACCCGTGGCGGCCGGCGGCCCGGCAGGTACGAGCGGCGCCGCGAACCCGGGCGCCCCCGGAGCCCCTATGGTCGGCGCGGCCGACGGAGGCGGGGGCGGCGCGGCAGGCGCGTCCCCCTCGGCGGCCCGGGCCGGAGGCGCCGAGGGCACCGGCGGCGGCGCGGGCACGGGGGCCTGCGGGGTGCCGCACTTCGTGCAGGACGGCGTGCCGTCCACCTCTTGCCCACAGTTCGTACAGCGCTTCACCCGGACCCCGACTCTCGTGTCACCTGCGTGTGCCCACACCCGCGGCCGGATCGCCCAACGCCGTACGCCCGGCCGGCCCGCACGTCCCCCTGCGCGCGCCGCCGTCCCCCGAGTGGCCTCAGCCAACGGGACACCGCCGCCCGACCTCGTGGTTCCCTCCCGGCGGCACCGATGTCAACCCGATGCCAACCGGCCCGGGGACGGCGGACCCCACACACCCCAGTGGCGTTCACCGGTCGCGCCGGAAAACTAGGCTGGCCGCATGCTCCAGCCGCACGCCCACCGGGAAGCCGTCACCGTCGACCGCCGCGAGGGCCCCTACGGGGAGATCGTCCTGCGCCGCCGCGACACGCACTTCGAGATCATCGCCAACGGCACCTTCCTCATGGACACCTCGGACGGCCGGTCCGAGCGCTTACTCGTGGACGCCGCCCTCCAGGCCCTCGACCCGGCGATCGCCGCCCCGCATCTGCTGATCGGCGGCCTCGGCGTCGGCTTCTCGCTGGCCCGGGCGGCCGCCCGGCCGCGCTGGCACCGGATCAGCGTCGTCGAGCGCGACCCCGCCGTCGTGGACTGGCACCGGCAGGGCCACCTCGCGCCGTACTCCGAAGGCGCCCTGGACGACCCGCGGGTGGCCCTCGTCGCGGAAGACCTCGTCGCCCACCTCCTGCGGACGGCGGACACGCCCGGGAGCGGGCCGGCGCCGGAGCCGTACGACGCGCTGTGCCTGGACATCGACAACGGGCCGGACTGGACAGTCACCGAGAACAACGGCAGTCTCTACAGTCCCAGCGGCCTGGCCGCCTGCCGGGGCCGGCTGAACCCGGGCGGTGTCCTCGCCGTATGGTCGGCGCAGCCTTCGGCGGCGTTCGAGACGGCGCTGCGGGACGCGGGGTTCACCCGGGTGTGCACGCTGGAGGTTCCGGTGAGGCGCGGGGTGCCGGACGTGGTGCATGTAGCTGTCAAGGCGTAAAGGCGTCATAGTCAGGGCGACGGCCCGCCCCGTAGTCTGCCGGTATCAGGACGACGTTGTGGGGCGGAAGTGGACAGCACGCAGACGACGGGCACGCAGCGCCGGGTGCTGGTGGTCGAGGACGACCAGACGATCACGCAGGCGATCGCGGCCCGGCTGCAGGCGGAGGGGTTTCAGGTACGCACCGCGGGTGACGGCCCTTCGGCTGTGGACGCGGCGCACTCCTGGCAGCCCGATCTGCTGGTGCTGGACGTGATGCTGCCCGGATACGACGGGCTGGAGGTCTGCCGGCGGGTGCAGGCCGACCGGCCGGTGTCCGTACTCATGCTGACCGCGCGCGACGACGAGACCGACATGCTGGTCGGTCTGGGCGTCGGGGCCGACGACTACATGACCAAGCCGTTCTCGATGCGCGAGCTGGCCGCCCGGGTGCACGTACTGCTGCGCAGGGTCGAGCGGGCCGCGACGGCCGCGCAGAGCGCCCGCGGCGCCAGCATCCACCTCGGCGACCTGGAGATCGACCACGCGCAGCGGCGGGTCCGGGTGCGCGGCGGGGACGTGCACCTGACGCCGACCGAGTTCGAGCTGCTGGTGTGCCTGGCGCAGCAGCCGCGCGCGGTGCTCTCCCGGGAGCAGTTGCTCGCCGAGGTGTGGGACTGGGCCGACGCGTCCGGCACCCGTACCGTCGACAGCCATGTCAAGGCGCTGCGCCGGAAGATCGGCGCCGAGCGCATCCGTACGGTCCACGGCGTGGGCTACGCGCTGGAGACCCCCGTCTCATGATCCGGAGCGCGCACTCCCGGCGCCCCAGGACCGTGAGCGCGGTGGCCCGGCGTCCGCGGACCGCGCACCCTAAGCCCGCGCCGTGAGGCCCGCGTGAGACGCCTGGCCCGGCTCGGCCGCCGGGTGTGGGCCGCGCTGCGCCCCTGGGACCCGATGCGGTCGATCAAGGCCGCCCTGCAAGGGCTCGTCCTGCTCTCCGTGGGTATCACCACGCTGCTGGTGATCGTCGCCATCCACTCGGCGACCGAGATCCGGGTGATCACGATCTTCTCGATCATCGCCTCGCTGCTGATCACCCAGATCATGGCCACCGGGCTGACCGCGCCGCTGCGCGAGATGACGGCGGTGGCCCGGGCGATGGCGGCGGGCGACTACAGCCGCCGGGTGGCCCGGGTGCGCAGGGACGAGGTCGGTGAACTGGCCGAGACCTTCAACCGGATGGCCGCCGACCTGGCCGCGGCCGACCGCCACCGCAAGGAACTCGTGGCAAATGTCTCACATGAGCTGCGGACCCCGATCGCCGCGCTGCGGGCGGTGCTGGAGAACGTGGTGGACGGGGTGTCCGCCGCCGACCCCGAGACCATGCGCCTGGCCCTCCAGCAGACGGAACGGCTCGGCAAGCTGGTCAGCCAGCTGCTCGACCTGTCCCGGCTGGACAGCGGGGCCGTACGGCTCGACACCAAGCGGTTCGAGGTCTGGCCGTATCTCTCGGCGGTGATCAGGACCGCGAGCCTGGGCATGGAGAGCACCAAGGCCACCGGCTCCCGCTCCCGGCCGCGCGCCGACGTCCATCTGCATCTGGACGTCTCCCCGCCGGAGCTGATCGCCTACGCCGACGGCGAGCGGCTGCACCAGGTGGTGGCCAATCTGGTCGACAACGCCGTCAAGCACAGCCCTCCGGGCGGCCGGGTCACCGTACGGGCCCGCTCCGGCCCCACGCCCGGCAGCCTGGATCTGGAGGTGCGCGACGAGGGCCCCGGCATCCCCGAGGCCGACCGGGTACGGGTCTTCGACCGCTTCCACCGCGGCTCGCACCCGGGCGGCGACGGCGGTACGGGGCTGGGTCTGGCCATCGCGCGCTGGGCGGTGGATCTGCACGGCGGACGAATAGAAGTGGCCGAATCTCCGCGTGGCTGCCGCATTCACGTCACTCTTCCGGGTGCCGCGGCGGCCGCACGTTGACGCCGCCCGAACGGCGGCGGCCCGAGACGGCGGCTGCCGGTGGCCTCCAGCGCGTCGCGGACCGTACCCGTACGGCTACGCGGAGGGTTTGCCCACAACCCTCAAGAGGGACCGCTTTCCCGCCAGGAACCGCTCCGAAACCAGACTTCGGGTGTGACTTGCACGACGAGTGGGCCCCGCGACTGCAAGAGACCTCCCGGTAGGCGTAGCCTTAATTTCCGCTGTCCACCATCTTGTGAAGCGGAAGAGGGCGGTTGCCGCCGTGTCGCCACAGTCCCCCAATAGCTCTAGTGTCTCGACCGACCACGAAGCGCAGGGCGATGGCCCAGCTGCGAGTTTCGGGCCGAACGAGTGGCTTGTCGATGAGATTTACCAGCAGTACCTCCAGGACCCGAACTCGGTAGACCGAGCCTGGTGGGACTTCTTTGCCGACTACAAGCCGGACGGCTCCGCCGCTTCGGCCGCGCCCGCCGGGCAGGGTGGTGCCTCCGGCGCCGCCGCGCGCGCCACCGACGTCGCTCCCGCGGCGCCCGTGCCACCGGCCCCGGTCGCACCCGCCGCACCGGCGAGTTCCGGCCAGGCCGCGGCGGCTGCCGCCGCGACCGCCCCGGCCACCCCGGCGCCGCAGGCCGTCCCGCCGGTGGCGCCCGCCCCGCCTGCCCAGCCCGCCGCCCCGCGGCCGGCGGCCACGCCCACCCCGCGGCCGATCGCCCCGGCGGCCAAGGCCGCCGAGAACGGCGCCCCGGCGTCCGCGATCGAGTACGTCACGCTGCGCGGCCCCTCCGCCGCCGTCGCGAAGAACATGCACGCGTCGCTGGAGCTGCCGACCGCCACCTCGGTCCGCGCCCTGCCGGTGAAGCTGCTCTTCGACAACCGCATCGTCATCAACAACCACCTCAAGCGCGCCCGCGGCGGCAAGGTCTCCTTCACGCACCTGATCGGGTACGCGATGGTGCAGGCGCTCAAGGCGATGCCGTCGATGAACTGGTCCTACGCGGAGCGGGACGGCAAGCCGACGCTGGTCAAGCCGGACCACGTCAACCTGGGTCTGGCCATCGACCTGGTGAAGTCCAACGGCGACCGTCAGCTCGTCGTCGCGGCCATCAAGAAGGCCGAGACGCTGAACTTCTTCGAGTTCTGGCAGGCCTACGAGGACATCGTCCGCCGGGCCCGCACCGGCAAGCTGACGATGGACGACTTCACCGGCGTCACCGCCTCGCTGACCAACCCCGGCGGCCTGGGCACCGTGCACTCCGTGCCGCGGCTGATGCCCGGTCAGAGCATGATCCTCGGCGTCGGCTCGATGGACTACCCGGCCGAGTTCCAGGGCACCTCCCAGGACACCCTGAACAAGCTGGGCATCTCCAAGGTCATGACGCTGACCAGCACCTACGACCACCGGGTGATCCAGGGCGCCGCCTCCGGCGAGTTCCTGCGCATCATGAACCAACTGCTGCTGGGCGAGAACGACTTCTACGACGACGTCTTCGCCGCGCTGCGCATCCCGTACGAGCCGGTCCGCTGGCGCACCGACATCGACACCGGTCACGACGACGACGTCACCAAGGCCGCCCGGGTCTTCGAGCTGATCCACTCCTACCGGGTCCGCGGCCATGTGATGGCCGACACCGACCCGTTGGAGTACCGCCAGCGCAAGCACCCCGACCTGGACGTGCTGGAGCACGGGCTGACGCTGTGGGACCTGGAGCGCGAGTTCGCGGTCGGCGGTTTCGCGGGCAAGTCCGTGATGAAGCTGCGCGACATCCTCGGGGTGCTGCGCGACTCCTACTGCCGCACGGTCGGCGTGGAGTTCATGCACATCCAGGACCCCAAGCAGCGCAAGTGGATCCAGGACCGCATCGAGCGCCCGGCGGCCAAGCCCGAGCGCGAGGAGCAGCTGCGCATCCTGCGCCGGCTGAACGCGGCCGAGGCGTTCGAGACCTTCCTGCAGACCAAGTACGTCGGCCAGAAGCGCTTCTCGCTGGAGGGCGGCGAGTCCGTCATCCCGCTGCTGGACGCGGTCATCGACGCCGCCGCCGAGTCGCGCCTGGACGAGGCCGTGATCGGCATGTCCCACCGCGGCCGGCTGAATGTGCTGGCGAACATCGTCGGCAAGTCGTACGCCCAGATCTTCCGGGAGTTCGAGGGCAACCTCGACCCGAAGTCGATGCACGGCTCCGGCGACGTGAAGTACCACCTGGGCGCCAACGGCACCTTCGAGGGGCTGGACGGCGAGCAGATCAAGGTCTCGCTGGCCGCGAACCCCTCGCACCTGGAGGCGGTCGACCCGGTCCTTGAGGGCATCGCCCGGGCCAAGCAGGACATCATCAACAAGGCGGGCACCGACTTCACCGTGCTGCCGATCGCGCTGCACGGCGACGCGGCCTTCGCGGGCCAGGGCGTGGTCGCGGAGACGCTCAACATGTCGCAGCTGCGCGGCTACCGCACCGGCGGCACCGTGCACGTGGTGATCAACAACCAGGTCGGCTTCACCGCCGCCCCCGAGTCCGCGCGCTCGTCGATGTACTGCACCGACGTGGCCCGGATGATCGAGGCGCCGATCTTCCACGTCAACGGCGACGACCCGGAGGCCGTGGTCCGGGTGGCCCGGCTGGCCTTCGAGTTCCGGCAGGTGTTCAACAAGGACGTCGTGATCGACCTGATCTGCTACCGCCGCCGCGGTCACAACGAGTCGGACAACCCGGCCTTCACCCAGCCGCTGATGTACGACCTGATCGACAAGAAGCGCTCGGTGCGCAAGCTCTACACCGAGTCGCTGATCGGCCGGGGCGACATCACCCTGGAAGAGGCCGAGCAGGCGCTCCAGGACTACCAGGGGCAGCTGGAGAAGGTCTTCACCGAGGTCCGCGAGGCGGCCGCGGCTCCGTCGCCCTCCCACCAGGGCGACAACCAGTCGGAGTTCCCGGTGGCCGTGCCGACCGCGGTGTCCGCCGAGGTCGTCAAGCGGATCGCCGCCTCCCAGGTCAACATCCCCGAGCACGTCACCGTGCACCCCCGGCTGCTGCCGCAGCTCCAGCGGCGCGCGGTGATGGTCGAGGACGGCACGATCGACTGGGGCATGGGCGAGACGCTGGCCATCGGTTCGCTGCTGCTCGAAGGCACCCCGGTCCGGCTGGCCGGCCAGGACTCGCGCCGCGGCACCTTCGGCCAGCGGCACGCGGTGCTCATCGACCGGGAGACCGGCGAGGACTACACCCCGCTGCTCTACCTGTCCGAGGACCAGGCCCGTTACAACGTCTACGACTCGCTGCTGAGCGAGTACGCGGCGATGGGCTTCGAGTACGGCTACTCGCTGGCCCGCCCGGACGCGCTGGTGCTGTGGGAGGCGCAGTTCGGCGACTTCTCCAACGGCGCCGCGACGATCATCGACGAGTTCATCTCGTCGGCCGAGCAGAAGTGGGGCCAGACCTCTGGCGTCACCCTGCTGCTGCCGCACGGCTACGAGGGCCAGGGCCCGGACCACTCCTCGGCCCGGATCGAGCGCTTCCTCCAGCTGTGCGCGCAGAACAACATGACGGTCGCGCTGCCGACGACCCCGGCCAACTACTTCCACCTGCTGCGCTGGCAGGTGCACAACCCGCACCACAAGCCGCTGATCGTCTTCACCCCGAAGTCGATGCTCCGGCTCAAGGCGGCGGCGTCGAAGGCCGAGGACTTCACCGACGGCGTCTTCCAGCCGGTGATCGGCGACAGCTCGGTGGAGCCCGAGGCGGTCCGCAAGGTCGTCTTCTGCTCCGGCAAGGTCTACTACGACCTGATCGCCGAGCGGGACCGGCGCGGGGTGACCGACATCGCGTTCATCCGCATCGAGCGGCTGTACCCGCTGCCGGGCGCCGAACTCCAGGAGGCCATGGCGCCGTACACCAAGGCGCAGAAGTTCGTGTGGGCGCAGGACGAGCCCGCGAACCAGGGTGCCTGGCCGTTCATCGCGCTCAACCTGATCGACCACCTGGATCTGGTCCTGGGCGCGGCCCCGGACAACGCGGACCGGCTGCGCCGGGTGTCCCGCCCGGCGTCGTCCTCGCCGGCGGTGGGCTCTGCCAAGCGGCACCAGGCCCAGCAGGAGGAGCTGATCAACGAGGTCTTCGAGATCTGACGGTCCCGATGGCTTCCCGTGCCTGACGGCACGGCGAACGGCCGGGTCCCCGTACCGCGCAGGTACGGGGACCCGGCCGTTCGCCGTTCACGTGTTCTTCGTCCGCGACCGCGGCTCAGGAGCTGAACGGCTCGAAGTCCCAGTACGGCCGGGTGCGGGAGCGGGCCGAGACCGTGTGGTGGTGCTGCGGGCCGAGTGTCCTGGTGAGCGCGGACAGCGCCTCTTCCTCGATCTTGTCCGCCTCCTGACGTCTGCGCAGATTGCGCAGGTCGGTGGCGAGCGCGATCCGGCAGGACAGGGTGAGCGGATGGTTTCTGCCGAGCCGCGCGGCCGCCCGGTCGGCGGTGGTCCGGCTCAGCTCGGCGGCGCTCTCCGGGTCGCCCCCGAGGTTGCGGGCGGCGGCGACATTGAGCGCGCAGGCCAGCGTCCAGGGGTGGAGCTCGCCCACCGCCCTGGTCATCGCGATCAGGGCGTCCTCGGCCTCGATCTGCGACTGCTGCCGCTCGCCCGCCGACCGCAGCAGCAGCGCGTGGTTGGCGAGCGTGCCCGCGGTGTACGGGTGCTGCTCGCCCAACTGCTCGCGGTAGTGCCGCAGCGAGGACTCGCCCAGCTCACGGGCCCGGTCGAGGTCGCCGTGCTCCCGCTCGAAGGTGGAGTAGGTGACCGCGACCCGCAGCGTCAGCGGCTCGCGGTCGCCGATCACCCGCTCGCTGCGTTCCAGCAGCCGGGCCATCAGATTGGCCGCGCGGGGGCGGTCGCCGCCGCGGTAGTAGCACAGCGCCAGATTGTGCTCGGCCCGCAGGGTCTGCGGGTTGTCGGCGCCGAGCACGCTGCGGTGGATCTCGGCGTTGCGTTCCTGCACCGAGGTGGCCTGCTCGTAGCGGCCGAGCAGCCGCAGGTCGGTGGCGTAGGAATTCTCCGAGGAGAGCGTCCAGTTGTGGCGGTCGCGCAACTGCTCGCGCAGCGCCTCCATGGTCTCCTGGTCGAGGTTGAGCGCGTCCTCGTAGCGGCCGAGCAGCCGGTAGGTGAGGGCGATGTTGTTCTGGGCGATCAGGGTGCGGGAGTCGTCGGGCCCGACGAGCGCGCGGTAGCCGTCGCCGACGTACCGGGACAGCTCCAGTGCCTCGTCGTAGTGGCCGAGGTTGCGCACATCGGCCGCGAGACCGCTGGCGGCCCGCAGGGTGAGCAGGTCGTCCGGGCCCCGCTCGGCCTTCAGTTCCTCGTACGCCCGCCGGTCGATGGCCTCGGTCTCGGCGTTGGCGCCGGTGGCCCGCATCAGGTTGGACTGGTGGTGGATCAGCTCCCACAGCCGGGGGTGGCCGGGCTCCAGGACGTTCGGCCAGCGCTCGTGGGTGAGCTGGGCGATCCGCAGCCCGACCCGGTACTCACCGGAAAGGTAGAGATAGCGCAGGCAGTTGAGGACCATCTGCTGGATCTCGGGGTTGGTGCTGTCCAGCGCGCCGGACGCCCGCAGATGCGGGACGATCTCGGCGTAGCGCGGCCACAGCCGGGTGTCGGCGGGCCGGGCGGGGTCGGCGGCGGCCAGGATCTTGCGGACCACCCGGGAGTAGGTGTCCTGCTCCTCCTCGGGCATGTCGGCGCGCACGGCCTGGTAGACCAGCCGGTGCATCTGGATGACCTCGGTGGAGCCGACCGACTCCTCGGCGCCGGTCTCCTGCGGATCGGACTGGATGACCGACCACTGGGCCAGCTTGCTGATCGCGGAGTTCCACAGCAGCGGGTCCTCCATCAGCCCGGTCAGCTGCTCGGGCAGATCGCGGACGGTGAGGTCGCGCAGCAGCCGTACCGGGATCGGGCCCGGTGCGAAGAACACACACAGCCGCAGCAGGTCGACCGCTTCCGGTTTGTCCTCGCGGAGCCGGTTGAGCAGTATCGAGAAGGCCGTGTAGTAGGTCATCTGGAAGTCGGCGGCGACCTTGAGGCCGGGTTCGACGTCGGCGCCGTGCCGCAGCAGGTCCAGATACTCGTCGACCTGCATGGTGGAGTCGTTGAGCGCGCCCGCGTTCTGGTCCAGGGCGAGCGCGAGGTCGCCGAGGGCGTCGGCGAGGCGGTCGGCGTCGGCGTCGTCGAGCCGGGGGGCGCGGCGGCGGACGAACGCGACCGACTCCCCCCGGTCGTAGACCGGCACCTCGATCAGGGCGCTGTTGTGCTCGCCCCACTCGCGGTTCTGCGAGGTGATCAGGACATGGCCGGGGCCGCTGGGCACCAGGTCGTGGATCTCCTCGGGCTGGTCGGCGCCGTCCAGCACCACCAGCCAGCGGAAGTACGGGTCGCCGCGGCGCAGCGCGTCGCGCACCGCGCGCAGCCGCTCGCCGTACTCACGGCCGGTGACCAGGCCGAGGGCGGGGGCGAGGCCGGCCAGTTTCTCGCGCAGGGTGCCGCGTTCGCTGGCCCTCACCCACCACACCACGTCGTACTCGGGGCCGAAGCGGTAGACGTACTCCGTGGCGATGTGCGTCTTCCCGACGCCGGACAGGCCGTGCAGGGTGGCGACGGCGGCGCCGGGTTCGGCCTGGCTGAGCTGCTGGTGGAGTTCGTAGAGCAGTTGCTCGCGGCCGGTGAAGCGGGTGTTGCGGCGCGGTACGCCGCCCCAGACGGCGGGCTGTTCCAGCGGGAAGCGGGGGCCGTTGGAGCCGCCGAGGGTGTCGCCGACGGAGCCGCGGGAGGGGGTGATGCCCAGGCGGGCGAGCAGCCGGCGCTCGGCCTCGGCGGCGCCCAGGCCCCACAGGTCGGCGGCGCCGAGCGAGGCGACCGCGCCGGGCAGTGCGGCGGAGGTGACCGCGACGGCGGCGAAGCGGTCGCCGTGCGGCGGGACGACGGCGCGCAGCGCGGTGTTCCACTCGTCGTGGGTGCGCGGCCCGAGCCGGAAGTACCACTCGCTGAGCACGATCAGCACACGGCCCTCGGACAGCAGCAGATCGCGTAACCCCTGCTCGATGGAGTCACCGGGGTTGATGTTCCAGCGCTGCATCACCACCTGCTGGCCGTGCCGCTCCAGCCGGCTCGCGATCCACGCCGCCCAGGCCCGGTTGTACCCCGCGAAGCTGATCGTGACGGGCTTGCGCCCGACCGCAGCTGAGGCGGTGTGCCGCACTCCGGTCATACGACCGACTCCCTCGTTGTACGTGCGTAGTGTTCTGACGGGCCATGAGGTTGGCTGAGCCAGAAACTACACTGAATACTCCCCCGTTGACCGGTACTCATACCGTTTCGTACCCGTTCCTGACGGTTCATGCGCGTTGGCGGCGCCAGATGACCCGGGTTGTCTCCACGTAGGCGGCCGCGCGGGCCAGATGGTCGTCCGGCGGCGCGTGTTCTTTCAGCCGAGTGTGATGCGCCGCCATGGCGTTGACCAGGGTGCGTCCCTGGGGGGTCAGCGCCCGCGAACCGAGGAGTTGCGGAAGGGCCGCCTCCACCTGCTGGCGGCAGCGGCAGTGGTCGGCCCAGGCCGTGTCGCGGCGGGCCGGGGAGGTGAGGGTGAGCGCCAGCCGCAGATGGAAGTCGGCGAGCGCGAGGTGTGCGAACGCGCCCTGGAACAAGCCCTCGAAGGGCCGCGAATCGGTCCGCCAGGGAGCCCAGTAGCGCGGGGTGCCGTCCGCGGTGTGCAGCACGGTCAGCTGGGACAGGGCGAGCAGCTTGGTGTGCTGGAGTTCATGGACGAGGGTGGCGGCGAGTTCCAGGCCGCCGTGCGGGGTGCTGCTGAGCAGCGCGCCGAACGCCTCGCCGCGGGTGGCGCTGCACTGGGCGCCGGTGCCGCCGGCCAGCGGCACGAAACAGTCGAGCAGCGCGTCCACTTCGCGGGCCCGGCTGCCGTCGCCCAGCCGCAGCCAGGGCTGGGCCTCCCGCCACGCGGCCCGCCACCTGGCGTGCTCGTCGGTGGTCAGTTCGTCGGTGGCGTCCAGGCCGTAGGGATTGGTACGGCGCTCCTCGTCGCGGTACGGGTCCACGTCGTCGATCAGCACCGGGCGGCCGTGGGCCGAGTGCAGCGCGCGCAGCGGGCGCCAACCGGGCGCCGGGGAGCGCCAGATGCCGTCGTGGCCTCGGTGCACCTCGACGGTGTCAACGTCGCCGTACCCTCTCCCATCGCCGGGGGCCGCCAGGCGCAGCAGGAGCCGGTCGCCGTCGCCCTCCACCCGGGCGGTGGCGGCCTGGTCCTTCGGTACGTGGTGGCCGCCGAGGGTCGGCAGGGTCAGCACACCGTCGGTGACCGGCACTTCGGCGGTGAAGCGCAGACCCGCGCGGGCGGCGGCGGCCGCGGCGAGGGCGCCCAGGTGGGGCAGATCGGCGGCGGCGGGCGTACGGTCCCGGCGGTTCAGGGCGCGCAGGGTGCGTTCGGCCCAGGCGCCGGTGAGCGGGTAGTGCACGATCCGGCGGGCGGCGGCCGGGTCGGCGCGTTCGGCGGCCTCCAGCAGCCGCCAGTCGCGCAGCGTCCGCTCGGCGGCGCCCTCCGGCAGGCTCCCGGCGGGGGCGGTCCGCACGCTGTCGAGCAGTCCGCGCAGCAGGAGCAGCCGGGTGCCGCGCTGGTGGGCGACGAGCGTGTCGAGGGCGGCCGGGTCGCTGCCGGTCGTGCCGAGGGCGGGCAGCAGCGTGTCGGGGTCGGGCACGAACGTGGGGCGGGGCTGGTTCACCGTACGTTCTCCCGGGGTGCGGCGGCGCGGCCCGGTCCGGTGCCGGCCGCCGCGGCGAGCCGGGTGCCGATGTGACGGATGAGCAGGGCGAGGTCGGCACAGTACACCGACGGGTGGCGGAAGCCGGAGGGCGCGCGGTAGCGGTGGGCGTAGTGGCCGCCGCCGCACACGGTCACCAGTGGGCAGGCCCGGCAGGTGTCGCTCAGCGCGGCGAGCCCGGCCTGCCGGGCGGCGACGCCGGGGTGGGCGAGAGCGTCGTCGAAGCTGTGCCGGAAGACGTCGAGGCCGGTGGCGGCGGCGCCCTCGTAGGCGGACTTGAGCGAGTCGACCTGTTCGATGCTGCCGTCGGTCTCCACCACGACGGCGGTGAACGGCTGGAGGCCGAGCCGTTCGCCCGCGGCGGGCAGGCCGAGCAGCAGCGCGACGCACTCCTCGAAGAGCCGCACCCGGGTACGGCGGCGGTCGGCGTCCCACCAGCGGTCGAACACGGCGGTCAGCCAACGGCCGTACGGCGCCGGGTCGCCGGCCGGCGCGGGCAGTCCGGGGGGCGGGGAGGTCCAGTTGCCGTGCGGCAGCAGCAGGTCGATGGCCGGCGGCCGGAAGGAGAGCAGCGAGTCGTACACCTCGACAGGGTCCTGCCGCAGGTCGACGACGCAGAGCACTCCGGCGTACGTGTCGGGCGCGGTGTCGGCGAGGCGGCGCAGTCCGGCCGCGGCGGCGGGCCAGGAGGGGCGGCCGGCGTGGTCGACGCGTTCGCGGTTGTGCGCGGGCAGGCCGCCGTCGAGGCTGACGCCGATCCGGATGCCGGCGTCGCGCAGGGCGGCGATCCGGTCGTGGGTGAGGAGGGTGCCGTTGGTCTGGACGCTCGCGTGGACGGTGCAGCCCGGGGGGACCAGGCGCCTGATCCGCTCGGCGTCGGCGGCGAGGCCGGCGGCGCCGTGAAGCAGCGGCTCGCCGCCGTGGAAGACGACGGAGAGGTCGGAGAGGCGGTGGGCGGCGGCGTGTTCGGCGATGCGGTGCGCGGTGCGGAGCGCCACGGCGTCGGTGGGCGCGCGCGGCCGGTCCCGCCAGCCCTGGTCGGGCCCGGCGTAGAGATAGCAATACGTGCACGCGAGATTGCACCGACTGTGCGCCTTGACCACGAACTGCCGCACGGCCACGCCCGGTTCCGCCCGCGGCCTTGGCAACTCGCCGTCCCCGCGCCGGGCGGCCGCGGCGGGCGCGCGGACCCCCGCGCCGACAGCCCCGGGCGCGGGCAACGCGGAGTTCTCCGGACCGGCAGGTCCAGGCGCGGGCAACGCAGCGTCCCCCGCCTCCGGCGCCCCGAACGCGGGCTGCGCCGCGGTGCCGGGGCCGTCCGGCAACCGTGGTACAGAAACGGGCTGTTCTGCTCCAGGGCCGTCGGACCCGGCAGTCGCGGGTAGCGCCGAGGTTTCGGGCCCCAAGGACCCGCGCGCCGCCGCGCGTTCCGAACCGGGCGCCCCGGAAAGCAACCGCCGTATCGGCAGCGGCTGTTCCGGCTCCGGGCCGGCGAAGGCGGCCGACGCGGGTGGTGGCGGGGATTCCGGCCCTCCGGGAGGAGGTGGCGCCGGGCGCGCCGAGCCCAGTGGGCCGTCCGGCAACCGCCTTATCCGCACCGGCTGTTCCGGCTCGGGGTCGTCGGACACAGCGGGTCCGGGCCCCGGGGGCGGCGCGGGGGTTTCCACCTTGGCAGGTCCAGGCGCGGGCAACGCGGAGTTTCCCACCTCCGGCGCCCCAATCGCGGGTGACGCGGCGGGGCCGGGGCCGTCTGGCAACCGCCCTATCGGAACCGGCTGTTCCGGCCCCGGGCCGGCGGGCATGGCAGACCCGGGGGCCGGAGGCCCTGAGGCATCCCATCCGCCAGGCGCGGGCGCCGCCGCACGGACCGGTTCGGGCGGCCCGGACGGCAATCGTCGTATCGGCAGCGGCTGTTCCGGGTCGGGGCTGGCGGACACAGTGGGGGCGGGGGGTTCCGGGTGGGCAGGGCCGGGCGGGGGCGGGGCGGAGGGGTTGGGCCGCGAGGCCCGGGGGTGGGTGGTGTCCGGGCGCAGCCCTGTCCCTTTCGGCTGCTGTACCACGTGGCCTCCCCCGTTCCGGCCGCCTCGCCAGCCCCAGGGTTGTTCCCGCCCGCGGCCACGGAGCAAACGCCGCAGGTGGGGATTGGCCGTATCCCCCCGGGCGCGCGGCCAAAAGAAAACCGGCGCGCTCAGGGGCTCACTCTCACATACTGTTGTCGAAGCCCCACAGCGCCTCCGCACCCGGCGCGGTGACACGTTCGCGCAGGTCACTGACCAGCGCGGCCAGCACCGGGTGATCCGCGGTACGCAGCGACTCCAGGTCCATGCCGAGCAGGTCGAGGTCCTGCCCGCCCGGGCTGTCGCCCGCGCCGCCGTGCGGTTGCTCTGCCATCACGCGCCTCCGGTCTCGTACGGTCGGGCCCTGCCCGGGCCCCACTCACTTCGTGCTCGCTCCGGCCCCGGCGGGGGCCCGTAACACCAACCCCCCGCGGAGCGGCCCCTCACCCCTCCCCCGTCAACGCCTCCAGCCGCGCCGCCGTCAGCCGCGCGGCCTCCCCGCCCTCCTCCGGCAGCCGCCGCCACCCGGCCAGCGCCGCCCGGTACGCCTCCGCGGCTGCCCGGGGCCGGCGCGCGGACTCGTAGACGACGCCCCGCCGGTGGTGGGCCTGGGCCGCCAGCCGGATCATCGGCCCGGGCTCCGGCAGATCGCGGGCCGCGGTCGTCGCGGCGTCGGCCGCCCTGCGGTAGGCGTCGGCGGCCTGGTCGAGGCGTTCCGACCGGCCCGCGTGCTGATGGCCGAGCCAGTGCGACTCCCCCAGCTCGAACCAGATCCTGGCCACCTGCCCGGGGTCCTCCGCGGGCTGCGCGGCCAGCCCCAGGACGTATTCGGCCTCGCGCAGGTCGACCAGGTCGCGTTCCGCCTTGTAGCGCAGCACCAGCGCGCTGCCGAGCATCAACAGCCGCTCGGGCAGCTGCGGATCGCTCTCGGGCGTCTCCATCCGGCAGTCGCGCAGCACCAACACGGCACGGTTGACGAAGAGTTCACCGCCGACCAGCGCGGATCGGTCGAGCAGGGCGGCGCCCCACTCGGCCACCAGGTCCCGGTACTCGACCCGGTCGCGCGGGGTGAGCCGGCACGCCTCCTCGAACCGGCCCGCCGCGGCCTCCAGTTCACCGGGCGGGCCGCCCTCCGCGTGCCGGGCCACCCTGATCCGCCCCGCCCGCACCAGAATGCCGGCCCGCAGCAGCCGGTCCCGGGTCTCGGCCAGCGCCCGGTCCACCAGCCGCTGGGCCTCGACCAGCCGCCCGCCGACCAGGAGTTGGGCGTCGACCAGGGCGAGGGCGGCGTCCGTACGCGCCTCCGGCCCGGCCCCCTCCCGCTCCAGCGCGGCCAGCCCGGCGGTGAAGGAGGCGGCGGCCTGCTCGGCGTAGACCTGCTCGCGCTCCCGCTCGCGGGCCGCGCCCGACAGCCGCAGCAGCGCCCGGCCGTGGGCCATCGGCAGCGCGCTGGGGCGCCGGGCCGTCGGCGGCCAGGAGTCGGAGAACGCCTCCAGCATGCCGACGGTCTCCTGGAGCAGCCCGGCGTCGCCGCTCAACTCCCACTGGACCTCCAGCACTTGGACGCGCTCCAGGGTCGCGCCGAGGACCTGCTGCGTGTCGAGGCCGGGCGCGGCGCACACCGCGGTGAACTCCCGGTCGGCGCGGCGCAGCAGTTCGAGCGCGCCCCGGGTGTCGCCGACCGCCGCCCGGTCCTCCGCGGCCGCCTGGAACACCCGGGCCCGTACCGCGCGGGCCGGTACGGAACCGGGGTGCGCGACGGCGGTCTCGGCCGCCTCCTGCGCCTCGCGCAGCAGATCGGCGCCGCCGCGCAGCCGCCACAACGTGATGAGCTGCTGGGCCAGTTCGCTCCACAGCTCCGGGTCCAGGCCGCGCACCCGCTCCTGTTCCGCGGCCCGGCGCAGCAACTGCACGGCGTCCAGCAGGTTCTGGACCATGCCGTCATCGGCGAACAGGGCGGCGAGGTCACGGGCCCGCTGCACGACTGTCGAGGGCCGGGCGGCGGCCGCGGCCGCGAGTGCCGCGCGCGTACCGTCCTCGGGCAGCGGCATGAAGCGCTCCAGCACCCGGGCGGCGACCTCGGCGAAGGGCTGCGGCGACTCCGCGGCCAGCGACGCCGGGTCGTCGTAGCGCCCGAAGTCGCGGCCCGCCGAGGCCCGCGCCGCCTCCTGGACGGCGGTGCGCACGGCCGCGTCCGCTATCAGGTCGCCGGGGCCCTGGGTGAGCTGGGTTATGGCCAGGGCGGGGAAGTTGGGGCCGCTCTTGCCGAAGCGCTGCTCGACGTACTCCGAACAGTGCTTGAGCACCAGCAGCGCCTCGTCCCGGCCGAGCGGCCCGAGCAGCGCGTCCCGTACCCCGTCGGCGAACTCGTACCAGCGGTGGTCGTCGCCCTGGGCGCGGACCACCAGGCCGCTGAGCAGGACCTCGGCCAGTTCGGCGGGGCCGGAGTCGGGCAGCATCGTGCGCTGGACGAGCTGCATCACGGGCAGGAAGAGCGGCGCCGCGGCGAGGTAGACGGCGAGCTGGGCAGCCGCGGGCGAGGCGGCGGCCCGGAAGCGGCCGACGAGCGCGGGAACCGGCACGGTGGTGTGCCGGGGCGGCACATGGGTGGCGGGCTGGTCGGCCCGCACCCAGCCGACGGCCGCCGGTACCTGCCCGGCGCCCATCCCGGCCAGCAGCCGCGCCCAGGCCCCCAACGCCTCGGCGGTGGGCGGCAGTACGGGCACCGGCAGCGCGTCGGGCGCGGCGGCGGCCCCGGTGGCGCCGGCCGAGAAGCGCAGCGGCGAGGAGAGCACGAGCCCTTCGGCGCGGTGCAGTGTCCCGTACGACACGGGCAGCCGGGTGCGCGCCCACAGCCGGGCGGGCAGCGGCTGGAGTACGGCCACGGGTCCGTGCCTGGCCAGCCGGTGCAGCAGCCGGTGCGCCCGGCCGGACCGCCACAGGGGTCCCACGCAGTCGCTGACCAGCAGGGTGATCCGGCGTCCCGTGGGGTCGCTGAGCTGTTCGGCGGAGCGCAGCCCGGCCGGTTCCGGGTCGAAGCGGCCGCTGACCGCGAGGTTGCCGTCGGGGGTGCCGTGCAGATAGCGGACCAGCACCTCGTGGAAGGCGCCGAGCCGTTCGAAGACCCCGCTGAGTTCGCGGAGCATCCGGTCCCACACGTACATCGAGGAGGAGGCGTCCATCAGCAGCTGCATGGAGGCGTCGCCGCGCGAGACCGGGCGGAAGACGGGCAGCAACAAGCCTGCCGCGCGCGCGGTGCGTTCGGCGGTGGCGGTCTCGTCGAGGACCTGGCGCAACGGACGGGCCGGGCTGCGGTAGCGCTGCAACGGCCGCAGCGCGGATTGGAGTTCGAGGAGTCGGGGGAGGGCGGCGGCCTCGGGGATGGCGACACCGAGCGCCGCGGCGCCGGGCAGCAGCCGGCCGCCGCCCCGGACGCCGTCGCCCGGGTAGAGGCTGACCATCCGGTCGTCGGGCAGTTCCTTCGGCGGCGGAACCAGCCGGTTGCCGGTGCCGTCCGTACTGTCGGAGCGGGCCGGGCGGGCGTAGTCGGGGACGGGCGCGGTGCGGCCGCCGTCCCCGGCGGAGCCGTCGGCCGGGCCGGGCTCCTCGGGGAGGGGCACGGTCGGGCGGGACCAGCGGGCGAGCCAGAGGGCGTCGGCGAGTTCGGTGTCGGCGGGGTCGAGTCCGGCCCGGCTCAGCGCGCCGACGACCTCCGCGAGCAGGTCGGGAGGCGGCTCGGCGGCCAACGACGGCTCCACGGGCGACGGCTCGGCGGCCGGCGACGGCTCCACAGGCGGCGGTGGCGGCTCGGCGGCCGGTGGGGACGCGGCAGGGGCCGCCGGTGGGCCCAGGCCGGTGCCGGGTCCCTGGTCCGGCGGGTCCGCCGCGGAACGCGGACCGGGGATCTGCTCGGCCATGACCGCCTCACCTGGGCCGGTCGAGCCGCTGGATGAGCATCTCGGCCAGCCGGGTACGGGACGGCGGAGCCGCGTGGTGGGTCAGATAGATCGCGTTCAACAGCTGGTCCGTGGCGAGGAGTTCGCTGCGCGACCGTTCCAGGAACCGCTTCACCAGGTCGTCGCCGACGGTCGCCGCCTCGTCGCCGAGGTGCGCCCGTACCACCGTGGACAGCCGCTTGTGGTCGGGGCGGCCCAGCTCCAGGTGGATACAGCGGCGCAGCAGCGGCGGCGGGAAGTCCCGCTCCCCGTTGCTGGTGAGGATGACGAACGGGAAGGCCCGGCAGCGGATCCGGCCGTCCTGGAGGGTGACCCGGGCGCCGTCGTCCGTCAACACCTCGACCTGCGGCTCGCGTTCGGCCAGCCGCTCCAGCTCGGGGATGCCGAACTCGCCCTCCTCCATCACGTTCAGCAGGTCGTTGGGGAGGTCTATGTCGCTCTTGTCCAGCTCGTCGATGAGCAGCACCCGGGGCTTGGCGGTGGGCAGCAGCGCGGTGCCCAGCGGGCCCAGCCGGATGTAGCTGCCGATGCCGCCGGGCGGGGCGGTGCCGGAGTTCGCGGCGATCTGGGTGTCCTGGAGACGGGCGATGGCGTCGTAGCGGTAGAGGCCGTCCTGCAGGGCGCTGCGGCTGACGATCGGCCAGTGCAGTACCCGGCCGAGGCCGAGTTCGTACGCGACCGCGTGGGCCAGCGTGCTCTTGCCCGTGCCGGGGCTGCCGGTGACCAGCAGCGGGCGGCGCAGATAGAGCGCCGCGTTGACCATCTCCAGCTCCTCCGGGCTGGGCCGGTGCATCTCGGCCATGTGCCGGTAGGCGCCCAGCCGGCGGGCCGAGGAGCTGTCGGGGCCCGGGCCCTGCTCGACCAGCGGGCCGCCGTCGAAGTCCCGCCAGGGCGGGGGCTCGGGCAGTCCGTCCATCCCGGTGTGGGGCTCCCCGGTGCCGCGGTAGATGAGCCATTCGCCGTCCGGGGCGGGTTCGGTCACATCACTCACCTCGATACCTCGTCGTCCCTCGTCACGGACGTCACGCAGGGCAGTAACAGCACGGACGTCTCGGACGTCATGGGGTCTCCAGCAGCTCGTCGGAACCCGGCAGCGGACGGGTCGGGTCGTCGTACAGCAGCGTGAGGCCGCTGGACCAGTACGCCTCCGGTACGCCGTCGGCCACCGCCGCGCGCAACCGCGCCAGCGCGCCCGGCAGCCCGGCGGCGGTGCGCGCGTCCCGTACGGTCCGGACCGTGCCGCGGTGGAAGTCCGCGCAGACGTGCTCGGCGGCGACCGGCTCGCGGCGCCACAGCGCGACCGCGTACCCGCTGCGGGTCAGCCGGTGCAGCGCCTCGGGGGCTGCCGGGCCGCTGCGGCACAGCACGGGCAGTGTCTCGCGCGGCAGGGCCCGCAGCTCCTCCTCGGCCGGGACCGGATTCTCGGCCGCCTCGTCGCAGTCCAGGACGACCGGGGCGGGCGGACGGTGGTGGAGGGTGCGCCAGCGGCCGTGCCGCTCCTCGGCGAGGTCGGGGTCCTCGTCGGGCGGCGGGTCGGTACGGCGGACCGCCATCGGGCGCGCGGCGCCCAGCGCACGGGCTCCGGTCCCCAGGTACCAGCCGTCGGCGGCGAACGCCACCAGGGCCCCGGGGACGGCGAGTTGGAGCGCCGCGACATAGCCCGGCTCGTCGCAGCGGCGGAACGCCTCGGCCAGCGGTTCGGCCAGCCGCCGCGGCAGGTCGGCCAGGCCGGTGCCGTGGAAGTCCTCCTCCACGCAGTCCACTTCGCCGTTCTCCGGCACGACGCAGACCCGCCAGTCGTAGCGCCCGGGCTCCCAGCCGCGCGGGATGATCTCCAACTGCGCCTCGGCCCTGGGCCGCGGGGCGGCCGCGGCGCCGGCCGGGACCGACAGCGCGACCGGGGAGATCAGCCGGCGGGCCCGCAGCCGGGCCCGGCTCTGGGTGTCCAGGCTGTTGCGGAACATCCGGTTGAGGCTCTCGGCCGCGGCGGCGGTCTGCCGGGCCCAGTCGGTCAGCGCCCGCTCCACCTGCTCCTCGGCGCCGTCGGCCCGGTCGGCGATCGCGGCCAGTACGGCGTACCGCAGCACCGCCTCCAGCTCGACGGTGCCGCGCCGCAGGTCGTAGAGCAGTCCGAGGCCGTCGCGCCAGGCGCGGGGGGCGAGCGGGAGGCCCTGGGCGGGGCTGCCGCGCACCTCGGTGACGACGTCCAGCAGGCCGCGGGTGCCGGCCGGGGGCGGCAACTGGGCCAGCATGCCGAGCAGATGGGTGCGCTGGCCGGGGGTGAGCGCGCGGCCGGTGGCGGCGCCGATCTCGCTGTGCGCGTCGGTCCAGGTGAACTCGTGGTTGGGGACCAGCCGGTGGCGGTCCGCGTGGTGGAGGTCGTGGGCGGTCATCACCCGGTGGTAGAGGTCGCCGGCCGGGCCGGGATCGGCCGGCAGCCGCCGTAACTGCTGGATGGCGACCGCGAGTCCGCCGTCCCGCGCCGGACGCCTGGCCTTGAGCACGCCGATCACCTCGCCGCGCACCAGGTCCACCACGGGCCCGCCGGACATGCCCTGGGGCATCTCGTCGTCGTTGCTCAGCCGCAGTATCCCGCCGCTGCCGACGCCGAGCTGGCCGCTGACCGTGCAGTGGCCGTTGTACGGCACGACCTGGCCCTCGCCCGCCACCCAGCCGAAGTACACCACCTGATTGGTGGAGTACGCCTTGGCGGTGCGCTCGGTGAGCCACACACAGGGGTGGTCGACGTGGTCGAGCAGCCGGATCAGGGCCAGATCGGGGGCCGGCCAGTTGCCGGTGACCGCGCGCGCGGCGGGCTCCGCCCACTCCACGACGCCCTTGAGCAGCTTCTCGCCGTAGCCGACCGACACCCTGCGGGCCGCCGCCTCCACGGGCTCCTCCCCTTCGGCCAGGACCACATGGGCGCAGGTGAGCACCCAGTTGGGAGCGACGAAGAAGCCGCTGCCCAGGAAAGGATTCCCGGCTTCCACCCCGTGAATGCGTACCGTCGCCTCGGCGACCAGGGGCACCAGGATCTCGGTGGCGTCGACGTGCTCCTCCTGTGCGCCCCCGGGGATCACAGCGCACCGCCCGGGCGCGCGGTGGCGGGGAACGCTCCGGTTGCCGCCGTCCGCACGCCGATCGTCCCCCCACTGGCCAGGTCGTCTCCGAAGGCTAGCGCCCTCCCGCTCCGGCGCGGGGCGCTTCCCGGACACTGCCTATCCTTGCCGTGTACGTCCGTCCGACCCCGCGTTTCTGCGCTGTTTCTGCCCGTCCGTTCCCTGTCCCATCCCTGTCCCATCCCTGTTTCCGGAGCAGATCTTGTACTTCACCGACCGCGGCATCGAGGAGCTGGCCGACCGGCGAGGCGAGGAGGAGGTCAGCTTCGACTGGCTCTCCGACCGGCTGCGTGAATTCGTCGACCTCAACCCGGAGTTCGAGATTCCGGTCGAGCGGCTGGCCACCTGGCTGGCCCGGCTGGACGACGAGGACGAAGAGGAGTGAGCGGAGGGTGACCGCGAGGGGTGGCGCTCGGGAGCGGCGGGGATCGGGAGCAGCGGGGGTCGGGAGCGGCGGGGGGCGGGAGCGGCGGGGGGCGGGAGCCGTACCGACCGCTTGACTTCCCCGGTACGCGATATATCGTGTCTTCTGGAAGACGCGATATGTTGCGTTGCTGGCGCACCCGAGGAGGGGCACGATGAGCGACACGTCGGAGCGGACGGTCACACAGCCGGAGAAGTTCGTCTTCGACGAGCGGGTGGACGCCCTGAGCGTGCGGATCGTCGGCGGCGCGGTCAATGTCGTCGGCATCGAGGAGGGCCCCTCCCGGGTCGAGATCACCGAGTTGGAGGGACCGCCGCTCAAGGTCCAGCTGCACGGCTCCACCCTCACCGTCACCTATGACGACCTGCCGTGGAAGGGCCTGCTGAAATGGCTCGACCGCAAGGGCTGGAAGCGGCACGCGGTGGTCTCCCTCGCGGTGCCGCAGGGCACCTCGGTGGAGGTCGGCGTGGTCGGCGCGGGCGCGGTGATCTCCGGCATCTCCGGGCCCACCAGCGTCCAGGGCGTCAACGGCGACACCACCCTGGTCGGCCTCACCGGCTCGGTGAAGGCATCCACCGTGGCGGGCAACGTGGAGGCGCAGTCCGTCTCGGGCGATCTGCGGGTCAACACCGTCTCCGGTGATCTGACCGTCGTGGAGGGCAGCGGATCGCACGTCAAGGCCGACTCGGTGAGCGGCAGCATCGTGCTCGACCTGGACCCCTCGGCGGGCGCCGACGTCCGGCTGACCACGGTCTCCGGCGAGATCGCCATCCGTATCCCCGAGCCCGGCGACGCCCGGGTGGAGGCCAGCACCACCAGCGGCCCGGTCTCCTGCGCCTTCGACGAACTCCAGGTCGGCGGCCAGTGGGGCGCCAAGCGCATCACCGGCCGGATCGGCCGCGGCGGCGCCCGGCTGAAGGCCACCACCGTCTCGGGCGGCATCGCGCTGCTGCGCAGGCCGCCGCTGGACGACATGCGGGGGGACACCGCTGAGGACGCTGCGGACGTGCCCGAAGGCCCCCGGGGGGAAGCGCAGGGGGACACGCCGGGGGGCTCGCCGGGGGACACGCCCTCGTTCCGGAAGGACATCTGACATGGCGCCCGTCTTCGCCCACGGCCGGCTGCGGCTCTACCTGCTCAAGCTGCTCGACGAGGCGCCGCGCCACGGCTACGAGGTGATCCGCCTGCTGGAGGAGCGCTTCCAGGGGCTGTACGCGCCCTCGGCCGGCACGGTCTACCCGCGGCTGGCCAAGCTGGAGAAGGAGGGGCTGGTCAGCCACTCCACCGAGGGCGGCCGCAAGATCTACTCCCTCACCGACGACGGCCGGGCCGAACTCGCCTCCCGCGCCGACGAGATCGCCGGGCTCGAAGCGGAGATCCGCGAGTCCGTCTCCACGCTGGCCGCCGAGATCCGCGAGGACGTGCGCGGCGCCGCGGGCGATCTGCGCCGCGAGGTGCGCGCCGCGGCCCAGCAGGCCCGTACGCCCACGGGCGACGGCCAGGACGCCCGGCAGGAGTGGAGGGAACAGGCCAAGCAGGCCAAGGAGGAGAGCCGCCGGGCGAAGGAGGAGGCCCGCGACGCGCGACGCCAGGCCAAGGCGGCCCACGAGGCCATGGACAGCGCGCGGGACGAGGTGCAGCGGATCGCCCGGCAGGTGCAGGAGCAGGTCCAGTCGCGGGCCAGGACCGGCGACTGGCAGGCCGGGCTGCGCGAGGGCCTGGCCGAACTCACCCGGGAGCTGGGCCAGTTCGGCTCGCCCTCGAAGTCCGGCCCGTTCGGCACACCCGGCCCCTTCGGCGGCGGGGCGGACACGCCGGCCGGCACCCCGTGGGGGTACGCGACGACGCCCGCCGGTGACGGCGGCCCGGCTCCCGACGACGGTGTCCCGCCCTCCGCGGACCCCTTCCGCGACCTGGAACGGCTGCTCGACCGCTTCCGCGACGACATCCGCGACGCGGCCCGCGACCAGGGCGTGGACGACGCCCGGCTGCGCGAGGTGCGCCGCCATCTGTCCTCGGCGGCGGCCGCGATCGTGGCGGCGCTGCACGGCCCGGCCAAGCCGTAGGGCGGGCCCGCGCGCGGCGGGCCCGGCCGGATGTCGGCCGCTCCGGCACTCGGCGGCGGGCCGGGCGGGCGGCCGCCGGACGCGGGCCCGCGCGGGGGCGGGTACGTGCCGGTGCCGTACGTGCGGTCGCGTACCGGCCCCGTACGCACCGGGCGGCCCAGGCCGCCCGAGCCGCCCGAGCCGCCCCTGCGGCGCCGCTACGCGGTCAGCACGATCTTGCCGAACGCCTCGCCCGCCGCGAGGCGTTCGAAGCCCTCACGGGCCCGGTCCAGCGGCAGCACCGAGTCGATCACCGGCCGTACTCCGGTCGCCGCGCAGAAGCCGAGCAGGTCCTCCAGCTCGTCCTTGGAGCCCATCGTGGAGCCGACGACCTTGAGTTCGAGGAAGAAGATCCGGTTCAGCTCGGTGGCCGGCGGGTTGACGCCGCTGGTGGCACCGGAGATCACCAGGGTGCCGCCGGGCCGCAGCGACTTGATCGAGTGCGACCAGGTGGCCGCGCCCACGGTCTCGATCACCGCGTCGACCCGCTCGGGCAGCCGGGCGCCCGGCTCGAACACCCCGTGCGCGCCCAGCTCTTCGGCCCGCTTGCGCTTCCCCGCGTCCCGGCTGGTCGCGTAGACCCGCAGCCCGGCGGCCTTCGCCAGCACGATCACGGCCGTCGCGACCCCGCCGCCCGCGCCCTGCACCAGCACCGAGTCCCCGGGCCGGACGCCGGAGTTGGTGAAGAGCATCCGATAGGCCGTCAGCCACGCGGTGGGCAGGCAGGCGGCCTCCTCGAAGGACAGCTCCTTCGGCTTCGGCAGGACATTCCACGCCGGTACGGTCACCCGCTCGGCGAACGTCCCCTGGTACACCTCGGTGAGGATCGAGCGGCGTTCCTTGGGGCTCACCCCGTAACCGGTCTGGCCGATCACCGAGTGCACCACCACCTCGTTGCCGTCCTCGTCCACCCCGGCCGCGTCGCAGCCGAGGATCATCGGCAGGCTCTCCTGCCCGAGGCCGACCCCCTTGAGCGACCACAGGTCGTGGTGGTTCAGCGAGGCGGCCCTGACCCGGATCGTGGTCCACCCGGCCCGCTGCTCCGGCTCGGGTCGCTCCCCCAGCTCAAGCCCGCCCAGCGGCTGTTCGGCGTCGATACGCGCGGCATACACAGCAAACATGGCTCGACCCTAGGCCCGTGCCGCCCGTTCAGGAACCGCCCCGCGGTGTGACACGGACCGCTCGGGCCGGACACGACCGTGCCCGGCGGGCCGGGATCGGCACGCCGGGCACGGGGGTGACCCGGAAGGGGTCAGGCCTGCTTGGTCTCCCAGAAGATCTTGTCGATCTCCGCGATCAGGTCAAGGGCCTTCTGGCCCGTGGCCGGGTCGTTGGAGGCCTTGGCGGCACTCAGGGCCTTGAGGGTGTCGTTCACCAGCTGGTGCAGCTGCGGGTACTTCTCGAAGTGCGGAGGCTTGAAGTAGTCGCTCCACAGCACCGAGACGTGGTGCTTGGCGAGCTCCGCGCGCTGCTCCTTGATGATGATGGCACGCGTACGGAAGTCCGCGTCCTCGTTGGCCTGGTACTTGTCCTGGACCGCCTTGACGGACTCGGCCTCGATACGGGCCTGGGCCGGGTCATAGACACCGCAGGGCAGGTCGCAGTGGGCGCTGACCTTCACCTTGGGCGCGAACAGGCGAGTGAACATGGCTGTCCTTCCTCGTGATCGTCTTTCAGGTGGGACATTACTCCCTGGAGGACTCGTTTTCTCGGCTGCCCCGGGTGGCTTAGGACAAAAGTCTGGTGTCACTCTGGGAGCGGGAAACGAACCAGGAGGCGGAGGATGCGGGAGCAGGGGGCCAGGCTGTCATGGCAGCTGGTCGAGGTCACTGGTCCGTCGATGGCACCCACGCTGCTGCACGGGGACTGGCTGCTGATCCAGAAGATCCGCAGCGGCGCCGAGCTGGTGCGCGCGGGAGATGTGGTGGTGCTCCGGCACCCACTGCAACAGGATCTGCTGATCGTCAAACGGGCCGTGGAACGCCGCGAGGGCGGCTGGTGGGTGCTGGGCGACAACACGTTCGTGGAGAACGACAGCCGGGAGTTCGGCACCGTGCCGGACGAGATGGTGCTGGCCCGGGCGAGAGGGCGGTTCCGGCCACCGCGTGAGCTTCAGCGCTCGGTGACGGGGGTGGCCTCCTGGGCGGCCTCCTGCGTACGGCCGCTGCGCGCGGACCGGTCGTTCTCCAGGCGCTTGCGCGCCCGGTAGGCCGCCACGTTCGCTCGCGTGGCACAGCGGTCGGAGCAGTACCGGCGTGAACGGTTTGTCGATGTGTCGACGTACGCGTTGCGGCAGGGGGCGGCCTCGCAGATGCCGAGGCGGTCCGCGCCCAGGCTGGTGAGCTGGAAGGCCAGGCCCATGCAGGCGGTGGCCGAGAAGCCCGCGCCCGCGTTCGCCGCCTGGTCGGCGAGATGCATGTGCCAGTCGGGGCGCCCGGTGGCGGCCGGCAGGTCGTGTCCGGAGATCTGCGGGCTGACCGGGAACTCCAGCATCAGCGCGTTGAGCAGGTCCACCGCCCTGACCTCGTCGCCCTCGTCGGCGGCCTCGAAGACACCGCGCAGCCGGGTGCGTACGGCACGCAGCCGCGCCACGTCCGCGTCGACCACCCGGGTGCCGGACTGTCCACCGGCGCCGATGAGTTCCCGTACCGCCTCGACGGAGGTCAGTGTGTCGGTGCCGCGCTTGGGCTCCTCGCTGTTGACGAGGCGCACCGCGTAGTCCGAGTAATAAGCCAGTTCCACTTGTGGTCCTTACTAGGCGCGGTCCGGGAGCGGGGACAGCCGAATCGGTAATGACCAAACAAGCTATCAGGGTATTACAGTTCGCGGACCGGTGGAACCCCAAGGCGGCCGGACGCCCCGGGGCACGGGCAGCGCACCCGTGCCCCAGGGCGGAGGGCGAAGCGTCCGAGGTGTCACAGCACCTTGGAAAGGAACGCCTTCGTACGGTCGTGCCGGGGGTTGCCCAGCACATCGCGCGGATGGCCCGACTCCACGACCACACCGTCGTCCATGAAGACCAGCGCGTCGCCCACCTCCCGGGCGAAGCCCATCTCATGGGTGACCACGATCATGGTCATGCCGTCCTCGGCGAGCCCGCGCATGACGTCGAGCACATCGCCGACCAGCTCGGGGTCGAGCGCCGAGGTCGGCTCGTCGAAGAGCATCAGCTTGGGCTCCATGGCCAGCGCCCGGGCGATGGCCACCCGCTGCTGCTGCCCGCCGGACAGCTGCGCGGGGTAGTGGGCCGCCTTGTCGGCCAGCCCCACCCGGTCGAGCAGCCGCCCGGCGCGCTCCCTGGCCACCGCCCTGGCCTCCCGCTTGACCTGGACCGGCCCCTCCATGACGTTCTCCAGCGCGGTCATGTGCGGGAAGAGGTTGAAGCGCTGGAAGACCATCCCGATGTCACGGCGCTTGGCGGCGACCTCACGGTCCTTCAGCTCGTGCAGCTTGTCGCCGCGCTGCCGGTAGCCGACCAGTTCGCCGTCGACCCACAGCCGGCCGGCGTTGATCTGCTCCAGGTGGTTGATGCACCGCAGGAAGGTCGACTTGCCCGACCCCGAGGGGCCGATCAGGCAGAACACCTCGCGCGGCGCGACCTCCAGATCGATGCCCTTGAGGATGTGCGCGGCCCCGAAGGACTTGTGGACGGCCTCGGCCCGCACCATCGGTTCGACACTCATCAGGCCACCTTCGGTCGGCGCAGGGTGGTCAGATTGGACTTGACCTTCTGCCACGGGGTCAGCGGCAGCGACCGCAGCGAACCGCGGGCGTAACGGCGCTCCAGATAGAACTGGCCGACGCTGAACACACTGGTCAGCGCCAGATACCAGATGGACGCGACAAAGAGCATCTCCATCACCGCGGTGGTGTCGCTGCCGATGTCGGAGGTCGCCCGCAACAGCTCCTGGTACTGGACCACCGACACCAGCGAGGACGTCTTGAGCATGTTGATGAACTCGTTGCCGGTCGGCGGGATGATCACCCGCATCGCCTGCGGGAGAACGATCCGCCGCATGGTCCGGGCGCCGGTCATGCCCAGCGCCTGCGACGCCTCGGTCTGCCCCTCGTCCACCGACTGGATGCCGGCCCGGACGATCTCCGCCATGTAGGCGCCCTCGTTGAGGCCCAGGCCCAGCAGGGCGGCCACGAAGGGGGTCATGATGGCGACGGTGTCGTTCTTGTACAGCGGCATCAGGTTGATCACGGGGAAGATCAACGAGAGGTTGAACCACATCAGCAGCTGCACGTACACCGGGGTGCCGCGGAAGAACCAGATGTACAGCCAGGCGACCCCGCCGGTGACCGGGTTCTTCGACAGCCGCATCACCGCGAAGAGCACACCGAGCACCAGGCCGAGCGCCATCGAGCAGACCGAGATCAGCACGGTGTGCCAGGCGCCCTTGACCACGGTGTCGTCGAGGAGCTTGCCGCGCACCGCGCCCCAGAGGATGTCGCCCTGGGAGAAGGCGTAGGCCAGCCACGCCAGCAGGGCGAGCACCACGACCGCGCTGACCCAGCGGCCGTAGTGCCGTACCGGTATCGCCCGGATCGGCTCGTACGGCACCGCGGCCGGCCCCTCCGGCAGGACGGCGGCCGCGGGGTCGGCGGGCGGGTCGGCGGGCGGGTCCGCGGGCGGGGTGTCCGCGGGCCCCTTGTCCAGCTTGTCAGTCACGCCGACCGCCCTTCATCCGTCGGGGCACGGTCAGGAACCGCCGTTGACGGCCGCCTGGCTGATGGCACCGGTCGCCGCGTTCCACTTCTCCAGCACCTTGGCGTAGGAGCCGTCCGCGATGATCGCGTCCACGGCCTCCTTGAGCACGTCCCGCAGCTGGCTGTTGCTCTTGTCCAGCGCGATGCCGAAGGGGCCCGCGTCGGCCGGGGAGCCGGCGATCTCGAAATCGTTGCCGTTGCCGGACTTCTGGGCGATGTACGCGGCCACCGGGGTGTCGTTGAGGTCGGCGACCGCGCCGCCGGCCTTGACCCGGGTCTGCGCCTCGGCGTCGGTGTCGAAGGGCTGGATGGTCAGGCCCTTGCTGCCGCAGGCGGTCTTCTGCGCCTTGAACGCGTCCTGGTAGATCGTGCCGCGCTGGACGGCGACGGTCTGGCCGCACAGATCGGCCAGGGACTTGATGCCCTTGGGGTTGCCCTTCTTCACGAGCAGCGACGAACCCGAGGTGTAGTAGTCGACGAAGTCGACGCCCTTGCCGGTCTTCTTGCCCTTGTCGTCCAGGCCCTCCTGGCGGGCCTTGGTGTCGCTCATAGCGGACATCACGACGTCGGAACGGCCGGTGTAGAGCGAAGTGATCAGGCCGTCGAACTTGCCGTTGGTGAACTCGAACCTCACGCCCAGCTGCTGGGACAGCGCGTCCGCCAGATCGGGGTCGATACCGACGATCTTGCCGTTCTCGGTCTGTTCCATCGGCGCGTACGACGCGTCCGTGCCGACCTTGATGACGCCGCTGTCCTGGTATTTCTGGGGCAGCTTGGCGAAGAGCGGCGCGGCGGAGGTACTGGTCGCCGCCGGTTTGCCGGTGTCATTGCCCTTGGGGTTGCCCGAGGAATCGTCCTTCTTGGTCTGGTCGCCGCACCCGGTGATCACCAGGGTGCCGGCGACCGCGAGTGCGGCGACCGCGGTGAAACGTGAAAGGACGGCCGTGCGCCTGGCAGTGCCTGCGGTCATCGCTGTGTCCTCCTGCGAGGTGATGGAGATCCTCCGGAGCGGTGGCACACGCCTTCGAGTACCGCCACCCTGTGTGATCTGTGCATCTTGCCATCCGGACAGCCCCGCCCAGGGTGCCCGTTGTGTCAAAATCGGATAACGGGCGATCCCCGGGCGCCCATCGGGCCGGTACACCAAGGCCGGACCGCGATGGGGCCGTGCCGATCAATTTGTACTCGTCACCGGAATCGGCTTCCGGTAGAACGGGTCATCACCCCTCATCCGGGGCCTTTGGCACGCGTGCGGCGTGCCGGGCGTCGTCATGCCTCCACAGCTCACTCGTTCGTGGCGGCAATCGACGCCGAGCCCGACTCCCCCGTGCACTGTCCGGGCGGAGCACTCTCCCTCAACATTCGACAAAGGGGTCACAAGTGGCAGCGGAGATCGTTAATCCCCCGGCCGGCACCGATACGGAGGACTTCCCTATCGATCCGGTCTTCGCCCTGCACCGGGGCGGCAAGATGGCGGTGACCTCCACCGTGCCGATGCGCGACGCCGACGACCTGTCGCTCGCCTACACACCGGGCGTCGCCGAGGTCTGCACGGCCATCGCCAACACACCGGAGCTGGTGCACGACTACACGTGGAAGTCCCAGGTGGTCGCCGTCGTCACGGACGGCACGGCGGTGCTCGGACTCGGTGACATCGGTCCCGAGGCGTCGCTGCCGGTGATGGAGGGCAAGGCGATCCTCTTCAAGCAGTTCGGCGGGGTGGACGCGGTCCCGATCGCCCTCGCCTGCACCGACGTGGACGAGATCGTGGAGACCGTGGTCCGGCTCGCGCCGTCCTTCGGTGGGGTGAATCTTGAGGACATCTCCGCGCCGCGCTGCTTCGAGATCGAGCGGCGGCTCCAGGAGCGGCTGGACATCCCGGTCTTCCACGACGACCAGCACGGCACCGCCGTGGTGACACTGGCCGCGCTGCGCAATGCCGCGAAGCTCACCGGGCGTTCGCTGGGCGAGCTGCGGGCGGTGGTCTCCGGGGCCGGGGCCGCCGGGGTCGCCATCGCGAAGATCCTGGTCGGGGCGGGCATCGGCGATGTCGCGGTGACCGACCGCAAGGGCGTGGTGCACGCCGGCCGGGACGACCTCAACCCGGTCAAGCGGGAGCTGGCGTCGTATACGAACAAGGCCGGACGCACCGGTTCGCTGGAGTCGGCGCTCGACGGCGCCGATGTCTTCATCGGGGTGTCCGGCGGTACGGTCCCGGAGTCCGCGGTGGCCACGATGGCGAAGGGGGCGTTCATCTTCGCGATGGCCAACCCGACGCCGGAGATCCACCCGGAGGTCGCCCGCGCGTACGCGGCGGTCGTGGCGACCGGGCGCAGCGACTTCCCGAACCAGATCAACAATGTGCTGGCCTTCCCGGGGATCTTCGCCGGGGCCCTCCAGGTGCGGGCCTCGGCCATCACCGAGGGGATGAAGCTCGCCGCCGCGGACGCCCTCGCCGCGGTCGTCGCCGATGAGCTGTCCGCCGAGTGCGTGATCCCGTCCCCCTTCGACCCCCGGGTGGCCCCGGCGGTCACCGCCGCCGTCGCCGCGGCCGCCCGCGCCGAAGGCGTCGCCCGCCGCTGACGCCTTCCCGCCGCGCCACGCGCCCCTGCCCCTGTGGGGCAGGGGCGCGTTCGACCCCGGATGAGTGAATCGGGTGAGTGGGCGCGGCCGACCGGGTGGTGGATGCGGTAGACCGGAGGCAGTCGTCGTCAGTCCGCAGGGAGGACCGTTGAGCGCGCAGCCGCACTCGTACGCAGCCGGCGACCCGGAGGCCGCGTTGAAGTACGCGATCCAGCACATCCGGGGGGACCGGGTGCAGATCATCGAGGGTGTGATCGAACCGGTGTCACCGAGCTGGGACCACGAAGCCGTGGCCGACTCCGTACGGGAGCAGATCGCACCCGTGCTGCGACGGCTGGAGTGCGTGGCGGGGTCGGGCAATCTGGACCTGCCGGGGAGCAGCAACTGGTACGTGCCCGATGTCGCCGTGGTGCCGAGGGCCCTGGCGAAGGGGGCCGGGGCACTGCTGCCCGACCAGACGCTGCTGGTGGTGGAGGTCACCTCCGAGTCGAACGGCAACACGGATCGCACCGTCAAGCGCAGGCGCTACGCGGAGTACGGCGCGCCGCTTTACCTACTGATCGACCGGCGGGAGCGCACCTGCACGCTCTTCGCCGAGCCGGGGCCGCTCGGCTACACGGAGGTGCACGGCCCGCACCCGTTCGGGACCCCGGTGCGGCTGCCGGCTCCGTTCGACACGGAGTTGGCGACCGACGGATTCTGAGCAGCGGCCTCGTCAGAGCGCGTCCGCGAGGTCCTGGAGGAGGCGGCGCTTGGGGCGGGCGCCGACCAGGGCCCTGACCGGCTCCCCCGCACGGAAAAGCATCAGCGTCGGCATCGACAGCACCCCGTAGGCCGCCGGGGTGGCCGGCTGCGCGTCCACGTCCAGCTCCACGATCCGCAGCCGCCCGGCCTCCTCCGCGGCGATCTCCGCGAGCACCGGCGCGATCATCCGGCACGGCCCGCACCACGAAGCGGTGAACTCCACCAGCACGGGCAGCTCGGACTCCAGCACCTGTGCGGCGAAGGTCTCGTCCGTCACGACGGTGACACGTCCGTCGGCGGCAATGGTCTCGGTGGTCATGGTGAGGGTTTCCTCTCGGTCGGTCCGTCGGCGGAAGCAGCGGCGCCCGCCCCCGCGGACGCCAGCTCGCACATCGGCTCGGCGGGCCCGGCCGCCGCCAGCTCCGCGCGGGCCAGTTGGCCCGCGACCTGGTCCCGTACCAACCGCAGCCGGTCGACGCAGGCGTCCAGCTCCGCGAGCTTGCGGCGGTAGACCGCGAGCGAGGCCGCGCAGGTGTCCCCGGCCGGATGGCCGGCCCGCAGGCAGTCCACGAACGGGCGGGTCTCCTCCAGCCCGAAGCCGAAGTCCTGGAGCGTGCGGATCTGTTCGAGCAGCCGCACATGCTCGTCGCCGTAGGAGCGATAGCCGTTGCCCGTACGGTCGGCGGGCGGCAGCAGTCCCAGGGACTCGTAGTAGCGGAGGGTACGGGTCGTGGTGCCGGCCCGTTCCGCGAGTTCGCCGATGCGCATACGGACGACCGTAGACCTTGACGTGCGCGTCAACGCCAGCCGCTTTTCACGAGCGCCGACCGCCGACCGCTGGCAAAAAGTTCCAGGATTTACGTCCGGGTGGTTGCTTGTTGCCATCCGCACTCGACAGGCTGCCCTCCAGCAACATCCCCGCACACCCGCCACGTGAGGAGCCTGGATGCACCGCCCCCTCAGATCCCGCCGCCCCTTCGGCCCCCGCCGTACGCTCACCCTCGCCACCGTCGTGTCCCTGCTGGCCGGCCTCTCCCTGACCGCCGTCACCACGACCGCCGCGCGCGCGGGCGACCCGCAGTCCGCGCGGCAGGCCGAATTCACCGCGGCGGCCCACGAGTTCGGCGTACCGCTGCCCGTACTCGAAGCGGTGTCGTACTACGAGACCCGGTGGGAGGCGCACGCCGGGCAGGAGAACGCCGAGGCGGGCTACGGCCCGATGAACCTCACCGATCTGACGGCCAGGGAGCTGGACGCCGACGGGCTGACGACCCGGTCCCCGCGCTACGCCGACCTGTTGACGGCCCCCGCCGAGCACACCGCGGCAGCCGCCGCCGCGCTCCTGGGCACGGACACCGCGTCGGTGCTCGCCGACGAGACGCGGAACATCCGCGGCGGCGCCGCGCTGCTCGCCTCGTACGCGAAGAGCTACGGCCACGGGAAGCTGCCCAGGACCACCGACGGCTGGTACGCGGCCGCCGCCCGCTACAGCCAGTCGACCGAGGAGAAGGTCGCCCAGACCTTCGCCGACGGCGTGTGGGACACCCTGCGCTCGGGCGTGACCCGCACCACGCAGGACGGCCAGCGGATCGTGCTCGCCCCGGTCAAGCGTCTGCGTCCGGACCGCGGCGACGTCCGCAAGCTCGGTCTGAAAGAGGTCACCCCGCCGAAGAGCGACCGCAAGCCCGAGTGCCCCAAGTCGCTGGACTGCGACTTCATACCGGGCGCGTACACCCTGCTCAACCCGTCGAACCTCGCGGACTACGGCAGCCACGACCTCGCCGACCGCCCCCACGGCGACCTCGACATCCGCTACATCACGCTGCACACCACCGACGAGACCTACGACGGCACCCTCGACCTCTTCCGCGACCCGACCTACGCGGCGGGCGCGCACTACGTCGTACGGTCGCAGGACGGCCATGTCACCCAGATGATCCCGACCAAGGACATCGCCTGGGACAGCGCCAACCGCTCCTTCTACCAGCACTCGATCGGCATCGAGCAGGAGGGCTGGGCGACCCACGGCGGCGCCTGGTTCAGCGAGAACCTCTACCGTTCGACGGCCGGACTGGTCCGCTACCTGGCCGCGAAGTACGACATCCCGCTGGACCGCGCCCACATCCTCGGGCACGACAACGTCCCCGGCGGCACCGAGAGCGGCGTCGCCACCCAGCACTGGGACCCCGGACCCGGCTGGGACTGGGAGCACTTCTTCGACCTGCTGGGCGCCCCCATTCACGCCACGGCCGGCAAGGGCAGCGCGGTCGTCGCGATCAAGCCGGGCTTCGCGCGCAACGAGCAGACCACGACGTACTGCGACGACGTCCAGGGCTACAAGCAGTTCCCCGGCCCCTACCGCAGCTTCGACTGCCCGGTGACCTCCGCGGCCGCGCCGTCGAGCTTCGTACCGCTGTACACCGCGCCGAGCACCACCGCGCCGCTGCTCGCCGACCCGTATCTGCACCCGTCGGGCGCCGGGACCACCGCGATGAACGACTGGGGCGACAAGGCGCCGACCGGTGAGCAGTACGTGGTCGCCGAGCGGCAACCGGGCTGGACGGCCGTCTGGTTCGGCGGTCAGAAGGCGTGGCTCCAGGACACGGCCAGGCACCCGGCGACCGTCCCGGTCACGGCGTCCCGGATCGTGCCGAAGGCGGGGAGGACCTCGATCCCCGTCTACACCACGGCCTACCCGGAGGCGTCCGTCTACCCGGCGGACTTCATCGCCTTCGAGGGCGGCGCCCCGCGCGCCCAGCTCGCCCGCGCCAAGTACACGATCCCGGCCGGGCAGTCGTACGTGGCGGCGGGCCCGGCGGTGCCCACGGACTCGTACTTCGCGATCTACTACGACGGCTCGGCGCCTTACGACCAGCACGACTTCGTCGGGCAGACCAAGGTGTACGAGATCGTCTACAACCACCGGATGGCGTTCGTGAACGCGGCCGACGTCGACGTGCTGCCGCGCTGACGGCCGCCGGTACGCGCCGGCGGCCGCCGCGCGTACCGGCCTGACCGCCTAGGTACGGTCAGCGCGGCCGGTCGCTCTCCAGCGCCTGGTGGGTGATCCGCAGCGCACGGCTCGACAGGTCGAACGTGCGCTGCGCCACGCACACGAACAGACAGTCCACCACGACCAGTTGACTGATCCGGCTGGCCATCGCGCCCGGCCGGAAGGTGGTCTCCCGGCCCGCCGACACCAGGACGAAGTCGGCGAGCCGGGCGGCCGTGGACATCGGGTGGTTGGTGATCACCACGGTGGTCGCGCCCTCGGCGGCGGCCCGGCGCAGCGGTTCGAGCACGTCCCGGCTCTCGCCGGAGTGCGAGACGGCGAGGAACACATCGCCGGGGCCCAGCAGGACGGCGCTGGTCAGCGCGGACTGCGAGTCGCCGTGCGCGTGGCAGGGACGGCCGATCCTGGCCAGCTTCTGCTGGAGGTCCTGGGCGACAAGCCCGGACGCGCCGACCCCGGCGATGTGCAACTGCCCGCCGCCGCAGACCGCCTTGACCGCGCCGGTCAGCTGCTCGGGGTCGAGCTGGGTCGCGGTCTCCCGTACCGCCTGGGCCTCGGTGTGCACCAGCTTGGCGATGACCTCGCCCGCCGAGTCGTCCTGGGTGATGCCCGAGGTCAGGGTGGAGCGGGGCTCCTGGCGGGCGGCGGAGGCGGCGAGCGCGAGCCGCAGCTCCGGATAGCCCGCGAAGCCCAGCGCCCGGGCGGTACGGACGATGGAGGACTCGCTGGTGCCGGCCAGCACGCTCAGTTCGGAGATCGTGCTGCGGGCCACCTGGGCGGGGTCCTGCACGATGAGGGTGGCGATCCGGGCGGCGGCCGGGGTGAGGGAGGGCAGCAGTCCGCGCACGGTGGCGGTGAGCGCGTCTCCCGCGTCACTGGCCGCAGTGGCGTTCGCTGCTCTGGACCCTCGGGGTCTCGGGGCGTTTTCGTGCACGGGAGAAGGATGCACCGTGAATCCTCCTCATGGGACCCGGTGCGACCGATAATCCCGTCGCAGGTCCGGCAGCCGCGCGCCCGCGTCGACTGTCACCCGTGCGGGTGACAATGTGCGCGGACGGCGGGCCCTCGGACGCGGGCGGCGGGGGAGAATGCCGGAGTGGACGAGATACGGACCGCGGCCGCGCTGCCGACCCCGCTGCTCGCGGTCGAGGACGCGGAACTGGCCCGGTACGGGGTGCGGCTGCTGCTCAAGCGCGACGACCTGATCCACCCCGAGCTGCCGGGCAACAAGTACCGCAAGCTGCGGCTCAATCTGGCGGCCGCGGCCGACGCGGGCCACGACACGCTGCTGACCTTCGGCGGCGCCTGGTCCAACCATCTGCGGGCCACCGCCGCCGCGGGCCGGCTGCTCGGCCTGCGCACGGTCGGTGTCGTCCGCGGCGACGAACTCGCCCACCGCCCGCTGAACCCGTCCCTGGCCAGGGCCGCCGCCGACGGCATGCGGCTGGAGTTCATGGACCGGGCCACGTACCGCCGCAAGGACGAGCCGGACGTGCTCGCGGCCCTGCTGGAGCGGCACGGCCCGGCCTTCGTCCTCCCGGAGGGCGGCTCCAACGCGCTGGCCGCGCGCGGCTGCGCGGACCTCGGCCGGGAGATCGGCGACGCGGCGGACGTGGTGGTGGTCGCCTGCGGCACCGGCGGCACCCTGGCCGGGCTCGCGGCAGGACTGCCGCCCTCGGCCGAGGCGATCGGCGTCGCGGTGCTGCGCGGCGGCGGCTTCCTCACCGAGGACGTACGGCGGCTCCAGAGCGAGGCGTTCGGCGGCCCGCGCGGCCGCTGGCGGGTCGAGGACCGCTTCCACCACGGCGGTTACGCCCGTACGACCCCGCGGCTCGACGCCTTCGCCGACGACTTCGCCGCACGTCACGGCCTCGCGCTCGACCGCGTGTACGTCGCCAAGACGCTGTACGCGGTCCACGCGCTCGCCGCCGAGGGCGCCTTCGCGGCCGGCGCCCGGGTGGCCGCCGTGATCACCGGGTGAACCGGCCGCCGGCCGTGGCGGCCACGACCGAGGAGCGCCCTTACGCCGGTCACATCGGACACCCGTAATCTGGTCGCATGATCCGTACAGCGACGGCCGCCGACATCCCGGTCATCCACGCCATGATCCGTGAACTCGCCGAGTACGAGCGCGCGCTGGATCAGGCGGAGGCGACCGAGGAGCAGCTGCACGAGGCGCTGTTCGGCCCCGAGGCAGTCGCCCACGCGCTGATGGCGGAGGACGATCCGGAGCCCGCCGGCCCGGGTGGGACCCCGGCTGGGTCCCCCGGTGAGGTCGCCGGATTCGCGCTGTGGTTCCGCAACTTCTCCACCTGGACCGGCACCCCCGGGCTGTATCTGGAGGATCTCTACGTACGGCCGGAGCGGCGCGGCGCCGGTCACGGCAAGGCGCTGCTGGCCGCGCTGGCGGAGATCTGCGTCGAGCGCGGATACCGCCGTTTCGAGTGGTCGGTGCTGGACTGGAACGAGAAGGCGCTGGACGTCTACCGTTCGATCGGCGCGCTGCCGCAGGACGAGTGGACCGTGCAGCGGCTGTCCGGTGACGCCCTGCGGGCCCTGGCCGCACAGAACCGGACCGGCGCCCATGCGAATTGAGATCTCGTATCACGACCCACGGTCCGTACCCGTGTGCTTACCATGGGTGACAGGGACAGCGGTGCCCGTGGTCCGTCCGGGCGACAGCCGGGTACGGATCGCGGTAGCGTCGCTGCGAACCAGAGCAATCACTGTGTGCCACCTTGGAGGTGTGGGTGTCCCAGATCGCAGGCGAGCCCGGGTCGAAGGACTTCGTCGAGGTCCGGTTGCCCGCTGCGGGGGCGTATCTGTCGGTGTTGCGTACGGCCACGGCCGGACTCGCGGCGCGGCTGGACTTCACCCTCGACGAGATCGAGGATCTGCGGATCGCCGTGGACGAGGCGTGCGCGATCCTCTTGCAACAGGCCGTGCCGGGATCGGTGCTGAGCTGCGTCTTCCGCCTGGTCGGGGATTCGCTGTGGGTCACCGTCTCGGCGCCGACCACCGACGGCCGGGCCCCGGAGCGCGACACCTTCGCGTGGACCGTGCTGTCCGCGCTGGCCGGCGAGGTGGACTCGACGGTCGCGGAGGACCGGACGGTCAGCATCAGTCTGCACAAGAAGCGCGGCGCCGTACCAGGTCTGTCGTGAGGCAGCCGTCGTGAGGCCGGGAGAGCAGCCCGTCCCGCCCGCGGAGCACGATGTGCCCGCGGCGCGCGGTCGCGCCTCCGTCCCGGCACAGCAGCCGGACCCCGTCGGGTCCGGGCCCACCGGGAGCGGGGACGCGGCACGGCCGCATCCCGACCCTGGCGGGACGGCCCTTGGGGAGGTCGGTATGGAACTGTTGGACGCGTCGGAGCGGGCGGAGCAGGCGGACCCGATGGATCAGCACGAGCACCCGGCGCGGCCGGGCGCCGAGGAGGAGGCTCCGGCCGGCGCGGTATCTCCACAGGCGGCGCCCGCGCCGGAGGGCCCGGAGACACCGGAGGGCGCGGGGGACGTGCCGCTGCCCTCGCCCGCGCCTTCGGCGGAGGGCCCGCTGCCGCAGGCCGCCGCCGGGCCGCCGCAGCGGCCCGACCCGCACGACCGTTCCGGGGCGCGCGCGCTCTTCGTGGAGCTGAACAAGCTGCCCGAGGGCTCCCCCGAGCGTGCCGAGCTGCGCAATCAGCTCGTACGGATGCATCTGCCGCTGGTCGAGCACCTGGCCCGGCGGTTCCGCAACCGCGGCGAGCCGCTGGACGATCTCACCCAGGTCGCCACGATCGGGCTGATCAAGTCGGTCGACCGGTTCGACGTCGACCGCGGGGTGGAGTTCTCCACCTACGCGACGCCGACGGTGGTCGGCGAGATCAAGCGGCACTTCCGGGACAAGGGCTGGGCGGTACGGGTGCCGCGCCGCCTCCAGGAGCTGCGGCTCGCGCTCACCTCCGCGACGGGCGAGCTGTCCCAGCGGTACGGGCGGGCGCCGACCGTGCACGAGCTGGCCGAGCACCTCAAGATCTCCGAGGAGGAGGTGCTGGAGGGCCTGGAGTCGGCCAACGCGTACAGCACGCTCTCGCTGGACGTGCCCGACACCGACGACGAGTCCCCGGCGGTCGCCGACACGCTCGGCTCGGAGGACGAGGCGCTGGAGGGCGTGGAGTACCGCGAATCGCTCAAGCCGCTGCTGGAGCAACTGCCGCCACGTGAGAAGACGATTCTGCTGCTGCGGTTCTTCGGCAACATGACCCAGTCCCAGATCGCCCAGGAGGTCGGCATCTCCCAGATGCACGTCTCCCGGCTGCTGGCCCGCACCCTGGCCCAGCTCCGGGACAAGCTGCTGATCGAGGAGTAGCCGGCGCCCACGGAGCCGTCACAAGGGCCCTCACGGGCGCGCGGACGGCTCCCTGCGGCTCCCCCTCAGGAGGACGCCGTCCTGTTGATCCCCAGCGCGTCGGTGGTCGCCGGGTGCACCAGCAGGACGACAGCGGTGAGGGCGAGCGCGCCCAGCACCGCCCCGCCCGCGATCACCGCGGCGATGTCGCTGTGCAGCATCGTCCAGGCGACCGGCAGCGACAGCAGCTGCATGATCAGCGCCGGGCCCCGGCTCCAGCGGCGGACGGCGCGCAGCCCGTGCGCGGCGGCCAGCGGCAGCGCGGCGAACACCAGCAGGAGCAGCCCGGCAAGTACGGCGTTGTCGCCGCCGGTGAAGCACATCGCGACGCCCCAGAAGGCGACGGTGAGCCCTTCGAGGGCCGCGATGGCGGCGGCCGCGGTCAGCCGCAGGGGGCGCGGTACGGGGGTCTCGGCGGGACCGGCCGCGGATTTCTCGGCGGCGGCTTCCGCACGGCCGCCACGGGCCTTGGGGCCACTGGTCTGCCCGGTCTGCTGCCGGCGCTCAGGCGTCTTGCTCACACCGGTCAGCGTAGCCCGGCGTGAAAATCCGTAGGTACGCTGTCGAGCATGCGTGCTCTCCTCGTGGTCAACCCCGCCGCCACCACCACCAGCGCGCGGGTCCGCGATGTGATCAGCACCGCGCTGTCCAGCGATCTCAAGCTGGAGGTGGCGACCACGGAGTACCGCGGGCACGCCCGGGACCTGGCGCGGAAGGCGGCGGAGAGCGGCGAGGTGGAGCTGGTGGTGTCGCTCGGCGGCGACGGCACCGTCAACGAGATCGTCAACGGACTGCTGCACCACGGCCCCGACCCGGAGGCACTGCCGAAGCTCGCGGTGGTCCCCGGCGGCTCCACGAATGTCTTCG
This sequence comes from Streptomyces sp. NBC_00223, assembly GCF_036199905.1. NCBI lineage: Bacteria > Bacillati > Actinomycetota > Actinomycetes > Kitasatosporales > Streptomycetaceae > Streptomyces > Streptomyces sp. NBC_00223. The sequence continues at coordinate 5,689,125 of NZ_CP108109.1, read as the reverse complement.
CGCGCGCCCTGGGGCTGCCCAACGACGCGGTGGAGGCCACCGGCGCCCTGCTGGACGCGCTGCGCGCGGGCACCTCGCGCACGGTCGGTCTCGGTCTGGTGAGCGGCACCCGGGGAACCGAGGACGAGGGCGTGCCGGCCCGGTGGTTCACCTTCTGCGCGGGAATGGGCTTCGACGCGGGGGTGGTCGGACGGGTCGAACAACAGCGGGAGTTGGGCAAACGTTCGACACACGCGCTCTATCTGCGGCAAGTGGCACGGCAGTTCATGGCCGATCCGCACCGAAGGCACGGAACGATCACTCTGGAACGCCCGGACGAGAATCCCGTCCCCGGACTGACCACGGCGATAATCTGCAACACCGCGCCTTGGACGTATCTCGGCAACAAGCCGGTGTACGCCTCTCCGGAAGCGTCCTTCGACACCGCCCTTGACCTGCTCGGTGTCACGAAGATGTCCACCGTCGCGGGGGCGCGTTACGCGGCGCAACTGCTCCGTTCCACGCCGGAGCGCGGGCCCCGGGGCAAGTACGCGGTGGCGCTGCACGATCTGACGGACTTCACCTTGCATTCGCAGGCGCCACTGCCCTTCCAGGTGGACGGTGACCACCTGGGACTGCGAACGAGTGCGACCTTCACAGGCGTACGCCGTGCACTGCGCGTGATTGTGTAAGTCGAAGAGCCTAAAGTCCTTTTACTCGAACGTTTAGGCTGCCCCACACCCCATGGAAGTACGGCTGTGATGGAGGCGACACCGAGGAATCCAAAAAAACTTTCCTGAAGGGGTTGTATCTCCAGCCGAGGTTTGCGAGTCTCTTACTGGCGATCGGGACGGCCGAGCAAGCGGCCCCCTTGAGAGCCCGAATCCTCTACCTCACACCTGCGGGCCCAACCGGCGAAGGCCGGGTGGCGTCCCGTTGCCTGTGAGGGGATTCGTGAAAGCGTTCACATTCACAAGCAACGTGCTTGTCACACAAGGAGTTGGAGCAGCCATGGACTGGCGTCACCGCGCCGTTTGCCGCGAGGAAGACCCCGAGCTCTTCTTCCCCATCGGCAACACCGGTCCTGCGCTGCTGCAGATCGAGGAAGCCAAGGCCGTCTGCCGCCGCTGCCCCGTCATGGACCAGTGTCTGCAGTGGGCCCTTGAGAGCGGCCAGGACGCCGGTGTATGGGGTGGCCTCAGCGAGGACGAGCGCCGTGCGATGAAGCGCCGCGCCGCTCGCAACCGGGCCCGTAACGCCAGCGCCTGACGAACCGCCTTCCCCCCGAGCCGCAGCGCGCAGCACCTGTACACACGCGCAGCACACAGCATCGAGAAGGGCCCCGTACCAACGACGGTACGGGGCCCTTCTCTTTGTCTTTTCCGGGGCTCCGGGTTTCCGGTCCCTGGTCTCCGCGGTCCCTGGTCTCCGCGATCTCTGCGTCTCTGGACGCGGTGAACTCTCAGCCGTCCAGGGGGAGTTCAAGAACCACCCGGGTGCCGCGCCCGGGAGCCGGGACCATGTCGAACGTGCCGCCCAACTCCCCCACCACCAGGGTGCGGACGATCTGGAGGCCGAGGTTGCCGGCGAGTTGGGCGTCGAAGCCCTCCGGCAGTCCGCGCCCGTCGTCCTGCACGGCGACGGTGATCAACTCCCGCCCCCGGGTGACCGTGACATCGACCGTCCCCGACTCCGTGGGCCCGAAGCCGTGTTCGAGGGCGTTCTGCACGAGTTCGGTGAGCACCATGGACAGCGGGGTGGCCGTCTCGGCGGTGAGGATGCCGAACTTGCCGTTTCTGCGGGTGGCGACCCGGCCGGGCGAGATCTCCGCGACCATCGCCAGCACCCGGTCGGCGATCTCGTCGAACTCGACCCGCTCGTCCAGGGTCTGGGAGAGCGTCTCGTGCACGATGGCGATCGACCCGACCCGGCGGACCGCCTCCTCCAGGGCCTCCCTGGCGCTCTGGGAGTCCATCCGGCGGGCCTGGAGCCGCAGCAGCGCGGCGACCGTCTGGAGGTTGTTCTTCACCCGGTGGTGGATCTCCCGGATGGTGGCGTCCTTGGTGATCAGCTCCCGCTCGCGGCGGCGCAGTTCCGTGACGTCCCGGAGCAGGACCAGGGAACCGGTGTGCACGCCCTTGGGTTTGAGCGGAATGGCCCGCAGCTGGATGACACCGTCGCCGGCCTCGACCTCGAACTCCCGGGGCGCCCAGCCGCTCGCCAGCTTGACCAGGGCCTCGTCCACCGGGCCGCGCTCCGGGGCGAGTTCGGCGGTGGCCTTGCCGAGGTGGTGGCCGACCAGATCGGCGGCCAGGCCCAGCCGGTGGTAGGCCGACAGCGCGTTCGGGCTGGCGTACTGGACGATGCCGTCGGCGTCCAGCCGGATCAGCCCGTCCCCGGCCCGCGGCGAGGCGTCCATGTCGACCTGCTCGGCCGGGAACGGGAAGGACCCGGCGGCGATCATCTGCGCGAGGTCGGACGCGCTCTGGAGGTAAGTGAGTTCGAGCCGGCTGGGGGTGCGTACGGTCAGCAGGTTGGTGTTGCGGGCGATCACCCCGAGCACCCGGCCGTCCCGCCGTACCGGAATGGACTCGACCCGCACCGGCACCTCCTCGCGCCACTCCGGGTCGCCCTCCCGGACGATCCGGCCCTCGTCGAGCGCCGCGTCCAGCAGCGGGCGCCGGCCGCGGGGAACGAGATGGCCCACCATGTCGTCCTGGTAGGAGGTGGGGCCGGTGTTCGGCCGCATCTGGGCGACGGAGACATAGCGGGTGCCGTCGCGGGTGGGGACCCACAGCACGAGGTCGGCGAAGGACAGGTCGGAGAGCAGCTGCCACTCCGAGACAAGCAGATGAAGCCATTCGAGGTCGGAGTCGTCGAGGGCGGTCTGCTCGCGCACGAGGTCGTTCATGGAGGGCACGTCTGCGAGCGTACCGCCCGGCGGGAGCGGCGCACGGCGGGGCGTTCGGCGAGGTGGCCGGGGGTGCGACGCGGATGTTGACGGAGGGGTGCCCGGGGACGCCCGCCGGAGAACGGGTGCATGCCCCGGCGGAACGTTTGGCCGGGCCGCGTACGGGGAATTCACCGACGGAATCCGTGGCACGCCCATGGACAAGGGCCAATGGTCTAGTCCACAATTGCGGATGACAGACCTCCGCCCTCCCCGCACAGGAGAGCGGACGAGGCAAGGCGTTCTCTGCCCTGACTACGCCCTGGCCTCCAGGTCGGCCCTATCGGGCCGGAGGGGACCGCACACCCCGCCGGCCACGGCGCCGACAGCAGCTCCGGGCTGCGGTGCTGGAGAGGTTGAGGGTCCTCTCCCGGCACCGCGGCCCGAAGTGCTTTCCGGGCCCGGCCGGCGCCCCCGGACCTCCGTGTCCCCGGCAGCCGCCCCCGGCTTTCACCGGCCCCCGCGAACCGCCGGGGCGGGGCCCGCTCTGGTAGATTGGTCTATACCACACTTATCCTCTCCAGAACGGCAGGCCCAGCGTGGAAGTTGTCATCGTCCCCGACGCCGCGACAGGCGGCGAACTCATCGCGGAGGCCATGGCCGCCCTGCTTCGCCGCAAGCCCGACGCCCTGCTCGGCGTGGCGACCGGCTCCACCCCGCTGCCCATCTACCAGGCGCTGGCCGCCAAGGTGCGGTCCGGCGCGGTGGACGCCTCGCGGGCCCGGGTGTGCCAGCTCGACGAGTACGTGGGGCTGCCCGCCGGGCACCCGGAGTCGTACCGCTCGGTGGTGCTGCGGGAGGTCGTGGAGCCGCTCGGGCTGTCCGCCGACTCCTTCATGGGACCCGACGGCACGGCCGAGGACGTCCAGGCCGCCTGCGAGGCGTACGACGCCGCTCTGGCCAAGGCGGGCGGGGTGGACCTCCAGCTGCTCGGCATCGGCACGGACGGCCACATAGGGTTCAACGAGCCGTGTTCCTCGCTCGCGTCCCGGACCCGGATCAAGACGCTGACGGAGCAGACGCGGGTGGACAACGCGCGATTCTTCGACGGCGAGATCGAGGCCGTGCCGAACCACGTGATCACCCAAGGGATCGGCACGATCCTGGAGGCCCGCCACCTGGTGCTGCTCGCCACCGGCGAGGGCAAGGCCGAAGCGGTCGCCCAAACCGTCGAAGGCCCGGTCGCGGCCGTCGTCCCGGCCTCGGCCCTCCAGCTCCACCCCCACGCCACCGTCGTGGTCGACGAGGCCGCAGCCTCCAAACTCAAACTGGCCCCGTACTTCCGCGCCACATACTCGGCGAAGCCCGCCTGGCAAGGCATCTGACCACAGCGTCTGAGGGCAGCCCGCCCGGACGTTACGTATCCCCAGCCCGCCCGGCGTTTGAGGGCAGATACGCCAACGCCGGGCGAGCGCGGACCACATCCGAGCCCGCCCGGCGATTGAGGGCAGATCAAGCCCGCCCGGCGATTGAGGGCAGCGGCAACTCAACTCGACGCGGCAGAGCGCAGCGTCACCGCGGAGGTCAACGCCTCAGCCGCGGCCTCGCCGCAAACACGGGCGGCCCCGTGCGTGGCCACGTGCAGCGCCCCCACAGGCGCGGCCTGTGGAACCCCCATCTCGACCACCACAGTGTCCGGCCTCGCCGCGAGCAACGCGCCCAACGCCTCCCCCATCCACCCGTGCCGATGCACATCCCGCACAACCGCCACCACCCGCCGCTCCCCTGCGGCGGCCAGTATTTCCGTGACGTCCGCGGAGCGATACGTCCCGGTGAGCGTCCCCGGCAGCAGCCGCTCCAGCTCCGCCGCCACCCCCCACGGCGTGTCGGAACCGACCGCGATGTTCGCCACCGGCGTGAACGCGGCCACGTACGGCGCCTCGTCGAGCGGTGAGAAACCCTCCGTACGGGTGATCCGCAGGGCCCGCCTGGCGGCCTCAAGGCCGATGTCCGAGGCCCCTGCCGGGGCCCCCTCGGCCTCGGCCGCCCGCTCCCGCGCCCACGCGGCCAGCGCCCGTACCCGGGTCGCCGCGTCCGCCAGCCGCTCGGCCGGCAGCGAGCCGTCCCGTACGGCGGCGACGATCGCGTCCCGCAGGGTCAGTACGGTCTGCTCGTCGGAGAGCCCGCCGCCCACGCAGATCGCGTCCGCGCCCGCCGCCAGCGCCATGACGGAGCCGCGCTCGATGCCGTACGTGGCCGCGATCGCCTCCATCTCGATGCCGTCGGTGACGATCAGCCCGTCGTAGCCGAGGCCGCCCTGCTCGCGCGGGGCGCGCAGCAGGCCGGTGAGCACGGCCGGGCTGAGGGTCGCGGGCAGCTCGGGGTCGAGCGAGGGCACCAGGATGTGCGCGCTCATCACGACCTTGCTGCCGGCGGCGAGCGCGGCCCGGAAGGGCACCAGCTCACGGGCCTCAAGCGTCGCGCGGTCGACGTCTATCCGCGGCATCGCCAGGTGCGAGTCGGTCGCGGTGTCGCCGTGCCCGGGGAAGTGCTTGACACAGGCGGCCACTCCGGCCGACTGGAGCCCTTCGACATAGGCGGCGGTGTTGCGGGCCACCAGCTCCGGGTCCGCGCCGAAGGACCGTACGCCGATCACCGGGTTGCCCGGGTCGGAGTTGACGTCGGCCGAGGGCGCCCAGTTGAAGTTGACCCCGCAGGCGGCCAGCCGCCGGCCCAGCTCGGCGGCGACCGCGCGGGTCAGCTTGAGGTCGTCCACCGCGCCGAGCGCGAGGTTGCCGGGGAAGGAGGAGCCGCCGCGCGCTTCGAGCCGGGTGACGTCGCCGCCCTCCTCGTCGGCGGCGACCAGCACCTCCGGCCGTACGGCACGCAGCTGCGCGGTGAGCGCGGCCAGCTGTTCGGGCGACTCGATGTTGCGGGCGAACAGCCCCACCGAGCCCAGCCCTTCGCCGAGCAGCCGCAGCAGCCACTCGGGGGCGGTGGTGCCGACGAAGCCCGGCTGGAGGACGGTGAGCGCGTCGCGGGTCAGGACATCCGCAGGCATGTCGATGGAAATGACGGTCATCCCTTCACCGCCCCGGCCGTCAGGCCGGAGGCAACCTTGCGCTGAACGAACAGGAAGAAGATCACCACGGGCAGGGCGATGAGGATCGAGCCGGCCATCAGGGCGCCGTAGTCCGTACCGCGCTGCGTGGTGAAGTCCAGCAGCCAGACGCTCAGGGTGTACTTGTCGTTGTCCTGGAGGAGGACATAGGCGAACAGGTACTCGTTCCAGGCGGTCATCAGCGCGTAGATCGACGCGGCGACCAGGCCGGGGGCGAGCAGCGGCAGGATGACCCGGCGGAAGGCGGTCATCTGGCTGCAGCCGTCGACCATGGCCGACTCCTCCAGCTCCTTGGGGATGTTGATGATGAAGCCGCGCAGCATCCACACCGAGAACGGCAGGGTGGTGGCCGCGTAGACGACGATGACACCCCAGTACTCGTTCAGGCCGCCCGCCTTGTTGAGCTGGATGTAGATCGGGATCAGCATCGAGGTGGCGGGGATCAGCTGGATCACCAGCAGGGCGATGATCAGCCCGCGGCGGCCCCAGAACCGGAACCGGCCGATGGCGTACGCGGCGAGCAGTCCGATACCGATGGCGATGATCACACTGAACGCCGAGATGATCACGCTGCTCTTGACGTTGTCCCAGAAGTTGGGCATGTCCATCGCGCGCTTGAACTGGTTCAGGGTGACCGAGCTGGGATAGAGCTTCTGGTGGTAGCTGAGGATCTCCTGGCTCGGCCGGAGCGCGGTGATGATCATCCAGTACACCGGGAAGCCCATGATCACGACGGTGATCCCGCCGAGTATGTTCCAGCCCGCGCGGCGCTTCTTCGGGGTGTGGTAGGTGACTCCGGCAGCGGAGCCGGGCTTGACCGCGGCGCTCACTCGACCTCTCCGATCTTCAGCAGCTGACGCAGGTAGTAGACGGAGACGCCGGACAGCAGCAGCACGGTGATGACCGAGATGGCCGCGCCGCGGCTGAAGGAGTTGACGGTGAACGCCTGGGTGTACGAGTAGAGGCCGAGCACCTGGTAGTCCTGCTCCGGGTGGCCGTTGCGCATCAGCAGGATCTGGCCGAGCACACCGAAGTCCCAGATCACCGACAGGGTGCTGGTCATCACGAACACCGGCTTGATCACCGGGAAGGTCACGAAGCGGAAGATCCCGATACCCCGGGCGCCGTCGATCCGCGCGGCCTCCTCCAGCTCCTTGGGCACCTGGGTGAGGGCCGCGTGGAGGCTGATGGCGATGAAGGGGATGGCACCCCAGATCACCAGGCCGGCGATGATCGCCATGCCGGAGGTCCCGTTGAGGAACCAGTTGTGGCGGGTGTAGTCGACGCCGGGCAGCCGGGTGAGCAGCTGGTTCACCAGGCCGTAGTCCGAGTCGAACATAAACTTGAAGACCGAGGTGGCGACCAGCAGCGGCATCGCCCACACGGCGATCATCACGCTGCTCATGGTGATCCGCATCCAGTTGGACACCCGCTGCATCAGCAGGGCGAGCAGCAGGCCGAGCGACATCGTCAGAAGCACACAGACCACGACGAAGACCACCGTGCGGACGACCACGCCCCAGAACTCGCCGTCGCCGAGCACCGAGGTGTACTGGTCGAGGCCCACCCATGGCGGGGCGGTGCCCGACCAGAGGTTGTTGCGGCGCTCGTCCTGGAAGGACAGCACGATGGTGTCGACGAGCGGATAGCCGAGCACGCCCGCCATGATCAGCAGCGCCGGGGTGATCAGCAGATAGGGCAGGGTTCTGCTCTGCCGGTTCCGGGGGGTGGTACGGCCGGAGCCTTTGGTGGCTGACCGGTGCGAGGCGGGCGGCGGCCCGATCGGGCGTCCTCCCGTCACCTGCCCGGAGGCATGCGTGTCGGCGGCACTCATCTGCGCTGACCTTTCTTCGGTGTCCATGCCGGGATACCGGGGCGGGCGGCCCGCATCGGCGGACCGCCCACCCCTGTTGCCAACCTCTGGGTCAGGAGGCGTTGTTGATCAGCGAGTTGATCTTGTCGTCGGCGGTCTTGGTGGCATCCGCGACGCTCTTGCCCTTGATGATGTCGAGCAGCATCGTCTTGAGGATGCCCTGCTTCTCGATCGCGGCCCAGCCGGGGGCGATCGGGGTGAACCAGGCGTCCGGCACCGCGTTGGCGGCGGCGGCCGTGGCCGGGTCGGCCTTCATCGGCTCAAGCTGCTTGGTGTTGTTCGGGAGGGTCTGCTTCGAGACCAGGATGGCCTCGTTCTTCTCGCTGGTGAAGTCGGCGATCCACTCCTTGGCCAGGTCCTGGACCTTGGACTTGCTGATCACCGCGAGGTCCGAGCCGCCGATGAAGGACGGCAGTGCCTTGCCGTTCGGGCCGGGCATGGTGGCCGTCTTGATGGCGTCCTTGAGCTTGGCGTTGCCGTTCGGCGGGGTGATGACGCTGCCCGCCTCCCAGCCGTTGCCGTAGATCAGGCCGGCCTTCTCGTGGGCCATGACGTTGGCGTGGTCCGCCTCGTCCTTGGTCTGGTCGCCGTGGTTGTACTTCTTCACCAGGTCGATGAAGTGCTGGATGCCCTGCTGGGCCGCCGGGCTCTCCAGGTCGGCGGTCCACGTGGTGCCGTCGGTCTTGGCGATCTGACCGCCGTACGCGGCGACGTACGACATGGCGGCGTACCAGTACTGGCCGGGCAGGTACAGCGGCGAGTAGGTCTTGTCGCTGCCCTTCTTCGCCTCGATCTTGTCCAGGGCGGCGGTCAGCGCGTCCTCGGTGGCCGGCAGGTCGGCGGAGCCGGTGGCGGCCTTGAAGTCGTCGGAGTTGTAGATCGCCACGCGGGCACCGGCGTAGTAGGGCACGCAGTAGAGCTTGCCCTGGTAGGAGCAGGTGTCCTCAAGACCCTTGATCCAGGTGTCCGAGTTCGCGAACTGCTTCTTGTCCACATCGGCGAGTGCGCCGTTGAGGATGTACGTCTGCGTCTCGGTGTTGCCCAGTTCCACGATGTCCGGCGCGCTGGAGCCGGAGAGCGCGGCGTCCAGCTTCTGGATCTTGTCGCTCCACTGCTGGTACTGGACCTTGACCTTGACGTTCGGGTACTTCGCGGCGAAGGCGTCGTTGGCGTTCTTCACGGCGTCGGGCCAGGTGCTCTGGGCCTCCGACATGAGCCAGACCGTCACGGTGCCGGAGCGGTCGGCCGGCTTGGCGGCCGCCTTGTCGTCCTTCTTGTCCGAACCGCCACACGCCGCGACACCAGCGATCATGGTTGCGACGCCGACCGCCGCGATGAGCTTGCGCTTCATGCCACCCTCCTCAGGATGCCCGAAACTCCCCCCACCGCCCGAAATGCCGGCTGTCGCGAGACACGCTGCAGCCGCGTCCTGCTCGTGGGTCTGGGATTGGTGATGAATGGTTTAGACCAGTAACGGGAGCTTGGCCTAGACCTTTAGGGGTGTCAAGGGTGTATAAGAACACCCGTCGGGTCTGTTATCGGACCGACACCTGGGAGAGATCCAGCCACCACCGCCTCCCTTCGCGGGGGGCGCTCGTGCCACCATGTGAGCCGCGATCAACGGAGGAGCCGGTGACGGCAGCACGACAGCAGTCGGGAGTAGACCTCATGCAGAGCGACGCGGGCACCAGCGCGGACACCACGGGGAACGGCACCGCGGGCCGCACCGCCCGTGTGCCCAAGTACTACCGGCTCAAGCGCCATCTCCTGGACATCACCCAGACGATGCCGCCGGGCACCCCGGTGCCCCCGGAACGCACCCTGGCCACCGAGTTCGACACCTCCCGCACGACCGTGCGGCAGGCACTCCAGGAACTCGTGGTCGAGGGCAGGCTCGAACGCATCCAGGGCAAGGGCACCTTCGTCGCCAAGCCCAAGGTCTCCCAGGCGCTCCAGCTGACCTCCTACACCGAGGACATGCGGGCCCAGGGTCTGGAGCCGACCTCCCAACTGCTCGACATCGGTTACATCACGGCCGACGACCGGCTGGCCGGACTGCTGGACATGAAGACCGGCGGCCGGGTGCTCCGGATCGAGCGACTGCGCCTGGCCAACAGCGAGCCGATGGCGATCGAGACCACCCACCTGTCCGCGAAGCGCTTCCCCGCGCTGCGCCGCAGCCTGGCGAAGTACACCTCGCTCTACACCGCCCTGGCCGAGGTCTACGACGTCCGGCTGGCCGAGGCCGAGGAGACCATCGAGACCTCGCTCGCCACCCCGCGCGAAGCCGGACTGCTCAGCACCGACGTCGGTCTGCCGATGCTGATGCTCTCCCGGCACTCGATCGACACCACCGGGGAGCCGGTCGAGTGGGTCCGTTCGGTCTACCGAGGCGACCGCTACAAGTTCGTCGCCCGCCTCAAACGTCCGACGGACTGAACCTTACCCGATAGTGGCCGCAACCGGACAAATGGTCGGCCGTTCACCCCCGTTAGTGACAGAAATGAACTGGAGTGGTGACGGCCGTCACTCGCCTCCCATAGATTCCCCTAGGTTTTCACGACGCCTCACAGGTCGCTCTAGGGGACGGGAGCAACACCCATGTCGGACGAACAACCCGAGACACCGCCGCCCGTCATCAGCCGGTTACGGGTGCTGGCCGGTCTCTGCCTGGCCATTCCGCTCGTCGCGCTGCTGTGGGTGGACTCCTACGCGCGGCTGACGCCCGCCTTCATCGGGATTCCGTTCTTCTACTGGTACCAGATGGCCTGGGTGCCGGTGGCGGCCCTGCTGACGTACGCCGCGTACGTGCTGGTCCGCCGTGAGGAGCGGGCGCGCAAGGGGGGTGCGGCCAAGTGAAGGACGGTGTGAACGGCGTCGCACTCGGCGTCTTCATCTTCTTCTTCGTCGCCGTCACGGTGCTCGGCTTCCTCGCCGCCCGCTGGCGACGCGCGGAGAACGCCCTCCACCTCGACGAATGGGGCCTGGGCGGCCGGAGCTTCGGCACCTGGGTCACCTGGTTCCTGCTGGGCGGCGACCTCTACACCGCGTACACCTTCATCGCCGTCCCGGCGGCGATCTACGGCGCGGGCGCGGCCGGCTTCTTCGCCGTGCCGTACACGATCATCACCTACCCGCTGGTCTTCCTCTTCCTGCCGCGGCTGTGGTCGGTCTCGCACAAGCACGGCTACGTCACCTCGTCGGACTTCATCCGCGGGCGGTTCGGCTCCAAGAGCCTGTCGGTGGCGATGGCGCTCACCGGCATCCTGGCGACCATGCCGTACATCGCGCTCCAGCTGGTCGGCATCCAGGCCGTGCTGGACGTGATGGGCGTGGGCGGCGGCGACTCGACCAACTGGTTCGTCAAGGACCTCCCGCTGCTGATCGCGTTCGGTGTGCTGGCCGCGTACACGTACTCCTCCGGGCTGCGGGCGCCCGCGCTGATCGCCTTCGTCAAGGACGCGCTGATCTACATCGTGATAGTGGTGGCGATCATCTACATCCCGTACAAGCTGGGCGGCTTCGACGACATCTTCGGCAAGGCGAGCCAGGCGTACGCGGTGAAGAACCCGGTCACCGGGGCGCCGCGCGGCTCGCTGGTGACCGGGCCGCAGGCGCAGTGGGCGTACGCCACGCTCGCGCTGGGCTCGGCGATGGCGCTCTTCCTGTACCCGCACTCGGTGACGGCCGTGCTCTCCGGCAAGAGCCGTGACGTGATACGGCGCAACACCGCGATCCTGCCGCTGTACTCGCTGATGCTGGGCCTGCTGGCGCTGCTCGGCTTCATGGCCCTCGCGGACGGCGTCGGCAAGGGCGTCAAGGGCTACAACGCCCAGCTGGCCATCCCGCAGCTCTTCGAGAACATGTTCCCGTCCTGGTTCGCGGGGGTGGCCTTCGCGGCGGTCGGCATCGGCGCGCTGGTCCCGGCGGCGATCATGTCCATCGCGGCGGCGAACCTCTTCACCCGCAACATCTACAAGGACCTGATCCGGCCGGACGCCACCCCCGAGGAGGAGACCCGGGTCTCCAAGCTGGCCTCGCTGGTGGTCAAGGTCGGCGCGCTGGCCTTCGTGCTGACCATGGACAAGACCGTCGCGATCAACTTCCAGCTGCTCGGCGGGATCTGGATCCTCCAGACCGTGCCCACCATCGTCAGCGGACTGTTCACCCGCTGGTTCCACCGCTGGGCACTGCTCGCGGGCTGGCTGGCCGGCATGGGATACGGCACCTGGAAGGCGTACGAGCAGTCCAGCCCCGCCCAGGCGCACTTCGGCGGCAGCTCGGACATGATCCCGGCGATCGGCGAGAAGGGCTACATCGGGCTGACCGCCATCGTGCTCAACGTGGGGGTCGCGGTCGTGCTCACCTTCGTGCTGCGCGCGCTCAAGGCGCCCGCGGGCTCCGACGAGACCACCCGGTCCGACTACACCGCCGAGGCCGGGGAGCGCGATGTGACGCCCGAACTGCCCGCCCCCGCGGGAGCCTGACCCCCGGCTCCTTCCGCCGCGTCCTGGGCCCCCTGGGCGGCCCGCGCGGACCCGCCTTCCGCGACCCTGTCGGGGTCGCGGAAGGTGCGGCGGTAGGACTGCGGGGTGGTGCCCGTCCAGCGGCTGAAGTGGTGCCGCATCGTGGCCGCGTTGCCGAACCCGGCGCGGGCCGCCACCGCGTCCACCGTGTCGTCGGTGCCCTCCAGCAGCTCCCTGGCCAGCAGCACCCGCTGGCCCAGCAGCCAGCGGTACGGCGTGGTGCCGGTCTCCTGCTGGAAGCGGCGGGCGAAGGTGCGCGGCGACATATGGGCCCTGGCCGCCAACTCCTCGACCGTCACCTCGCGGTCGAGATGCCGCTCCATCCACGACAGCACCCCGGTCACCGTGTCGCTGGTGGCCCTGGGCAGCGGCCGGTCGACGTACTGCGCCTGGCCGCCCTCCCGGTGCGGCGGCACGACCATCCGGCGGGCGATGCCGTTGGCCACCGCGCTGCCCTGCTCCTTGCGCACCAGGTGCAGACAGGCGTCGATCCCGGCCGCCGTGCCCGCCGAGGTGATCACCCCGGAGTCGTCCACGTACAGCACGTCCGGCTCGACCCGGGCCTCGGGGTAGCGGCCGGCCAGCAGTTCGGTGTGCCGCCAGTGCGCGGCGCAGCGCCGGCCGTCGAGCAGCCCGGCCGCGCCCAGCACGAAGACGCCCGAGCAGACGCTGAGCACCTTCGCGCCGCGCTCCACCGCCCGGCCCAGCGCCCGCAGCAGCTCGGGCGGGAAGCCGCGCCGGGCGTAGGCGTCGCCGGAGGGTACGGCGATCAGATCGGCCTCCTCCAGCCGGTCCAGGTCGACCGAGGTGACGAGGCCGAACCCGGCGTGCGTGCCCAGCAGCGGGCCTTCGGCCGAGACGACCGCGAAGTCGTACACCGGCAGCCCGTCGTCACGCCGGTCCAGGCCGAAGACCTCGCAGACCACCCCGAGTTCGAAGGGGTGGACGCCGTCCAGGAGCGCGACCGCCACATTCTTGAGCATGGCGTCGAGCATGCCACGTGGCAGGATGTTGTGGGAGTACGTCAGTGCTGCCACTGTCCGCGGGTAAGCGGTCAAGCCACGCTTGACCCATGACCGTACTCCTGGATGTCGCCGCCCTGTTCTTCCTGCTCTTCGTCCTCTCCCTCGTCCCCGTCCTCGGCCTCCGCCACGAATCCCGCATCACCCGCGCCCTCCGCGCCGCCTCGGCCGAGCCCCCAAACCCAGCCCGCCCGGCGCCTGAGGACAGCCCGCCCGCCCGGCCGAATCCAGCCCGTCCGGCGTTTGAGGACCGCCCGCGCGAGCGAGCAAATCCAGCCCGTCCGGCGTTTGAGGACTAGCCCGAGCGGCAATGAGCGCACCGACGCCGACACAACATGTGGGCCTGCCTGATACCCACGCCACAACATGTATGCTCAACTCCGCTGCCCGCAGGGGAAGCCGGTGCGAATCCGGCGCTGCCCCGCAACGGTGAGCGGCCGCGCGCCCAAGCGCCCCGCACAGCCCGATCGCCTGCCGGCCGCCGCGCTCGCCCGTCCGCGGGCGCGTTCTGTCCGGGCCTCGCGGATTGGGCCGGCGGACACGGTTCGGCATGCCCGCCCCCGCACGGCGACGCACGCCCCCGTCGCCGTCAACTCCCCGCGCGGCCGCCGCCGTACGAGGGAGAACAGCCACCGTGACCATCGCCCCCGCAGATCCCGCCACAGCCGACCTCGGCATCGCGCGCCCCCGGGCGCCGCACTCCGACGACGGCCCCGGCGCCGAACTGCTCCGTCACCTCGTACGGCTCACCGCCGATCTCCCCGACACCGACCCCGGCCGGGTCGCCGCGTCCGCGCTGCGCGGCCGCAACGCCGCCTCCGACGCGGCCGAGCTGCGCTCCCTGGCCACCGAGGCCGCCGCCGGGCTGATCTCCGAGGACCCGGCGTACTCCCGGCTGGCCGCCCGGCTGCTGACCGAGACCATCGCCGAGGAGGCGGCCGGCCAGGGCGCGGTGTCCTTCTCCGCCTCGATCGCCGTCGGCCACCGCGAGGGCCTGATCGCCGACCGCACGGCCGACTTCGTCACCCTGCACGCGGCCCGGCTCGACGCCCTGGTGGACGACGCGCTCGACGCGGGCGCCGACGACCGCTTCGGCTACTTCGGCCTGCGCACCCTGCACAGCCGCTATCTGCTGCGCCACCCGATCACCCGGCAGGTCATCGAGACCCCGCAGCACTTCATGCTCCGGGTCGCGGCCGGTCTCGCCGAGGACGACACCTCCCGCGCGCTGGACGAGGTCGCCGCGCTCTACCGGCTGATGAGCGCCCTGGACTACCTGCCCAGCTCCCCCACCCTCTTCAACTCCGGCACCCGGCACCCGCAGATGTCCTCGTGCTATCTGCTGGACTCCCCGCTGGACGAGCTGGACTCGATCTACGACCGCTACCACCAGGTGGCCCGGCTCTCCAAGCACGCGGGCGGCATCGGCCTGCCCTACTCCCGGGTCCGCTCGCGCGGTTCGCTGATCCGCGGCACCAACGGGCACTCCAACGGCATCGTGCCCTTCCTCAAGACGCTGGACGCCTCGGTCGCGGCGGTCAACCAGGGCGGCCGCCGCAAGGGCGCGGCCGCGGTCTACCTGGAGACCTGGCACTCCGACATCGAGGAGTTCCTCGAACTGCGGGACAACACCGGCGAGGACGCCCGCCGCACCCACAACCTCAACCTCGCGCACTGGGTGCCGGACGAGTTCATGCGCCGGGTCGAGGCGGACGGCCCCTGGTCGCTCTTCTCGCCGGCCGACGTGCCCGAGCTGGTCGACCTGTGGGGCGACGACTTCGACGCCGCCTACCGGGCCGCCGAGGCCGCCGGACTGGCCCAGCGCACGGTCCAGGCCCGCGAGCTGTACGGACGGATGATGCGCACCCTGGCGCAGACCGGCCAGGGCTGGATGACCTTCAAGGACGCCTCGAACCGTACGGCCAACCAGACCGCGCTGCCCGGCCGTACCGTGCACTCCTCGAATCTGTGCACCGAGATCCTGGAGGTCACCGACGACTCCGAGACGGCCGTCTGCAACCTCGGCTCGGTCAGTCTGAGCGCCTTCGTCACGCGGGAGGGGGCACCGGACGAGGCCGGGGACCGGATCGACTGGGCGCGGCTGGACGCGACCGTGCGCACCGCGGTGACCTTCCTCGACCGTGTGGTGGACATCAACTTCTACCCGACCGAGCAGGCCGGCCGCTCCAACTCCCGCTGGCGTCCGGTGGGTCTGGGCGTGATGGGCCTCCAGGACGTGTTCTTCAAGCTGGGGCTGCCCTTCGACTCCCCCGAGGCGAAGGCGCTGTCCACCCGGATCGCCGAGCGGATCATGCTCGCCGCGTACGAGGCGTCGGCCGACCTCGCCGAGCGCGGCGGCCCGCTGCCCGCGTGGCAGGAGACCCGCGCGGCCGCCGGGGTGCTGCACCCCGACCACTACGGCGTGGAGTTCCACTGGCCGGAGCGCTGGGCGGCGCTGCGCGCCCGGATCGCGGCCACCGGTATGCGCAACTCGCTGCTGCTGGCCATCGCCCCGACCGCGACCATCGCGTCCATCGCGGGCGTCTACGAGTGCATCGAGCCGCAGGTCTCCAACCTCTTCAAGCGCGAGACGCTGTCCGGTGAGTTCCTCCAGGTCAACTCCTACCTGGTGGCCGAGCTGAAGCGGCTGGGCGTGTGGGACGCGCAGTCCCGGGAGGCGCTGCGCGACGCCAACGGCTCGGTGCAGGGCTTCAGCTGGATTCCGGCGGAGGTGCGGGCGCTGTACCGCACGGCGTGGGAGATCCCGCAGCGCGGCCTGATCGACATGGCGGCGGCCCGCACCCCGTATCTCGACCAGAGCCAGTCGCTGAACCTGTTCCTGGAGACGCCGACGATCGGCAAGCTCAGCTCGATGTACGCCTACGCGTGGAAGCAGGGCCTCAAGACCACATACTACCTGCGGTCACGACCCGCGACCCGGATCGCCCGCGCGGCCCAGGCGCAGACCGCGCCCGCCAAGACCCCCGTACCCGTGATCGCCGACCCCGACGCGGTCGCGTGCTCTCTCGAAAACCCCGAGTCCTGCGAGGCCTGCCAGTAATGTCCACCGTCACCCCCGCCACACCGGCCGAACCGGCGGCAGCCGCCGTCACCAAGAACCTGCTCGACCCGGGCTTCGAACTCACCCTGCGTCCGATGCGCTACCCGGACTTCTACGAGCGCTACCGCGACGCGATCAAGAACACCTGGACCGTCGAGGAGGTCGACCTCCACTCCGACGTCACCGACCTGGCCAAGCTGAGCCCGGCCGAGCAGCATCTGATCGGCCGCCTGGTGGCGTTCTTCGCCACGGGCGACTCGATCGTCTCCAACAACCTGGTGCTGACCCTCTACAAGCACATCAACTCCCCGGAGGCGCGGCTGTATCTGAGCCGTCAGCTCTTCGAGGAGGCCGTGCACGTCCAGTTCTATCTGACCCTGCTCGACACCTATCTGCCCGACCACGAGGACCGCAACGCGGCCTTCGCGGCGGTCGAGAACATCCCGTCGATCCGTGAGAAGGCGCAGTTCTGCTTCCGCTGGATGGACTCGGTGGAGAAGATCGACCGCCTGGAGTCGCAGGCCGACCGGCGCCGCTTCCTGCTCAATCTGATCTGCTTCGCGGCGTGCATCGAGGGCCTGTTCTTCTACGGCGCCTTCGCGTACGTCTACTGGTTCCGCTCCCGAGGGCTGCTGCACGGCCTGGCGACGGGCACCAACTGGGTGTTCCGTGACGAGACGATGCACATGAGCTTCGCCTTCGACGTGGTGGACACCGTGCGCAAGGAGGAGCCGGAGCTCTTCGACGACGCCCTCCAGCAGCAGGTCACCGACATGCTGCGGGAAGCGGTCGAGGCGGAGCTGCAGTTCGGCAAGGACTTGTGCGGGGACGGGCTGCCGGGTATGAACACCGAGTCGATGCGCGAGTATCTGGAGTGCGTGGCCGACCAGCGGCTCACCCGGCTCGGCTTCGCGCCCGTCTACGGCTCGGCGAACCCGTTCTCCTTCATGGAGTTGCAGGGTGTGCAGGAGCTGACGAACTTCTTCGAGCGGCGCCCGTCGGCGTACCAGATCGCCGTCGAGGGCACGGTGGACCTGGACGAGGACTTCTGAGTCCGGTTCTGACATCCGGCTCTGACATCTGAACCAGCACTGAGCTGAGGGGTTCCGTCCCGGGCCGGCCGCGCGCCGCCCGGGACGGGGCCCTTCAGTCGTTGGGGACGGTCTCGAACCTCGGGGTGGCCTCGGCCATCTGCCGCAGGGCGTCCTTGCGGTCGCGCTTGGAGAGGCGGTCGAGGTAGAGGCGGCCGTAGACGTGGTCGGTCTCGTGCTGGAGGCAGCGGGCGAAGTAGCCGCGGCCGTGCACCCGCACCGGGTTGCCCTGGATGTCCTGGCCGCGCACGATCGCGTAGTCCGGGCGCGGCACCTCCATGTAGGCGCCGGGGACGGACAGGCAGCCCTCGTTGGAGTCGTCCAGCCGGCGGCTGTCCGCGGGCAGTTCCTCCAGCACCGGGTTGCACACCGCGCCGACGTGCCGGTCGCCGTCGTCGTCGGGGCAGTCGTAGACGAAGAGCTTGAGGTCGACGCCGATCTGGTTGGCGGCCAGGCCCACGCCCTCGGCGGCGCGCTGGCTGGCGAACATGTCGTCGACGAGCGCGGCCAGCTCCTCGTCGAAGGAGGTGACGTCCTGGCACTCGCGGTGCAGCACCGGGTTGCCGACCACGGTGATCGGACGGACGGCGCCGCGCTCCCGGTACGCCTGCTCGCGCGCCTCGGCGTCCGTCACGTCGTCGACGAATTCGAGGTCTTGCTCAGTGTGCTGCTGGGACATCTCCGACGTACGCCTTCCCGGAACCCTGTGGCTGACCCGTCAAGGGTACGGGGCCGCGGCGGCGGCCGTCCCGGGTATCCCGGCGCTCCGGGCCGGTACGCGGCGGCGCAGCGGCCCGTGGGGGGCCGTACCGGGCCTCAGCAGACCTCTTCCAGGTCCCGCCAGTCGCGGGTGTCCGGGCTGTCGGCGACCCAGCTCTCCAGCAGTCCGCGGACCAGGTCGGCGGGCGCGGCGATCCCGCACTCGCGCTCGGGGGTCCACCGCAGGCCCTCGCTGTGCTGGCTGAGATGGCTGAGGTGGCCCGGGTGTCCTGGTTCGCCGTGGTCGTGCGGGTCGCGGGTGGCCGAGGAGCCGTCGTCGGTGGGCATCCGGCTCTCCGAGCAGGTGCGGCACAGCAGGCGTACGGACGCCGACCAGTCCTCCGCCGCGTAACCGGCCTCGGCGGCCAGCCGTTCCAGGGCGTCGCGGTCGGACTCGGTGGCCGCCTCCAGCAGGACCAGCCAGGTCGGCACCGGGGACGGCGCCCACAGCTCGATCTCGTCGAAGACCGGGTAGACCGCGCCCGCGGCGGTGGTCCGCTCGCCGTGCGGCACACCGTCGTGAAGTACGACCTCGCCCCAGCGGCGGCCGGAGGACGGCAGCGGGATGGAGAGCACCTCGATGCGCGCCGGGTCGAGCCTTCGGCCCCACACCACCTCGGCCTCGCCCTCGGGCGACAGCCGTACGGCGGCGCTGCCCAGCGGCAGGCGCACCGACTCCTCACCGGTGCGGTCGGCGGTGCCCGCGGGCATCCGCAGCCCGTACGCCTGCCAGGCGCGGCGGGCCAGCGGCCAGTCCTGGAGGGCGGTGGCGGCGATGCCGAGGTTCCACCAGTCGGGGGCGCCGACCGAGCGGTCGAGCAGCGCGACGGCCCGCAGCCCGGCGATCCGGGCCTGCGCCCAGTCGTGCCGGAACTTGTGCAGCAGCGCGAGGTTGTACCAGGACTCCGAGAGCCACGGCTCCAGGTCGGCGGCCCGGGTGAGGAGAGCGCCCGCGTCCTCGTAGCGGCCGTCGTCGATCAGCGTGAACGCCCGGTCGGTGGCCTGGCGCCACGTGGGCGACGGCCGGTGCCGCACTCTGCCGAAGATCTTCAACGTCGTTTCCCGCCTGCCCGCTCAGTCCGTCGCTGCCAGGACGTCGCCTTCCCGCACCACGTTCACGTCCCCCCGTACGACACCAACCTTGCACATTTTGGCCGTGGTCTCAGCCCGACCCCGGACGGTCCGCCGCTCACCGTTGAGCGGGCGTCCTCACCCGACCTCCTTGCCATCCGCACCGGCATCCAACCATGCGCAGGTCGCGGGCGTGCGGGCAGCCCGGACGGGCGGGTGCTCCGGGGCACAAAGCGCGGCGGAGGGCGAACAGCGGAACAAGCAGACGCCCTGTGTCATCCGTACGGGTGACACAGGGCGTCGCGAGTGGACATGAGGCGGGACTGTACGGCCGTCCGGGCAGCCGGACGGCTCAAGGACGGCTCAGGCGGAGGACGCCTCGGCGGCCCCGGCCCCGGTCTCGGCGGAGGTGATGACCTCCGGGTCGGCGTCGACCTCGCCGGTACGGATCAGCTCGATCCGCATCATCACCTTCGAGCGCAGATCGGCCGGTACGTCGTCCGATCCGCAGCAGCGTTTCACCAGTTTCTTCACGGCCTGTTCGAGCCCGTACTTCTCCAGGCACGGGTGGCACTCCTCGAAGTGCTCCCGGAACTTGGCGCAGGAGTCGGCGGACATCTCGTCGTCGAGATACTCGTAGAGGTGGTCCAGCACCTCGGAGCAGTCCGTCTCGTGTGCGTGGCCACAGCTCATGACTCCGCGCCCTTCTCATCCGCCGCGCCCGCGGGAACGAGCCCGCGGTCCCGGGCGTAGTCCTCCAGCAGTTCGCGCAACTGGCGACGTCCGCGGTGCAGTCGGGACATCACCGTGCCGATGGGTGTTCCCATGATGTCCGCGATCTCCTTGTAGGCAAAGCCCTCGACATCCGCGAGGTAGACCGCGATGCGGAACTCCTCGGGGATGGTCTGGAGCGCCGACTTCACATCGGAGTCGGGCAGATGGTCGAGCGCCTGTGCCTCGGCGGACCGCAGACCGGTCGACATGTGCGACTCGGCCCTGGCCAGCTGCCAGTCCTCGATCTCCTCCGAGCCGCTGCGCAGCGGTTCACGCTGCTTCTTGCGGTAGGAGTTGATGAAGCTGTTGGTGAGAATGCGGTAGAGCCATGCCTTGAGGTTGGTGCCCTCACGGAACTGGTGGAAGGACGCGTACGCCTTCGCGTACGTCTCCTGCACCAGGTCCTCCGCGTCGGCCGGATTGCGGGTCATCCGCAGCGCGGCCGAGTACATCTGGTCGAGGAAGCCCAGGGCGTCCCGCTCGAAGCGCTCGCTGCGCTCGGCGTCGCTCTCGTGTGCCGCCTGACCGGACGCACCCGCGGTTTCCGCCGTGCTGTCGTCGGTGCCGGTGACCGGACCCACCTCCTCAGAAACTCCAGCGCGCCCGAGAGTGGACACGCTCGTTTCGGAGGATATTGCACGGGGCATCGACGTGCCGGGTCCGCCCTTGCCGTCGTCCTTGGGGGACCACTCGCTCCAGTTCAGGTACGGCGCGGTGAGATCCGGCTGTGGAGTGGCGTGCCCGGCCGCCTCGGCGGTGGCCTGCGCTGTCGCCTGCTCGCGTGGCCGGCATGCGGCTGAAACCATGCGGCTGCTGCCTCTCTCACCGTGCTCCGAGACCGCTCTCGCGGCCCTGTCGCCTGGCACAACACCGTCACCACTGTCGTCATTCCCGGGGACGAGAAGGGCGCACGGGCCGTGGCCGGGCGCCCGCGCGCGGACCGGGGGGTGCGAGCGGGCGGTCAGCTCCCGCCGGAGCGCGCGCGGGCGTGTCCGAGCCCGGTGAGCCAATCGGTGACGGCCGAGGTCAGAACGGCCAGCGCCGCCTCCTGGGTGAGCGCGGCCCGCTTGGGCACCGCGAAGCCGTGGTCGCCGTACGGCACCTCCACCGGGGTGTGTCCCCCGGGGAACTCGTCGGGCCGCCCGAAGGGGTCGTTGCCGCCCTGCACGGTGAGCAGCGGCAGTACGCCGGCCGCGCCGGTCAGCTCCTCGGCCCGGCTCCGCTCCGGCCGGCCCGGCGGGTGCAGCGGGAAGGCCAGCGCGAGTACGGCCGCGGCGCCCAGCTCCCCTGCCGTACGGCAGGCCACCCGCGCTCCGGCGCTGCGCCCGCCCGCGACGACCGGCGGTCCGGGCGCGGTGAGCGCGGGCCACAGCGCGGCCCACGCGGCGTCCAGTGTCTTCGGGGCGGGCGCGAGCTTCTTGCCCGCCACCCGCCAGGGCTGCTCGACCAGCGCCACGGTCACCCCGTGCGGAGGCAGGGCGGCGGCCAGCGCCACCAGGTCGCGCGCCTCGACCCCGCCGCCGGCGCCGTGCCCGAGCGCCAGGACCGCGCGGGGGCGTACGGCCGGGTGCCAGATGATCCGGGCGTCGCGGTGCGGGGTGGGGACGAGGGCGGCGGTCCGTTCGGGTCGTGCCATCAGGGTCGTTCCGCCAGTCGTTCCGCCGGTCGCTCTGTCAGTCGCTCTGTCAGTCGTGCCATCAGAAAAGCGTCTCTTCCTCCGGCGCCGGCAGTTCGTCCACCAGCTCGGGGCCGTTGTTCTGCACGCTGCTGACCGCCGTGCCCACCGGGTAGGCCCGGACGAGTCCGGGCGGGGGCGGGGTCAGCAGCGGGAGCAGGTCGTCGGGTTCGGTGCGGGCCGGGTCGAGCCAGGCGTCCCAGCGGTCGGGCGTCAGCATCAGCGGCATCCGGGGGTGGATGTCGGAGAGCGAGCGCGGGCCGCTGCCCTCGTACCCGGCCAGCGGGTTGCTCTCGGCGTCGGTGGTGAGCACCGTGCAGGTAACCCACCAGGCGCGCGGGTGGTCGTCGGGCAGGGTGCGGTCGCGCCAGAACTCGTAGAGCCCGGCCAGCGCCATCACCGAGCCGTCCGCGGGCGTCACGAAGTACGGCTGCTTGCGGGTCCGCTTCTTCTTGCCCTGCTCCTCCAACTGCCGTTCCTGCGCGCCCGTCAGCCACTCGAAGTAGCCGTCGGCGGGTATCAGGCAGCGCCGGGCGCTCAGGGCCCGGCTGAAGGACGGCTTCTCGTGGGCGGTCTCGGCCCGCGCGTTGATCATCCGGGCGGCGCCGTCCGGGGTCTTGGCCCAGGAGGGGACCAGGCCCCAGCGCAGCACCCGCAGTTGTCTGACCGGCTCACGGGAACCGGAGTCCCGCACCGGACGGTCGAGTACGGCATAGACGTCTTTCGTCGGCGCGACGTTCCAGTCGGGTGCCAGGGACTCGGTGGGGTCCCACTGGCGGACCTCGAAGAGGCCCACGAGATCCTCGGGTTTCCGGCTCGCGGCGTATCGACCACACATAACTGCCACACTGCCACGACCGCGGCCCGAACCGCCAAGGACCGTAAAGGAATGAGCGCCCCATGAACGTCGCGAGCATCACCGAGATGTGGGACCGGCTGACCGGCACCCAGCCCGACCCGTCGCGCTGGCTGGTCGGGGCGACGGCGCTGCTCGCGCTCGCCGCGGTGCTGACGCGTGGCGTGTGGCACATCACCCGCAACGCCGTGACCATCGCGCACGAGGGCGGCCACGGACTGCTCGCGCTGCTGACCGGCCGCCGGCTGGACGGCATACGACTGCACTCCGACACCTCGGGCCTGACCGTCTCGCGGGGCAAGCCGCACGGTCTCGGCATGGTGCTGACGGCCGCCGCCGGCTACACCGCGCCCCCGCTGCTCGGCCTGGCCGGTGCGGCGCTGCTGGCGGCCGGGCACATCACCGCGCTGCTGTGGGGGGCGACCGCGCTGCTGCTGGCGATGCTGGTGATGATCCGCAACGCGTACGGCGCCCTGACCGTGGTGGTCACCGGCGCGCTCTTCCTGCTGGTGTCCTGGCTGACCGGGGCGCAGGTGCAGGCCGCCTTCGCCTATCTCGTGGTGTGGTTCCTGCTGGTCGGGGGCGTCCGCCCGGTCGCCGAACTCCAGCGCACCCGCCGCCGGGACCGCCGCGGCTCCTCCGACGCCGACCAGCTCGCCCGGCTCACCCGCACCCCGGCGGCGCTGTGGCTGCTCCTCTTCTACGCGGTCGCGCTGTGCTCGCTGATCGGCGGCGCCCGCTGGCTGCTGCTGCGGTGATTCGCGGGGTACGGCGGCGGCCCCTGCGGTGAGCATTCCGGCCCGTCAACACACGGCCGTGACTGTAGGCCCGGCCCAGGGGGCAGGTTCGCGGTCGGAGCGGCCCGTTAACAGTGGGTTTCGCCGCATACGTCGACTTATCTCCCCGTACCCGAGCCACTACGCTTGGGCCCCATGACCGACAGCACCGCGCAGACCGACCTGTGGCCGGCCCCGACCGCGCCCGGTGCCGTGCACGCGACCGTCACGGTGCCGGGCTCGAAGTCGGTGACCAATCGCGCCCTGGTGCTGGCCGCGCACTCCAGTGAACCCGGATGGGTGCGCCGCCCGCTGCGCAGCCGCGACACCGTGCTGATGGCAGAGGCGCTGCGCGCGATGGGCGTGCAGATCGACGAGACGGTGAATCCGGACGGCGGCGAGGCGTGGCGGATCATCCCCGCCGGGCTGCACGGCCCGGCCACGGTCGACGTCGGCAACGCGGGCACGGTGATGCGCTTCCTGCCCCCGGTGGCCGCGCTCGCCGACGGCCCCGTCCGCTTCGAGGGCGACGCGCGGGCGTACGAGCGGCCGCTGCACGGGGTGATCGACGCGCTGCGCACACTGGGCGCCCGGGTCGACGACGAGGGCCGCGGCTCGCTGCCGCTGACCGTGTTGGGCGCCGGGTCGCTGACCGGCGGCGCGGTGGACGTGGACGCGTCGTCCTCGTCGCAGTTCGTCAGCGCCCTGCTGCTGTCGGGGCCGCGCTTCAACAAGGGCCTCGAACTGCGGCACACCGGCCGTACGCTGCCCTCGCTGCCGCACATCCGGATGACCGTGGACATGCTGCGCAAGGCCGGCGCCAGGGTCGACACCCCGCAGGACGGCGGCGCCCGGGACGTCTGGCGGGTCGCGGCGGGCGCGCTGCTCGGCCGGGATCTGACCGTCGAGCCCGACCTGTCGAACGCGGCGCCCTTCCTGGCCGCCGCCGTGGTGACCGGCGGCCGGGTCACCGTCCCCGACTGGCCGGCCCGTACCACCCAGCCGGGCGACGCGCTGCGGGAGATCTTCACCCGGATGGGCGGGTCGTATGAACTGACCGACCGCGGGCTGACGTTCACCGGCAGCGGCCGGGTCCGGGGCATCACCGTAGATCTGCACGACGTCGGCGAGCTGACCCCGGTGATCGCCGCGGTCGCCGCGCTGGCCGAGGAGGAGTCCGTACTGTCCGGTATCGCCCATCTGAGGCTGCACGAGACCGACCGGCTGGCCGCGCTGGCCGCCGAGATCAACGCCCTGGGCGGTGATGTCACCGACACCGGGGACGGGCTGCGCATCCGCCCGCGGCCGCTGCGCGGCGGGCCCTTCCGCACCTACGAGGACCACCGGCTGGCGACCGCCGCGGCCGTTCTGGGCCTGGTGGTGCCGGGCATCGAGGTGGAGAACGTGGCGACGACCGCCAAGACGCTGCCGGACTTCCCCGAACTGTGGGCGGCGATGCTCGGCGGCATCGGCGGCCGGGCGGCCGGCGACGCCGTCGCCGACTCCTCCGGTCCGGGACGGGGCTGAGGGTCCGCCATGCGCCGCTACGGAAAGAACCCCGACGAGGACGACATCCGCGTCCGCCCCAACACCAAGGGCAACCGCCCGCGTACCAGCATCCGCCCCAAGCACGAGGACGCCTCCGAGGGCATGGTCCTCACCGTCGACCGGGGCCGCCTCACCGTTCTGGTCGAGGACCGCGAGATCACCGCGATGAAGGCCCGTGAGCTGGGCCGCAAGTCCGCGGTGGTCGGCGACCGGGTGGCCGTCGTCGGCGACCTGTCCGGCGTCAAGGACACCCTCGCCCGCATAGTGCGGGTCGAGGAGCGCACCTCGGTGCTGCGCCGTACGGCCGACGACGACGACCCGTACGAACGGGTGGTCGTCGCCAACGCCGACCAGCTGGCCATCGTCACCGCGCTGGCCGACCCCGAGCCGCGCCCGCGCATGATCGACCGCTGTCTGGTCGCCGCCTACGACGCCGGGCTCACCCCGCTGCTGGTGCTCACCAAGTCCGACCTGGCACCCGCGGAACCGCTGCTGGAGACCTACGGCGCCCTGGACGTGCCCTATGTGGTCACCAACCGGGACGACTTCCTGACCGGCGGCGTGGACCAGATCCGCGCGCGGCTCGAAGGCAAGGTCACCGCCTTCGTCGGCCACAGCGGCGTCGGCAAGACCACGCTGGTGAACGCGCTGGTCACCCGGCAGCGGACCACCGGCCGGGTCAACGCCGTCACCGGCCGCGGCCGCCACACCACCACCTCGGCGCTCGCCCTGCCACTGCCCGGCGACGGGGGCTGGGTGATCGACACCCCCGGGGTGCGCTCCTTCGGGCTCCACCACATCGACCCCTCGCGCGTCCTGCACGCCTTCCCCGACCTGGAACCGGGCACCGAGGAGTGCCCGCGCGGGTGCTCGCACGACGAGCCGGAGTGCGCGCTGGACGCCTGGGTGGCCGCCGGCCACGCGGAGCCCGCGCGGCTGGACTCGCTGCGGCGACTGCTGGCCACCCGGGAGCGGCGCGAAGGCGACTGACGCCAGTCCGCCCCCTTACCGGGCATGCTGTGTGATGATCGACAGCGCACAGCGCGGCGGACGCGGAACGAACGAAAACGGAGGCACCCGATGGCCTGGCTTCTCGTGGTGGTCGCGGGGTTCTTCGAAACCGGGTTCGCGGTCTGCCTCAAGCTCTCGCACGGCTTCACCCGGCTGTGGCCGACCATCGCCTTCTGCCTCTTCGCCCTCGGCTCCTTCGGCCTGCTCACCCTGTCGCTGAAGAAGCTCGACGTCGGCCCCGCGTACGCCGTCTGGACCGGCATCGGCGCGGCGGGCACGGCGATCTACGGCATGGCCTTCCTCGGCGACATCGTCTCGGCGCTCAAACTGGCGTCGATCTCGTTCGTCATCATCGGTGTGATCGGTCTGCAGATCTCCGGCTCCTCGCACTGACCGCCCCCGGCGCGGCGGACACACCGTCAGCCGGGGAACGGTCGGGCCGTCACCCGGAGGACCGACGGACCGTCACCCGGAGGGCCACGACAGCAGGCTGCGGACCAGCTGCGCCACCCGTAGACAGGCGTCCTCATCGCTGGGCGCCGGGGCGATGACGTAGGACAGGGTCAGCCGCAGCGCGGCCTCGCAGGCCCACACGATGTCCTCGGGATGCAGCCGGGGGAAGCCGCGGACCAGCGCGTCGACCGTCCGCAGATGCAGCCCGTTGACCAGGTCGACCGGCGGCGGGCGGTCGCCGCGCCCGCCACTGATCAGCCCGGCCCGTACCAGCGGGCTGCGACGGGCGCTGCGCAGCGTCCAGCCGGCCGCCGCGGCGAAGCACTCCCCCGCGTCGCAGCCCCCGCGCTCGGCGTGCGCCAGCACGCGTTCCACGCCGAGGAGGTACGCGTCGGTCTCGCGCCGGAACAGCGCGCGGGCCAGCCCCTCCTTGCTGCTGAACTCGTTGTAGAGGGTCTGTCGTGACACCCCGGCCGCCGCGGCCACTTCGACCATGCGAACGGCCGTCCAGGGTCGGTCTCCGAGTGCGGCGAAAGCCGCTTCCAGTAGCGATTCCCGTGCGGTAGGCATCATTGCCTCCCCAACACCGCATATGACGCGGACAGGCCGTGTCCGAAAGAATCGACGCGGGCACAGGACACTGTCAAGGTCCCGCGCAAGGACCGGGCGGGCCCGTGGGCCGTCTCGGCAGGTCCGGGCGGGCGCGGGCACCGACGGCCGCCCGGCGGGGGGCGTGAATGGTCGCGCGGAGGCCGGGTCGCTACTGTTCGCGTCATGCCCGACTACAACGACGACCTGCGTCTGGCCCATGTACTGGCCGACGCCGCCGACGCCGCGACCATGGCCCGCTTCAAGGCGCTCGACCTGAAGGTCGAGACCAAGCCCGATCTGACCCCGGTCACCGAGGCGGACCGGGCCGCGGAGGAGCTGATCCGCGGTCAGCTCAGCCGGGCCAGGCCGCGGGACGCGGTGCTGGGCGAGGAGTACGGCAGCCAGGGCGGCGGGCCGCGGCGCTGGATCGTCGACCCGATCGACGGCACCAAGAACTATGTGCGCGGGGTGCCGGTCTGGGCCACGCTGATCGCCCTGATGGTGCGGGGCGAGGGCGGCGACGAGGGCGTGGTCGGCGTGGTCTCCGCGCCCGCGCTCGGCCGGCGCTGGTGGGCGGCGAAGGGCGGCGGCGCGTACACCGGCCGCAGTCTGTCCTCGGCGACCCGGCTGCACGTGTCGCGGGTGAGCCGGCTGGAGGACTCGTCCTTCGCGTACTCCTCGCTGAGCGGCTGGGAGGAGCAGGGACGGCTCGACGGCTTTCTGCACCTGTCCCGCAACTGCTGGCGGACCCGCGGCTACGGCGACTTCTGGCCGTACATGATGGTCGCCGAGGGGTCGGTGGACATCTGCGCGGAGCCCGAGCTGAGCATGTGGGACATGGCGGCGAACGATGTGATCGTCCGCGAGGCGGGCGGCCGCTTCACCTCGCTGGAGGGCGAGCCGGGGCCGTTCGGCGGGAACGCGGCGGCGTCCAACGGACTGCTGCACGAGGAACTGCTGGGGTACCTCGGCCGGGCGTAGTGCGTCCGAGTGCACCTTCACGCGCCGGTCGGTTACTGTGCGCGCCCCCTTGCATTGACGGTGGTGAGCATGTGAACATGAGAAAACCCCCGCTTGTGCACTTGTGAACCCGTTCACGGACGGGTTCACCAAGGAGGTGCCACGTTCCCATGCTGGTCAGCGACGCGATGAGCACGGTGGTTCTCACCATCGGCCCCGCACACACCCTCCGTCAGGCCGCCCGGCTGATGTCCGCCCGCCGGGTGGGCGCGGCGATCGTCTTCGACCCCGACACCTTCGGCCTCGGAATCCTCACCGAGCGTGATGTTCTCGACGCCATCGGTGCGGGTCTCGATCCCGACCACGAATGCGCCCACGACCACACCACGACCGATGTCGTCTTCGCCGCCCCGCAGTGGACCCTGGAGGACGCGGCGGCCGCCATGCTGCGCGGCAGCTTCCGCCACCTCATCGTGCTGGACGGCCACGACCCGGCCGGGGTCGTCTCCGTCCGCGACATCCTGCGCTGCTGGGCGCCGGTGAAGACCGCGGTCTCCGTCTAGGAGCCGCCTGACACCAGGACGAAGGGACCGGAGCCCAGTGGCGTCCGGTCCCTTCGGCCTTACGGTCAAGCGGCGGGTCAGGCGCGGAGGGCCTGGACCGCGACCTCCAGCCGCTTGCCGTAGTCGGCGTCCGCCTGGCGGAAGTTGTCGATCGCGCGCTCCACGATGTCCTCGCGCGTGACCTGGGCGATGAAGCCCGCGAGGTTGTCGACCAGGCGCGCCTTCTCGCTCTCCGACATCAGCCGGTAGAGGTCGCCGGCCTGCACGAAGTCGTTGTCCTCGGCGTGCGAGGGCGCCTCGCTGTAGCCGGTCGCGCCGGTCACCGCGACGGACTCCCACAGCGGACGGCCGATCTCGTTCGGGCCGCCGAAGCTGTTGGGCTCGTAGTTCTTCGCGCCCTTGTGCCGGCCGTCGTACAGGAAGCCGTCACGGGAGTGGGTGCGCGCCTCGGTGGCGTGCGGGCGGTTCACCGGCAGGTGGTCGGCGTTGATGCCGACGCGGTAGCGGTGGGCGTCGCCGTAGGCGAAGAGCCGGCCCTGGAGCATCTTGTCCGGGGACGGGCCGATGCCGGGCACGAAGTGCGCCGGGGAGAAGATGGACTGCTCGACCTCGGCGAAGATGTTCTCCGGGTTGCGGTTGAGCTCCAGCTTGCCGATCTCGTGCAGCGGGTAGTCCGCGTGCGGCCACACCTTGGTGAGGTCGAACGGGTTGAAGCGGTAGGTCGCCGCCTCGGCCACCGGCATCACCTGCACCGACACCGTCCAGCTCGGGAAGTCACCGCCCTCGATGGCCTGGCGCAGGTCGCGCTGGTGCGAGTCCGGGTCGGTGCCGGCCAGCAGCGCGGCCTCCTCGGAGGTCAGGTTCCTGATGCCCTGGTCGGTCGAGAAGTGGTACTTGACCCAGAACGCCTCGCCCGCCTCGTTGCTCCACTGGTACGTGTGCGAGCCGAAGCCGTGCATGTGGCGGTAGGACGCGGGGATGCCGCGGTCGCCGAACAGCCAGGTGACCTGGTGGGTCGCCTCGGGGCTCAGGCCCCAGAAGTCCCAGACGTTGTCGGCCTCCTGCGAGCCGGTGTACGGGTCGCGCTTCTGGGTGTGGATGAAGTCGGGGAACTTCAGGGCGTCCTTGATGAAGAACACCGGGGTGTTGTTGCCGACGAGGTCGTAATTGCCCTCCTCGGTGTAGAACTTGAGCGCGAAACCGCGGGGGTCGCGCACCGCGTCGGCCGAGCCGAGGTTGCCCGCCACCGTGGAGAAACGCGCGAACGTCTCGGTCTCCTTGCCGACCTGCGAGAGGAACTTCGCCCGGGTCCACCGCGACACGTCGTGCGTGACGGTGAACGTGCCGTACGCACCGGCGCCGCGGGCGTGCACGATGCGCTCCGGGATGCGCTCACGGTTGAAGTGGGCGAGCTTCTCCAGCAGGTGCTGGCTCTGAACGAGAACCGGACCGCCGAGCCCAGCTGTCTCGCTGTTCTGGTTGTCCGCGACCGGCGCGCCGGCCTCCGTCGTCAGCGGACCCGTTTCCTGAACAGTCACGTGCTTCTCCCTGGGATTCGACCTGACCCTTGGCTGTCGCCAGACTCGATCCTACGATAGACAGTGTCTAAGTCAAGAAGAGAGCCATACACGGACTTATTCCTGTGCCGGACCCCCCACTGTTAGGCTGGTACACATGAGCGACCTGCTGGAACGACTGCGCGGACGAGGCTGGCGACTGACCGCCCAGCGACGTGTCGTGGCCGAGGTCCTCGACGGCGACCATGTACATCTCACCGCCGACGAGGTGCATGCGCGAGCCATCGAACGGCTCCCGGAGATCTCCCGGGCGACCGTGTACAACACCCTGGGCGAGATGGTCACCATCGGGGAGATCATCGAGGTCGCCACCGACGGCCGCGCCAAGCGGTACGACCCCAACGCCCATCATCCGCACCAGCACTTGGTCTGCTCCCGCTGCGGCACGATCCGCGATGTGCACCCGCACGGGGACCCGCTGGCCGCGCTCCCGCCGGGCGAGCGGTTCGGCTTCTCCGTCTCCGCGGTGGAGGTCACCTACCGCGGTCTGTGCCCGGACTGTACGTAGTCCCGCGGCCCCCGCGCCCGGGACAGTGCCTCGATCACCTCACGGGCCACGCCCCGGTCCGGGTCGCCCGCCAACGGGCCGAGCAGCGCGGCCAGTTCCTCCGGCCGCGCCAGCCGGCCCACCGCGCGGGCGGCCGCCCGGCGCACCTCCGTACACGGATCGCGCAGCAGCCGGGCCAGCAGCGCCGTATCGGCCGCGTCACCGCACTCCCCCAGCCCCACCGCCAGCCCGGCCAGTAATCGGGGCGGTACGGCCCGGCCCTTGCGTATCTGCCTGCGGTAGACCTCGGCGGGCGGCTCGGCCCGCTCGTACAGCTTCCAACGGGCCTGCGCCCGTACCATCCTGGCCCGGTCGGCGAGCGGGCCGACCAGCCGGGTGGCGGGCACATCCCTGGGCAGGGCCGAGACCGCCAGCTCCCGTATGCCCGCGCCGCGCGCCCGCAGCAGTCCGGCCGCCTGGCCCGGGTCCAGTTCGAGCAGCCGTTCCGCGCATAGCCGCCGGCATACCTGGTCGCGGTCGCACAGCGCGGCCCGCAGCAGATCACCGGGGGCGTACACGCCCAGGTCCAGGGCGAGTTGGACCCCGAAGCGGCGGGTGGCCGGATCGTCGGCGGCAGCCAGCGCCCGTACGGTGCGGCGGTACGGGGGCGCGCCCAGTACGGCCCGGTACGAGGCGAGCAGGCCACCGGCCCGGCTGCGGCCGGTGAGCCGGAGCAGTACGCCGACGGCGACGGCCGCCTCGTCCGGGGCGCGGCGGGCCAGCAGCGCGGCGGCGGCCTTGACGCGGACCGGGTGCACCCGGTCGACGGTACGCAGCGCCAGCGCGGCGGCGGCGAGCGGCCCGGGGCGGGCGGCCAGGCCCTCGACGGCGGCTTCGCGGACCCGGCCGTCGGGGTCGAGGGAGGCGAGGAGCAGCCGCAGGGGGTCGCGCTGCCTGCCGCGCGCCGGAGCGGGTGAGGCGCCCGGCTGCCGGGCGTGGCGGTCCAGGAGCAGCAGCAGCGGGGCGGGGGCGCGTCCCAGGGCTGCCAGGGCGGCGGCCCGTTCGTACGGGGGTCCGGCGTCGCGGGCCGCGCGGAGCCTGGCGAGCAGGGTGAGGGCGTCCTCCCGGCGGTTGCCTTCGTACGCGGCGGCACACCATTCGGTCCAGCGTGCCGTGGTCTGCCGATTTCGCCGTCCGCGCAGCAAGCCGGTCTCCCCTCGCCGATCTTCCTTTTCTCAGGATCGCGCGGGGGCCGGCGGCGGGCGGCGGGCATCGCCCGATCTTCGCCCGATCTTTGCCGGAACAAGAAGAAGGCCCGGAAGCGTGCGCTTCCGGGCCTTACTCCGTTTTACGTGGTAGCGGGGACAGGATTTGAACCTGCGACCTCTGGGTTATGAGCCCAGCGAGCTACCGAGCTGCTCCACCCCGCGTCGTTGTGATCCCCACTGTATCCCACCCCCCACCCCCCACCAAATCGCTTCCAGCGCGGGCCCCCCACAATCCCCCGCTGCAACGGCGGGACGCGAAACGCCGCACCCCGGCGGCGCCAAACCGAGCGGCCCCGCCGCCGGGCGAGCCGCGCAGCCTCACGGAACGCCCGCCGTGACGCGAGACGTGCCGCGCCCAGCGCGGACGGCTGGCGCCTGCCAAAACGGGCCGAGGGCAACGCCCCAACCAAATCCCGCCGCGACGGCGAGACGCGGAACGAAGCAGTCCGGCGGTGCCAAACCGCCCCGGCCCCGCCGCCAGGCGAGCCGCGCGGCGCCGCCTCACGGAACGCCCGCTGTCAGGCGGGCGCGCGTCAAAACAGACCCGGGCCGACGCCCGAACCAAATCCCGCCGCGACGGTGGGACGCGAAACGACGCGGACCGGCGTGCCAAACCGCCCCCGGCCCCGCCGCCAGGCGAGACGTGCCGCGCCCAGCGCGGACCTCTGGCGCCTGCCAAAACGGGCCGGGGCAGCACCCCCCAACCAAATCCCGCCGCGACGGCGAGACGCGGGACGACGCGGACCGGCGGTGCCAAACTGAGCGCACCCACGCCGCCAGGCGGACATGTCGGCCCCGGCACGGCGCAGCGCGCAGCGCCTGAACGGCCGACGCACGTCAAACAGGCCGAGGGGGCCAACGCCCCCAGAAAAAACCCGCCGCCGCGGCGGGACGCGGGACGACGCGGACCGGCGGTGCCAAACCGCGTCCGGCGCACGGCTGGCGCGTGTCAGGACGGGCCCGGGGCAACGTTCCGGAAACCCTCCGTCGCGGCGGGACGCGGGCCCGACGTCAAGGCGAGCCGCGCGCAGCGGGGCCTCAGGGAACGTCAGCCGTAAACCCAACGCCTCACGCAGTGAGCTCGTGGGAGACCGCCGCCGTAAGCCGCGCGGCCCGCTCCGCGACCTCCGCGGGCCCGCACGAGATGGCCCGCGCACACCACGACTGCGCCGACGGCAGATCACCCCGCCGGGCCGACAGCAACGCCATCCGCAGCGCCGCCCGCCCGTGCCCCGCGTCAGCGGCCCGCGTCCACCACAGCGCGGCCTCCGGCTCACTGCCCTCGCGCGCGAGCAGCAGCCCGAGGTTGAACGCCCCGTTCCGCGACCCCGCCTCCGCGGCCAGCCGGTACCAGTGCGCCGCGTCCACGACGTCCCCCCGCTTGGCCGCGCACATACCGAGCCGCACCTGCGCCCGCCGGTGCCCCTGGTGGGCGGCCCGCTCGTACCACTCCTCCGCCTCGTCGCAGACGGCCTCGCCGTCCTCCCGGTCCCGCCGGTCCAGCAGCGCCCCGAGCCGGAAGGCCGCCTCGGGGCTGCCGCCGCCCGCGGCGCACCGCAGGTGCCGCTCGGCGCCGTGCACGTCCCCCTCCTGCTGGAGGGCGATCGCCACCTGGAGCGCCGCCTCCGAGTGCCCGGCCGCGGCGGCCCGCTCGTACCACCGCCGCGCGATGTCCGCGTCGCCGCGCCCGGCGTACAGGATGCCGAGATTGAAGGCCGCGTCGATGCTGCCTGCCTCGGCCGCCTTGGAGAACCAGGGCTCCGCGCCCGCCGCGTCCCCCCGCTGGAGCAGCAGGACGGCGACCGCGTTCGCGGCCTCGCGGTGCCCGGCGTACGCGGCCTTGCGGTACCACTGCTCGGCCTGCGGCGTACGCCCCTGGCCGGCGCAGAGCAGCCCGAGGTTGTACGCCCCGTTGACGTCCCCGGCCTCCATGGCCGTGCGGTACCAGCGCTCGGCCGTCTGCGTCTCGCCCTCCTGGGCGTGCAGCGCGCCGAGCGCGTTGGCGGCGTTGCCGTCGCCGGCCTGGGCGGCCCGCCGCCACCACGTGGCGGCCTGGTCGATGTCACCGGCGTCCCGCAGCAGAAAGGCCAGCGCGCAGGCGGCCCGCGCCTCGCCGTCCCGCGCGGCCGTCAGATACCAGTGCCCGGCCTCCTTGGTCTCGCCGCGCTCCTCGAGCAGCGTGCCGAGGCGCAGCGCGGCCCGGCGGTGGCGGCGGGCCGCGGCCTGCCGGTACCACTGCTCGGCCTCGTGGTCCTCGCCGCGCCCCGCGCAGATCCGGGCCAGCCGGTACGACGCCTCTCGGTGCCCGTGTTCGGCGGCGGCGCGGAACCACCGCTCGGCCCCGACGTCCCGCCGGTGGTCGAGCAGGTCGGCCAGCGCGTAGGCGCCCAGCGTGTGCCCGGACTCGGCGGCCTGCCGCAGCCAGTATTCGGCGCCGGGCTCGTCACCGCGCTCCCGGAAGTGCCGGCCGAGCGCGTGCGCGGCGGGCGCGGACCCGGCGACGGCCGCGATCCGCCACCAGCCGGCCGCCTCGTCGGCGTACCCGCGCTGGTGGAGCAGCAGCGCCAGATTGTTCGCGGCGGCCCGGTCCCCGTGCTGCACGGCCTGCCGCAGAAACGGCTCCGCGCCGTCGAGGTCCCCGCGCCGCAGCAGCAGCGTGCCGAGCGCGCTCATCGCCCCCGGGTCGCCCTGCTCGGCGGCCCGGCGGTGCCGCGCCTCGATCTCCGCTTCCTCGCGCAGCGCGAGGGTGTCCTCGTCGGGCAGCTCGGTGAGCAGCGCCGGTACGGCGACCGGTTCGGCGGAGTCCCCGTGTCCGGCCCGCGGCCCGGGCAGCAACGCCGCCACGCTGACGGCCGCGGCCCCGGAGGCGTCCGCACGCGCGGCCGACTCCCCCGTCGGCCCACCTTGTCCATGGATCTGACGAGTATTCAGCAGTCTTGCACCATCCCCCATGAGCACCATCGTCGCACCACCCGCTACCGGCGTACACCTGGTATACCGCAACCCGATTGGTCACTACAGCGTTTTGTCGACTTCCCGATAAGGCGTCACCCAAACGCCTCAAACCGGGGGTACCTCAAACGAGTGAAGAGGCCCGAAGTCACTTGACTTCGAGCCTCTTCATCGAGTAGCGGGGACAGGATTTGAACCTGCGACCTCTGGGTTATGAGCCCAGCGAGCTACCGAGCTGCTCCACCCCGCGTCGTTGTGTCTTAACCGTACCACGACGCGGGGTGTCGCCCGATCAGCCCTCGATCACCCGGTCTTCGCCCCCTTCTTCCCCTTCTCGGCGTCCTGCGCCTGCTGGAGCGCGGCGGCCAGCCGGTCCTGCGCCTCGCCGTACGCCTTCCAGTCGCCGTTCTTGAGCGCGGTCTGCCCGTCGTCGAGGGCCTTCTGCGCGTTCGCGAGGGCCTTGTCGAGCGTCGGGTTGTCCGTGGTGCCCGTCGTCGGCGGCGGCTCGGTCGTCGTACCGCCACCGGTCCCGGTTCCGGTCCCGCCGTCGGCCGGCGGTGGCGCCGCCTCCCCGCCGAAGACCTCGGACAGCGCCTCCCCGAGGGTGTCCCGGAAGGCCATCGTGCCGCCGAAGTTCACCAGCACCTTGCGCAGCAGCGGGTAGTTGGTGTCCGCGCCGCGCACGTACACCGGCTCCACGTACAGCAGACCGCCGTCCAGCGGGAAGGTGAGCAGGTTGCCGTACTCGACCGTGGAGTCGCCCTTCTTCAACAGGTTGAGGTCGGTGGCGAAGCCCGGATAGGAGTTGAACTTGCTCTGCACCTGCTGCGGTCCGTCGACCTGGGCGTCGGGCGGCAGTTTGAGCAGCCGCATCTTGCCGTAGTCCGGACTCGTCGCGTTCGCGTCCACCGCCATGAAGGCCGAGAGGTTGTCACGTTTGGTGGGCGTGAAGGTCGTGGTGAGCGAGAACTCCTGGCTGTTCTGGTCGGGCATCTGCATGCTCAGGTAGTACGGCGGCACCGCCTTGCCCGACTTCGACGCCGGGTCGTCCGGCACCTGCCACACCTCGCTGCCGCTGTAGAACTGCGCGGCCTTGGTGACGTGGTACTTGGTGAGCAGCTGCCGCTGGACCTTGAACAGGTCCTGCGGATACCGCAGGTGCGTCATCAGGTCCTTCGAGATCGCGCTCTTGGGCTGCACGGTGTGCGGGAACGCCTTCATCCAGGTCTTGAGCACCGGGTCCTGGGTGTCCCACTGGTAGAGCGTGACCGTGCCGTCGTACGCGTCCACGGTCGCCTTGACCGAGTTGCGGATGTAGTTGACCCGGTTCTGCTGCGCGACCACCGAACGCTGGTCGTCGGTCAGCGAGTCCGCGGTGGTGTCACCGAGCGTCGTGCTGGAGGCGTACGGATAGCCGTTGGTGGTCGTGTACGCGTCCACGATCCACTGCACATGGCCGTCCACCACCGCCGGGTACGGGTCGCCGTCGATGGTCAGCCAGGGCGCGACCGCCTCCACCCGCTCCTTGGGGGTGCGGTTGTAGAGGATCTTCGAACCGTCGCCGATCGCCCCGGAGTAGAGGATCTGCGGCTCCCCGAAGGACACCGCGTACGCGGCCCGGGTCACCGGGTTGCTCAGGCTGACCCCGCCCTTGCCCTGGTACGAGGACGACTTCTCCCCGGTCTTGTCGGCGTAGTCCAGCTCCTTGGTGGGGCCGCCGACGATCGAG
This sequence comes from Streptomyces sp. NBC_00223, assembly GCF_036199905.1. NCBI lineage: Bacteria > Bacillati > Actinomycetota > Actinomycetes > Kitasatosporales > Streptomycetaceae > Streptomyces > Streptomyces sp. NBC_00223. Next base: position 5,652,512 of record NZ_CP108109.1, on the reverse strand, counting down.
TACTGCTTGGTCTGCTCGCCGAAGTAGATCTCCTGCCGGTAGTCGCCGATGTCACCGACGGTCGGCAGGTTCTTCTCGGTGTAGACCGGCTGGCCCTTGGGGTCGGTGTCGGTCGCCGTGGTGCCCTTGGCGGCGATGAGCCCGTAGCCGTGGGTGTACTTGAAGTGGTCGTTGATCCAGTTGTTCTCGGGGATGCCCTTGATGTTCAGCTCGCGCAGCCCCACCACGGTGTCCTGCTCCTTGCCGTCGATCGTGTACCGGTCGACGTCGAGCGTGGAGGGGAAGGAGTAGTAGCTGCGGGACTGCTGCATCTGCTGGAAGGTCGGCGAGACCACGTTCGGGTCCAGGACACGTATGGAGGCCGCGGTGGCGGTGTCGGCGAGCAGCTTGGCATTGGACTCCGTGCTCGTCCCCGCGTACTCCGAGACCTCGCTGTCCGCGATGCCGTACGCCGCCCGTGTCGCGTCGATGTTCCGCTGGATGTACGGCGCCTCCTTGGCCGCCTCGTTCGGCTGCACCTGGAACTTCTGCACGATCGCCGGGTAGAGCCCGCCGATGAGGATCGCCGAGAGCACCATCAGCCCGAAGCCGATGGTCGGCAGCGACCACGTACGCCGCCACAGCGTCGCGAAGAACAGCAGCGCGCAGATGACCGCGATGCAGAACAGGATCGTTTTGGCAGGCAGATACGCGTTGGCGTCGACGTACCGCAGACCCGTCCAGTTCTCGGTGGCCTTGAAGCCGCTGGACTTGACCGCGAGACCGTAACGGTCCAGCCAGTACGCGACCGCCTTGAGCGACACGAACAGGCCCAGCAGCACCGACAGATGGCCGGTGGCCGCCGCGGTGGCCCGGCCGCCGGGCGAGGTGATCCGCAGCCCGCCGTACAGGTAGTGCACCAGCGCGGCGGCGATCAGCGAGAGCACCACGGTGGCGAAGCCGAAGCTCAGCAGGAAGCGGTACCAGGGCAGGTCGAAGGCGTAGAAGGACACGTCCTTGTGGAACTGCGGGTCCTTGACGTGGAAGGGCGTGGCGTTGGTGGTGAGCAGCCACAGCCGCCATTGACCCGAGGCCGATCCGCCGGCGATGAGCCCGACCACCGCGCAGATCCCGAGCAGCACCCACTTCTTGTACGGCGCGATCCCCATCCGGTACCGGTCGAGGCTCTGCTGCTCCGTCGACATCGCGCTCAGCGGCGGACGCAGCCGGTGCGCCAGGTAGATGTTCACCCCGACCGCGAGGGCCATCAACAGGCCGAAGACGCAGAAGAGGCCGACCTTGGTCCACAGCGTGGTGGTGAAGACCGACGAGTAGTGAACCGACCGATACCAGAGCAAATCCGTCCAGAACCCGGCGAACATCACGAACGCGATCATCAGGACGGCGAGCACGCCGATCGTGATGAGCAGGGTTCGGGTCCGCCGGGACGGACGGCCCATTCTGATCCGGGCTCCCGACGGCCCTCCGCCGCGGTCCGGCATCTGGAATACCAAGGTGCGCACCTCGAAATGTCAGTGTTTCGCGGGTGTCCCGGGTCGGACCCCCCACAGGTGCAACTTACTCACGCTTTGGCCGGTTCCCGATTCCGGGCGGGGAAGAGGCAGGATACTGACCATGTCCAACATTGCGACCGATGGTGCACCGCTCGCGGGGAATCCGCTGACCCGTGCCGTGCTGGAGATCGACACCTATGCCTCGGGCCTCGGCTGGGACCAGCCCGCGCGGCTCTTCGCCCTCGTCGACACCGTTCAACTGCGGTCCCAGGAGCCCGGCCTGGCCGAGCAGCTGGGGCTCGGTGAGGAGACCGCCGGGGGCCTGACCCCCATCGAGCAGGACGAGTTGCCGGCCGGGCAGCAGCTGGACGAGTTCCTGGCCACCATCGCCTGGCCCGAGGTGATCGCGGGCTGCGCGCTCACCGTGGAGCGGCTGATGCTGCCGCCGTCCGCGGAGGCCGCGATCCCCGAGGACCTGGACGACGCCGCGCTCGCCGCATGGGTCGCCGCGCACCCCGAGCGGCAGGAGGTACGGATGACGGTCGGGGTCCTGCGGGACGGCGCGCGCGAGTCGGCGCTGCGGCTGCGGTCCAAGGACTCGCCGACCGAGGTGCTCACCGGGTCGGAGCTGGTGCCGGGGCTGGCCGAGGCGCTGGCGGCGACCTTCGAGGCGTGATTCGAAGCCTGGGCGGCCGACTGCTGCTCGGCCGCCGGCTCGGCCCTCGGCTCAGCTATCGGCTCAGCTCTTGGAGCAGCTGGGCAGCGCCGAGGTCTTGCCGGCCTTGATGTTCGCCAGGGCCGCCATGGCGTCGTCCAGCGTCTTCACCTTGACCAGGGTGAGGCCGTGGGGGATGTCCTTGGCGGCTTCCCCGCAGTTGTCGGCCGGGGTGAGGAAGTACTGCGCGCCCTTGTCGCGGGCGCCGATCGTCTTGAGACCGATGCCGCCGATCGGGCCGACGTTCCCGCTGTCGTCTATGGTGCCGGTGCCCGCGACGAAGTGCCCGCCGGTCAGATTGCCCGGGGTGAGCTTGTCCACGATGCCCAGGGCGAACATCATGCCCGCGCTCGGGCCGCCCACGTCCGCGAGCCGGATGTCGATGGTGAACGGGAAGATGTGCTCGATGCCCGCCTGAATCCCGACGACCGCGCGCTTGGGGCCGGTGTCGTCGGAGGCCCGGGTGGTGATCGTCACGTCGTGGGTCACCGTGGACTTCTTCTTGGCGTCGGCGGCCTTGATGACGGTGAAGACGACCGGCTGGCCCGGCTTGTGCTCGGTGACGAGCTTGGCGACGTCGTCGGCCTGCTTGACCTCGGTGCCGTCCACCGCCTTGATGACGTCGCCCGCGTGCAGCAGCCCCTGGGAGGCGCCGCCCTTGACCACGGCGGAAACGATCACCCGGGACGGGACGGGGATGTGCAGCACCTTGAGCGCGGCGACCTTGGCGCTGTCCTGGGACTGGCTGAACTCCTCGGCGTTCTCCTGGTCGGCCTCCTGCGCGCTCTGCCCGTTCGGGTAGAGCGTGTCGTGCTCGACCACCCGGTCGTCGTGCTGGGCCCAGCCGAACATGGCCTCGATCAGGTTCATCGAGTAGTCGGCGCCCGTGACCCGGACCGTGGTCATGTTCAGATGCCCGTCGGCCGGGTACGTCTTGCGGCCGGTGATCTGGATGACCTGCTCGCCCTGGTAGTCCCCGAGGGTGTTCACGGTCGGCCCCGGCGACATCTCCGAGTACGGCGTCGGCGCCAGGAGGGCCACGCACAGCAGCACGATCAGCGTCAGTGTCGAAGCGAGCAGCGTCGCGGTGCGGCGTGGCATGCCCCGACCCTACGGGACCGGTCCGACAACCGGTCCGCGGGGTGAGTCCTCTTCGCCGGGGGCGTTCGCGGGGGCCGTACCGAGGCCGCGTGCCGCGTTCTTCCCGGCGCCCGCACCGGCGGTACGGGCGGCCCTGCGGCCCTTGTCACGGGCCGTCCCGGCGGCGGGTCCGGCGACCGGCGCGCGCTCCCGGGAGGCGTCCACCGGGGCCACCCGCTGCATCGCCTGGCGGAAGCGTTCGTAGTCGGCGAGCGAGGCACCGTCCCCGGTCGTACGTCGCCGCGCGGCCCACCGGGCCCAGCAGGCGGCGACGACCGCGGCGGCCAGCGGAATGAGCAACCATACGAGTGCTGCCACTGCGAACTCCCCGAGACCCTGTGCGCCAAATCGGACCTATGAGCAGATTAACCACTCATCGGGTCAAACGCTGGGCAGGGGCACGGGGTTCCGGCGGGAATTCCGCCGGAGTCCCACGAACGGAGGGTGGGCGCGGTACGGGCGGCGCGGGTCGACGCCTGTCGACGCCTTGGGAGACGAGGGCGCGAGGACGGCGCCCAGGACGCGAGGAGGCGGCGCATGAGGAGGCGCGGGATCGCCGCCCAGGACGCGAGGGCGCGGACGCCGGGTCTGTTGTCCAGGGCGCCTGTACGCGGGCCTTCGGTCGGCACCCAGGGTGCGAAAACGCACGGGTCAGTGCGCGCCCACCCACTCCTCCGTACCGTCCGTGAACGTCTGATGCTTCCAGATCGGCACCTGGCTCTTGAGTTCGTCGATCAGACGGCGGCTCGCCTCGAACGCCTCGCCTCGGTGGGGGCAGGCGACCGCCACGACCACCGCGATGTCGCCCACCCTCAGGTCGCCGACGCGGTGGACGGCCGCGAGCGCCCGTACCGGGAAGTCCGCGGCGACCTTCTCCGCGACCCGGCGCAGTTCCCGCTCCGCCAGGGGGTGCGCGGAGTACGACAGACCGGTCACCTCCGCGTCCGGCCGCCCGTCGTGGTCGCGCACGGTGCCGACGAAGAGCGCCGTGCCACCGGCCGCGTCGTCACCGACCGCGGCGAAGACCTCGTCCACGGACAGCGGGGTGTCGCGGATCGCCAGCAGCCGGATCGGGTCGTCGCGGTCGTCCGTCCGTGCCATGCCGCCCATGCTCCCTCGCCTGCCCGGAATACCGAAAGAAGATCCTGTCATCGCACCGGCACGTCACCGCGCGTCGTCGCGCGCCCCGGGCGCTTCCCGGTGCTTACCCGATGGGCTCAGAGGCCCCGGCGCTTGCGGGCCCTGCGCACCACGGCGGCCGCGCCGACCAGGGCGACCGTGGCCCCGGCCGCGCCGAGGGTGGTCGCGTCCTTGCGGCCCAGGCGGCGCCCGGCGACGGAGTTGCGGCCCTCGACCTCTTCCAGGAGCACGGCCAGCACCTCCTCGTTCGACCACTTCGGCCGCCAGCCCGCTTCGTAGAGCTTGCTGCCGCTGACCACCCAGGGGTGCATGGTGTAGGCGAGGTCGCCGGCGGGTGAGGGCGTCAGACCGAGGCGGTGCAGCCGGGAGGCGGCGCCGAAGGCGATGGCGGGCGGCAGTTCCATCCGCCGGATGCCCGAAAGCTCCTCGACCTCTTCCTGCTCCAGCCAGCCGTCACAGCCGACGGCGATCTCGCCGTCGACCTTCTCCAGCACGGCGAACTCCAGCGCCGAGACCAGGTCCTCCACATGGCAGAACTGCCAGCAGGGCCGGCTGCCCGCCACGACCAGCAGCCGCGGCGACTCGAAGTACCTGGTCAGCGCGGTGTCCGTACCCCCGACCAGGACGGCGGGGCGCAGGATCGTCACATTGAGGCCGGGATGGGCCCGCGGGGCGCGGCGGCCGAGTCGTTCGATCTCCAGCAGGTCGTCCACGAAGCTGGCCTCGGAGGTGGCCCGCAGCGGCGCGTCCTCGGCGAGGGGCACGTCGTTGTCCGCCTGGGCGCCGTAGACCATCGCCGAGGTGCACAGCACGACCCGGTGCACTCCGGCGGCTGCGGCCGCGGTGAGCACGGTCTGCGTACCGCGGACGTTGAAAGCCGAACGGGCCTTCGCGTCGGACTCCAGATCGAGGTCGAGCGCGAGATGCACGACCACGTCCGCGCCACGCAGTTTCTCGGCGATCGCGGGGTCGCGTACGTCCAGCACCCGCCAGGTCGCCCCGGGCACGTCACCGCGCCGCTCGTCGATCGCCACGACCTTCCTGACCTGGTCGGACTCGACGAGCCGCAGCGCCAGCGCGTGGCCGACGCCCGTCGCCGCGCCGGTGATCGCCACCACCGGACCGGCGGCCCCCCGAGTGGGGCTCCGCTCTGGGCGAACGTGTGCTTCTGGGGAACTCACCGGGTGTCTCCCACGGTTGTCTCAGATACGTACGCAGCCATCCTGCCGGACACGTGTCTAGGCTGGAGGTACAGCTCATCACAGTGAGTCGTACGCGACACAGGCTCACCTCCGCACAATCGGCCCGCGCGGCCGCCTCACCACCAGCCAGCCCATCACGACACAGAGCCGAGGAATCCCGTGAGTGACATCCCATTCGGATTCGGCGTCCCTCCCGAGGAGCCCGACGACGGGGGCGAGGGAAATGAGGGCAAGGGAGGCGGCGGCCAGGGCGGCGGCCAGCCGCCGAACCCGTTCGGCTTCGGCGGGGGCGGTCCCTTCGGCGGGGGCGGCGACAACCCGTTCGCGGCGATGTTCGGCTCCCTGAACCCCAATGACCTCGGCGCCGCCTTCCAGCAGCTCGGCCAGATGCTCTCCTACGAGGGCGGGCCGGTGAACTGGGACATGGCCAAGGACATCGCCCGCCAGACCGTCGCCCAGGGCACCCCGGACGGCGTCAAGGACACGAGCGTGGGCCGTTCTGACACCGCATGGGTCCAGGAGGCGGTCCGGCTGGCCGACCTGTGGCTCGACGGCGTCACCTCGCTGCCTTCGGGCGCGAACACCGCGGTGGCGTGGAGCCGCGCGGAGTGGGTCGAGGCGACCCTGCCGGTGTGGAAGGACCTGGTCGACCCGGTCGCCGAGCGGGTGGCCGGGGCGATGGGCGATGTGCTGCCCGAGGAGATGCAGGCCATGACCGGGCCGCTGCTCGGCATGATGCGGTCCATGGGCGGCGCGATGTTCGGCTCCCAGATCGGGCAGGCGCTCGGCACCCTGGCGGGCGAGGTGGTGGGCTCCACCGACGTCGGGCTGCCGCTCGGCCCGTCCGGCAAGGCCGCGCTGCTCCCGGCGAACATCACGGCCTTCGGCGAGGGCCTGGGCGTGCCGCAGGAGGAGGTGCGGCTGTATCTGGCGCTGCGCGAGGCCGCCCACCAGCGGCTCTTCGCTCATGTGCCGTGGCTGCGGGCCCACCTGTTCGGCACTGTCGAGGGATACGCGCGCGGGATCAAGGTGGACACCACACGTCTGGAGGAGGCTGTCGGGCAGCTCGACCCTTCGCAGCCCGAGCAGCTTCAGGAAGCGTTGCAGCAGGGCATGTTCCAGCCCGAGGACACGCCGGAGCAGAAGGCGGCGCTGGCCCGGCTGGAGACCGCGCTCGCGCTGGTCGAGGGCTGGGTCGACGCGGTCGTGCACGAGGCCGCGGCCCCGCATCTGCCGTCGGCGGGCGCGCTGCGGGAGACACTGCGCCGCCGCCGGGCGACCGGTGGGCCGGCCGAGCAGACCTTCGCGACCCTGATCGGCCTTGAGCTGCGGCCGAGGCGACTGCGGGACGCCGCCCGGCTGTGGGCGTCGCTGACCGACGCGCGCGGGGTGGACGGCCGGGACGGGGTGTGGGCGCACCCGGACATGCTGCCGACGGCCGCGGACCTGGACGACCCGGACGGCTTTGTGCACCGCGAGTCCTTCGACTTCTCCGAGCTGGACAAGCTGCTGGGCGAGGCCGCGAACGGCGGCCCGGGCGGTGCCGAAGGGGACGCGGGCCCGGACCTCACGAAGGGCCCGGACCTCACGAAGGGTGCGGGCGACGCGAAGGGTGCGGGCGACGCGAAGCCCGAGCCCGGCGCGGACCCTGAGGGCGACGGCGGCGAGGACGGCGACTCCGAGAAGTGAGCACACTGCACGCGGACGCCGTGCGCGTCCTTGAGAACTGGCACACCCCCGACCCGGAGCAGGACAAGCTCCGCGGCGAGTATCTGGCCCATCTGGCCGCGCACCCGGACGGGGTGTGGAAACCGTGCAAGGCCGGGCACATCACGGCGAGCGTGCTGGTGCTCGACCCGCCGCGAGAACGTGTCCTGCTCACCTTGCACGCCAAGCTGAAAATGTGGCTACAGACCGGCGGCCACTGCGAACCCGAGGACACGGCGCTCGACGCCTCGGCGCTGCGCGAGGGCACCGAGGAGTCCGGGATCGCGGGGCTGCGGCTGCTGGTGCCCGGGCCGGTCCAGTTGGACCGGCATCTGACCCCGTGCGCCTGGCATCTCGACGTGCAGTACGCCGCTGTGGCGCCCGAGGGCGCGGTCGAGTCGATCAGCGACGAATCACTCGACCTGCGCTGGTTCACCTTCGACGAGGCCGTCGCGGTCTCGGACAGCTCGGTGGCGAGCCTGGTGACCAGGACCCGCACACTGCTGTGAGCGCGCGGCCGCCGGAGCGCTTGTGACCGCGCGGCCGGTGCGGCCGGCAGGGCCGCCGGGGTGCGGGCGTCGACCGCCCGCACCCCGGCGGTAGTTCACGCGTGGGCTACCGCCCCGACCAGGCGTTGCCCTGGTTCTGGCCGTGCCCGCCCGCTCCCAGGCCGTACTGCCCGCGCAGGCCCTGGAGCACCACGTTCTGCGGCGGCATCAGCTCGCTGGGCTGGACCAGGACATAGCCCTGCCCGACGAAGTTCAGCTCCCAGCCCTCGCCGGTGTTTCCGCGCCTGCGGAAGACCGACGAGCTGCTGGTCTGCGCCTGCATCTGGACCCGCAGGCTGCTGGACCAGGCGACGACCGCGTCCGCGTCACAGGAGACGTACTTGTCCGGGGTCACCGGCATCATCAGCGGCTTGCCCGAGGTCATCAGGGCGACCTTGCCGTTGCCCGCGATGTTCAGGTTGTACGCGCCGGTGCCGGACAGGCCGAACTCGCTGTCGACGGCGATCACGTCCCAGTGCAGCCCCGAGTCAAGGGCGAGCACATAGGCGCTGTCAACGGTCAGCCCGTCGTGGTCCACGTCGAGGATGTGGATCTGCTGGGCGAGATTGGCAAGGTAGACGGTGCCCTGACCCGAGCAGCGCATCAGGTCCAGGCCCTCACCGGTCTGCCGGCGGGCCCTGCCCTGGTGGTGGGACTGGTACTCGCCGTCGAATTCGATCATGCCCTGATAGGCGACCATCGAACCCTTCTTGGCCAGACAGTCCGGGCCGGTGTTCCCGTCCAGGCGGACCCGGAGCAGATAGGAGTTCTGCAGGGTGTAGTGGTCCTCGTTCTGGACCTCGGTGAATGCGAAAAGCGGGCTCTGCATGATGTGTCGCTCCCCCTCAGCCCCGGGCCCGGAGCCGGTCAGTGCTGTCCTCGCTGGGCTGTACGACCACGAAGCCCTGCCCCGAGAAGGCGATCTGGAAGGCTTCGCCGCTGCCGCGCCCGATCAGCGCCGACGCCTTGAAGCTCCGCTTCGCCTTCATCTTCAGCCCCGACGACCAGGCGACGAGCGCGTCCGGGTCGACATAGGTCTCGTCCGCGCCGCTGCCGCAGTCGACGACGATCGGCGTGCCGCGTGAGGTGACGGCCACCCAGCCGGTGCCGGACACCGCCACGTTGAACAGGCCCTGCCCGGCGAACTTGGCGAGGCCCTTGACCCGCTCGACGCCCCACTGGAGGTGCGCGTCGAAGGCGAGCAGATTCGTGCCGTTGACGGACACCGACTCGTTGTTGAGGTTCAGGCACACCACGTCGGCGCCGTAGTCGGCGAGGTAGAGCAGGCCGTCACCGCTGCACTTCATGAGAGGCGTGCTCTCGCCGGTCAGCCAGGCCGAGGCCATCTGCCGTACGGCGGGCGGGTTCGGCTCGTACTGCACAAAGCCCTCGTAGGCGACCATGGAGCCGCTGCGGGCGAAGAGGTCCTGGCCGGTCTGCATGGCGACCTTGAGCATGGCCGACCCGTGGTTCTCCATCCGGGCGGCCACCGGGGTGGGTGCGTAGCCCGCGATCATCTGCTGGTCCATGGCGGGTCACACCTCGTAGGGCTGAACGACGATGAAGTTGCCGGGAGCGCCGCGGAACTGGAGGTTCACGGTCTCGCCGCTGTGGCCGGGGAAGGCGGTCCTGCGCAGCCTGACCTGGCTGGAGACGATCACCTGGGCGGCGGCCGACCAGGCGACGATCGCGTTGCTGTCCGCGTACGTGGTGGGGGTGACCGGGAGGACCACGGGGGTACCGTGCGTCTTGACGATCACGGTCCCGGTGCCGTGGAACTGCATGGTGTAGAGGGCGCCGCCGGGGATGCCGTGGCCCTCGATGCGCCGCACCTCGTGCTGAAGGGTCTCGTCGAAGGCGAGCACGTTCTCGGCGGAGACGCAGATGGCGTCGCCCTGGAGCTCAATGGGGTGCAGATAGGCCGCGTTCTCGGCGAAGAAGACCTGGCCGCCGCCCGTACAGCGCATCAGCTGCATCTCCTGGCCGGTGACGTTGCCGACGATCCGGCCGGTGAATCCGGCGCCTTTGTAGCCGAAGTCGACTTTCCCCTGGTAGAGCACCATGCTGCCCTGGCGGGCGAGCACGGGCTGGCCGCCGGCCTGGCTGAGGTCGGCGCGCATCATCTTCGGGTTCTGCTGCGTCCAGCGCTGACCGGTGGGCAGTTCGCGGTACTTCTGCATGGCGACGGCGAGCCCGGCGCCCTGGGCGGGTACGGCGGGGTGGCCGTAACCGGCCGCGGGGCCGCCCGCGGGCTGGGCGCCGAAGGCGGGCTGCGGGAAGGGCGGCGGGACCGGCTGGCCGGGGATCTGCCCGGGAGGCGCGACGGGCGGCGGGACCTGCCCGAAGGGCGGCGGACCGGGTGGAGCCTGGCCGGGCGGGGCGGCCAGCGGCGCGATCATCGTGGGCGCCTGATGCACCGACGGGTCGCCCGGCGGGGTGAACCCCTGGCCCTGCGCGTACTGCGGCGGTGGGCCGGGCTGCGCGAACTGCTGCGCGGCGGCGGGCTGCGGAGGGCCGGCGGGGGCGCCGAAGGAGGGAGCCGGGAGCGGCGGGGGAACGGGAGCGGGCGGCGGGACCGGCGGTGCGCCGAAGGAGGGAGCCGGGGCGGGGGGTGCGGGCGGTGGTCCGCCGGGCGGCGGGGCGAAGCCGGGCACGGGGGCGGGCGCCTGGCCGCCAGGAGGCGGGGCGAAGCCGGGGACCGCGGCCTGCTGCGGAGGCTCGGGCTCCTCCTCGGCGACCTCTCCGCCGAAGTTCTCCAGCAGCGCGGCGAGTCCTCCGTCGAAGCCCTGGCCGACGGCGGCGAACCGCCATACGTCCTTGAGGTAGATGTCGGCGAGCATCACCGCGCGCTCGGTGCTGAACTCCGAGCCGCTGAACGCGTACCGCGCGACCTCCTCGCCACCGGCCACGACCCGGATGTAGCCGGGCGAGATATGCGACATCCGCCCGTCGCCGTCAATGGTCGCGGTGAACGACAGCTTGCGAATGGCCGCCGGAATGCGCTCAAGGGTGACACGGAAGGACTCGGTGTCACCGGCCTGCGCGCCGAGCAGCTGAATGGACTCCTCGGGCGACTTCGGCTGGTTGAAAAAGATGAAGTAACGGTCGTCCGACAGCTGTTCCTTGTCGTCGAGCCCGAAACAACTGATGTCGAACGTCAGCCCGGGAGCGTTGATCTGCACGCCGATGTACAGGTCCGTCCCGGGTGTCAGATCACTGATCTTGGCCTTGTGGCCACGCTGGAATTCCCTGGCCATACTGCGACCGTCCCCCATCCCCTCGTTGCGCTTCGCTGCGTTGCGACAGGCTAACCGCTCCGTCCCACAGCGGCCATCTCCGGCCTGTACCGGACCTGCTACAACTCGCGGGCGCGCAGCGTCTGCCGACGACGGGCGGCTATGCCTCGCGGGAGCCGGGCGGGTGGGGCAGTCGGTCGGCCGCGACCACGCCCTCCAGGAAACCGCGGGCGCGCTCGGTGCGCGGATAGCCCTCAAGCAGCTTCCAGAAGCTCGGACCGTGCCCGGGGACGAGAAGGTGGGCGAGCTCGTGCAGCAGGACGTAGTCGATGACGTACTCGGGCATGCCCTGGAGCCGGTGGGAGAGGCGGATGCTGCCCTCGGCGGGGGTGCAGGAGCCCCACCGGGCGTTCTGGTTGGTGACCCAGCGGACCGTGTCGGGGACGGCCCGGCCGAGCAGATATTGTTCCGCCAGCCGTTCGGCGCGCGTGGCCAGCTCGTCGTCGCCGGGCATCCGGCGGCTCTCCTGCGCGGCGAGCTTGTCGAGCATCACCGTCACCCAGCGTTGCTCCTCGGCCGCGGACATCCGGGCCGGGATCAGCACGACCGTGCGATCCCCGTCCCGGTACGCGGACACGGTTCGCCGCCGGCGGGCGCTGCGACGCACTTCGACAGCGCTCGTCCGGAGGCCGCGAGCGGGCTCGGGCCGGCTGGTGAGGTTACGCGCGGGATCGGCGGACACATTTCGACGTTACCCGCTGCGCCTGTGGGAAGTCCCGTCTCCGGGCCGGATGCCGTGTGAATCACCTCGCTTCATACGCATATTGAACGACTATCCCCCACAGCCTGTGGATAACTTTCCGTGCGGGCACTGGCCTATCGGGCATTCTGGCGCTATCGCTCACACAGAGTGATGAATCGGCGGCCCGATGGTGGCGGGCGGGAAAAGAAAGGAGCGGAGTGATGCGTCCGATGCTGAAAGGTGCCCTGCGGCGCAGCTGGCGGGACCGGGAAAGCGTGCAGTTCGGAGTCGATCCGGTACACGCGGTGGTGCTGGAGCCGGTGGACGGACCGGCGGCCGGCTTTCTCGATTTGCTGGACGGCACGCGCAGTACGGAAACGGTGACGCGGGACGCGGCCGCACTGGGGCTGACGCCCGACCGGGTCAGACGGCTGCTGGGGCTGCTCGCGGAGGGCGGGGTGCTGGACGACGCGTCGGCCCACGCGGCGCTGTCGGGGGCCCTGCGGCACCGCACCGCCGTGCTGGACCGGCTCCGCCCCGATCTGGCCGCGCTGTCGGTGGTGCACCCGGAAGCGGGCGGGGCGGCGGCCCGGATACGGCACCGCACGGCCTCGCGGGTGCGGGTGCACGGAGCGGGCCGGGTGGGCGCCGCGCTGGCGGCGGTGCTGTCGGCGGCCGGCGTGGGCGCGGTGGACCTGGTCGACGCCGGGCGGGTCGAGCCGTGGGACGTGGGGCCCGCGGGCATCCCGGCCGAGCACATCGGCGACCGTCGGGACGCCGCAGGTCGCGGTGCGGTGCGGCGGGCGGGTCCGGGGGTGAGTCCCCGGTACGGTCCCGGGGAGCGGGCCGCGCCCGGGACGTCCGTGGTGGTGCTCGCGCCCCGGGACGGGCTGCTCGCCTACGCGCCGGACCCGGACGAGGCCCGCGAGCTGGTCGCGGCGGCCGTGCCGCACCTCTATACGGGCGTACTGGAGGGCACGGGCCTGGTGGGCCCGCTGGTGCTGCCCGGACGGACGGCCTGCGGGGAGTGCCTGGGGCTGCTGCTGGCCGACGGCGACCCGGCGTGGCCGCGGATGCTGGCGCAGCTCGGATCGGGTCGGCAGTCGGCGGTCCCGGCCTGCGACATCGCGCTGGCCACCGCCGTCGCCGGGCTGGCGGCGGCCCATGTGCTGGCGCTGCTGGACGGGCGGCTGCCGCCGAGCGCGGGAGCGCGGGTGGAGCTGTCGCTCGGCCGGCTCTCCACCCGGGTGCGGCCGCTGCCGGGGGACGGGCGCTGCGGGTGCGGCGCGAGGGCCCGGCCCGGGCGGCGGGACCTGCGGGAGTCGGTGGTACGTCCGGGCGCGGGCCGTGGGGGCGCGGGGACGGGTGGGGTCGCGGGGGCGGCCAAAGTGCGGGAGCCGGCGACTACCGGCGCTCTGCTCCACGGGCCGCGGGTGGGGAGGGGCACAATGGCCATGTGACCGACGGGAAATGAGGGGCGCATGTCTGATCTTCCGCGCAAGGCGGTGACCCGGACCGCGAAGCTGGCCGCGCTCCCGCTGGGATTCGCCGGGCGGGCCACGCTCGGGCTCGGCAAGCGGCTCGGCGGCCGTCCCGCCGACGAGGTCGCCTCCGAGTTGCAGGAGCGCACCGCGGAACAGCTCTTCAAGGTGCTCGGGGAGCTGAAGGGCGGCGCGATGAAGTTCGGGCAGGCCCTGTCGGTCTTCGAATCCGCGCTGCCGGAGGACGTGGCCGGGCCCTACCGGGCCGCGCTCACCAAACTCCAGGAGGCCGCCCCGCCGCTGCCGGCCCGCACCGTCCACCGGGTGCTGTCCGAGCGGATGGGCAAGGACTGGCGCTCGCTGTTCGCCGAGTTCGACGACACCCCGGCCGCGGCGGCGTCGATCGGGCAGGTGCACCGGGCGGTGTGGAGCGACGGGCGCAAGGTCGCGGTGAAGGTCCAGTATCCGGGGGCCGGGGACGCGCTCCTGTCCGACCTGTCCCAACTGGGCCGGGTGGCACGGATGTTCGGTCCGCTGGTGCCCGGGATGGACGTCAAGCCGCTGCTGGCCGAGCTGCGCGAGCGCGTCGCGGAGGAGCTGGACTACGCCCTGGAGGCGCGGGCCCAGCATGTCCACGCCGTGGAGTTCGCCGGGGACCCGGACATCGAGGTGCCGGACGTGGTGCACCAGGCGGACCAGGTGCTGGTCACCGAGTGGATGGACGGGGTGCCGCTGTCCGAGGTGATCTCGGGCGGCAGCCAGGAGATGCGCGACCGGGCCGGGCAGTTGCTGTCACACTTCCTATTCGCCGGGCCGGCCCGCACCGGGCTGCTGCACGCCGACCCGCACCCGGGCAACTTCCGGCTGCTGACGGACGACGGACCGGCCTCGGGGTGGCGGCTGGGCGTGCTGGACTTCGGCACGGTCGACCGGCTACCCGAGGGTCTGCCGCTGCCGATCGGCACCGCGCTGCGGCTCGCCCTGGAGGACGACGCCGATCAGGTCTACGCGATGCTCCGCAAGGAGGGCTTCGTCAAGCCGACGATTAACCTTGACGCGGAGGCCGTGCTCGACTATCTGCGGCCGATCATCGAACCGGCCGGGCGGGAGGAGTTCCCCTTCGACCGGGCGTGGATGCGGGCGCAGGCGGCCCGGATCGCCGATCCGCGGTCACCCGCCCACCAGTTGGGCAAGCAGTTGAACCTGCCGCCGTCCTATCTGCTGATTCACCGGGTGACGCTGAGCACCGTCGGTGTGCTGTGCCAGCTGGGCGCGACCGTGCGGCTGCGCGACGAGCTGCGCGCGTGGCTGCCCGGTTTCGACCCGGAGGGCACGGCGGAGTCCGCGTAGGGCGTCCGGGCCGGAACCGGACGGCTGTCGTGGGGTCCGGCCGCTACCACCAGTCGGAGTCCAGGCGGCCTTCGATGCTGCGCAGATGCTCGCGCGCGCACGTGTCGCAGAAATAGACGCGCCGGCCGTTCTCGACGGAGCAGGTCCACGTCAGCGGCAGACCTTCGTGAACGGCTCCGCAACGGGCACACGTGGTCGTGGTCTGAGAGGTCTTCTGATCCACTGGGTGACGATACCTCCGCCGACGCCGGGTTTGTCGTCCAACGCACCGCGGGACCGGCCCTTCCGGACCGGTCCCGCGAGATCGTACGAGGTCAGTGGCGCCGAGCGGTTTTCTGTTCGCACCGGATCATATGGGTGACACGGGTGAGCCTTTCGGCTACTGCATCACGGCCATGGCCAGTGCGCGCCGGGCGCGCAGCGAGGCCCTTTCCGCACGGCGCTGGAGCCGACGGGCGGCGAGCAGACGCACGGACCTTCGTTCGTGTTCGGCCTCGCGCAGTCGCTGTTGCATTTGGGCACGGGCCAGGGCTTCTGGCATGAGTTGCATTTCAAGGGTCCTGTTCTGGGACGACGCGCAGGCGTCGGAAGCACGTGCGGGCAGCTCGTTGAGGGTGGGTGTCATCGGGGCCTGATTCTTGGGGTCGTGATTCCTGGGGTCGTGCGTCAGTGGGCGGTCGAGGGTGCCGGGCGTCCGGATCTTCCTGGTGTTCATGCCGCGACAGCGTTCTTGCGCGGACGGCCACGCGGCCGCTTGCGGGGCACCACGACCCCCTGGATGAACAGCTCGCCGCCCCAGACACCCCAGGGCTCGCGGCGGTCCTTGGCACCGGCGAGGCAGGCCTCGCGGACCGGACAGGTCTGGCACAGGGACTTGGCGTACTCCACGTCGGCCGGGGACTCCGCGAAGAAGACCTCCGGGTCGAAGGTCCGGCAGGGGACGGGTACGCCGAGTCGCTCGATCTCGTCGTCAAGCTCGGTCAGGGGAAGCAAGGTGGTCTCCGGGGGCTCAGCCGGCGGGCGGTTCAGGTCGGGCTTGGGTACGGACGATGCGTGCGGGGCGGTATGCACGGTGAGTTCGTTCCTCGTCTGTCGGTCCGGCCGGTGAGCCGGTCTTCGGTTGTGTCTGTCTGGAGGGAAAACAAAAGGGCCGCGGATTCCCGGTGTGGGATTCCGCGGCCCTGAGGTGCCGACCTGATGCGCTATCAGGCTGGATCACTCCAGGGTTCGAGCCCGCGGAAGGCCCACTTCATGCCGTGCTGCGTCTTCTGCCGTCCATTCGCGTGACCATTGGCGGCTGTCGCGCCCTTGGCGGTACCAGCGCCGGCGCCGTAGGCCGCCGCCGCAAAGGCATAGGCCTGCGCCTGTGCCGCTGCTGCCGCTACCGCGGGCGCCTGGGTCGGTCGCTCATCGCGCTCACTGACCGGCATGACCGGAAGGAGAGCGGACAGAACGGACAGACCCGTGCCACGCAGCGAAATGCCGAATGCAGAGGCGGCGATCACCGAACGATCGGTCAGTTTGGTGTTCATCAGGCTGGTCATTGGGCTCGCCTCCTCTCGGCGTCTCGTAAGGGCAGTGGAACGGACTTGCCTAGTACATCACAGTCCTGGCGGCTCTTGGAAGACCCGCTCCCGACCGTGCTCACGCAGGCTATGAGGACTTCCTCGCGATGCGCAAACTATTTTTCGGCTTCTTCTTGAGAAGATTCCCCGAGGTCTTCCGGGGCCTCAACCGGAGCCCCTGGTTCCTCCCCCGCGCACAGCGCCAGCACATCCGCGCCGAACTTGTCGAGCTTGCGCGCGCCCACCCCCGCGATCGAGGTCAGCTCCCCCTCCCCCGACGGCCTGACCTCGGCGATCGCCAGCAGAGTCTTGTCGGTGAACACGCAATACGCGGGCTGTCCCAGCGCCTTGGCCTGCTCGGCGCGCCAGGCGCGCAACCGCTCGTACAGCGCCTCGTCGAGATCCGAGGGGCAGTCCTCGCACCGCATCAGTTTGATCTCGCCGGCCTCGGACAGTGTGCGCCCGCACACCCGGCACAGCACAGGACCGCGCCGCTTGCGCCCTCCCGAGCCGCGCTCGCCACCTCCCGCGCCCCCCGCGCCCGCGCCCCGGGCGCCGCGGGCCGCGGAACCCGGCCGCAGCCCGTCCAGGAAGCGCGAGGGCCGCCGGCCGCCGCGCCCGCCCGGCGAGCGCGACAGCGCCCACGACAGCGCCAGATGGAAACGGGCCCGGGTCACCCCGACGTACAGCAGCCGCCGCTCCTCCTCGACCTGTTCGTCGGTCTTGGCGTAGGTGATCGGCAGCGTGCCCTCGGTCAGGCCCACGAGGAACACCGCGTCCCACTCCAGGCCCTTCGCCGCGTGCAGCGAGGCCAGGGTGACGCCCTCGACGGTCGGGGCGTGCTGGGCGTTGGCCCGCTCGTCGAGCTCCGCCACGAAGTCCCCGAGGTCCGCCTCCGGCCGGGCCGCCGCGAAGTCCTCCGACAGCCGTACGAGCGCCGCCAGCGACTCCCACCGGTCCCGGACCGCCCCCGAGCCCGCGGGCGGCTCCGAGGCCCAGCCGCGCGAGCTGAGCACCGCGCGCACCTGATGCGGGATCGTGCCGTCGCCCTCCTCGTCCGAGGAACCGCCCGCCCGCGCCGCGCCGCGCAGCAGCAGCCCGGCCTCACGCACCTCGGGCCGCTCGAAGAACCGCTCGGCGCCGCGCAGCTGATACGGCACCCCGGCGTCGGCCAGCGCCTGCTCGTACACCTCAGACTGGGCGTTGATCCGGTACAGCACCGCGATCTCGCTCGGCCGCACCCCGGAGGCGATCAGTTCCTTGATCCGCCGCGCGGCGCCCTCGGCCTCGGCCGGCTCGTCCGGGTACTCCGTGTACGTCGGCTCGGGCCCCGGCTCTCGCTGCGAGATCAGCTCCAGCCGGTGCGCGGCGGCCTGGCCGCGGGCCTTGCCCAGCAGTCCGTTGGCCAGCCCGACGACCTGCGGGGTCGACCGGTAGTCGCGGACCAGCTTCACCACGGTGGCGTCCGGGTGGCGGCTGCGGAAGCCCAGCAGGAAGTCCGGGGTGGCGCCGGTGAAGGAGTAGATCGTCTGCGAGGCGTCGCCGACCACGCACAGATTCTCCCGGCCGCCGAGCCACAGCTCCAGCAGCCGCTGCTGCAACGGGCTGACGTCCTGATACTCGTCCACCACGAAGTGCTGATACTGCGAGCGCACGGTCTCGGCCACGTCCGGCCGGTCCTGGAGCACACCGACGGTCAGCAGCAGCACGTCCTCGAAGTCGATCACCTCGCGGTCCCGCTTGAGCTGCTCGTACGTGGTGTAGATCTTCGCGATCTCGGCCGGGTCGCGCGGCACGTCACGCCCGGTCTTGGCGGCCGCCGCCGCGTACTCCTCCGGCACGGTCTGGGTGACCTTGCACCACTCGATCTCCCCCGTGACGTCCCGCAGCTCATTGCGGTCCAGCCGGATACGGCAGCGCGCGCCCGCCTCCGCGACCAGCTGCACCTTGCGCTCCACCAGCCGCGGGATTTCGCCGCCGATCGCCCGCGGCCAGAAGTACTGCAACTGCCGCAGGGCCGCGGAGTGGAACGTACGGGCCTGCACCCCGCCCGCGCCCAGCTGGCGCAGCCTGCCGCGCATCTCGCCCGCCGCCCGCGCGGTGAAGGTGACCGCGAGCACGCTCGCGGGCGGCAGTATCCCCGCGCGCACCCCGTAGGCGATCCGGTGGGTGATCGCGCGGGTCTTGCCGGTGCCGGCCCCGGCCAGTACGCACACCGGACCGTGCAGGGCCGTGGCGACGGCGCGCTGCTCGGGGTCGAGGCCGGCGAGCACCGCGTCCGGCGAGTCGGGCACCGCGGGGAAGAGCGAGTCGTGGGTTGTCGCAGTCACCCCGCCACTCTGCCAGGTCCGGCCGACAGCCCGGAGAAGTTATCCACAGCCCGGGCGGAACGCCCGCCCCGCCGCGCTTCGACCGGGCCGGAATTCCGACCCCGGCTGTGACGTTCTCCAGGTGCAGCACCCCCAGACCCCCTGCCTCGGGCGGGGACCCCAGCGACGAGGAGCGAACACCGATGTCGGGCACCGTGACCATGTACAGCACCACCTGGTGCGGCTACTGCCGCCGGTTGAAGACGCAGCTTGACCGCGAGGGCATCGCCTACAACGAGATCAACATCGAGGAGGACCCGGCCTCCGCGGAGTTCGTCGAGAAGGCCAACGGCGGCAACCAGACGGTGCCGACCGTCCTGGTGGTCCCCGTCAGCGGCAACGGCGAGGTCGTCATGACGAACCCGAGCCTCGCCCAGGTCAAGCAGGCCCTCAGCGCCTGAGCCCGCCCCGGACGAGCCCGCCCGGCGAAGAAGGCCCCTGTCTTTCCTCTTGGGTTCATGGGGTCGTCGCAACACCGCCTGGTTTCAGGTGGTGAGTAGATCACGTAGGCGCTCGGCTGGGGTATCCCAGTCGAGTGTCTTGCGTGGGCGGCCGTTGAGTTCCTGGGCGACGTGTTCGAGGTCTTCGGGGCTGTGGATGCTGAGGTCGGTTCCCTTCGGGAAGTACTGGCGGAGCAGGCCGTTGGTGTTTTCGTTGGAGCCGCGTTGCCAGGGTGAGGCGGGGTCGCAGAAGTAGACGGGCATGCCTGTGGCCATGGTGAACTGCTGGTGGCGTGCCATCTCGCTGCCCTGGTCCCAGGTGAGGGAGCCGCGCAGGTGGGCGGGCAGGGTCTGGATCGTGGCGACGAGGCCGTCGCGGACGGTTTCGGCGTCGTGGGCTGCGCCGGGCAGGTGGACCAGCATGGTGTAGCGGGTGGTCCGCTCGACCAGGGTGGCGATCGCGGAGCGCCCGCCCGCGCCGATGATCAGATCGCCTTCCCAGTGGCCGGGCACCGCCCGGTCCTCGATATCGGCGGGGCGGTCGCTGATCATCACCATCGGGTCGGTGAACCGTGGTGTGCGCCGCTGCGGGTCGCGGCGTGGTTTGCGGCGGGTCCGGCCGGAACGGACGGCGGCCTGCACTTCCCGCCTCAGGCCGCCACGGGCCTGGAAGTACAGTGCCTGGTAGATCGTTTCCACGCTCACCCGCATGCTCCGGTCGTCGGGATGCTCCTTGAACAGAGCGTGGCAGATCTGCTCCGGTGACCACCGCCTGCGCAGTCCGTCCTGGACGAAGCGGCGCAGCCGTCCCTCGCGCAGTAGTTTGCGGTCCTTGG
This sequence comes from Streptomyces sp. NBC_00223, assembly GCF_036199905.1. NCBI lineage: Bacteria > Bacillati > Actinomycetota > Actinomycetes > Kitasatosporales > Streptomycetaceae > Streptomyces > Streptomyces sp. NBC_00223. The sequence goes on along the minus strand of NZ_CP108109.1, from coordinate 5,632,548 downwards.
GCCGGGGCCTGCGCGCGGCAGCGGCGCGGTGGGCGGCGTAGGGCTGGTAGCCCCCGGTGCCGGAGTTCGTGTCGATCTCCCGCTTGACCGTGCTCGCCGGCCGCCCCAGGGCACGCCCGATCGCCCGCAGCGACCAGCCCAGCGCACGCAGATCGCGGATCTGTTCGCGCTCGGCCAGTGTCAGAAATCGCGGATGCAGTTGCTTTTCCAGGGCTGGCAGGCCCACCGGTACTGTGGTCACACCGCCCATCGTGACGGTCCCGGTGGTGTAGTCGACACGGCGGCCGTCGGCATAGGTGCGTGTGGTGCCGCTCTTCTTGACGCCCCAGTCCCAGTCCTTGGCCGTGCGCTCGTTCACACCGACCTGCCGGGCCGCCACCCGGCGTGCGACACCGGCGGCCCGAAGCCGCTCGTACTCATCCCGCCCGGGATGCCGCCGCGGCAGGCGCACCGAGCCCTGTCCGGCCTTCCGGGCCCAGCCGAAAGCAGTGTTCCGGTTCACCCCCAGCTCACGGGCCACCACCGTCACGTTCCCCACAGCATCCAGCCGCGCAAGGAAACGCTCCCGCAACCCCACACGATCCCCACACTCAACGCCCACAGTCCCCGCAACTCCCACAGATCGCAGGTGTTGCGAGGACCGTTAGAACCCAAGCCTGGCAGGGGCCTTCCGTATGCCGCCGGCGGTTCACCCTCGGCCGATTTCCATCGACGAAGCCCCGGAAAAGGATTCCGCCGAATCGCGCCGGCCCAATAAGGCTTGGGAAGGACACGTCACCGCCGTCGAAACCGGCCGCTTCCCCGTCCGAGCCGCACCAGGGGCCCCGGGTCAACCCCGGGCCCGGGTCTTACGGGTTCGCGCCCTGGCGTGGGAGGGGTTCGCCGTACCAGAGTTCGATGAGGCGGGCCGCGATCGAGATGCCGAACGGGGGCAGCACCTCGCCTGAGGCGAACGCCGCCCGCAGGTCGTCGCGCGAGAACCAGCGGGCCTCGTGGATCTCCTCGCCGTCGACGTTGATCTCGGACGACGTGGCCTGTGCGTTGAAGCCCAGCATCAGGCTGGACGGGAACGGCCACGGCTGGCTCGCCACGTACTGGACGTCGCCGATCACGACGCCGGCCTCCTCCAGCACCTCACGCCGTACCGACTGCTCGATCGACTCGCCGGGCTCGACAAAGCCCGCGAGCGTCGAGAAACGGCCCTCGGGCCAGTGCACCTGGCGGCCGAGCAGCGCGCGGTCCTTGTCGTCGGTGACCAGCATGATCACCGCCGGGTCGGTCCGCGGATAGTGCTCGGCGCCGCAGGCCGGGCAGCGGCGGATGTGGCCCGCGGCGGCGATGACGGTACGTTCGCCGCAGCGGGAGCAGAAGCGGTGCATACGCTGCCAGTTCTCCAGCGCCACCGCGTGCACCATCAGCCCGGCCTCAAGGGGGGACAGCAGCCCGCCGACCTCGCGCAGCCCGGCCGGCCGCGCCTCCTCGTCCATCCGTCCGGGCAGCGCGTCCTTCTGGAGCGCGAAGTAGCGCACGCCGTCGGGGTCGATGCCCAGGAAGTAGCGGTGCGTCTCGGTCTCGGGCGCGTCGAAGGCCGGGGTCATGACGAGTTCCGTACGGCCTTCGGGCGTGTCCTCGACCAGCACCTGCCCGCCGGAGACCACGAACACCCTGGTCGTCGGGTGGCTCCAGGCCGCGGCCAACCACGCCTCGTCCAGGCGGTGGTGCGCGGCGCGGTCCACGCCCTCGTACGTGAGGGCCAGCGGGCGCGATGTCGTGTCGAGTCCGGTCAAAGCTGCTTCCCACTCCCCGTAGCTGTCTTCGCTGAAGTCGTCGTCGAGGCCGGCGTCGAGGTCGCCGGCGTCGCCGTGGTGCGCTGCCAGGATTCCGTACGCCAGTCCGCGGCGAGGTCTTCCCACAGATAGGCGGCGGTCTCCACTCCCTTGAAGAGAAGGTCCAGATCGACCTTCTCGTTCACCGAGTGCCAACCGTCGGACGGCACGGAAATTCCCAGGAACAGCACGGGAACCCCCAGCACGTCCTGGAGATCGGCGGCCGGCCCCGAACCACCCTCGCGGGTGTAGCGGATCTCCTGGCCGAACGCCCGGCCCATCGCCCGTACGAGCGAACGCAGCGCGGGGTGGTCGAGCGGGGTCAGACACGGCCGGGTGCCGCCGCCCCAGAAGGAGATCTCATGCCGGATACCGGCGGGCAGCCGCTCGGCGACCCAGTCGGTGAACAGTCGCTGAATCCTCGCCGTGTCCTGCCCCGCGACCAGCCGGAAGGAGAACTTCAGCTGCGCGGTCGACGGCACGATGGTCTTGCCGCCGGGGCCGCCGTAACCGCTGTGGATGCCGTTGACCTCGGCGGTCGGCCGGGCCCAGATACGTTCCAGCGTGGAGTGGCCGCTCTCGCCGAGGGCGGCGTGCGACCTGGCCGTACGCAGCCAGGCCGCTTCGTCGAACGGCAGCTCGGCGAGGAGGGCTCGTTCACGGTCGGTGAGCTCGACGACGCCGTCGTAGAAGCCGGGGATCGTCACCCGGCGGTCGTCGTCGTGCAGCGCGGCCGCCAGGCGGGCGACCTCCGTGGCGGGGTTGGGGACGGCGCCGCCGAAGGAGCCGGAGTGGATGTCCTGGTCGGGGCCGTACAGGTCGATCTGGCCGTCGACCAGGCCGCGCATGCCCGTGCAGACGGTCGGGGTGTCCTCGGACCACATGCCGGTGTCCGAGACGATCACCGTGTCGCAGGCCAGAGCCTCCGCGCGGGCGCGGATCAGCTCGGGGAAGTGCGGGGAGCCGGACTCCTCCTCGCCCTCGATCAGGAGCTTGACGTTCACCGCCGGGGCGCTACGGCCGGTCGCGGCGAGGTGGGCGCGCAGGCCGAGGGTGTGCAGGAAGACCTGGCCCTTGTCGTCCGCGGCGCCGCGGGCGTACAGCCGGCCGTCCTTCTCGACGGGTTCGAACGGTTCGGTGTCCCAGCCGTCCGCCGCGGCCGCGGGCTGGACGTCGTGGTGGCCGTAGACCAGCACGGTCGGGGCGTCGGGCTCACCGCTGGGCCACTCCGCGAAGACGGCGGGGGCGCCGGGCGTCTCCCACACCTCGGCCACCGGGAAGCCGGTGTCCTTGAGCGCGGCGACCAGCCAGGCGGCGCTGCGGTGGAGGTCGGGCGCGCGGTCCGGGTCCGCGGAGACCGAGGGGATACGCAGCCACTCCGTGAGGGCGGTGAGGAAGGGTTCGCGGTGGGTCTGGAGGTACGTGCGGACGTCGTTGTCCGAGGTGGAGCTCATGGCTTGCAGCCTAGGCCCTCCCGGCGGGCCGCGTTCGAGTGGGCCCGGCGGCCCCGGGACGTCAGCTGCGGCACGCTCAGTTCTCCGCCGTCTCGCCGCTCAGCAGGCGTTCCAGTGCCTCGCGGCCCGGGAGGTCGCGGGGGCGGACGATGTCGCCCGTGCGGACGTACAGGAAGGCGGCCCGGACGGCGCTCAGCGGGACGCCCTGCTGCTCGGCCCAGGCCAGCCGGTAGATGGCCAGTTGGAGCGGGTCCGCGCCAAAGGTGGTGGACGCCGGGTGCCCGGTCTTCCAGTCGAGGATCTCGTAGGTGCCGCCGTCCCGGTAGACCGCGTCGATCCGCCCCCGGATGAGCCGCCCGGCGAGCGTGAGGTGGAAGGCCGCCTCGACCCGGTACGGCGGCCGGTCCGCGTACGGCGTACGGAGGAACGCGTCCTTGAGCGCCGCGAGATCCGCCTCGTCGGCGATGTCGTTCTCGTCGCCCGGATCGGTGCCCGGCAGGTCTTCCGGGCCGAACAGCGGTCGTACGTCGAAGCGCGACTCGACCCAGGCGTGGAACCGTGTGCCCCGGCGCGCGGCGGGCGCCGGCGGGCGCGGCAGGGGGCGGGCGAGGTCACGGGCGAGGCCGTCGGGGTCGGCTGCGAGCCGCATGAGCTGTGTCGCCGTGAGGGAGACCGGCAGCGGCACGTCCCGTACGGTCGCCCGGGCCCGGCGCAGTTCGCCCGTGAGGGCGTCCAGGTCGCGGTCCCAGGAGGCGACCAGCCGCGTCTCCTCGGGCACGAGGCCGTCGGAGCCCCCGTGGCCGTCGAAAGCCCCGGTCCTGTCCGAGCCCCCGGGCTCGCCGTCCCCCTCCGGATCCCCAGGCCCGCCGTCCTCGTCCACGTGCGCCAGCACGGACTTCGCGGCCTGGCGGCGCCACGCCAGAGCCGTCGGGTCCAGCGGCAGCGGCCACGGCAGCTCGGGCGACTCCGCCAGCGACGGATTCTGCGCGTCCGGCTCGGGCGGCTCGGCCCACGCCTCGATCTCGCCGTGGCCCGCCTCGCAGTGCTCCCGCAGCGCGTCGAGGAAGGCGGAGGGTCCGAAGGGCTTCTTCTGCGTCGGGCCCCACCAGTGGCCCGAGCCGAGCAGCAGGGAGCGGGGTCGGGTGAAGGTGACGTAGCCGAGGCGGAGTTCCTCGATCCGCTGGTGCTCCTTCATCGCGTCACGGAAGCCGTCCAGCCCGGCGCGGGTCCATTCGGCCACGTCCGGGAGGGTCGCCGCGTCGCCGCGCAGCCCGTGCGGCAGCACCTTGGCGTTGGCAGGCCACAGTTCGCGGCCGCGTTCGCTGGGGAAACCCTTGGCGACGAGGCCGGGTACGGCCACCACGTCCCACTCCAGGCCCTTGGACTTGTGGGCGGTGAGCACCTTGACCGTGTTCTCGCCTCCTGGAAGCGAACTGTCCAGCCCCTTCTCGTACTGCGCCGCGGTGTGCAGAAAGCCCAGGAAGGCCAGCAGGGTGACTTCGCCGTCCAAGGACGCGAAGCCCGCCGCGATGTCGAGGAAGGCGTGCAGGGTCTCGCGGCGGCGGGCGGCGAGCGCGTGCGGGGACGCGGCGAGTTCGACTTCGAGCCCGGTGACGGCCAGCACCCGGTGCAGTACGTCCATCAGCGGGTCGGCCAGCGCCCGCCGCAGATCCCGTATCTCGGCGGCGAGCCGGGCGAAACGGACCCGGGCCTCGGGCGAGAACGGCAGGTCGTCGCCCGGATCGGCGTCGAGGAAGGTCTCCAGGGCGTCGGCCAGCGAGACGACCTCGGCCGGGTCGACGCCCTCGACGGCCGCCGCGAGCCGGTCCGCGCCCTCGGCGTGCGCCCCGGGCCCGTACCGGACGAGCAGGCGGGCGCGGCGGCCGAGCAGGGCCAGGTCACGGGGGCCGATCCGCCAGCGCGGGCCGGTGAGGACACGGACCAGCGAGGCGTTCGCGGTGGGGTCGTGCAGCACCTCGCAGACCGCGACCAGGTCGGCGACCTCGGGCAGGTGCAGCAGCCCGGACAGGCCGACGACCTCCACGGGCACGTCGCGGGCGACCAGCGCGGCGTGGATCTCGGCGAAGTGCGCGGCCGTACGGCACAGGACGGCGATCTCGCCGGGCGGGGTGCCGGTGCGGACCAGGTGGGCGAGGGAGTCGGCCAGCCACGCGGTCTCGTCGTCCTGGGTGGGCAGCAGGGCGCAGCGCACCAGGCCGTCGTGCTCGGCGCCAGGGGCGGGACGCAGGGCCTCGACGCCTTGGTGACGAGCCCGCAGTTCGGCGGCGAGGGTGTTGGCGAGGTCGAGCAGCCGGCCGCCCGAGCGGCGGTTCTCGCTGAGCGCGTAACGGTCGGCGGGCCGCCCGTCGGCGTACGGGAAGTGCCGGGGGAAGTCGTCCAGGTTGGCCACCGAGGCGCCGCGCCAGCCGTAGATCGCCTGACAGGGGTCGCCGACGGCGGTGACGGGGTGCCCGGTGCCGCCGCCGAAGAGCCCGGCGAGCAGCAGCCGCTGGGCGACGGAGGTGTCCTGGTACTCGTCGAGCAGCACCACCCGGTACTGGTCGCGCAGGATCGCGCCGACCTCGGGTCTGCTCTGCGCGAGGGTCGCGGACATCGCGATCTGGTCGCCGAAGTCCAGCAGGTCGCGGCCCGCCTTCTCCTGGCGGTACGCGGCGGCCAGCCCGGCCAGGTCACGGCGGGCGGCCACGGTCTGCGCCACGTCCCTGACCCACGCGAAGCCGCGCTTGGCCGGGTCGAGTCCGGCCAGTTCCTCGGCGAGCCGCGCGTCGTGGGCCCGCAGACGTTCGGCGGGCACCAGGTGCTCGGACAGCTCGCCGGACAGCGCGAGAAGGTCGCCGACGAGGGTGGGCAGGCCCTTGGTCAGCGCCGGGTACGGGCCCGGCGCGGCCCGCAGCACCTTCGCGGCCAGCTGATAGCGGGTGGCGTCGGCGAGCAGCCGGGCGGTGGGCTCCAGGCCGATCCGCATGCCGTGGTCCTTGAGCAGTTGCCCGGCGAAGGCGTGGTAGGTCGAGATCTGCGGGTCGCCGTCGGCGAGGGCGGCGCCGGGCTCGTACGGGTCGCGGTCCCGGTCCTGGTCCCGGTCGCGGGGGTCGCCCGGGCTGCGGCCGGCACCGTCGTACGGGTCCCGGTCGGCCGGGTCCGTGCCGGTGATGCCCGCCTGGACCAGCGCTCTGCGGACCCGCTCGGACAGCTCCCCGGCCGCCTTGTTGGTGAACGTCAGCCCCAGTACCTGTTCGGGCGCGACCTGCCCGGTGCCGACCAGCCACACCACGCGCGCGGCCATCACCGTCGTCTTGCCCGACCCGGCTCCGGCCACGATCACGCCCGGCGCGAGGGGTGCGGTGACGCACGCCAGCTGCTCCGGGGTGAAGGGGATGCCCAGCAGCTCTTTCAGCTGCTCGGGTCGGGTGATGCGGGGGGCCACCCTGGTGAGGCTATCCCCCCGGCCGACAGGTGTCGGCGGGGCCCGGCCCGCGCCGAGCTCCAGGAGGCGACGGCGCCACCCCAAACCCCGCCGCGACGGCGGGACGCGGGTCGTACCGTCTCGGCGGTGCCGAACGACCGCACGCTCCCCACCCCCGGCCGGGGCGGGTCTGACACCGCCGGTCCGCCCGAGTCCGCTTCCCGCCGCTGCGGCGGAGGATAGTTCGGCGCCCGCCCCGAACCCCGGCCGGGAATTCGGCGAGGGTCACACCGGGGCCCTGGTCGCGCCGAGGCGCGCCCGCGTCAGACGCCGAGTTTGCTCGCGTCCACGGTCTGGGAGGCGGGCGGGGCGACCGCGTTCAGCGGCTTGTCGAAGTCGGTGAAGGTCACGCTCCCCGCGTCGTCACCGGTGTGCTTGACCTTGAGGACGTACGGCGCGCCCTGCGCGGCGACGTACATCGTGGTGGTGCCACCGTCCTCGGAGCCGGAAATCGGCACGGCCTGCTGACCGGCCACCTCCACGGGGCTGCCCTGGGTCTTCTTCCCCCCGCTGCCCTCGGTGAAGGACTTCGTGAAGGTGTTCAGGTCGCAGAAAGCCTTGAAGCTCTCCTCCTGTTGCGACCCCGCGGGCATCTTCAGCCAGCGGCCCTTGAGCACGTCGTTGATCGCGGCGCCGTCGCCCCCGCTCTGCACGTCCCAGAACTTCGTGTCGCCCTTGGCGTACATCTCCTTGCCCACGCCGATGAGCTCCAGGTTGCCGCCGCTGAGCACGATGTGGCTGACGCACTTGCCGTCGTTGGTCAACGCCGCCCGTATCCGCATCGTCTCGCCGCTGTCCTTGCCGTTGAAGTCGACGGTGACGGACGACAGACCCTTCATGGCTTCGACGGCCTTGTCCGAGATCTGCTGCGGGGTCAGACCGGCGAAGGGCGCCGCGGACGGGGGCGCGGCGGTGGTCGTCGCAGACGCGGTGGGGGTGGCCGGCTTGTCGTCGGCCTTCGTGTCCTTGTCCTTGCTGACGCCGCAGCCGGTCAGTACGCCGGCCGCGGTGACGCAGATCAGGGCGGCGGTCCGTACGGTCCGCTTGGCTGCCACGGGAGATTCCTCTCGTTGTCGGTCCCATGAGCATATGAATCTTCTGTGCGCCGCCTATGCCCGGGGGTCTCCGCTCACCGACGCGGGCTCGGCATCGGCCCAGCTCAGGCTGCGGATCAGAGGGAGAAGCCGTCCCCGCCGGAGAACGGGCCGCTCCTACTCCACGACGTGGCGGCCCTCCGGGCGGGCCGTGCACGAGGAGCGGAAGGCGCAGTGGGTGCAGTGCTGGCCCGTGGCGGGGGTGAAGCGTTCGTCCAGCACCCGGCCCGCCGCCTCGGCCAGCAACTCCTCGGCCCACTCCCCCGCCAGCGGTTCCTGGCGCTGTACGGCGGGCAGCGCGTCGCCGCCTTCCTTCTTCGCCGCTCCCAACCGCAGCTGGACGAGTTCGGCGCCGCCGGCCGCCGGGGGACGGCCGCCGAAGAGGGCGTCGACGGCGCCTTCGCGTACGGCCAGCTGGTAGACGGCGAGCTGCGGGTGATGGGCGACCTCGGCGGCGGTCGGCTTGTTGCGGCCGGTCTTGAAGTCGACGACGTACGCGCGGCCCTCGGCGTCGGTCTCGACGCGGTCCATGCTGCCGCGGATCCGCACCCTGGCGTCGCCCGCCTCCAGGGTCACGTCGAAGTCGTGCTCGGTCGCCACGGCGGTGCGGCCGCGTTCGATGACGTGCCAGCGCAGGAAGCGTTCCAGGGCGGCGCGGGCGTTCTCCTTCTCCTGACGGGACTTCCAGGGCGCGTCGAAGGCGAGCGCGTCCCATACGGAGTCCAGGCGGGCCATGAGCACGTCGAGGTCGGCGGGCGCGCGGCCCGAGGCGACCTCGTCGGCGAGTACGTGCACGACGTTGCCGAAACCCTGGGCGGCGGTGGACGGGGGCTCGGCCTTGACCTCGCGGCCGAGGAACCACTGAAGGGCGCAGGTGCGCGCGAGCTGGTCGAGCGCGCTGCCGGACAGTGCGACCGGCTGGTCGCGGTCGCGCAGCGGCGTGGCGGAACGGGTCGGCTCGTACAGGCCCCACCACCGGTCGGGGTGTGCGGCCGGGATCAGCGGGTGGCCCTCGTCGGTGAGCGCCGCCATCCGGGCCAGCCGCCGGGCGGCGGCCTCGCGCAGGGCCGGGGAGGCGGCCGGGTCCACGGTGGTCGCCCGCAGTTCGGCGACCAGCGCGGCCACGGCCAGCGGGCGGCGCGGGCGATGGGTGACGTCCTGCGGTTCGACACCGAGTTCGGTGAGGAAACGGGAGGGCTGGTCGCCGTCGTCGGCCGCGGCCTTGACCGCGGTGACCAGGAGGCGTTCGCGGGCGCGGGTCACCGCCACGTAGAACAGCCGGCGTTCCTCCGCGAGCAGCGCGCCCGGGGTGAGCGGCGGGGCGAGGCCGTCGCGCCCGATCCGGTCCGCCTCCAGCAGGGAGCCGCGGCGGCGCAGGTCGGGCCAGGCGCCCTCCTGGACCCCGGCGACCACGACGAGCCGCCACTCCAGGCCCTTGGCGCGGTGGGCGGTCATCAGGCGTACGGCGTCGGGCCGTACGGTGCGGCCGCCGAGGGTGTCGGCGGCGATGTCGTAGCCGGACAGCTCCTCGATGAGGTTGAGGGCGCCGCGGCCGCCGGTGCGTTCCTCCGCGCGGGCGGCGGTCTCGAACAGCGCGCAGACCGCGTCGAGGTCGCGGTCGGCGTTACGGCCCGCGGGGCCGCCGCGCAGCGCCGCGCGTTCCAGCCGGGCGGGCCAGGGGGAGCCGTCCCACAGGCTCCACAGGGCGGCTTCGGCGGTGCCGCCCGTCGCGAGGATGTCGCGGGCGCGGGCAAGGAGCCGGCCCAGCCGGAGGGCGCCGCGCGCGTACGCGGGGTCGTGCGCGACCAGGCGCTCCGGCTCGGCGAGGGCTTCGGCGATCAGTACATCGGAGGGGCGCGGTACGGGGTGGCCTGCGGCCCGCTCCTCCTCCCTCAACGCGCGCCCCAGCCGCCTCATATCGGCGGCGTCCAGCCCCCCGAGCGGAGACGCGAGCAACGCGACAGCGTCTTCGACGCTGACAACAACCTTCCCCCGCCCCCCCGCCGCGGCGTGCTCGAATCCCGGCCGCCCGGAAGCCTCCGGCGCCGCCGACTCGGCGGGAGCCCCACCGGCTGAGGGCTTGGGGTCCGGGTGGCCGGCCCGCGCCGAAGCCTCCGACGACGCCGAGTCCTCGGACCCGTCCAGCGCGGACGAGACGCGCGGCGACCCGCCTTGCCGCGCCACCGAGCCCACGCCCACGCGAGGGGCCCCGGCGACCGAAGGACCGGACGGTACGGAAGCCTCCGGCGAAGCCGCACCCCCGGGGGACGCGGGGCTCTCCGCCGAGGCCGACTCGGCGGGAGACCCACCGGCCGGGGGCTTGGGGTCCGGCCGATCGGACCTCGCCAAAGCCTCCGGCGACACCGAGTCCTCGGACGCGTCAAGCGCGGACAAGACGCGCGGCGACCCGCCTTGCCGCGCCACCGAGCCCACGCCCACGCGAGGGGTCTCAGGGTGCGGCTCGGCGGGAGCCCCACCAGCTGAGGGCTTGGGGTCCGGCCGATCGGACCTCGCCGAAGCCTCCGGCGACGCCGAGTCCTCGGACCCGTCCAGCGCGGACGAGACGCGCGGCGATGCGCTTTGCCGCGCCGCCGAGGCCGAACCCGCGCGAAGGGGCTCGGGGTCCGAAGGACCGGACGGTACGGAAGCCTCGGCCGAGGCCGCACCCCCGGGGGCTTCGGGGGACGCGGAACTTTCCGGCGAGGCCGGCTCGGCGGGAGCGCCTGCGGTCAGGAGGTCGGGCGGAGGCGGAAGGTGCCGTGTGGGGGTGTCCGCGGCGAGTGGGACCTCCGGCGAGGGGGCATCTGCCCGGGTCGGGGCCGAGGCGGGCCCGTCCAGGTCCGCGGCACGCGGGGAGGCGTTCGCCCCACGAGGGGCCGGATCCGCGTCGGGCGCGGCCGCCGGAGATACGGCAAGCGGGGAAGCGACTGCCCGAGGGGGAGCCGATTCCGCGGAGACGCGCAGGGCGAGGAGGAGGGGGGCGACCGCGGGCTCCGCGTGGAGGGGGAGGTCGGCCGTGTCGAGGTCCACGGGGACCCCCGCGCTCGTGAAGGCCCGCCGCAGCGCCGGCAGCGGTGTCGCCGAGCGGACCAGCACCGCCATGTCCCGCCACGCGATCCCCTCCTCCAGGTGGGCCCGCCGCAGCGTGTCCGCGATGGAGTCGAGCTCCGCCCCCGGCGTGGGGTACGTGCGTACGGCGACCGCGCCGCCCCCCCGCGCGGCCCGCAGCGACCGGTGCGCGCGGGCCGCCGCCGAGGGCAGCCGGGGCAGCGGCATCCGCTCGGTGAACCGCCGGGTCGCCGCCAGCAGCACCGCCCCCGCCCGCCGCGACTCCGTCAGGACCCGCACGGGCGCGGGCCCCCCGTCACGGCTCGGGAACTGGCGCGGGAAGTCCAGGATGCCGTTCACGTCGGCCCCCCGGAACGCGTAGATCGACTGGTCCGGATCGCCGAAGGCGACCAGCGTCCTGCCCTGCCCGGCCAGCGCGCCCAGCAGCCGTACCTGCGCCGCGTCGGTGTCCTGGTACTCGTCCACGAACACCGCGTCGTACCGCCCCGCCAGCTCCGCGTGGACCTCCGGCCGCCGCACGAGCCGTACGGCGCGGTGGACCAGTTCGGCGTAGTCGATGACGCCCTGGAGGTCGGTGACGTCGAGGTACTCCTCCAGGAAGGCCGCCGCCGCGAGCCAGTCGGGGCGCCCGATCCGGCGGGCGAAGTCGCCGAGGGCGCGCGGCCCGAGGCCCAGTTCGCGGCTGCGCGCGAGCACCGCGCGGACCTCGTCGGCGAAGCCCCTCGTGGTGAGCGCGGCCCGCAGGTCGTCGGGCCAGCGCACCCGGGCCCGCCCCTCGCGGGCCAGTTCGCCCTGCCCGGCGAGCAGTTCGCGTACGACGAGGTCCTGCTCGGGGCCCGACATCAGCCGGATCGGCTCGGCGAAGAGCTCGGGCTCCTGGTGGGCCCGGACCAGCGCGTAGCAGAAGGAGTGGAACGTGGCGGCCTGCGGGCTGCCGTGCGCCGTGCCGGCCGCGCGGGCGGCCATCCGGTCGCGCAGTTCGGCGGCGGCCTTGCGGCTGAAGGTCAGTACGAGGATCCGCTCGGGCGCGGTGCCCGCCCGCACCCGGGCGAGTACGGCCTCGACCAGCGTGGTCGTCTTCCCCGTACCGGGCCCGGCCAGCACGAGCAGCGGTCCGTCCCTGTGCTCAACCACCGCCCGCTGTGTCGCGTCCAGGTCAGGGGGCGCGGCGGATACGACGGGCGTGCGTACCAGCCGGTAGCCTCCGACGCCCGGGCTCGTTCGGTACGCCGGACTGTGCGCCGGCGTGCGCTCCGGGGCGCGCGGAGGCGTGACCTGGGCGCGGATGTCCTGGGCACGGACGTCCGCGGAACGCGGCACGTCCGCCGAGCGCGACGCGTCCGCCGAGCGCGACGCGTCCGAGGCACGCGGCACATCCGAGGCGCGCGCCGCGTCAGGAGAGCGGGAAGAAGGAGAGGGGTTCACGTGGTTCGCCGGTTTCGTGAGGAAAAGGGAATGTACTCCGTGCGGCCGGCCGTCGGCGTGGCCGGCCCCCGGATGGCGGAAGCTGGTTGACATGACCTTCCGGCCGTCACCCGTCGCCGCCGGCGGCGCCACCCCCTTCGGCGCTGTCGCCCTCCGGCGCGCCCGGCGTGCGCCCGTCCCAGCGGGCCCGGCGCATGTCGACCCGCGGGACGTGCCCCTCGGTGGCCCGGCCGGCCTCCCGCAGCGGCGTCCCCTCGGCCCGGTACGCGTCCAGGGCGCGCAGCTCGTGCCCGGACAGCAGCACCCCGTCGGACCGTACGACCCGCCACCACGGCACCCCGCCGCCGTACAGCGCCAGCACCCGGCCGACCTGCCGGGGGCCGCCCTCGCCCAGCCACTCGGCGATGTCGCCGTACGTCATGACCCGCCCGGCCGGGATCAGGTCCACCGTGTCGAGCACCCGTTCCGCGTACGGGCTCGGCTCGCCCGGGTCGTACTCCTCGCTCATTCGGCCAATCCTGCCCCAGACCGCCGACACCGGGGGGTTCCGGTGCCATCCGCCCGTCGCTCATGCCACCATCGTCCGGGCGGTGACTGGTGATACGAGATCAAGAAGAGACAACAGGGGACGAGACGGGCGTCGGGGAGGCCGGAGAGGCCGCCCGCGCCCGCGGAGCACTGCGCGGGTCCGGTGCCACCCGCGTCCCCGACCCGAACGACCCCAAGACTCCCCAGACCTCAAAGCAGACCCCCGAGACCTCAAAGCACCCCGAATCACCCGAGCACCCCGACCAGCACCCCGACCAGCACCCCGCCCGCCCGGCGTCCGGCGGCGCCCACCTCGCCCCTGACGACATCCCCGCCGAGTGCGCCGAGCCGGGCGGCGCCACCCGCGTCCCCGTCTCCGTCGACGAACCGCTGCTCGCCGCCCGCGTGCACCGCCCCGCCGACCTGGTCCGCTTCTTCCTCGGCCTGCTCGGCATCGCGGTCGTCCTGGCCATCGCCGGTTTCGCGCACGCGACCACCAACGGCCTGGACACCGACATCACCAAGGGCGCCGACCACGCGCCCGACTTCCTGTCCTCCTTCGCGGGCCTGACCGCGAGCGTCGCCGTCCTGATCGTCCCGGTCGCCTTCGCCGTCGAGCGGCTGATCAAGCGCGACGGTCTGCGGATCGCCGACGGCGTCCTGGCCGCCGTGCTCGCCCACGGCGCCGCGCTCGCCACCGACCTGTGGGTGACCAGCTCCGCGCCCGGCCCGATCCGTGAGGCGCTCTCCCACCACGCGCCCACGGGCTCGGGCATGACCGACCCGGTGCACGGCTATCTCGCCCCCGTCATCGCCTACGTCACGGCGGTCGGCATGGCCCGCAGGCCGCGCTGGCGGGTGGCGGTGTGGATTGTGCTGCTGCTCGACGGCTTCGCGGTGCTGGTCGGCGGCTACACCACGCCGTTCTCGATCGCGCTGACCGTACTGATCGGCTGGACGGTCGCCTACGGCACGCTCTACGCCGTCGGCTCGCCGAACGTCCGCCCCACCGGCCGGCAGCTGCTCGCGGGCCTGCGCCGGGTCGGCTTCGCGCCGCTGACCGCCCGCCGGGTCCAGGAGAACGGCCCGGAGAGCGCCGACGCCGACCGCGGCCGGGGCTATCTCGTCACCTTGGAGGACGGACCACCACTGGACGTCACGGTGGTGGACCGCGAACAGCAGGCGCACGGCTTCTTCTACCGCACCTGGCGGCGGCTCGCCCTGGTCGGCGGGATCACCCAGCGCCGCAGCCTGCTCTCACTGCGGCAGGCGCTGGAGCAGGAGGCGCTGCTGGCCTACGCGGCCATCGCGGCGGGCGCCAACGCGCCGAAGCTGATCGCCACCTCGGAGCTGGGCCCCGACGCGGTGATGCTGGTCTACGAGCACATCGGCGGCCGCCGCCTCGACGCCCTCGCCGACGAGGAGATCACCGACGCGCTGATGCGCGAGACCTGGACCCAGGTACGCGCCCTTCAATCGCGGCGACTGGCCCACCGGCGGCTGGTCGGCCAGTCGCTGCTGGTGGACCGGGGCAGCCGGGTCTTCCTGACCGATCTGCGCGGCGGCGAGATCGCGGCGGGCGACATCGTGCTGCGGATGGACATCGCCCAGCTGCTGACCACGCTGGCGCTGCGGATCGGCCCCGAGCGCGCGGTGGCCTCCGCCCTCTCCGTGCTCGGCCCCGACGCGGTCGCCGACTCGCTGCCGCTGCTCCAGCCGATCGCGCTGAGCCGCGCCACCCGGGGACAGCTCAAGCTGCTCGCCCGGGCCCGCGCCCAGCGGGAACGCGAGGCCGTGCTCGCCGCGTCGGCCGCCGAGAAGGAGGCCCGCGAGCAGAAGCGGGCGCAGGAGGCGCGGGACGCCCTCGACCCGGCGGCCCGGGTCAAGATCCTGACGAAGGCCGAGCGGAAGGCGGAGGACAAGGCGGAGAAGCGGGCGATGGAGAACGCGCTCGACGTGGTCCGCGAGGAGGACCTGCTCTCCCGTATCCGCCAGCAGGTGCTGCTGATCCGCCCGCAGGCCCCGGTCGAGCCGGTCAGGCTGGAACGCATCAAGCCGCGCACCCTCATCACCGTGATCGCGGGCGCCTTCGCCGCGTACTTCCTGCTGACCCAGCTCAGTTCGGTGCCGTTCGGCTACGCCATTTCCAACGCCGACTGGCGGTGGGCGTTGGTCGCGGTGATCGGTTCTGCGGCCAGTTACTTCGCCGCGGCGGGCGCGCTCTCCGGCTTCGTACCGGAACGGCTGTCGCTGGTGCGTACCGTGCAGGCGCAGGTCGCCGGGTCCTTCGTGAAGCTGGTGGCGCCGGCCGCGGTGGGCGGGGTGGCGCTCAACACCCGCTATCTGCAGAAGGCCGGGGTACGGCCGGGGCTCGCAGTGGCGAGCGTCGGCGCCTCGCAACTGGTGGGCCTGGGCTCGCACATCGTGCTGCTGATGACGTTCGGCTTCATCACGGGCACGGAGAAGACGCCGTCGCTCTCGCCGTCCCGTACGGTCATGGCGGGCCTGCTGACCGCGGGTGTGCTGGTGCTGGTCGTCACGGCGGTGCCGGCGCTGCGGAAGTTCGTCTCGACCCGGGTACGGGCGCTGTTCGCGGGCGTCGTACCGCGCATGCTGGACGTGCTCCAGCGGCCCGCGAAGCTGCTCACCGGCATCGGCGGCACCCTGATGGTGACGGTCACCTTCGTGGTCTGCCTGGACGGCTGCGTAAGGGCCTTCGGCGGGCACCTGAGCTACGCGGCCATCGCCGTGGTCTTCCTCGCGGGCAACGCGCTGGGCTCGGCGGCGCCCACCCCCGGCGGCGTCGGCGCGGTCGAACTGGCCCTGACCGGCGGTCTGATCGCGGCCGGGCTGCCCAAGGAGATCGCCACGCCCGCGGTGCTCTTCTTCCGGCTGCTGACCTTCTGGCTGCCGGTGCTGCCGGGCTGGCTGTACTTCACCCATCTGACCCGCAAGGGCGCGCTGTGACGGCACGTCAGCCCGGGCGGCGGGCTGCCCGCGTATGACACGCACGCCGCCCCGCGTGTGACATGTCCGTGACCAAACGCGCACAGAACGGGCCTCGGCGGCCATAGGCGCCTTCGGTAGGGTGGAAGTCTGGATACGGGGACCAGGGTTGGGTGTACGGCATGCGTGGACGCGGCCCGATCGGTGCCCTCTGACGACCGATCGGGAGCCTTTCACGATGCGAGCCCGCACCGCAGTGACCGCCGCCGCGCTGGCGGCGAGCGCCGCTCTGACCCTGACGGCTTGCGGTGGCGGCGGTTCGGGGGACGGCGACAAGATCTCGGCTCCGCCGACCGTGACGGGGGCGGCGGCGCCGAGCGCGTCCCCCACGACGGCCGCGCCGACGGGCGCGGCCCTGCGGATCGACCCGTCCCTGGCGCTGCCGGCCGACCTGACCCTGACCTTCGACTGGCCCCTCCCACCGGACCACACGAAGGCGGTGGCCCTGACCGCGGCCGCCAATTTCATTCAGGCCATGAACCATGCCGTGGTGAAGCAGACCACCGAGGACCCGGGCCTGACGACCTACGCGGCCGGTGACGCCCTTGCCTTCGGGCGGAGTTACGTCCAGCAGTACGTCTCTCACAGCTGGACGCTCACGGGAGCCGACCGCTTCTACGGGCCGAAGGTCGAGATCTCCTCCGACAAGGCTTCGGGTCAGGTCACCTTCTGCGAGAACCAGTCCAAGGTGTACGGCAAGGAAGTCAAGACCGGAAAGGTCCTCACCACCCAGGAGAGCGACAACAGTTACGTGTCCTACGAGATCGTCCTCGCCAAGCTTCCGACACAGACGGAGGTGTGGCAGGCGCAGTCGATCACGGTCAAGGAGAAGGCGTCGCAATGCAAGCAATGATCAGCGGGGCTCTGTTGCGCCGGGGACTCGGACTCGCGGCGGTCGTCGTTCTGGCCTCGGCGGGCCCCGGCTTCGCCGACAGACCGGTCACCAACCCGCCACCGACCACGTCGACGGAGCAGCAGGGCACCAACGACAACGGCGATCTGGGCGCGGTCGCCAAGGGTGTCACCCTCACCTATCCGTCCGGTAGCCCCGGTTCGTCCTCCAAGCGCATCACGTCCGTCGATGTGAGCTGGACTCCGCCGCCGTGCTGGATCGGCCCCGTCATGGACCCTGAGACGTTCAAGAAGAACGTGCTCGCGGCTGTGGACGCCACCGACGTGCCCGGGCAGCCGAGCTACGCCATGCAGGCCATGGACGAGTACCGGCGCCACTACGAGGAGGGGTACACCTGGAACGGCTCCGGGGACGGGTACAAGGACTTCAACGTCGACCAGCAGGGTAAGGGCATGTTCTGGGGCGCGGTGGTCAACCCCGAGTCCACCGACTACCACCGCTTCGACTGCAACTCCACCATCCCGTTCTACGTACCGAACGGTGAACTCCCACCCCCCGGAACACCCCACGTCATCACGCCCGAGATGCTCTCGAAGCTCGCCTACGCCCATACCCAAGTGCCCGGCGTCACCATAGAGACCAATCCCAGGGGCACGCAGACCGTCAACCTGCCCACCTGGGTGACGTTGCGTCAGACGTACACCCCCGTACGGGTGCGCGCGTCGGTCGACCTCGGGGGCGGGCGGGAGATCTGGGCCGAGACCCTGGCGAAGCCGACCAGCGTGCACATCGAGCCCGGCACCCCGGAGGCGACCGTCCACCCGGCCTCGGGCGAGTGCCCGATCGCCGCGGACGGCACGGTCGGCGCCGACTACAACGGCGACCCGAAGGCCGACCCGCCGTGCGGGGTGACGTACCGCAGGTCGACGCTGAACACCGGGCCGTTCCGGCTGAACGTCACGGCCACCTGGTCCGTGAGCTGGACCGGTTCGAACGGCGGGCCGTTCGCCCTGCCCGACGGCACGGTCGACGACCCGCACCCGGTCACCGTCCAGGAGTACCAGTCCGTCAACCGCTGACACAGGGCCCCGGCCGCCCGGGGCACGCGTAAGGGGCGGCACCCTGAGGTGCCGCCCCTTACCGCACGCGGAAGATCACCCGCCGAAGATCAGCGGAATCAGTAGATCGGCTTGTCGGGCTCGATCGTGTTGACCCACCCGATCACACCGCCGCCGACGTGGACCGCGTCGGCGAAGCCCGCCGACTTCAGCACGGCCAGCACCTCGGCGCTGCGGACGCCGGTCTTGCAGTGCAGCACGATCCGCTTGTCCTGCGGGAGCGAGGACAGGGCGTTGCCCATGATGAACTCGTTCTTCGGGATGAGCTTCGCGCCCGGGATGGACACGATCTCGTACTCGTTCGGCTCGCGGACATCGATGATCTCGATGTTCTCGCCGTCGTCGATCCACTCCTTGAGCTGCTTGGGAGTGATCGTGGAGCCGGCCGCCGCCTCCTGGGCCTCCTCGGACACGACGCCGCAGAAGGCCTCGTAGTCGATCAGCTCGGTGACGGTCGGGTGCTCACCGCAGACCGCGCAGTCCGGGTCCTTGCGGACCTTGACCGTGCGGTACTGCATCTCCAGGGCGTCGTAGATCATCAGCCGGCCGAGCAGCGGCTCGCCGATGCCCGCGAGGAGCTTGATGGCCTCGTTGACCTGGATGGCCCCGATGGAGCCGCACAGCACGCCGAGGACGCCGCCCTCGGCGCAGGAGGGGACCATGCCCGGCGGCGGGGGCTCCGGGTACAGGCAGCGGTAGCAGGGACCGTGCTCGGACCAGAAGACCGACGCCTGGCCGTCGAAACGGTAGATGGAGCCCCAGACGTACGGCTTGTTCAGGAAGACACACGCGTCGTTGACGAGATAGCGGGTGGCGAAGTTGTCCGTGCCGTCCACGATCAGGTCGTACTGCGCGAAGATGTCCAGCACGTTCTCGGCTTCGAGCCGCTCCTCGTGCAGGACGACCTTCACCAGCGGGTTGATCCCCAGGATCGAGTCCCGCGCGGACGCGGCCTTCGAGCGGCCGATGTCGGCCTGGCTGTGGATGATCTGACGCTGCAGGTTCGACTCGTCGACCTCGTCGAACTCCACGATGCCGAGCGTGCCGACACCGGCGGCGGCCAGGTACATCAGGGCCGGCGAGCCGAGGCCGCCGGCGCCGACACACAGCACCTTGGCGTTCTTCAGCCGCTTCTGCCCGTCCATGCCCACATCGGGGATGATCAGGTGACGCGAGTACCTGCGGACCTCGTCAACGGTGAGCTCGGCGGCCGGCTCGACCAGGGGTGGCAGCGACACAGGGACCTCAGCAATACGGTTGGTCGGTCATCAGACAGTTCATACGGACAGGTGTCCGCACACGCTGTCCCTGCAACACTGCCACGCCCGTCTTCATTCCAAGACACCCGGTCCGAGGACCGAGACACCGACCGGTCACATGCTGGGCGACGGCTGTCCGCACACCTTCCGTACCGCTTCGTGCCAATAGGAGGGCAGGCCCGCCCACGGATCGGCGCCGTCCCGGTCGGTGCGGTCGGTCGGGCACACCGTGGCAGCGCCCTGCCAGCGGGCGATCCGCAGGGCCGTGTCCAGGTGCGGGGCGGCCAGTCCGTGCACCAGGTGCGCGAAGCGGGTGGGCGGATAACCGGCCGTCCACTGCGGCGCCTCCGACCAGCGGTAACGGGTCCACGGGCCGTGGAAGACGACGAGCTGGTCGGCGAACTCGGCGTAGCCGGGGTGCGGGTGCGCGCCGGGCGCCAGGACGACCGTCCCGGCACCGTCCAGCTGCGCCCGCAGCGCGGCGACCGTACGGCGGCACTCGGCGGTCTCGGCCCCCAGGGTCGGCGGCCGGTCCAGGTAGAAGCCGTCGACCCGGTACCAGTCGCGGTAGCGGGCCGCCTCGGCGAGCAGTTCGCCGCGCGGCCGGGTGCCGTGGACGGCGTCCAGCCGTCCGAGCAGCGGGACGCCGTTCTCACGCACCCGGGCGACGGCCTCACCGTAGAGCGGATCGGGCCGCGCGCCGGGACCACGGGCGACATCGAAGGCCACCCAGTCCAGCGGCGCCCCCGGCCGGGCCAGTTCGGCCCACTCGGCGGGCGCGACCAGCGGGTGCGCGAAGGCCGGCACGCCGAAGCCGGTACGGGCGGCCCCGTCCGCGCCCCCGCGCGCGGACGGCGGCGTACCGGAGGACGTACGGGCCGAGGTCCGGGACGGGGTACGGGACGAGGTGGCGGTGGGCTCGCGCGACCCCTCACGGGCGGTGTCGCGCGAGCCCGTACAGGACTCCTCGGACGAGCCCTCGCGGGCGGCGTCGGCCCGGCGGGCGCGCGAGCGGATGCGCAACGGAATCAGACGCGGCATGCCGCCTCCATCCACACGTCGGCCAGCGACTCCTCAAGGCCGATCCGCGGCCGCCAGCCGAGCCGGTCCCTCGCGGTACGGACGTCCGCCTGCTGCCACTGCCCGCAGCCGTCGGGGTACGGCGGCTGGGCGGCGCCCGTCACCTGTTCGTCGACCTCGCGCAGCACACCGTCGAAGCCGGCGACGTGTGCAAGGGCGGCGGCCATGTCCCGCATGCGTACCGCCCGGCCGCTGCCGATGTTCACCACGCCCTGCGCGGCCGACAGCGACGCGGCGTGCACGGCCCTGGCCACGTCCCGCACGTCGATGAAGTCGCGGTGCACACCCAGGCCGCCGAGTTTCAGCTCGCCGTCGCCGTGCTGCATCGCGCGGCGCAGCGTCTCGGCGATCCTGCCGAGCGGCGCTCCGGTGGGTGTGCCGGGCCCGACCGGGCTGAACACCCGCAGCACGACGGCGTCCAGGCCCGAGCCCAGTACGAGTTCGCTGGCGGCGAGCTTGCTGACGCCGTACGGGTTGCCCGGGCGCGGGGGCGCGTCCTCGCCGGTGGAGGCGCCCGCCGGGGAGGGGCCGTACTCCGCGCCGCAGCCCACCTGGACCAGGCGCGCGCCGACCGCGCTGCGGCGCATCGCCTCGCAGACGGTGGCGACGGCGACGGTGTTCTGCCGGGTCAGATCGCGGGCGTTGCCTCGGGTGGCGCCCGCGCAGTTGACGACGACGCCGGGGTGCACGGCGTTCACGAACCGGGCCAGCACGCCCGGCGCGCCGGTCGCGAGGTCGAACCGGACGTCCGCGTCGTCGTTCCTCCCCAGCGCGGTGAGCTGGACGGCGGGGTCGGCGAGGAGCCGTTCCGCGACGTGCCGTCCGATGAATCCGTCGGCTCCGAGCAGCAGGACTCTCATCGGGAGCCTCCTCGCGCGAGGCGGGCGGTGGGTGACGTGCGGTGCGTGTTCATGGGTCTTTCTCCTGGGTTGTCGCGTGCGGAAGGTCGGTCGTCAGGTACGGCGGTGCGCCGAGGCGCGGGGCAGGACGCGGAAGGCCCGCGTGGTGAGGACGAGGGCGGCGCAGCCGCAGATCGCCGCTTCGGCGGTGGCGCCGTCGAGGGCGAGGCCCGCGAGGGCCGCTGCGAGGTACAGCGCCTCGGCGGCGCAGGCCGCGGCGAGGCCGCCGGCGGCGGTACGTCCCCGGCCGTGCACGGCCAGCAGCCGCGCGGTGAACAGCAGCAGGCCGAGCGCGGCCGGGCCCGCGACGGGCTCGTCGCCGACGACCGCGCCGGTCGCGGCCAGCAGGGCGAGCAGCGCGGCGGCGTAACCGGCGAGGGCGGCGGCCAGCCGGGGGCGTACGGCGTCGGCGAAGTCGGACAGGCCGTGGCTCGGCGCGAGTTGGGCGCGGGCGCCGACCGCGAACCAGCGGGCGCAGTACGCGGCGGGCAGCAGGCTCAGCGCGAGCGCGGTGAAGGCGCCGGTGCTCGCGACCGGGTCGAAGGGGCCGTCCCCGGCCAGGGCGGCGCCGGCCTGGGGGCCGTAGAGCGCGAAGCCGAGCAGTCCGTACGACCAGGTGGCGCCGGTTTCGTGGCCTGCCGCCCGCAGTGGGCCCTGGCGCAGCGCGGCCCAGGTCGCGGCGGCGGCGAGTACGGCGAGCAGCGCGCCGAGCAGGGGCAGGTGGACGGGCCTGGCCGTGGCGACGGCGAGGGCGCAGCCCGCGCCGGGGAGCAGGTGCAGGGCCGCGCTCCGCGCGGGGAGCCGTACGGGTTCGCGTCCCGCGGTGGGGACGGCCGGGGCGTGGCGGGGGATGGACCTCGGCACCCTCGCGCGCAGCTCCTCGGCGAGGCCGAAGACGTCACGGTGCCGCAGCCTGCGGGCGTCGGCGTCGGTGACGCCGCGTGCCTCCAGGCCGGCGGCGATCTCCCACACGTCGACGGACCCGGCGATCATCGCCTGATGCCGCTGCGCAACCCCCCGCAACGGATCTCCCACCCCCCGCCCTGCGGCCACCGCCCCAACCCCGCCGACGGACGGCCCCCCGAGCCCCACAACGCCGGGCTGATCACGCCTCGCCACCACACCGACAGCGGCCGGGTCGACCCCTCTGCGGCCAGGCCCACCGCCCGCCCCTCCGCCCGAGTCAGCGCCCGACACCACGCCGACCCCGCCGAGCACGGAGGGGCCGCTCCCCCGCCCCCCGACCCCAAGCCCGTCCGCTGGGACAACAGGCGCGCCCGTTCCTGACAACACGTCGAAGCCATCACCCCAACGCTCCGAGGGCTCCCCACCGGCGGCGGAGTTGGCCTCGTCCTCGGACGGCCCTCCAGGGACGGCCGAGCGGGTGCCCCGGCCGGTGGACCAAGCGCCGTCCCCGAACTCGCCGAGCGCATCGGCGGCCGGCGGCGAGGCGCTCGCAGCGGCGGCAGGCTCGTAGCTGGTCACACGTGTGGCCGGGCCTCCGGGCAGGCCGGGGTTGTCCCCGGGACCACCGGTACCGGCCGAGGGCATCTCGCCCACGACGAGGGCCGGGCCGGCGGACGGGTCGGCAGCGGTGTCGGGGGCGGCCGCGCCAGGGACGGAGCCGGTACCGGCCGAGGACACCTCACCCGCGACGGGGGCCGGGCCGGCGGACGGGTCGGCGCCGTCGGCAGGGGCGGCCGCGTCGGGGTCGGGCGACGGGGGGGCCATATGCCCGTGGCAAATCGATTCCGCAGGCAGAGGCGGTCGCGGCGCCGGGGAATCGCTGCCGGGCGGGACGGAATTCATCGGCGCGGACCTCCCGGCACCGCGGGCGTCGGGGACAGCCGCGCGGGCGCGAGCGACTCCGCGGGCGTGGTGAACGGCCGCGGCCGCCCCGCCGCGTCCCGCAGCGGCTCGCGCCGCGCGGGATACCGCGCGACCACGTCGAGATAGCTCTCGCGGAAGGCCCCCACACACGTCTCGACCGTGAACCGCCCCAGCGCCCGTTCCCGCGCGGCGGCCCCGAGCCGCGCGGCCCGTTCCGGCCCGCGCAGCAGGACGAGCGCCGCTTCGGCCAGCGCGCGCGGATTGCGCGGCGGCACGACAAGGCCCGTACCGCCGACGACCTCCCGCACCGCCCCCACGTCCGTGGACACCGTGGGCCGCCCGCAGAGCATCGCCTCGACCAGGCTCAGCGGAAAGCCCTCCGCACCGCTGCTGAGCAGGACGACGTCCCCGGCGGCGTACGCGTCCGCCAGCTCAGGGACGCCCGGAGCGCCGATCTCCTCGAAGGTGACCCCGCCGACGGGCGCGTCGTCCCCCGGGAAGAGCCGAGCGGCGAGCGCCCGGCAGTGGCCGAGATAGGCCGCCGCCCGCTCCCCCGTGGCCGGCGGGTGGAAGATCCGCAGCCGCGCCCGCGGCTCACCCGCGCGTATCGCGCGGAAGGCGTGCAGCAGCGCGACGAGATCCTTCGCGGGGTCGACCCGGCCGACCCACACGACCGTCGGGTCGACGCGTGCGACGGGCAGCGCGAGCACGGAAGCCCCCGCCGCCTCCGACGCCGCGCGGGCGAACCGCGCCGCGTCGATCCCCGGGTACACCGTCCGCATCCGCTCCGGCCGGGCCCCGCACCGCTCCTGCCAGCGCCGCACATGCGCGGAACCGGGTGTGATCAGCGCGGCCCGGCGGTAGCTCTCCCCGGCGAGCAGCCGGTGGTAGTCGCCGAGCAGCGCCCGTACGGCCGGGGGCAGCCCGGCCGCCCGGTGCACGAGCAGCGCCTCCCGCGCCCGGACCGTGTACTCGGTGACGATGAGCGGTGTCCCGCAGAACCGTTTGGCCAGCAGCCCCGGAAGCGCGGCCGGACCCCCGGAGACCGCGTGGCACAGATCGGCGGCGCCCAGCTCCCCGGGCCCGTACCAGGGCAGCGACAGCGGCCGCAGCTGGTGTTCGAGCAGCGCGACCACGGCGAGGAGTTCGGTGACGACGATGTCCTTGAGCAGGGGGCGTACGCCGGGCGCGTGACAGGCCGCCTCCAGTGCGCCGAGCGCATCCTCGCCGCGTAACAGCTCCGGCAGGCCCCCGTGGTCGACGGCGACCTCGGCGAGACCGTAGAGCCCGGCGGCGAAACGATCCGCCCGCTCATGGGGTTCCAGCGTGCTCCCGCCGGCCAGCGCGGCGGCCAAATCCGCGAAGTGACCGCGGAAGGCGACGCGTCCGGCCCGCCCCCCGCCGGCCCGCCGGGCGGCCGCCCGGCCCGGACCGAACCGCCCGATCTGCCGAGCGGCCCGGTCCGGCGGCTCGCCGTACAGACGCGCGGTCAGCACCCGGCGCACATGCGCCGGCGGAGGAACCCTCCCCCCGGCGTCCGTGCGGGGCGAACGGCTCAGCGCGTACACCTCGAACTCGTGCTGAGTGAGCCCGCGCACAAGCCGGTCGGTCCACGCGCCCCCCTCACCTCGCGCGTACGGATAGCCACCCTCGGTGAGTAGTGCGATGCGCACGGGTGCGCCCCCTCTCGGCATGCCGGGCTTTCGGTCAGTGCCGGGACGGGGTGGGTGTCGCGGTGGTGCGACGCCGCTGCGTCCGCCCGGCGCGAAGACGGTATGCCGGTATACCGGTGGCGCGACGGACGGTTGTCCGTCGCGCCACCAAAAGGGGTGAAGCGGCGTAACTTATCCCGCCGCCGCGCGTTGAAGGGACCTGAAGTGCCGTTGTGACGGCCGGCGGAAGGTCCGGAGGACGCCCGCCGGAGGGTCCGCGCGGCCTGGCGCTACGGGAACGGCCAGGCGTTGGGCTTGCAGGTCGGACCGCCGTCCAGGGACAGGAACTTGGTCTGCTGCATCATCACCGGAGCGGGCATCCCCTCCTTGGGACAGCCCACATGGTTGTGCCCGAGCCGGTGCCCGACCTCGTGGTTGATCAGCATCTGCCGGTACTCGTGCATCCGCGTCGGGCCGTAGGTCACGGCCCCCTGTGCCCACCGGTAGGCGTTGATCATCGTACGAGGGGTGGACGCCGAGTCGCAGGAGACATTCTCGATCGAGGTGTCGAGACCGGACTTCGCGCACCACTTGTCGGTGGTCCCGGGGCTGGCGAGCGTGATGACGATGTCGGCGGGGCCGCTGGAGACCCGCTCGAAGGTCATCGTGCCGCCGTGGCCCCAACTGCGGGGGTCGTTGAGGGTCCGGAACACCGTCTCGGTGAAGAGGTCCGCGTCCAGCGGCAGACCCTTCTCCACGTCGATCCGGTACTTCATGACCTTGCCCTTGCCGGGCGCCGCCTGGTGCCCGGGCACCGTCTCGAAGGCGCCGGACAGGCTCAGCTTCGCCGCGAGCGGATACTGCTTCGCCATCAGCTCGTCGTACGTGGGGACCGCGGGGGTGTTCGCCACAGCCGCCGGAGCCGCGGACGGACGGGGCTGCGAGCGCGACGCCTCGTCGGCGGCGGACCGCTTGCCGGTGTCCGTGGCACGCTCCTCGTCGAGCTTCTTGTCGTGCGCGACCTGCCCGCTCACCACCACGGCGAGCACGGCGACCACGGCCGCCGCCGCGACGCCGCTGAGCGTGCGGCCCTTGCCGCCGCTCCGCTTCTCCGCCTCGGGCGCGGGCTCCTCGGGGGTCTCGGGCGCCACCGGCTGCGGCGGCGCGGGAGGCGCGTCGAAGGCGTCGACGAAATCCTGCCGCGGATGCGGGATCAGCCGCTCCTGGGTCTGTGTGTGCCGCGGCAGCGCGGCCCCGGAGACCGGCGAGCTGAGCGCGGAGGCCGTGTCGTACGGCGCCCAGTCCGCGGCCCACTCCTCCACCGGGTCCATCGGCAGGTCCCGGGACCGCCCGGGCGGCGCGGGCCAGCCGCCCGCGCCCCAGGCCGCGTGCTCGCGGTGCTCGGGGTGGGTCGGCGGCGGGCCGTCCAGGTCCTGCGGGCGGATCGCCGTGAAGTAGCCGCTCTCCTCGGCCGGGCCGCGCCGCCGCCGGCCGGTGCCGGGCGCGGCAGGGGGCACCGGCCGGCCGGCGAAGACCCCTTCGGTGCCGCCGTGTATCCGGTTCTCGCGGCCGTCCTGGCCGTCCGTCGCGCTGTGTCTGCCCACGCCCTCGATCAGCTCCCGCTCGCCGCAGCGCTCGTCGGACTCGTATCCGTCCCCGTACCTGTGTCCTGGCCCGTGTCGGCGCCCGTACGGCCCTCGACCTCGTACAGCAGGTCGCGGAAGGCCCGGTTCACCAGCTCCGGGTGTTCCATCATCGCCACATGGCCGCTGTCGGGGACGATCAGCAGCCGGTTGTCCCGGAATGCCCGGGCCGCCCGGCGGGCCCTCTTCACCGACACCAGCTTGTCCCGCCCTCCGTACACCAGCAGCGTCGGCGCCAGCACCCGCTCGGCCTGCCGCCACAGCGCGTGCTGCCCGCCGAGGGTGTACGCGTTCACGATGCCGCGGGTGGAACGGATCATCGCATCCCAGAAGTACGGCAGCTCCATCCGGCGCCGGTACTCGGCCACCGCCTCGGCGCGCGCCGGCGCGCCGATGACCGACGGGTCGCCGTAGCAGAGCGTGAACAGCTCCTGGGCGCGGCGCTCGACCGGCCAGTCCCGGGTGGCGCGCAGATAGAGCCGGGGCAGACCCGGGACGGAGGCGAGCGCCGTGGGCAGGGCGGTGCGCTGGGGCGGCACCTCGGGCAGCGCCGGCGAGACCAGGGTGAGGGTACGGACCAGGTCGGGCCGGGCCGCCGCGACCTTCACGGTGACCGCGCCGCCCATGGAATTGCCGAAGAGGTGGACGGGCCCCCGGGGCCGCGCGTCCAGCAGCCGGATCACCGCCCTGGCGTGCCCGGCGATCGAGTAGTCGCCGTCGTCCGGCGGCGGTGAATGGCCGAAACCCGGCAGGTCCAGGGCCTCCCCCGCCACCCGGTCGGCGAGCCGGTCCATCAGCGCGGTCCAGTTCTGCGAGGAGCCGCCGAGGCCGTGCACGAACAGCGCGGGCTCGCCTTCCGCCCGCTCCGCGCCCCCGTCGTGCGCCCGCACCACCAGAGTGAGCCCCGAAAGCTCGACCGTACGCACCGATTCCCCGTCCGCGGGCACCGGTCCCGCCGGGGGCACGGACGCCGGTGCGACGGCCGCGTGAGGAGAGTCGGTCGAGGGCATGGGTTGATGTTACGAGAGGATCACGTCCGCCCTGGTGTGTTCGGCGCCACAAACGGTCAGAAGAGTCGGTGAAGGGTCCGGAAGCCGCCACCCGCGCCGCGCCGCCGATCGCCTGGGCCTACGCTCGGACAGGAGCGGGGGCGTGGGGGCGCGAGGAAAGAAGGCGTCATGTCCCAGGAGATCGACGACATCGACCGCTTCGAGCGGGAAGCCGACCGGTCCGACGACGAGGCCGGGACCGAGCCGGACGCGGATCTGGATCTGGAGACCCCCGAGGCCGACGCCGCCGAGCAGCACGTCGAACTGCTCCAGCACGACGACGAACCGGTCACCGGGCGCCCGGCCGAGGACAGCGAGGCCGACCCCGCCGACGCCGCCGAGCAGCGGCGGGTGGTCGATCTGGACGAGGACGACTACCGCTGAACCGTCGTCCGACTGTCGCCGGCGGGTCTTACCACGTGAGAATGTCCGTCCGCACAGCGCACAGTGTCGTTACTGAAAAGTACGATGGGCATCGCAGTGTTCGTTCGTTCCTTCACCAGAACTGGGAGGCGGCGTGACAGCCATCGAGCAGACTCAGGCCCGGCCGCGCGGCACCCGCCTGCCCCGCAGGGCCCGACGTGAACAACTGCTGGGGGCGGCCCAGGAGGTGTTCGTCGCCCAGGGCTACCACTCGGCGGCGATGGACGACATCGCCGAGCGCGCCGGGGTCAGCAAGCCCGTGCTCTACCAGCACTTTCCCGGCAAGCTGGAGCTCTATCTGGCGCTGCTCGACCAGCACTGCGAGTCACTGCTGCATTCGGTGCGCACCGCGCTGGCGTCCACCACGGACAACAAGCTGCGCGTCGAGGCCACGATGGACGCGTACTTCGCCTACGTCGAGGACGAGGGCGGCGCCTTCCGGCTGGTCTTCGAGTCCGACCTGACGAACGAGCCCGCCGTCCGCGAGCGGGTCGACAAGGTCTCCCTCCAGTGCGCCGAGGCGATCAGCGAGGTCATCGCCGAGGACACCGGCCTGGCCCGCGAGCAGTCGATGCTGCTGGCCGTCGGCCTCGGCGGCGTCTCCCAGGTGGTGGCCCGCTACTGGCTGGCCAGCCGCAGCGAGGTGCCGAGGGACACGGCGGTGCAGTTGCTCACCTCCCTGGCCTGGCGCGGCATCGCGGGCTTCCCGCTGCACGGCGCCGAGGGCCACCACTGACGGCACGCCGCCCGCGCTGTTCGCTCACGGCGTTCCCCGACTACGGATTGCCGCCGGTCGTGCCGGGCTAGTCTTTGCTGCGTACGGCGCGAATCGACCGCGCACCCCGTGGACCATCGGAGGTATCCAAGCCGTGGAGGTCAAGATCGGCGTGCAGCACGCGCCGCGCGAGATCAACATCGAGAGCGCGCAGTCGGCGGCCGAGGTGGAGAAGGCCGTGGCCGAGGCTCTTTCCGGTGAGGCGAAGCTGCTGAGCCTGGTGGACGAGCACGGCCGCAAGGTCCTGATCCCCGCCGACCGTCTCGCCTACGTCGAGATCGGTGAGCCGGCCGCCCGCCGGGTCGGGTTCGGCGCCGCGCTCTGAGAGCACCAAGGGGTGGCAACCGGTCGTGACCGGTTGCCACCCCTCTGTTTTGGCCGACGCCGTTTTGTCCGGCTGCCTCCTGGGGTAGGACCCCCGTACTGACCGGTCCGTACGCCCGTACCGCCTGTCCACGGGAGGACTCACGATGCTGTGGGAAGCCGTCGCCTACGCCCTGCTCGGGCTGCTCGCCGCCGTCTCGGTGAGCCGGCTGCTCCCGCAGCGCTTCCCGCCCGGCCCGCTGCTGCTGGCCACGGGTCCGGTCGCCTCGCTCACCGGCGGCCTCGTCACGTACACGGTCTTCGGCGGCGGCCACCTCGAAGCGACCTTCCCGGCCGCGCTCCTCACCTCGGCCGCCCTCCTCAGCCTCCTCGCCCGCCCCGCACGCCCACCCCGCCACGCCAAAACCCCCGCCCCCGACGCCTGAGGGCTGCGCCAGCCGGGGCGTCTGAGGGCGGCGAAGCCCGCCCAGCCACACCCAAGCCCGCCCGGCGCTTGAGGGCAGCGAAGCCCGCCCGGCGTTTGAGGGCAGAGGCGTGACGAGGGCGAGAAGGTCGGCCAAACCCAGCCCGCCCGGCGTTTGAGGGCAAAGGGAAGCCCGGCCGGCGCTTGAGGCCAGAGCCGGCCCGGCGCGGAGGGCAAGTCAGCCCGGGGCGAGCCCACCGCGCCAAAGCCCGCGCGGCACGAGCGCTACGCGGCCAACCCCAGCGCAGCCATCCGCTTCGTATGCGCCTCCGTGATCCGCGAGAACATCCGCCCGACCTCCGCGAGGTCGAACCCGTCCGCCACACCCCCCACCAGCATCGTGGACAGCGCGTCCCGATCGGCCACCACCCGCTGCGCCTGCGACAGCGCCTCCCCCATCAGCCGCCGCGCCCACAGCGCCAGCCGCCCCCCGACCCGCGGCTCCGCCGCGATCGCGGCCCGTACCTTCTCCACCGCGAAGCTCGCGTGCCCGGTGTCGTCCAGCACGGCCAGCACCAGCGTCCGCGTGTCGGAGTCGAGCCGTACCGCGACCTCGCGGTAGAAGTCGGACGCGATCGAGTCGCCGACGTACGCCTTGACCAGGCCCTCCAGCCAGTCCGAGGGAGCGGTCAGCCGGTGGAACTCGTCCAGCGCCGCGCCGAAGGGCGCCATCGCCCCGTTCGGCGCCTCGCCGATCTCGGAGAGCCGGTCCCGCAGCCGCTCGAAGTGATGGAACTCGGCTGCCGCCATCGCCGCCAGCTCCGCCTTGTCCTCCAGCGTCGGCGCGAGCTTCGCGTCGTCCGCGAGCCGCTCGAAGGCGGCCAGCTCGCCGTAGGCCAGCGCGCCGAGCAGGTCGACGACGGCGGCCCGGTACTGCGGGGCGGCCGACGCGGCGGCCCAGTCCTGGGCGGCGATTCCGGTGGCGGGCGGGATGGTCTCGTCAGGCGTCTCCATGCTGCGCACAATAGCCAAGTCGGGACCTCCCGTAGGACGCGTGACCACCCGCCCGCGCACCCGTGCGGTCCCGAACGAAACATTTGATCGGGTGCAGCTACGTGTTTCCGGGGTAGAGTGGTATTGCACCCGTCGGCAGTCGGCTCACTTTCCCGACGTCCGGCGGGCGACGTACGCAACACCAGGATGCCCGGTCGGTGGCCCGATCGGCTCCGAACCGACCGCCTTCCCGACATCGGGAGGGGCCCACTCGCGGCTTGAGCGAGGGCAGCGGTCCCGCGCTTCACGGCCGCCTGTGGCCGTATGACACCTCTGCGCGGTCAGTGACCGGCACTGTGCGATTCCGTGTGCCGGCTGCTCGACCCCCCTTGCCGCACAGTGCCGCGTCTCACAGAAGAGGCAACATCCTGACCACCACCACTTTCCGCAGCCTCGGCATTCTCGCCGAGACCGCCGAGGCCCTTGAGGCCGTCGGCATCATGACTCCCTTCCCCATCCAGGAGATGACGCTCCCGGTCGCCCTCGCGGGCAACGACGTCATCGGCCAGGCGAAGACCGGTACGGGCAAGACCCTCGGTTTCGGACTGCCGCTGCTGGAGCGCGTCACCGTCCCCGCCGATGTCGAGGCGGGCCGCGCGACCCCCGAGCAGCTCACCGACGCGCCGCAGGCGCTCGTCGTCGTACCGACCCGTGAGCTGTGCCAGCAGGTCACCAACGATCTGCTGACCGCCGGCAAGGTCCGTGCCGTCCGGGTCCTGGCGATCTACGGCGGCCGTGCCTACGAGCCGCAGGTCGAGGCCCTCAAGAAGGGCGTCGACGTGATCGTCGGTACCCCGGGCCGTCTGCTGGACCTGGCGGGACAGAAGAAGCTCGACCTCAAGCACGTCCGGGCGCTTGTGCTCGACGAGGCCGACGAGATGCTCGACCTGGGCTTCCTGCCCGACGTCGAGAAGATCATGGGCATGCTGCCGGCCAAGCGCCAGACCATGCTGTTCTCGGCCACCATGCCGGGCGCGGTCATCAATCTGGCCCGCCGCTACATGTCGCAGCCCACGCACATCAGCGCCACCTCGCCCGACGACGAGAACGCGACGGTGGCCAACACCACCCAGCACGTCTTCCGGGCCCACTCGCTGGACAAGGTCGAGCTGGTCTCGCGCATCCTCCAGGCCGACGGCCGGGGTCTCGCGATGATCTTCTGCCGGACCAAGCGGACGGCGGCCGATGTCGCCGAGCAGTTGGAGAAGCGCGGCTTCGCCTCCGGCGCGGTCCACGGCGACCTCGGCCAGGGCGCCCGCGAGCAGGCGCTGCGCGCGTTCCGCAACGGCAAGGTCGACGTCCTGGTCTGCACCGACGTGGCCGCCCGCGGTATCGACGTCGAGGGCGTCACGCACGTCGTCAACTACCAGACGCCCGAGGACGAGAAGACGTATCTGCACCGCATCGGCCGCACCGGCCGCGCGGGCGCCTCGGGTACGGCGATCACGCTGGTCGACTGGGACGACATCCCGCGCTGGCAGCTGATCAACAAGGCGCTCGACCTGTCCTTCAACGACCCGGAGGAGACCTACTCCACCTCCGCGCACCTCTACGAGCTGCTGGGGATTCCCGAGGGCACCAAGGGAATACTGCCCCGGGCCGAGCGCACCCGCGCGGGTCTGGACGCGGAAGAGGTCGAGGACCTGGGCGAGACGGGCGGCCGCGGAGCGCGCGGCCGGCGTCCCGCCGGCGGTTCGGGCTCCGGCCGTCAGGCCGCCGCTCCCGTCGAGGAGCGTCCCGCCCGCACCCGCACCCCGCGTCAGCGGCGGCGCACCCGTGGCGGGGAGACACTGACCGCCGAGCAGAGCGCCGCGGCCGAGTCTGCGGTCGCGGTCTCGGCCCCCGCCGAGGCGGCCGAGGGCGAGCAGGGTGTACGCACCCCGCGCCGCCGTCGCCGTACCCGCACGTCGGCGGCGGTCACGCCGGAGACGGTCACGCCGGAAGCCGTGACCGAAGCCGTCGTGGAAGCGGCGGCCCCGGCTCCGGTCGCGCCCGTGGACGAGGCACCGAAGGCGCCCCGCCGCAGGACCCGCAAGAGCGCGGCGGCCGCACCGGCCGACGCGCCTGTGACGCCGGTCGCGGACGTGAAGCCGGTCGCCGACGAGGCCCCGGCCGTGGAGGAGTCGCCCAAGCGCCGCCGTACCCGCAAGGCCGCGGCCCCGGTGGAGACCGTCGAGGCGGCTGTCCCGGCCCCGGCCGTCCCCGCGGACACCGAGGAGGCCCCCAAGGCTCCCCGGCGCAGGACCCGCAAGGCCGCCGCCGAGGTGCCCGCCCCGGCCGCCGAGCCCGTCGCCGAAGCGGCCGCCGAGGCCGCTCCCAAGACGCCTCGCCGCCGCACCCGCAAGGTCGCCGCTCCGGCGGAGACCGTGGACGCGGGCTGAGCCCCGCGCCTACCGGATTCGTACCGATGAACGCCCCCGGCCCCGCAGCCGGGGGCGTTCTTTCGGTCGCGGGGAACGCCGGGCGGCCGGAACAGCGGTGTGCAACGTCAACGACATACGCGACGCGTAATCTCGGTTCATGAGCCGACCGACCACCCTTGACCTGCCGGAGAACGTGTCCGCCCGTCGGCTGGAGACGGACCGCGGGTCGTTCGCGGTGCTGGACGCCGCCCCCGACCGTGACGCTCCCGCGCGGGGCACCGCGCTGCTGGTACCCGGGTTCACCGGCAGCAAGGAGGACTTCCTCAATCTGCTGGTCCCGCTGACGGCCGCCGGTTTCCGCGCGGTCTGCGTGGACGGCCGCGGGCAGTACGAGTCCGGTGGTCCGAGCGGCGAGGAGGCGTACGCCCAGCGCGAGTTGGCGGCCGACGTGATCGCGCAGCGCGACGCGCTCGCGGCGGCGTACGGGGCCGAACGGGTGCATGTGCTGGGACACTCGATGGGCGGCCATGTCGTACGGGCCGCGGTGCTGGCCACCGGCGCCGGACCCTGGGCGTCGCTGACGCTGATGAGTTCGGGCCCGGCGGCGATCAGCGATGAACTGCGGCCCCGTACGCAGCTGCTGATCGACTTCCTGCCGACCACCGACATGGAGACGGCCTGGCAGGCGATGCGCGCGACGGACGCGGAGAACAGCGTGCGGGCGGACACCCCGGCCTGGCTCGACGAGTTTCTGCACCGACGCTGGGTGACCACCGTCCCCGGCCAACTCATCGCCACAGCACGTCAGTTGATGAGCGAAACCGATCGCGTGGACGAACTGGCCGCCGTACGGTTGCCCAAGCTCGTCCTGTCCGGCGAGGTGGACTACGCCTGGCCGGTGCCGTGGCTGGACGCGATGGCCGTACGGCTGGACGCCAGGCGTGTGGTGATCAAGGGCGCCGAGCACTCCCCCAACGCGGAGCGGCCGGCCGAGACGGCGGCGGCGCTCATCGGATTCTGGACGACCGGCGCGGCCGACGACGCGACCGGCATCGGCGTCGGCACGGGCGACGCCGGCAGTGGGCACGACGGCAATCGGCACGGCGGCAGGGCCGGACAGGGAAGCGACGTGAACTCCCTCACCGGCGAGTAGTTCGGTCCGGAAAGTTTTTCATTAGCCTGAGGAATGTTTCGAAGGGGGTGTTCGTTGACCACACATGTAACGCGCGACGAAGGGAGAAGCCCCATGCGCTTTGAGATCATGCGACTCGACGACAGTAACGGCGACGCCGTGGACAGCACCGTCGTGGACGCCGACAGCGTCGACAAGATCGTGCAGCAGGCTGCTGCTCTCGGGCAACGCATCTACATCCGCCCCGCGGACTGATCGCAGGCCCACCGCAACAGCGCCCCGTACACATGTACGGGGCGCTTTGGCATCTCCGGGCACACTCGCCCGGCCCGGCCGCGTACGGCGCTCAGCCCTCGCCGTGGATGAAGCCGAAGATGCCGTTCGCCACCGACTGCACGGCGATCGCCGACAGCAGCATTCCGGACAGCCGGGTCACCAGCACGACCCCGCCCTCCTTGATCAGCCGGATGATCGCGAGCGAGTAGCGCATGGTCAGCCACAGCACGACGTGCATCGCCACGATGGCCAGCCACACCGACGCCTGAGCGCCGAAGCCGTCCGCGTGCTGCACGGCGAGGATCACCGTGACGATCGCTCCGGGCCCGGCGAGCAGCGGCATGCCCAGCGGTACGAGGGCGACATTGACGTCCTTGGTCTGCGTCGGCTCGTCGGCCTTGCCGGTGAGCAGGTCGAGCGCGATGAGCAGGAGCAGCAGTCCGCCGGCCACCCGCAGCGCGGGCACCGAGACATGCAGATAGTCGAGGATCTGCTGCCCGCAGATACCGAAGACGGTGATGACGCCGAGTGCGACGGAGGTGGCCTGCCAGGCCATTCTGCGCTGCACCTTGCCGGCGCGGCCGGAGGTCAGGGCGAGGAAGATCGGGGTGATTCCGGGCGGGTCCATGATCACGAAGAGCGTGACAAAGACCGACCCGAACAGGGTGACGTCGAACATGGCGGAGCTTTCGGCTGGTGTGCGTGGGGGCGGCCCGGGACAGAACACGGGCCCGCCCGGAGTACGGGGGCAGGTTGGGGGGTTGCGGAGTGGCCCCGGTCGGGGCGGAGGTGCGGCGGCCTTGCTAGACGGCGCTGATCGGCACCGCGCCCGTCGCCCTGCGGGCGATCTCCCGGTAGACCTCGGGGTCGGTGGTGTACTCGCCCAGGACACAGGTCTTGCGGCTGCCGTGGTAGTCGCTCGATCCGGTGGCGAGCAGCCCGTGTTCGGCGGCGAAGGTGCGCAGCCTGGCCCGGGTCGGGACGTCGTGGTCCATGTGGTCGACCTCGATGCCGTCGAGTCCGGCGGCGGCGAGCCGGGCGATCACGCCGTCGGGCACGGTCCGGCCGCGCTTGTGCGCGCCGGGGTGCGCGAAGACCGTGACACCGCCGGCCGCCTTGACCAGCCGTACGGCGTCGAAGGGGTCGAGTTCGTGCTTGGCCACGTAGGCGCGGCCGCCGTCGGCGAGCCACTGGTCGGTGAACGCGTCGGAGACGCTGTCCACGACCCCCAGCTCCACCATCGCGGCGGCGACATGCGGCCGCCCGACGGAGACTCCCCCGGGCGGACCGGGCGTGTCCTCCGCGACGCCGGCGATCCGCGCGACCTGCTCCCAGGTCACGGGCACGCCGAGCTCCTGGAGCTTGGCGACCATGCCGCGGGCCCTGGGCACGCGGTCGTCGCGTACGAGTTCGCGCTCGCGGTACAGCTCGGGCTCGTCGGGGTCGAAGAGGTACGCCAGCATGTGCATGCTGATGCCGTCGACCCGGCAGGACAGCTCGGCGCCGGGCACGAGGGTCAGCGGGGTGTCGAGCGCGCGCAGTGCGGCGCCGGCCTCGGCGTGGCCGCTGACGGTGTCGTGGTCGGTGAGGGCGACGACGTCGAGCCCGGAGGCGGCGGCGTTGCGTATGAGGTCGGCGGGGGTGTCCGTACCGTCGGAGGCGGCGGAGTGGGTGTGCAGGTCGATTCGCACGACGCGCTCCGCGGGGACGTAGGGACGGGGTGGGCGCGAGGCTTTGGCCTTGCGCCCACTCAGCATAACGTGCGTCCGCACGGGCTTGATTTGGTCGACCTTCTCGCCCACGTCACGCCGCTGCCCTCAAACGCCGGGCGGGCTCTCTGCGCTCAAACGCCGCGCGGGCTTGGTTGGACGTAGCGTCCCGGCGGGCTTGGAATCGTAACGTCCGGGCGGGCTGCCTGCGCTCAAACGCCGGGCGGGCTGGAATTGCTCAGGAGAGGAGGCGGGGGGAGAGGGCGCCGCAGGGGAGGAGGTCGACCTCGGCGCCCGCGTCGCGCAGGTCGGTCAGGACGAGCTCGTCGTACATCAGCAGCCCGGTCTCCTCGGGCCAGACGATGGCCCACAGCCACAGCCCGAGGGCCTCGCCCGCGAAGACGACGCGGTCCTCGGGCGCACCCGAGACGTGCCACAGCGCGGTGGGCCGCCCGGCGGCGAGCACCTTGGCGTGGGCGGGCCGGTCGACGCACATGTTGGGGCCGGGGTCGGGGCCGGGGATACCGGCGTAACGCGCGCCGAGGCCGACCCCCAGCTCCTCGGCGATCAGCATCAGCTCGCCGGGGCCGCCGAGCGGTCCGGGGCCGGAGCAGGTCACAGCGGTGGCCCGGCCGCCGCTGCGGTCGTCACCGGCGGCGGCGATCCCGGAGAACAGCCACCCCACGGGCAGCGGCCACGGCATCCACACCGGCACATGGGCGTGGTGCACGACAACGCCGAGCGCCTCGACGCTGGGCGGTACGACCGGTTGCAGTGGGTACACGGTCCCGTGCACATCGCACTGCCAGGAGTCGGCGAAGAGGCCGGGCGCTCTGACCCTGCCACCGCACTTCGGGCAACTGGGTTCGCCCCTCATAAAGTCCCACGGTCCTCCTGGCCTGTGCCCGCGTCAAGGACGATCACCCGTCCGGGCCCGGTGGAGCGCGTCGGAATGTAGGTGCATCTTGCATTAGTTGCTATAGCCAACCTAATATGTGTATATACCAACTAGAAGGGAGCGGTGGGTATGCACACCCCTCAGGAGGCCGGCACGACGCCGCAACGGACGACCGCCGAGCCGCACGGAACCACGGCGGGGCCGCACGGGACCCGGGCGAAGCCGGCCGGCATCCTGCGTCAGCCGACCGCCGTCTGGGCCACGGCGGGCGCGGCCGTCGTCGCCTTCATGGGCATCGGACTGGTCGACCCGATCCTGCCGTCCATCGCCAAGGGCCTGGACGCCACTCCGAGTCAGGTCTCCCTGCTGTTCACCAGCTATTTCCTGATCACCGCCGTGGCGATGCTGGTCACCGGCTTCGTCTCCAGCCGGATCGGCGGCCGCAAGACGCTGCTGGCCGGCCTCGCGCTCGTCGTGGTCTTCGCCGGTCTGGCCGGCACCTCGGACTCCGTCTCCCAGCTCGTCGGCTTCCGGGCCGGCTGGGGCCTGGGCAACGCGCTGTTCGTCTCCACCTCGCTCGCCGTCATCGTCGGCGCGGCCAGCGGCGGCGCGGCGTCCGCGATCCTGCTCTACGAGTCGGCGCTCGGCCTCGGCATGGCCTGCGGCCCGCTGCTGGGCGCGGTGCTCGGCGACATGAAGTGGCGCTACCCGTTCTTCGGCACGGCCGTGCTGATGGCGATCGGCTTCCTGGCGATCTCGCTCTTCCTCAAGGAGCAGCCGAGGCCCGCCCGCCGCACCTCGCTGCTCGACCCGATCAAGGCGCTCGGCCACGGCGGTCTCGCC
Source organism: Streptomyces sp. NBC_00223 (assembly GCF_036199905.1). NCBI lineage: Bacteria > Bacillati > Actinomycetota > Actinomycetes > Kitasatosporales > Streptomycetaceae > Streptomyces > Streptomyces sp. NBC_00223. The sequence continues at coordinate 5,595,080 of NZ_CP108109.1, read as the reverse complement.
TCGGTCGCGGCCTCGGCGTTCTTCTACAACTACGCGTTCTTCACGGTGCTGGCCTTCACACCGTTCGTGCTGAACATGTCGCCGTACCGCTCGGGCGCGGTCTTCTTCGCCTGGGGTCTGCTGCTCGCGGTCTTCTCCGTGCTGGTCGCGCCCCGGCTCCAGGCCCGGCTGGGCTCGCTGAGGGTGCTCGGCGGCTCGCTGGTGCTGCTCGCCGCCGACCTGGTGATCCTCGGGTACGGCGACCACACCACGGCGATCGCCTGCACGATCGCGTCGGGCGCGCTGATCGGTCTGAACAACACCGTCTACACCGAACTGGCGCTGGGCGTCTCGGACGCGCCGCGCCCGGTGGCGAGCGCGGGCTACAACTTCGTCCGCTGGTTCGCGGCGGCCGCGGCCCCGTATCTCGCGCCGAAGATCGAGGAGTGGACGGACATCCGGATGCCGTTCGTGGTCGCCGCGCTGGCCGCTCTCGCGGGCGCCGGTGTGATCGCGGTACGGCGCCGCCATCTGACCGTGGTCCACGGCGAGGACGTCATCGCCGAGGCCGGGCCGGTGCCCGCGGCGCAGCCCGCCTGACCGACGCCGGGACCGTACGCCGATCAGCCGGTCAGCCGGCCAGCCGGTCAGTCGGTCAGCGGGACCGGGCCGCGCAGCGGGTCGCGCAGGTCGGTGCCGCGCGCGAGCCAGCGTTCCTGGAGGGCGGCGGCGCCGTGGACCCGCTTCCAGGCCGCCTCATTGGCCGTCATCGGCAGCAGGGGGAAGAAACGCACCGGGTCGAGGGGCTCGTCGAGGTCGAGATCCTCGACGAGCCCGCCGCCCTCGGCGACCAGCACCGCGGAGAAGGGCGCGCCGGGCCAGAGCGGTTCGCCCACGTCGAGTGAGTTGCCGGGCGCCACGATCACGCCCTCGACCTGCGGCGACGCCGCCAGGACGGCCAGCGGGCGCAGCACCTTGTCGGTGTCGGCGACGCCGGCCCGGACCGAGAGCACGAGTTCGGCGCGCGGGCCGCGTACCGGATCGGCGACGGTGGCCAGCGGGTCGTTCATCGGCCGGGCGGACATACCGAGCGTGACGTAGCGCAGCAGACCGTCGTCGGAGAAACGCAGCACCTCGATGCGATCCGTACCGAGAAAAGTGACCGCCGCGCGCGCGTCCGGCGGGCCGAAACGGGAGTGCAGCCGAGCCTCCACCAACGCTGTGACGTCCGCTTCCTTGCCCATACGCCGAGCATAGGGCCCGTCCGAATCCGGCTCGCGGGTCGGCCCCGGCAGCGCCCCCGGAGGGCTCGAAGCCGACGGGTGTGACCTCGAAGTCATCCGGGCTTGCTAAGGTGGAGCGTTCGCGTACGTCATCCCCCAGCGGGGAACGGCCGGAGGAGGTGGGACTGACATGGATCCTAGTCGACCGTGCAGTACCGGCAGCTCTTCCACGTGCCGTCCCGCGATCTGAGCCTCCGCGTTCCTTACCCGGCCTTTCGGCCGTGAAACGCGTGATTGCCCGGCCTCCCGTGGGTTCTGCCCGTGCCGGAAGAGCGCCCTGAACTGCTTTTCGATCATCCAGCCCTGATCTGCATTTCAGTGCGGCGCCTTGTGCCGTCGGCCAGTCCGTGAAGGAGCTTGCCATGTCGATGATCCGTGATCTGCGCGCAGTCGTTCGCCCCGCTCTGCGCAAGCCCGCAGCCGGTTACGACTACGGCCCGGCCACGCGTACGCCGGACCCCACGGCCACCAGCGCGGTGGTGGACTGCGCCGTCTACCGCGACGGGGTGCGGTGCAGCGACGCCATCGGGCTGCGCGACGCGCTCGACGCCGTGCGCGACGGCCGGCCCGGCGACCAGTGCGACGGCAGCAACGGCTTCGTCTGGATCGGGCTGCACGAGCCGACCCAGCAGGAGTTCGCCGGTATCGCCGAGGAGTTCGGGCTGCACCCGCTGGCCGTGGAGGACGCGGTCCACGCCCACCAGCGGCCCAAGCTGGAGCGCTACGACAACTCGCTGTTCACCGTCTTCAAGACCATCCGCTATGTCGAGCACGCCGAACTCACCGCCACCAGCGAGGTCGTGGAGAGCGGCGAGGTGATGGTCTTCACCGGCCAGTACTTCGTCATCACGGTCCGGCACGGCGGCCACGGCTCGCTGCGCGCCCTGCGGCTCCGCCTTGAGGGCGACCCCGAACTGCTCGCCAAAGGGCCCTCGGCCGTGCTGCACGCCATCGCCGACCAGGTGGTGGACGACTATCTGGCCGTCTCGGAGGCCGTGCAGGACGACATCGACGAGGTCGAGATCGATGTCTTCTCGGCGGGCAACGGCAAGACCTCGCGCGGCGGCGACGCGGGCCGGATCTACCAGCTCAAGCGCGAGGTGCTGGAGTTCAAGCGGGCGGTCTCCCCGCTGCTGCGGCCGATGCAGACGCTCGGCGAACGGCCCATGCGGCTGATCGACCCGGAGATCCAGAAGTACTTCCGGGACGTCGCCGACCATGTCGCCCGGGTCCACGAGCAGGTCGTGGGCTTCGACGACCTGCTCAACTCCATCCTTCAGGCCAATCTCGCGCAGGCCACCGTGGTGCAGAACGAGGACATGCGCAAGATCACCGCCTGGGCGGCGATCCTGGCGGTGCCCACGATGATCACGGGTGTCTACGGGATGAACTTCGACGTCATGCCCGAGCTGCGCTGGAAGTTCGGCTACCCGACGGTGATCGTGGCGATGGTGGCGGTCTGTTTCATGATCCACCGCGGCTTCCGGCGCAACGGCTGGCTCTGACCCCTCCCGCACGGCTCCCCGTACGGCTTCCGTGCGGGGGTCAGGGGGCAGGGGAGGTCAGGCCGTCGCCACCGGTACGGGCTTGCGGCGGTCGGCGAGGATCACCAGGGCCAGGCCCGCGAGGATCACCACGAGCGCCGGATACGCGGCGGCCGGCGGCGTCTGACCGAGCCACAGCGCGGCGATCAGCGCCGCGCCCGGGGTCTCCAGCAGGATCGCCGTCGAGGTCGTGGACGGACCCAGCCCGCGAACCACCCGGTTGAACAGCGAGTGCCCGAGCAGCTGCGCGGCCACCGTCAGGACGACGATCTTCAGCCACGTACGGCCGTCGTAGCCGCCGAGCGCCGAGCCGGACACCAGGCACGTGAGGAGCAGCACCACGGAGGTCGTCGAGTAGCAGACATAGGTGTACGCGGTCGTCGTCGCCGTCCGCCGCACCTCCGAGCCCAGCAGCATGTACACGGCGGCGGCCAGACCCGCGGCCAGTGCCAGCGCGTCGCCCGCAAGCGCCCGGGTGTCGGCGGACAGGTCGATGCCGGTGAGGATGAGCACACCGACCACCGCGAGCGCCGTACCCGCCCACACCAGGCCGGGCGGGCGGTGACCGCGCATCCGCAGAATGATCGTGGTCCAGATCGGGGTCGTGGTGACCAGCGCGGTCGAGGTGGCGACCGAGGTCATGTTCAGGCTCGGCAGCCACAGCCCGAAGTGCAGCGCGAGCACGACCCCGGAGAGCGCGGACAGCGACAGCGCCCTGCGGCCCATCCGGCGCAGCTCGCCGCGGTGCCGCCACAGCGCGACCGGGCTGAGCACACCGACCGCCATGGCGTTGCGCCAGAAGGCGATGGCCAGGGCGGGGGCCGCGGTCGAGGCGATCAGCGGCGCGGACAGCGAGACGCCCGCGATGGCGACACCGAGCAGCGTGAAGTCCAGGCCCCGCCCAGCGGTGGCACCGGCCGCCAGGTCCGCGGGGGTACGGGGCTCGCCCGGCGGCAGGGCCGTCCCCGCGTCCGCGGTGACGGCGGCGGGGCGTTGCGGGGCGGTCACGGGACTCCTCGGTCGTACGGGTGCGGGCCGGCACCCAGCGTAAGGCCCATGGCAGGGCTGAGCACCTGTCATTCCGGCGGGCGGACACCCGTGGAGACGCGGCGGAACGCCTGGGATACGTGCGTCCGGTGGGCCCGCCTGCCCGCCGCCGGGCGGCTGAGCGCCCGGGGCCGGGCCGTACGGAGAAGTTAGGGTGTGCGCATGACGACTCCTGCCGACGCCGCCGAGCTGACCGCCCTCGTCGAGGAGGCCACGAAGAAGTCGGGGCTGGTCTGGGTCGACGGCCGGGCGCTGTGGCACGCGTGGGTGGACGGCGCGATGTGTCTCGTCGGCGGGCCCGGCGAGCAGCCGCTGCCGTCCGGCGCGGTGGACGGCGGGACGGTGACGGTGGTCGTCCGCAGCAAGGACAAGTGGGGACGGCTGGTGACCTGGACCGGCCGGGTCTCGCTGCTCGCGCCGCACGGCGAGGAGTGGACGGCGGCGGTGGGCGAGCTGAAGGGCAAGCGGCTCAACTCCGTCGACGGCGAAGGCGTGGCCGAGCGGTGGGCGCGGGAGTGCCAGATCTTCCGGGTCGTGCCCGAGGGCGGTCCTGCCGAGTACCCGGGGGCCATGCCGGACGCCTCCGGCGCCGCGGTCCCCGCCGTGAGCCCGGCCACGACCCGCCACCCGATGCCCGCGGGCCTCCCCCGCCTCCTCGCCCGCCGCCGCAAGGTCTGACCCGCGGCCCCTGCGGCAGTACGGCTCGGGGCTACTTCGGGGCCACCACCGTGCCGTAGTCGACCACTTCGGACTTGGCGGGCGCGGCCAGCGTGAAGTCCTCCGACCAGTCGGAGAGGGTGAGGGTGCCCGCGTCGCCCGCGCGCTGGTAGCGCAGCGGGTACGGCTTGCCCTTGAGGGAGATGTCGAGAGAGCCGCCCTTGGAGCCGTTGAGGGCGATCGTCCTGACCCCGTCGACCTTGCGGTGGTCGCCGACGGCGAGCGTGCCGCTGAGCACGAAGAGGTCGGCGATCAGTACCTTCTTGTCGGTGAACCCGCTGAACTGCTGATACGCCGGATCGCCGCTGGGCACCTTGACGTACTTCCCGTTGAGCTTGGCGGCCGCCGCCCTGCTCTCCTTGTCGTCGCCCGCGTCGCCGTAGAAGGCCGCGCCCGCCTTGAGGTAGAGGGCGTCGTCGACCCGGAGCAGTTGGAAGGTGTCACCCTTGGTGGTGACCTCGCCGACCCCGCCGTTGTCGCGCAGCCGCATGTCCAGGCGGTACGTCCGCCCGTCGCTGACCACCGTGCCGGCCAGCCGTACGGTCGGGGCGGCCGCGGCGGCGTCCTTGGCCTGCTGGGCGATGGTCCCCGGGGGGAGCTTGGCCACGCCGTTGGTGCCCGAGTCGGGGTCCTCGCCGAAGCCGAGGCACCCGCTGAGCAGGCCCCCCGCGCAGAGCACTCCGAGGACGGCGGCGGTCCGGCGGCCGGCATACACGTGTTCTCGTCCTCCTGCGGGCGGTGCTGCGTGCGGTTGCTGGGGGCGTGGCAGAAGCTACCGCACCGTACCCCCGGGGAGCACCCCGGACGGCGGGCAAGATCCACCCGGAGTAGCCTGGCGACGGACGACGAGTGGACCGGAGCAGCCCTCCGCGGACCGGCAGGAGGCCCCGCATGGCCGCAGGCGCCCCCCGGGTCTTCGTCTCGCATCTGTCGGGCGTGGCCGTCTTCGACCCCAACGGCGACCAGGTGGGCCGGGTCCGCGACGTCGTGGTGATGCTGCGGGTCGGCGGACGTCCGCCGCGGGTGCTGGGCCTGGTCGTGGAGGTGGTCAGCCGCCGCCGGATCTTCCTGCCGATGACCCGGGTGACCGGTGTCGAGTCCGGCCAGGTGATCACCACCGGCGTGGTCAACATGCGGCGCTTCGAGCAGCGGCCGACCGAGACCCTGGTCCTCGGCGAACTGCTCGACCGCCGGGTCCGGCTGGTCTCCGCCCAGAGGCGCGAGGAGCCGGGCGCGGCCGGCGGGGAGGCCGCCGTCGGCGAAGAGGTCACCGTGCTCGACGTGTCCATGGTCCAGTTGACCGCGCGCAGGGACTGGGAGATCGACAAGGTCTTCGTCCGCCGCGGCAAGGCCGGGGCGCTGCGCCGCAAGGGCGCGACGCTGACCGTCGACTGGTCGGCGGTGACCGGCTTCCGGCTGGCCGAGGACAGCCAGGGCGCCGAGAATCTGGTGGCGACCTTCGAGCAGCTGCGCCCGGCCGACCTGGCGAACGTCCTGCACCATCTGTCGCCCAAGCGCCGCGGCGAGGTCGCCGCCGCCCTGGACGACGACCGGCTCGCCGACGTCCTGGAGGAGCTGCCGGACGACGACCAGGTGGAGATCATCGGCAACCTCAAGAAGGAGCGGGCCGCCGACGTCCTGGAGGCGATGGACCCCGACGACGCCGCCGACCTGCTGGCCGAGCTGCCGGTCGAGGAGCAGGAACGTCTCCTCACCCTGATGCGCCCCCAGGAGGCCGCGGGCGTACGGCGGCTGCTGTCGTACGAGGAACGGACCGCGGGCGGGCTGATGACCACCGAGCCGATCGTGCTGCGCCCCGACGCGACCGTCGCCGACGCGCTCGCCCGGATCCGCAACCCCGATCTGTCGCCCGCGCTGGCCGCCCAGGTGTACGTGTGCCGGCCGCCCGACGAGACGCCGACCGGCAAGTACCTGGGCCTGGTGCACTTCCAGCGGCTGCTGCGCGACCCGCCGTTCACCCTGCTCGGCGCGATCGTGGACACCGACCTCCAGCCGCTGGCGCCCGACACCGCGCTGCCGTCGGTGACCAGCTTCCTGGCCACGTACAACATGATCTCCGCGCCCGTGGTGGACGAGAGCGGCTCGCTGCTCGGGGCGGTCACCGTGGACGACGTGCTGGACCATCTGCTGCCCGACGACTGGCGGGAGACCGAACTGCACGGTGCGGTCGGCACCCACGCCCACCAGGCGACGGAGGCCGCGGATGACCGCTGACGAGCGCCACGTCCGCCACCCGGCCGGGGCGACCGCCACCTCGCGCAACAGGCCCCGGCTCGACCAGCCGAAGCCGCCGCGGCGCAATCTGCTGCCCACCTACGACCCGGAGGCGTTCGGGAACTTCTCCGAGCGGATCGCACGCTTCCTGGGCACCGGGCGGTTCATCGTATGGATGACCGTCCTGATCATCCTGTGGGTGCTCTGGAACGTCTTCGCTCCCCGGCAGATGCAGTTCGACCACTACCCCTTCATCTTCCTGACGCTGATGCTCTCGCTCCAGGCGTCGTACGCGGCCCCGCTGATCCTGCTCGCGCAGAACCGGCAGGACGACCGGGACCGGGTCAACCTCGAACAGGACCGCAAGATGGGCGAGCGCAGCATCGCCGACACCGAGTACCTGACCCGCGAGATCGCCTCGCTGCGGGTCAATCTCGGCGAGGTCGCCACCCGCGACTGGATGCGCTCGGAACTGCAGGACCTGCTCAAGGAGATCGACGACCGGCGGCGCGCGCACCGTGGTGACAAAGGCGACGGCCGGGGCCGCTGAAGCCGCGCGCGGGACCGCCGTACCATCGTCCTATGGCTACCGCTACGTACGGCACCACGCCGACCACACCGACCGACGACGCCGTCCGCGCCGCGCTCGCCACGGTGAACGACCCGGAGATCCACAAACCGATCACCGAACTCGGCATGGTGAAGTCCGTCGACATCGCCGCCGACGGCGCGGTCGCCGTGACCGTCTACCTCACCGTCTCCGGCTGCCCGATGCGGGACGAGATCACCAGCCTGGTCACCGACGCGGTGGGCCGGGTCCCCGGGGTCACCTCGGTACGGGTCACGCTCGACGTGATGAGCGACGAGCAGCGGCGCGACCTGGCGTCGTCGCTGCGCGGCGGGCAGGCGGAGCGCGAGATCCCGTTCGCGCAACCGGGCTCGCTCACCCGGGTGTACGCGGTCGCGTCCGGCAAGGGCGGCGTCGGCAAGTCCTCCGTGACGGTGAACCTGGCCGCCGCGATGGCCGCCGACGGGCTCAAGGTCGGCGTCGTGGACGCGGACATCTACGGCCACAGCGTGCCCCGCATGCTGGGCGTCGAAGGGCGACCCACCCAGGTCGAGAACATGATCATGCCGCCCGCGGCCAACGGGGTGAAGGTCATCTCGATCGGGATGTTCACCCCGGGGAACGCGCCGGTCGTGTGGCGCGGGCCGATGCTGCACCGGGCGCTCCAGCAGTTCCTGGCGGACGTGTACTGGGGTGACCTGGACGTGCTGCTGCTCGACCTGCCGCCCGGCACCGGGGACATCGCGATCTCCGTGGCGCAGCTCGTGCCCAACGCGGAGATCCTGGTGGTCACCACCCCGCAGCAGGCCGCCGCGGAGGTCGCGGAGCGGGCCGGGTCGATCGCCGTGCAGACGCATCAGAAGATCGTCGGCGTGGTGGAGAACATGGCGGGCATGCCGTGCCCGCACTGCGACGAGGTCGTCGAGGTCTTCGGCAGCGGCGGCGGCGACCGGGTCGCGGAGGGCCTGTCCCGTACGACCGGGACGACCGTGCCGGTGCTCGGGCGCATCCCCATCGACGTACGCCTGCGCGAGGGCGGCGACGACGGCCGCCCGGTCGCCGTGGCCCACCCCGACTCCCCCGCGGGCATCGCGCTGCGCTCCATCGCCACCGCCCTGGGCACCCGCGCCCGCGGCCTCGCCGGCCTCTCCCTGGGCATCACCCCACGCAACAAGTTCTGACCACCCCAAACGCCGGGCGAGCCCAAGCCCGCCCGGCGTTTGAGCGCACAATCAGCCCGCCTGAGGGTCAAACCCAGCCCGCCCGGCGTTTGAGGGCAGAAAAGCCCGCGCGGCGTCTGAGCGCACAATCAGCCCGCGCGGCGTCTGAGCGCAGAGCCCGCCCGGCGCCTGAGGGCACAATCAGCCCGGCCGGCGTCTGAGGCCAGAAGCCCGCCCGGCGCTTGAGGGCAGCGCGCCTACTCCTCGTAAGCCGTCAGGCTAGGAATCACGGCCAGCCCAAGCCCATACGGACTCATCCCCCGCCCGTACGCCCCAAGGTGAACCCCCCGCGCCGACCCGGCCATCACCCACCCGTACTCCGACTCACGGTAGTGAAACGGCGTCGGCTCCCCGTCCACGGGAAGCGTCAGCGCCGACCACCCGGGCCCGGCCAGATCGTCCGCCAGCTCCCACGCCGCGGCCGTCTGCTGGTCCATCCACTCCTGCCGCAGCACCCGCTCCATATGCGTCGGCCATGTGCACGACAGCAGTCCGGAGCCGGCCAGCCAGGCCGCCGACGACACCGAGGTCGCCTCCAGCACGCCCGTACCGTCCGCGCTGCGCCGCCCGGGCCGCCGGGCCACGGTCACCACGACCGCGAACCGCAACGCGTCCGCGTCGGCCGGGTCCGCCTTGAGCGACGGCTCGTCCCCGTGCCCTGTCGAGCCGTGCTCGACCGTTCCGTCCGCGCTGGCCCCCACCGAGCCGAGCCATCGGCTCCCGGTGAATGCCTCGTCGAGCCCGTACCACGGGAAATCGGCGAGCAGATAAGCGTCTACCGCCCCCTGCGCCGTGCCGGTCCTCGTCTCCATACGGTCGCGCCTCCTCATTGCCCTTCTGGGCAACTCGCCATCTTGCCCGACCTTGGGTGGGTCCGGGTGCTGAAACAGCGCGGGGTGACGGCGAACACACGACGAAAAGCCACTCGATGGGGTGAAACCGTGACGCCGTGCTGACTCAGGTGGCGTCGGAGTCGAAGGGCGGCGGCTCACCCGGGTCGAGGCGGTCGCGCTTGCGCAGCCGGTCCGGTGTGGCGGAGGAGGCGTCACCGGCGGCGGCGCTCGCGGCGGAGGACCTGGCGATCGGCTCGACGCCGTTGACCGCGTCGGTCACCTCGACCATTTCCTTGCGGAGGTCGAAGCTGTCGCGCAGGTCCTTGAGCTCGCTCAGCCCGTAGTCGTCGTCGCCGTTCATCAGGTTCTTGCGGATGAACGTCTTCGGGTTGAGATCCTCGAACTCGAAGTCCTTGAACTCCGGCCCCAGCTCCCTGCGGATGTCGTCCTTCGCACTGTCGGAGAACTCCCGCACCTTCCGGATGAAGGCCATCGTGTCCTGAATGACCTTCGGGAGTTTGTCCGGGCCGAAGACGAGCACGGCAAGGACTACGATCGCGACCAGCTCCAGCGGGCCTATGTCGAAGAACACCTTGCAGCTCCTTGGGACGTCCAGAGCCGGTTGGGCAGGGTCCGGCGGACTTACGGTACCCGCCCTCGCCCGCGATACGGGAGTGCGGCTCCGGACAACCCTACGTCCCGGCAAGGCAAACGGTCAGTCTCCGCCACCCCTCAGTGGCGCGCGGCGGGGGCCTTCGCCGAGAGGATGAACGGGTTCGCGGTCGGCGCAGGGGTCACGGCGGCCGTCACCAGCGGTACGGCGCCGGGGCCCAGCATCGGCCGGGTCACCGCGATCAGGCCGGCCGAGGCCGATCCGGGTGACCGCAGCAACTGCCGCTCCTCGGCGTCGAGTACACCCCTGGGGGTGACCCCCCTGGTGTCGGAGACCGAGTTGGCGCCGAGCGGGCTCACCGCGGGTCCGTCGTCCGGCCGGGCGCCGCCGTCGACCGCGGCCTCCATCGGCAGGGCGCTGCCCAGCGCTATGGCGGCCAGCGAGAAGGCACCGGCGGCGGCGAAGGCGAACCGCCGACCGCGCGAGGCGCCCGAGCCCGGACCGGCCGGGGGGACGGCGGCCGCGGCCGGTGCGACCACGCTCGGCGGCTGCTCGACCGGCCCCGGCCGCTCGGGGTTCGCGGACTGCCCACGCGTCCCGGACTGATCGTTTATCCGGGGCTGCTCGTGTATGCGGAAACCGCGCGAGCGCGAGCCGAGCGGCGCCAGCAGATCGCGGGCCGGGCCGAGATACGAGAACTCCTCGTGTCTCGCGGACGCGGAGCCGAACACCCCTGACCCCGCCGACCCCGGTCCCAGCAGCCCGCCGTCGAACGGCCCACGCCTCGCCTCACGGCTCAGGGACTCCACCGGGTCCTCGCCCTCGCCGGGGCCGCCGGGACCCCCGGAGAAGCCGTCCCTGCCGTCTCCGCCGCCCATGCCGGGCAGCCCTTGCAGCCTGGCCAGCAGCCCGGCCGATATGGCGGGCAGCTCCGAGGCCGCGACCACGCTCTTGAGCCGACGCTGCTCGGCGGCGGCGGTCTTGCACTGCGGACACGTCGCCAGGTGCGCCAGCACCCGGTCACGGCCGTCGTCGGTCAGCTCTCCGTCGACGAACGCCGACAGCCGGTCGCCGAGGTGCTGCTCGGCGGGCGCCGCACGGTGGGGACGCTGCTCGCCAGAACCGGTACTGCTCACGCTCTCCCGCCCTCCAGGCCAGGTTTGGGTGCGGTGGCAGCGAGCGCGGGGGCCGGCCGGACGCCGGGCGCCCGGTGTTCCAGAGCCTTGCGCAGGTGGGAGCGGCCGCGGTGGATCCTGCTCCGTACCGTGCCCAGCTTCACGCCCAGCGTCGCCGCGATCTCCTCGTACGACAGCCCCTCGATGTCGCAGAGCACCACGGCGGCGCGGAACTCCGGGGCGAGGGTGTCCAGCGCCTGCTGGACGTCCGCGTCGAAGTGCGTGTCGTTGAAGTGCTGCGCCGGGGACGGCTCGCGGCTGGGCAGCCGCTCCGCCGCGTCGTCGCCGAGAGCGTCGAAGCGGATGCGCTGACGGCGGCGGACCATGTCCAGGAAGAGATTCGTGGTGATGCGGTGCAGCCAGCCCTCGAAGGTGCCGGGCGTGTACGTGGACAGGGAGCGGAAGACCCGCACGAAGACCTCCTGGGTGAGGTCTTCCGCGTCGTGCTGGTTGCCGGTCAGCCGATAGGCCAGCCGGTACACCCGCGCACTGTGCGTACTGACGATCTCCTCCCAGGAAGGAGGCGTCCACGTCTGAGCATCCCCGTCGGTGGCGAAGGTCGCGGTGGCGGAGTCGTTTGCGCGTGAACGGTCATCAGCGGTGTTGGTCACGGATTTCGGCTGTCCGGCCGACCTGCGAAAGCGCGTGAGCACTCCCCGGTCACCGGCCGCAGCCGCACCTCCCCTGTCGGCTCTGGTGGTGTCCAGTAGAGCCCCTACCATATCCACCTCGCCCGTTAGCTCCGGATAAGTGCGCTGTTGCCAAGGGCGGGAGGGCTTCCGTCCTCTCGCCCGTCGCCGTTCACCTACATCGTTCACATCGTTCATCCACACCGTTCTTCACGGTTCTTCCTGACTAACGCCCGGTCCCATCCGCGGGTTCCCGGGCCCAGCGGATACAGTCGCCGGGCAGGAAGTACCGCCGAGGAGCACGCGGGACCAGGGAGAGGGCCATTACCGGCAACCGGCAGGCGAGCTGGGCGTTCGCCGACGCGTTCGTCGCCGAGGACGATGCCGTCATACGCGCTCGCGCCCGTTCCCGGCTGGCGGGGGTGCGACCGGTCTCCCCCGGCACCGGCGCGGCCCTGCGGCTGCTGGCCGCGGCGGGCGACGCGAAGTCCGTGGTCGAGGTCGGTACGGGCACCGGGGTCTCCGGCATCCACCTGCTGCGCGGCATGCGGCCCGACGGCGTACTGACCACCGTCGACACCGAGCCGGACCGCCAGCAGCTGGCCCGTGAGGCGTACCGCGAGGCCGGCTTCGCCGCGAACCGCGCGCGCTTCATCTGCGGCCGCGCGCTGGACGTACTGCCCCGGCTCACCGACGGCGGCTACGACCTGGTGCTGTGCGACGCCGACCGGCTGGAGTACATGGACTACCTCGACGAGGCGCTGCGGCTGCTGCGGCCGGGCGGTGTGGTCTGCTTCGAGGGCGCCTTCGCCCGGGGCCGGGCGCTGGACGCGGCCCACCAGGACCAGGAGTCGCTGCGGCTGCGCGAGCTGATGCGCGAGGTCCGCGACGACCCGGGACTGGCCCCCGTGCTGCTCCCCACCGACGACGGGCTGCTCTGCGCGGTACGGCTCCGCTGAGGGCCCGTCGGCGTCGGGCCCCCCGGCGTCGGGCCCGCCCATCGGGCTTTGGGCGCCGGGCGCCGGGTGCCGGGAAATCCGAACGACCGGCTTCGGGGGCTCGGCAATACACGCAGCGCGGCCACGTACAGCGTGCTGTACGTGGCCGCGACGACTTTCTGGGGACCGCTGGTTTCAGGCGATGGCCTTCTTCAGCGCATCGCCGAGGGCATCCGCCTCGTCCGGGGTCAGCTCGACAACAAGCCGCCCGCCGCCCTCAAGCGGAACGCGCATAATGATGCTCCGCCCCTCCTTGGTCACCTCGAGCGGGCCGTCACCCGTCCGCGGCTTCATGGCCGCCATGCTCGTTCCCCTTCCTGAAACCAGCTCGGACTCGAACACATTGGTTCTCGGCCATTATCCCGCATCCCGCGACCCGATGACCAACATCAGGGTCATGGGGTTACCCAATCGGCACCCGCAAACCAGGCCAATTCGCCGAGTGGGGTGCCAGGGAAGGGTTCGGGCTTTGACATTCGTCACATGCGCGCCGGTGTTCGGGTCCGGCATTCTGGCCAGGACACTTGCCGCGACGAAGGGGTTCTGGCATGGCCGACAGCGTGCTGTACGAGGTTGCCGAGGGGCTGGCGACCGTCACCTTGAACCGGCCCGAGGCGATGAACGCGCTCGACACCGCGACCAAGAACGCGTTGCGCGACGCGTTGGGCGCGGCGGGCGCCGACCCCGCGGTACGGGCGGTGCTGCTGGCCGCGAACGGGCGGGCCTTCTGCGTCGGCCAGGACCTCAAGGAGCATGTACGGGTGCTCGCCGAGGGCGGTGGGATGACCACGGTGGCCGAGCACTACAACCCGATCGCGACGGCCATCGCGACCATGCCCAAGCCGGTCGTGGCCGCCGTCAACGGGCCCGCCGCCGGCGCGGGCGCGGGCTTCGCCTTCGCGGCGGACTACCGGATCGCGGCGGACACGGCGTCGTTCAACACGTCGTTCGCCGCGGTGGCGCTCTCCGCGGACTCGGGGATGTCCTGGACGCTGTCCCGGCTGGCCGGCTACGGGAAGGCCGCCGACCTGCTGCTCTTCCCTCGGTCGGTGCCTGCGGACGAGGCGCTGGCGCTGGGGCTCGTACATCGTGTCGTGCCGACGGCCGAGCTGGCCGGGGAGGCGCTGGGGGTCGCGCGGCGGTTGGCCGCCGGGCCGACGGTCGCCTACGCGGCGATCAAGGAGTCGCTGGCGTTCGGGGCGGAGCATTCGCTTGTGGCGACGCTGGGCAAGGAGGACGAGCTTCAGGCTCGGGCCGGGGGTTCTGAGGACCACCGGATCGCGGTGGACGCGTTTCTCCGCAAGGAGGCGCCGAGGTACGTGGGGCGCTGACGCTGCCCTCAGTCGCCGGGCGGGCTCTGGCCTCAAGCGCCGGCCGGGCTGATTTGTGCCCTCGAACGCCGGGCGGGCGCTCTGCGCTCAAACGCCGCGCGGGCTGACTGTGCCCTCAGACGCCGGGCGGGCTGAATTCTGCCCTCAAGCGCCGGGCGGGCTGGGAGTGCTCGCCCGGCGTTTTGGGGGGGTCAGCGGGCGGTGCAGTCGGCGAGGTGGTCGTTGACCAGGCCGCACGCCTGCATGAGCGCGTAGGCCGTCGTGGGCCCGACGAAGCGGAAGCCCCGCTTCTTGAGGTCCTTGGCCAGCGCGGTCGACTCCGGTGTCGTGGCGGGCACGTCCCCGAGCGCGCGCGGCACCGGGCGGGTCGCGGCGTCCGGGGCGAAGGACCAGATCAGCCCGTCCAGACCCCCGTCGTACGTCTCCCTGACCTCCCGCGCCGCGACGGCGTTGAGCACCGAGGCGTCGATCTTGGCGCGGTTGCGGATGATCCCGGCGTCGCCGAGCAGCCGTTCCCGGTCCGCCGCAGTGAACGCGGCCACCGCGTCGATCTTGAAGCCGTCGAACGCGGTCCTGAAGCTCTCCCGCCGCCGCAGGATCGTCAGCCAGGAAAGCCCGGACTGGAACGCCTCCAGGCAGATCCGCTCGAAGAGCGCGTCGTCGCCGTGGACCGGCCGCCCCCACTCCTCGTCGTGGTAGGCGACGTACTCCGGCGCGGACAGCCCCCACGGACAGCGGGCGGGGCCGTCCTCGCCGATGACGACACCGGACTCACTCACCCGGGTCGCCGTCCTCCTGCGCGGGCGCGGGGGCCTGCGACGGCGGCGGGACCGGTGCGGCGGACTCGACCGGGGTCGGGATCTCGGCCTGCGCCGGGGTCCCCTCCTCCTTGACCAGCGACGCGCCTCCCGCGTACGCGTGCTCCCCGGCCGGCGACGCCTCCAGCTCGGCGATCCGCGCGTCCCGCTCGGACAGCTCCGCGCCGAGCCGGTCGAGCACCTCGTCGACGTCGACCATGCGGTAGCCGCGTACGGCGACCGGCAGCCGCAGCGCGTCGATGTCGGAGCGGATCAGCGGGCGGTCCGGGGGCAGCCGGTACTGGAGGCGGTCGGGGTCGGAGTCCTTGAGCGCTCCGCCGTCGCCGAGCACGGCCATTGCCACGGCGGCGACCACCGCGACGAGCGCGATGAGCATGAACCAGAACAAGTCGATCTCCCGAAGGTGCGGCCTACATGACAGGCACGATCGTGCCACGATCGCATGAGTCTGAGATGAGGAGCGGCAGTGGTACTTCGGCTGGGCACCCGGGAATTCGGTGAGCGGGAACCGGTGATCATGGCGATCGTGAACCGTACGCCGGATTCGTTCTACGACCAGGGCGCCACGTTCACGGACGAACCGGCCCTGGAACGGGTCGCGGCGGCGGTGGCGGACGGCGCCGCGATCGTGGACATCGGCGGGGTGAAGGCGGGCCCCGGCGAGGAGGTGACGGCGGCCGAGGAGATCCGCCGTACGGTCGCCTTCGTCGCCGAGGTGCGCCGCCGTCACCCGGACGTGGTGATCAGCGTCGACACCTGGCGGCACGAGGTCGGGGAGGAGGTCTGCGCGGCCGGCGCCGACCTGCTCAACGACGCGTGGGGCGGGGTGGACCCCAAGCTCGCGGAGGTCGCCGCCCGCCACGGCGTGGGCCTGGTCTGCACCCACGCGGGCGGTGCCCAGCCGCGTACCCGCCCGCACCGGGTCGGCTACGACGACGTGATGGCCGACATTCTGCGGGTGACCGTCGGCCTGGCCGAGCGGGCGGTGGAGCTGGGGGTACGGCGGGACGCGATCCTGATCGACCCCGGGCACGACTTCGGCAAGAACACCCGGCATTCGCTGGAGGCGACCCGGCGGCTGCCGGAGATGACGGAGACCGGGTGGCCGGTGCTGGTCTCCCTGTCCAACAAGGACTTCGTCGGCGAGACGCTGGACCTGCCGGTGAAGGAGCGGCTGATCGGCACGCTGGCCACCACCGCGGTGTCGGCGTGGCTGGGGGCGCGGGTGTACCGGGTGCACGAGGTGGCCGAGACCCGGCAGGTCCTGGAGATGGTGGCGGCCATCTCCGGGGACCGGCCGCCGCGGGTGGCCCGGCGCGGGCTGGCGTAGGCCGTTCCGCGCCACCGTGGCCTTCAGCGGCTACGCGCTCTCCTTGGTGACGCGCTCCACCGCGTCGTCCACGTCGTCCGTGATGTGGAACAGCTCCAGGTCGGCCGGGGACGCCTTGCCCTCGGCGACCAGGGTCTGGCGCACCCAGGAGGCCAGCCCGCCCCAGTACTCGGTGCCGAACAGGACGATCGGGAAGCGGGTGACCTTCTTGGTCTGGACGAGGGTCAGCGCCTCGAAGAGCTCGTCGAGCGTGCCGAATCCGCCGGGAAGCACCACGAACCCGCGCGCATACTTCACAAACATTGTTTTTCGGACAAAGAAGTAACGGAAGTTGACGCCGATGTCGACATAGGGGTTCAGGCCCTGTTCGAAGGGCAGCTCGATGCCGAGTCCGACCGAGACGCCGCCGGCCTCCAGGGCGCCCTTGTTGGCCGCTTCCATCACGCCGGGGCCGCCGCCGGTGATCACCGCGAAGCCCGCGTCCGCGAGCGCGCGGCCGATCCGTACCCCCGCCGCGTACTCGGGCGAGTCCACCGGGGTGCGGGCCGAGCCGAAGACGCTGACGGCCGGGCCGAGTTCGGCGAGCGCGCCGAAGCCCTCCACGAACTCCGACTGGATGCGCAGCACCCGCCAGGGGTCGCCGTGCACCCACTCCGACGGGCCCCGGCTGTCCAGCAGCCGCTGATCGGTCGTGCCCGACTGCACCTGCCCGCGCCGCCGGATCACCGGTCCGGTGTGCCGCTCGGGCCAGCCTTTGCCCTGCGGTACGGCTTCGGCCGCCTCGTTGGCCGCCGCGGCCGCCTCCTGCCGCCTGTCGGCGTGCTCACCTGTGTCTTTCGCGTCAGTCATACCGGAAGCCTACGCATCAGGGAGCCGCCGAAGGGGCCAACGGGACGGCTCGCGGCGCCTCTATTCGCCCGCTCACCCAGGTGAACGCGTCGGGGAACATCCGGCCCCAGGTCTTCCAGTTGTGCCCGCCGTTGCTGAGCTGGAGCGTGGTCACCGTGCCGGGCGGCCGTACGGCGCCGGTGATCTGGTCGGCGTACCGCGGCGGACTCTCCGGGTCCTGAAGGCTGGACTCGACGAGCAGCTGGACATCCGGCCGGGTGTTGCGGGCCAGCCACAGCGGGGACCGTACGCCCCGCGCCGGGTCGTCGGGGGCCAGGGCGGCGCCCGCGGCGAAGGTGTCGGGGTACTCCAGCGCGAGGCGGGCCGCGCAGTAGCCGCCGGTGGAGATGCCCATCACGGCCCAGCCCCGGGGGGCGGGCAGGGTACGGAAGTTGGCGGAGATGGTCTTGACGACGTCCTGGGAGAGCCAGGTACCGACCCTGCTCTTGCCCGGCACGTCCGCGCAGCCGGTGTTGACCCGGTCAGGGGTGATCGTCGGCAGGACGAGAATGGCGGGTTCGGCGCGGCCGGCGGTGATCTGCTCCTGCATGATCTGGCCGAGCCGCATGCCGCGCAGAAAGCTGTGCGGGGTGCCGGGTATGCCGTGCAGCACCTCGATCACCGGGAACCGGGTGTGCGCGAATTCGCTCTTGTCGTACTGCGGCGGCAGCCAGACGATCACATCGCCCTTCGTCCCCGACTTCCAGCCGTGCACGGTGGCCCGGCGGAAGCCTTGTGAGTACGAGGTGAAATTCACGTGATAATCCGGTGTCGTGGGGGTCGGGGTGTCCTCCGGGTCCGCTACGGTCTTCCCCCCGGAGTTGGCGCTCCCGAGCAGATCGTCCCAGGAGGCGTAGAAGCCGTACTCATTGTTCACGGCGACCATCACCAGGACTATCGCGGTGACCTGGCAGAGCACGATCATCCCGACCCGCGCTACTGTGCGGACCGGGCGCGGGCCTCTGACCCGTTGCCAGAGGACCAGTGCGGCCGCGATCGCGGCCAGCGCCGAGACGAAGAGCAGTATCGCGAACCATTTACTGGTCAGTCCCACGACGCGCCTTCCCCCATCCCGGACCGGACGTGCCCGATGACACCATGCCGGGAAGGGAGACCTTCGCGCACCCCGATTCGGTTGCTCCGGGGTGCTGTGACGTACGTCGTCGAACCGTCAGGCGGTCAGCCAGCGGCGCAGCTTCTCTTCCGCCTCCAGGACGGCGGCGACCGCCACGTTCTCCTCGCGGGTGTGCGCGAGAGTCGGGTCGCCGGGGCCGTAGTTCACCGCGGGGACACCGAGCGCGGAGAAGCGCGCCACGTCTGTCCAGGCTTCCTTCGCCGCGGGGGGAGTTCCGATCGCCTCGACGAAGGAGGCGGCGGCCGGGTGGGAGAGCCCGGGCAGCGCGCCCGGGGCGCTGTCGGTGAGCACGACCTCGAAGCCTTCGAAGACCGACTCCACCCGGGCCAGGGCTTCCGCTTCGCTCTGGTCGGGTGAGAAGCGGTAGTTGACGGTGACCGCGCACGTGTCGGGAATCACATTGCCCGCGTGGCCGCCCTCGATCAGCACGGCGTTCAGACCCTCGGGGTAGACCAGCCCGTCGATCTCGACCCGCCGGGGCTCGTACGACGCCAGGCGGGCGAGGATCGGCGCGGCCTTGTGGATGGCGTTCTCACCGAGCCAGCTGCGGGCGGAGTGCGCGCGGCGCCCGGTGGTCTGGACGCGGACCCGCAGGGTGCCCTGGCAGCCGCCGTCGACCCGGCCGTTGGTGGGTTCGAGGAGTACGGCGAAGTCACCGGCCAGCCACTCGGGGTGGTGCTCGACCAGGCGCTTGAGGCCGTTGAACTCGGCGGCGATCTCCTCGGCGTCGTAGAAGACGAAGGTCAGGTCGCGGGCGGGATCGGTGAGGTGGGCGGCGAGCCTGAGCTGAACAGCCACGCCGGACTTCATGTCCGTGGTGCCGCAGCCCCACAGCAGCCCGTCGTCGTCGAGCCTGGACGGCAGGTTGTCGGCGATCGGCACGGTGTCCAGATGCCCGGCGAGCACGACCCGCTCACGCCGGCCCAGATTCGTCCGCGCGACCACGGCGTCCCCGTCCCGGTCCACACTCAAATGCGGCAACCCCCGCAGCGCCTCCTCCACCAGATCCGCGAGCACTTTCTCCTCCCGGCTGACCGACGGCACATCCACCAGCTGCGCGGTAACCCCGGCGGCGTCCTGACTGAGATCAAGTACGGTACCCATACGCCGACCTTATGCCGGGTGGCGCCTCCTCTAAGCCCGCGCGGCGTTTGAGCGCAGTTTCGTTGCCAAGACCGCACGCGCACCAAACCCAGCCCGCCCGGCGTTTGAGCGCAGGAAGCCCGCGCGGCGTTTGAGCGCAGAACCAGCCCGCCCGGCGTTTGAGGGCAGGGAAGCCCGGCCGGCGTTTGAGGCCAAAGCCCGCCCGGCGAGGGCAGAAGCGGGCGCGCCCGATTTCGATAGGGTGCGCACGTGCCCACCTCATCCAGCCCACCCAGGAAGACCCGCGGCTGCGGACTCCGCTTCATCGCCGCCACCCTCTTCCTCCTCGGCGGAGCCGGATACCTCACGTACCACTTCACCGGCCATGGCCCACCCATGGCCGGCTGCACCGTCACCGCCGACGGCGACACCCTGGACCTCAACCCGGAACAGGCGTCCAACGCCGCCACGATCGCCGCCGTCGCCACTTCCCGCGGCCTGCCCGAGCGCGCGCTGACGATAGCGCTGGCCACCTCCCTCCAGGAGTCCCGGCTGGAGAACCTGGACCACGGCGACCGCGACTCCCTCGGCCTGTTCCAGCAGCGCCCGTCCCAGGGCTGGGGCACCGCGCGGCAGATCCTCGACCCGGTCTACTCGTCCAACGAGTTCTTCGACAGCCTGGTGAAGATCGACGGCTACACCCGCCTGCCGCTGACCGTCGCCGCCCAGAAGGTGCAGAAGAGCGGCTACCCGCAGGCGTACGCCAAGCACGAGGCCGACGCCACCCTGCTCTCCTCGGCCCTGACCGGCCGCAAAGCGGGGGCGCTGAGCTGTACGACGGGGGCGAACACCCCGTACAGCGCGGGCGGCAAACTGGGCGACACCACCAAGGTGACGTCCCGGCTGACCCGGGAGTTCGGCAAGCAGGTACGGCCGCGCGAGGACGGGGAGCCGCGTACGGTCGCGGTCCCGGCGGCGCTCTCGGGCGGCGCGGCGGAGGGCGACGGGCGGCGGCGCGGCTGGGAGTTGGCCCAGTGGGCGGTCGCGCACGCGCACGATCTCAAGGTCGAGCAGGTGTCCTTCGACGGCATGCGCTGGGAGGCCGCGCGGTCCGGCAAGGGCTGGCAGAAGCAGAAGCCGGCCGACGCGAAGGGCACGTCGGGGAAGGGCTCCGATGCGGCCGCCCTCGTACGGATCACCGTCGCCCGGTAAACGCGCCGATTTTTCCGCGGCTTCACTCGTCCGGGCCTTTTCCCGCCATGGCGTCCGTCGCACGCACGGCCTATCCGGTGGGCGTCAATTCCCTTGTGCCGTCAGGGATATGACGTTCTCTCACCGCCATTGTGACACCGACTGATTATGCGACGCATTACCCACTCTTTGCCCTGGGCACCCGCAACCTTCGCGCGGGTTCACGCGGTAGTCACGGCGTCCTCGCCATGAAATCCGTGGAACCTGTAAAAGGAGCGTCATGTCCCTCCCCCTCTCGCGCCGGATCGCCCGGGCCGCGCTGCTGCTCGGCGCCGCCGCCGCTCCCCTGATCGGGGCCGGAGCCGCGCACGCCGCTGTCCTGCCCCAGCGGGGCACGGGCGCGCTGACCAACCTCGAAGGCGCCGACTTCGGCGACGCGGTCGACAGCATGTCGCACCAGACGACCGTACTGGTCGCCGAGGCCGGCACCGACGCGATGAAGGCCACGCTGCCGACGACCGACCACATCCTCGGCACGGCGGGGACCAAGGGCCTGCCCGCCGTGCAGAAGGCCGCGGGCCGGGGGGTGGACACGGCCGGGCGTTTCGTCGGAGGGGCCGCGGAGTCCGCGAGCGGTTCGCTGCCCGGCGCGGAGGCGCTGCCGAACGCGGGCGCGCTCCCCGTGGCGAGCGCGCTCCCGACCACGGGCGTGGTCACGGAACGCCTCCCGCTGAAGGGCATCCCCGTAACCTGACCCGCCGGGCCCGCCGGGCGGGGCCGACCGGGAGGGCGGGCCCTGGCCCGGGGGCCGACCGGGGTTGCCGGGGCAAAGCCCGAAGGCGGGGCCCCAACTGCCCCGCAACCTCCTGGGCGAGAGCCCAGAACCGCCCGGGGCCAACCCGACCACCACCGGGCAAAGGCCCGAGCAGGCCCGGGGCCGACCGCAGGGCCCCAATTGCCCCGAAACCCCCGGGCGAGAGCCCGGGGCCGACCCGGGGCCCGAGCCCGCGGTCCGGGCGGTCGGAGACGGAGGGGTTCGGCGGGGTGTGCGTCCGACCGCCGGGCCCCTCCTTCCGCGTCGCGCGGGGGCGTACGCGGGCGCGCTCGCCCGGCTCGACCGCCGTACCGGCGCGGCATCCCCCGAACCCCGCGCCCGGCGCGCGGCCGCCGGACCGGAACTCCTCCGCAGCCGCGCCGGCTCGCGGGCGTCAGTCCGCGAGACGCCGGACCGCCGCCTCGACGCGCTCGTCGGTCGCCGTGAACGCGATCCGGACGAACCGCTCGCCCGCCGCGCCGTAGAACTCGCCAGGCGCCACGAGGATGCCGCGCTTGGACAGGTCGCCGACCGTCTCCCAGCAGTCCTCGCCACGGGTCGCCCACAGATAGAGGCTCGCCTCGCTGTGCTCGATCCGGAAGCCCGCGCCCTCGAAGGCGGCGCGCAGGGCCGCGCGCCGGCGCGCGTACCGCTCCTTCTGTTCCACCGCGTGCGCGCGGTCGCCCAGCGCGGCGACCATCGCGGCCTGGACGGGCTGCGGCACGATCATGCCCGCGTGCTTGCGTACGGCGAGCAGTTCGGCGACGACCGCCGGATCGCCGGCCAGGAACGCGCCGCGGTAGCCCGCGAAGTTGGAGCGCTTGGAGAGCGAGTGGACGGCGATCAGCCCGTCGTGGCTGTCCCCGCAGACGTCCGGGTGCAGCACCGAGACCGGCTCGGCGCCCTCCCAGCCCAGCTCGATGTAGCACTCGTCGGACACCACGAGAATCCCGTGTGCCCGCGCCCAGTCCACGATCCGCCGCAGCTCGGCGGCCGGGAGCACCCGACCGGTGGGGTTGGAGGGGCTGTTGAGCCAGAGCAGCTTGGTCGCCGCCGGGTCGAGGTCCGCGACCGGGTCGTCGTACGTCACCGGCTGCGCGCGGGCGATCAGCGCGCCGACCTCGTAGGTCGGGTAGGCGAGCTGCGGGTAGCCGATCAGGTCACCCTCGCGCAGGTCGAGCAGGGTGGGCAGCCAGGCGACGAGTTCCTTGGAGCCGATCAGCGCCAGTACGTGCGCCGGGTCGGCCCCGGTGACGCCGTGCCACTGGCGCAGATAGCCGGCGGCGGCCTCGCGCAGGGCGGCGGTGCCGTAGGTCAGCGGGTAGCCCGGACTGTCGGCGGCGGCGGTGAGCGCCTGGCGGATCACGGCCGGGACCGGGTCCACCGGGGTGCCCACCGAGAGGTCGACCACGCCGTCGGGGTGTGCGGTGGCCGCGGCCTTGTACGGCTCCAGGCGGTCCCAGGGGAACACCGGGAGGCGGGCGGAGATGCTCACGTGCTCACTCTCGCTTGCTTCGGTCATGGGTACGCCGCGGCCCCGTACGGCGGTGAAGGCCGTACGGGGCCCGGCGGAGTGCGCCCTTGCAGGTCTCGCGTCGGCGAGACGCCCTCTCAACCGTGAGAGGCTCTAACTTCCGCTACTGGTTCTGCGGAGGCAGCTCGGCGATGAAGGGGTGGTCGCGCTCGATGAGTCCGAGCTTCGAGGCGCCGCCGGGCGAGCCCAGCTCGTCGAAGAACTCCACGTTCGCCTTGTAGTAGTCCTTCCACTCCTCCGGGGTGTCGTCCTCGTAGAAGATGGCCTCGACCGGGCAGACCGGCTCACACGCGCCGCAGTCGACACACTCGTCCGGGTGGATGTACAAGGACCGTGAGCCCTCGTAGATGCAGTCGACCGGGCACTCTTCGATGCACGCCTTGTCCTTGACGTCGACACAAGGCTGCGCGATGACGTAGGTCACGCTGTCGTTCCTCCTCGATAGGGCTCATCTCGCGCGGGAGCGCGGCGTCGTCGATGCCCGCACCTAGTATCTCCGTTCCGGGGCACGATCCGAACAGGAGGGGCACGCATGCCAGGGGAATTCTCGTCCGGCGCTCGGCTGGAAATCCGGATCACCCCCGCTGACGTGGGAAAACGCGTGTCGGTGCGGCAGTTGGTCGAGATCACCGACGGGCATCCTACGTTCACCGATACGGTCGGTCTTCTCGCATCCTGGGATGCGGGCGTGGTCTGCGTCACGCGTCGGAACGGGGAGAGCGTCCGGATCGTGGAATCCGTACTGGTGGCGGGGAAGGTGGTACCGCCCGCGCCTGTGAGGCGTGGGGCCGGTGTGCCGGTGGTGACGGCCGAGGAACTTGAGCGGATCGCGTCGCGTTCGTGGCCCGCCACGGAGACGGCTTCGCTGGGCGGATGGACGCTGCGGGCCTCCGGGGGGTTCACTCGGCGGGCCAACTCGGTGCTGGTGGGCGGCGATCCGGAGTTGCCTTTGCTAGAGGCTGTAACGTACGTGAAGCGGTGGTACGAAGAGAGGAACCTCTCACCTCAGTTTCAGGTTCCCGACGGCTCACCGTACTCCGCGCGGCTGGCCGAACTCGGCTGGACGCGCGAGTCGGACACGCTGACCCGTACGGCCCCACTAGCCCCGCTCACCTCCCTCCCGGGCGAGGGCGTCGAGCTGTCCCGTACGCCCGGCCCCGGCTGGCTCTCGTCATACGGTCGTACCGGCGACTTCGCCGACGCCGCGCTCAAGGTGGTCAGCGGCGGCCCCTCCGTCTGGTTCGCCACCACGCCGGGCGCCATCGGCCGGGTCGCGGTGGACGGCCCCTGGGCCCTGTTCGGCGCGGTCGAGGTCGCACCGGCCCACCGGCGTCAGGGGCTCGCGACGGCGGTCATGGCCGCCCTCGCCCGCCAGGCGTACGCCGAAGGAGCCACCGCCGCGTACCTCCAGGTCGGCGTCGACAACTCCGCGGCCCGCGCGCTCTACGACCGGCTCGGATTTGTGGACCACCACGGCTGCCACTACCGTCGCTCCTCGGCATGACGGATTCCGTACGCGAGCGTTTCGGGGCCGCGGCCCGCGAGGAGCGGCCCGACCTCGCCGAACTGTGCCTGCTCATCGGCGCCGAGGCCGATCCCGCGCTGGACGGCGTACCGACCGACCTCGCGCAGATCGAGCTGGACCGCCTCGCGGGGCTGCTCCCGTACGGCCTGGTGACCCCCGCACAGTGGGCGCAGGGGCTGCGGCGCGTGCTGGGAACGCCGGAGGCGGACGAGTCGGGGCCGGACGGCCCGGCGGCCGGCGGCTCGGGCGCCCACGCCGGTTTCCACGGCTCGCCAGGGGACTACCAGCGGCTGACCTCCTCCCTCCTCCAGGAGGTGCTGCGGCGCCGCCGAGGGCTGCCGATCCTGCTGTCGGTGGTCTGGATCGAGGTCGCCCGCCGGGCCGGCGCGCCGGTCTACGGGGTCGCGCTGCCCGGCCACTTCGTCGTCGGCTTCGGCGATCCGGAGGGCGAACACGTCCTGGTCGACCCCTTCGCCGGGGGCCGCGTACTGACCCCGGAGGACACCGAACTCCTCGTCACGAGCACCACGGGGACCGCGCTCGCGCCCGGCATGCTCACCCCGGCCGACCCCCTCGACATCGTCCAGCGCATCCTGAACAACATCCGCGCCTGGGCCTCTCCGCGCCCCGAACGTCGGCCCGTTCAGCTCTGGGCCCTCGATCTGACCCTGCTGCTCCCCCGCCACCCCGCGAAGTTGCGCTACGAGCGCGCCCAACTCCTCGTCCAGATGGGTGACTTCCTCGGCGGCGCGGCGGAACTGGAGGAGTACGCCAAGGTGATCGCGGCCTTCGACCCCGAGTCGGCGGAGCCGATCCGGCGGCAGGCACGGGCGGCACGGGCACTGCTGAACTGAGGCGGCGGACGCCTGCGGGACGGCTCCGCCGGGGGGCGGACGGTCACGGGGGGCGCGGCCGACGCGGACGCGATCCGTACGGCGGCGCGGGCCGGCATGGACGCCATCCGTACGGCGCGCGCCTCCGAGCCCGGCCCCGTACGGCGGCCCGTGACGCGAGATCCCCGGCAGCGCCACGTCCAGGGCGTGCGCCCGTGCCGCGGCCATGACCTCGTCCCCTCGCACGGCGGCGTCGGCAGCGCTCGCGGCGCGCGGGGGCTTCGCGGAGCCGTACGGCCGGGAACCGCCGAGTTCGGCGCACACGATCACGAACTCGGCGGTCCACGCACAGGTGTGGGAGTGGAGGAACGTCAGGCCCACGGTTGCGCCCGTCCGCGAGCCGCGGCGGCGGGGCTGCTACTCGTGGTACTCGAAACGCCAGGTCTGGCCCTGGTTGGTGGGCTCGATCGGCCGCAGGGCGGTGCGCGGCGGGTAGATCAGCAGCAGGCTGAGGTCGAGGACCAGTTCGACGCCGTCGACCGGGCCGCCGGGGACCACCACGTGGAACGCGAAGGGCACCGCGCTCTGCCGCAGGGCCCACTCGGTGGGCGTGCGCCGGCCGATGACCGGCCTGTTGGGGTAGGGGTCGCCCTCGTAGCCCGCGAACGTGCCCTCCCGGAGGTTCCGGAGGGTGACGTTGCCGTTGGGGAGGGAACGGACCTCCCATTCCTGGACGCCCGGCTGTCCGACGGGCGGCAGGACGATGACGGGGCCGTCCGGATTGTCCAGGGTGAGGAGTTGGTCGCGGGGCCTGGTGATCGCGTAGACGCCCGAGGGGACGGCCGCGCGCTGGGCGGAGGCGGAACGGGTGGCCTCGGCCGTACCCGTCTTGGCGGCCCCGGCCGCTTCCGTCGTCGTGGACCCGGTCGTCGCGGACCTGGTCATTCCCGCGGTCGCGGCCTTGGCCGTGCCCGCTGTGAAGAGGGCCGCGGCACCGGCTGCCGCGACCGTGCCGAGCGCTTTGCGTCGGCTCAGAGGTTCAGTCATAGAAGAATTGTGTGCGTATGCACCCCTCGTCCAGAATAGCCGATCGGGCATTTCACTCGCTTGAGTGACGGTGTGTCAGAAACCGACGTGCCCCCGGCCCCGCTCGCACGGAAAGCGGGGCCGGGGAGTGTCGTCGGGAGCCGCACGTCCGGACGGGCGGCTCCCGCGGGTCTGTCCGCAATGCGTCTCTCAGTCGACGAGCGCAGAGTCAAGCCGGAATCAGACCCCCTCACCCGTGCGGGGCGAACCTCTTCTCCCGCACCGGCAAGGAACTTCGAAAGACCTCGTGGTCCACCCGGCACGCCACCAGGTCCTGTACGAGATAGCCGCTCGCGGAGTACGCGGGGTCGGCCTGTGCCGGGTGGACGGCGAGGTGTTCGCGGGCGTACGCGACCCGGTCGTCCGGCGACAGATCCCCCGGCATGGGCGCGATGCCGTCAAGCGTCACCCCCAGCCACGACAACGCGTCCTCCGGCCGGTCGAACGTCCCCGCGTACACACCCCGCGGCCGGAACACCCACTCCCGCGCCACCAGCGCCGACGCCACCGACACCCCCACCGGCCATGCCGCCCCCGTCATCACCGCCGTGTGCCAGTGCACGTCCGGGCTCACGTACCGCCACCGCCCAGGGCCACGTACGCCCAGACCAGCTTGCCCACCCCGTCGCGCTCGCTCACACCCCAACTCCCCGACCCGACCAGCGCGTCCACCAACGCCAGCCCCCGCCCCCGCTCGTCCTCCGCACCCGCCCGGTGGACCTCCGGCCGCCGGGAACTCGCGTCGTGCACCTCAAGCCGTACGCCCTCCCCCTCGCGTACGAACCGCGTCTCGATCAGCCGGCCACGCACCCGCGCGTGCTGCACGCTGTTCGTCACCAGCTCGGTCAGGACGAGTTCGGCGACCTCAGCGAGATCACCCAGACCCCACTTCCACAACGTTTCGCGCAACGAGTGCCGCGACCGGCTCACCGAACGAGGCGTACACGCCCAGTACGAAGCCACCAGCGGTTCGGGAGGCATGGTCACTGCCGGTGCTTCCATGGGCCGGACCTTTCCTTGGTATCACGCCGTAATCGAGTTCTGACCTTCTGCACACAAGACTGCGCGCGTAGTCCTACGATGAAAAGGGGATGGCCCCTGCCGCTCGACCTGGGCAAGAGGACAGGCTGAGCGAGAGCGGTTACCCATGGAAACGTGCAGGTAGGTGCGCTCAACTGCCCTATGCGGAGGGGCCGCTGCCTGCCAGTGAGGCAAGCGGAAAGGCACGGATGATCTGATGATCGACAACGGCGACGGCGAACTCTCGGCACGCGGAGTACTGCGGGCCGAGCTGACGAGACAGCGCGAGCAGACGGGGTGGACCCTCGCGGAACTCGCCGACCGTTCCAGGTACGACGCCTCCTATCTCCAACGCCTGGAGAAGGGCGACCGACTCGGCTCCCTCGACGCCATCGGCGTCCTGGACCGCGTGTACGAGACGGGCGAGCACCTGAGCGATCTGTGGCGGTTGGCCAAGAAGGAGGACAAACAGAACCGCTTTCAGGGCTTTGCCGACCTGGAAACCGAGGCGACGGGCATCGAGCAGTTCAGCATCAGTACGGTGCCGGGCCTGTTGCAGACCGAGCGGTACGCCGAGGAGTTGCTGCGCACGTACGCGCCGGACAGCGAAGAAGTGCTCGCGGAACAGGTGCGCGCGCGCATCAACCGCCAGGACCGCCTGACAAGACCCAAAGCCCTGCGCTACCGGGGGTTGCTGGACGAGTCGGTACTCCGCCGCAAGGCGCTGGACCCGGACGTGTGGACCGAGCAGTTGGAGCGGTTGATCTCGGCGGCTCAGGAGCCGAACATCAGCCTCCAGGTGGTGCCGTTCGGGGTCGGCCTGCACACTCTGCTGGGCAATTCGTTGCAGTTGCTGTGGCTCCCCAGCGGGCGGACCGTGGCGTACGTGGAAAGCACGTGGAGTGGCCAACTCGTGGCGGAAACCGAGGAGATGGAGCATCTCCGGTTCGCCTACGATCGACTCAGGGACGCCGCGCTGTCACCATCGAAGTCCCTCGAACTGCTGCGAACCGTGCTGGAGGACCACACATCATGTCGAACCCCAGGCCAGACCTGAGCGCTGCCACGTGGCGCAAGTCGTCGTACAGCGACAACGCGAACCCCGACAGCTGTGTCGAGGTCGCCGACGGCTTCGAGGGCGTGCTGCCGGTCCGCGACTCCAAGGACCCGCAGATCCCGGCCCTGGTCTTCCCGACGCCGAGTTGGACCGCCTTCGTCACCGCCGTAAAGTCCGGCCACTTCACCCCCTGATCCGGGTACGACCGCTGACCCGCCCCCGGGAACCGGCCTTTGAGGGCCCCGGCGGGCGGGACAGGGCGTGGTGAAGGTCCTCACGACTGGACCAGATCAGGGCTGCCGTGCGGCCAGGGCAAGGGAGGGGACTGCGAAGCCTGCTCGCGTGCCGCCCGGACCTTCGTACGCCAGCGGGGTGTGTCGGCGGTACCGCCCATAAGCCGGTCCGGTGAGCAGGCTTGCGCGCACTCCGCCTGGCCGGAGAGCGTCTCGTCAAAGCCAACCACGCCCTCCTGCACGCCCTGCCGTAACCAGCCTCTTTGGCAGGACGTGCAGGCGGCAGGCGGTGCAGGCATGGCTATCCGTTGAAGGCCGGCGCCTTTTGCGGACTCCTGCCCGCACGGCGGGGCTCAAGCGCCGCCATGCGCCAATGCATCCGCAGAGAACAGGCTCTCAGCATCCTTCGGTGATGCCCGTCACCCCGGCATTGAAGATCGCGCTGGACTTGCCTGTCGGGGTGAGCCAACACGAACTGGACGAGCCGACGTGCACCCTGACGTAAATCCCGCTGGCGCAGTGGTTGTTGTAGTAGATCGTGGTGGAGGTGATTCCGTCGCCGTACGAGTAGTTGGCGTAGTTCCCCTGCGGCAAGGTGCAAGCGAAGCTGTAGCGCACCACTAGGGGGCTCACGACTTCCTTGTGGGTTACGGAGCCGGTGGGCGTTGCTGCCCCGCTGACACCTGTCCCGAGTGCGAGCACGAAACCTGTCGCTGCGATTGTTGTCATTAATCGACGCACTTGTTGTCCTCTCGTGGAGAGACGGTTCGCTTGGGCTGATCTCGCGTGCAGTCGCCCACTATCCACGGTGTGTACAAGGACTTCGAGAGAGCGTTTTCGGCTAAGACGGCCAAGAATTGGCCAGAGCCGATTTTTCGACCCTGCCTTTCATTCACAGTTGTCGCAATAAAAATGGACATATACGACGGAAGATCAAGTGCGACAACGAGAAGGACGGGGTGATTTGTATAAATTTGGCGGTCGCTCGCGCCGGACCTGCAATTCAGGCCATAGCAAAAATCATCAGAATGTCACCTTTGGGGATCTTCGCCGCAAATATCGCCATGGCAAAGCATCCAGGGCTCGGTGAGCCGGCCAGGGGTGCGGCGGCAGGGCGGTTTCAAGTTCGGGTGTCGTGCGGCGACCGGAAGATGACCGGTTGAGGCGCTTAACAGGGCAGGCACAGGGCCGACGCCGGTCAGTACCGCCTTCGCCCGGGTCCCGTTGCACGAGCACCGCAACCAACTGCTCGTCACTCGCCGCCATGGCCTCCGCCGCCGGCTCGTCATCCGGTATCTGCTCGATGGGCGTGTCTCTCATCTGGCGTCTCCTTGATCATCGGATCCGCCGATCTTGAACACTCCCGGGGAGGGTAGGCTCTTCGAATGGTCTTATGCGCGGAGGGCGCCGCCGACGCCCCGTCAGCAAGAGCGTGGTGTCGTCGCCCTGGTGAAGGGGCTCCCCGTACGTCTCGCAGGGCTGTCGGCACGGCCGGCTCAAGGCCCATTGTCGCGCGGGGTCATGCATGCCCCCAGCGTCCTCGCTCTTTCTGCTGCCGGAGCGGGCCGGCCTGATGCATGAGAATCGCCCCGAGGAACAGCGGAAAGTTCGCCAACTGGCCCGCGAGATAGCTGAACTGAAGCTGGAAGTGGCGCTGCACAACCCCCCAGCGGATCTGCGACGCCACCTCGCCGTCCTGGAAGCACGTTATCGAAACAGCGCACTTGACATCCGACGGCGCAAGCGGCTTGAGAAGGAGATGCTCCTCGACCAGCGAAGCCGTCACCGTGAGCACCCGGAAGCCCCATGGCTCAAATGCACGTGCGCGACGTGCCGTGTGTTTGAACTTGCCACTGTTACCATCGAGCGGGCGCGAAAGCTCTTCGGTGGTGTGCGCAGGATATTCGGTTGAGCAGGGCAGGACAGGGGAACACCGTGGAATATCCCGATGATTGGAACAATCGCTCAGCCGAACAAGACGGATCGTCGCGCCCCTGGGGGGGATATCCGTCCGAACACGGGAATTACAAAGACAACGCGGAATCCCCTGAGCAGGCGGACAGCCAATTCACGTACGACACCGGCACGCTGTGGTGGTACGACTCGGCCGCCGCTGCCGCGCCGCCCCCGGATACGACGCTGTTCAGGGAGGGCGAATACGGTACCGGTTACGGTGCCCAGCCCGGCTACGGGTCAGCGGAGACGCCCCCGGCGTCGGGCACCGCGGAAGCCGCCTACGACCATGGCGGGCAGTGGCCGGAGGGCGGGGAGAGTGCCGGCAACGCGCCTGGCTACGCGACCGGTTACAGTTCTGCGGCGACCACCGCAGAGCCGGTGTCCGGACTCGGCGCCAACGACCCCCCGGCGCCCGGCCCACCGGCTGCGCCCGCCCGCCCGCGCGGGAAAGTCGACCGGCGGAAACCCAAGGGCCTGGCCCGTTCGGGCGCGCTCATGGCAGCCGGTACCCTCGCTTCCCGCATCACCGGATTCCTGCGCAGCGTCATCATCGCCGCCGCCATCGGAATGAGCGGACTCGGAGACGCGTACCAGGTCGCCAACACCATTCCGACCATGGTCTACATCCTGGTCGGCGGAGGTGCGCTCAACGCCGTGTTCCTTCCGCAACTCGTCCAGTCGATGCGCAACGACGACGACGGCGGGGAGGCGTATGCCAACCGGTTGATCACACTGGTGGTCTGCGGCCTGGGCGCCATCACCCTTCTCGCCGTCCTCGGCGCACCCCTGCTGGTACGGGCGATGTCGACCTCCCTGACGTCGAACCCGGAATCGGCCCGGGCCACCGTCGAACTCGCCCGCTACTGTCTCCCCACCATTTTCTTCTCGGGCGTATTCGTCGTTTTCGGTCAAATCCTCAACGCGCGTGAGCTTTTCGGCGCGATGATGTGGACGCCGGTTCTCAACAACATCATTATCATTTTCACTTTTGGCTGCTACATTTACGTCTTCGGAACGTTCCGCACATCGGGAGTGTCCGCGACAACCGTCGATCACCAGGGCATCCGGCTCCTCGGCGTAGGCACCCTGCTCGGTCTCGTGGTGCAAGCGGGTTCCATGGTTCCGTATCTGCGGGCCACCGGATTCCGATTCCGCCTGCGATTCGACTGGCGGGGGCACGGGCTCGGCAAAGCGGCCAGCCTCGCCAAATGGACCTTCCTGTTCGTCCTGGCCAACCAGGCGGGACTGATCGTGGTGACCCAGCTCGCCACCGCTGCGGGCGCGCACGCCGAGCGCGCCGGCGTACAGGGCGCCGGCATCAACACCTACCTGAACGCCCAGCTCATCTGGGGCCTCCCACAGGCCGTCATCACCGTCTCGATCATCACGGCGATCCTCCCCAGGATGGCGCGAGCCGCAGCCGAGCACGACCGGCGAACCATTGTCCAGGACCTCTCCTACGGCCTGCGCACCACAGCCGTGGCCATCGTTCCCGCAGCCTTCCTCTTCCTCGCGCTGGGAAGGGATATCGGCGTGGTCCTCTTCGGCATCGGTGTCGGCGCCGGCGGAGGCGCGGTCATGGTCGGCAACATGCTGATGGCCTTCTCCCTGGGGCTCATCCCGTTCTCCGTGCAGTACGTCCTGCTGCGCGTCTTCTACGCGTTCGAAGACACCCGTACGCCGTTCCTCAACACGCTATGGGTCGCCGGATCCTCAGCGCTCCTGTCGCTGCTGTGCTACAAAACGCTGCCGGCCCGCTGGGCGGTCGTCGGCATGGCGGCGTGCTACGGCGTTTCCTACGCAGTCGGAACCGTCGTCGCCCTCCGTCGGCTAAAGCAAAGGCTCGGCTCCCTCGACGGCGGCCGGATCGTCAAGACGTACACGAGGCTGGTCCTGGCCGGCGGCGTCTCGGCGGTCGCCGGCTACGCCACCAGCCATGTCCTCCACAGCTTCCTCGGCCACGGCATCGGCGCGGCTTCAGCCGCCGGCATCCTGGGCTGCCTGGTCCTGCTCGGCGTCTTCTTCACCTGCGCCACGCTGCTGCGGGTCCAGGAGGTGACCACGCTTCTGGGGGGCTTGCGCGGGCGCCTGGGTGGGTGACCTTCATTTCTGCTGCTGGCTCCCGGCTGCCGCCAGGCTCGTGGCGGCAGGCGTCACCCCCTCGGCCGTACTGGCCCCCTGCCTGGTTCAGGGGGTCAGTACGACCCTGCCGAACACCGTGCCCGCGTCCATCTCGTCGTGGGCCAACGCCGCCTGGTCCAGCGGCAGTACGTCGTGCACGACCGTACGCAGGTCCCCGCGTGCGGCGTCGGCGAACTGCGACGCCCGTACGGCCTGCCTGTCGGGGCCGGGCACGGTGTCGGAGCTGAAAGTGGTAAACGACAGCGACTTGCGGAAAGCGTCCATCAGCCGCGTGCCGAAGTCCGCCGGCGGCTGCCCGCCGACGACGCCGACGGCCACGTACCGCCCGTTGGCGTTCAACCTGTCCAGGAACAGGGGGAGTTCGGGACCCCCGACGATGTCGATCACCACGTCGTAGCCCGATGGCGTATCCGCTTCGCCCTCGCCGGAGCGGTCGAGGACGTGGGTCGCGCCCAAGTCTCGTAGCCGGGAGCCGCGTTCCGCCGACGAGGTGGTGACCGCCACCGCGCCCGCGCCGCCCCTGGCCGCCAGTTGGACCGCCGTGATCCCGATGCTGCCCGCCGCGCCGCGCAGAAGCACCGTCTCGCCGGGCGCGAACCGGGCGCGTTCCAGGGCGAAGTGGGCGACCACGCCGGAGCCGCCGAGGGTCACCGCGTCGGCGGCGGTCAGACCGTCGGGCAGCGGCAGGATGTCCTCAACCGAGGCGACGGCCTGCTCGGCGTACCCGCCGGACAGGCCGGTGAAGGCCCACACCCGCTGCCCTGTCCACGAGTTGTCCACGCCCTCTCCCACCGTGGTGATTCTTCCGGCGACTTCGCTGCCGAGGAGATGGCCCTCGCGGAATCCGTAGGCGGCGAGCGCGCCCCGGCGGATCACGGCGTCCACGCCGCCCACGCCGATCGCCTCGGTGGCGATCCGCACCTGCCCCGGCGCGGGGACGGGCACGGGCAGGTCGACGACCTCCAGGCCGTCGGGGCTTCCGAACGTCCTGATCACAACAGCTTTCATCTCGGCTCCTCGGGTCCGTGGCGGGCGGGAAGGCGCCGCCGTCCGTGGGCGGGCGGGAAGCGCCCCTGCCGTCGGACCGTAACGGACGCACCCGTCCGTTTGGCTAAAGTGAGAAGCGATGACCAGCCATTTGCCTCACCTCACGCGCTCCGATGCCCGCGACAACCGGGCCCGCATCCTGGACGCCGCCTTCGCGGTGTTCGGCGAGGAGGGCCTGAGCGCGCCCATGCGGGAGGTCGCCCGGCACGCGGGCATCGGCCCCGCCACGCTGTACCGCCACTTTCCGACCAAGCGGGACCTGGTCGTGGAGACCTTCGCGGAGCAGCGGCGAGCCTGTCACGCCATCGTCCGTGACGCGCTGGCGGACGCGGACCCGTGGCACGGGTTCCGGAGCCTGGTCGAGCAGATCTGCGAGCTTCACGCCTGTAGCCGGGGGTTCGCCGACGCCTTCATGACGGCCTTCCCCGAGGCCGTGGACTTCGCCGCCGACCGTGAGCGGACTCTGCGCGCGGTCGCCGAGCTGGCCCGCCGCGCCCAGGAGGCCGGCCGGCTGCGGCCCGGCTTCGTGGTCGACGATCTGATCCTGATGCTCATGGCCCACCGCGGCGTCCAGGACGCCCCGCGCGCCGCCCGACTCGCGGCCTCCCGCCGCTTCGCCGCGTACGTGATCGAAGCATTCCGCGCGGCCCCGGAGCCCACGACGCCGAAGCCCTTCCCCCCACCCCCACCCCTCCACCTCGCGCCCACCCCAATGACGCCGTAACCCTGGCCGTCCGCCCCTACACGGGCCGGAGAACGGGATCAATCCCGCCCAACATCCCGACCAGCCCCAAGTCCCTCAGCACCCCGCGCCGCACCCGCGATCCGCTCTTTCGTGGTGGCGGTAGCACTCGACGTCACCGCCACCGTCCACGTCAGGCTCCGCCTCCAGCGAGACGCCCTCGGCGCCCTCGGCCCTGCGCTCGCCTGCCTGGCGACCGCCGAGACGCCCAGTGCGCCCGGTGATGAACCGCCGTCCTGCACGGTCCTCGTCCGCTGACGTTGCCGTCACTACTGCCGCCAACGGTCTAGATCACTCAGGGAACTCTTGGGATTTGAGATCCACGTCAAGCGGCCTTGTCGTGCGGAGTGAGACTGATGCTCAAGTCGGCTCCAAGGGCGCGGGCCAGGCGGCGCAGCATCGGAAGGGTGGGCATCGTTCCGCCGGCTTCGAAGCGGGAGATCTGCGGCTGTTTCATTCCGCATCGCTCAGCCAGGTCGGCCTGGGACAGTCCGAGTTCAGTGCGCCGGTCGTGGACGAGTCTGCCCAGCTCGCGGGCGAGTGCTGTGGAGGCGTCGTGCATGGCTTCTCCCGGGTTCAGGCGGCCGGGGTGACGATGGTGACGGTGGGCTCGTCCCCGGGGGCGAGGTGCATGTCGACGGTGAGGTCCAGGGCGCGGGCCAGGCGCATGATGACAGCGATGGGCGGCAGTTCGGTGGCTGTCTCGATGCCTTCGATCTCGTCGGTGGTGGTGTGCAGGCGCTCGGCCAGGTCGGCCTCGCTCAGCCCGAGTTGCTTGCGTCGGTCGTAGACGGCCTTGCCCAGTGTCATGGCGAGGCTGGCTTCTTCGTAGACGCGGTCGTACTCGGGGTCGGCGTCGAGGTGTTCACCGACCATCTGGCGGTGGCGGCGGGTCCTCCATTCGCTGTGATTCATCGGTCCTCCTTGAGGTCACGGCTGTAGAGGTCGTGTTCAGCGGCTGCCTGGTGCTCGGCTTCGCACAGCCGTTGAGCGGCGTGCGCGCGGTCCACTTCGGCCTGCTCGCGCATCTTGCTCTTGCGGAACACGGTGAGCAGCACGATACGACGGTCGGGTGCGAGCCAGTAGGTAATGCGCTGATGGGCGTCGCCGAGGCGGAAGCGCAGCTCGCGGAGCTTGCCGCCCAGGTGGCGGGAGTGCGGTTCGTCGAGCGTGGTGGGCTGCTCGGCGAGCAGGTCGGCGACGCGTTCGGCCTGCTTGTAGTGATGGGCGGGAATGTTCTCCAGCCACAGCCGCACCTCCGGCTCGATCTCGATCGAGTACCGCCCACTGTCCATAGCATCGATGATATACGGCACGGGGTGCGAGAGCGCGACTTCGTAGCTCAGGTCCTGTGCCATCGCCGCGACCGCCGCCACTCCAACGTCGCACACCCCAATACTCCCCCCTTGGTCCTGATGCCACGGAGCCGCCGCAAACCAGCGGCAACCGGCCGAAGCGCGGGCACCTATTCGCCGCGAAGCTCGACGGGATCCGGTGCGGACCCGTGCGATTACTTGAGATGTTCGGTGAGGTCGTCCACCGTCCAGTCGGCCTGGCGGAGGATGGAGCGCAGGGTGCCGGACAGGCCGTTGGGGACAGCGGGGCTCATGCGACGCGGACCTCGACCGGTGCCGTGATCATGTCGGTGACCTCGAGGGCGGGGGCGTCCTCGAAGTACAGCTCCAGTGCCTCACGGAGGTTGGACAGGGCCTCCTCGACGGTCTCCCCCTGGCTGGCGACCTCGGCCGGGAGGCAGCGGGCCACGTACCACTCGCCCTCGTGGGTGACCGCGGCGGTCAGATGCGGTGCGTGCGTCATGGGCAAAGCCTTGCACGCCCCCGGCGGCCCGGGGACGCCTTGTCAATGGGCCCCGGTGGGCGGACGCCCGGACGCGGCGGCCGCTGGCCGACGCCGGAGAACGCCGCGTCGGTCGGGGCGACGGGCTCAGGGGTGGCGGGGGATGGTGGTCCATTCGTCGGCGAGGAGGGACCAGACCTCCTTGTCGTGGCGGACGCCGTTGTGCGGGAAGTACGAGCGCAGCACCCCGTCGAGGGTCATGCCAAGCCGTTCGGCCACCGCCCGGCTGCGGGCGTTGCGCGTGCTGGTGAGCCATTCGACGCGCTGGAGCCCGCGCTCCACCAGCGCGTACTCGACGAGGTGCCGTACCGCCGCCGTCACCAGGCCGCGGCCCTCGCCCGCCGACTCCGTCCAGACGCCGATCTCGCAGTTGCCGAAGGCCACGTCGAAGTGCACGAACATCACGCCGCCGACGAGCGTCCCGTCGAGCCAGATCCCGTAGATACGGCCCGCGTCGGCCGCCTGCTTGTCGGCGTAGCCCTGGAGCGTCGCGCGGGCCGAGTCGAGGTCCGTGGAGCGGGAGGCCCACGGTATCCAGGGGTCGGTGTTGGGGCGGGCGCGGTCGATGTGGGCCAGGAACTCGGCCGCCTGCCAGGGCTCCAGCGGGCGGAGTTCGGCGGACGGGGAGTCGGAGAGCGGGACGGCGTACACGGGTTCCTCCGGGGTCGCTGCGGCGGCGGGCGCCTATACATAACAAACGTTTGGTAGGTACCATAACCCCATGCCGCCCGCCCGTGGAGACCATGACGCCCGCCGCCGAGACGTCTCCGAGGCGGTCTGGCGGGTACTCGTCGCGCGCGGCTTCGGCGGCCTGACGCTACGGGCGGTCGCGGCCGAGATGGGCGCGTCGACCGGGCTGCTCACCCACTACTTCCCGAGCAAGCGCGCGCTGCTGCGGTCCGCGCTCGACGTACTGGCGCAGCGCTCGGACGAACGGCCGCGCCGTACCGCGCCCGCCGAGGGGCTGCCGGCGCTACGGGCCGCGCTGCTCGACATCCTGCCGCTGACCGAGGAGAGCGCCGCCGCCAACCGGATCTGGGTCGCCTCCTGGGACGTCGCCCTCGCGGACCCCGAACTCGCCGCCGAGCACAACGCGCGCTACCGGCGGTCGCGCGAGAAGCTGGCCGCGCATGTCGCCGCCGCGCAGGCGCTCGGCGAGCTGCCGGCCGACCGCTCGGCGGACGAACTGGGCGCGGCGGCGCTGTCGTTCGCACTCGGGCTGGTCGTCCAGGCGCTCTTCGCACCGGACGAGTTCCCGGCGGAACGCCAAGTGGCCGTCCTGGACGGGTGGTTGCTGGGGTGGGGCGGGTAGGGCCCGAGCCGTACGGGGGCCGGTCAGGGGTGACGAGGCCGGGCCCGCGGAGGGCCAGGCGCGCGCGGAACCGCCCCCACCGCCGCCCCTACGTCCACCGCAAGGGTGACGCACCGTAACTCTCAGCACCGCCCCGTCGTTGGACCGTGCATGAAGAAGCGAATGATGATGGCCGTCGCCACGATGGCCGTCGGGACCGTGACCGCCCTCGTCACCCCCAGCGCGCACGCCGCGACGCTCGACGGAAGCCTCGACAACGCCCACCTGCTGTCGAACGTCTCCGCGCTCATGACCGCCGTCAGCAGCAACGCTCAGCAGGCGCTGCCGGACAACGCCAACTCCCGTGCCGACAACGCCGGTCACAACGCCACGACCCACCACCGCTGAGCCGAGCGCCGCCCGCCCACCCCGGGCCCCACGCCGAGGCCGCGCCGACGCGCACCGAGTCAACGCGCACCGAGCCGACGCGAGCCCCGCCGGCCCGGCTGCCTCACTCCCGGCGCGTGCCCGCCACCGCCGGGAACAGCGTCCAGCCGTCGACCTCCTCCGCCGCGTCTCCGCCGACCCGGCCGCCGCGAGCCCTCACCGCGTCGAGCAGCGCCCGCGCCGAGCCGGGCTCGTGGAGGTTCAGCCAGGCGCCGTCCGGCGTACCGACCGCGCCCGAGGAGGCGTGACCGTCGGGGAGGAGATGGCCCGGGCCCCTTTCGAAGACGACCGTCAGGCGCCCCAACGCGCCCGGGCGCCTGAACGTGAGGACCTCCCGGCAGCCCTCGTACCGACCCTGCTCGCCATGGTGCTCGTGCCGCACCGACCAGAGAAACGTCTCACCGTCGACGACAAGCCGCCGCGGGGTTCTGCTGCTGCGGGTCATTCATCGATGCTAGGGCCGCTCCGCGGCGGGGTGGGCGGGCCAAACCGGCCAGGCTGCCGGGGGTTGAGCGCGGCCCCGGCCGCCCCCGTAACCGCCCACCGGGCGGACACCAGGCATCGCCCGTACCGTCCAGAGCCCGCGCCGGGCCGGCCCGCGTACGGAAACCACCCCCACCGCCGCCGGACGGACGCCGGGCCACCGCCCGTACGGTCCCAGGCCCGGCCCGCGCCCGACAGGCGGAACCCACCCGGCTCACACCCCCCGCCGGACGGACGCCAGGCACCGCCCATACGGTCCCAGGCCCGGCCCACGCCCGACAGGCGGAACCCACCCGGCTCACACCCACCACCGGACGGACGCCAGGCACCGCCCATACGGTCCCAGGCCCGGCCCACGCCCGACAGGCGGAACCCACCCGGCTCACACCCACCACCGGACGGACGCCAGGCACCGCCCGTACCGCCCCAGGCCCGGCCCACGCCGGACAGGCGCGCACGGAAACCACCCGGCGCACACCCACCGCCGCCGGACGGACGCCGGGCCACCGCCCGTACGGTCCCAGGCCCGGCCCGCGTACGGAAACCCGGGGCGCACCCGCGCGTGCGACCCCCGCCGACCCGCCGGCCCGTCGCTCGCCCCCGGTTCAGCCGGTGATCCGCATGAGCGCGATGTGCTCGCCCGCGACCGTGAAGACGAAGTCCGACGGGCCGTTGAAGCCGTTGCCGCCGACCTCCGCGCTGACCGTGGTCGTGTCGCCCTGCGTACGGTAGCCGGTGACCCGGAGCGTCACCTGCTTGCCGATGA
The DNA here is from genome assembly GCF_036199905.1 of Streptomyces sp. NBC_00223. Lineage (NCBI taxonomy): Bacteria > Bacillati > Actinomycetota > Actinomycetes > Kitasatosporales > Streptomycetaceae > Streptomyces > Streptomyces sp. NBC_00223. Next base: position 5,555,630 of record NZ_CP108109.1, on the reverse strand, counting down.
ACTCCCCGTCGCTCCACTCCCGGATGGCCTCGTGCCCGCGGAACACCCGTCCCCAGTCGTCGACGGCGCCGTCCTCCGCGAAGGTCGCGAGGAAGTCCTCGATGGCCCAGGCGCTGGCCGCTTCCAGCGCGGCGGCGACGGGGATGGGCATCGGAGAGCTCAGCATGCCTGCTCCAACGACCCGCCCACCCCCGGGTCACGCTCGGGGGCCGAACGCGCCCACCACCGTACGGGCGCTACCGCAGCCAGTCAGTCAGGAGTTCGTTCAGCTCGGCGGGCCGTTCCTGCTGGAGCCAGTGGCCGCAGCCCTTGAGGATGTGGGACCCGGTCAGGCCGGGGAGGGTGACCGGGTAGGCGTCGATCGCCTCGGCCATCCAGGTGGTGGAGGGGTCGAGTTCACCGCCGACGAAGAGCGAACGCTGAGTGATCGAAGCCCCGTCCCAGGCCGCGAGATCCGCCCAGTCGCGGTCGACGTTGCGGTAACGGTTGAGCGCGCCGGTCAGCCCCGTCCGCTCGAACTCCCCCGCGTAGAAGTCGAGATCGGCCTCGCTCAGCCAGCCGGGCAGCGCGCCGCCGGGGACGAAGCGGTCGGAGAGCTTTCCGCCCCGGGGGATGAAGTGCAGCGTGGGGGCGCCGGGCGGCGGCATCGTGTCGGCCGACAGCCCGCCGTACACACCGGCGAGCCAGCCCCGTACATCGGGCTCGATCTCCGCCTCCGCGCGGCCGGGGGTCTGGAAGTAGCTGACGTAGAACTCCTCCTCGCCGCCGATCCGGGCGAAGGCATCGGTCGGCCGCAAGCCGTTGCGGGGCGCGTACGGGACGCTCAGCAGCGCGACGGCCGTGAAGACGTCCGGCCTGAGCAGGGCGCTGTTCGCGGCGATGGGCGAGCCCCAGTCGTGGCCGACGACCGTCGCGGTCTCCTCACCGAGGGCCCGCACGACGGCGACGTTGTCGGCGACATGCGCGAGCATCCCGTACGCCTCCACCTCGCGCGGCTTGGCCGAACGCCCGTAGCCGCGTACGTCGATGGCGACCGCGCGGTAACCGGCGGCGGCGAGCACGGGCAACTGGTGGCGCCAGGAGTACCAGGACTCGGGGAAGCCGTGGACCAGCAGGACGAGGGGGCCGCGGCCCTGCTCCACGAGGTGGATACGGCCGGCCGGGCCGTCCACGAGCCGGTGCGTGAGGGGGGCGGGCTGCGGCATGTCTCCTCCAGGCGACGAGCGGAATACGCGTCCCCCGCCGACGGGCGGACACGCGGCTCCCCCGATCATCCGACCCCCCACCCACCCCCGCACCCTTCCTTGCCGTTCCGGCAAACCCGGCCCCGGCCGCAGAACGGCCTGTCGCCCGGGCAACCCGACGCCCTGCGGCCACCGTGTCCGCCGCCCCGCTCATGAGAAGCTGAGTCCCCGGGGCGGCACCCCGTTCGGCGGTCCCGGACAGCGGGACGCAGAGCCGGACAGCGGCCGGCAGAGGAACACGAAGGGAAGTCGGGCACGGGTGTACGTCGCAAAAGTCGAGCTCTCGGGCATTCGGGGCTTCGTCGGAAAGCGTTCCGTGAACCTCACGCTGCCCGCGCGCGGCAGCTGGACCGTCCTGGCGGGCCGCAACGGCTCGGGCAAGACCACGCTGCTTCAGGCGCTCGCGCTGACCCTCGCCGGCCCCTCGGTGGCCCGCAGCCTGGTGGCCGACTTCGGCGGTTGGCTCACCTCCCGCGCCTCCTCAGGCTGGGTGGCAGCCGAAGCACACCGCGACGAGACGGCGGATGTCTTCTCCGGCCCCGGCCGAACGCCGCAGGGCCCTGTCCTGCTCGGTCTGGAGTGGCAGCGGCCTCCAGTCCAGAGCGGTGCGACGCCGGAGACCCAGCGGCCCTCGATGGTGACCTTCGGGGAGGGACTGGGCCCGGAGCGCGGCCCGTGGGCCGAGAACCCGCGCGGGTGGTTCTGCGCCGGGTACGGGCCCTTCCGGCGGCTGGTCGGCGGGTCGGGAGAGGCCCAGCGGCTGATGCTCGCGGCCGGCCCCGCCGGGCGGCTGGCGACGCTCTTCCACGAGGACGCCTCGCTGGCGGAAGGCGTGTCCTGGCTGACCGACCTGCATCTGCGGCGACTGGAGAGGCGCCCGGGCGCCGCCGCCCTGCTCAAGGCGGTCACCGCCCTGCTGTCCGACGGTCTGCTGCCGGACGGCTTCGAGGCCCGGCGGGTGGACTCGCAGGGGCTCTGGGTGGCGAAGAAGGGCCTCAAACGGACCTATCCGCTGCGGGAGATGAGCGACGGCTACCGTACGGTCGCCGCCCTGGTGCTGGACCTGGCCCGGCAGATCCAGGGCGCCTACGGCTCGCTCACCACGGCGCCGACCGATGACGGCGGAGTCGCCGTCACCGCGCCCGGTGTCGTACTGATCGACGAGGTGGACGCCCATCTGCATGTCACCTGGCAGCGGAACATCGGCGGCTGGCTGCGGCGGCACTTCCCGAACGTGCAGTTCATCGTGTCCAGCCACAGCCCGTACATCTGTCAGGCCGCCGACCCCGGCGGCCTGATCAGACTGCCGGGACCCGACGAGCAGCGGCCGCCGGAGGTCGTGGACGACGAGCTGTACCAGCGCATCGTGTACGGCACCGGGGACGACGCGGCGCTGTCCGCGCTGTTCGGGCTGGAGACGCCGTACTCCGAACGGGGCGAGCAGAAGCGGCAGCGCCTTGTGGAGCTGGAGCGGAAGGTCTACGCGGGGACGGCGAGCGAGGCCGAGGCCGCCGAGTACGGGAAGCTGAGCGCGCTGCTGGCCAGTTCGCTGGAGACCCGGGTGACCGAGGTGGCGGCCCGGCTGGGCGGCGAGGGTTGATTCCGGTCCAGCGGATCGCCGCACCGGCCGCGACCCAACGGCTGCTCACCCGGCGTCTCGACAACGTCAGGGATCAGGGCGGCACCGCGGCCGCGGCCCGCGACGAGTGGGGTCGCGCCCGCGCGGCCAAGCAGCATGTACAGGAGCTGCTCCACCGGATGGCCCACGGCGTACGGCGGTGCATGTACTGCGAGGACAGCCTCGGCACGGACATCGACCACTTCCAGCCGATCGCGACGGCCCCTTTGCGCGCCTTCGACTGGCCCAACCACCTGCTGGCCTGCTCCCACTGCAACAGCAACCAGAAACGGGACACGTTCCCCTGCGACGCGGACGGGAACTGTCTGCTGGTGGACCCCAGCGCCGAGGACCCCGCGGATCATCTGACCCTGCTGCTCGCGTCCGGCACGTACCTGGCCAGGACGCCCAAGGGCGAGGAGACGATCCGGGTGTTCGCGCTCAACCGGGCCGACCTCGTCCAGGGCCGCAGAGCCGCCTTCCGTATGGCGTGCGCCGCGCTGTGCCAGTGGCGGCTGCTCGGCGGAAACGGCGAGTCCGCCGAGGCCGGGCAGTTGGCCGACGCGCTCCGTGTGTCCCCGTTCTCCGGTGTCATGCGGTCCATGGCCCTGCTCCCGGACACCGTCGCCCTCGGCGTCCTGGGCGCGACGACAGCCGAGGCGCTTGACGCATGGCTCCGCGCCCACGGGACCTGACGGTCAGCGGCGGCAGTCTCGCGGCTACGGACGCTGGAGGGCTACGGGCGCTGGGGGCGCTGCCACCAGTGGCGTTTGCGGGGCGGGGCCAGGGCGTGGATCGCCGGGCGGAGGGTGTCGAAGGTGACGACGGTCGCGGGGTCGCCCGGGAGGGCCACGCCGAGGCAGAGCAGTTTGAGCTGGTCGTCGTCCATCGGGAGGGCCGCGAAGACGGGGGCGCCCTCGAAGCCGAGCGGGAGCGGGCCGGTCCATTGCAGGGGCGCGTCCGGGCCCGAGCGGGTGACCGTACCGGTCAGCAGACGCTGCGGACGGTCCACCTGGCCCCCGCTCCCCTCCACGACCTCGTGGCCGAGGACGTACGCGGTCAGTTCGGCGCCGACGGGCCCGGAAGCCTCTGCGGCACCTTCCGAATCGTCGGACCCCTCAGCCCCGTCAGCCCCGCCGGACTCGTCGGACTCCTCCGCCCCCGCCGGAGCCGGGCCGATCGCCGCGATGTCCGCCGACTGGGCCGCCAGCCCGGAGGTGATCTCCTGCGTGGCCCAGCTCCACCCCTTCTTCTCGGCGTGCAGATGCAGCTCGACCGTCGGCATCACCGCGACCCCGAGGTCCCCCAGCGCGGTCCACATCTTGGCGAAGCCCGCCATGACCAGCTCGTCGGCGGGCAGCTCGGCCTCGACCAGTTCCTCGCGCAGCGTCCACTGGCCGATCTCGTAGCGCGTGCGGGGCTGCGACGCGATCAGATACTGCCGGATGATCTCGCGGCCGGGGGTGACGTCGATGAGGTCGTTGTACCAGAAGGCCGTACCGAAGCTCCGGTCCGCGCGGGCCGCCTGGAACGGCAGGGTCGCACGGCCGGCGAGTTCCAGTACGGCGTCGGTGATCAGCGCGTCGGGCGCGGGAGTCTCGGGCACAGCCCGGACCCTACTACCCGCGGGACCGCGCCCCGCGCCCGGACCGCCCCACGCGCCGCGTCCGGCGGTCGCACAAGCCGGGCCGCAAGCCCGGCCCGGCCCCACCCACCGGCCCCACGCGCCGCGTCCACCCGCCGCACCCGCACCCGGACACGCACCCGCACCCGCACCCGCACCCGGATACGACGCGGGCCCCGGCTCAGGAAAGAGCGGGGCCCGGCGTCGGTGGCGCGTCCTCAGGGTGTGACGCCCGGGATCAGCACCGTACGGTCGGTCGCGGCGGCCCCCTTGAGCGCCGTGATCAGCGAGTTCGCCACGTCCTGCGCGGTGATCGCGGTCTTGGAGCCGTCGGCCCGCTTGATCAGCACGCCGTCGAAGGTGCCGCCGTACAGGCCCTGGAGCACCTTGAGGTCGATGTGCGGCGCGAGCCGCCCGTCGTCGCCCGCGACCATCGTCAGGAACTTCGGCACCGAGGTGTACGGGCCGAAGGTGATGCTGTGGAACGTGTTGGCCCGCACGGTGACGAAGCCGGACATAGCCGTCTTGCCGAAGCCGTTGACGGCCGCGTCGAGGTCGGTCCTGCTGACCTTCGGCGGGACGACGGTGACCCGCAGCCCGATCGGCTGGTTCACACCGGTCGCCGCGCGGGTGCGGTAGGCGGCGGCGACCTGGGTCGCGGCGGCGTCCACGTCGAAGGACTGGCCGGGCTTGCCCGGGACCGCGATGGCCTTGCCCTGCGAGAAGCGGACCATGCCCTCGCTGCCCGAACTGTTCTTGCCCGCGACCGTCTTGAGTGCGGCCTTGAGCTTGTCCGAGTCCACGAGTATCACCGGGTCGGCCTTGCGGGTGCCGCCGAGGAGCGTGCCGATCACGGAGACCGGGTTGTAGTCGGTGTGCGCGACCTTGCGGACCGTGGCGTCGGTGTCGATGGACAGCCCCGCCACGGACGGCTTGAGGGTCTGCTTGCGGTCGCCGAAGGTGAGGGTCAGCTCGGCGGTCTCCCGGTTGCCGAGCGCCTTGTCGAGCGTCTTGACCGCCTGGGTCTGGGTCTGGTTGCCGATGTCGACGCCGAGCACGGTGGTGCCCTTGGGTACGTCGGCGTGGTTCATCAGCAGCCCGGCGCCGTACGCGACGACGGCCACGAAGCCGGCGGCGACCACGAGCAGGGCGAGTTTGGAACGGCCCTTCTTCGGCGCGCTCTTCGCCGGGGCGGGAGCGCTCTTCGCCGGTCCCGGCGCCGGAGTCGATGTCGGTGCCGGTGTCGGTACGGGACGCGGCCCCGTCACGGGCCCCTGGGCGCCGGCCGGACGCGGCGGGCGGGCCTCGGAGGACGGGACGGCCGGGATGCCGCCGACCAGCGTGTCGGCGAAGACCCGGTCGTCCGGCGGCGTGGGCGGGCCCTGTGCCGAAGGTGGCCGAAAACCGCCGGAGGTGGTGGAGCCGTCGACCGGGGGAATTGGCATGTCCCCGGTGACGGGCCCGGTGGTGGGGGCCGACGGCGACTGATAGCCCGCGAACGGGTCGTCGGGGCGCGGCGCGTGCAGGTCGTCGAAGGGCGCGGTGGCGTCGAAGGGGTCGATCGGGCCGGGGAAGGGCTCGGCGGGACGCGGGACGCCGGGCGGGAAGTCCTCGGTGCCGAACGGGCGGGGCGCGTCGCCGCCGGGGCCGGAGCCGCCGAAGGGGGCCGGGAAGCCGCCCGCCGGGGTGCCGTGCGCGCCCGGGGCAGCCGGGCCGCCGTCGATCGGGGTGCCGCCCGCCGTGGGGTGGAAGGGGCCGGGGGCCGAACCGGTGTCGGTGAAGGGGTCGACGTACGCGCCCGCGAAGGGGTCGCCCGCGTCGGCCGGCGCGGTCGGTTGTATGGGACCGCCGCCTGTACGGCCGGGCGCCGCAGGAGCGCCGCCCACCGGGCCGGGGCCCGGGAAACCGCCGCCCGTGGGAGCGCTCTGCGGCCCGGCGCCCTGAGGGCCGCCCTCGCCGCCCTGCGGCCCCACCGGCTTGCGCGGCGCGAACCAGTCGCTCGCCTTCTTTTCCTTCTTCTCCGGCTCCGCCTCGGGCGGCGCCGCGGCCGCGAGTTCGGCCGCCGACTCCTCCGCCGCCTTGGCCGCGGCCTCGGCGGCCGCCGCGGCGGCGTTCTCGTCGACCGGGGTGCGGACGACCACGGGCGGGATCGGCCGGGACCCGGGGATGTTGATCCGGATCCGGGTGGTCAGCGTCGTCTCCGTCTTCGGCTCGTCGGCCGAAGGTACGGCGGCGGGGTCGGGCTCCGTGGCAGGCTCGGGAGCGCCTTCGGGCCGCTGCCGCTCCTGCGGATGCAGTGAGGGGAACGGGCGCGTGCCGTAGGGCTGGGTCCCCGACGGGTACGCGGCACCGCCACGTCCCTGGGAACCGGAGGACGAACTGTCAGTTTCACGAGTCAAAGCAGGCTCTCCCGGATAGCTACGCCGTCCGTCACGTCTCTTGGCGGGCGGCTCGCCGGCGCGACCACCTTACCGACCTGCGCGCAGCGGCGGCCCTGGTCCGGCGGAACGCTCGCGCTCACCCAACCACGACCCGGCCCCTGCTCGCCAAGTCAGGCGGCATTCGCCCTGGATACGGGCAGTTGGGGCAGAGTGGCACAGATCACCGCGGACATGGCGCCGCCCAGCAGATAGATGTACGGCCCGACGCCCGCCGCGAAGAGAAAATCGCCCTCGGGGCGCGCGGAGCTGAGCAGTATGACGCCGATGACCCACACCACGCCGGGCACGACTGCCCCGAGCCGGGTGCCGGTGGCCTTGGCGCCCCCGTAGAAGAGCGCCACGCACCCGGCCAGTGCCAGCAGCAGCCCGCCGGGGAACCAGCCGGCCTGCACCAGCGCTCCGGCGCACGCGACGAGGACGGCGAGCACGGCGAGCAGGACATAGACCAGGAGGCGGGTGCGCTGGGAGGTCATCGCGCGTCCTCCCCGTACGGGGGCTCGGCGCCGAACAGGTCGCCGTCGCATCCCTCGGGCAGGGCGTCGCCGCGTACCTGCCGGTAGTACTCGGTGGAGAAGAAGGGCTGCCCCAGGTCGTTGGACAGCGCGAAGAAGGGGCCGTCCACGGCGATCTGGCTGGCGTGCGCGCGCATCGCGGCCGTCTTGTGGTCGGCGTAGTCGCTGCCGTCGATGGTGACGGTGACCAGGGAGTCGTCCAGCACGCCGGGGACGTCGTCCACGCTCGCGATGCCTTCGAAGGGGAAGTCCTTGCCCGCCGCGGCCAGCCGCTCGAAGCCCGCCTCGACGACCGAGCGCGGGGTGCAGATCTCGTAGACCCGGGCGATCCGGTGGCCCTGGTCGGCGGCGAGTTCATACCCGCGCAGGGCGACCCGGTGGGCCTGGATGTGATCGGGGTGGCCGTAGCCGCCGTTGCTGTCATAGGTGACCAGCGCCTGCGGGCGTACGTCGAGGATGACCTCGGCCAGATGGCCGGCCGCCTCGTCCAGGTCGGCCTGCCAGAAGCAGCCGGGCTCCTCGTTCTGCGCGACGCCCATCATTCCGGAGTCGCGGAAGCGGCCGGGGCCGCCGAGGAAACGGTGGTCGGTGACGCCGAGCTCGGCCATGGCGGAAGCCAGTTCGCCGATCCGGTACTGGCCGAGCGTGTTGTCCCGGTCGGCCGCCAGGTGGGACAGCCCGGCCGGGATGACTTCACCCTCCTCGCCGAGGGTGCAGGTGACGAGGGTGACGAGCGCGCCCTCGGCCGCATACTTGGCCATGGTCGCGCCGTTGTTGATCGTCTCGTCGTCCGGGTGGGCGTGGACGAGCAGCAGACGCCTGGCGGGTAGATCGCTCATGGAGGAAGCCTAAGGCTCCCGTCGTGGCCGGTCAGAACTTGATGTCCGAGATCATCCCCGCGACATTGCTCGTGAACTCGCTGATCGTCGGCGCGACGGTGGAACTGGCCAGGTAGAAACCCAGCAGCGTGCACGCCACGGCGTGTCCGGCTTTGAGCCCGGACCGACGGATCAGCAGGACCACGACGACCAGCAGCAGCAGCACCGCCGAAATCGAGAGTGCCACAGCGGCTCACCTCCCAAGGTACGCAGGGTTCATGTCAGTTGCCACATGGTTATTACCCACCCACGGCTACGGATCATAACCTTCCGTGGCTCCGCATATCTCGGGGCACGGAAGCACGCGGGGGCGCATGAGGGTTTCCGGCCACACAACGCGCAGTGTTGACGCGTTTCCTGCAGGTCACACTATGACGCAGGTCACTCCCGACGGCCGGGAACGAGCGCCTCGGGGGTACGTATGTATACGGCCATCCCGCTCACCGGACGGACCGCCTCCACCGACCCCTTCCGCCCGGTATGCGACGCGGCGATCAGGGGGACACAGGAGACGAGCGGGGGACGCGGGACGGCCGGCCGGGGCCCTGTGTGCCCCGGCCGGCCCAACGGCACCCGCACGGCCGTACGTTGTTCAGACTGCCCGGTCCGTATATCGGAGTTGCGACAGCCAAGTTGCACGCAGGTAAACGCGATTCGTACCTTGGTATCCGCTATGCCCGTTACAAATGATCATTGTCAAGCACGTAAGGAGGACGATCTGCAAAATCTTCGCTCAAGATGCCATACAACAAGGTTTCTTCCCTCCTTCCCCCCTTGACTGGAAGTTGATTCCATTGCGAAAGTCCGCTCAACCCGCGACGCGCGTCACGCGTCGCAACGCACGCTCTCGGTCCCGGGGGATGTAACCAATGACGAGTCCAAGCCAGGCTGCCGCTGACGGCGACAGCCTCACCCTCGAGCCCGAGGGCGGGTCCGGCACGCCGGGCGCCAAGGGCACCCCGGAGCTCGCCGGACGTACGCCCAGACAGCTCGCCTGGCTCCGCTTCAAACGCGACCGGACGGGCGTCGTCTGCGCGGGCGTCGTGATCTTCTTCATCGTCATCGCGCTCGCCGCTCCCCTGATCTCCAAGCTGTACGGGAAGAACGCGTACGACCTCTACGGCCAGGACGACGGGCTGCTCAACAGCTACGCCCTGCCGATCGGGGCCAACGGCGGTATGAGCGCCGCCCACTGGTTCGGTGTCGAACCCCAGCTGGGCCGCGATGTGTTCATGCTGCTGATCTACGGCATCAGGACGTCGCTGCTGATCGCGCTGGCGGTCACCGTGATCTCGGTGGCCACCGGGGTGCTGTTCGGCCTCACCCAGGGCTATCTGGCCGGGAAGACGGACTACTTCATGGGCCGGCTCTCGGACTTCATGCTGTCCTTCCCCCAGCAGCTCTTCTTCATCGCCTTCTCCCCGGTCGCCATCTCGCTGTTCGTCGGTGTCGGCGACGCGGAGCCCTGGTGGGTGCGCCCGCTGGTGCTGATCGGCGTGCAGTTCCTGCTCGGCTGGATGAGCATCGGCCGACTGGTCCGCGCCCAGGTGCTGTCGCTGCGGGAACGCGAGTTCGTGGAGGCGGCCAGGATCAGCGGCGCCTCGTCCTGGCGGATCATCCGCAAGGAGCTGCTGCCGAACATCTGGAGCACCATCCTGGTGCAGTCCACCCTCATGCTGCCGGTCTTCGTGACGGCCGAGGCCGGTCTGTCCTACCTCGGCGTCGGCATCCTCCCGCCGACCCCGGACTGGGGTCTGATGTTCCAGACCGGTGCCACGTTCTACAAGAGCGACATCACCTTCATGTTCTTCCCCGGTATCGCGATGGTGATCTTCGTGGTCGCCTTCAACCTGCTCGGGGACTCGGTCAGGGACGCTCTCGACCCCAAGACCCTTCGCTAGCCGGGCAGTTCCGCTCGTACCAGTACGCTCGTCCGTTTAAGTTGTCCAGGTCGTCGGACCGGTTTTCGCCCACCCGCGGGCACCGGGCGTCGGCATCAGTGGCAGTTCAGTCCAGACAGGCAGGATTTCATGAGACACAGCAAAGCTCGCTTGGCGGCCGCCATCGTGGCCGCCGGGGCGCTGTCGCTGACCGCCGCGTGCAGCAGCGGCGGCGGCACGACCACGGGTACGAAGAACACCACGAAGTCCACCCCGCCGCCGGTCCCGAACTACGGTCTCGGCACCGCCGCCGACTCCAACGGCCCCGCCCCGGCCGTGCCGGGCGCGGTCAAGGGCGGTACCGTCCAGGACCTGGACCAGGCCGGCTTCGACTACCTGGACCCCGCCCAGCAGTATGTGAGCGACCAGCTGTCGGTCTCGGTTCTCTACGCGCGTACGCTCACCGGGTACAAGATCGACCCGACCTCCGGGAAGACCGTCCTGGTCGGCGACCTGGCCACCGACACCGGCAAGATCTCGGACGGCGGCGCGACCTGGACGTACACCCTCAAGGACGGCCTGAAGTTCGAGGACGGCACGCCGATCACCTCGAAGGACATCAAGTACAGCATCGAGCGGCTCTACGCCGACTACGAGACCCAGGGCCCGCAGTACATCCAGAGCTGGCTCTACGGCCCGGACTACCGCAAGCTCTACAAGGGCCCGTACACCGGCCAGGAGATCCCGGACGACATCCTGGCGACCCCGGACGACAAGACCATCGTCTTCCACTTCAAGGAGGCGCACCCGGACGCGCCTTACGCGATGGCCATGCCGGTCACCGCCCCGGTCGAGAAGTCCAAGGACGACAAGGCCGCGTACAACAACCACCCGGTCTCCTCCGGCCCGTACAAGATCGCCTCGTACAAGCCCGGCAAGTCGCTGGTCTTCGAGCGCAACCAGTACTGGGACCCGAAGACCGACCCGATCCGGAACGCGTACCCGGACTCGTGGAACTTCCAGCTGGGCATCCAGCAGCCGAACCTGACCCAGCGCCTGATGGCCGAGTCGGGCACGGACAAGAACGGCATCGACCTGTCCGGTGTCTCCGACCCGTCGCAGATGCAGTCCCTGGTCACCGACCCGCAGTACAAGTCGCGGACGGTCAACGAGTACCAGCCGTACGTCGAGACCCTGGACATCAACACCAAGCGCATCACGGACCCGAAGGTCCGCCAGGCGATCGCCTACGCCTTCCCGATGAGCCAGGTGCAGCAGGCGTTCGGCGGCGCGGCCCAGGGTGACCTCGGCACCACGCTGCTCAGCCCGACCATCGCGGGCTGGAAGTCCTTCGACCCGTTCGGCAAGCTCGCCAAGCCGACCGGTGACATCGACAAGGCCAAGGAGCTGCTGAAGGAGGCCGGCCAGGAGCACCCGAAGCTGGTCTACGCGTACGCCAACACCCCGCGCTGGCAGAACATCTCGCTGACCGTCGCCAACGCGCTGGAGAAGGCGGGCTTCCAGGTCGTCCGCAAGGCGATCGACCCGACCTCGTACTACACGGTCGTCGGCAAGGTGAACAACCAGTACGACATCTACCGCACCGGCTGGGGCGCCGACTGGCCGAACGCCTCGACCGTGGTCCCGCCGACCATGGACGGCCGCGACCTGAGCGACGGAACGAACAACTACTCGTTCCTGAACGACGACCACATCAACTCCGAGATCGACCGCATCAAGAAGATCACCGACCTGACCAAGCAGGCCGATGAGTGGCGGACCCTCTCGGAGTACTCGCTGCAGCACGACACCGCCCAGGTGCCGTTCCTGTTCGACAAGTTCTTCGGTGTCCACGGTTCCGGGCTGGGTGGTGTCACCTACAACTCGGTCATCGGCACGATCAACGCAAGCACTGTGTTCGTCAAGCAGTAGTCCGAGCGCAGGGCGGTCGGCCCCGGGCACCACGCCGGGGCCGGCCGCCCCCGGATCTGACCGCGCGGCCGCCGCCCGCGCCCCCACGGAAGAGCCTCACCGATGCTCCGTTTCCTCGCACGACGCGTTCTGGGCGCGATCGTCATCGTCCTGGCCATCAGCGCCGTCACGTACTTCCTATTCTTCGTGCTGCCGTCGGATCCGGCAAAGCTTGCGTGTGGCAAGAACTGCTCCAACGTCGACCTTGTCGCCGCCATTCACCACCGCATGGGTCTCGACCAGCCCGTCTACGCCCAGTACTGGCACTACATGACGGGCATCTTCACCGGCCGCACCATGCCGGATGGCCAGAACTGCCCGGCCCCCTGCTTCGGCTTCTCCTTCGTCAACGACCAGCCGATCTGGCCGACGCTCGCCGACCGCTACCCGACCACGCTCTCGCTGGCCATCGGCGGTTCCGCGGTCTTCCTGGTCATCGGTGTCACCCTGGGCATGCTCTCGGCCTGGCAGCAGGGCAAGACCTTCGACCGCGTCGCCAGCTCCATCTCGCTGATCGGCAACTCGGTCCAGATCTACTTCATCGGCCCGCTGGCCATCGCGCTGTTCGTCGACAACCTCGGCTGGCTCGACGGCAGCCACGACCCGACCTGGAGCTCCGATCCCGCCGGCTCGTTCGCCGGCCTGGTGCTGCCCTGTCTGGTGATGTCGGTCATCTTCTGGTCGAACTACAGCCGGCAGACCCGCTCGCTGATGGTCGAGCAGCTGTCCGAGGACCACATCCGTACCGCCCGGGCCAAGGGCATGGGCTCGAAGTACGTGTTCTACCGGTACGCGCTGCGCGGCGCCGCCGCCTCCATCATCACCATCTTCGGCATCGACCTCGGCAGTGTCTTCGGCGGCGCGATCATCACCGAGGCCACCTTCAGCCTGCACGGTCTCGGTACGCTCGCCGTCAACTCGGTGCAGACCGTGGACCTGCCGATGGAGATGGCCGTCATGCTCATCAGCGCCAGCGCGATCGTCCTCTTCAACATCGTCGTCGACGCCGCCTACGCCCTCATCGACCCGCGGATTCGGCTCGCGTGAGCGCGGCACCGCACCCCCGCCGCGAACAGCGCACCACCCGGTAGGAGAACCCGCCCGTGACCACTCTGACGAAGCCCGAGGCCGAGCCCACGCCTCAGGGATCCGAGCACTTCCTCTCCGTGCGCGACCTGTATGTCCAGTTCGCCACCGAGGACGGCACCGTGAAGGCCGTCGACGGGCTTTCCTTCGACCTCGACCGGGGGAAGACCCTGGGCATCGTGGGCGAGTCCGGGTCCGGCAAGTCGGTCACCAACCTGGCGATTCTGGGCCTGCACAACCCCCGCAACACCACCATCAGCGGTGAGATCACCCTCGACGGCCAGAAGCTGACCGGCGCGAGCCCCCGCACGCTGGAGCGGCTGCGCGGCAAGAAGATGTCCATGGTCTTCCAGGACTCGCTGACCGCCCTGTCGCCGTACTACACGGTCGGGCGGCAGATCGCCGAGCCGTATGTGAAGCACATGGGCGCCTCCAAGAAGGAGGGCCGCGCGCGGGCGATCGAGATGCTGGGCAAGGTCGGCATCCCGCAGCCGCACACCCGGGTGGACGACTACCCGCACCAGTTCTCCGGCGGTATGCGGCAGCGCGCGATGATCGCGATGGCACTGGTCTGCGACCCCGACCTGGTGATCGCGGACGAGCCGACCACCGCGCTCGACGTCACCGTGCAGGCCCAGATCCTGGACCTGCTCAAGGACCTCCAGCAGGAGACCGGCACCGCGATCATCCTGATCACCCACGACCTCGGCGTGATCGCCAACACCGCCGACGACGTGGTCGTGATGTACGCCGGCCGGGCCGTCGAGCGCGGTACGGTCCGGGACATCCTCAAGAAGCCCGAGCACCCCTACGCCTGGGGCCTGCTGGGCTCCATTCCGCGGCTGACGGCGGCGGTGGACGTACCCCTGCTGCCGATCCCGGGATCGCCGCCCAGCCTGCTGAACCCGCCGTCGGGCTGCCCGTTCCACACACGCTGCGCCTTCACCGACCAGGTGGAAGGGGAGGACCGTTGCAGCACCGAACGGCCTCACCTGCCGTCCGGGCGCGGTTCGGCCTGTCACCTGACGGCGGACCAGAAGCGTGACATCTTCATCGAGCAGATCCAGCCGCGGCTGCGCTGACCAGGAGTCGAGGGAACCAGCAATGAGTGAACAGCAGACCCTGGACCAGGTCCCGGCACCTCGTCCCGACTCGGCAGACAAGCTCCTCGAGGTCTCGGGGTTGCAGAAGTACTTCCCGATCAACGGCGGCTTCGTCTTCCAGCGGCGCGTGGGGGACGTCCGGGCGGTCGACGGGATCGACTTCCACATCAACTCCGGCGAGGCGCTGGGCATGGTCGGCGAGTCCGGCTGCGGCAAGTCCACCACCGGCCGGCTGGTGACGCGGCTGCTGGAGCCGACCGCCGGGCAGGTCACGTACGCCGGGCAGGACATCACGCACCTGAGCCGCAAGCAGCTGGCCCCGGTCAGGTCCGAGATCCAGATGATCTTCCAGGACCCCTATGCCTCGCTGAACCCGCGGCAGACGGTCGGCTCGATCATCTCCGCCCCCATGGAGATCAACAACGTCATTCCGCAGGGCGGCCAGGAGCGGCGGGTCCGCGAGCTGCTGGAGATCGTCGGTCTCAACCCCGAGCACTACAACCGCTTCCCGCACGAGTTCTCCGGCGGCCAGCGGCAGCGCATCGGGGTGGCCAGGGCGCTGGCGCTCAACCCGAAGCTGATCGTCGCCGACGAGCCGGTCTCGGCGCTGGACGTGTCGATCCAGGCGCAGGTCGTCAACCTGTTGCAGAAGGTCCAGCGCGAGCTGGGCATCGCGTTCCTGTTCATCGCGCACGACCTGGCGATCGTGCGGCACTTCTCGCAGCGCGTCGCGGTCATGTACCTGGGCAAGATCGTGGAGATCGGCGACCGCGACTCGATCTACAACGGGCCCCGGCACCCGTACACCCACGCGCTGCTCAGCGCGGCGCCGGAGGCCGACCCGGACAACGGCGGCTCCCAGCGCATCCGGCTGGCCGGTGACGTGCCCTCGCCGATCAACCCGCCCTCGGGCTGCCGCTTCCGCACCCGGTGCTGGAAGGCACAGGACAAGTGCGCCACGGAGGAACCGCCGCTGGTGCAGATCCAGGGGAACGCGCAGGGCCATCTGACGGCCTGCCACTTCCCCGAGGAGCCGACGACCGCGGGCCGGGCAGAGGACATCGTCCTCGACCCGGCGCTGGCCGCGATCGAGGAGGCAGCCGACAAGACCCTTTGACCCGGGCTCGGTCCACCCTCCGCTCGGAAACGGCCCGTACCCGGGCACCCCAGATCCACTCCGGGTACGGGCCGTCTGACATACCGGAGGGACCGTCAGGGGCCCGCGGGAGCCGCCCTCACATCCGCCCTCACGCGGGCCTCACGTCCGCCCTCGCGCCCGCTCAGTCGTTCGGCACGACCTGCTTCTCCTCCGCGAAGTGGCACGCCGAGGGGTGCTCGGCCGACCCCGCGGTACCGCGGAAGTACGGCGGCACGGTCAGCAGCGGCTCCTCGACCACACAGCGCTCCTGCGCCTTCCAGCAGCGCGTGCGGAAGCGGCAGCCCGACGGCGGATGGGCCGGCGAGGGCACGTCCCCGGTGAGGATGATCCGCTCCCGGTGCTCCCGCGCGGTGGGATCGGGCACGGGCACTGCCGACAGCAGCGCCTGGGTGTACGGATGCGTGGGGTGCTCGTAGATCGCCTCGTCCGGGCCGATCTCCACGATCTTGCCCAGGTACATCACGCCGACCCGGTCCGAGATGTGCCGGACGATCGACAGGTCGTGCGCGATGATCATGTACGACAGCCCGAACTCGTTCTGGAGCCGCTCCAGCAGGTTGACCACCTGCGCCTGCACGGACACGTCAAGCGCGGAGACCGGTTCGTCGGCGACGATCACCTCGGGCCGCAGGGCGAGCCCCCGGGCGATGCCGATGCGCTGCCGTTGGCCGCCGGAGAACTGGTGCGGATACCGGTTGATGTACTCCGGGTTGAGCCCGACGACGTCCAGCAGCTCCTGCACCCGCTTGCGCCGGTCGCCCTTGGGCGCGACCTCCGGATGGATCTCGTACGGCTCCCCGATGATGTCGCCGACCGTCATCCTCGGATTGAGCGAGGTGTACGGGTCCTGGAAGACCATCTGGATATTGCGCCGCACGGCCTTCAGCGCCCGCCCGGAGAGCTTGGTGACGTCCTCGCCCCGGTAGAGGATCTCGCCGGACGTGGGCTGCTCCAGATTGACCATCAGCCGGGCCACGGTGGACTTCCCGCAGCCGGACTCGCCGACGATGCCCAGCGTCTCGCCCGCGAAGAGGTCGAAGGTGACCCCGTCGACCGCCTGGACCGCGCCGACCTGCTTTCTGAAGACGATGCCCCGGGTGAGCGGGAAGTGCTTGACCAGGTTGCGGACCTGGAGGATCGGCTCCCGCTCACGGGCCCCGGGCCCGGCTGCCTCAGGCACGATCGGCGGGTACGTCATCGAGCGTCTCCTTCCAGAAGTGGCAGGCGCTCGCCCGGTCCCGGCTGACCCGGTACAGCGGGGGCACATCGGTACGGCAGACGTCCTGGGCGCGCGGGCAGCGGGGGTTGAAGGCGCAGCCGGGCGGGATGTGCAGCAGGTTCGGCGGCAGCCCCTTGATCGCGTAGAGCTCCCGGCCCTTCTGGTCCAGCCGCGGAATGGAGTCCAGCAGGCCCTTGGTGTACGGGTGGGCCGGGGCGCGGTAGATGTCGTGGACCGGTGAGGTCTCGACGATCCGGCCGGCGTACATCACGGCGATCTTGTCGGCCACGTCGGCGACCACCCCGAGGTCGTGGGTGATCAGGATCAGACCCATGTTGAACTCGCGCTGGAGTTCCGCGAGCAGATCCATCACCTGCGCCTGCACGGTCACGTCCAGCGCGGTGGTCGGTTCGTCGGCGATGATCAGATCGGGTTCGAGCGCCATCGCCATGGCGATCATCACGCGCTGCCGCATACCGCCGGAGAACTGGTGCGGATACTGCTTGATCCGCTCGCGGGCGGCCGGGATACGGACCCGTTCCATCAGCTCGATCGCCTGGGCGCGGGCCTGCTTGCGCGACATGCCGCGGTGCACGGTGAACATCTCGCCGAGCTGTTCGCCCACGCTGAGCACGGGGTTGAGGGACGACAAAGCGTCCTGGAAGATCATCGCCATCTTCGCGCCGCGCACCTTGCGGCGCTCCTCGCCGGACAGCGTGAGCAGGTCCCGGCCCTGGAAGACGACCTGACCGCCGGTGACGAACCCGGGCGGGGAGTCCAGGATGCCCATGACCGCCTGGGCGGTGACGGACTTGCCGGACCCGGACTCGCCGAGCACCGCCAGCGTCTGTCCGGCGTCCACGGAGTACGCGACGCCGTTCACCGCGCGGGCCACGCCCTCGCGGGTGCGGAACTCGACGTGCAGATCGCGTACGTCGAGCAGCGGTACGCCGTCGGCACCTTCCGGGGACGGGGGGACGTCGGTCGGCTCCAGGCTCGTGGCCATCGGCGGGCTCCTCAGCGCAGCTTGGGGTCGAGGGCGTCGCGTACGGCGTCGCCGAGCATGATGAACGCCAGCACGGTCAGGCTGAGCGCGCCGGCCGGCCACAGCAGCATGTGCGGGGCGTTGCGGATCTGGTTGGACGCGTCGGAGATGTCGATGCCCCAGGAGACGGTGGGCGGTTTGAGGCCGACCCCGAGGTACGACAGGGTCGCCTCCAGGGCGATGTACGTGCCCAGCGCGATGGTGCCGACGACGATGACGGGCGCGACCGCGTTGGGCGTGATGTGCCGCAGCAGCATCCGGGAGTTGCCGGCGCCGAGCGCCCGGGCGGCCTGGACGTAGTCGTTTTGCCGGGCGGTGATCACCGAGCCGCGGGCGATACGGGCGATCTGCGGCCAGCCGAGCAGCACCATGAAGCCGACCACCGGCCAGACCGTGCTGTTGGTGACCACGGACAGGAAGACCAGGCCGCCGAGGATGACCGGGATGCCGAAGAAGACATCGCTGATCCGGGAGAGGATCGCGTCCCACCAGCCGCCGAAGAAGCCGGCGAGGCCGCCCAGGACGCTGCCGAGGATGACCACTCCGGCGGTCGCGCACACGCCGACGGTGACCGAGGCGCGGGCGCCGTAGACGACCCGGGTGTAGACGTCGCGGCCCTGGTTGTCGAAGCCGAAGGGATGGCCGGGCTCCGGACCCGCCTGGGACTTGGAGAGATCGGCCTTGAGCGGATTGCCGCTGGCGATGGTGCCGGGCCAGATCGAGATGAAGACCAGGAAGAGGATGATCAGCGCGGAGACGATGAAGACGGGGTTGCGCCGCAGATCGCGCCAGGCGTCGGACCACAGGCTGCGCGGTTTGCCGGTCGGCCCGCCGGGCGACTGGCCGGTGCCCGGGCCCTTCTCCAACTCCCCGGCCTCCGCGGCGGCCAGGTCCATGCCGCCGCCGTAGCCGCCGCCGGCCGCGATCGCCTGGTCCGGGTCCATCGGGTCGCTGGGTTCAGGCATAACGAATCCTCGGGTCAAGGACCGCGTAGAGCAGGTCGACGAGCAGATTGGCGATCAGGAAGACCAGCACCAGGATGGTGACGAAGCCGACCACGGTCGGCGAGTTGTTGCGGAGGATGCCCTGGTAGAGCTGGTATCCGACGCCGTGGATGTTGAAGATCCGCTCGGTGACGATGGCGCCT
Source organism: Streptomyces sp. NBC_00223 (assembly GCF_036199905.1). Classification (NCBI taxonomy): domain Bacteria; kingdom Bacillati; phylum Actinomycetota; class Actinomycetes; order Kitasatosporales; family Streptomycetaceae; genus Streptomyces; species Streptomyces sp. NBC_00223. Next base: position 5,536,703 of record NZ_CP108109.1, on the reverse strand, counting down.
CCCATCAGCGCGCCGATGTCGGTGCCGATGAAGGTCACCACGGGGATCAGGGAGTTGCGCAGCAGATGCCGGACGATGACCCGGCGCCGCGGCAGGCCCTTGGCGACGGCGGTGCGTACGTAGTCGGCGCGGGTGTTCTCGGCGATGGAGGTACGGGTCAGCCGGGTGACGTACGCCAGCGAGACCAGGGCGAGCACCAGGCCCGGCAGGATCAGCTCGTTGAAGGGCGCCGCCGGGGAGACCGAGGGGCTGACCCATCCCAGCTGGACGCCGAAGACGTACTGGAGCACATAGCCGGTGACGAAGGTCGGCACGGAGATGACCACCAGGGTCAGCAGCAGCACCCCGGTGTCGACGGGCTTGCCGCGCTTCATACCGGTGATCACCCCGAGGATGATGCCGATGATGATCTCGAAGATGATGGCGACGACGGTGAGCCGGATGGTCACCGGGAAGGCGCTGCCCATCAGGTCGGTGACCTTCTGACCGTTGAAGGCGGTGCCGAAGTCCCCGGTGAAGATGTTCTTCATGTAGATCAGGTATTGCTTCCACAGCGGGTCGTCGAGGTGGAGGTCGTGTCTGATCTGGGCGGCGGTGGCCGGGTCGGGCGCGCGGTCCCCGAAGAGCGCGGCGACCGGGTCGCCGAGCGCGTAGACCATGAAGAAGATCAGGAATGTGCTGCCGATGAACACCGGGATCATCTGGAGCAGCCGCCGGATCACATAACGTCCCATGCGGAGCCTTCCCGTGGAGTGCGGAGCGGCCGTCGAAGGCCGCACCGGATGTGCCCGGTGCGGCCTCCAGGGGGTGTCACTTCACCTTGATCTCGTTGTAGACCGGGACGCTGAAGGGGTTGAGGGCCACATCGGTGATCCGGTCCGAGTAGCCCGCGCTGCCGTTCTGGTACCACAGCGGGATCGCCGGCATATCGGTGACCAGCAGCTTCTCGGCGTCCTGGAACTTGGCGACGGCGGCCGGGGTGCTGGTCTCGGCGTTGGCCTCGTTGACCAGCTTGTCGAACTGCGGGTTGCTGTAGTGCGAGTCGTTGGACGACGCGTCGGTGTAGTACAGCGGCTGAAGGAAGTCCTGGATCAGCGGGTAGTCCATCTGCCAGCCGGACCGGAACGGGTTGTCCATCTGCTTGCTGGTGATCTTGTTCCGGAAGTCGGCGAAGGTGCCGGTGGGGGCGCCGACGCAGGCGGTGTTGTTGCCCAGCACGTTGTTGATGCTGTTGCAGACCGCGTCCACCCACTCCTTGTGGGAGCCGGTGTCGGCGTTGTACCCGATGGTCATCTTGCCGCCCGGGATGCCGCCGCCCTCCTGGATCAGCTTCTTGGCCTTGGCCGGGTCGTAGGTGCACTCGGCGCCGCACAGCCCGGCCTTGTAGCCGCCCGCGTCGCCGAGCACCGGCGAGGTCCAGTCGGTGGCGGGGGTGCGGGTCTTCTGGAAGATCTGCTCGGTGATCTGCTTGCGGTTGATCGCCATCGACAGGCCCTGCCGGACCTTCGCGGACTGCGCGGACGACCACCGCTTGTTGTACAGCGGGAAGGAGATGGTCTGGATGATGCCGGCCGGCTCGTTGATGTAGCGGCTGCCGAGGTCGGACTTGACGTTCTTGAGCTGCGAGGCGGGGATGTCGTCGACGAGGTCGAGGTTGCCTGCCTGCAGATCGGTGTACGCGGTGTTGTTGTCGGTGTAGACCCGCAGGTCCACGCCCTTGTTCTGGGCCGGGTCCGGGCCCTTGTAGCCGTCCCACTTGCGCAGGCTCATCTTGGAGCCCTTGGTGTACGACTGGATCGCGTACGGCCCGTTGCCGATGGGCTTGTTCAGCCAGGCGGCGTGGTTGCTGAAGAACGCCTTGGGCAGCGGGTAGAAGGCCGCGTAGCCCAGGGTGTCCGGCCACAGCGAGAACTTCTGGTTGAGCTTGACCTTGAACTCGGTGTCGGAGACCTTCTTCAGCCCGGACATCGTGGTGGCGGAGGACTTGGCGCCCGTGGCGTCGGGGTGCACCTTGGAGTAGCCGTCGATGTAGCTGAAGAAGGACGCGTTGAGCTGGGCGTTCTTCAGCAGCGCGTCGTAGTTCCAGGCGTTGATGAAGGAGTCGGCGTCGACCGGCTCGCCGTTGCTGAAGGTCCAGCCCGGCTTGAGCTTGATGTCGAAGTTCTGCGAGTCGCCGCTGGTGATCGAGGAGGCGATCATGTTCTCGGCCTTGGCGGTCTTCGGGTTGTACTTCTTCAGACCGCGGAAGATCATGTCGAGGACCTTGCCGCCCTGCACCTCATTGGTGTTCGCCGGCTCCAGCGGGTTCTGCGGGTCACCCCAGGAGGCGCGGACGACGCCGCCACTGCCGCTTCCGCTGCCGCCGCCGTTGTCGCTGCTGCTGCCGCAGGCTGCGGCAGTCAGAGCGACCGCCGTCACGCCGACGGCCCACTTCACGCGCGTGGCTCCGCGCATCGCGTGCCTCCTCATGGGTAACAAATGACACTTGACTCCCCATGACACATCAATACCGGCAAACCCGCACTTATTATCCCTCGTGTCGCAGCCCCCAATGTGTTGGCCACGACTGGACACGGCGTCAGAAACCGATCCCCGCGTGGGCGTACACAGCGGCGTCCGGCCGATGGTCGTACAAAAAGGGGCGCCCCTCGCCCGGCGGTGCCGGATCGGGGAGCGCCCCTTTTTGTACGACAGGTGTGCGACGGTGTGTCAGGCGGCGCCGACCACGTCCCGCTCTGCGGCGAAGTGGCACGCCGACTCGTGCGCGGCCGGGGTGCCGGCGTCCGCGTACCGCGCCGGGACCGCCAGCAGCGGGATCTCCTCGGCGCACCGGGCCTCCGCCTTCCAGCAGCGGGTCCGGAAGCGGCAGCCCGACGGCGGGTTCGCCGGCGAGGGCACGTCCCCGGTGAGGATGATCCGCTCCCGGTGCTCCCGCGCGGTGGGGTCGGGCACGGGCACGGCCGACAGCAGCGCCTGGGTGTACGGGTGGGTGGGGTGCTCGTAGATCTCGGCGTCGGTGCCGATCTCCGCCATCTTGCCCAGGTACATCACGCCGACCCGGTCCGAGATGTGCCGGACGATCGACAGGTCGTGCGCGATGAAGAGGTAGGACAGGCCGAACTCGTCCTGGAGCTTCCCCATCAGATTGACGACCTGCGCCTGCACCGACACGTCCAGCGCCGAGACCGGCTCGTCGCAGATGATGATCTCCGGGTTGAGCGCGAGACCGCGGGCGATGCCGATGCGCTGGCGCTGGCCGCCGGAGAACTGGTGCGGATACCGGTTGATGTACTCCGGGTTGAGCCCGACGACGTCCAGCAGTTCCTGGACCCGCTTGCGCCGGTCGCCCTTGGGCGCGACCTCCGGATGGATGTCGTACGGCTCCCCGATGATGTCGCCGACCGTCATCCTCGGGTTGAGCGAGGTGTACGGGTCCTGGAAGACCATCTGGATATTGCGCCGCACGGCCTTCAGCGCCCGCCCGGTCAGCCGGGTGATGTCCTCGCCCTTGTAGAACACCTCGCCGGAGGTGGCCTGTTCGAGGTTCATCAGCAGCTTGGCGACCGTGGACTTGCCGCAGCCGGACTCGCCGACGATGCCCAGCGTCTCGCCCGGGTACAGGTCGAAGGAGATGTCGTCGACGGCCTTGACCGCGCCGATCTGCTTCCTGAAGACGATGCCCTGGGTGAGCGGGAAGTGCTTGACCAGATTGCGGACCCGCAGGATCGGCTCGCGCGCGGAGTCCGCGGCCCCGCCCGACTTGGAGAGGTTCAGCTCACTCACCGAGGGTCTCCTTCCAGAAGTGGCAGGCGCTGCCGCGTCCCGCGCCGACCGTGTGCAGCGGCGGCTCGTCGGTGCGGCAGATGTCCCGCGCCATCGGGCAGCGCGGGTTGAAGGCGCAGCCCGAGGGGACGTGCAGCAGGTTCGGCGGCAGCCCCTTGATCGCGTACAGCTCCTGGCCCTTCTGGTCCAGCCGCGGGATCGACTGGAGCAGGCCCTTGGTGTACGGGTGGGCGGGCGAGCGGTAGATCTCGTGCACGGGCGCGGTCTCGACGATCCGGCCGGCGTACATCACGGCGATCTTGTCGGCCACGTCGGCGACCACCCCGAGGTCGTGGGTGATCAGGATCAGGCCCATGTTGAACTCGCGCTGGAGTTCGGCGAGCAGATCCATCACCTGCGCCTGCACGGTCACGTCGAGGGCCGTGGTCGGCTCGTCGGCGATGATCAGATCGGGTTCGAGGGCGAGCGCCATCGCGATCATGATGCGCTGGCGCATACCGCCGGAGAACTGGTGCGGGTAGTCGCTCACCCGCTGGGCGGCGGCCGGGATGCGCACCCGGTCCATCAGCTCGATGGACTTGGCCTTGGCCGCCTTGCGGGACAGCCCCTCGTGCACCCGGAACATCTCGCCGAGCTGGTAGCCGACCGAGAGCACCGGGTTGAGCGAGGAGAGCGCGTCCTGGAAGATCATGGCGATCTTCCGGCCGCGGATCTTCCGGCGCTCCTCGCCGGACATCTTGAGCATGTCCCGGCCCTGGAAAAGGATCTCGCCGTGCGGGATACGGCCGGGCGGCATGTCGAGGATGCCCATGACCGCCTGCGCGGTGACGGACTTGCCGGACCCGGACTCACCGAGCACCGCCAGCGTCTCCCCGGCGTTCACCGAGTAGTTCACGCCGTTCACGGCACGGGCCACACCGTCACGGGTGTGGAACTCGACGTGCAGATCCCGTACGTCCAGCAGCGGAGCGGTGTGCGATGCGGGCGCGGAGGCGCCCGCGGTCTCGTCGATGACAGTCAACGTACGCCCTCCTAGCGCAGCTTGGGGTCGAGGGCGTCGCGTACCGCGTCGCCCAGCATGATGAACGCCAGCACGGTCAGGCTGAGCGCTCCCGCGGGCCACAGCAGCATGTGCGGGGCGTTGCGGATCTGGTTGGACGCCTGCGAGATGTCGATGCCCCAGGAGACCGCCGGCGGCTTGAGCCCGACGCCGAGGAACGACAGCGTCGCCTCAAGGGAGATGTACGTGCCCAGCGCGATCGTGGCGACCACGATGATCGGGGCGAGCGCGTTGGGCGCGATGTGCCGCAGCAGCATCCGGGCGTTGCCGGCGCCGAGCGCCCGCGCGGCCTGCACGTAGTCCTGCTCCTTGGCGGTGATCACCGCGCCGCGGGCGATACGGGCGATCTGTGGCCAGCCCAGCAGCACCATGAAGGTGGTGACGGTGGTGATCGAGCCGCCCTTGACGACGGAGAGGAAGACCACGCCGCCGAGCAGGATCGGGATGCCGAAGAAGATGTTGCTCAGCATCGAGATGAGGGTGTCCCACACCCCGCCGAAGAACCCGGCCAGACCGCCGAGGAACGAGCCGATGAGGGTCGCGCCCAGCGTGGTGAGGATGCCGACGCTGACCGAGGCGCGGGCGCCGTACACCGTGCGGGTGTAGACGTCGCAGCCCTGGGTGTCGTAGCCGAAGGGATGGCCGCCGGTCGGGCCCATCTGCGACTTGGCCAGGTTGCAGGACAGCGGGTTGCCGCTGGCGATCACGCTCGGCCAGATCGAGATGACGATCAGGAAGAGGATCAGCAGCCCGGCGATGTAGAACATCGGCTTGCGGCTGAGGTCGTGCCAGGCGTCGCCCGCCAGGCTGCGGGCCTTCTCGCGCCGCACCGCGTCGGCCGGACCCGCGGGCCTGGCCGCGGACGCCTCCACGGGGCCATTGTCGGTCAGTTCAGGCATAGCGAATCCTCGGGTCCAGGACCGCGTAGAGCAGGTCGACGAGCAGGTTGGCGGCCAGGAAGATGATCACGAGGATCGTCACGAAGCCGACCACGGTCGGCGGGTTCTGCCGCAGGATGCCCTGGTAGAGCTGGTATCCGACGCCGTGGATGTTGAAGATCCGCTCGGTGACGACGGCGCCGGCCATCAGGCCGCCGATGTCCGTGCCGAGGAAGGTGACCACGGGTATCAGCGAGTTGCGCAGCAGGTGGACGGTGACCACCCGGCGCCGGGGCAGGCCCTTGGCGACGGCCGTGCGCAGATAGTCCGCGCGGGAGTTCTCCGCGACGGAGGTACGGGTCAGCCGGGCCACATAGGCGAGCGAGACGCCCGCGAGCACCACGGCGGGCATGATCAGGTCACCGAAGGGCGCGCCCTCGGCGACCGCCGGATTGGCCACGTGCCACTTGACGCCCAGGAAGTACTGGAGCAGATAGCCGGTGACGAAGGTGGGGATGGCGACGACGAGCAGGGTGAAGGCGAGCACGCTGCTGTCGGCGAACCGGCCGCGCCGCAGGCCCGCGAGCAGGCCCAGACCGATGCCGACGACGGCCTCGATCGCGAAGGCCACCATGGTCAGCCGCAGGGTGACCGGGAAGGCGGTGCCCATGAGTTCGGTGACCGGCTGTCCGGTGGCGGCGGTCCCGAAGTTCCCGGTGAAGATCTGCCCCATGTAGTGGATGTACTGGGCGACCAGCGAGTGATCGAGATACAGGTCGTGCCTGATCTGGGCCGCGGTGGCCGGGTCGGGGGCCCGGTCGCCGAACATGGCGGCCACGGGGTCGCCGAGCGCGTAGACCATGACGAAGATCAAAAACGTGGTGCCGATGAACACCGGAACCATCTGGAGCAGTCGCCTGATGACGTAGCGCCCCATGTGTCCTCCAGGGATCGGGGCAGACGTCGGCCGGGGCTCGTGGCCCCGGCCGACACCCACACCGCGAGCGGTTGCTGTCAGTTCCCCCCTGCGGCGCCCGTCCCGGCCGTGGTACGGCGGGGACGGGCGCTTACGGCATCAGGTCAGCTGTTGTTGACCGTGATGTCGGTGTAGACGGGGTAGCTGAAGGCGTTCTCCGTCACGTGGGACACACGCGAGGACCAGCCGGCCATGCCGTTCTGGTACCAGAGCGGGATGACGGGCATGTCCTTGAAGAGCAGCTTCTCCGCGTCCTGGTACAGCGCCGTCGCCTTGGCGGTGTCCGGCTCCGCGTTCGCCTGCTTGATCAGCGAGTCGAACTTCGGGTTGCTGTAGTGCGAGTCGTTCGAGCTGCCGCCGGTCGCGTAGAGCGGCGTCAGGAAGTCGTCGATCAGCGGGTAGTCCATCTGCCAGCCGGAGCGGAACGGCTGGGTCATCTCACCCTTGGTGATCTGGTTGCGGAAGTCCGCGAAGGTGCCGGTGGGGGCGCCCACGCAGGCCTTGTCGTTGCCCAGCACGTTGTTGATGCTGTTGCAGACCGCGTCGACCCACTGCTTGTGCGAGCCGGAGTCGGCGTTGTAGCCGATGGTCAGCCGGCCGCCGGGGATGCCGCCGCCCTCCTGGATCAGCTGCTTGGCCTTCGTCGGGTTGTACGCGACGGACTCGCCCGCGATGGAGTTGCTGTAGCCGCCGGCCTCGCCCAGCACCGGGGAGGTGAGGTCGTTGGCCGGGGTACGGGTGCCCTGGAAGATCTTCTCGGTGATGGTCTTCCGGTCGATCGCCATCGACAGGCCGAGCCGGACCTTGTCCATGCCGGGCTTGCTCCACGCCTTCTGGTTCAGCGGGAAGGAGACCGTCTGGATGATGCCGGCCGGCTGGTTGAGGAAGCGGCCGTCCAGGTCGGACTTGACGTGGCTGAGCTGCTCGGCCGGAACGTCGTCCAGCACGTCCAGGTTGCCCGCCTGCAGGTCGGCGTACGCGGTGTTGGAGTCCGTGTAGACCTTGAGCAGCACGCCCTTGTTCTTCGGCTTGCTCGGGCCGGTGTAGTACTCGTTCGGGACCAGCTTCATGCTGCTGCCCTTGGTGTACGACACGATCTTGTACGGGCCGTCGCCGACCGGCTTGTTCAGGTACGCCGCGTGGTCGGTGAAGAACGACTTCGGCAGCGGCGCGAACGCCTTGTAGCCGAGCCGGTCCGGCCAGGTGGAGAACTTCTGGTTGAGCTTGACCGTGAAGGTGCTGTCGTCGACGACCTTGAGACCGGACATGGTCTTGGCGGTCGGCGCGGCGCCCTCGGCGTCCGGGTGGACGGCGTCGTAGCCGTCGATGTCGGCGAAGAAGTACGCGTTCAGCTGCTTGTTGGTGAGCAGCGCGCCGTAGTTCCAGGCGTCCACGAAGGAGTCGGCGGTCACCGGGGTGCCGTCGGAGAACTTCAGCCCGGACTTCAGCTTGATGGTGAAGTTCTGCTGGTCGGTGGTGGTGATCGAGTCGGCCGCCTCAAGGTTGGCCTTACCCGTCTGGGGGTCGTACTCCTTGAGGTTCATGAAGATCATGTCCAGGACCTTGCCGCCCTGCACCTCATTGGTGTTCGCCGGCTCCAGCGGGTTCTGGGGGTCGCCCCACCACGCCCGGACTATGCCGTCGTTCGATCCGCCCGCCTTGGTGTCCGAACTGTTCGAACCGCAGGCGGTTGCCGCGAGGGCGACGACTGCCGCACCTATGACCCACTTGGCGCTCTTGGCACCGCGCATGGGTTTGCCTCCTCAGGAGTCACTGTCGCTACGTGAAAGGAAGGCCAAACGCCTGCTGACACCCCTGACAGCGGCTGCGGCCTTCCGTGCTCGTGAGTCGCGCTCCCATTCAGCGCGTGACCCATTGACCCGAGCTCAACTCATTCCACTATCCGACACGATCGAGGTCGGAATGAACGCTCCGTGGTCACACTTGGGTCACGCCAGCCCCAGAACAGTCCTGAAATTCGGACATTCCGGAACGTAGACAGACAGGATCGAATCGGACGATGTGAGCTATCCAACACCGGATACAGATCAGGCCGTCCGAATATCGGACGGCCCGAGTCCATGAGGAAGGGGTCCGAGGACACCCCCCGGACCCCTTTCGTCACACAGCGTGCACGGTCAGCGCTTGGCGCGCGAGGCGGCGCGGCCGCGCTCGCGCTGGTCGAGCACCACCTTGCGGATGCGAACCGTCTCCGGGGTCACCTCGATGCACTCGTCGTCGCGGCAGAACTCCAGCGACTGCTCCAGGGAGAGCTTGCGCGGCGGCACGATCGACTCGGCGACGTCGGCGTTCGACGACCGCATGTTGGTGAGCTTCTTCTCCTTGGTGATGTTCACGTCCATGTCGTCGGCGCGGGAGTTCTCGCCGACGATCATGCCCTCGTAGACCTCGGTGCCCGGGTCGCAGAAGAGCACCCCGCGCTCCTGGAGGTTGGTCATCGCGAAGGCGGTGACGGCCCCGGAGCGGTCCGCGACCAGCGAGCCGTTGTTACGGGTGCGCAGCTCGCCGAACCACGGCTCGTGGCCCTCGAAGATCGAGTGCGCGATGCCGGTGCCGCGGGTCTGGGTCAGGAACTCCGTCCGGAATCCGATCAGACCGCGCGACGGCACGATCCACTCCATCCGGATCCAGCCGGAGCCGTGGTTGGTCATGGTCTCCATCCGGCCCTTGCGGGAGGCCATCAGCTGGGTGATCGCGCCCAGGTGCTCCTCGGGCGAGTCGATCGTCATCCGCTCGATCGGCTCGTGCACCTTGCCGTTGATCTCCTTGGTGACCACCTCGGGCTTGCCGACGGTCAGCTCGAAGCCCTCCCGGCGCATGGTCTCCACCAGGATGGCGAGCGCCAGCTCACCGCGGCCCTGCACCTCCCAGGTGTCGGGACGCTCGGTCGGCAGCACCCGCAGCGACACGTTGCCGACCAGCTCGCGCTCCAGCCGGGTCTGCACCAGCCGGGCGGTGACCTTGTGGCCCTTGCCGCCCTTGCCGACCAGCGGCGAGGTGTTCGTACCGATGGTCATCGAGATCGCGGGCTCGTCCACGGTGATCAGCGGCAGCGCGATCGGGTTCTCCGGGTCGGCCAGCGTCTCGCCGATCATGATGTCCGGGATGCCGGCCACCGCGCAGATGTCGCCGGGACCGGCGCTCTCGGCGGGCTTGCGGGTCAGCGCCTCGGTCATCATCAGCTCGCTGATCCGGACGCTGGAGACCGTGCCGTCGCGCTTGATCCAGGCGACGGTCTGCCCCTTCTTCAGGTGGCCCTGCTCGACCCGCAGCAGTGCGATACGGCCGAGGAAGTTGTCCGCGTCCAGGTTGGTGACATGCGCCTGGAGGGGGGCGTCCTCGTCGTAGGTCGGAGCCGGGACGGTCGACAGGATCGTCGAGAAGAACGGCTCCAGGCTGTCGCTGTCCGCGGGGACCGTGCCGTTCTCCGGCTTGGTCAGCGAGGCGATGCCGTCACGGGCGCAGGCGTAGACGATCGGGAACTCGATCTGGTCCTCGTCCGCGTCCAGGTCCAGGAACAGGTCGTAGGTCTCGTTGACGACCTCGTCGATCCTGGAGTCGGGGCGGTCGGTCTTGTTGATGCACAGGATCACCGGCAGCCGGGCGGTCAGCGCCTTGCGCAGCACGAACCGGGTCTGCGGCAGCGGGCCCTCGGAGGCGTCCACCAGCAGCACCACCGCGTCCACCATCGACAGGCCGCGCTCGACCTCACCGCCGAAGTCGGCGTGGCCGGGGGTGTCGATGATGTTGATCGTGACGGGCTCGCCGCCGTCCTTCGGGTGGTACTTGACCGCGGTGTTCTTCGCGAGAATGGTGATGCCCTTCTCGCGCTCCAGGTCGTTGGAGTCCATCATCCGGTCGTCGAGGTGCTGGTGGGCGGCGAAGGCACCGGCCTGCTTCAGCATGGCGTCGACGAGGGTCGTCTTGCCGTGGTCGACGTGGGCGACGATGGCTACGTTACGAATATCGTGGCGCGTGGACATGCGGCGGCGCTTCTCCCGGAATCGTGGATGGCGTCGCGTTCCTCGTTGACGCGCTCGCCTGCCGGGCAAGGTCACGCCGCGGCCTTACCCCATGGTACGGGCCCCGGCGCTCCCCGCCCGCCCGCCGGGGCCCGTATGGGCCCGGCGCACGGCGCGGCGGAGGGATCGGCGGGGCCCGCGGAGGGGTCGGGGCGGCGGTTACTTGCGGAAGCCGAGGTTCTGGTAGACGGGCGTCTGGAAGCCGAAGGCGCCCGCGTTGGCGACCGTGCCGCGCAGCGCGACGACCTCCGGGCGCTGGTAGAGCGGGATGGACCCGGCGGCGGCCCAGATCCGCGCGTCGGCCTGCGCGGTCAGGGAGCGGGCCTGCGCGGAGTCCAGCTCGGAGCCGGCCCTGGCCAGCAGCTGGTCGATCTCGTCGGTGCCGACCCGGGTGTAGTTCTGGGCGACGGTCAGCGAGCCGTCGGGGGCCGGGACGGGCTTGGCGTAGATCGGGGTGTCGTCGGTGGCGGGGTAGGCGCTGCCCGGCCACGAGTAGAGCGCCAGGTCGAAGTCGCCGGAGGCGATGTGGTCCTGGAAGTAGCTGCTGCCGTCGACCTTGCTGATCTCCGTGCGGATGCCGATCCCCGAGAGCATGTGGGCGATCCGGTCGCCGACGTCGTCCAGCGTCGGGGAGTCGGCGGGGAGCACGAACCGCAGCGTGAGGGCCTTGCCGTTCTTGGCCACGGCCTTGTCCGGCTCGACCACGGTGAGCGCGCCGGAGGCGACCGTACGGCCGGGCCCGGCGGCCTTCTCACCGGTCTTCACCGTCGACCGCTGCCAGCCGGCGTCGCCGAGCAGCAGCTGTGCCTGCTGCACATCGGTCCTGCCGAGCGCGGAGCTGTGGTCGGCGTAGCCGTTCTGGGACGGCAGCACCAGGTGGTTGCCGAGCGGCACGGCGGGCAGTCCGAGCGGCCCGAGCACCGCCTCGGCGATCTTCTTGCGGTCGACGGCCCGGGCCACCGCGTGCCGCACCCGCTCGTCGGCCAGCGGTCCCGAGCTGCCGTTGAGGGCGAGCTGCGCGTAGGCGGCGTCCGGGGCCTTGCGCACGGTCAGGCCCGAGGTGCGCTTGACCGCGGCCAGCGAGGCGGGCTCGATCTCGGCGACGTCCAGCTTGTCCGCGGCCAGCTCGGCGGCCCGCTTGCCGGTCGGCGCGGCGGTCAGCACCAGCTGGTCGAGCTTGGCCCGGTCCCCCCACCAGGAGGGATTGCGGACCAGGGTGACCGTACCGGCCTTGGCGTCGACCGCCTTGACCGCGAACGGGCCCGCGACGACCGGCAGCGAGGTGCGCACCCCGTCGTTGAAGGTGTCGGCGCTGCCCGTGACGGACTTGGGGTAGAGCGGGGTGAACAGCGAGCGCCAGTCCGCGTACGGGGTGGCGAAGGTGACCTTGACCTGCTGCGGGGTCGCGCCCTGGGAGATGGACGAGATCCGGTCGTACCCGGCGTTGCGGGCCGTCCAGTAGGCGGAGTCGTTGCCGCCGAGCGCCTTCCACTGCGAGATGAAGTCCGCGGCGCCGACCGCGCGGCCGTCGCTCCACTTGGCCGCCGGGTTCAGGTCGTAGGTGACGACCTGGCGGGGGGCCTGGGAGGTGACGGCGGCCTTGGTGAGGAAGTCCGGGTCGATGTGCGGGGTGCCGTGCCGGTCGAGGCGGAACATCGTCGGCAGGGTGGCGCCCGCCACGGTCGCGGTCCCGGCGTCGGCGTCGGCCTGGAAGTCGTTCAGGGTGGGCGGCGTCTCGTCGACGGCCCAGCGCAGGGTGCCGCCGTCGCGCATCCCGGCCCTGGCGACGTTCGCCAGGTCGGTGGCGGCGGCGGCCGAGGCGTGCGCCCCGCCGTCGGAGGAGCAGCCGGTGAGGGTGAGCGCGGCCCCCGCCGTGAGGGCCGCGGCGGCGCGCACCGCGCGACACCGGGACACCGGGGGGACAGCGGTCGGATTCGCGCTGCGGTTCATGGGTCGGACACCTCCGCGACCTCGACGGCCGCCGCTCGTCCGGCAGGGGCCGGAGACGTACTCGCTTGAGCTGGGTCTGCGGGTGATCGGGCTCCACTCCAGACGAACCGCGGGCCGTTGCGGCGGCGACACGGCGGCCGGGGGCCGCGGATCACCCGCCCGGCCCACCTGGCACGGGACCGGCCGGCGGCAGGTCCGCGGCGACGAGCCGCCCTACCACCGGTGGCGGCAATCCATGCAGCCGTCTTCACAAGGGGCGGTGTGACGCGCAACACTCGCAGCGCGGCAGCGAGTCCACCGCGTCACCCACCGCACGGCGGCAGATGGTGAGGGCACCTCCATGTCCCTGCACGACGACCTGACCTCGGTCCAACGACGACTCGACGACCTGATGCGCTGCGTGGCCCGGCTCGACGAGCACGCGGGCGACAGCCTGGACATGCGCCGGGTCCGCGCCGACGCCGGTCACCTGCGCGAAAGCCTCGGCCTGCTCCAGGACGCGGTGCCGGCCGCCGCGAGCAGCCGGCCGGTCGACATGGTCACGGTCCCGGACACCCCGTACGACCGGGGGCTGTGGGCGGACGCGGACGACGAGGGCCTGGGTTCGCCGCGCCGGCACGCGCCCTGAGCCAGGGGCGTCCGCCCGTTCCCGCCCGTCACCCACAGCGGCGTCCGTCCCGTCCCGACCCGTCGTCCGCCGCGACCCCTCGACCCGCTCCTTCGGAGTCCCCTTTGGCCACCGGAACCACTCCCACCACGCCACCGAAAGCCGCGCGCGGCGTCCGTACGCCCGGCCGCGCCGCGATCTCCGTCCCGCATCTGCGGACCGACCGGTGGTGGGTGCCACCGCTGGTCACCGCGCTCGGCCTGGCCGCCTTCGTCGTCTACTCGACCTGGCGGGCCTTCGCCAACACCCACTACTACGCGGCGCCTTATGTCTCGCCGTTCTACTCGCCCTGTCTGGCGGCCAACTGCGCCGACATGAAGGGCGGCGCCGACTGGGCGCTCTTCGGCGGCTGGTGGACCCTGTCCCCCGCGCTGCTGGTGCTGATCTTCCCGCTCGGCTTCCGGCTGACCTGCTACTACTACCGCAAGGCCTACTACCGGGGCTTCTGGGCGTCCCCGCCGGCCTGCGCGGTCGCCGAGCCGCACGCGAAGTACACCGGTGAGACCCGGCTGCCGCTGATCCTGCAGAACGCGCACCGGTACTTCTTCTATCTCGCGCTCCCGGTGGCGGGCATCCTCACGTACGACACCGCGCTCGGCTTCCGCGACCGGAACGGCCACTGGGGCCACGCCGGGCTCGGCACCCTGGTGCTGCTGGTGAACATCGCGCTGATCTGGGCGTACACCCTGTCCTGCCACTCCTGCCGGCATGTCATCGGCGGCAAGCTCCGGCACTTCTCCGCCCACCCGGTGCGCTACCGGCTGTGGGGCTGGGTCGGGGTGCTCAACGCCCGCCACATGCTGCTCGCCTGGTCCTCGCTGATCAGCGTGGGCGTCGCGGACTTCTATGTGTACCTGGTGTCCAGCGGCGTATTCGACGATCCGAGGTTCTTCTGAGATGACGAATGTGGAACGGCACGCGTACGACGTGGTCGTGGTCGGCGCGGGCGGCGCGGGGCTGCGGGCCGCGATCGAGGCCCGGGAGCGGGGCATGCGGACCGCGGTGATCTGCAAGTCCCTCTTCGGCAAAGCCCATACGGTGATGGCCGAGGGCGGCATCGCGGCCAGCATGGGCAATGTCAACTCCGGCGACAACTGGCAGGTGCACTTCCGCGACACCATGCGCGGCGGGAAGTTCCTCAACCAGTGGCGGATGGCCGAGCTGCACGCCAAGGAGGCGCCCGACCGGGTGTGGGAGCTGGAGACCTGGGGCGCGCTGTTCGACCGCACCCCGGACGGCCGGATATCCCAGCGCAACTTCGGCGGCCACGAGTTCCCCCGGCTCGCGCACGTCGGCGACCGTACCGGCCTTGAGCTGATCCGCACCCTCCAGCAGAAGATCGTCTCGCTCCAGCAGGAGGACTTCGCCGAGACCGGCGACTACGAGGCCCGGCTGAAGGTCTTCCAGGAGTGCACGGTCACCCGGGTCCTCAAGGACGACGGTGGCCGGGTCGCGGGCGTCTTCGGATACGTACGCGAGTCCGGCCGGCTGTTCGTGATCGACACGCCCGCGGTGGTGCTGGCCACCGGCGGCATCGGCAAGTCCTTCAAGGTGACCTCCAACTCGTGGGAGTACACCGGCGACGGGCACGCGCTGGCGCTGCTGGCCGGGGCGCCGCTGATCAACATGGAGTTCATCCAGTTCCACCCCACCGGGATGGTCTGGCCGCCGTCGGTCAAGGGCATCCTCGTCACCGAGTCGGTGCGCGGCGACGGCGGGGTGCTGCGCAACAGCGACGGCGAGCGCTTCATGTTCGGCTACGTGCCGGAGGTGTTCAAGGCGCAGTACGCGCAGAGCGAGGAGGAGGCCGACGGCTGGTACACCGACCCGGAGCACCACCGCCGCCCGCCGGAGCTGCTGCCCCGCGACGAGGTGGCCCGCGCGATCAACTCCGAGGTCAAGGCCGGGCGCGGCACCCCGCACGGCGGGGTCTTCCTGGACGTCTCCACCCGGCTGAGCGCCGAGGAGATCCGGCGGCGGCTGCCGTCGATGCACCACCAGTTCAAGGAACTCGCCGACGTCGACATCACCGCCGAGGCGATGGAGGTCGGCCCGACCTGCCACTACATGATGGGCGGCGTCGACGTGGAGCCGGACACCGCGGCGGCCCGCGGAGTGCCCGGTCTGTTCGCGGCGGGCGAGGTCGCGGGCGGGATGCACGGCTCCAACCGGCTCGGCGGCAACTCCCTGTCCGACCTGCTGGTCTTCGGCCGCCGGGCCGGGCTGTCCGCGGCGCGATACGCGGCCGGGCTCGGCGAGGCGCGGCCTGCCGTGGACGACGGGCAGGTCGACGCGGCCGCCGAGGAGGCGCTGCGCCCGTTCGCCGCCGGCGAGGGGACCACCGACGAGGGGCCGGCCGAGAACCCGTACACCCTCCACCAGGAGCTCCAGCAGGTGATGAACGACCTGGTGGGGATCATCCGGCGCGGCCCGGAGATGGAACAGGCGCTCGGGCGGCTGGACGCGCTGCGGGAGCGGGCGCGGCGGGTGGGGGTCGAGGGACACCGGCAGTTCAACCCGGGCTGGCACCTGGCGATCGACCTGCGGAACATGCTGCTGGTCAGCGAGTGCGTGGCCCGTGCCGCGCTGGAACGCACCGAGAGCCGCGGCGGCCACACCCGCGACGACCACCCCGGCATGGACCGCGTCTGGCGGCAGGTCAATCTGGTGTGCGAGCTGCCCGACGCCGGGGACGCCGCTTCGGCGCCGGGGCCGGTGGCGCTGCGCCGCCGCCCGACCGACCCGATCCGGGCCGATCTGCTCGCCCTGTTCGAACGGGACGAACTGCTCAAATACCTGACGGACGAGGAGCTCGACGGGTGAGTACCTACACGGCGCATTTCCGGGTCTGGCGCGGTGACGCGGACGGCGGTGAGCTGCGCGACTACGACGTCGAGGTCAACGACGGCGAGGTCGTGCTCGACATCATCCACCGCCTCCAGGCCACCCAGGCGTCCGACCTCGCGGTCCGCTGGAACTGCAAGGCGGGCAAGTGCGGTTCGTGCGGCGCGGAGGTCAACGGCAGACCGCGGCTGATGTGCATGACCCGGATGTCGGTCTTCGGCCCGGACGAGACGGTCACGGTCACCCCGATGCGGGCCTTCCCGGTGGTGCGGGACCTGGTGACGGATGTGTCCTTCAACTACGACAAGGCCCGGGAGATCCCGGCGTTCGCCCCGCCGAAGGGGGTGGCCGCGGGCGAGTACCGGATGGCGCAGGTGGACGTGGAGCGGTCGCAGGAGTTCCGCAAGTGCATCGAGTGCTTTCTGTGTCAGGACACCTGTCATGTGGTGCGGGACCACGAGGAGAACAAGCCGTCGTTCGCCGGCCCGCGCTTTCTGATGCGGATCGCCGAGCTCGACATGCACCCGCTGGACGCGGCGGCCGAGGGCGGCGTCACCCGGGCGCAGGCGGCCCAGGAGGAGCACGGGCTCGGGCTCTGCAACATCACCAAGTGCTGCACCGAGGTGTGCCCCGAGCACATCCGGATCACGGACAACGCGCTCATCCCGCTCAAGGAGCGGGCCGCCGACCGCAAGTACGACCCGCTGGTCTGGCTGGGCAGCAAGATCCGCCGCCGCACCCCGTAGCCCCCGCTCCCGGCCCGCCCCGGTCGGCGGGGGCGGGCCGGGAGCGGGCCGGCCGTCCCGGTCGCGGGGCGGGCGGAGGCGGCATAGCCTCCGGGGGGAGCCACGCTTAGGGCCGTGGCCCGGAGAGCGGGAGGCGGCACGGTGCGCAGAAGACGTCGTACGGCCGCTGCCGTGCTCGCCGCCGCCATCGCCGCACTGGCGCTCTGCGCCGCCGCCCGGCCGGTCGCCGGCCCGGCCGGGGACGGGGCCGGCGAGCTGTGGATCCCGGTGGTCGCGGTCCTCGCCGCCGCCGGAGTCGCCCTCCTCGCGTTCCGCGGCCGCCGCCCCCAGCGGCAGCCCGTGCGCACCTCGGCGGGGCGCGGCGCCACCACCTGGCCGGGTAAGCCCAAACAGCCGACCCCCCTCACCCCGCTGCCGGAACTGGACGCCCAGGCCGGGCGGCTGCTGGCCGAGACCGACGACGCCGTGCGCACCAGCCGGGAGGACGTCGGCTTCGCGGCGGCCCAGGTGGGCGACGAGGCCGCGAAACCGTTCGGGGAGGCCGTCGAGTACGCCAGGAGCGAGCTGACCTCGGCCTTCCGGCTGCGGCAGAAGCTGGACGACGCCTACCCCGAGGACGACGAGACCCGCCGCCAGATGCTCGACGAGATCCTGTCGCGCTGCACGCAGGCCAACCGGCGGCTGGACGCCGAGTCGGAGGCGTTCGACCGGCTGCGGGCACTGGAGGCCGACACGGCGCGCGTACTGGAGTCGGCCGAGGCCACGGCGGCGGCGCTGCCCGGCCGGATCGGCGCCGCCGAGAACGCCCTCACCCTCATGGCCCAGCGGTACGCGCAGGTCGCGCTCGAACCCGTCGCGGATCACCCGGCCGAGGCCCGTGACCGGCTGCTGTTCGCCCGGACCTGCCTGGACCGGGCCCGCGCGGCGATCGGCTCGGACCACGGCAGGGCCGCCGTCTGCGTACGGGCGGCCGAGGGCGCGCTCGACCAGGCGGCGATCCTCGCGGACTCCGTCACCCGCAGGGAGCGCGAGCTGCGGGCGGCCGACGCCGCCCTGCCGGTGGCGCTCGCGGAGGCCGAGGCCGACCTCGCCGAGGCCCGCGGGCGGCTGGCCGAGGGAGCGTCCGAGGCCACCGACGCGCAGGCCGGTACGCGGCCCGCCGCGGAGGGCGCCGCGGACGGCGCCGTCGACACCGAGGCGGTCGACCTGCGGGCCCGGATCGCCCACGCCGACACGGAGCTGGCCGCCGTACGCGAGCAGCTGGCCGTGGGCCGGCCCGACCCGGTGGCCGCGCTGCGCCGGGTGCGGGAGGCGGGCTCGGCCCTGGACGCCTCGCCGGAGGAGGCCGAGGGGCAGCGGGCCCGCGCCCGGCTCGACCAGACGCTGCTGGTGGCCCGCAGCGAGGTCGCGGCGGCCGGGGACGTGGTGACCACCCACCGGGGCGCGATCGGCAGCCGGGCCCGTACCCGGCTGACCGAGGCCGAGCGCCGGCTGCGGCAGGCCGAGTCCCGGGCCGCGACGGACCTGCCCGCCGCGCTGGCGCACGCCCGTGAGGCGGACCGGCTGGCCCGTGAGTCGCTGGAGTACGCCCGCCAGGACGTCCGCGTCTTCGAAGGCCACGCGCCGGCCACGGACAGCGGTACGGACGGCGGTACGGACGGCGCGGTGCTCGGCGGCATCATCTTCGGCGAGCTGCTGGGCGGCGGCCCGAACGGCGGCTACGGCTTCGGCGGCTACGGCGGCGGCCTGGGAGGCGGGGACCTCGGCGGCGGCCCTGGCAGCTTCGGGGGCGGCGAGACCCGGGGCCGGATGGGCGGCGGCCGGTCGTAGCGCCGCCGCCCCGGACGCGGGCGACGGCGGGCACAGGGAATCCAGGCAGACCGGGCGGATCGAGCGGACCGAGGGAGTACGGATGACCAAGCAGACCATCGTCGGCCGGGTGGCGCAGCTCGCCAAGGCGGACATCGACGCGCTCCTGGACCAGGCCGAGGACCCGCAGAAGACGGTCGACCAGCTGATCCACGACTACACCGGCCATATCTCCGAGGCCGAGGACGTGGTGGAGGGCATGGTCCGCGATCTGCGGCTGCTGGAACAGGACCACGCCCAGGACGCGGGCGCGGTGGCCGAGTGGGGCGGCTGGGCGCTGTCGGCCAGCCGGAGCGCGGAGGCGCTGCGGGCCGCGGGCGACCGCCCGACGGAGGCCGAACGGTTCGACACCCTCGCCCGGATCGCGCTCGGCCATCAGTGGGAGTCC
The DNA here is from genome assembly GCF_036199905.1 of Streptomyces sp. NBC_00223. Taxonomy (NCBI): domain Bacteria; kingdom Bacillati; phylum Actinomycetota; class Actinomycetes; order Kitasatosporales; family Streptomycetaceae; genus Streptomyces; species Streptomyces sp. NBC_00223. The sequence goes on along the minus strand of NZ_CP108109.1, from coordinate 5,517,499 downwards.
GAGCAGGAGGCCGCCTTCATGGAGCCGACGATCGCGGCGCAGAAGAACGTGGTCGACCGGCTCAGGGCGGGCCTGACCCAGATGCGGAGCCGGCTGGACCGGCTGAAGGAGACCCGCGAGCGGCTGATCACCAGCTCCCGTACCGCGCACGGCCACGGTCACGGTCACCATCTGCACGGCCACGGCCGGAAGGCGGACTCGGTGGCGACCGTCGACGTACTGGACCCGACCCACGATCTGAACAGGTTCGAGCTGAAGCTGCGGCGCGAGGAGGCCAGGGTCCGGGGCACCGCGGAGGAGGGCCCGTCCTCGCTGGACACGCAGTTCGAGTCGCTGGACCCGGTGTCGGGCTCCGCCGAGATCGACGCGCGGCTGGCCCGGCTCAAGTCCGGGGCGGTGTGACGCGGGCGATGCAGGACCGGGGGGCGCGGGATGGGGGCGACGATCGGGCGAAGGCCCGGTGACCGGCTCGGGCGGGCGCCCGGCGGTCAGATCAGAACATGCTCAGCAGATCGTCCACCGACGGCCCGCTGGAGTCGGATCCGCCTCGCAGGGCGAGTTCGAACCAGACCGTCTTGCCCCGGTGGGTGCGCCGGCTGCCCCAGCTCTGGCTGAGCATCGCGACCAGTTGCAGCCCGCGGCCGCCCTCGTCGGTGTCCCGGGCCCGGCGGCGGCGCGGCTGCATCAGCGCGCTGTCCCACACCTCGCACACCAGGGTGCGGTCGAGCAGCAGCCGTAGCCTTATGTCGCCGTAGCCGTGCCGCAGCGCGTTGGTGACCAGCTCACTGACCAGCAGCTCGGTGGTGTCGACCAGCTCGTCCAGGCCCCAGGCGAGCAGCTGGTCGCGGGCCAGCTCACGGGCCCTGGCCACCGAGGTGGGCTGCGAGTCCAGCGTCCAGTCGCCGACCGACTCGTCGGCCAGACCGCGCACCCGGGCCATCAGCAGCGCGATGTCGTCCTCGCCGTGCCCGGTGTCCAGCGTGGCCAGCACATGGTCGCAGACGTCCTCCAGCGGCTGGGCGGGACCGTCGAGGGAGGACCGGAAGGCCTCCAGGCCCTCGTCCAGCGGGAGGTTGCGGGACTCCACGAGGCCGTCGGTGTAGAGGGCCAGCAGCGCGCCGTCCTCCAACTGGACCTCGATCTCCTCGAACGGCTCGCCGCCGACCCCGAGCGGTACGCCCCTGGGCAGCTCAAGCAGCAGCGGGGTCTCGTCGGGCTCGACCACGACCGGCGGCAGATGGCCGGCGTTGGCGATCGTGCAGCGGCGGGTGACCGCGTCGTAGACCACGTAGATACAGGTGGCCAGATAGACCTCGGCGAGGTCGGCGTCCGCCGGGTCCACCGCGCGGCGGCCGCGCGCGGGGGCGCCCAGGCCGCTGGCGACCTCGTCCAACGCGGTGAGCACTTCGGCGGGTTCGAGGTCGAGCATGGCCAGGGTCCGTACGGCGGTGCGCAGTTCACCCATCGCGACGGCCGCCCGCAGCCCCCGGCCCATCACGTCGCCGACCACCAACGCCGTACGGTGGCCCGGCAGTTCGATGACGTCGAACCAGTCGCCGCCGACCTCGGTCTCCATGCTGCCGGGCAGATAGCGGCAGGCGATGTCCAAGCCTGCCGCCTCCGGGTCGTCCGGAGGGAGCAGGCTGCGTTGCAGGATCAGGGCGCGTTCGTGTTCTCGGCGGTAGAGGCGGGCGTTGTCGAGGAAGATGGCGGCCCGGGCGGCCAGCTCCTCGGCGAGCATCCGGTCCCGCTCGGTGAACGGCTCGCTGCCCTTGGCCCGGGAGAACTGCACCAGGCCGAGCACCACGTCGCGGGCCACCATCGGCACCACCAGCGTGGACTGCACCAGGGCGCCGCCGAGGTCGTGCCCGCCGTCGCCCTCGATGACCTGCGGCTGGGCGGTGCGCAGCGCGCGGGCGCTGGCGGAGCTGAACCGGTAGCGGTGCACCGAGCCGACCGAGACCGGGCCGTCGCCGGGGGACACGTCGTCGTCCCCCGGCATCGCGACCGGCGCGTCGGACACCGCGCTGGCGAACGCGACCCGGCGCACCTCCCCGCTGCCGTCCGTGGTCCCGGCCAGATCCTCCTGGCCGGACAGCAGCGCCTGGTAGAGGTCGACGGAGGCCAGGTCGCAGAAGTGCGGCACCGCCACGTCCAGCAGCTCGCGCGCGGTGGTCTCCAGGTCGAGCGAGGTGCCGATACGGGACCCCGCCTCGTTGAGCAGCGCGAGGTTGCGGCGGGCGTGCGCGGCCTCCCGCTCGGCGCGCTGCCGTCCGGTGACGTCCATCGCCAGGCCCGCCACGCCGATCGGCCGCCCGGAGCCGCTGTGCAGCCGGTACAGCGACATCGACCACCGGCGGCGGGAGGGATGGCCGGGCACGGTGCCGATCAGCGGCATGTCGAGGACCGGGTCGCCGGTCTCCAGCACCTGCCGCAGCGCGGCCGTGAGCCGGTCGGCCTCCACCCGGGACAGGAAGTCGTGCGGGCCGCGGCCGCGGTATCCGTCGGAGGCGCGCCCGAAGACCGTGGCGAAGCGGTCGTTGACCCGGATCAGCCGCAGCTCGGTGTCGAAGAGCACGAAGCCCATCGGCGACTGGCCGAAAACCGCCTGCGAGGCGGCCAGGTCGGTCTCGATCTGGCGCAGTGTGGCCACGTCGACGGCGATGCACAGGGCGCCGTGGTCGGCGGGCATCACATACAGCTCGGCCTGTCCCTCGCCGCCGGCCGCGTCCGTGTACGGCACGAGGCCGATCCACTCCCGGCCGTCGAGGATCTGCGCGAGCCGTTCATGGGCGCGGTCCCGGATCTCCGGCGGCGCGAAGGCGGTCACCGGGTCCCGGCCGAGCGCGTCGGAGGCGGAGATGCCGAAGAACTCCTCGGCCCGCTCACTCCACTGGTCGATCCGGCCGTGGTTGTCCAGCGAGAAGGCGGCGACGCGAATGTAGTCGTACAGGGTGCCGGGCGGGCTCGACTGCCAGACCCCGGTCCGCGCCGTGTCCGTGTCGTCGCCGGGCGGAATCGCCCTTGCTGGCCTGTCGCTCACTCGCCCGACCCCTCCAGCTCAGCACACATGGACCGGTTGGAGCCGAGTATTCAGCATGTCGACCGTCCAGGACACGGTCTTGTCGATCACAGCATCATCTCGGCTCCCGGGGCACGGGGGCCGTCCCCGGAACACCACGGTCGCACCTTTCGCTCCCGCCTCTTCGGCATACCCGGCACAGTGCCGTCGAATCATTCCGGCCGCCCCGGCGGCGGGGCCGGACGGTGCCTCCGGAAGGCCCTGGCGCGCCCTCACGGCAGAGCCAGTTCGAACCACACGGTCTTGCCCAGCGGACCGTGCCGTGTCCCCCACCGCCGTGAGGCCCTGGCCACCAGTTGCAGGCCCCGGCCGCCCTCGTCGTCGTCGGCCGCGACCCGCTCCCTGGGCGGGTCGGGCAGCGGGTCGGAGACCTCCACCAGCAGCGAGGTGCCGCGGACCATCCGGACCCCGATCGGCCCGTGCGCGTACCGCAGCGAATTGGTCACCAGCTCGCTGACCAGCAGCACCGTGACGTCCGACAGCGGGGTCAGCTCCCACCGGACCAGCGTGTCGCGGACCCTGCGGCGGGCCAGCCGTACGGCGCTCGCCTCGGCGGGGAAGGTCCAGTGCGCGGTGGACCCGGCGGGCAGACCGCCGAGCCTGGCCATCAGCAGCGCCACGTCGTCGGGCTCGCGGCCGGGCTCCAGGGTGGCGAGCAGTTCGTCGCAAGCGTCCTCCAGGGAGTCCAGCCGGCGGCACAGCGTGTCGCGCAGCCGCTCCAGACCGATCCCCAGGTCCTCGCCGCGGGACTCCACCAGACCGTCGGTGTAGAAGACCAGCACCGAGCCGTCGGGCACGTCGATCTCGGTGGTCTCGAAGCGCACCCCGCCCACGCCGAGCGGTACGCCGGTCGGCAGGTCGAGCAGCCGCGCGTCGCACTGGCGGGCGTCGTCGTGGTACTCCACCAGCACCGGCGGCAGATGCCCGGCCTGGGCGATGGAGCAGCGGTGGGTCGACGGGTCGTACACCGCGTACACGGCGGTGGCCATCCAGCCCTCGGACCGGTTCTGGGCGAGGTCGTCGCCGAGTTCGTTGACCCGGCGCAGCAGCTCGTCGGGGGCCATGTCGAGGCCGGCCAGGGTGCGTACGGCGGTCCTGAGCCGGCCCATGGTGGCGGCGGCGCCCAGGCCGTGGCCCATCACGTCGCCGACCACGAACGCCACCCGCCCGCCCGCGAGTTGGATGACGTCGAACCAGTCGCCGCCGACCTCCGTACCGCTGCTGCCCGGCACATAGCGGTAGGCGATCCGCACGCCCGGCGGCTGCGGCAGGGTGACCGGCAGCAGGCTGCGCTGGAGCATCAGGGCGCCCTCGCGCTCGCGTACGTACAGCCGCGCGTTGTCCAGGGCCGAGCCCGCGCGGTCGGCCAGCTCCACGGCCAGCGCGACATCGTCCTCGTCGAAGGGCTCACGGCCGCCGCCCCGGCTGATCACCAGCAGGCCGAGCACCAGCCCGCGGGCCCGCAGCGGCAGCACCAGCATGGACGTGATGCCCAGCTCCACCGCGGCGCCCACCTTGGGGTCGTCGGGGAAGGTCGTCTCCCGCAGCTCCTCCTCCGAGGCGACCAGCCGGGGCTCGCCGGTGGCCAGCACCGTGCCGAAGACCGAGTCCCGGGTGAAGCCGATCGGCTGTCCGCGGCGCAGCATCCGCTCCACCGCGGGCACCCAGCGCACCGCGCCCACGCCGAGCTGCCGCATCGGGGTGTTCTCGCTGTAGGGCGCGGTGGGCAGTTCGCCGCCCTCGGCGACCTCCGCGTGCAGGATCACCCCGGAGTAGTCGCTGAAGGCCGGCACCAGTGCCTCCGCCAGCCGCTCCGCGACCCTGCGCACGTCCAGCACTCCGCCGATCCGGACGCCGACGTCGTTGAGCAGCGCGAGCCGGCGGCGGCTGCGCTCGGCCCGGGCAGCGGCCTCGACCCGCTCGGTGACGTCGATGACGGTGGCGCTGATGCCCAGCACTCGCCCGGCCCGGTCGGCGAGCCGGTGGTACGACAGCGAGCGGTGGCCACGGCCGCCGGGCCCGGTGGCGACCAGGTCGATCACCGGTCGGCCGGTGGTCAGCACCTTGCGCTGCAACTCGGCCAGCTCGTCGGCGTCCGGGATGTCGATGACCTCGGCGACCGTACGGCCGAGGTGGGCGGCGCGGTCCACGCCGTTCATCCGGGCCAGGGCCTCGTTGACCCGTACGTAGCGCAGATCGCGGTCGAAGATGGCGACGCCGAGCGGCGAGGCGTCGAAGAGCGAGTCCAGGGCGGCCAGGTCGTGCTCCAGCGTGCGCAGCCGACTGATCTCCACCATCGACGCCAGCACGAACGGGCGGCCGTCGCCGTCCACCAGCAGGCTCGCGCGGGTCTCCACCTGGACGATGTGGCCGTCACGGTGCCGCAGCGCCAGCAGTCCGTTCCAGCGGCCGAATCTGAGCAGGTCGCCGAGGATCTGCTCGGCCCGGCCCGGCGGGGGGACGGAGTGCGGACGCGGGGGCCGGCCGGCGGGGTCCTCGTCGTACGGGTCCGGCTCGTAGGGCTCCGACTCGTACGCCTCCAGGCCGTGGTCGCCGCCGAGGGGCGGGTCGTCGGCGGGTCCGAACAGGCCGGCCACCCGGTGGCCGACGACGCGCTCACCGGTCCAGCCCAGCACCTCTTCCGCCAGCGGACTCCACAGCAGGACGCGGGCGGAGGTGTCCAGCATCACGACGGCGACGCGGAGGGTGTCGAGGAGGGTGCCGGTGCCGCTCTTCCGGCTGCTTCCGCCGTCCGGCTGGAGCCCGGGTCTGCGCGGGGGGCCGGCGGGGGCGTCGGGCGGCCCGTCGGCGAGGGCTTTGTGCGGCGGGTCGGCGGGGGCGTCGTGCGGCGGGTCCACGGGGGCGCGGCTGGGCGGCACCTCCGGGTCGTCGCCGCTGGCGCTCATTCCTTGCACCCCCGACCGGGTAGGGCCGGGCGTCCACGCGCCCGGCCTGCGACAGCAGGTATATGCCCTCTTACCCGATATTGCCCCCATCCCGGCGGTGCCGCCCACCGGCGCGGGGGTGCGTGCCGCCCCGCGCGGGGGCGGGCGTGAGGCCGACGTGCCGCGCGGACGGGTCGGGGGCGCCGGGCCCCGCGTCGCGTTTCAGGCGGCGCCGTACGGAACCGGCCGGGCGGAGCTAGCCGAGCCGGGAGGCGAGCCAGGCGACCGCCGGGCGGTCGGGGTCGAGCCAGTCCAGCTCACGGGCCTGCGCGGGACCGACCCACCGCACCTCGTCATGGTCCTGCAAGGTCCGCGGCTCCCCGCCGACCAGCCGGGCCGTCCAGACGTGCAGCACCCGCCCGCCGGCCAACTGCCACTCCCCCGGCACCCGTTCGAGAGGCCGCACCTCGACGCCCAGCTCCTCGCGCAGCTCGCGCACCAGGGCCTCCGGCGCGCTCTCGCCGGGCTCCACCTTGCCGCCGGGCAGCTCCCAGCGCCCGGCCAGTTCCACGGGCGCGGTCCGTCGCGCCGCGAGCAGCCGGCCTCCGCGCAGCAGCGCCCCGGCGACCACGACGCCCGTACTCATGTGCTCACCCCTGTGTCGGGCGCGGTGCGACCCGCTCTATGACGTACAACCTCTGCTGGGGGACTCTGGGCCCGGCCACGCCGAGTGCGTCGGCGACCCGCTCGGCCTCCGCCCGGGTGGCGTAACGCCCGACCCGGTACCGATTACCGCCGTCGTCCTGCCGTATCAGGACCCAGACGAGCTCGGACGTCACTACGCAGCCCCCTCATGCGGAATCTCACGCGTTCAGCGCCCGCGCGGATGGGCGAAGCGCATATGCCCGACCCTACGCCCGAGGTTCACAGCGCGGGTACGGGATACCACGAAGAGGTACCGAATCGGCCAGCCGTTCGACCAGATGTTGACGGGGTGTCACAATGCCGCCGAGCATGGCCGGTTGTCAGCGTACGGGCAGGTGGTAGACCGCCCGGTAGCGCTCCGCGGGGATCACCACGTCGGCCGTCTCCACCGGCCTTCCGGAGGCGAAGTAGGTGCGCCGGATGACCAGGACGATATGGCCCGGCACCCCGCCGAGCGCGGCCGTCTCCTCGGCCAGGCCCGGCCGGGCGGCGACCTCCTCGGCCATGTGGTCGACCAGGACGTCGATCGCCTCCATCCGCGGTACGACCCCCTGTCCGCCGACCGGCCCCTCCTCGGGCAGCAGCACCGGGGTGCGGGCGGTGAGGGCCAGCGGCTCCCACGACGTGGAGAGCATCGACGCCTCGCCCTCGGTACGGAACAGGTAGTGCGTCCGCATCACCCGGTCGCCGACCCCGATCCCGAGCCGCTGGGCCACCTCGACGCTCGCCACGTCCTGGACGCTCTGCGCCTCCCAGGTGCCCTTGCTGCTCTCGTCCGCCTGCTCCTGCCGGTACGGGCTGGGCACGCCCGACGGCTTGTAGCCGCTGCGGATGATCAGGCGCTGCCGGGGCCGCTCCCGCACATAGGTGCCGGAGCCGGACCGGCCCTCGACATACCCCTCGGCCATCAGCACCTTGCGCGCTTCGAGGGCGACGGTGTCCGAGACGCCGTACTCGGTGCGGATCCGGGCCTGCGACGGCAGCCGGGCGTGCGGCGGCAGCGTGCCGTCGAGGATCTTCCGTCGCAGATCCTCGGCGACGCGAAGGTAGGCGGGCTGCTCACCGAAGGCCACGTGCCACTCCCAGGAGTTGACTTTCTGCGACAGCTTGGCAACGGTCGGTACTCGACCGCAAGCCTTCCCCTGAGCATCACCCTTCGCCGTGGCCCCACCCCGGGCCTCAGACCCCGAAGCCCGGACCCTGCCCGCCCGACTTCACCGAACCGCTCACCTTGCCGTCCTGGCTGCCGAAGAAGCAGGTCACACCGCGGTCGCCGTGATTCCAGCCCGCCCGGGGCGGCATGTAGTAGTAGATGCTCAGATCAGGAACGAGCGACTCGTCGTCGAGGTAATCGTCCGCATAGGTGGCGCATTTCGAGCCCGCGATGTCCGAAATGCGATCCACGCCCGGGTAACCGCCGCTGAACTCCTCGTCGACCGAGAAGATCGCGAACGCCTCCGCGTCGTGCTCCTTGTCGCAGGACACCACGTCCACGGTGGTGGAGATCTTGCCGCCGCCGTCGTAGTCCGCCAGCGAACTGCCCACCGTGTTGAAGCACTCGCCGACCCTGATGTCGTCCACCCGGGTGTTGCCCTCGTCGAAGTCCGCGAGCGCGCCGAGCGCGATGAGCGCCGCCAGGCACACCACCCACACCCCGGACACCGTCACCCCGGCGATGGCCAGCCCCCTGCCGCGCTGGCCGTTCCGCCTGATCTGCCGCAGCCCGACGATGCCGAGGATCGCGCCGAGGAGCGGGACGCAGGTGAGGGAGGTCACCAGGGAGGCGATGGCCATGCCGTTGGTGGTCCGCTCGACCGCGTACCAGCCCTGCGGGGGCGGGGGGTAGCCGGGGCCGTAGGGCCCGCCGGGATAGGGCGCGCCGGCGTACGGGCCGGGAGCGCCGTAGGGGACCTGGCCGTACGGGGCCTGGCCGTAGGGGGGTTGACCGTACGGGGGCTGGCCGTAGGGCTGCTGGGCGTACTGGCCGCCGTACGGGGGCGGGGGCGGTGCCTGACCCGGGAACGTCTGGCCGTACGACTGCTGCGGGTAGACCGGCAGGCCGCCGCCGTACGACGAGCCGCCGGTCCCGTACGGATCGCCCGGCGCGGGCGGCGGCGGGGGCGGGCCCTCGGGGGCGGTCTTGTGCAGGCTCGGGCCGGGGGGTGGCGGTGGCGCGTCTTCGGGGGACGGCGGGGGCGGGGGCGGAGGTATGTCCACCAGGGGAGTTTACGGGGCGCGTGCATGCCAGATCCGGCGGGCGGCCCGCGAGTTCCGCCGTTCCCCTTGCTTCATTGGTCTAGGCCAAATACTTTCACGCCATGCGTCGACGAATCCTCGGCCGTATGGCCGCGACGGCAGCCGCTCTCTCCATGGTCGCCGTCCTGCCCGCCCTCACCGGCGGCAGCTCCGCACAGGCCCACAGCGGGCACGGACCCGGGCAGGGGCACGGGCACAGCAGCCCGGCCCGGGCCAACACGTCGTACAAGAGCGTCGGTTACTTCACCCAGTGGGGCATCTACGGGCGCGACTACCAGGTGAAGAACGTCGAGACGTCCGGCACCGCCGCCCAACTCACCCACCTCAACTACGCGTTCGCCAACATCGGCGCCGACGGCAAGTGCTTCGAGGCGAACGTCGCGGGCGAGGGTGACGCCTGGGCCGACTACCAGCGGCCGCTGGACGCCGCGACTTCGGTCAACGGCACAGCGGACACCGCGGAACAGCGGCTGGCCGGCAACTTCAACCAGCTGCGCGAACTCAAGGCCGCCCACCCGAAGTTGAAGGTGCTGATCTCGATCGGCGGCTGGGGCTGGTCCACGCACTTCTCGGACGCGGCCAGAACCGCCGCTTCCCGCAAGGCACTTGTCGCCTCCTGCCTGGACATCTTCATCAAGGGCAACTTGCCGCTGCTCGACGGCAAGGGCGGCCCGGGCTCCGCGGCCGGGCTCTTCGACGGCGTCGACATCGACTGGGAGTGGCCCGGCTCGTCGGGTGACGTGGACACCGTCTACCGGCCGCAGGACAAGCAGAACTTCACCGCGCTGGCCGCCGAGTTCCGCAAGCAACTCGACGCCTACGGCCGTACGACCCACAAGCACTACGACCTGAGCGCCTTCCTCCCGGCCGCCCCGGCGAAGATCGACGCGGGCTTCGAGGTGCGGAAGATCTTCGGCTACCTCGACTTCGGCACGGTCCAGGGCTATGACTTCCACGGCCCGTACGAGACCACCACCAACCAGCAGTCCGCGCTCAAGGCCCCGCGCGACACCCCGGTCGCGCACGACTTCAGCGACACCCAGGCGATCAACGACTGGCTGCGGCGGGGCGCCCCCGCCCGTCAGCTCGTGCTCGGGGTGCCGTTCTACGGACAGGGGTGGACCGGCGTGCCCGACGGGGGCAAGGCGGGGCTCTTCCAGCCCTCCACCGGCCCGGCGCCCGCGACCTGGCAGGCCGGCAACGAGGACTACCACGCGCTCAAGGCCCTCGCCGCCTCGGGCACATACGCCGTCCATCGCGACACGCGCAACGGCTTCGCCTGGCTCTACGACGGTACGAACTTCTGGACGTACGACGATCCGCAGGTCCTCACCGCGAAGACGTCGTACATCCGGGAGCAGCATCTCGGCGGTGTGATGATGTGGTCGCTCGACGGTGACACATCGAACGGGGAGCTGGTCAGCGCGCTGCACAAGGGGCTGAGCGGGCCGGTCCGGCACCGCTGAGCGCGCGCGACGCCCTCGGCGGCATCCTCCGAGCGCGGGGCCCGTACGCCGTTACTCCGGCGTACGGGCTCCGCCCGTTTGTCCGGTGCGCCCGGGGCGGGGCTGGGAAGGTGTGTCGTCGACCGAACCGGGCCGCGTCCCCCTCGTCCGACCGGCACCGTCGCCCCCTCGCCACCAGCCACGACGCCCCGGCGCGAGCGCCTGGACACCCACGCCGGACGGGCGGCGTCGCTAGGATTGCTCCATGACCGCACTGCCCGACTGGATGCGCCCGCCGCGCGAGGAAGGCTGGTTCGCGGAGGATCTGGACCGCCTCCCCGAGGCGCCACGGCATACCGAGTTGATCGACGGAGCGCTCGTCTTCATGATGTCCCCGCAGAGGTGGTGGCACGGTCACCTCGTCACGATGCTCACGGTCGCCCTCATGGAGCAGGCACCCGCTGACGTCAGAGTCGGGCGCGAGATGACCATCAGGCTCGACAAGCGCAACCGGCCCGAGCCGGATCTGCTGGTGACGACGGCCGGTTTCGACGGCGACCGCACATGGTTCGCACCGGACGAGGTACGGCTGACCGTCGAGGTGGTCTCCCCCGAGTCGGCCCACCAGGACCGTACGGTGAAGCTGCGCAAGTACGCGGAGGCCGGCATTCCGCACTACTGGTGCATCGAGGACGAGGACGGAGCACCCGTCGTCCACGTCTACGAACTCGACAAGCCGACGGCGTCCTACGCACCCGCCGGCATCTTCCGTGACACCCTCCACCGCCCTGTGCCGTTCGAGATCAACCTCGACCTCCGCAAACTCACCCCACCCCGCCACCCCCACCCCTAGGACACCCCGACCCGAAGGGGATCGACGACTCCTACCCACGTCGCGCGAATTGCTACCGATGGTAGGATCGCCTCCATGAGCGGTAGCAAAAAGTACTCGATCAGCCTGCCTGAAGAGCTCGCCGAGGCCGCACGCACGCACGTAGGGCCCGGCGGCTTCTCCGCCTATGTCGCCGAAGCGCTCGAACAGCGGGTGGCCATGGACAAGCTCCGGGAGATCGTCGCCGATTTCGAGACCGACAACGACGAGCTGACGCGCGAGGAAGTCGAGGCGGCCCGCGCCCTGCTGCGTCATGATCACTTCCAGGCGGGCGGAGCCGCCGCCTGATGCCCGGCACCCTGCTGCTCGACAGCGAAGGGCTCTCCAAGCTGTACCGCAAGGACCGCACCGTCATGGCCCTGGTCCAGGCAGCATCGGAAGAGGGCGTCCGCGTGGCCACAAGCGCCATGACCACCCTTGAGGCCGACTACGAACGCATCCACCCCGCCCGCGTCAAGTGGGTCCTCTCGCGTGTCGACGTCCACGATGTCACCAGGGAGGTCACCGACCGGGCGGCAGCCCTCCTTCGCTTCCACCGGCTCCACGGCCACAAGTACGCCATCGACGCCGCTTTTGCCGCTGTCGCCCACAGCTCGCCAGGGCCGGTCACCGTTCTCACGTCCGGCCCCGAAGACCTGACGCTCCTCTGCGGCCCCGCCGTGCAGGTCGTCAAGGTATAAGGCCCCACCACACCTGACGCCGAACGTATTCGGCGCCGGACCGGCCGCGGCCCCGCTGCCGACGTGATCGGTCGGCAGCGGGGGTGCGGCGGTTGCTCGGGGTCAGCGGTGGTGTGCGGGCTCTGCGTCGCCCTGTTGCGACGGTACGAGCGGAGCACGCGGCGCCGGGGGCGTCGGCCTCTCGCCCCTGAGGGAGGCCGTGGCACGGCGGCACAGCGACGCCGCGGACCGGTAGAAGCGGTCCGGAAGGAAAGCCGCGTCGGCAACGATCATGGCGCCGGAGAAGAGCGGAAGCCCCATGAGCACGGCGATGCCGATGTGCATCCCCAGCAGCATGACCAGGAGAACGAACTTGAGCCGGCTGAACAGGGCGAAGGGAAAGGCCACCTGGATCAGCACGGTGAGGTAGCAGGCTGCGGCGATGAACAGGGGGTGGCTGTCCACCAGCGCCGACAGCGCGGGCCACGGCCGGAAGAGGTCCAGGTTCACGACGTAGTGCAGCGCGGTTCCCGACTGCCACGACGAGCCCTGCACCTTGTACAGCCCCGCTGACCCGTAGAGAAGGCAGACCTGGGCCGCGATGACGAACATCGCGCAGTTGTGGAGGGCGTTGACCAGGCTCGTACGGGCCAGGTCGAGCTGGGACCACACATCGCTCGTCGCCCGCCACATGGCCTGGCGGCCCGGTCCGGCCTTGCCCGCCCGGCGTGCTTCCCGGCGGGCGTCCAGCGACCAGTGGCGTCCGCTCGCGGTGAAGGCGAGATAGATGGCCATCAGGAGCATCAGGTTGTCGCCGCCGTCGGTCATGAAGATCGCCCGCGCGTGGAACGACACCACGACGAGGGCGAACAGCACGGACATCACCCGGGTCCGCCAGCCGAGCATGACCAGTGCGCAGACGACGAGGGCCAGCGCGTAACAGAGGTCGAAGTACACCTTGCTGTCCGACAGGGTGAGAAGGCTGAACCACCCTGTCTGACGGAACAGTTCGTCGGCCAGGGCCGGGGTCCACGGGGAGTCCGGGCCCCAGATCTGATCGCGGTGCGGCAACTCACGCACCAGGAAGGCGAAATAGCACAGCCCGTAGCCGATGCGCAGCACCGACGCCGCGTAGAGCGAGATCGGGCGGTGGGTGAGCAGGCCGATCATGCCGCCGAAGCCGGCGCGGGCCAGCCACGCGGGGCCGATGGCGTCCGTTCGCGGAGCGCCACCCGTGGGGGGCACGGGAGTCGCGGTCTGTTCAGTGGCCATGTGCGGTCACCTTCCACCAGGGCAGATCGCGGGTGTCGACCGCCGAGGGCGAAACCCGGTGCACGCGGCCGGCCGCGTCGTATCCGGGTACCGGGGTTGTGCGGACGCGGAGTTGAATCCCGTCGATGTCACCGGTCCGAGCGGCGGGGACCCGGTCCACGGCGATGTTCCGCAGGTACTCCTGCCACATCACCGCACGGTCCGAGTAGGACACGTCGCTGTTGCCATGGGACTGGAGATAACCCGCCCACGCCCGCCGGAGCATGTTCTGCGCGGTGTGGCTCGGGAAAGGGTCGTGCCTGACCGCGGCGTTGTCGACCGCGGTGAGATCGAACCAGCCGCTGATCCGCTGTGAGCCGCCGGCGGAAGCGCTGACCGTCCGGGCCGAGATCTGCGGGACGGACGACTCCGGTTCAGGGGCGAAGAGAAGCCAGTTCTGTTCGAAGAACGGATAGATCCAGCCCTGGATCTGCCGTGCGTAGCGTTGGGAGACGGGGTTCGTGGGAGCCACGTGCAGGAACACGAAGAGCACATGAAGGAGGGACACCACCACGATCAGGGCGGCGGCGGCTCTCGTCGCGACGCGCAGCGGAAGCGGCAGTGCCGCCAGCCTGTCGTGGTCGTCCGGAGGCGTGAACAGAGCCTGTCTGCCGGGCGGTTCACGGCGAATGACGTGCGGCTGCTTGCCGAGCCGGATTCCCTCCGGTGTTCTCACACCCACCGGTTCACCGGTGTCCTGTACGTCTCCTGGGCCAGTAGATGCCATCCCGGCCCTCCTCTCGCGACTTCTCTGCTGGACGTGCTGTGCCCGCGGGCCCACGTGGCCCAGCCCGGCGAGCGCGTACGCACTCGCCGGGCCGGGCTGAGCCGTCAGGCGTCAGTACTGCTTGACCGGCTTCCCGTGGTCCTACTCGGTGTGCCAGTTCTCCTGCGGCTGCCCGTACTCCGGCTGCTGCTCCGGCTTCCCGTACTCCGGCGGCTGCTGCCCGGACTGGCCGTAACCCGGCTGCTGTTCGGGGGCCCCGTAACCCGGCTGCTGCTGCTCCGGCCGGCCGTATCCGGGCTGCTCTTCCGGCTTCCCGTAACCCGGCTGCTGCTCCGGCTGCCCGTAACCCGGCTTGTTGTGCTCCGGCTTGTGCTCGTACGGGGGCTTCCCGTGCTGCGGCGGACGGCCCTGGCCGCCTCCGGTGTTGCCCGCCGTGTTGCCCGCGGTGTTCCCGGCGGTGTTGCCCGCCGTGTTACCGGCGGAGCCGCCGCCGACCGTGTTGCCGGCGATCGAACTGCCGCCGATCAGGCCGCCGGTGGTGACACCGCCCAGAAGCCCGCCGGTGGTGACGCCACCCAGGAGCCCACCGGTGGTGACGCCGCCCAGAAGGCCGCCCGATGTGCCGCCCGACGTGGTGCCGCCCGTGGTGCCGCCCGTGGTCCCCCCGGTGGTCGTCCCGCCGGTGGTCGTGCCGCCCGTCGTCGTACCCCCTGTGGTCGTACCGCACGAGGGCCGGGTGATGGTGTTGGTGTCCAGCGTCACGGAGCCGTTACGGGCCAGGGCGCGGCCGCTGACGGTCGCGCCGGTGTTCAGGCCCGTGGAGGTCAGCGACATGATGGTGCCGACGAAGGTGGTGTCGGTGCCGAGCGTGGTCGAACTGCCCACCTGCCAGAAGACATTGCAGGGCGAGGCTCCGTTGATCAGGAGCACCCGGCTGTTCGAGGCGGTGATCAGCGTGGAGCCGATCTGGAAGACCCACACCGCGTTGGGGTCGCCCGCGGCGTCCAGGGTGAGCGTGCCGGTGAGTCCGATGGAGGACGACGCGTTGTAGACACCGGGAGCCAGGGTCAGACCACCCAGGTCACCGGAGATGCTCGCGTCCGGCGCCTGGCCGGCCGCGTTGTTGTACGCCGTCGTCAGGTCGCTCTGGGCCTGGAGGGCGACAGCGTCGGCGGAGTGGGTGGCACCGTTCACCAGACCCGGCGGGAAACCGCTGATCGCCGTGCCCGGGCTCACCCCCAGGTCACCGGTGACCGTCGTGGGACCCGTGTTGGTGACCGACTGGCCGCCCAGCACCGCGAAGCTGTCGACCGTGCCCAGCGGCACGGCTGTCGCGATGGCGGAGGCGGACGTCGGCAGCAACGCCACCGAGGCGCCGGCGACGAGCACCACCACGGCGACCGACGAGGACAGGGCACGCCTGCCGGGCATACCCAGGACTTTCAGCAATTTCATCGATGAGCCTACTCCCTATGGGGAAACGAAAGTTCGAGGGCGGTTCACCGGGTGCCGGTGAATCACCGACCCCCTCTTTCCCACAGCAGACGGCAATTCCCTCGAACGGCAGAATCGCGACAACATGAGGAAAGAGTCGGCATCAGCGTAGGGATCTCAGCGATTCACACGACGAGCCCTCATGCGCGCCGGACCGCCATCTCTCCCGTAATGGCCCAATCCGAACCCTCATATCCCCTGGTCACAGGAGTTCTCCGGGAAAGGTAAAAACTTTCCCCCGCCACGCCCGACATTCCGAAGTAGCGCCGGATGGCCCAATATTCGACAATCGTGACGGAACCCCGCGGGGTCGGTTCCTCTTCACACGGGCACAACAAAAGGGGCCGCTCCCGGAGGAGTCGACCCCTTCTGATCCGCCTGCCGGGGCACATCACCCGGCGAAAGGCGATAAACCGCTCAGACGTTGAAACGAAATGCACGCGACAGCTCTCCCACCTGTGGAAACGCGGTTCTGCGAGGCTCAAGTCAGCACAGAATCAGCACGGGAAGACAAGGCCGCCGCTCAAGCCCTGCGGTCGATCAGGCGGATCAGAGCTTCAGTAACGCGGCATGTTCGGAATCGCTTTCTCCGCGAGTTCGATGAGCGCTTCCACCTTCGCCAAGTCGGCCGCGACCTCCTCCGATGTCACAGCGGGGGCCTCCGACGACCGGTACTCGACCTCGTTGCGTCGGGCTCGCATGCGGTTGAAGGGACGCAGCATGGTCCCGAGCGGCGGGTCGAGCTGCGCCCGCACAGCCTCATAGATGACGGTATGACCACCGCGACTGGTCGCGCGCAGTCCCTGGTTCTGCAATACCGCGGCAAGCGCCCTGCGCGCGGCATCATAGGCCAGCGTGTACGCGCCTTCCGGGTCCGTGGCCGCCAACTGCCGTGCGGAGCCGACATGCACACGCGCCCGGACCAGTTCCGCTTCGGCGGCCTCCTGAGAAGCGGGGACTCGTTCAAGTCCGCCGCCGGCGATGAGCGCGTCAACTGTCGACCGCCCTTGATTCCAGCGCGTCATTGCGCCTCCAAGTCAAGGTCCAGCTGTACCAGGGGACGTTCGCGAACGCTGGCGAGGAACGGATCGTCCGTCCGGGCCTCCCACGCCGCGGCGGAGACCCGATGCACGTTGACCTCACGACGCAAGCGCCGTGACGCCTCCTCGGCAAGGTCGAAGAGCGCGTCGGCATCGGGGGCACCCACAACGAGGACGTCCACATCAGCAGGCGGC
Source organism: Streptomyces sp. NBC_00223 (assembly GCF_036199905.1). Classification (NCBI taxonomy): domain Bacteria; kingdom Bacillati; phylum Actinomycetota; class Actinomycetes; order Kitasatosporales; family Streptomycetaceae; genus Streptomyces; species Streptomyces sp. NBC_00223. The sequence continues at coordinate 5,500,808 of NZ_CP108109.1, read as the reverse complement.
AGCCCCGGCTCACCGTTGTACCGAGCGGCCCACGAGCCGTAGATGTAGGCCCGCTCCACGCCTTCGAGTCCAGCGAGCGCATCAGTGAGCACGGGCACGGGGCCGAAGGAGACGGACATGAGCTCGCTCAGCGGACGGTACAGCGGAGTGTCCGTGCGGGCCTTGACGAGGCGACTGCGCCCCACGCGCCGATCAGCCAGGATGCCACCACCAGCCAACCGGTCAACCTCCCGCAGGACAGCGGTGGGGGTCACGCCGACCTCGGCCGCGAGCTCGGTGATGCTGTACTCGCGGTCCGGATGCAGGAGCACCAACGCGAGGAGCTCCCCTTGCATGCGAGACCGGAGGATGGGGAGCAGGCTCGGCGATACTTTCATTGGACGCAGAATATCAGGCGTCCAATGAAAGTAACAGTCCGCATTCGCACGTTCACCCGAACGGTTGGAGCGGCCGCTGCGAGGCGCCCAAGAGTGAGCACCAAGCCGGCACCGGAATGCGGAAGGGGTCGGACTCGCCGGAGTCCGACCCCTTCTGATCCGCCTGCCGGGGCACATCACCCGGCGAAAGGCGATAAACCGCTCAGACGTTAAATCGGAATTCCACTACGTCGCCGTCCTGCATGACGTAGTCCTTGCCCTCCATGCGGGCCTTGCCCTTCGCGCGGGCCTCGGCGACCGAGCCGGTCGCCACCAGGTCCGCGAAGGAGATGACCTCCGCCTTGATGAAGCCCTTCTGGAAGTCCGTGTGGATGACCCCCGCCGCCTCGGGCGCGGTGGCCCCGCGCTTGATCGTCCAGGCCCGGGACTCCTTGGGGCCGGCCGTCAGATACGTCTGGAGGCCGAGCGTCTCGAAGCCCACCCGGGCCAGCGTGGCCAGCCCCGGCTCCTGCTGGCCGACCGACTGGAGCAGTTCCAGCGCCTCCGCGTCGTCCAGCTCCGCGAGGTCGGACTCCAGCTTGGCGTTGAGGAAGATCGCCTCGGCGGGCGCGACCAGGGCGCGCTGCTCGTCCTTGAACGCCTCGTCGGTCAGCTCGTCCTCGTCGACGTTGAAGACGTAGAGGAAGGGCTTGGTGGTGAGCAGGTGCAGCTCGTGCAGGAGAGTGCCCTGCTCGGTGCCCTTGGTGATGCCCGCCGAGAAGAGCGTGTCGCCGGCCGCGAGGATCTTCTGCGCGGCCTCGGCGGCGGCCAGCACCGCCGCCTTCTCCTTCTGGAGGCGCGCTTCCTTCGTCAGGCGCGGGATCGCCTTCTCGACCGACTGGAGGTCGGCGAGGATCAGCTCGGTGTTGATGGTCTCGATGTCGTCCTTGGGCGAGACCTTGCCGTCGACATGGACGACGTTCTCGTCCTTGAAGGCCCGGATGACCTGGCAGATCGCGTCGGACTCACGGATGTTCGCGAGGAACTTGTTGCCCAGCCCCTCGCCCACCGAGGCGCCGCGCACGATGCCCGCGATGTCCACGAAGTCGACCGTGGCGGGCAGCACCCGTACCGAACTGAAGATCCCGGCGAGCGTGGTGAGCCGGGGGTCGGGGACGCCCACCACCCCGACGTTCGGCTCGATCGTGGCGAACGGGTAGTTGGCCGCCAGCACGTCGTTCTTGGTCAGGGCGTTGAAGAGCGTCGACTTGCCGACATTCGGCAGACCGACGATTCCGATGGAGAGCGACACGTGGCGACTTCCCGTGAGCGAGGCCGAAGGCCGGGACAAGAGCCGGGGAACGGGCACAGCGCACAGCGCGCCCGGTCCACGAAGACCCACCCAGTCTACGGGCCCCCGCGCCGGCCCCCGGCCCCACTCGAACGGAGCATTTCGAACACCGCACCCAGCCGAGCGAATCAGCGTGTCCCGCTCCTGCGGGATCGCCAGAACGTGCCTACGTTGAGTGGGTGGACCAACACAGTGCGCGCACAGGCCCCGGCCAGACGCCCGCGCCGGGGCCCGGCGGCGGAGCGGCCCCCAGGGTTCGCGCCTCCCGCCCAGCGGCGGCCGCCGCCCGCCCCACGCCGTCCGCCCCGCGGACCACCGGTGCCCCGCGGCCGACCGCCCCCAAGGCCCCGCGCCCCCTGCCGATGGGCGCCCGGACGGCGGGCCGGCCCAAGCCCTCGGCCGCCTCCCGGACCGCCGGGATCTCCGGGGCCACCCGTTCCAGCCGCTGGCCCAGGCCCCGTCTGACCGGCCTGGGCACCGGCGCCCTCACCACCGTCGTCACCGTGCTGGGCGGCTCACTCGACGCCCTGCTCTTCCACGGCCCCGGCGTCCTCTTCGGCCTGGTCTTCGTGGCCGTCAGCGTCGCGGGCGCGGTCTGCGTACGCCCGTACGACCTGGTGGCGGCCCCGGTCGCCGCGCCCATCGCCTTCGCCGTCGGGATCATCCTGACGGCCGACGACGGGGGCGGCGGTCTGGTCGGCCGGGCGCTGGGCGTCTTCACCGGCCTGGCCGTGCTGACCGGCTGGCTCTACACCGGTACGGTGCTGGCCGCGCTGATCGTCGGGGTCAGAGCTTTGCGGCGGCCATCGCGGCGCCGACGATCCCCGCGTTGTTCTGAAGCTCCGCGGGGACGATCTCCGCGCTGATTCCCTCGATCAGCGGAAGGAACTTCTCCGACTTCCGGCTGATCCCACCGCCGATCACGAAGAGGTCGGGCGAGAAGAGCATCTCCAGGTGCGCGAGGTACTTCTTCAGCCGCCGCGCCCAGTGCTCCCAGCTCAGATCGTGGTCCTCGCGGGCCTTGACCGAGGCGCGCTTCTCCGCGTCGTGGCCTTCCAGCTCCAGGTGGCCCAGCTCGGTGTTGGGCACGAGCCGGCCGTCCACGAACAGGGCGCTGCCGATGCCCGTACCGAGGGTCAGCATGATGATCGTGCCGCCCCGGCCGCGGCCCACGCCGAAGGTCATCTCGGCGACCCCGGCGGCGTCCGCGTCGTTCATGATCACCACGGGCTGGCCGAGCGCGTCGCTGATCCGGTCGCGGGCCTCGTAGCCGACCCAGCCGCCGTCCACATTGGCCGCGGTACGGGTCACGCCGTCCACCACGACGCCGGGGAAGGTCACGCCGAGCGGGCCGGTCCAGCCGAAGTGGCGGACGACCTCGCGCACTCCCCCGATCACCGCGTCCGGCGTCGCCGGCTGCGGGGTGGGGACCTTGAAACGCTCGTCGGAGAGGTCGCCCTTGTCGAGGTCGACCGGAGCGCCCTTGATGCCCGTACCGCCGATGTCCACACCGAACACGTTCATGGCCTCCACGTTAGGGGGGAGCGGAAAGCCTCACCCGTTGGCAGTCCTCACGCACGGTGAATCCGGCGAGCCCCGGTGGCCCCCGGGCCCCGCCGGCCTTCCGTGAAACGCCGACGCGTCCCGGGGACCGCGCGTCCCCGCGAACCTCACTACTTGGCCGATTCCCCGGCGGCCAGCTCCGCACGCAGATCGCGCCGCAGTTCCTTGGGAAGCGAGAACTGGATCGACTCCTTGGCCGACGTGACGACCTCGACGTCCGCGAAGCCGCGCGCGGCAAGCCACTCCAGCACACCGTCGACCAGGATCTCGGGGACGGAGGCGCCGGAGGTCACCCCGACCGTGCGCACCCCCTCAAGCCAGCCGTCCTCGCACTCCTCGGCGAAGTCCACCAGGTACGAGGCCCCGGCGCCGGACTGGAGCGCGACCTCGACCAGCCGGATGGAGTTGGAGGAGTTGCGGGAGCCGACGACGATGACCAGATCGGCCTCCCCGGCGATCTCCTTGACGGCGACCTGACGGTTCTGGGTGGCGTAGCAGATGTCGTCGCTGGGCGGGCTGATCAGCTGCGGGAAGCGCTCCTTGAGGGCGTCGACCGTCTCCATCGTCTCGTCCACGGACAGGGTGGTCTGGGAGAGCCAGACGACCTTGGACTCGTCGCGGACCTCGACCTTGGCGGCGTCGGCGGGCCCGTCCACGAGGTGCATCCGCTCGGGGGCCTCGCCCATGGTGCCGACGACCTCTTCGTGGCCCTCGTGGCCGATGAGCAGGATGTCGTAGTCGGAGTCGGCGAACCGCACGGCCTCCTTGTGCACCTTGGTGACGAGCGGGCAGGTCGCGTCAATGGAGGCGAGACTGCGCTGTGCGGCCTCCTCGTGGACGACCGGGGCCACACCGTGCGCGGAGAAGATCACGATGGCGTTCTCGGGCACCTCCTCCGTCTCGTCGACGAAGACGGCGCCCTTCTTCTCCAGGGTCTGCACGACGTACTTGTTGTGCACGATCTGCTTGCGCACGTAGACCGGCGCGCCGTACTGCTCAAGCGCCTTCTCGACGGTGATCACGGCCCGGTCCACACCCGCGCAGTACCCCCGGGGGGCGGCGAGGAGGACGCGGCGGGGAGTCGTTGCAGTCATGCGGTCCATCGTACGGGGGCGCCCGGGGCCCGTGGTGGGGCGCACGGTGTCGGAGCCAGGCTCTAATGTGCCGGGTATGGCTCTGAACACCTCGGCGGACGCGCCGATCCCGGTCGGCGAGGTGTCGCGGCTGATCGGCGGATGGATCGACCGGCTCGGCGCGGTGTGGGTGGAGGGGCAGATCACCCAGCTGTCGCGGCGGCCGGGCGCGGGTGTGGTGTTCCTGACGCTGCGCGACCCCTCGCACGACGTCTCGCTGTCCGTCACCTGCTTCCGCGCGGTCTTCGAGCAGGTCGCGGACGTGGTCGGCGAGGGCGCCCGGGTCGTGGTGCACGCCAAGCCGGAGTGGTACGGGCCTCGGGGCACGCTGTCGCTGCGCGCGGTGGAGATCCGGCCGGTGGGGGTGGGAGAACTGCTCGCGCGGCTGGAGCAGTTGAAGAAGAAGCTGGCCGCCGAGGGGCTCTTCGCGCTGGACCGCAAGCTCCCGCTGCCCTTCCTTCCGCAGCTGATCGGCCTGGTCACCGGCCGCGCCTCGGCCGCCGAGCGGGACGTACGGGAGAACGCGCGGCTGCGCTGGCCCGCCGTCCGCTTCGAGGTGCGCAATGTGCCGGTGCAGGGCGCGGCCGCGGTGCCGCGGGTGATCGAGGCGATCCACGAACTGGACGCGCACCCCGAGGTCGATGTGATCGTGGTGGCCCGCGGCGGCGGCAGCGTGGAGGACCTGCTGCCCTTCTCCGACGAGCAGTTGGTCCGTACGGTCGCCGCGTGCGGCACACCGGTGGTCTCGGCGATCGGCCACGAGCCGGACTCGCCGCTGCTCGACCTGGTCGCGGATCTGCGGGCGTCCACCCCGACGGACGCCGCCAAGCGCGTCGTGCCGGACGTCCGCGAGGAGCTGGCCCGGGTGCGGCTGGTACGGGACCGGGCGCTGCGGGTGGTGCGGGGGCTGCTGGACCGGGAGGAACGGGGGCTGGACGCGGCGCTGAGCCGGCCGTCGATGGCGGCGCCGTACCGGATGGTCGACGAGCGCGAGGCGCAGCTCGCGGACCGGCTGGACCGGGCGCGGCGCACGCTCGGGCATCTGCTGGACCGCGCGGACGCGGACCTGACGCACACCCTGGCCCGGGTGGTCGCCCTCTCCCCCGCGCAGACCCTGCGGCGCGGCTACGCGGTGCTCCAGCGCGCGGACGGCTCGGTGGTACGGGAAGCGGGCGAGGTGGCGGCGGGGGACGCGCTGCGGGCGCGGGTCGCCGAGGGGGAGTTCGCGGTGCGGGTGACCGGGGACCGGTCCCCGGCCCGGGAGTGAGAGCGGCCGGGTTCCCGGCGAAACGGACGGCGGGTGACGCGGGGCCTGGCGGGGCCTGTCGTACCCCCGGCCTAGGCTTGCCCCCATGGCAGACCAGGACACCACCGCGGCACTCGGCTACGAGCAGGCGCGCGACGAGCTGATCGACGTCGTCCGCCGGCTTGAGGCGGGCGGCGCCACCTTGGAGGAGTCCCTCGCGCTGTGGGAGCGGGGCGAGGAGCTGGCGAAGATCTGCCGTCGCTGGCTGGAGGGGGCCAGGGCCCGGCTCGACGCGGCGCTGGCCGCGGAAGAAGAAGCCACGGCCGGGGACTCCCCCGAGGACTGAGGGGGAGCTGCGGGCCGCGACTGAGCGGGCTACTGCTCGCCGCGGCGCTCCTGGAGGGCGGCGGCCAGCTTACGGAGCTGGGATTCGCCGTCAGTACCCAGGACGACGGTGGTGAAACCGGTCTCCTCGCGGACCAGAGCGGCGTAGCGGCCGCCCGTCCAGCGGTCCCAGGTCTTCCCGGCGACCTCGACCGTACGGTTCCCGTCGCGGTGGGCGCCGAGCGTGACCTTGCGGACGAAGGCTGCGGCCGGGCCGTTGGTCTGCTCGACGGACACGTACTGCTGCGCGGGGTCGATGAAGCCGAGGTGCCAGGTGACGTTCTTGGCGTCGGAGGCGTCGTAGGTGACGCTGTTCGCCCGCCAGCCCGCGCCCAGGCCCTCGGGACCGGCCACCGGATAGGGCGCGTCACGCCTGGCCTGCTGCAACTCCACGGTGTAGCTGACCGCCTTGACCGGGGACGCCTTGGAGTCGTGCGGGATGAACAGATAGATCAGGTAGACGACGACGCCGAGCACGAGCATCGACAGCACCAGGTCCCGGACCGTCTTGTTACCACGCTTGTCTGCTGCCACGCCCCTATCGTCCCCCATGCCCGGAAGCGCCCCGACCCCCGGGGTCCGGTGGCTCTCCGCAACCCTCCGTGCGCTCATGTGACAGGCGTACTGCTCATATAAGCGGGCAGGCGATAGGGTCACAGCACCCTCATTTCCGGCCGTCCTCGTACAGAAAGGTGCGCGTGATGACCGAACAGCACTTGCCCCCGCAACTCGAAGTGAGCCCGGAGGCCCCCGATCGCAACCTCGCCCTGGAGTTGGTCCGGGTCACCGAGGCCGCCGCGATGGCCGCCGGGCGGTGGGTCGGCCGCGGAGACAAGAACGGCGCCGACGGCGCCGCGGTCAACGCGATGCGGACGCTGGTGCACACCGTCTCGATGAACGGCGTCGTGGTCATCGGCGAAGGCGAGAAGGACGAAGCGCCGATGCTCTACAACGGGGAGCGGGTGGGTGACGGCACCGGTGCGGAGTGCGACGTCGCCGTGGACCCCGTGGACGGTACGACGCTGACCGCCAAGGGCATGCCGAACGCCGTCTCGGTGCTCGCGGTCGCCGACCGGGGCACGATGTTCGACCCCTCGGCGGTCTTCTACATGGACAAGCTGGTGGCGGGCCCCGAAGCGGCGGAGTTCGTGGACATCGAGGCGCCGGCCGCGGTGAACATCCGCCGGGTGGCGAAGGCCAAGGGCGGTGCCCCCGAGGACGTCACGGTCGTGCTGCTCGACCGGCCGCGCCACAACACACTGGCCCGGGAGATCCGCGAGACGGGCGCCCGGATCAAGTTCATCTCGGACGGCGACGTGGCGGGCGCGATCATGGCCGTACGCGAAGGGACCGGTGTCGACCTGCTGTTGGGGATCGGCGGCACTCCCGAGGGCATCATCGCGGCCTGCGCGATCACCTGTCTGGGCGGCACGATCCAGGGAAAGCTGTGGCCCAAGGACGATGCCGAGCGGCGGCGTGCGCTGGACGCCGGGCACGACCTGGACCGGGTGCTGCACACCAAGGACCTGGTCAGCGGCGACAACGTCTTCTTCGTGGCGACCGGCATCACGGACGGCGAACTGCTGCGCGGGGTCCGCTACCGCGCGGAGACCGCGACCACCTCGTCACTGGTGATGCGCTCCAGGTCGGGCACGATCAGGCAGATCGACTCGGTGCACCGGCTGTCGAAGCTGCGGGCGTACAGCGCGATCGACTTCGACCGGGCGCGCTGAGCACGGCCCCGCCGGACTGGGCGCGGTCGTACGGCTGAGCACGGTCGAACAGCCGGATGTCGTACAGCCGGACGTCGTACAGCCGGACGTCGTACAGCCGGACGTCGTATGTCCGAGCGCGGTCGTACGGCCGGGCACGGCCGCGTGACACCGTGCCGCGTCGCATCTCCTGCCCCGGCCGCCCCTGCCCGGGCCCCGTGCTCCCTGGGCCGCGGCCGGTGGGCGGGAGATGCGACGCGGTCAACCGGCGGCGGCTATCCGGGCGGCGGGGCGCTGGAGTTCGACCTCGCGGCGGCGCCTGCGGGCCAGCACCACCCGGCGCTCGGCGGCGGTCATCCCGCCCCACACGCCGTACGGCTCGGGCTGCAGCAGGGCGTGTTCGCGGCATTCGAGCATCACCGGGCAGCGGGCGCAGACCCGCTTGGCGGCCTCCTCGCGGGACAGCCGGGCCGCGGTCGGCTCCTTGGAGGGGGCGAAGAACAGCCCCGCCTCATCGCTGCGACACGCGGCCTCCGAGTGCCAGGGGCCGCCCAGGTCCCGCGGGTGACCTGGCGGGAACGCGGGGTCCGTGACGGGCTCGATCGGTTGAAGCACGGGTAACTCCTGACGACGGCTCGGCGATTGCCACGCTTGCCCGTCGCCGGCCGGCGTCCCGGGCAAGGGGATGCCGGGGCAGCCGTGCGGCGGCGTGCCGTTCCCCTACCCGCTGTGCGCGACTTCATGCGCACCGTGTTCATCACTGGTGTCACAGCGGTGACGTCCCGACCTGCGAATTGGCATGAACACGCACGATCGGTGGCGTACACACGCACCAGGCGCTCGCGCCTGGTGCGTGATTGGCCGCGCGTCAGCGCGGCGCGGGCCCGCTTCCGGCGGGCGCCGGAGGCCGGGCGAGGTCCGGGCGCGGGCGCGATCCGGCCGCCCGGACGCGCACCGGCCGTGCGCGCGGATGCCCGCGGACCGGCCCGAACACCGAGCAACGCAGCGCCAGACGCTGAGTACCGGGCACCGAAAAGCCAACCGCCGAAAAGCCGAGCGCCAAGCGCCAAGCGAATCCTCAGCCGTCGAGCCGCTTCTTCACCCAGTCCTTGACCTTCTTGCCGCGCTTGGCCTTGGCCTCCACGCCGCCCCAGAAGGCGAGTCCGTCGACCCGGACCACCGGCGCGCCCGGCTCCGGCGACTCGAACGCCTTGATGTCGGAGCCGCCCATGATGCCGACCACCCCGCCGCCGCGCAGCGTCACGTTCTCCGGCAGCCGGATGCTGACGCCGCCCATGATCGCCGTGCAGTGGATGACCAACTCCGGTGCGGTGAAGGTCGCTTCGGACAGGTCGATCTCGACGCCGCCCATGATGGCCACGGCGGTGATCCGGTGGCCGACGCGCCAGCGCCCCTTGCGTTCGGCGCCGCCTAGGATGCCGACGAGGTTCGGGTTCTCGCCGCTGGGGTCGGGGGTGTACACGCGGGGGACGGCCGCCGGCGCCTGGACGGCCGTCGGGCCGACCGGCAGGTCCCGTACCAGCGGCTCCAGTTCGCCGAGGGTCTTGGCGGCGTAGACCTTCTCGACGCGCTCGGAGTGCTCGGTGGCGTCGAGGCGGCCCTCGGCCAGGGCTTCGCGCAGGATGTCGGCGATACGGTCGCGGTCCGCGTCCGAGGCTCGCAGCTCGGCCTGGGCGACCGGGGCCGCGGGGGTTGCCGGGGCTGTCGGGGCCGCCGGGGATTGCGGGCGCTTCTGGAGCGGCGATTCATCCACGCGTCCACCGTACACAGACGCGATAGATCGCGACTACCCCGAGGTTTGCGGGCGGGTCCCCTAGGGGGAGCGCCCAGCGGGGTGCGGGGCCCGGGCTCCCGCCGCCGGACCCGGGGAGCAGGTGAGGGGGACCTCACAAGGGTGGCGGCCCCGGGACGCTCTAACCTGAATGGGCTTCAGCGTCGACGCAGCCGAGTGAGGAATACCCCCTATGCCCGAGTTCTCCTATACGGATCTGCTCCCCCTCGGCGAGGACACCACCGCGTACCGCCTCGTCACCTCCGAAGGAGTCAGCACCTTCGAGGCCGACGGCCGGACCTTCCTCAAGGTCGAGCCCGAGGCGCTGCGCCGGCTCGCGGCCGAGGCGATGCACGACATCTCGCACTACCTGCGGCCCACCCACCTCGCCCAGCTGCGCCGTATCCTCGACGACCCGCAGGCCAGCGCCAACGACCGCTTCGTCGCGCTCGACCTGCTCAAGAACGCGAACATCGCCGCCGCGGGCGTGCTCCCGATGTGCCAGGACACCGGCACCGCGATCGTCATGGGCAAGCGCGGCCAGCAGGTGCTGACCTCCGGCGGCGACGAGGAGGCACTGTCCCGCGGCATCTTCGACGCGTACACCAAGCTCAATCTGCGCTACTCCCAGATGGCCCCGCTGACCATGTGGGACGAGAAGAACACCGGCTCCAACCTGCCCGCCCAGATCGAGCTGTACGCGACCGACGGCGGCGCGTACAAGTTCCTGTTCATGGCCAAGGGCGGGGGCAGCGCCAACAAGTCGTTCCTCTACCAGGAGACGAAGGCCGTACTGAACGAGACCTCCATGATGAAGTTCCTGGAGGAGAAGATCCGTTCGCTCGGTACGGCCGCCTGCCCGCCCTACCACCTCGCGATCGTCGTCGGCGGCACGAGCGCGGAGTTCGCGCTCAAGACCGCGAAGTACGCCTCCGCGCACTATCTGGACGAGCTGCCCGCCGCCGGGTCGCCCGAGGGGAACGGCTTCCGGGACAAGGAGCTGGAGGAGAAGGTCTTCGAGCTGACCCAGCGCATCGGTATCGGGGCGCAGTTCGGCGGCAAGTACTTCTGCCACGACGTGCGGGTGGTACGGCTCCCCCGGCACGGCGCGTCCTGCCCGGTGGCCATCGCGGTCTCCTGCTCGGCCGACCGGCAGGCGCTGGCGAAGATCACCGCCGAGGGCGTCTTCCTTGAGCAGTTGGAGACCGACCCGGCGCGCTTCCTGCCCGAGACCACGGATGAGCATCTGGCCGACGACGTGGTCCGGATCGACCTCAACCGGCCGATGTCCGAGATCCGCGCGGAGCTGACCAAGTACCCGGTCAAGACCCGGCTCTCGCTGTCCGGACCGCTGGTCGTGGCGCGGGACATCGCCCACGCCAAGATCAAGGAACGGCTGGACGCGGGCGAGGAGATGCCGCAGTACCTGCGGGACCACGCGGTCTACTACGCCGGGCCCGCGAAGACGCCCGAGGGCTACGCGTCAGGGTCCTTCGGGCCGACCACGGCGGGGCGGATGGACGCGTACGTCGAGCAGTTCCAGGCGGCGGGCGGGTCGCTGGTGATGCTGGCGAAGGGCAACCGCAGCAAGCAGGTCACCGACGCGTGTGCCGCGCACGGCGGCTTCTATCTCGGGTCGATCGGCGGCCCGGCGGCGCGGCTCGCGCAGGACTGCATCAAGAAGGTCGAGGTCGTCGAGTACGCCGAACTCGGTATGGAGGCGGTCTGGAAGATCGAGGTCGAGGACTTCCCGGCGTTCGTCGTCGTGGACGACAAGGGCAACGACTTCTTCCAGGACCCGACCCCCTCCCCCACCTTCACCACCATCCCCGTCCGCCGCGAGGCGTGACCAGGCTGTAGCGGTCGTACGCGGAGCCCTCCGGCGGATGCCGGGGGCTCCGCTGCGTCCAGCTGACCGCCCCGGAGCCTCCGGGTTGACGCGTAGTGGAGGGCCCCGTGGACCGGTCCCGGCTGGTCTGCCCTCCAAGCACCGAAGATCAACAACCCGACAACGCGAATATCGGCGTTGCCGCATGGACGACCCCGGCACACCACTCGTACCGTCATAGTCATTGCCCCCAACAGGGGTCGGCGACAAGGGGGGTTCGACATGGCACACGAGGAACTGACCCGCCTTACCGGAAACGGTAACGGCAACGGTGAGTGCAATCAGAATGATTGCCCGAACGTGTACCGGACTGAGAACGGCTCTTTCGTGATCCAAGGGACCCTGTCCGACGCCTTCACTCCGCCCACGGGTGAGGGCCTGGTGGAAATCCCCGAGGTAATCCTCAAGGAGGCTGTCCGTGCTCTTGGATGGTGAGGAATGGCAAGCCAAGTTTCGGAGTTTCCACGCGGAAGCGTGGCGACTTGAGACGCTTCCCTTCTATAACGTCCCTCAGGAAGAGGAGGAGATTCGGGCATTTCTCACGGGTGAGCGGATCGATCCTTACACGCACGCGAACGAGTACACCGAGGACTTGAAGAGGGTCCGTCGGGAGGGGAAGGCCAAGGGGCGCGTACATGTCGTGACCCGCCCGCTCTCGGACTACCTCCGGTACGAGTTCATGTACTACCTGCCGCATGTCTGGGCCGGCGAGGACATCCGTATCATGGACGTGACGGATCGCGACAACCCGCTGGCCGGAGTTCAGGACTTCTGGATGTTCGACAAGTCCGAAGTCATCCTCATGAACTATGAGAGCGACGGCACGCAGACAAGCAGAGAAGTCTACAAGGGAGACGTGACCCCCTACGTGGAGTACCAGCGAATCGCACTTGCCGAGGCGGTCCCCTTCGAGGAGTACGTGAAGGGCCTTGACGCTTAACCCTGATGAACTGGGCCAGTCGAGAAGCGACCTGGCCGATCGCGTCTGTCGGAGTGGGCTAGCGGCTTCCGCTCATGATCTTTACCCGAGCACGGAAATAATGCCCGCTCACTGTGGCCAAGCGCCTATCTTGGATTTGCTCCGATCGACACTGGGAGGAATTCATGGGTAGGCACGACGACGGCAAAGGCGGCTCGGAAGGCGATCAGCAGCAGTCGCCGCGCGAGTCGGACGGGCAGTGGGAGAGGCCCATTCCGGCCGCGGACCCGGCCGAACAGGACGATGACCGGGAGTGAGGTCCGTGAACGACTCGGCGTACGGGAAACTCGTCGCTCGGCTCGGCGAGTCCGGCGCTCTGGGAGTGGGCTGGCGGGGTGCGTTCCTGCGCACCCCGCGCAGTCCGTTCGTCCCCGAGCGCATCTGGATCGAAGACGGTCCCGGCGGATACCGGCCGATCACCAGGCAGGACAGCCCCGAGGAGTGGTGGGCCAAGGTCCACGCCGATGACGTGGTCGTCACGCAGCTCGACGACGGGGACGACAACGGCCCCGGCGTCGCGACGAGTTCCGTGAGTATGCCGACCCTCGTCGCCCGCATGATGGCGGAATTGGACCTCCGGCCCACCCATTCCGTACTGGAGATCGGGTCCGGGTGGTCGACCGGACTGCTCTGCGAACGGGTCGGACAGGATCGCGTCGTATCCGTCGAGATCGACGCGGAAGTGGCCGCGCGGGCCGGAAGCGCGCTGGAGTCGGCCGGCCACCGCCCTCTGCTCATCACGGGCGACGGAACTCAGGGATTCCCCGGGAAGGCGCCGTACGACCGAGTGAGTTCCACCGCCGCGGTCACCCGCGTACCCCGCGCCTGGGTGGAACAGTGTGCTCCCGGCGGGGTCGCCGTCACCCCCTGGGGCACGCCCTTTTGCAACGCCGGCCTGCTGAAGCTGCACGTCCACGGGGAGCACCGGGCGGTCGGCCGATTCACGGGCAGCGTGAACTTCATGTGGGTCCGCGGCCAACGTCCCCCTGCCGCCGCCCCCATGAGCGACCGGACCGGATCACGGTACGGCCCCTCCCCCATTGAACCCGGACTGGCCCTCGAATCCGTTCACTGCGCCTTCGCCATCGGCCTCCGCGTCCCCGCCGTTCGTTACCGGGAAGCGTGGAACGTCAGCGACCCGGAGGCCACACGGCGACTCGTGCTGTGGGACGGGAACGGCTCGGAGGCCGTCGTGTTCTACGACAACTGGCAAGGAAGCGACGCGGTACGGCAGACCGGTCCCCGGAATCTGTGGGGCGAGGTAACGGCCGCTCGGGCTTGGTGGGAAGCCCAGGGCCGACCGGAGTTCACCCGGTTCGGGGTCTCGGTGCTGCCCGACGTCCAGACCGTGTGGCTGGATCACCCTGGAAACGCCGTGACGACGATGTAGCCCCCGCGACTGCCCGAGCGGAGCCCGCCCCTCGTCGGCTATTACCCTTTCGTGGGGTTTTCTTAGGTTTTGATGGCAAATATCTCTATGTGCTCGTACGCTCACAGACGGAGGTCGGCCTCGGCCAGGCTCTCGCCCGTCGTGGGCTTTCGGCCAGAGGCGGGTGGGTTCCGGACGGATTGGAACGATGGGGAGTTGGGGAGCGGATGAGTGATCAGCAGCGGGACGAGCGGCGGGACGGCGCGGCCTACTTCGGCCGGGAGGTGAGATTCGCCCGCGAGCACAAGGGCCTGACGCAGCAGCAACTGGCCGACGAGGCACGGTACGAACGGCCGTACGTCACCCGGGTCGAAAGCGGAAAGCTCCTGGGGTCCGGGCAGTTCGCGGACGCGTGCGACCGGGTCTTCGAGACGTCGGGCTTCTTCGTCCGGCTGCGGGAGCGGGTGAGTGAACGCGGGCACCCGGGCTGGTTCATCCCGTACGTGAAGCTGGAGGAGGAGGCCAAGGAGATCTGCGACTACTCGAACGCGCTCATCATGGGCATGTTGCAGACTCCGGCGTACGCGGAAGCCACCTTCCGGGCCGCCAACCCGCGTGAGGACGACGAACAGATCCAGGCCCGGGTCGATGCGCGGCGACACCGTCGCGGCGCCATGGAGCGAGGCAAGCCGCCGCTGCTGTGGGTCATCCTCCACGAGTCCGTGCTACGCACGGTGGTCGGCAGCCGAGCGGTGATGGTGGAGCAGTTGGAGCACCTCATCGCGGAGGCGTCCACCCCGCACATCACGGTCCAGGTACTCCCGTTCAGCGCGGGCGCCCCGGCTTCATCACTTCCGTTTATCCTGCTTACGTCAGGGGATGGGACACGGGTCCTGTACTCGGAGACCAGGGAATCGGGGCACGTGAACGACTCGGCTGCCGTGGTGGAGAACGCCCAGGCCACGTACGACCGGCTCCGCGCCGCCTCCACGTCACCGGAGGAGTCCCTGTCCCTCATCCGGAACATCGCGGAGGAGCACGCCAGATGAGCAACAGCCCCGACCTCGCCGGTACACCTTCGGTATGGGTCAAGAGCACCTACAGCGGCGGCGAGGGCGGCAACTGCGTCGAGTGGGCGCCCACACACGCGGCCACCCACGGCCTGGTCCCCGTACGCGACTCCAAAACCCCCGACGGCCCCGCCCTCACCTTCACCCCCACCGCCTGGGCAACCTTCGTCACCGCCCTCCGCGCCGACGAACTCCCCGGCGCCTGACCCACCCCGACAAGCCGAGGGTCCCAAGGCACACGGGGCCCTCGGCTTTGCCATTTTCCTGTCCTGGAAAGCCGTAACCCTTGCCCCCGCCCTGTTCGGATCGGCAACATCGGACACGACACGTCGATCGAAGGAGCGGCAATGGCACTTGAGAAGTTGGCAAGCGACTGTCGAGAGGGCCCGTGCCCCACTCTGTGGCGTACGGAGCAGGGCAGCTACATCATCCAGGGCTTCAAAGTGCTGGACGCTGAACGCCTGGCGCAAATCGACTTACCGGAGAACGAAACGGCAGTCGAGGTCACGGCCGAACTCCTGGAGGGTTTCTTCAATGCTCCTCGTGGGTGAGGATTTCCATCGACTTTTCCGTGACTTCACGTCCTCCGCCTTCAAGATGGAGACAAAAGACCGCTACGACGTGGACGGGGAGCGCGCGGAGTACGCCAGTTTCCTGGCCGGCGAGGAAATGCCCGCCGCCTGGCAGGACAACCCCTGGGTCCGTTCCATGACCGGTGCGGGGAAGACGCTGCGGCGCGTACACATCGTCCGCTCTCCCCTCAGCGACTATCTACGGTTCGAACTCGACTGGGGATACGTCGGCAATGCGGCGGCTGGGGAAGAGATTCGCATCGTCGATCTGGCCACACAGGCGGTGGACGGGCTGCCCGATCACGATTTCTGGCTGTTCGATGACACAAGCGTCTACAAAATGCACTACAACGACGCCGACGAGTTCGTGGGCGCCGAACCGCTTGGGGAAGAAGCACTGCCCGTGTACCGCGCCTACCGGGATATCTCGTGGGCCAACGCCATCCCGTACACAGAATACTGGCAGCACCGAGTTTGAGTAGCGAGCGGAAAGATCTCGGAATCGCCCTGCGGGCACTGCGGACGGCATCCGGCCTCACCGGTGCCACCGTCGCGCGCAGGGCATGCATGTCCGCCGGGAAACTGTCCAAAATCGAAAACGGTCGAGTCCTTCCCACAGTGGCGGACGTCGACTTGATCCTTACCGCTCTTGACCTCTCCGGCAGCGCGAAGGACGAACTTCTCAGGGCCGCACGCTTCTCGGCCACAGAGGCCACAGCCTGGCGGGTACTCCGCCGAATGGGACCGTGGAAGCACCAGCAGTCCATTCAGGCAGTGGAAGCTCAAACGACCACCCTGCGACTGTTCCAAGGGCAACTGATCCCCGGCCTCCTCCAGATACCTGAGTACATTGCTGCCGTATTCACTCTGCTTCCCGAGCAGTCGGAAGAAACCAGAAGCAAGGCAGCATCAGCGCGCCTTGAAAGACAGCGGGCCCTGTACGACCAGACTCGACGGTTCGAATTCCTGATCTGCGAGCACGTCCTTCGCTGGCTGATCTCAGATCGCGCGATCATGGCAATGCAACTGGACCGCCTGGTCTCACTTTCACGACTGCCCAACGTGAACATTGGCGTCATTCCACTCGGTCGAAAGATGCCGGACTTCCCGATGACGTGCTACAGCGTTTACGACGAACGCCTGGTGATCGTGGAAACCTTTCACTCGCAGATCACCACCAGAGACCCGGCAGACATCCGGATCTACCTGTCAACTTTCGACCAATTTTCTGCGGTAGCGCTCTACGGGGACGAAATGCGGTCTGCGGTGGAGTGCATCCGGGACGAATACCTCCGGGAACAAGAAACCGGATAGCCCCCGAATGCGCCCGGCCGCGCGTGAGGTGCGGGGCCCGCACGAGTTCTTGCCCGAACAGGAAACACCATGGGCCCCTTCGCTTCGGCCGCCTACCGTGAAGTCGAAAGGGCAGCACCAGACTCAGCGAAGGAGACACCTCGTGGACATCGCGAAGGCAATCACAACCGCCAACGGCGGAGAGGGCGAGGGGGACGGGCACCCCGGGACGCCGTGGACTCCGCCGCAGGAGCCGCCGAACCCGGACGGCAGCACACCTCCCGGTGACGGAACGCACCGCAGGTGACGGCGGTCGATGACGAGAAGGGCCGGTCCGCGTCGGGCCGGCGTCTTCTCGGGCCGGAGGACGTGCCGGCGCCATGGGCGTCGGCCTTCGCCGCGGTGCCACGCGCGGCGTTCCTGCCGGACCTGATGTGGCCCTTCGACCTGGACCGGCAGACGAGTGTGCCGGTCTCCAGGGCCGAGGACCCGGCCGCCTGGCGGGAGTTCGCCGAAGCGGACGTACCGATCGTCACGCAGTGGGACGACGGCGACCACGAAGGGCGCGCACCGGGCCGGGTGTCGACGTCCTCCGTCTCCATGCCGTCCGTCGTCCTCGCCATGCTGGACGAGTTGAGCGCGGGCCCCGGCGACAGCGTGCTGGAGATCGGGACGGGCGCCGGGTGGAACGCCGCGTTGCTCTCCCACGTGCTGGGCGACGCCCACGTGACCACGGTCGAAGTGGACGCGGCCGTCGCGGCGACGGCACGGGCCGCGCTGGAGCGCGCCGGGTTCCGTCCCACCGTGATCACGGGCGACGGTTTCGCCGGTCACGCGCCCCGGGCACCGTACAGCCGGATCATCGCGACGTGCGGCCTGCGCGAGATCCCTTACGCGTGGGTGGAGCAGACCGCGCCGGGCGGGACCATCGTGGTCCCGTGGGGCACGCACTTCGGCAACGGTGACGCGCTGGTCCGCCTGGAGGTCGCGGACGGGGTCGCGTCGGGGCGGTTCACGCGCCTGGTGGAGTTCATGAAGATGCGCGGGCAGCGGACGACCGTACGGCACGGTGACGTCGTCCCGGCAGAGGGTACGGCCGGGGCCGACGAGTCCACGACGACGCTCGCCGCGGAGGAGATCCTCACCGGGCGGTACGCGTCAGCCCCCTTCGTCCTCGGGCTCCTCGTACCCGGCTGTGTGCGGGCGCTCGCCGAGCGGCGCGGGGACGTGCAGCCGGTCTGGTTCTACGGTCTGACAGACCGGTCCTGGGCCGTCGCCGTCTTCCGTGAGGGCCGACCGACCTCTACGGTCTGGCAGGCCGGGCCCCGCAGGTTGTGGGACGAGGTCGAGGGCGCCGTTCGCTGGTGGCAGTCCCGGGGCTGCCCGGCCTTCGACCGTTTCGGGCTGACGGTCGGCCCCGCCGGGCAGCGGGTGTGGCTGGACGAGCCGGGGAATCGCGTAGGGCCGTGAGGGGGTCTGCCGGGGGTGGGGGCGGGGCTGGGCGGCCCTGCGGGGCTTCTTCCCCACCCCGCCCCTTCCCGAAGTCCTCAAACGCCGGACGGGCTGAAATAACGCGCGCCCCGGCCACACCGACGCCGGACGGGCTGAAATAACGCGCGTCCCAACCCTGGGCGACGCCGGACGGACCGAGATACGCGCGCCCACCCGGCCCCGCCGACACCGGACGGGCTGAACATTGCGCGCGGGCCGGCCACATGCGGGTGCTCGTCCCGCTGGCCCCCCCGGGGGAACAAAAGTGTGTGCTCTGGGCACTCTCATACGTATGGACGACTTCCGGATCGAGCACGACTCCATGGGTGACGTGCGGGTGCCCGCCGCGGCGAAGTGGCGGGCGCAGACTCAGCGGGCCGTGGAGAACTTCCCGATCTCCGGCCGGCCCATCGAGCGCGCGCACATCGCCGCCCTGGCCCGGATCAAGGCCGCCGCCGCCAAGGTGAACGGGGAGCTGGGCGTCCTCGACCGGGACATCGCCGACGCGGTACGGGCCGCCGCCGAGGAGGTCGCCGCCGGGAAGTGGGACGAGCAGTTCCCGATCGACGTGTTCCAGACCGGCTCGGGCACGTCCTCGAACATGAACGCCAACGAGGTGATCGCCACCCTGGCCACCGAGCGGCTGGGCCGCGACGTGCACCCGAACGACCATGTGAACGCCTCCCAGTCGTCCAACGACGTCTTCCCCTCCTCCATCCACATCGCCGCCACCGCCGCGGTCATCGGCGACCTGATTCCGGCCCTCACCCGTTTGGCGGAATCCCTGGAGGCGAAGTCCGCGGAGTTCGCCACCGTCGTGAAGGCCGGCCGCACCCATCTGATGGACGCGACACCGGTCACTCTCGGCCAGGAATTCGGAGGCTACGCGGCCCAGTGCCGCTACGGCGTCGAGCGGCTGCGCTCCTCGCTCCCCCGGCTGGCCGAACTGCCGCTGGGCGGCACCGCCGTGGGCACCGGCATCAACACCCCGCCGGGCTTCTCGGCCGCCGTGATCGCCGAGGTCGCCGGGACCACCGGCCTGCCGCTGACCGAGGCCCGCGACCACTTCGAGGCCCAGGGCGCCCGCGACGGCATCGTGGAGACCTCCGGCCAGCTCCGTACGATCGCGGTCGGCCTCACCAAGATCGCCAACGATCTGCGCTGGATGTCCTCCGGCCCCCGTACCGGCCTCGCCGAGATCAGCCTGCCCGACCTCCAGCCGGGCTCCTCGATCATGCCGGGCAAGGTCAACCCGGTGCTCCCGGAGGCCGTGCTGATGGTCGCCGCGCAGGTCACCGGCAACGACACGGCGATCTCGGTGGCGGGCGCGGCCGGCAACTTCGAGCTGAACGTGATGCTGCCGGTGATCGCCCGCAACATCCTGGAGTCGATCCGGCTGCTGGCCAACGTCACCAGGCTGCTCGCGGACCGCACGGTCGACGGGATCACCGCGCACGTGGAGCGGGCCAGGGAGTACGCCGAGTCGTCCCCGTCCGTGGTCACGCCGCTGAACCGCTGGATCGGCTACGAGGAGGCCGCGAAGGTGGCCAAGAAGGCGCTCGCCGAGCGCAAGACGATCCGTCAGGTGGTGGTCGAGGGCGGCTATGTCGAACGCGGTCTGCTGTCCGAAACACAACTGGACGAAGCACTCGACGTGCTGCGTATGACCCATCCGTGACGCCTGATCCGTAAGCTCTGTTCATGACAGCGGAAGTCGACACTTCGATCCCGGACGGACCCGGTGGACAGCGGCGGCCCTACTGGGCCCCCGGTGACCAGGTGCTGTGGCGCTACCGCGGCAACGGCACGGACGAGGTGCACCTGTGCCGGCCGGTGACCGTGGTGCGCGACGACGCCGAACTGCTCGCGGTGTGGCTGGCACCGGACACTCCCTGTGTGCGGCCGGTTCTCGCCGACGGCACCCCCGTCCACCGCGAGCCGCTGGCCAGCAGATACGTCAAGCCGCGGGTCCCCCGGGTGGAGCAGTGGTGGGGCACGGGTGTGCTCAAGCTCGCCCGCCCGGGTGAACCGTGGTCGGTGTGGCTGTTCTGGGACCAGGGGTGGCGGTTCCGCAGCTGGTACGTGAATCTGGAGGAGCCGCTGCGCCGCTGGTCGGGCGGGGTGGACTCGGAGGACCACTTCCTGGACATCTCGGTGCACCCGGACCGCAGCTGGCACTGGCGGGACGAGGACGAGTTCGCGCAGGCCCAGACCGACGGTCTGATGCCCGCCGAGCTGGCCGTCCGGGTCCGGCAGGCGGGCCGCCGGGCGGTCGAGGTGATCCGGGCCTGGGGCTCGCCCTTCCGTGACCGCTGGCAGGACTGGCGGCCGGATCCGGCCTGGCCGGTGCCCGCGCTCCCGGCGGACTGGGACCGTCCGGCGGTCCAGTAGGGCCGATCCCCGAGCCCCTTGTTGCGCCCCTGGCCGTCGACCGTAGGATCGTGCTCCGGAACACTGCACAATTGCCGAACACGGCCTAGAGTTTGACGCCCTGTCACATCGGGTGTCGGCGTACCCGCCTCGGCGCTTGCCCAGCCCCGTCACAGCCGACGCCTTCCGACGGCGTCATCGACCCAATCAGTCAGGGAGGCCCTGAGCAGTGGGAACCGACGGCACAGAGTTCGATGGGGATCCCCATGCCGTAGGCCAGGGGAGGGACCGTACCGGCCAGTCGGAGGCGTTCGACGCCATCGGCGACCGTTACGACGAGGCGTTCCCGCACAAGGAGGGTCAGGTGGCGGCCGGAGGCTGGCTCACCGCCTCGCTCCCGCCGGGCGCCCGGGTGCTCGACCTCGGCTGCGGTACGGGGGTGCCGACCGCGCGCCAGCTCACCGACGCCGGGCTGCGGGTCACCGGGGTGGACCTGTCCCCCGGGATGCTGGCCAAGGCCCGGGCGAACGTGCCGGAGGCGGAGTTCATCCACGCCGACATCGCCGACCTGGGCGAGGGCGGGCCGCTGGACGGACAGGGCTTCGAGGCTGCCGCGGCCTTCTTCACGCTGCTGATGCTGCCCCGGGAGGAGATCCCGGAGTCCCTGCGGCTCATCCACGGTCTGCTGCGCCCCGGCGGGCTGCTGGCGCTGTCGATGGTCGAGGCCGATGTGGACGACGTGCCGATTCCGTTCCTCGGCAACATGATCCGGGTATCGGGTTATCTACGGGACGAACTGCGCCATGTCGTGGCGGACGCGGGCTTCGAGGTGATCAAGGAGGAGTCGTACGCCTACGCGCCGGCGAGCATCGAGGTGCCGCCGGAGGAGCAGATCTTCCTCTACTGCCGACGCGCCTGACCTGACCAGGCCCGAGCCCCGCCGCGCGCTGGCCGCGGCGGAGCACCGACGGATGGAACGACTCGCGTGACCACCGACCCGCCCCGCCCCTCACGGCACTCCGCCGCGCCGCTCCCCACGGACCCGCGCGGCGGATTCGGCCTGCCCCCGGATACGGTTCCGGACCGCGCTCCGGCCCCGCCGCCGGGTCCCGTCGGCCCCGCCCACGCCGGCCCGGCGGACACCGCGGCGGCCGGTGAGGCACGGTCGCACGACGAGGAGTACGAGCCGGACGGGCCGCTGCCCGACGGCCAAAAGCCGCAGAACATGCCGCAAGCACCGCCCGTCCCGCACGCCGACCCGGCTTCCGACCCGCAAGCGGGACACGAGGAGCCCGGCGGGCCGTACGGTGGTGCAGAGGACGAAGGGGCACCGTTGCCGCCCTTTCCGGCGCACGGGACCGGATGGGCGCCGACAGTCACGGAGGGGAGCGAGGCGTTGGGAGCGTTTGTGAGCACTCCGCCACGGGGTACGCCGCTGGACGCGGCCGGACACCCCGGGGACGAGGACTCGGTGGGCATGCGCATCCCGGTGCCCGTACAGACCGGGCCGGAGGCCGACCGGCTGCGGTACGTCGGGGCGGCCACCCGGCGGATCGCGCGCGGCCTTGACCTGGACGAGATCCTGCTCGGACTGTGCCGCTCGGCCGTGCCGGCCTTCGCCGACGCGATCCTGGTCTATCTGCGCGACCCGCTGCCGGTCGGCGACGAGCGGCCCTCGGGACCGCTGCGGCTGCGGCTGCGCCGCGCGGACGGCGGCCTGGACGGGCCGGGCGACCCGCCCGAGGACGTACCGGTCGGCGCGCTGCCCGCCCTGGAGACGCCGTACGGCGGCGCCGCCGAGACCATCGGGGTGCTGCTCGACGGGCCGCTCGCGGAGGTGCTGCGCGGGGTCCGGCCGGTCTTCGCGGAGTCGCCGCGGGCCGCCGACGCGCTGGCCGAACTGCTCGGCCACCCGGAGAGCGCGCTGCCGACCGGCCGCCGGGCCCTGCTCGCCCCGCTGCGGGGGCGGCGGCGGGTGATCGGCGCCGCGGTGCTGCTGCGCCGCGCGGACCGGCCCGCCTTCGAGGCCGACGACCTGCTGGTGGCGGCCCAGCTCGCCACCCACACCGCGCTCGGCGTGGACAAGGCCGTGCTCTACGGCCGTGAGGCGTACATCGCCGACGCCCTCCAGCGCGAGATGCTGCCCGACTCGCTGCCGCAGCCCACCGGGGTCCAGCTGGCCAGCCGCTATCTGCCGGCCGCCGAGTCCGCCCGGGTCGGCGGCGACTGGTACGACGCGATCCCGCTGCCCGGCAGCCGGGTGGCGCTCGTGGTCGGCGACGTGATGGGCCACTCGATGACGTCCGCGGCGATCATGGGCCAGCTGCGGACGACCGTACAGACCCTGGCCGGGCTCGACCTGGCACCGCAGGAAGTGCTCTACCACCTGGACGAGCAGGCCCAGCGGCTCGGCCAGGACCGGATGGCGACCTGTGTCTACGCCGTCTACGACCCGATCGCCCACCGGCTGGTCGTGGCCAACGCGGGCCACCCGCCGCCGATCCTGCTGCACGCCGACGGCCTGGCCGAGGTGCTGCGGGTACCGCCGGGCGCCCCGATCGGGGTGGGCGGGGTGCCCTTCGAGGCCGTGGAGCTGCCCGCGCCCGCCGGGGCCACGCTGCTGCTCTACACCGACGGCCTGGTGGAGTCCCGTACCCGCGACGTGTGGGGCGGCATCGAGCTGCTGCGCGAACGCCTGCACGACGCGGCGACGGTGGTCTCCCCGCCGCCGCTGGAGCCGCTGTGCGACGAGGTGCTGGAGATCCTGGGTCCTGGCGACCGGGACGACGACATCGCCCTGCTGGCCGCCCGCTTCGACGGGATCGCGCCGAGCGACGTCGCGTACTGGTTCCTGGAGCCGCAGGCGCAGACCGCGGGCCGGGCCCGCCGGCTGGTCCGGCAGGCGCTGCGCCGCTGGGACCTGGAGGACCAGGTCGACGCGGCCGAGCTGCTGGTCAGCGAGATCGTCACCAACGCCGTGCGGTACGCCGAACGGCCGATCACGCTGCGGCTGCTGCGCACCGACGTGCTGCGCTGCGAGGTCGGCGACGACGCGCCGCTGCTGCCCCGGATGCGGCACGCCGCGCCGGAGGAGGAGGGCGGCCGGGGTCTGTACCTGGTCAACCGGATGGCCCAGCGCTGGGGAGCGACCCGGCTGGGCGCCGGAAAGGTGGTCTGGTTCGAGCTGCCGATTTCTTAAGCCGCCCTCTCGCCTCCGGTCGCTTACATCCGGTGTGGGGGTACCCCCGGACGGAGTCTGGGGGAAGTCGACCGTGCTCGGTCCCTCGTTCCTCGGGACCTCCGCGCGCTCTCCCTTTCGACACCGGCGCGCCCTTTGGCTCGATGGCTACATGGGGCAACCCCAAGAGGAGCCGACGGGCGAAGACGGGGTACGTCCGGAGGCGAGAGGGCGGCAAAGGAGAAGGTGCCGTGACGGGGGTTCGGTGCGAGTGTGGGGAGCAGCCCCGCGACGCGACCCGAACCCCGGTGTCCCGACTCGGCATCGACGGGAGGACACATCCCATGAGCACGCCGAACTTCCAGTACACCACCAACAACGCCGGCATCCCGGTGGAGAGCGACGAGCACTCGCTCACGGTGGGTCCCGACGGCCCGATCCTGCTCCAGGACCACTACACGATCGAGAAGATGGCCCAGTTCAACCGTGAACGGGTGCCCGAGCGGGTGGTGCACGCCAAGGGGAGCGGCGCGTACGGCCGGTTCGAAGTGACCAACGACGTCAGCCAGTTCACCAAGGCCGACCTCTTCCAGCCGGGCCGCACCACGAAGATGCTGGCCCGCTTCTCGACCGTGGCCGGTGAGCAGGGCAGCCCGGACACCTGGCGCGACCCGCGCGGCTTCGCGCTGAAGTTCTACACCGACCACGGCAACTACGACCTGGTCGGCAACAACACCCCGGTGTTCTTCGTCCGGGACACCATCAAGTTCCAGGACTTCATCCGCAGCCAGAAGCGCCGCCCCGACAACGGGCTGCGCGACAACGACATGCAGTGGGACTTCTGGACGCTCTCCCCGGAGAGCGCCCACCAGGTCACGTGGCTGATGGGCGACCGCGGCATCCCCAAGTCGTACCGGAACATGAACGGGTACGGCTCGCACACGTACATGTGGATCAACGGGAACGGCACCAAGGTCTGGGTGAAGTACCACTTCAAGACCGACCAGGGCATCGACTTCTACACCCAGGCGCAGGCCGACGAGACGGCCGGGCAGAACGCGGACGTGCACCGGCAGGACCTGTGGGAGGCGATCGAGCGCGGTGACCACCCCTCGTGGACGCTGTGGGTGCAGATCATGCCGTTCGAGGACGCGGCGAACTACCGGTTCAACCCGTTCGACCTGACGAAGGTGTGGCCGCACAGCGACTACCCGCTGATCGAGGTCGGCCGGATGACGCTGGACACCAATCCGGAGGACTACTTCGTCCACATCGAGCAGGCCGCGTTCGAGCCGTCCAACATGGTGCCGGGCGTCGCCCCCTCGCCGGACAAGATGCTGCTCGGCCGGCTGTTCTCGTACCCCGACACCCACCGGTACCGGATCGGCCCGAACTACGCGCAATTGCCGCCGAACCGCCCGCACGTGCCGGTGCACTCGTACGCCAAGGACGGCCCGATGCGCTTCGAGCCGAACCGGGTGGGCGCGCCCTACGCGCCGAACTCGTACGGCGGCCCCGCCGCGTCCCCGCGGGCGTACGCCGACATCGCGGGGTGGCGGACGGCCGGTGAGATGGTCCGCGAGGCGTACACGCTGCACCGCGAGGACGACGACTTCGGCCAGCCCGGCACCCTCGTGCGCGAGGTGCTGGACGACGCGGCCCGCGACCGGCTGGTGTCGAACGTGGCCGGTCACCTCAGCGACGGGGTGAGCGCCCCGGTGCTGGCGCGCGCGCTCGAGTACTGGCGCAGGATCGACCGGCAGACCGGCGACCGTATCGCGCAGCTCGTCAAGCCCGGCTGACCACCACCACTGCCCGAAGGACGCAGCCCCGGGGCAGGTGCGGACACCCCGTGCCCCGGGGCTGCATCGCGCTCCGATCCCGCCCTGACCTGCGAATACGCTCTTGTACACCATGGGTATACACGTGATGTATACCCATGGTGTAGTGTGCTCCGCATGTCAATCGGCCACACCCTGCTCGGACTCCTGGAGTCCGGCCCGCGCCACGGTTACGACCTCAAGCGCGCCTTCGACGAACGCTTCGGCCACGACCGGCCGCTGGCCTACGGACAGGTCTACTCGACCATGGCCAGGCTGCTGAAGAACGGCCTGGTCGAGGTCGAGGGGATAGAGCCGGGCGGCGGGCCCGAGCGCAAGCGCTACGCGATCACCGACGCCGGGATCACCGACGTGGCGACCTGGCTCGCGCAGCCCGAGAAGCCCGAGCCGTACCTTCAGACGACCCTCTACACCAAGGTCGTGCTCGCCCTGCTGACCGGCCGCCCGGCGGCCGATCTGCTGGACACCCAGCGCGCGGAGCACCTGCGGCTGATGCGCGAGCTGACCCGGCGCAAGAAGACCGGTGACCTCGCGGACCAGCTGATCTGCGACCACGCCCTGTTCCATCTCGAAGCTGACCTGCGGTGGCTGGAACTCACCGCCGCCCGGCTCGACGAACTCGCCGCGGAGGTGGCCAAGTGACCGGCCGGATGAACGCGGGCCCCGAGCCCCTGCTCGTGGCGACCGACGTACGCAAGACCTACGGCCCCACCCCGGCACTGGACGGCGCGGACCTGACCATCCGCTCCGGCGAGGTCGTCGCGGTGATGGGCCCCTCCGGGTCGGGCAAGTCCACGCTCCTGCACTGCCTGGCCGGCATCGTGCGGCCGGACTCCGGCCAGGTGCGCTACCGCGGGCGGGAGCTGTCGGCGATGTCCGACGGCGAGCGCAGCGCCCTGCGCCGCTCGGACTTCGGCTTCGTCTTCCAGTTCGGCCAGTTGGTGCCCGAGCTGACCTGCCTGGAGAACGTGGCGATGCCGCTGCGGCTGAGCGGCACCAAGCGCCGCGAGGCCGAGGCGAGGGCCGCGGAGTGGCTGGAGCGCCTTGAGGTGACCGAGGTCGCCGGGCAGCGGCCCGGCCAGGTCTCCGGCGGCCAGGGCCAGCGGGTCGCGGTGGCCCGCGCCCTGGTCGGCGGCCCCCGGGTGGTCTTCGCGGACGAGCCGACCGGCGCGCTGGACTCGCTGAACGGCGAGCGGGTGATGCGGCTGCTGACCGACGCCGCCCACGACACCGGCGCCGCGGTCGTCCTGGTCACCCACGAAGCCCGGGTGGCCGCCTACTCCGACCGGGAGATCGTCGTGCGGGACGGGAAGTCGCGCGACATGGAACGGGTGTCATGAGCACGGGATACGAACCGT
Source organism: Streptomyces sp. NBC_00223 (assembly GCF_036199905.1). Lineage (NCBI taxonomy): Bacteria > Bacillati > Actinomycetota > Actinomycetes > Kitasatosporales > Streptomycetaceae > Streptomyces > Streptomyces sp. NBC_00223. The sequence goes on along the minus strand of NZ_CP108109.1, from coordinate 5,473,862 downwards.
ACGGCACCGTCGAGGCCGACCGCGGCCAGGACGTGCCCCCGGGCCCGCCGCCCGAGGCCCGCGCCTCTCTGCGCACCTGGGCGCGCGACCTCACGCTCGGCGCGCGCTTCGCGGCCGGCGGCGGACGCGAGGGCTGGACCCGTACGGTGCTGACCGCGATCGGCGTCGGGCTGGGTGTGGCGCTGCTGCTGCTTGCGGCCGCCGTCCCGGCCATGATGGACGCGCGCGAACAGCGGCAGGTGGCCCGCGACACGGCCTCCAATGTGTTCGTCGCCGAGCCCACCGCGCACTCCGTGCTGCTGGCCGACCAGAACACCGTCTTCCGAGGCGAGGACATCACCGGCCGGCTGATCCAGCGGGAGGGCGACCAGGCCGCGAAGCCGCCGGGGATCGACCGTGTCCCCGCCCCCGGGCAGATGGTGGTCTCACCGGCGCTGCGGCACCTGCTGGCGTCCGAGCCGCTGCTGCGCGACCGCCTCCCGTACACGATCACCGGCACCATCGGGCACGCCGGGCTGACGGGCCCTGCCGAGCTGTACTACTACGCCGGGAGCGACCGACTCGTCGCCAGGGACGCGGACTACCGGCACGGCAACGCCGAGCGGATCACGTCGTTCGGCTACCACAGCAGCTCCGAGGCGATGGGGCCGACCTTCGACCTGCTGCTGGTGATCATGCTGGTGGTGCTGCTGCTGCCGGTGGCGGTGTTCATCGGCACCGCGGTCCGGCTCGGCGGCGAACGCCGGGACCGGCGGCTGGCCGCGCTGCGGCTGGTGGGCGCCGACATCCGGATGACCCACCGGATCGCGGCGGGTGAGGCGCTGCTGGGCGCGCTGTTCGGGCTGCTGCTCGGCGGGGGCTTCTTCCTCCTCGGCCGGCAGCTCGCTTCGAAGGTCTCCATCCGCGACATCTCCGCCTTCCCGTCCGACATGACGCCGAGCACCGCGCTGACGCTGCTGATCGTGGTCGCGGTACCGCTGGCGTCGGTCGCGGTGACCCTGGTCAGCCTGCGCGGTACGGCGATCGAACCGCTGGGCGTGGTCCGGCAGGCCGTGGGCCGCAGGCGCCGGCTGTGGTGGCGGCTGCTGGTCCCGGTGATCGGCCTCGGCCTGCTGGCACCGCTGTTCGGGACGGTCAAGGGCGGCACGTCGATCAACCAGTACCAGATCGCGACCGGTGCCGTACTGCTGCTCATCGGGGTGACGGCCGTGCTGCCCTGGGCGGTGGAGTCCGTCGTGAGCAGGCTGAGCGGCGGCCCGATCCCCTGGCAGCTGGCCATCCGCAGGCTCCAGTTGAACAGCAGTTCCTCGGCCCGCATGGTCAGCGGGGTGACCGTGGCCGTGGCCGGGGCGATCGCCCTGCAGATGCTCTTCACCGGCGTCAACAGCGACTTCGTCTACGACACCGGCGCCGACACCGCCCGGGCCCAGGCCAGCGTCGGCGCGCCGGTCACCGACGGCCGTCAGACCGCCGCGTACACGGAGAAGATCCGCGCCACCCGCGGGGTCACGCATGTCTTCGGCAACACCGAGGCGAGCGCCACCCAGCCCGACGCGAGCACCCGGCGGACCACGGACAACGACGCCTATCTGCCCATCCAGGTCGGCGACTGCGCGTCGCTGCGGGAAATGGCCCGGATCACCTCGTGCTCCCCCGGCAGCGTCTTCATCGTCTCGCCGCAGGACGGCATGGGTGACGACGAGGCCATGGGCAAGTACGCCAGGCCGGGCGCGCGGATCGACCTCAACACGCCGGACAGCGACAAGTACACCGGCAAGCCCAGGTACTGGACGATTCCCGCCTCGGCCCGCGCCGTCGTCACCCGGGCGGACCCGACGGGCAGCCACCAGTGGGGGATCTTCAGCACCCCGGAGGCGCTCGACGCGGGCCTTCTGAAGTCGGCGACCGCGCACATCACGGTCGGTGTCGACCCCAAGGTGCCCGACGCGATCGAGTACGTGCGCAACACCGTCGCCGGGATGGGCACCGACGTGTACGTCTACGCCCTGCACGACACCAAGGAGAAGACCGGCTACCGGCAGCTGCGCCGCGGGCTGTTCGCCGGCGCCGCCCTGACCATGGGGCTGATCGGCGCGAGCCTGCTGGTGACGATGCTGGAGCAACTGCGGGAGCGCAAGAAGCTGCTGGCGGTGCTGGTCGCCTTCGGCACCCGGCGCACGGCGCTGGCCTGGTCGGTGCTGTGGCAGACCGCGATCCCGGTGGTGCTGGGGCTGCTGCTGGCCTGCGGGGGCGGCATCGGGCTCGGCGCGGCGCTGCTCGCCATGGTCGACCGGCCCATCCGCACCGACTGGAGCAGCGTGCTGACGATGACGTCGATCGGCGCGGCGGTGGTCTTCGCTGTGACCCTGCTGAGCCTGCCGCCGCTGTGGCGCCTGATGCGCGCGGACGGCCTCCGCACGGAATAGCCCACGACACGGGGTGGCGGGAAGGCGCGGCCGGCTCTCACCGACCGCGCTTTTCCGCCACCTTGTTCGTCACGCGACCGCGACCGGCCCGCCCGGTGGCGTCCCGGCGGGTGTGCGGGGGTGTCAGGAGACCGGGAGGTCGCCGGTCTCCGGTTCGGGGCCGGGTTCCGCCGACCGGGCCGGGGTCGGGGAGGGTTCGGGGTCGGCCTCGGACGCGGTGTCCGTGACCGCGGGCGGGGGCTCGTACGCCTCGGCGCCCTCGGGGTCCGGCTCGCCCGTCTCCTGGCGGGCGTGGGCGCGCAGATAGCCGATGGCGGTGTTGAGGACGGCCACGAGCGGCACCGCGCTGATCGCGCCGCCGATCCCGGCGATCATCGAGCCCGCCGCGACCGAGAGCACGACGGCCAGCGGGTGCACCCGTACCGCGCGGCCGAGGATGAACGGCTGGAGGATGTGGCCCTCGATCTGCTGGACGGCCAGCACCACGGCCAGCACCATCAGCGCGGTGAACGGCCCCTCGGTGACGAGCGCGACGACCACCGCGACCGCGCCCGAGGCGACCGCGCCGACCAGCGGCACGAAGGACGACAGGAAGATGACGACGGCCAGCGGCACCGCCATCGGCACGCCCAGGAAGAAGATGCCGATGCCGATGAAGATCGCGTCGATCAGCGCGACGATCACCGTGCCGCGCACATAGAGGGTCAGCGTGCGCCAGGCGCGCGGCCCGGCGCCGGCGAGCCCGTCCCGCGCGGCCTCGGGGAACAGCCGCAGCACCCAGTTCCAGATGTTCGGGCCGTCGAAGAGCAGGAACAGCGTGCTGAACATCGCCAGCAGGATGCCGGTGAGGAGTTCGACGATGACGGTGACGCCTTCGAGCCCGGCGTTCGTCAGCGCCTTGGTGTTGGAGCCGATGGCGTCGCTGAGGTTCTTGGCCACCTGGTTGATCTGATCGTCGGTGACATGGAACGGGCTGTTGAGCAGCCACTTCTTGCCCTCGGCGATACCGTCCTGGAGGCTGCCGGACAGGCTGTCGATGTTGTCCATCACCTGCCAGACCACGAACCAGCCGACCAGGCCCATGACGACGAAGCCGCCGATGAAGACCATCGCGGTGGCCAGCCCCCGCGGCACGCCCATCCGCTTGAGGCGGGCGACGAACGGCTGGAGCAGCGCGGTGATGAGCAGCGCGGCCACGAACGCGAGCACGACCAGCCGCACCGCGCCGATCACCCGCATCAGCACCCACACCGTGCCGGCCAGGATCAGCAGCCGCCAGCCGACCTCGGCGGCGACCCGCATGCTCCACGGCACGGCCTCGGCCGGGTGGGCCTGCGGCGCCGAGCGCTGGGCGGGAAGGGCGGCCCCGGTCCGTACGGCCGTACGGCGGGCGGCACTTCGGCGGGCGGCCTGAAGGGACTCGGCGTGCTTGGCGGCCGCGACGGCGGTGGCGGCCGGCTGCTCACTGTCGGCGGGAACGACCGCGGGGGCCGCGGGTGCGGCCCCCTGGTCGGCCGCGTCCCGCGCGGAGACGACGGCGTGCCGTTCCTCGATGCGCCCGGCGAGCTGAGCCAGCCCTGAGGCGAGCACGGAACTCCAGTGGCGCTTGTCCGGCATGGCTCTCCCCTGACCCGTGGCCGTCTGTGGCATTGCTGTGGAGGACGACGTTACCGGGGACAGGGGTTGCTCGGGCGGCGCGGGGTTGTCCTCGGGGGGACAACCCCGGGTCCGCCTAGTACGAGTGGTACGCCATCCAGTGCTGCCAGGCGCCGCACGGGCTGCCGTAGCGGCTGTTCATGTAGTTGAGGCCCCACTTTATCTGCGTGGCCGGATTGGTCTGCCAGTCGGACGCGACCGAGGCCATCTTGGAGCCGGGGTTCGCCTGCACCAGCCCGTAGGCGGCGGACGAGGGGTTGGCGGCCGTGTAGTTCCAGCTGCTCTCGTGGGACACGATGTTGGAGAAGCAGGCGAACTGGTCGGAGCCGACGATCTGCCGGGCCATGTCCTGGACCTGGGCGATGGTGTACGTCGCCTGGATCGGGAAGCTGGCCCGCGCGTCGCCGCGCGTGGCGGCCAGGGCCCTGGCCTTCTCCGCCTCGTCGGCCGCCGCCTTCTTCTTGGCGGCGTCCTTGGCGGCCTGGACGCGGGCGGCCTGCTCGGCCGACTTCCGCGCTGTCGCGTCGGCGGCGTCGGACTGAGCCTGGACCTGCTCGGTCAACGAAGCCTGCTGAACCTGCTGTCCAGCGGGAATGTCCGCGATGAGGGTCGTCGTACCGGCGGCTTCGACGGGCTCGTTGACGCTGCCCTGGTCGGCACCGGACGCGACGCCCACGACGGCGCCCACAGTGGTGACGGCGGTGGCGGACGCCACCGCGAGTCCCCGGACCGAGATCCGGCTCACACGGTTTCCTTCCGGAATCGCCCGCTTGGTGACCGCACGGACGAAATCGTGCCCCTGGCGCTGTCCCCCTTTCCGGTCCGCCGTACGGGCCGGTCGGTCACGGGGGTACTGGCCCGGTGCGAAGTCCCTTGCGGGTTCCGCGTGGTGCTCGGGCGGCTCATGGCGTCGTTGTGGACTTGTGGGGTGCTGCCGAACCCACACCCCGAGAGGTGTAGGAGTGCCATAAGCGGGGCCTGACAGCCTCACACCCTGCCGTACGCGGACGCCGCGCGGCAATTTCCGGTTGAGTGGCAAAGCTCACACGCTGCGAACGAAGGTAATTCCCGGCGGACTTCCCCGGAAAACGCTAGGCTGCTGCGCCCATCACGCCGGGCGCAGCAGCCTCAACTCATGTGATCCACGGCCAAATAGGGACATCGTATCAATGGATCATGTCCCGTGCCGTTGAGCGCGTCAGGGGCCGGTCTCCTCCAGCATCTCCGTCACGAGCGCGGCGATCGGGGACCGTTCGGACCGGGTGAGCGTCACATGGGCGAACAACGGGTGGCCCTTGAGCTTCTCCACCACCGCCACCACTCCGTCGTACCGCCCGACCCGCAGATTGTCGCGCTGGGCCACGTCGTGGGTCAGCACCACCCGCGAGCCGGCGCCGATCCGCGACAGGACGGTCAGCAGGACGTTCCGCTCCAGGGACTGGGCCTCGTCGACGATCACGAAGGCGTCGTGCAGGGAGCGGCCCCTGATGTGGGTGAGCGGCAGCACCTCCAGCATGCCGCGGGCCACGACCTCCTCGATGACCTCCTTGGACGTCACCGCGGACAGCGTGTCGAAGACGGCCTGAGCCCAGGGGCTCATCTTCTCCGCCTCGCTGCCGGGCAGATAGCCCAACTCCTGGCCGCCCACCGCGTACAGCGGCCGGAAGACCATCACCTTGCGGTGCTGGCGGCGCTCGAGGACCGCCTCGAGTCCCGCGCACAGCGCCAGCGCCGACTTGCCGGTGCCGGCCCGGCCGCCCATCGACACGATGCCGACCTCGGGGTCGAGCAACAGGTCGAGGGCGATCCGCTGTTCGGCGCTGCGGCCGTGGATGCCGAATGCCTCCCGGTCGCCGCGGACCAGCCGTACCCGGCCGTCCTCGGTGACCCGGCCGAGCGCCTTGCCGCGCTCGGACTGGAGCACCAGACCGGTGTGCACCGGCAGGTCCTCGGCCCCGGGCAGCGCGATGGTCTCCTGCGCGAAGAGCGCGTCCACGTCCGCCGCGGCGACCTGGAGTTCCTCCATTCCGGTCCAGCCGGAGGTGATCGCGAGCTCGGCGCGGTACTCCTCGGCCAGCAGGCCGACCGAGGACGCCTTCACCCGCAGCGGCAGGTCCTTGGAGACGACCGTGACGTCGTACCCCTCGGCCTGGAGGTTGCGGGCGACGGCGAGGATGCGCGAGTCGTTGTCCCCCAGCCGGTAGCCCGCGGGCAGTACCCCGGGGTCCGAGTGGTTGAGCTCGACACGGAGCGTGCCGCCGACGTCCCCTATCGGGATCGGAGCGTCGAGCCTGCCGTACCTGATCCGGAACTCGTCGAGCAGCCGCAACGCCTGGCGGGCGAAGTAACCGAGCTCCGGGTGGTGGCGCTTGGCCTCCAACTCCGTCACCACGACGACGGGCAGCACGACCTCGTGCTCGTCGAACCTGGTGATGGCGTTGGGGTCGGCGAGCAGCACGCTGGTGTCGAGTACATATGTGCGCCGGTCGTGAACACGGCGATTCTTGCTGGTCACCACGTGTGGACGAACCCCCTCGGGAGAGGTGAGTCTGCGGTCCGGCAGCCGTGGGCCGGATGCCGGTCTGCCAGTGATATGCCCGGGAAAGCCCATGCCCATGCGGACGCATATGACAGTCGTCCGACCGTCACCGCCCGGTCACCGAGCGCTCACCTGGGATTCGACCCGCAAGCGGACCGCGGGGAACCGCCGATCCGGCGGTGTGCCGCGACTACCGGACGATCACGTTCCGTAGCGGCGGTGCCTGGCGGCGTAGTCGCGCAGCGCGCGCAGGAAGTCGACCTTCCGGAACGCGGGCCAGAAGACCTCGCAGAAGTAGTACTCCGAATGCGCGCTCTGCCACAGCATGAATCCGGACAACCGCTGCTCGCCCGAGGTACGGATCACCAGATCGGGGTCGGGCTGGCCGCGGGTGTAGAGGTGCTCGGCGATGTGTTCGACGTCCAGCAGCTCGGCGAGGTCCTCGATGGAGGTGCCGCGGCCCGCGTGCTCGTGCAGCAGCGACCGTACGGCGTCGGCGATCTCCTGCCTGCCGCCGTAGCCCACCGCCACGTTCACCAGGATGCCGGTGACGCCGTGGGTGGCCTGCTCGGCCTCCTTGAGCACGGACTGGGTGTGCGCGGGCAGCAGGTCCATCGTGCCCACGTGGTGCACCCGCCAGCGGCCGCTGGCGGCCAGCTCGGTCACCGCGTCCTCGATGATGCCCAGCAGCGGCACCAGCTGGTCGGCCGGACGGTCCAGGTTGTCCGTCGACAGCAGCCACAGGGTGACCACCTCGACCCCGGTCTCCTCGCACCAGCCCAGCATCTCGGCGATCTTGTCCGCGCCGGCCCGGTGGCCCTGCTCGGGGCTGCCGCCGGACGCCTTCGCCCAGCGCCTGTTGCCGTCCAGGATCACACCGATGTGCTTGGGGGCCTGCGACACATCGAGGCGGTTTTCCACTCTGCGGGAGTACAGCCCATACACCAGTTCGCGCAGATTCATCGCGTACCAGCCCCTCCTGCGTCGTCGCCCGGGCGCCACACTACTGCGCGAACGGCCGTGCGGACGAACCCGACGGCCGCCGCCCGGCTGTGGCGGGTAGTAAGCGGTTCAACGTCTCGTGATAAGCAAGGTCCCGTGAACATCCGAAACCTTTACCGCGCCTCCGACGAGCGCTACGACTCGATGGAGTACCGACGCACCGGCCGCAGCGGCCTCAAGCTCCCGGCGATCTCGCTCGGCCTGTGGCACAACTTCGGTGACGACCGGACCCTGGACTCGCAGCGCGCGATCCTGCGCCGTGCCTTCGACCTCGGCGTCACGCACTTCGACCTGGCCAACAACTACGGGCCGCCGTTCGGCGCCGCCGAGGCCAACTTCGGCACCCTCTTCGCCCAGGACTTCCGCCCCTACCGCGACGAGCTGGTCATCTCCACGAAGGCCGGTTACGACATGTGGCCGGGGCCGTACGGCGAGTGGGGCTCGCGCAAGTACCTGCTGTCCTCGCTCGACCAGTCGCTGTCCCGGATGGGCCTGGACTACGTGGACATCTTCTACTCCCACCGCTTCGACCCGGACACGCCCCTCGAGGAGACGATGGGCGCGCTGGCGTCCGCGGTCCAGCAGGGCAAGGCGCTGTACGTCGGGATCTCCTCCTACGGCCCGGACCGCACCCGGGAGGCCGCGCGGATCCTGCGCGAGCTGGGGGTGCCCGCGCTCATCCACCAGCCGTCGTACTCCATGATCAACCGCTGGATCGAGGACGAGGGCCTGCTCGACGTCCTCGAAGAGGAGGGCATGGGCTGCATCGGCTTCGTGCCGCTGGCGCAGGGTCTGCTCACCGACCGCTACCTCGGCGGCATCCCCGGGGACTCGCGCGCGGCCCAGGGCAAGTCGCTCAACCCGGCCCTGGTCAACGACGAGACGATCGGGCGGCTGCGCGCCCTCAACGACATCGCGGCGGCCCGCGGCCAGTCGCTGGCGCAGCTCGCCCTGAGCTGGGTGCTGCGCGACCAGCGGGTGACCTCGGCGCTCATCGGCGCGTCCTCGGTCGCGCAGCTGGAGACGAACGTCGCGGCGCTGGGCGCGCCCGCGCTCACCGCGCAGGAGCTGGCGGAGATCGACACGCACGCGGTGGAGCCCGAGGGCGTCAACCTCTGGTCGGTCAGCAGCGAGGCGTAGGCACACGTCCCGCAGGCGCCGGACGGGCTCGGGTGGCCCGTCCGGCGCCTGGCGTCGGCTTGCTGGGCCCGACGGTGTCCGGGGCGGCGCGGGCCGGCTTGGGGCTGGCGGGCCCGGCTCGGGGCTGCGCGGTGTACGGGGGCTGCGCGGGCCGGCTCGCTCGGCGCCTGGGGTCGGCTTGCTCGGCGTGTGCGGACTAGCCCGTCGGCGTCGAGGCCCACAGGACGGCTCCGAGCGCGCCCACCAGCATGAACGGCCCGAACGGTATCGGCGTCTTCCGGTCCGCCCGCCGCGAGACGATGAGCACGACCCCCGCCACCGCCCCGAGCAGGAACCCCAGAAACGTACCGGCGAACACCACCGGCCACCCGTACCAGCCGAGCACGAACCCCAGCGTCGGCGCGAGCTTCACGTCCCCGAACCCCATCCCCGCCGGGTTGACGAGGAAGAGCAGGAGATACAGCGCGCCGACCGCCCCCGCCGCGCACAGCCCCCGCAGCCACGCCCCGCCGTGGTCGGGCACCAGCGCGGCGAGCCCGAGCAGCGCCGCCGTGGCCGCCAGCGCGGGCAGCGTGAGCACATCGGGCAGCCGGAAGACCAGCAGGTCGACCCGGGCGAGTATCAGCGCGACGGGCACCAGCAGCAGCCAGACGGCGAGTTCGGGGCGGGCCCCCACCGTCAGTGCCAGCGCCGTGCAGGCCAACGCGCAGGCGAGCACGGCGCCGTAACCGAGGCCGTAGCGCGGCGCCGGGCAGCCCGGGCAGCGCGCGGGGCCGAACCAGCCGCGCACGGGGTGCCCCGCGGGGCACACGGCGGCCCAGGGCTCGCCCGCGGGCACCGCCAACCGGTAGGCGGCCCGCGGCAGAAGGAGGCCGCTCGCCGTTCCCCAGACGGCGGCACCCACGATCAGATAGACATGCACCGGGCCGACCGTACACGGCAACTCAACCCCGGGGAGGGGCCATGCGCCGACGCTGGCAGGACGGCGAGGGGACGCTGCGCGCGCCCGCCGGGGAGGCACCGCTGCGGATCGCCGCGTCGTACCGCGCCCGTACCCGCGGGCTGCTCGGCCGGGACGGCATCGAGGGCGCGCTGCTGCTGACGCCCGCGTCCAGCGTGCACACCGTGCGGATGCGGTTCGCGATCGATGTCGCCTATCTGGACCGGCGGTTGAAGGTACTGGCGGTACGGACGATGCCGCCGGGCAAGATCGGCCGTCCCCGGCTGCGGGCCCGGCACGTCCTGGAGGCGGAGGCGGGCGCGTTCGCGGCGTGGGGTGTGGTGCGGGGGGTACGGCTGGAGGCGGTCGTCCCGGCCCCGCCGGACCGCCCTGCCTGACGCGGCGCGGGGGAACGGGAAACGGGCCGGTTCGCAGGGGGGGAGAGCGAACCGGCCCGAGGGGGGGAGTTATACCGTACCGCGTCCGGGTGCTCCCTCAGCACGTTATGCGGCAGGTGGCGTGAAAGTGATCTCGACGCGTCGGTTCTGACTGCGGCCGCTTTCGATGGAATTGTCGGCGATCGGGTAGTCCTCGCCGTAGCCGCGGACCTGGAAGGTGTGGCCCGGATCGCCGTCGGCGGCCAGTTCCTGCGCCAGAACCGTGTAGACGGCATCCGCCCGCGCCTTGGAGAGCACGTCTCCGTGCTCGCTGCTGCCGAGGTTGTCCGTGAACCCGAAGACCCGGATGGGTGAGGTGACATGCCGTGTGTTGATGTCGCTCGCGATCGCCTGGATCCGCGAGGTCGCGGTCGGTGAGAGCTTCGCGCTGTCCTTGGTGAACAGCACCTCGGACTGGAGCGCGTAGGTGATCGTGGAGTTGGACGTCTCCTGCCGCTGCTCCGGCTGGCTCGCGGAGACCGTGCCCTGGTCGGTCACGGACACGATGTCGAGCACTTTGGGGGCCGCGAGGGTGGCGCCCTCCGGGAGCTTGAGGTTCGGCGAGGTCGGGTCGACGTTCACGGGTGGCGTGGGGGTGCTCTGCCCGGCCGACGGGGGCGGGTTGGTGTCGGCGACCGCGGTGCCGGCGCAGGTCACCGTGCCGGCGGCGAGGACGAGGACGAGCGCGGTCGCGGTGGCGACGGTCGTGGCGGTCCTGGCGGCGGCGGGCCTGGTGGGGCCGGTTCTGGTCGGGGCGGCGGTCGCGGTCATGGCGGCGGTCGTGGCCGGACCGACGGCTGTGGTCATGGCGGCGGCCCGTTTCACCTTGCCCATCCCTCTCTCACCCCTCCGAGATCTGGATCTTGGCCGGTGGCATGGTCGGCAGCTCGAACTCGACCTCGGTGGTGGCGGCGGGCGGGGCGGGGAACTGGGCGAAGAAGGAGCGGGTCTCCTGGGGCTGGATACCGACCAGACCCATGGTGCACAGGCACCGGCCGTCGGTGTCCCGCAGGACGTAGTAGCGCTTCTTGCCCGCCTCGTCGACGAGCACGGCTCCGGCGACGGAGGCGCCGGAAGCAGACAGGGCGATCTCGGTACCGCGCCAGCCGTTGGCGTTGAAGGTCTTGGAGCCGCCATTGGTGATCGCTCCCTGCACGGTGACGAACCCGTCGGCGTCCCGTACGGCCGAGTTGATCGCGACCTCCACCCCCTCCGGAGACTTCAACTGGGCCAGCACCTGGGTCGGCGTCGCGGACGGCGAGTCGTCGCCGGCACCGGCGTCGCCCTTGGCGGACGGGGTGGCCGATGCCGTCGCGGCCGTCGGCGGCTTGTCGTCCGCCTTCTTGCCACCGCCCCCGCCGCCGCAGCCCGCCAGCGTGATGACGGCGGCTGCGGCGAGTGTGGCCGCGGTCGTCGCTCTGCGCCCGTATCCCATCGTTCCCCGTTCCTTTGTTCCTCGGCCCGCCATCACTTGGTCAGATGCACGGAGTAGAAGGTCGACAGATCAAGTGTGAAGCCCGGCACCGACGGATCGATCGTCAGATCGCCGCCGTGACAGAGGAATTCGACGACATGGTGGTCATCCGCTCCGCCGTCGTCACCCGCATCACCTGTGCCGCCTGCGTCACCCGCGTCGTCCGTGCTGCTCGTACCCCCTGTGCCGGCCATGCTGTCGATGACACATCGAGGTGACACCACCGCCGTCGCCCGGGCCTCCGCGTGCCTGTTCTCGGTACCCTGGACGACCGACTTGCCCACTGTCCCCTTCGTCCGCACGGAAACGGTGTAACCGGGCGGCCCGTTCACCCGGTCGCACGTCAACCGCTCGGCGTCGTTCGCCTCCGCGTACGAGGCCGCGGCGCCACAGGGCCCGTAGTCGTCCGTGCCCCCGTCGGTGAGCAGCCGGCCGAGCGCGTCGAGGTCACCGCTGTTCAGCGCGGCGAGGAACGCGGACTTCGCCTCGTCGCGGTACTCCCGCGCGGCGGCGAGCGCCGCCGCGTCCGCCGCCGTCTGCGCGCTGTTGCGTGTGACGGCGGCCTGCCCGACCGCGAAGTACGCGAAAGCCAGGAACAACAGCGCGGTCATGGCGACGATGTAGATACCGATCGTCTGACCGCGGTCATCACCGCAGTGGATCAACTGCCGCCGGTGATCCTGGTGATGGCCCTCTGAATGCCCGTCATGATCGAGTCGCCGATGTCCGTCGTCCCCGCCAGCACCCCGATGATCACCGCGATCACCACCGCGATCCCGAGGTACTCGAACGACGTCTGCCCGCGGTCCGCGCCGGGAGAGCGCTTGGCGTCCCGCGCGGCCAGCGCGTCGACCAGCCGTTCCGTGCGGCCGCGGAGCCGGATCCCGGCGTCCACGCAGTGCCTGACTACCCACCTGTTCATGATTGTTCGCCCCATTCTCTGTCACCTGGCAGTTACGTACGGCGGCCGCGTGCGGCCCGTCGGGCACGGTGTCCAAGGCGCAGCACCGCCTCTCGCTGGTTGGTACGGGTACGCAGCGGGTCGGACTGGATTGCAGGTGCAAATATGGTTGCGATTGCAAAGGTACACCCGACGCCCTTGCCTCCGCATCCAGTTGAGCCGTACAAGGCTGAATCAAGGCCGTCCCCGTCGGCTCCGCCGCCCTGGTCAGCATGCCGCCTGATCACACTCCGTGTCACCGGAATCACCCATTTCCGAAGACATCGCCGAAGTTGATCTGCGAGCCCATGATCATGCCGGTGATCAACAGGATCATGGTGGCCGGGACCAGCAGCATGGTGATCACCCCGGTCGCCCGCGGGACCATCCGGGCCGCCCGGCGGCGGGCGTTCTGGGCCTCGGTGCGCCGCATGTCCGTGGCGATCTGGAGGAGGGTGCGGGCGATCGGGGCGCCCAGCTCCTCGCCCTGCTGGAGGGCCGTGACGAACTGCCCCACCTGCTCGCTGCGGTTGCGCTTGCGCAGCTGGTCGAAGGCGTCACGGCGGCTGACCCCGATGTCCATCTGCCGCAGCGCGACCCGGATCTCGTCCGACCAGGGGCCCTGGTACACGGCGTTGACCCGCTCCAGCGCCTGGCGGAAGCCCAGGCCCGCGCTGACCACGACCGCCAGCACGTCGAGGAAGTCCGGCAGGGTGCGCTCGATGTCGTCACGGCGGCGGCGCACGGCCAGCCAGATGCCGAGGTCCGCCCACCACCAGCCGTACGCGAGCAGCAGCAGCGCCAGGAACCAGCTGCCCCGGGTGAGCAGCAGCAGCGCCGCGAAGCCGCCGAGGCCGCCGTACACGGCCCGCCGGGCGGCGTAGCGCTCGACGGTGAGGCCGTGCGGATGGCCCGCGTGGTCGATCCTGGCCCGCATCTTCGCGATCCGGGCCGGCCCCATCATCCGCATCACCATCGGGGCCCAGCGGATGCCCAGCCGGTCGATGGCGTTGCCGGTACGGGTGGTGCGGGTGCGGCCCACTTCGAGGGCGAGCGCGAGGTCGTCCGGCAGCCGTACGTCCGCCCGCAGCAGTCCGACCGCGTACACCGCGCCGGCCACGCACACCGCGAGGCCCAGCGCGAGACCGAGTCCCATCAGGGTCATGTCGTGCCCCTCACACGTCGATCCGGGACATCCGGCGGATCAGCACGAAGCCGACCACGTACAGGCCCAGGGAGATCAGTACGCAGATCCGGCCGGTGGTCGAGCCGGTCATCGCGCTCAGCGAGCCCGGCATGATCCGGTCGAGCAGCAGCAGGGAGCCGATACCGATCACCGGGACGGCGTAGGCGGTGACGGTGACCTGGGACATCTGGGTACGGATCTCCCGGCGGGTCTCCTTGCGCTCCTCCAGGGTGACGGTGAGGTTGCGCAGGGAGTCCACCACGGAGCCGCCGGCCCGGCTGGACAGCACGAGGGTGGAGACCAGCACGATCAACTCCCGGCTGGGCAGCCGCTGCTGGAGTTCGCCCAGGGCGTCCTCGACGGAGTGGCCGAGGGCCATCGCGTCGGCGACCTGCCTCAACTCCTCGCCGGCGGGGGCCTCCAGTTCCTCCGCGGCCATGGAGACCGCGGTGCGCAGGGCCAGTCCGGCCTGGGTGGCGTTGGCCAGTACCCGGGCCAGTTCGGGGAGTTGGGCGATGAAGCGCTCGGTGCGCACCCGGCGCCGCCACTCCAGGAAGGAGAAGCCCGCCCATCCGGCGAGCAGCGCCGCGATCGGCCCGAAGAAGGGGGCGAGCACGAACGCCGCGGCGAGCCACGCCCCGGCGATCACCCCGATGACGGCCGCCGTGAACTGGCCGGGAGTGGCGTTCGTACCGGTGGCCGCGAGCCGTCCGGCCAGCCGCTGCCCCCACGCGTACTGCCGCACCCGGCCGTCGAGTCCGGCGAAGGCGACCCGCCGCGGGGCGGCGCCCGTCTCGCCCGCGAGCCGTTCGACCAGCGCGGCCCGGTCCGCCCGGCCGCCCCACCACGCGTGCAGGCCCCACACGCCGAGCGCCAGGGCGAGCGTCGCGGCGCCGAGGACGAGCAGCGGGTAGGGACCGGCGGCGAAGCCGGTACCGGCGGCAAGGTCGAGGCCCCGCCCCTGACCCAGCACGTGACCGAAGAGCACATGCCCCTGCCCCCGGTCGAGCACGACCACGGCCCCGCCGCCCGCTCCGGAGAAGCCCGTCACTTCGCCTCCCGGCTGTCGAGTTCCAGTTCGCTCGCGCCGACCCCGAAGGCGGCGGGCACCTGTTCGCCCGCCAGGTAGAGGCGTTCGCCGATCTCGCGCGGCACCGGCCGGTGCTCGTACCAGCCGCGCACGATGCGGTCCACGCCGAGGGGTTCTGCGCGGAAGCGGGTGGCTGAGGTGAGCCGGAAGACATCGCGGCCGTGCGAGGACAGTACGGCGATCTCGCCGATCCGGCGGGTGCCGTCGAGGTGCCGGTTGAGCTGGACGATCACATCGAGCGCGGAGTTGATCTGGTCGCGCAGCGCCTCGAACGGGATCTTGACCTCGCTCATCGAGGCCAGCGTCTGGAGCCGGAGCACCGCGTCCTCCGCGGAGTTGGCGTGCACGGTGGCCAGCGAGCCGTCGTGGCCGGTGGACATCGCCTGGAGCATGTCCAGGGTCTCCCCGCCGCGGACCTCGCCGACGATGATCCGGTCGGGCCGCATGCGCAGCGAGTTGCGAACCAGGTCGCGGATGGTGATCCGGCCCTCGCCCTCGACGTTGGGCGGGCGGGACTCCAGCCGGATCACATGCTCCTGCTGGAGCTGGAGTTCGGCGGCGTCCTCGACGGTGATGATCCGCTCGCCGTCGGGGATCAGCCCGGACAGCGCGTTGAGCAGCGTGGTCTTCCCCGAGCCCGTGCCGCCGCTGACGATGATGTTGCACTTCGCGCGGACGAACGACGACAGCAGGAGCAGCATGTGCTCGTCCAGCGTGCCGAGTTCGATGAGTTCCTGGAGGGTGTACGCGCGGGGGAAGCGGCGGATGGTGAGGATCGGGCCGGTCAGGGAGAGCGGCGGGATGATGACGTTGACCCGCTCGCCGGACGGCAGGCGGGCGTCGACCATCGGATTGGACTCGTCCACCCGGCGGTTGACGGTGGACACGATGCGCTCGATGGTCTGGAGCAGCTGGTCGGCCGAGGAGAAGCGCGCGGGCACCTGCTCGACCCGGCCGCCGCGTTCGACATAGATCCGGTCGGGGCCGTTGACCATGATCTCGGTGACCGTGGGGTCTTCCAGCAGCGGTTCGAGGATGCCGAGGCCCAGGGCCTCGTCCACCACCCGGCGTATCAGCGCGGCCCGTTCGGCGGTGGACAGCACCGGACCCTCGCGGCTGATGATGTGCCCGAGCACGCGTTCCAGCCGGGCCCTGCGCTCGGCCGCGGTGAGCGTGGACATCTCGGCGAGGTCGATCTCCTGGAGCAGCTTGGCCCGGTAGACGGCCACGAGGTGGCCTTCCTGGGTCTGCGGGGCGGCCTCTTCCACGGCGAGGCGGGCGCGGAGACTCACGGGGTCGTGTCCTCCTTCGGCATGGTCGCGGACCTGCGTACCGGATCGATGAGGCGCAGGCCGGGCAGTACGGAGGGGACCCGTACGGTGGCGGTCGCCTTCACGGTCCACTGGTCGTACTGGGGCCAGGTGATGTCCGGGTTCACCCAGCCGCTCACGGCGTTCACCCCGGCCCTGCGGCCGGCCTCCTCACCGCCGTCGGGAGCGGGCTGCGCGGCCGTACGGGCGGCGGTACGGGCGGCGGTGGCGGCCTGCGACCCGCAGTAGGCGGCTATGCCGAGCTGGATGCCCGCGAGGGCGATGAGCAGCAGGAACGGCAGCATGCCGAGGTATTCCAGGGACGCCACCCCCCGGTCCCGTGTCCCCCGGCGGCGCAGGTGGAGCCGTACGGCGGGCCTCACGGCGCGTCCGCCGTTCCGCGCTCGTCCACCGTGGCGGCGTGGCCGTGGACCGTGATCGGGAAGTCGATCGCGCCGGGGAAGAGGACGGGGACCTTGAGGCCGAGGGTGACCTCGATCTGGCCGCCGTCGGCAGGGCGGACGTCCGGGCCCGTCATGCCGGACGCCCACGCGCCCGGCAGATCGCTCCTCGCCGCCTCCGCCGCGCTGTCCCCCACCGCCGCCGCCCGGGCGGCCTGGTCGGCGGCGTTGCCCGCGAGGGTGAAGGTGTAACCGGCCAGCACCGCCTGCCAGACCAGGATCAGGGTGATGAGGATGACCGGTGTCATCCCGAGCGTCTCCAGCGTGACCTGGCCGCGGTCCCCGCGCATCCGCCGCTTGCCGCGCGCGGCGGGCAGGGTGGCGCCGGTGACCAGCCCCAACTCTCCCGCCAGCGCCCAGATCCCGGCCTTCACGGTGGAGCGGCTGTCGAGGTCCTGGAGCCGGCCCGCGTCGATGACCCCCTGGAGTTCCTTGAAGCCCGCCGGGACGACCGAGGCCGCGACCTTCGTGCCCGCGATCCTGCCGATCAGCGAGGGCTGGATCTCGCTGCCCCGGCTGTGTCGGTTGACGACGGCGGTGGTGTCCTGGGGTTTGCGGATCTGCAGCCGGTCCCACATGCGGACCATCCGCTTGGCCGCGCGTACGGCCACCACATCGGGGGTGGTGACCAGCACGGCGGTGTCCGCGGTCTCCACGGCGACCGCGTTGGCGCCGGTCATCTGGGTGCCGCAGTCCACCACGACGACCTCGTAGCGCTGCCGCAGTGC
Source organism: Streptomyces sp. NBC_00223 (assembly GCF_036199905.1). Classification (NCBI taxonomy): domain Bacteria; kingdom Bacillati; phylum Actinomycetota; class Actinomycetes; order Kitasatosporales; family Streptomycetaceae; genus Streptomyces; species Streptomyces sp. NBC_00223. The sequence goes on along the minus strand of NZ_CP108109.1, from coordinate 5,456,533 downwards.
GGTGAGCACCAGCCGGGCCGCGCGGTCGGTGACGTCCTCACCGCGTTCGCCGTCGGCGGGCGCGAGCAGCAGCGCGGGGCCCGACTCGTGGACGTACATCGCGTCGTGCAGGACCCGCGAGGAGACGTCGGCGATGTCCGCGAGGTCGGCGATCGACCGGCGGAACTGCACATCGAGGTACGACGCGAGGTCGCCGCCCTGGAGGTCGAGGTCGACCAGCGCGGTGGAACGGCCCGACGCGTGTGCGGCAAGGGCGAGTTGGACGGCGATGACGGTCGTACCGACCCCGCCCTTGGCGCCCGCGACGGCCACCAGCGTGCCCCCGGCGACCGCCGGCAGCGCGGCCCGGCCCGGGCTCAGATGTCGGCGCACCCCGACCGCCCAGGACGCGGCGGCCTCCACCCGGGCGCCCAACTCCTCGTAGACCAGCGGCAGTCCGATGACGCCGCGGGCTCCGGAGTTCATCGCGGAGGCCAGCATCAGCGGGCTCGGGTCGGCGGTGAGCAGCACGACACCGACCGCGGGGAAGCGCAGGGCCACCTCGCGGATGACGTCGAGCGCGGGCATCGGCCCGATCCCGTCGTGCACGACGACGACCTCGGGCAGCTCCTCGATCCCGGCCTCGGCGGCCCGGGCGAGGGTGTCGAGCAGCGTGGTGGAGTCGCCGATCGCGGGGGCGGGTTCGGCCCCCGGCAGTTGTCCGAGCAGTCCGAGCAGCGCCCGCGCGGCGTCCGCGTCCCCGGTACCGGCCAGAATCCGTACGCTCACCGGTGCCCGCTTCCGGCCGCTGTGTCCCCGGCCAGGGTGTAGGTGCGGTCGCTGCCCGCGGGGGAGGTGGTGTCGCCGGGGGCGACCAGTGCCAGGCGCACATGGCGGGCGAACGACTCGGCGAAGGCGACGCGTTGGGCGTCCTGGGCGTCCAGCGCGAAGGTGATCGGCACGCCCTGTGCGGACAGCCGCTGGGCGTCGTCGCTCTTGTCGAAGGCCTTGATCTCGCCGACGTCGATGACCTGCGCGCCGGAGACGATGATCTGCGAGATGTCGGGGTCGGTGTCCTTCTTGCCCGCGAAGGTCGCGAAGATGTTCACCCGCGCGCCCGGGGTGATCTTGCCCGCGACACCGGTCTCCGCGTCGATCATGATGGCGATCTCCATCTGCCCGGCCTTGAGTTCGGGCCGGGCGGAGACCATGTCGGACTGGAGCAGCGAGCCCTTCTTCAGCGCCACGGCGGCGATCTTCCCCCGGAGGTCGCCGAGTTCACGTACGGCGGTGTCGGGCAGCCAGCGCCGGGGCACGGCTATGCGACGCACGTCGGAGGCGCTCAGCGCGGTGTACGCGGGGATGTCGGTGGACAGTTCGTACGCCGTGACCTTGGGTCCCACCTGCGAGCGCGCGTCGCTGACGACGGCGAGCACCCCGGCGAAGGCGGCCAGCGCGCAGAGCACGGAGACGACCAGGAGGACGACACCTCGGCGTTGACGTGAGTTCATGTGCGGGCGGACCTATCGCTTGTGGGGTTCGAGTTGGGGGCGGCGCGGTGTCTCGACCTCGCGTCCGGGCGGCGCGGCGGCGGCGTGCTTGGCCGGGGCCGCGCGCTCGCCGATCCGGGTGCCGCAGAACAGGCACTGGTCGCCGATGACTTCGAGTCCGCACCAGGTGCAGGTGTCCCGCCGTACCGAGGTGACGAGTTGGTAGAGCATGCCGACGTCCGCGATGTAGGCGGTGAACTCCACCAGGCGCGAAGTGCCCCACCAGTCGGCCGAGTCGGAGGGCAGCGGCACCTCGCGCACGTGCTGGGCGCGCCACGCGGCGGCGAGCGGGCCGGTGATCCAGCCGGGGTCGAGGCCCTTGCCCGCGACGGCGAGCTGTGTCTGGTAGCCGGGCCCGGGCGGCACGGTGTCCTGGTCGGCCTGGCCGAGATACGGCTCCGGGTGCGCGATCACCGCGAAGTGCCGTCCCGGCACGAGGGACTTGACGTGCGCGCCGACGCCGACCGGCACCCGGTCGAGCTTGGCGACCGAGCCGAGCAGCGCGCCGGAGTGCAGATAGTACGAGAGCAGCCGCGCGGCGCCGGCCAGTGTCCCGGGGCCCAGATCGGTGCCGGACAGCTGCCGAAGCTGCTCGCCGAGCAGGGTGCGGGCCAGCGGCGGCAGGGCGGTCGGCACGATGGCGATCCGGTCGGCCTCCAGCGCGGAGCGCACGGTGTGCATCCGGCGGCGGGCCGGATCGGTGGGGTCGGCGGGGGCCAGGGCCACCAGGTGGCCGTACGCGTCCAGCGCCGCCGATGTCCTCATCACCTGGTCCTCCAGGCTGAGCGCGAGATCGTCCGCGGTGACCGTGATGACACTCGGCATACGGAACCTCCCCTCTCCGCCCGGCGAACCCGGTCGACCTGGCCGATCGCGGTCGTCAGCTTATCGACGTGTAGCGGGCTGGGTGCGGAAAGTCGCGGATCGGAGACGGTGAACAGCGGGTGTCCACAGAGGTCTTGACAACCGGATTGGTCTGGACCAGTTTTCTCCCTGACGGGACTTCCCTGTGTGCATGTCATTTTGCCCGTCCGCAGCCGCCCTCGTCATCCGCACACCCACTACCCCCAACTCCTTGCCCCCAGGAGGCAGTCGTGGAACGTGCATCGCACGCTCAACAAGCGAGCCTTGCCCAGCGCAGGTCAACTCTTCGCCGCCGGTTCATCGCCGGTGTGAGCGCCGCCGCCGTCATCGGCTCAGGCGTCGCCCTCGTCTCCGTCGGCGACGCGAGCGCCGCGACCACCAACCTGATGGCCAACTCCGGCTTCGAGAGCGGCCTTTCCAACTGGTCGTGCACGGCGGGCAGCGGCGTGAACGTCTCCAGCCCGGTGCACTCCGGCTCCTCCGCGCTCAAGGCGACCCCGAGCAGCTCCGACACCGGCCAGTGCTCGCAGACCGTCAGCGTGCAGCCCAACTCGCAGTACACGCTGAGCGCGTACGTGCAGGGCAGCTACGTCTACATCGGCGCGACCGGCACCGGCGGCACCGACCCGTCCACCTGGACGCCGAGCGCCTCCTCGTACACGCAGCTGAGCGTCAACTTCACCACGGGCGCGAGCACCAAGTCGGTGACGATCTACACCCACGGCTGGTACGCGCAGCCCGCGTACTACGCGGACGACATCTCGCTGACGGGCCCGGGCGGCACCACGACCACCCCGCCCACCACCCCGCCCACCACCCCACCGACGACACCTCCGACGACGCCGCCCACCACTCCCCCCACCACCCCGCCGACCACACCGCCCACCACTCCCCCGACCAAGCCCCCGACGGGTGGCCTGCCCAAGCACGTGGTCACCGGCTACTGGCAGAACTTCAACAACGGCGCGACCGTCCAGACCATCGCGCAGGTGCAGAACCAGTACGACATCATCGCGGTGGCCTTCGCGGACGCCACCACCACGCCCGGCGCGGTCTCGTTCACCCTGGACCCGTCGCTCGGCTACAGCGTGGCGCAGTTCAAGGCCGACATCGCGGCCAAGCAGGCGGCGGGCAAGAAGGTGATCATCTCCGTCGGCGGCCAGAACGGCACCATCTCGGTCCGTGACTCCACCTCGGCCACCAACTTCGCCAACAGCGTCTGGTCGCTGATGCAGACCTACGGCTTCAACGGCGTCGACATCGACCTGGAGAACGGCATCGACTCGACGTACATGTCGCAGTCGCTGCGCAGCCTCAGCTCCAAGGCCGGCTCGGGGCTGATCATCACGATGGCCCCGCAGACCATCGACATGCTCTCGGCGGTCAGTGACTACCTCGCCACCGCGCTGAAGATCAAGGACATCCTGACCGTCGTCAACACCCAGTACTACAACAGCGGTTCGATGAACGGCTGCGACGGCGGCGTCTACAGCCAGGGCTCGGTGGACTTCATCACCACCCTGGCCTGCACCGCGATCCAGGCCGGGCTCGACCCGTCCCAGGTCGGCCTCGGCTTCCCCGCGTCCACCAGCGGGGCCGGCTCGGGCTACGTCGACCCGTCGGTCGTCAACAACGCGCTCGACTGCCTCGCCAAGGGCACGGGCTGCGGCAAGTTCCACCCCAGCACCACGTGGCCGACGATCCGCGGCGCGATGGCCTGGTCCACGAACTGGGACGCCAAGAACGGCAACGCCTGGTCCAACTCCGTGGGCGCCCACGTCCACGCGATGCCGTGACCCCGCACCCATGAGAACGCCGGGCGGTCCGCGTGACGCGGTCCGCCCGGCGTCCGTGTCCCGGGGGGCCTCAGCCGAGGACGGCCAGCGCGTCGATCTCCACCAGCAGCCCGGCCGGCAGCCCCACGTACACCGTGGTCCGCGCGGCCGGTGCCTGCGTCAGCCCGGCGAAGTACGCGTTGTAGATCTCGTTCAGCTCGGCGAAGTGGCCCGTGTCGGTGAGATAGACGCGCACCATCACCACGTCCTCCCAGCTCGCCCCGCCCGCTTCGAGGACCGCCCGCACATTGCCGAGCGTGGCCAGCGTCTGCTCGCGCAGGCCGGGCCCGGCGGGCGTCGGCGGCTCCCCCTCGACGGCGGGCAGGAAGCCGACCTGACCGGCGACCTGGAGGATGTTCCCCTTCCGCACGCCGTGCGAGAACTTCGCGGGCGGCACGGTGTGCGTGGGCGGGGTGATCGCGACCTTGCTCAGACGCGTCGGGTCGGTGGCGGGCTGCTCGCTCATGCGGAGGTGTCCTCGTTCGTGGAGTGCGGCGGTACGGGGGCAGATACGGCGGCGGTGACCGGAGCCGCGCCGGACAACTCGGCGCTGACCGCCTCCGCCGTACGGAGCACCAGCGGCCGCAGCCGCAGCAACTCCTCGGCGGTGACGACGACATTGGGCGCGGAGATCGACATGGCCGCGCACACCCGGCCGTCGGGACCCCGCAGCGGGGCCGCGACGCAGTTGATGGACTCCTCGTGACCGCCGAGGTCCGTGGCCCAGCCCTGCTCGCGCACCCGGGCCAGCTCGGCGAGGTACGCGGCCGCGTCCGGGATCGATCTGGCGGTGTACCGCGGATAGTCCAGACCCTCCGCGACCGCCCGCCGCTCCGGCTCCGGAAGGTCGGCGAGCAGCAGTTTGGCGACGGCGGCCACCGTGATGGCCACCGGGCGGCCGATCCGGGAGTACATCCGGACCGGGTAGCGGCTCTCGACCTTGTCGATGTACACAACCTCGCCCTGCTCGTACACCGCCAGATGGACGGTGTGGCCGGTCCGTTCATTGAGCGCGGCCAGATGCGGGTGGGCGATACCGCTGATGTCGAGGGTCTCGATGGCCTGCTGGGCGAGGGCGAACAGCCGGGTGCCGAGCCGGTAGCGCTGGTCCCGCTGACGGTAGACCAGGCCGTGTTCGTGCAGGGTGCGCAGCAGCCGCAGCGCGGTGGACTTGTGGACGTCGAGCCGGGTGGCGACCTGTTCGAGGCCGGCCGGGCCCTCGGCGAGCAGCGGCAGGATGCTCAGCGCGCGGTCGACGGTCTGGCTCACGGTGCCTCCTCTTCCCCAGGCCCGGGAGCAGCCACCGGTCGCGTACCGGTCCAGCCGGGGCCCAGCCGCAGTCTCCCCCACGCCGTGTCGTCGAGTGCGGCGAGGGCGTCGGCGTGCGCGCGGCCGGGCGGTACGGCGAGGTCGCCGGGCACGGTGAGCGCGGCGGCCGCCAGCAGATGGCCGTGCCGCAGCCGGTCCCGTACCGGCAGCCCGCGCAGGGTCGCGGACAGATATCCGGCGGCGAAGGCGTCGCCCGCGCCGACGTGCGCGACCACGTCGACGGCCGGGGCGGGTACGTGCAGCCGCTCGCCCCCGGTGAAGACCGTCGCTCCCGCGGCGCCCTGCTTGACCACGAGGGTCTCGGGTTCGGGCAGCACGGCCCGGATCGCGTCGGCGTCCGGCAGGCCCCAGGCGGCCTCAGCCTCGTCCTCGCCGACGAACACCAGGTCGCAGCCACGGGCGAGTTCGATCAGCAGCCCCGGGTCGGCGCCGCGCCACAGCGCGGGGCGGTGATTGACGTCGAAGGAGACCACCGGACGGCCGGGCTCGCGGTGGGTGAGCCGGCCCATCAGGGCCCGGCAGGTCGCGGACAGCGCGCCCGTGATGCCGGTCAGATGCAGCATCCGGCCCGACCAGGCGTCGTCCCTGCGGACCAGCGCGGGCGAGAGCGCGGAGGCGGCCGAGCCCTTGCGGTAGTAGACGACCTCGGCCTTCTCCGAGTGCGGCACGAGCGTGGTGGCGCGCTCGCCGGCCGTACGGAAGTACACGCCGGTCGGCCGGTGCGGGTCGCGCTGGACGGCGCCGACATCGACGCCGGCCGCGGCGATCGTCTCGACCAGGTGGTCGCCGAAGCCGTCGGCGCCGACCCGGCTGATCCACCGCACGCTGTGCCCGGCGCGGGCGAGCGTGCACGCCACATTGGACTCGGCGCCGCCGATCTCCCGGTGGAAGTCGGGCACGTCGGCGAGCCGCCCGGGGCGCGACGGCACGAAGGTGACCATGGACTCGCCCAGACAGACGAGATCGACACTGGCTTCCAAGGGGGTACGTACCTTCCGCCGTTGACCTGGCTGCACGCAGGATGTTAGACAGCTCGAAGCATCATACGCAATGAACGTTGCATATGATGCAACGCGGGCGACACTTTCGGGAGGCCGGACTTCATGGACATCGACACACGGCGGGTGGCCGCGCTGGACGAGGAGCGGGCCGACCACCGCTTCAAGGGGCTGCCGCCCGACGCGGCGGGCCTCACCTTCGGCGAACTGGCCGCCGAGCGCCGCAGCCTCTTCGACGGCGGCTTCACCACGCCCGTCCTCACGCTCTCGGAGGAAGCCCTCGACCACAATCTGGCGATCCTCGAGCACTACACCGCGGAACACGGCCTCGCGTTCGCCCCGCACGGCAAGACCTCCATGGCCCCGCAGCTCTTCGCCCGCCAACTCGCCCACGGCGCCTGGGGGATCACCCTCGCCGTCCCCCACCAGGTGCGGGTGGCACGGGCGTTCGGGGTCCGCCGGATCTTCCTCGCGAACGAGGTCGTGGACGCGGCGGCACTGCGCTGGCTCGGCGCCGAACTGGACGCCGACCCTTCCTTCGAGCTGATCACCTACGTGGACTCCGTACGCGGGGTCGAGCTGATGGACGCGGCGCTGTCCGCCGCGAACGTACGCCGTCAACTCTCCGTCGTCGTCGAACTCGGCGGCGGCGCGGGGGCCCGTACGGGGGTCCGCACCGAGACGGAGTGCGACGCCGTGGCCGACGCGGTGGCAGCGGCGCCGACTCTGCGGCTGGTCGGCGTCGCGGGCTACGAGGGCGAGGTGCCGTCGGCCGATCCGGCGCGGGTCCAGGCGTATCTGCGCCGACTGGTGGCGCTGGCGGCCTCCTTCGACGCGGCCGGGCGGTTCGCGGGCGTGTCCGAGATCGTGGTGAGCGCGGGCGGTTCCGCGTGGTTCGACGCGGTGGCGGCGACCTTCGCGGAGATCCCGGCACTGTCGGCGCCCGTACTCAAGCTGCTGCGGTCGGGGGCGTACGTCACGCACGACGACGACCACTACCGGCGGATCACGCCGTTCAACCGCGTCCCGGCGGAAGGCGCGCTCCAAGCCGCCTTCCGACTGTGGGCCCAGGTCGTCTCCCGCCCCGAGCCCGGCCAGGCGTTCGTGAACGCGGGCAAGCGCGACGCGCCCTACGACCTGGGCCTCCCCCGGGTGACAGCGATCCGCTCCGCCCGCGACGGCTCGCTGCGCCCACCTCCCCCCGAGATGACGGTCACCGCCCTGTCCGACCAGCACGGCTGGCTGTCCCTCCCCCCGACGGACACCCTGGAGGTCGGCGACTGGGTCGCCTTCGGCGTGTCCCACCCCTGCACCACGTTCGACAAATGGCAAAGCCTCCCGGTCACCCGCAATGACGGCAAGGTCACCTCCTACGTCCGCACCTTCTTCTGACCACCCCGCGACCGTTCGCCGCCAACCGGGCCGGAGGGGACGGGGAGGAGGTGTCCCCGCAGAACTGCGAACGCAACACCGGCGGAAAGCAAGCAACGATGCGTGCACGTTCGCAGTTCGTGGGGGCACCTCCCAGCGGTAGCTGGGGGAGAGTCACCTCCGGACTGGCCCCGGAACCACCCACCGGTTGCACCCGCAGACGGAAACGCACTCGCACGGGCGAGCGAAGCGAGATGGGGGTACCCCCAGGCGAAGCTCTGGGGGAGGGCGGAAAAACAAACCCAGACGCACCCGCAGCCGGGCGCCCGGCACAGCACAGACGGAGCCGACCCGTAAGGAAAATGCCCCCATGGACATGGTGATCCGCGGCGCCACCGTCGTGGACGGAACCGGCACCACCCCCTACCCGGCCGACGTAACCCTCCACGCCGGCCGAATCGCCGGGATCCACCGGAGGGACACCGCCACGATCCACCGGAGGGACGCCACCGGCACCAGCAGCGACAAAGCCGCGAGCAAGCTCGCGGCGCACCGAACCCTGAACGCCCACGGCCTCACCCTCTCCCCCGGCTTCATCGACATGCACGCCCACAGCGACCTCGCCCTCCTCAAGGACCCCTCCCACGAGGCCAAGGCCGCCCAGGGCGTCACCCTGGAAGTGCTGGGCCAGGACGGCCTGTCCTACGCCCCCACCGACGACCGCGTACTCCCCCAGCTCCGCACCCAGATCGCCGGCTGGAACGGCACGGGCGACGACGCCGACTTCACCTGGCGCAGCGTGGGCGAGTATCTGGACCGCCTGGACGAGGGAATCGCCGTCAACGCCGCCTATCTCGTCCCCCAGGGCTCGGTCCGGGCGCTGGTCATGGGCTGGGAGGACCGCGCGCCCACGGCCGCCGAGCTGGCCAGGATGAAGCAGCTGGTCGCCGAGGGCCTGGAGCAGGGCGCCGTGGGGATGTCCTCGGGGCTGACCTACACCCCCGGGATGTACGCCTCGGACGCCGAGCTGACCGAGCTGTGCCGCGTGGTGGCGGAGTACGGCGGCTACTACTGCCCCCACCACCGGTCGTACGGCGCCGGCGCCCTTGAGGCGTACGAGGAGATGATCGCCCTCACCCGGGAAGCGGGCTGCGCGCTCCACCTCGCGCACGCCACGATGAACTTCGGCGTCAACAAGGGCCGCGCCCCCGAGCTGCTGGCCCTGCTGGACCGGGCGCTGGCGGCGGGCGCCGACATCACGCTGGACACCTATCCGTACACCCCGGGTGCTACGACGCTGGTCGCGCTGCTGCCCAGCTGGGCGGCCGAGGGCGGGCCGGAGCGGACGCTCGCGCGGCTGCGGGACGACACCACGGCCGAGCGCGTCCGGTACGCGCTGGAGGTCGAGGGGTCCGACGGCTGCCACGGTGTGCCGATGGACTGGTCGACCATCGAGATCTCGGGGGTGGGCGACAGGGCCCTGGCCGCGTACGTCGGCGCCCGGATCGACGGCTGGCCGACGGCCCGCCGTCTGCTGCTCGCGGACGGCCTCGGTACGTCGATCCTCCAGCACGTGGGCGACGAGGAGAACGTCCGTACGGTGATGCGCCACCGCACCCACACCGCCGGTTCCGACGGCATCCTGCACGGCGACAAGCCGCATCCGCGGGCGTACGGCACCTTCCCGGAGTATCTGGGGCGCTATGTCCGGGAGTTGGGGGTGCTCTCGCTGGAGGAGTGCGTCGCCCGGCTGACCGGCCGGCCCGCCGCCCGGCTGCGGCTGCCCGACCGGGGGCTGATCCGTGAGGGCTACCGCGCCGACCTGGTGCTCTTCGACGCGGACACGGTCGCGGCGGGTGCCACCTTCGACCGCCCGCGTACCCTGCCGACCGGCATTCCGCATGTCCTGATCAACGGCCGCTTCGTCGTCGAGGACGGCCGTCGGACGGGTGAACTGGCGGGCCGCTCGGTGCGCCGTACCCCGCGCCGGGGGCCCGTACGGCCGGGTGGGAGCGGGCCCGCGGCGCCGGGCACGTGGTGAAAAACACCGCGCGGGGGCCGTTACATAGCCGTAAGGTGACCGGCATGCAGGTGATCCAGTCCACGAAACTTGCCAATGTCTGCTACGACATCCGGGGCCCGGTGCTCGAAGAGGCCATGCGGCTGCAGGCGGCGGGTCACCGCATCCTGGAGCTGAACACCGGGAATCCGGCGCCGTTCGGATTCGAGTGTCCGCCGGAGATTCTGGAGGACATGCTCAGGTCGCTGGGAACGGCGCACGGGTATGTGAACTCCAAGGGCATTCTGCCCGCGCGCCGCGCGGTGATGCAGTACTACCAGACCAAGGGCATCGACCTCGATGTCGAGGACATCTACCTCGGCAACGGCGTGTCCGAGCTGATCCAGATGTCCATGACGGCGCTGCTCGACGACGGCGACGAGGTGCTCGTCCCCGCGCCGGACTACCCGCTGTGGACCGCGGCCGTGTCGCTGGCGGGCGGCACCGCGGTGCACTACCGCTGCGACGAGCAGGCCGACTGGTATCCCGACCTCGCCGACATCGAGCGCAAGGTCACCGACCGCACCAAGGCCATCGTCCTGATCAACCCGAACAACCCGACGGGCGCGGTCTACGACGACGAGCTGCTGCGCGGCTTCGCGGACATCGCCCGCAGGCACCGGCTGATGGTCTGCGCCGACGAGATCTACGACAAGATCCTCTACGACGACGCGACGCACACGCCCTTCGCCTCCATCGCCCCCGATCTGCTCACCCTCACCTTCAACGGTCTGTCGAAGGCGTACCGGATCGCGGGCTACCGCAGCGGCTGGCTCGCGGTGTGCGGGCCGAAGGAGCACGCGAACAGCTATATCGAGGGCCTGACCATCCTGGCGAACATGCGGCTGTGCGCGAATGTGCCGGCCCAGCACGCCATCGCCACCGCGCTCGGCGGCCGCCAGTCGATCAAGGACCTGGTGCTGCCCGGTGGCCGGCTGACCGAGCAGCGCGACGCCGCGTACGAGGCGCTGAGCGCGATCCCCGGTGTGACCTGCGTGAAGCCGCGCGGGGCGCTGTACGCGTTCCCCCGGCTCGACCCGAAGGTCTACAAGATCAAGGACGACCAGCAGATGGTGCTCGACCTGCTGCGGGCCGAGCGGATCCTGGTGGTGCAGGGCACGGGCTTCAACTGGCCGGAGCCGGACCACTTCCGTCTGGTGACCCTGCCGGCCAAGGAGGACCTGACCGACGCGGTCACCAGGATCGGTACCTTCCTGGACGGCTACAGCCAGCCGTAACCGCCGTGGGAAAAGCGCCGGGCGGGCTCCGCGGAGCCCGCCCGGCGCTTTCGTGTCCGCGGCCCCGCTCAGCCCAGCCGCGTGACGAGCGCCTTGTACTCGTCCCACAGCTCGTGCGGCGCGTGCTCGCCGAACATCTCCAGGTGCGGCGGGATGAGCGCCGCCTCCTCGCGCCAGACCGCGCGGTCGACCGACAGCAGCAGATCCAGGTCGGCCGCGGAGATGTCGAGCCCGTCGGTGTCGAGGTCCGTCGCCGACGGAAGGATGCCGATCGGGGTCTCGACGCCGCCGGCCTGCCCGTTGAGCCGCTCGACGATCCACTTGAGCACCCGGCTGTTCTCGCCGAACCCGGGCCACACGAACCGGCCGCCCGCGTCCTTGCGGAACCAGTTCACGTAGTAGATCCTCGGCAGCTTCGCCGGGTCGTGGGCCTTGCCGAGCGCGACCCAGTGACCGAAGTAGTCGCCCATGTTGTAGCCGCAGAACGGCAGCATCGCGAACGGGTCGCGGCGCAGCTCGCCCACCTTGCCCTCGGCGGCGGCGGTCTTCTCGCTGGCCACGTTCGCGCCGAGGAAGACGCCGTGCTGCCAGTCGAAGGACTCGGTGACCAGCGGTACGGCCGAGGCGCGGCGCCCGCCGAAGAGGATCGCCGAGATCGGTACGCCCTTGGGGTCCTCCCACTCCGGCGCGATGATCGGGCACTGGCCGGCGGGCACGGTGAAGCGGGCGTTGGGGTGGGCGGCCGGGGTGTCGCTGTCGGGCGTCCAGTCGTTGCCCTTCCAGTCGACGAGGTGGGCCGGGGGCTCCTTGGTCATGCCCTCCCACCACACGTCGCCGTCGTCGGTGAGGGCGACGTTGGTGAAGACGGAGTTGGCGTACATCGCCTTCATCGCGTTGGCGTTGGTGTCCTCGCCGGTGCCGGGGGCGACGCCGAAGAAGCCGGCCTCGGGGTTGATGGCGTAGAGCCGGCCGTCCTCGCCGAAGCGCATCCAGGCGATGTCGTCGCCGATGGTCTCCACCGTCCAGCCGGAGATGGTCGGCTCCAGCATGGCGAGGTTGGTCTTGCCGCACGCGGAGGGGAACGCGGCCGCGATGTACTTGACGGCGTCGGCCCCGCCGCGCGGCGGCGTCAGCTTGAGGATCAGCATGTGCTCGGCGAGCCAGCCCTCGTCACGGGCCATGACCGAGGCGATCCGCAGGGCGTAGCACTTCTTGCCGAGCAGCGCGTTGCCGCCGTAGCCGGAGCCGTAGGACCAGATCTCGCGGTCCTCGGGGAAGTGCGAGATGTACTTGGTGGTGTTGCACGGCCACGGGACGTCCGCCCGGCCCTCGGCGAGGGGGGCGCCGACGGTGTGCACGGCCTTGACGAAGGCGCCGTCGGAGCCCAGCTCGTCGAGTACGGCGCTGCCCATCCGGGTCATCGTGCGCATCGAGACGGCGACGTACGCGGAGTCGGTGATCTCCACGCCCATCGCGGACAGCGGCGAGCCGAGCGGGCCCATGCAGAACGGGACCACGTACATCGTCCGGCCGCGCATCGAGCCGCGGAAGAGGCCGCCCTGCCCCGCCGTGCCGCTGAAGATCTCCCGCATCTCGGCGGGGGCCTTCCAGTGGTTGGTCGGTCCGGCGTCGGCCTCGCGCTGCGAGCAGATGAACGTACGGTCCTCGACGCGCGCCACGTCGGAGGGGTCCGAGGCCGCGTAGTACGAGTTCGGGCGCAGGGTCGGGTCGAGTTTGGTGAAGGTGCCCTTGGCGACGAGTTCCTCGGCGAGGCGGTGGTACTCCTCCTCCGAGCCGTCGCACCACACGATGTCGTCGGGCTGCGTGAGTTCGGCGATCTCGCCGACCCAGGTGATCAGTTGCTGGTGATTGGTGGGAGCCGCAATGCCGCGCGCCACGATCGCTCCGTCCCGCCGGATCCGCACAGACCGGCGTCACATGGTGAGGGTTGGGTGCCTGATCCGCAGAACAGGCTCTCGGCCCCTTGGGGGCTGCGACCCGGACGCGTTCGTGGAGTGCTCATCCGGTGCCGACCGCACTCATATGAGTGTGAGCCCCATCAAATGATTCTGTCCAGGGCGCAACGGGTGAGAGTCGCCACTCGCCGAGGCCCGGTCTTACTTACAGGTAACCTACGGTTGCGTAGGTAAGATTGACGACATGACCGCCGTGGACAAGACTGCCGAGGTGTCCGCAAACGTCGACGGAGTCGACCTGTCACAGCCCGTAAAACCCAAGCTCAGAGGGTGGTTGCACGCCGGAATGTTCCCGGCTGCGCTGATTTCGGGTGTCGTTTTGACCGCCTTCGCGCAGAGCACGAGGGGGCGTATCGCCTGCGCGGTTTTCACCCTGACGGCCTGCGCACTGTTCGGGGTGAGCGCGCTCTACCACCGCGGAAACTGGGGTCCACGGGCCTCCGCGATTTTGCGACGACTTGACCATGCGAACATCTTCCTGATCATCGCGGGCACCTACACACCGCTGGCGATCCTGCTGCTGCCCGGCTCGACCTCGGAGCTGCTGCTGTGGCTGGTGTGGGCCGGCGCGCTGGCCGGAATCGCCTTCCGGGTCTTCTGGGTGAGCGCGCCGCGCTGGCTCTACACGCCGTGCTACATCGCGCTCGGCTGGGTCGCGGTCTTCTTCCTGCCGGACTTCCTGCGGACCGGCGGGGTGGCGGTGATCGTCTGCGTGATCACCGGCGGCCTGCTGTACAGCGCGGGCGCGGCGATCTACGGCTTCAAGCGGCCGAATCCGTCGCCGCGCTGGTTCGGCTTCCACGAGGTCTTCCACTCGCTGACGCTGGCCGCGTTCATCGTCCACTACGTCGGGATCTCCCTGGTGGCCTACCAGCACGCCTGACCCGCGTCCCCCGCCTTCGCGAGCCCCGCCGTCCCCCTCCCGGGACGGCGGGGCTTTCGCATGCCCGGGCGGGGGTTTGCGCACAAGGAAACGCAAGCTACTCTTTTTTGGAAGTCACTCTTATTTGACATGGACTACCGGGAGATCCCGATGACCCGACCCACCCCGGCCACCGCGCCGGAGGCCGACCCGCACGGCGATCCGCGCCGGTGGCTGGCGCTGTGCGCCCTGGTGGCGAGCACCCTCGTCCTCAGCTTCGACATGACGATCCTCAACGTGGCCCTGCCGACCATGGCCGCCCAGATCAACGCCGGCACCGGCGACATGCAGTGGATCGTCGACTCGTACACCGTCGTCTTCGCCGCCGCGATGCTCCCCGCGGGGCTGCTCGGCGACCGCTTCGGCCGCCGCCGGATGCTGGTCACCGGCCTGGCCGTCTTCCTCGCGGGCTCGATGATCGGCACCCTCGCGCACAGCCCCGCGCCCGTCATCGCGGCCCGTACGGTGATGGGCCTGGGCGCGGCCTTCGTGATGCCGCTCGCGCTCTCCGTGATCCCCTCGCTCTTCGGCCCCAAGGACCGGAGCAAGGCGGTCGCCATCACCAGCACCGCGATGGCCTTCGGCATGCCGCTCGGCCCGATCATCGGCGGCGCGCTGCTCGAACACTTCTGGTGGGGCTCGGTCTTCCTGATCAACATCCCGCTGGTCGGCATCAGCATCGTCGCCTGCCTCACGCTGCTGCCCGAGACCCGCGACCCGGCCGCGCCGCGGGTCGGCGTGCTCAGTACGGTGTGCGCCGCCGCGGGCCTGGGCGCGCTGGTCTTCGGCATCATCGAGGCCCCCGACCGGGGCTGGGGCGACCCGCTGGTCCTGGGCACGCTCGCGGTGTCCGTCGCGCTGATCGCCGGTCTCGTGCTGCGCGAGCGCGGCAGTGAACGCCCGATGCTGGACCTGTCCCTGCTGCGCCGGCCGGGCTTCCTGTGGAACGCCGTGGCCGCCACCCTGGTCAGTTTCATCCTCACCGGACTGCTCTTCGTCCTGCCGTCCTATCTGCAGACCGTCCTCGGCAACGACGCGTTCGGCACCGGGGTACGGCTGCTGCCGATGATGGGCGGCCTGATGGTCGCCGCCCGGGTCAGCGGGACGCTCAGCAAGCGGTACGGGCCGCGGCCGGTGATCGCCGCGGGTCTCGTCGTCCTTGCCGCGGCCGCCTTCCTCGGCTCCACGACCGGCGCCGGGGACGGCTACGGCGCCACCGCGACCTGGCTGTCGGTGGCCGGAATCGGCTTCGGCCTGGCGATCGTGCCCTCCATGGACAGCGCGCTCGGCGCACTCCCCCGCGAGCGAGCGGGCAGCGGCGCGGGGCTGCTCCAGACGCTGCGGCAGACCGGTTCCGCGATCGGCGTCGCCATCCTCGGCAGCGTGCTCGCCGCCGGGTACCGGGACCGGCTCGGTACGGACGGGCTGTCGTCGTCCGCCGCGCACACCGCGCGCGAGTCGGTCGTCGGCGCGCACACGGTGGCCGCGAAGCTGGGCGACCGGGCGCTGGCCGTCTCCGCGGACGGCGCGTATCTGCACGGCATGAACGTCACGCTCGTGCTGTGCGGGGTCGCGGCCCTGCTCGCGGCCGGACTGGTGGGGGCGTTCCTGCCGAACCCGCGGAGCCTCACGGCGGAAGGGGGCGGGGAGCCGGTGGCGGCCGCGCCCGTCGCCGCGCGGGGCGCGGATGCCCGACAATGACGCCATGCCCCCTCGCGCCACCGACGCCGCCCCCAAGACCAGCCTGCGGGAACGCAAGAAGGTCAGGACCCGCCAGGCGATCCGCGCGGCCGCCTACCGCCTCTTCGCCGAGCAGGGGTACGACGCCACGACCGTCGACCGGATCGCGGCCGAGTCGGATGTCTCGCCGAGCACGGTCTTCCGGTACTTCCCCACCAAGGAGGACATCGTCCTCACGGACGAGTACGACGACGTCATGGCGGAGGTGCTCCGCAACCGGCCGGCCGAGGAACCTCCGCTGGTCTCCGTCCGGATGGTCATGCACGAGGCACTCGGCCAGGTGCTCAACGACCCCGAGGCCCGGGCCGAGATGGCCCAGCGCGAGGAACTCATCCGCGACGTCCCGGCGATCAGGGCCCGCGCCCACGAGAGCTGGTCGGCGACCGGCCGCCTCCTCGGCGGCGTGATCGCCGAACGCACCGGCCGCCCCGCCGACGACCTGGAGGTCCGCGTCTTCACCGCGGCGGTCTTCGGCGTCCTCCACGAGACGACGCTCTACTGGATCGAGACCAACCGCGAGGGCGACCTCCTCACCCTGATGGACCGCACCCTCCGCATCCTGAACCGCGGCCTGACGATCTAGCGGGGCCCGGGGCGGGGCGCTTCGGCCGGGGTCCGGGAGCCCGGCCGGGGGTTTGGGGCGGAGCCCCGAGGGGGGCCGGGGTCCGGGCGGAGCCCCGGGGGAGGTCGGGAGCCCGGGCGGGGGTCCGGCGGGGTCCGGGGCGGCAGCCCCGAGGGGGGCCGGGGGCTTGCCCCCGGGAAACGGGAAGGGGCGGGGAGGGGAAGGCCCGCCGCAGGCGCACCCCCACCCACCCCACCCACCCGTCGCCCTACGCGGGCCGTGGCCCCGACCAGTCGTCGGACCTCAACTGCACCCGCAAAGCCCGCGGATCCGACGTCGGCGCCTCACACACAAACCGCCGGCACACATAAGCCGCCGCCCTCCCCCCACGCATCCCCCGACGCGCGAGCAGCGGAAACTCCTCCGACCCCTCCTCGCCGACCGCCACCACCGCCCCCGGCGCCACCCCCAGCAGAGCGACCCTGTGCAACTCCCCCGCCAGCGCGTCCCCGACGTCCCCGACCACCGCCACCTCGCGCGGCCCGTCCAGCACCGCCTCCAGCGCCGCCAGCCCCCACCCGATGAACCGCGGCGCCCGCGCCGCCAGCACCCCGACGACCCTCAACGCCCGCTCCGCCGCCTCCCGGTGCGTCTCGGACCCGGTGTGCGCCGCGTACGACAGCAGTGCCCCGGCCGCCGCCGTCCACCCGGACGGCACCGCGTTGTCGGTCGGGTCCTGCGGCCGCCGGATCAGCGCCTCGGCGTCGTCCGCGGTGTCGTACAACGTGCCGTCGTCCGCCGCGAAATGGTGCAGTACGGAGTCCAGCAGCAGCCCGGCGAAGTCCAGCCAGACGCCCTCCCCGGTGACCGAGGCGAGCGCGAGAAAGCCCTCGGCGACGTCGCCGTAGTCCTCCAGCACGCCCGCGTGGCCGCCCGCCACCCCGTCGCGCGAGGTGCGGAAGAGCCGTCCACGGCCGTCCATGTGGACCCGTACCAGCAGATCGGCGGCGTCCACCGCGGCCTGTACGAGGTCGGGCCGGTCGAAGTACGCGCCGGTCTCGGCGAGCGCGGCGATGGCCAGGCCGTTCCAGGCGGCGACCACCTTGTCGTCCCGCCCCGGGCGCGGCCGCCTTGCGCGGGCGGCCAGCAGCCGTTCCCGTACGGAGGCGACCCGGTCGGCGTCCACCACCCCTGCGCCTTGCGGGAGTTGGAGTACGGAGGCGCCCTCCTCGAAGGTGCCCTCGCGGGTCACCCCGAAGTAGGCGGCCGCGAACTGCCCGTCCGTCGAACCGAGTTCGGCGGTCAGTTGCTCCGGCGTCCAGACGTAGAACGCGCCCTCGACATGCCGGCCCGTTCCGTCGTCACTGTCGGCGTCCAGCGCGGAGGCGAACCCGCCTTCCGGCGTGGACAGTTCGGCGATCAGGAAGTCCGCGGTCTCCAGCGCGACCCGGCGGGCCAGATCGGATCCCGTGGACCGCCACAGATGCGCGTAGACCCGGGTGAGCAGCGCGTTGTCGTAGAGCATCTTCTCGAAGTGCGGGACCGTCCAGGTGCTGTCGACGCCGTAACGGGCGAATCCGCCCGCCAGTTGGTCGTAGATCCCGCCGCGGGCCATCGCCTCGCACGTGTCGCGGGCCATCCGCAGCGCGCTCTCCTCGCCGGTGCGGGCGTGGTGGCGCAGCAGGAACTCCAGCGCCATCGACGGTGGGAACTTGGGCGCCCCGCCGAATCCGCCGTGCCGCTCGTCGTAGGTGCGGGTCAGCCCGGCCAGCGCGGCGGCCGCCTCGTCCTCGCCGACCTCGCCCGACGCCTCGCCGTACGCCCCCGCGCGTTCGGTCAACTCCCGTACGATGCGCGCCGCGGCCTCGCCGACCTCGTCGCGGCGGTCCCGCCAGGCCGCGACGACACCCTGGAGGACGTCCGTGAAGCCGGGCAGCCCCTGCCGGCCGCGCGGCGGGAAGTACGTACCGAAGTAGAACGGCTCGCCGTCCGGGGTGAGGAAGACCGTCATCGGCCAGCCGCCCTGGCCGGTGGCCGCCTGCACGGCCTCCATGTACACCGCGTCGACGTCCGGCCGCTCCTCGCGGTCCACCTTCACGGCGACGAAGTGGGCGTTGAGATACGCGGCGGTCGCCTGGTCCTCGAAGGACTCGTGGGCCATCACATGGCACCAGTGGCAACTGCTGTACCCCACGCTGAGCAGCACGGGGACCCCGCGCTTGCGGGCCTCCTCGAACGCCTCCTCCCCCCACGGCCACCAGTCCACGGGGTTGGTCGCGTGCTGCAACAGATAGGGCGAAGTCGCGTCACCGAGTCGGTTCACCCCGGCATCGTTTCACGACCGGCACCGTCCGGCCCACATGACGAAGCCGGGCCCCAGGAGTAGGAAGTCGTAGCACGTAGTGATGGGGGGCCGGTGGCTGCTCGGGGGCTTGATTACGCGTGAGTGGCAGGCGGCAACCAGACCACCTCGTGGCCCTTCGCCGCTCCTCCGACGTCAGCGGAACCGTGTACGGCCGGATCTCCGCGTACCGCACCCGCGACTCCGTGCGCGCGGTACGCCCAGGCTCCGGCCCGGACGGCCACGGCCGTCCGGGGCAGCCTTTGGGACGCGCCGAACAGATGACGGGCCCCAACGGCGTTCGGCCGGGTCCTGAAGGACCCGGCCGAAGTTCCGAACCCGGAGACCGGTCGGCGAACCGCTGCTAGCCGATCAGCTTCCAGGGGCCGTTCGCGGCGCCCGGGGCCTGGTTGCGGGTGTACCACTGGGCCACATAGGTGTCGCCCTGGTAGGTGACCTTGTCACCGGTGTTGTACACCATGCTGGTGGTCCACGGCGCGATCCCGCCGGGGCCGGGGGGCGCCACCTCCAGCCACGGGCCGGTGGGGTCGCCGGGGGCCTGGTTCCGGGTGTACCAGTCGGCCTTGTAGGTGGCGCCGTGGTAGACGACCGTGTCACCGGTGTTGAAGGTCCGGGAGGCGGTCCAGAGGGCGGTGCCGCCCTCCGTCATGGCGATCTCCTGCCAGGGCCCCTGCGGGTCACCCGGCTTCTGGTTCTGGGTGTACCAGGAGGCCGTGAACAACGCGCCCTGGTAGGAGACCTCGTCGCCGCTGTTGTACACCTTCGACGCGCTCCAGGCCGCCGGGAGGACCACGGTCACGGTAACGGTCCGGATCTCCGGGGTGAGCAGGTCGCTGCCCGAGTACGAGGCCAGCAGCACATGGGTGCCCGCGGCGAGGCCGACCGGCAGGGTGAAGCGGGCGGCGCCGTCGGCCAGAGCCGCCGAACCGCGCTGGGTGCTGCCCTCGGTGAGGGTGACCGTGCCGGTGGCCGGCAGACCGGGGGAGCCGACCGACACCGCGACCGTGGCGGCCGTGCCGTACGCCGAGGTCACATCCTCGGCGGTCATCGTCGGGCTGACCGGCACGATCGCGGGGATCACCGACTGCTGACGTTGCTCCACGTTTCCGGCGACGTCCGTCGAGCGGTAGCCGACGGTCTGGTCGGCGTGCCCCGGGGTCACCGTGAACGGCGCGGTGTAGGCCGTCCAGTCGCCGTTCCCGAGCCGGTACTCGGTGCCGGCCACGCCGGAGCCGGCGTCGGCGGCGGTGAGGGTCACCGTCACCGGGGCGACGACGGTCGCACCCGGCCGGGTGTCCGCGGTGGTGCTGGGCGCGGTGCGGTCGACCTTGACCGGCACCGCGACCGGGTCCGAGACATGGCCCGCCTTGTCGGTGGCCCGGAACCAGTAGGTCCGGTCACCGTCCGGCGCCTTCAACGGGGCGGTGTAGGCCGTCCAGTCGCCGTCGCCGACCCGGTACTCCAGCACCGGGGGCAGCCCCGAGTCGTCGGTGGCGGTGGCCGAGACGGTGGGGGCGGAGACGTACCAGCCGCCCTGCCCGTCGGGGGTGCCCGGGGTGACCGTCGGGGTGACGGTCGGCGGCAGGTCGGCCGAGGTGATCACGACGGTGGCCCGCGCGGTCACGGTGAAGCCGTAGTCATCGGTCCCGGTGACGGTGACCGGGTAGCTGCCGGTCGCCGAGGTGTCGACCCGGGAGAGGTCGACGTCGATCGACCCGCTGACGTTGAGTGAGCCGCCCAGGCCGTCCAGCACCTGGGCCTTGGTCAGGCCGAGCCCGTCCAGCGGGACCGAGCTGTTGCCGAGCCTGAGCGTGACGACCGGCACCACCTTCACCGTCACCGCGACCGGGTCGGAGACCGCGCCGTCCTTGCTCGCGGTCACCAGCACGGTGTAGGCGCCCACCGTGCCGGCCTTGACGTTGCCGGAGTCGACGCTGACGGTCGCGTCGGCCGGGTCGGTGCCGATGCCGAGGGCGCTGCTCAGCGCCGCGTCGTCAGCGGGTCCGTGGCCGACCTGGTAGACGAGCGCCTTCTGAGCCACCGTCACCGTGGGGGCCGCCACCGGGGGCAGCGGGGTGCCGAGGGTGAAGGTGCTGACGACGGCGGTGTGGTCGCTGGTCCAGGCGTTGTCGGCGACGTCGGTGGCCGACGGCCAGCCCGCGACCAGGGTATTGGAGCCGAGCAGGTGCAGGTCGGCACCGGCGTAGTCGACGTAGTCGATCCGGTCCTGCGGTTCGTCGCCGCCGGTGACCGGGTCGGTCCCGACGATCGGCGACCAGGTGGTGCCCGGGTCGGCCGCCGGGTCGGGATGGGCCTGCCGGAACGAGTCGGTCAGGCCGGTGCCGGTGATGACGTCGGGGACGGGCCAGTCGACCGCGCCGATCCCGCAGTGGGAGTCCGCCGTCGCCGTGGTCCAGTCGGACGCCGAGGGGGAGGCCAGGTCGCCGAGGAACAGCACCGGGGTGCTGTCGGCGGCGGCGACGTCGGACGTGAGCTCCGCGGCGATCGCGGTGGCCTGGGCGTAGCGGGTGGCGGCCTTCTCGGCGGCGACGATCGCCGACGCGGTGGTGCCGGTGGTGGCACATGCCCGCTCCGGGCCGTAGCCGCTCTCGTCGAGCGCGGCGTTCCAGACCCTGACGTTCTTTCCGGCCACACTGACCGTCACCCCGACGGCGGGTGCGGTCCCGGTCGCGGCGACCACGTCGCTGGAGGAGACCGGGTAGGCCGAGAGGATGCCGAGGCCGCCCGTGCCCTCGTAGTCGTACCAGCCGAGCGCCTGGGCGAGCCGGTGTGCGACGGTGCCGCCGTCCTCCTGGACCGCGACCACGTCGAGGCCGTTGTTGGCGATGACGGTGAGGTCCTTCAGCAGCGAGTCGTTGACATGGCTGCCGGCGTCCCAGAGATTCCAGGTCGCGGCGGCGAGCCGCGGCGCGTCGTCGGCCGCGATGACCGGGATCTCGACGGTGAGCTGCGAGGTGGTGGTCCCGTCGGTCGCCTTCACGGTGATGGTGCCGGGGTGCTGCGGGGCGGTGCCCGGCGCGGTGCCGCTGACCGTGCCGTTGGCGTCGACGCTCAGCCAGGAGTCACCGCCGACCTTCTTGTAGGAGGTGACCGTGCCGCCGTTCCACAGGCCCGCGACCGGCTGGGAGACCGTCGCGTTCACCCGCGCCTGCGGAGCGTGGAAGGTGTCGGTGACGAAGCCCTGCGCCACGGTGGAGACCGGGGTGGTGATGTCCACTGTCGACTCGTCGGGGAGCACGGTGGAGGCGGGCTTGGTGGCCTTGTAGTCGTTGGCGACCTGGGCCGCCGGGATCGCCCGGTTGTAGAAGTCGAAGTCGTCGACCAGGGCGTCGGAGGAGGCGGAGTAGCTGCCGGTGCCGTCCTGTCCGATCGCGAACGGCAGGCCGGAGGCGAGGTTGCTGGCCGAGGTCAGCTGGCCGGACTTGGAGGTGGTGGACAGGGCGCCGTCGACGTAGTAGCTGACGGTCTGTGCGCCGCGGTCCACCACCACCGTGAGGTAGTGCCAGTTGCCTTGCAGCGCGGTGGTGTCGGTGGTCGTGTACTGGCGTCCGCTGCCGGTCGGCTGGCCCCAGCAGACGATGGTGTTCGAGGTACCGGAGGAGTGGTAGAGCGTCAGCCCCGCGTTGTAGCAGGCGCTGGAGTTCTGGTTGCTCACCAGCGGGCTGTCGCCGGTCTCGCCGTACTCGCCCCACCACAGCGAGAACGAGTAGTCGGCCGAGCCGTCGGTCTGCGCGGCGGTCAGCGGAAGCCGGACGAAGTTGCTGCCCGAGCTGACGTGCGCGGCCCGGCCGGAGAAGCTCTTGGCGTAGGTGGCGGTGCCCTTCCAGGAACCGTTGCCGCCCTGGCCCGAACTGTCGGTGACGACGCCGTTCTTGTCGGCGTCGAAGTCGTAGGACACCACCGGGGCGATGGCGTCGCCGGCCGCCCGGACCCGGCCCCACACCGCGTACAGGGTGACCTTTCCGTCGGCCGTCGCGGTCAGGTTGCTGACGCTCTGTCCTTCGGTGTAGGCGGGCTTGCCGGTGGGGCTGGTCGCCCAGCCGAGGAAGGCGTCGCCGCTGCGGGTGAAGCCGTTGGCGGTGAGCGCGGCGGCCTTGTCGTAACTGAAGGACTGCGCGGCGGTGGACCCGCCGGTCGCGCCGTTGCCGTCGAAGGCGACGGTGTAATGGTTCGGCGTGGACACCGCCTTGATGACGACGTTCTGCGACGGCATGGTGAAGCTGCCGTCGGCGGCAACGGTCAGCCCGGCCGGGGAGACCGTCTGCCAGGTGGAGGAGTAGCCGGTGGCCGGGTGGGCGGTCAGCGTCACCTTGGTGCCGGGGGCGGTCCAGCCGCCGGTCGGGTCGGTGGAGGAGCTCACCGTGACGTGGCTGTCGCCGCTGTCGCTGACCTGGAACGAACCGGCCGTGACCCACTGGGCGTAGAGGGTGACCGCGCCGTCGGCGGCGGCGCTGAGGTTCTTGACGGTGGCCTGGTCGGTGTAGGTCAGCGCGCCGTTCGGGCTGGTGCTCCAGCCGACGAACTGCTTGCCGGTGTCGGTGAAGCCGTTCGCGGTGAGCGCGGCGGACTGGTCGTAGGTCAGCTTCTGCGCGGGCGTGGAGCCGCCGTCCGCGCCGTTGCCGTTGTACGTCACCGTGTAGGTGTTCGGCGTGAAGGTGGCCTTGACGGTGACGGCGCTGCCGGGCGCGGTGAAGCCGCCCTTGCTGGTGACCGCCAGCGTGGACGGGATCACCGGGACCCAGGCGTCGAAGCTGTAGCCCGTGTCGGGTGTCGCGGTCAGCGTGTCGGAGGTGCCCGCGGCCGGGGCGAGCACGGAGGCCGTGCCGGTGCCGTGGCCGTCGTTGGTGACCGTCACCGGGAAGTGGGTGGCCGGGTTGGTCGCGGCGTAGTCGGCCGCGATCTGGTCGGCGGTGATGGCCTGGTTGTAGAAGTTGAAGTCGTCGACGAGGGCGTCGTCGGTGCCGGTGTAGGTGCCGGTCCCGTCCTGGCCGATCCTGATCGGTTTGCCCGAGTTGAAGTTCGCCGCGGTGGCGCCGGAGACGGTCGAGGTGGACGAGAACAGCACGCCGTCGACGTAGTAGTCGTAGGTGTGCGCGGTGCTGTCCTCCACCACCGCCAGGTAGTGCCACCCGTTCTGGATCGAGGCGGTACGGGTGGTGGTGTAGGTCTTGGCCCCGTTGACGGCGAAGCAGGAGCGCTGCTGGTAGGTGCCGCTGAGGTGGTAGAAGGTGAAGCCCGGGTTGGCGCAGGAGGCGAAGTCCTGGTTCGCGACCATCGGGGCGTCGGAGGTCTCCGCGTTGTCGTACCACCAGGTCTCGTAGGAGAAGCTGCCCGAGCCGTCGGTCTTCCCCGCCACCTTGGGCAGGCTCACGAAGTTCTTCCCCGCGCTGATGTGCAGGGCCTTGCCGGAGACGCCGGGCGCGTAGCCCGGCGTGCCGCTCCACGCACCGTTGTTGGACTGGCCGGAGCTGTCGACCACGGTCGAGCCGGAGTCGCTGTCGAAGGTGTAGGACACCACCGGTACGACGGCGTCACGCGAGTCGTGGGTCGGGTCGGCCGAGGCCGTCTGGGCCAGCGACAGCGCGAGGCCCGAGCTGATCAGCACGGCCGAGAGGCCGGCGGCGACGGTGCGCGGCAGGGGTCTGCGCGCCGGGGGACGGAAATCTGGGGGCCGAAAGGCCATGGGGACTCCAGGGAGGAGGGGCAGGGTTGGTGCGGGTCCGGAGAGGGTGCGAGTGGGTGGGCGGGACCGGGTCAGGCGGTGAGCTGGGCGATCCGTCCGGCGTAGCGGTGGGTCCAGCCGGTGCCGGTGTCGGCGGTCATGACGACGTCGTAGTAGCCCTCGGAAGTGGGCCAGCTGACCGTCTTGGACGCGCCCGCCGCGACCCAGTAGTCCTGGGTGCCGCCGACGTGGTCGTTGGCGGTCAGGGTGTAGTGGACCTGCTGGAGGCCGTCGTTGTGCAGCGTGATCGTCACGGTCGGGTCGGTCCCGGCCACGAGGGCCACCTCGGCCCGGGGCACCCCGGCGTTGTTCTGCCCGGCGGGCAGGACCGTGCCGGCGTGGGAGCGGACGAAGCCGTCCGGGCCGTAGACCGAGAACGCGTACCGGCCCTGGTAGGCCGCGGCGTTCCAGGCGTAGCTGCGCGGCGCGGCGGCGGTCACCGTGAACGGCGTGTTGGTGAACGCCTTGTACTTGTCCGGGAACACCTGGAAGCTGACGCCCTTGCCGGTGGGGCCGCCGACCAGGCTCATGTTCGCGGTCACCGTGCCGGTGCCGCGGTTCTCGGTGAAGGTGCCGTGCGGGTGGAACGACAGCGGGCGGGGGCGCAGCGGCGGGTAGTCGGTCCACTGGTCGTCGGCCGGCACCTGGGTCTTGATGGTGCCGCCGGCCCTGGCGATCGCGACCAGGGCCGCGGTGTCCGGCAGCGACGGGGTGCCCAGGACCGGGTGGGCGAAGTCGATGGCGCTGGTCAGGTCGCCGCTGATGACGCGCCGCCAGTCGGTGATCACGGTGCTCCTGGCGGGGGTGCCCATCGAGGCGGTCCACACCTCCAGGAAGCGGGTCACCGAGGTGTGGTCGAAGACCTCGGAGTTCACCCAGCCGCCCCGGGTCCACGGCGAGACCAGGGTCATCGGCACCCGCGCGCCGTAGCCGATCGGGGTGCTCCCCGAGTACTCGTTGGCGGTCCCGGCCTCCGGGAACGGCGGCAGGACGTGGTCGAAGTAGCCGTCGTTCTCATCGAAGTTGAGGATCAGCAGGGTGTGGTTCCAGATGTCCGGGTTGCTCTGCAGCGCCTTGATCACCCGGTTCGTGTAGTGGGCGCCGTGCTCCGGGTTGGCGGACGGGTGCTCGGACCACTGGTACGGCGAGACGATGTAGGAGACCTGCGGCAGCGGGTACCGCGCGCCGGGCGCGCAGGCCGCGATGAAGTCGCCGAGGACGCCGTTGAGGTTGGTGTCGCTGTCGTTGTCGGGCAGGCCGTCGGGGGCGTAGGGGAAGGAGTTGGCCCGCCACACCAGGCCGGTGCCGGGGGCGGTCTTGGTGGCGTCGGCGAGGTTGGCCGCGCTGGGGGTGAAGGCGGCGAAGCCGCGGATCGGGCTGTCCTGGTAGTCGCCGCGCCAGCCGTCGCCGTTGTTGTTGTCGACGTAGATGCGCCAGGACACGCCGGCTGCCTGCAACGCCTCGGGGTAGGTCTGCCAGGCCCGGTTGCCCGAGGTCTCGCCGCCGTTGGCGGTGATCCCGTTGGAGGTGCCGGTCCACAGGTGCAGCCGGTTCGGCGTGGTCGGACCGGCTACCGAGCAGTGGTAGTGGTCGCACACGGTGTAGTTGCTGGCCAGCGACCACTGCCAGGGGATCTCGTCCCCTGTGAGGTAGTTCATCGTCGAACTGCCCTTGGCCGGGACCCAGTTGTTGTACCGGCCGCCGTTCCAGGCGGAGATGCCGGTGCCGTAGTCGTGGGCCAGCCCGGTGGTCGTCGCGGAGACGGTGGTGACGTGGTGGGGCTTGACCGTGCTCGATCCGCTGGGCTGCGAGAAGACGTCGGTGCCGTCCTGGAACCGCAGCGCCTGCTTGTCGTTGAAACCGCGGACCCCCGGCATCGCCCCGTAGTAGTGGTCGAAGGCGCGGTTCTCCTGCATCAGGATCACCACGTGCTTGAGGTCCGCCATGGTGCCGGAGTAGCCCTCGGGCAGGACGAAGTTCGCGGGGACGGGTGCCCGGCCGCCGGAGGCCGCCCAGCCGGCCGCGCCGCTGGCGGCCACGGCCGTGGCACCGCCGAACAGGCCCATGGCCTTGAGCATGCCGCGCCGGGAGAGGCCGGACCGCAGAACCGACTGCGGGACGACGACTTCCTGCGGCGAGTCGGTGGAGGGGGAAGGCTCGGGGTGGGTCGTCATCGGACGCTCCTGATACGCGTGAACTGTGAAGTCGGATACAGCTCAGATCAGAAGCGTGGCGAGTGAAGGAATCGTGAACATGACGAGTCCACCCACTGAGGGAATGCCCACCGCGACCGATTGGATCGCCGACTGCGCGCAGTGGGTCACTCACCCGTGCGGCGGCAGGAACGTCCTGGCGATGTCCCCGGCCCTGATGTCGAACGCCACCACGTCGGCCAGATAGCGGTCGACCGCGATCTCGGCCAGCAGCCCGTCCGGGGTCGCCGAGCTCCGGCTCACCTGGAGCAACGGACTCGACCGGCGCAGGCCCAGCAGCCGGGCGTCGTCGCTGGACGCCGCCACCGCCTCGATCCGGTGGTCCCCCAGCACCACCCGCACCCCGGCGGCGTCCAACTCCCCGAAGAGGGACGGCACGTCATCGGGCACCGCGTCCACCGACGGCACCACCCACGGCGCCCAGGTCGACCGTTCGACCATCACCGCCCGGCCGTCCAGGGTGCGCACCCGGGTGGTGCGCAGGAGGTCCTCGCCCAGGCCGATACCGAGCAGCCGTGCCTCGCGCGGGGTCGCGTTGCCGCGCTCCCTGCGCACGATCCGCCCGCCGAACTCGCGCCCGTGCTCGGCGGCCCACCGCGAGAAGGTGCGCATCTCCCCCACGGTCTGCGCCTGCTGCCCGTCCTGGACCAGCCAGCCCGAGTTCGGCCGCGACACCAGCACCCCGCGCCGGGCCAGCGCGGCCAGGGCGGTGCGCACTCTCGTCCGGGTCGTCCCGTACTGGTCGGCCAGCGCCTGCTCGCTGGGCAGCCTGCGACCGGCGCCGTACACCCCCTCGGCGATCCGCAGTTCGATGTCCGCCGCGATGGCCGCATGCTCCCACCTGCGGATTCCGCCGCCGGGCGTCACAGGGACACGTCCTACTCCACCTTCTTGTCGCCGACAGGGGGCCGAAGGCTAACAGCTCTCCGTGACGGGAAACTGTCGTCGTGGCCGGGTGAAGGTGGGAGGTGAAGTTCCTCCCTGAACATGGACAGCG
This sequence comes from Streptomyces sp. NBC_00223, assembly GCF_036199905.1. Lineage (NCBI taxonomy): Bacteria > Bacillati > Actinomycetota > Actinomycetes > Kitasatosporales > Streptomycetaceae > Streptomyces > Streptomyces sp. NBC_00223. The sequence continues at coordinate 5,428,795 of NZ_CP108109.1, read as the reverse complement.
GGCGCTTACGACGTGGTGCGCGGAAGCGGTCGCAGCTCTGTCGTGACATGAAGAGAGCCGTGCGGGTGGGTGTTGCTGTGACGCGACACCTGGCCCGCACGGCCTTGTCCCCTCGTATCCGCACCGGCCTGGTACCGGCTGGTGCGGCGCGGTGTGGTCAGCTGCCGGTCGCGGACTTCCAGGCGTCGACGTACTGGGACAGATTCGTGTCGATGTCCTTCCAGTCCGGGGTGAAGACGTCCACGCCCGACATGATCTTCTGGAGCTCCACCGCGTTGGGGTCGGTCGCGGCGACGTCGGTGCGGGCGGCGAACCCGCCGCCGACGGAGGACACCTCCTGCTGGACGTCCTTGGTCAGCAGGAAGTCGAGCAGCTTCTTGCCGGCGTCCTGGTGCGGGCCGTCCTTGACCAGGCCGGCGGCGTACGGCAGCGCGAAGGTGGTCGGCTTGCCGCCGCTGTCGGCGGCGGGGAAGAAGATGCCCTGGTGGGGCATGGAGGACATGTCGGCGAAGTTCATCTGCACGTCGCCGTTGGCGACCAGGAGTTCGCCCTTGTCGACCTTCGCGGCGAGCTGGCCGGTGGAGGCGGACGGGCCGACATTGTTGGCCTGGAGCTTCTTCAGATAGTCCATGGCCGGTCCCTGGCCGCCGAAGTCGTGCATCGCCTTGACGACCACGGCGGTTCCGTCGCCCGCGATGCCGGGGGTGGAGTACTGCAGCTTGTTCTTGAACTTCCCCGCGAGCAGATCGTTCCAGGTCTTGGGCGGCTCGGGGAGTTCTTTGGTGTTGTAGATGAAGCAGAGGTAGTTGTTGACGACGGACGTCCACTTCCCGGTGGCGTCCTTGTCGGCCGCGGCGACCTGCTCGGAGCCGGCCGGCTTGTACGCCGTCAGCAGGCCCTTGCCGTCCGCCTGCTGGATGAAGGGCGGCAGGGTGACGATCAGGTCGGCCTTGGTGTTCGACTTCTCGCGGACCAGGCGCTGCACCATCTCGCCCGAACCGCCTTCGACGTAGTTGACCTTGATGCCGGTCTTCGCGGTGAAGTCCTTGAACACCTTGTCGTAGAAGCCGTCCCCGGCGTCGGAGTGCAGGCCGTCCGCGCTGTAGACGGTCACCTCGGTGGAGGGCTTGCCGCTGTCGGCGGTGTCGGCGGAGGAGGAGCCGCAGGCGGTGAGGGCGGCTCCCAGCGTGAGGGCTCCCGTGACGGCGGTGAAGGTGATGAGGAAACGGTTGCGCTCGGGCATGGCAGTACGTACTCCTTCGTGTTCCCGGGGGCTTCGCCCGGGCGTTCCGGTGAGGTGAGGTGAGGTGGTGTGAGCGGGACGGAGCGGATGCGGTAAGGGCCGGTCAGCGGTAGGCGGCCCGGGTCCGGATCCGGGCCATCGCGAGCAGGACGGCCAGCGTCGCCGTCATCAGGACGACCGCCAGCGCGGCGCCCTCGAAGAGCGACCCTCTGTTGGTGGCGCCGTAGATCTGTACGGGCAGCGGCGCCCAGTCCGGGGGATAGAGCATGATCGTGGCGCTCAACTCGCCCATCGACAGGGCGAAGCACAGCCCGGCCGCCGCCGTCAGCGACGGCAGCAGCAGCGGGATCCGGATCCGCCACAGCACGTACAGCGGGCGCGCTCCCAGGCTCGCCGCGATCTGCTCGTTCGCCGGGTCGAGCCGGGTGAGCGCCGCACCGACCGACTGGTAGGCGAAGGCCGTGACCAGCACGGTGTGCGCGAGGATCACGATCCGGGCCGTCCCGTTGAGCAGGAACGGCGGCTTCGAGAACGCCACCAGCAGGGAGAGGCCGACGACCACCGAGGGCACCGCGAGCGGCAGCATGAACAGCGTGTCGAGCACGCGTCGGGCGGCGCCGCGCAGCCGCTCGGCCGCCAGCGCGGCCCACCCGCCCGTCAGCAGGGCCAGCAGGCTCGCCGCGAGCGCGGTCAGCAGGCTCGTGGTGAGGGCGTGCGGCGAGTCCCCGCGGCCGATGTCCCGGTAGTGCGCGAGCGTCGGGTGCGAGGGGAAGGGGCCGCTCCAGTGGGTGGCGAACGACGCCGCCACGATCACCAGGAACGGCAGCGCGAACAGCGGCAGGAAGAGGACGAAGAACACCGTCCAGGCCGTCCACCGGCCGGACCTACTGGACACCAGCACGGCGCGCACCTCCCACGGCGCGGCCCGACAGGGCCCGGTAGAGCGTGTACAGCGTCACCGACAGCGCCACCGAGACGATCGCGACCACGCACGCCCCGGGGTAGTCGCCGTCGAGGATCGCCTTGCTGTAGACGAGCATCGGGAGCGTCGTGACGCCTTTGGCGCCGGTGAACAGGACGATGCCGAACTCGTTCAGGCACAGGACGAGGACCAGGCTGCCGCCGGCCGCCAGCGCGGGCATCGCCTCGGGCAGCACGATCTGTCGGACGATCCGCGGCGCCCGCGCGCCCAGCGAGGAGGCCACCTCCAGTTGCGCCGTGTCCACCTGGGAGAACGCGGCCAGCAGCGGACGCATGACGAAGGGCGTGAAGTAGGTGATCTCGGCGAGCAGGACGCCCCACGGGGTCCGCAGGAAGGTGAAGGGGCCGTCCGCCGCGCCGGTCACGTCCGTCCACAGGCCGTTGGCCATGCCCACCGTGCCGTAGACGAAGAGCAGCGCCAGGGTGATCAGGAAGGACGGGAAGGCGAGGAAGATGTCGATGAAGCGGCTCAGTGTCCGGCCGCCGGGAAACGGCACGAAGGCGATCACCAGGGCCAGGACGAAGCCGAGCGCCAGGCAGCCGGCGGTCGAGGTGACCGCGATCCACACGGTGTTCCACAGCGCCCTGCGGAAGGACTCCTCCCGGAACACCCGGGTGTACGGGGTGAGCCGGTGGCCGCCCCCGTCCGGCGAGACCGACTGCCGGGCGACGAGGAACAGCGGATAGAGGAACACCAGCCCGAGCGCGCCGACCGGCGGCAGCGCCCACACCCATCCCGGCACCGCGGGCGTACGGGCGCGGCGCGTGCGCCCGGGGCTCGGGGAGTCGCCTTCGGCAGGTGTGGCCCGAGGCGGCTGCTCCGGGGCACGCACAGGGGCCGGAGCCGCCGGCCCTCCCGGGCTAGCCATGATCCGCCTCCGCCACGAGCCCGCCGGGCAGCAGCACCGCGTCCTGGGCGTCGAAGGCCAGCGCGACCTCGTCGCCGACCTTCGGCGGCTGCCTCAAGTCACCCACGTCGGCGCGTAGTTCGTGCCCGAGGGCGTCGACAAGCAGCCGGTGGGTGTGGCCGCGCCACTGCACTCCGGTGACGGTGCCCCGCAGGACGTTGACCTCGGCGTCCGAGCCCTGAGCCGGATCCGCGCCCCCCGCCCCTTCCGCCGTTTCCGGCCTTCCGGACGGTCCGGCGAGCCTCAGCAGGTGCGGACGTACGCACACGGTGGCCTCGGCCCCCGGCACCGGACGCGCCCGGCCGGACGCGTCCCGTGCCACCCGCAGCGCCGCGTCGCCCAGCCTTAACCCGCCGTCCTCGTGCGCGCGGACGGTCAGCAGATTGGCGTTGCCGACGAAACCGGCCGTGAAGGCGGTCCGCGGAGTGCGGTACAGGTCGTGCGGGGTGCCGCAGTCCTGGAGGCGGGCCTGGTCCAGGACGGCGATCCGGTCGGCGAGCGTCAGCGCCTCGATCTGGTCGTGTGTGACGTAGAGGATGGACATGTGCGGCAACTCGCGGTGCAGCCTGGCGAGTTCGGCGAGCATCCCGGAGCGCAGCCGGGCGTCGAGCGCGGACAGCGGCTCGTCGAGCAGCAGCACGCCCGGCCGGATCGCCAGGGCGCGGGCGATGGCCACCCGCTGCTGCTGGCCGCCGGACAGCTCCCGCGGGTAGCGCCGCGCGTAACCGGCCATGCCGGTCATCTCCAGGGCGTCCACGACCCGCGCCGGGATCTGTGCGCGGGGCGTGCGCCCCGCGCGGAGGCCGAACGCCACATTCTGCTCGACCCGCAGGTGCGGGAAGAGGGCGTACTGCTGCACGACCATGCCGATGCCGCGGAGGTACGGGGGCAGACCGGTGACGTCGCGCCCACCGATCAGCACCCGGCCGGCCGACGGGGCGACGAACCCCGCCACCGCGCGCAGCGCGGTGGTCTTGCCCGAGCCGGACGGCCCGAGCAGCGCCATCACCTCGCCGGGCTCGACGGTCAGGTCGAGCGCGTCGAGCACGGTCGTGCCGCCGTACGCCACGCTGACCCGGTCGAAGCGGATGCCGCTCGCCCCGGTCGCCCCGGTGGTCCCGTCCGTCCTGCCCGGCGCGCTCATCGCGCCACCCCCGCCAGCAGGTCGGGGAGTTCGGCCACCGACCGCAGGACGTGGGTGGCGCCGGCCGCCCGCAGCTCCGGCGCCGTGTGTGCGCCGGTGGTGACGCCCGCCACGACCGCCGCGCCGGACCGTACCCCGCTGAGCATGTCGTACGCCGTGTCGCCGGCCACCGCGATCTGCCGCACCGACTCGGTCCCGGTGCGCAGCAGGGCGGTGAGCACCATGTCCGGGTAGGGCCGGCCGCGGCCGGCGTCGGCCGGGCAGAGTGTGAGGTCGGCGATGTCCTGCCAGCCGAGCGCGCTCAGAATGGCGTCCTGTGTGGTCCGGGAGAAGCCGGTGGTCAGCGCGACCTTGCGGCCCTCGGCGCGCAGCCGCCCGATGGCCTCCTCGGCGCCGGGCAGCGGGGCACAGGCGCCGGAGTCGACCAGGCCGGCGTAGGCCCGCTCGAAGGCGGCGTTGGCCCGCTCGGCGCGTTCCTCGGTCCCGAACAGGGCCCGGAAGACCGTGATCTTCGACTCGCCCATGGTGGCGCGTACGTAGTCCAGGTGTTCCGCATGGAGGGGAGTGCCGGGCTCGACGCCGAGCTCCTCGGCGGCCCGGGAGAAGGCCCGCTCGACCAGGCCGTCGTCGGCCACGGTGGTCCCGGCCATGTCGAGCACGACCAGGGTCACCGGGGCCAGGACCGGGGGATTGGGGGCCGGGGTCCGCGGGGTGGCGGGGTGCGTCATGTGGTTCACCAGCCGATCTCTTGTGCGGTCGCCTCGCCGATCGCCGGGGAGCACGTCATGCCGCGGCCACCGGGTCCGGTGACCAGCCACACCCCGTCCAGCACCTGCTCGCGGTGGACGACCCGGGTGGTGTCCGCGCACTGCGCGTACACCCCGGCCCAGCGGCGGCGGATGCGCGGCAGCGGCCGGCCCAGCAGCTCGGCGGCGCGCTCGCGCAGGTGGTCGTAGGGGTCCTCGGTGACATCGAAGGCGAACGCCTCGTCGTACTCGTGGGTGTCGCCGATGGTCAGGCCGCCGTCGAGGCGCTGGACCATCAGCAGCTGCATCCGGTGGGCGGCGGCCGTGGCCGGCTGCGGCGCGCCCTCGCGCAGCGCGTCCAACGGGCCCCCCTCGTAGGCCGGGTAGTAGCGGAAGCTGTCGGCGTCGGCGACCGAGGTGGTCAGCGGCTCGTCCAGCGGGTCGGTCTGGGCCATCTGGAGCCGTACCCGGCGTACTTGCAGGGCCGGCGCCAGCTCCCTGACCAGCCCGCTCAGCCAGGCCCCGGTGGTCAGCACGACGCTGTCGCAGCGGTACCGGACTCCGTGGTCGTCGCGGACCAGCTCGGGGCCGACCTCGCGCACCTCCCGCCCGGGGACGAAGGTGTAGCGGCCGGTCGCCGCCAGGTGCGCGCGCAGCGCGGGGAGCGCGACCCGGGACTCGACAGCGGCGTCCTTCGCGCAGTACAGCGCGCCGGACAGCTCACCGCGCAACGCCGGGTTGAGGGCACGTGTCCGCTCCGGGGACAGCCAGCGGTAGCCGCGCTCGGCGGCGTCCGGCCGTCCCAGTACGTCCTGCGCCACGGCCTGCTCGGCCGCGGTGCGCACGACGGTCAGCGAGCCGTTGGCGCGGAAGCCGACGCCGGGCACCCGCGCGCCGATCTCCTCCCACAGCTCCCGGGCCCGCAGGGCGGTGTCCAGTTCCGCGCCGGCGGCCCGGCCGCCGACCCACACCAGACCGAAGTTGCGGACCGAGGCACCGCGCGCCTCACGTTCACGTTCCAGATGGACGACCTCGTGGCCGCGCTCGATGGCGTGCCAGGCGTGCATGGTGCCCAGCACCCCGGCTCCGACGACAGTGACTCTCACGGCGACGACGTTCGCCGCGGGAGATGACCGGGCTTCGACCCGCTGCGCAACGCCCAATGAACGGCTCTGCAATTTCGGACTAGACCCGTTATCATTCTGAGATATAGATGAGGAGTTCAGCGCACCGATGCTGAGGGGCCCGGCAGGCGAGGGGACCCACCCGTCGTGCCAGGTGGGGATGCTCGGGGGAACTCAGGTTCCGCGTTCCAGGTGGACGGTGAAGCTGAACCGGTCGCCCCGGTAGAGGGAGCGGACGCGTTCCAGCGGCTCCCCCGCGGCGTCACTGCTGGACCGGAGCAGCAGGAGCATGGGCAGCGCGGGCGGCGTGCCGATCAGCAGGGCCTCGCGCGGGGTGGCCAGCACCGTCTCGATGCGCTCGTCCACCACGACCGGCTCCAGCCCCATCTTCTCGCGCAGAAAGGCGTAGAACGAGGTGTCCGCGGCGAAGTCCGCCGCCAGGTGCGGGAACCGGGCAACGGAGAGGTACGTGCTCTCCAGTCCCACCCGCTCGTCGTCGGCGACCAGCACCCTCTCCATGTGCCAGACCGGGGCGCCGGCGGCCACGCGCAACTCGTCGGCGAGCAAGGGGTCGGCGGAAAGCTGTTCGAGGCCGATGAGGTGCCGGCCCGGGACCCGGCCCTGCCGTCGCACGCCCTCGGTGTAGCTGCCGGTGGACAGCGGCTGCACGAGCTTGGGACCGGCGACCACGGTGCCGCGCCCCTTGCGGCGTACGCGACCCTGGATGAGGAGTTCCCGCAGCGCCTGCCGGACGGTCTCCCGCGCGACGCCGAACCGGGCCGCCAACTCTCGTTCCGTCGGCAGCAGTCCGCCCTCCCCGAGGCGGTCGAGCAGATCTTCGAGGTGCGCCTTCACCGCGAAGTACTTCGGGACCCTGCCATGATCCGGAATGCCCGCGCGGACCGGGGCATGAGGATCAGCCGCTTCACTCACCTGTAGATCCTCTCAGATCAGAGGACCTACACCGGATGTCGGACCGATTCCCCTCCACGTTCAGAAAGCCGCGGAACTTCGCCCGCCGGTCGGTGGGCGCCGCGCCCGCCCGGCTGATCGGGGCGGCCGGAATCGGTGGCTGCCGACAGGCCGGCCGACGCCCGCACCGAGTCCGTGGACCCACCCGGGCGGACCAGGCCGGCAAGCAGTGGCCGGTAGTGGTCGAACCCGTGTACCCGTGCTCGCGGATCCTTCGCACGGTCGTCCCAGCGGCGGACGTCGACAGCGTCTCGGCCGTAGGGCTCCGCCTCGTACGCCCGCACCTCCGGCAGACCCATCGGACCGCCCTGGTAGGCCAGTGTCCGCAGCGACTCCGACGACAAGGTCTCGTGGTAGGAGGGTTCCACCGCGCACAGGTACCGCTTCGCGGCCACGTGCAGGCGCACCGGCTCGGTCACCTCGGGGCCGAACCACTCCCCCAGCAGCGCCGCGCCGTCATCGCTGTGCCGCTCGTCGCCCGCCCCGGGCAGGACGTGCCCGATGTCGTGCAGCAGTGCCGCCGCCACCAGCGCCGGTGCCGCGCCCGACCGCTCCGCGAGAGCCGCGGCCTGGAGCATGTGGTGGGCCTGAGTGATCTCCTCGCCGAGATACCGCTCGGCGGCCGCGCTCGCGAACAGCCCCGCCAGTGCGGCCAACGGCGCTTCCTCGGCCGGCCGGGCGCCGGGGGTGGTCGTCATGTCACCATCCATGAAAGGAACCTCACATACGCTTCCGGACACGCGATGACCTGCGGACGACCTGGAAATGAACGGCGCCGGGGCGCTCAGACCCAGTCGCCGATCCGCGGGACCGTGGTCCACGATCGCCCCGGGCGTGCCCTGTCCGGCCAGGAAGAACGCGCGGGAGTCCGGGACCCGCGCCGCCGGGCTGCCGCCGCAGCCGGTCGGCGACCTCGCGCCCACGACCGTCACCCGATCAGTCGTGGGCGACCTGAGAGCGCTCATTGAGTAGCCGGTCTGCGCCGACGTGAAAGGAAAGGGTGAGGCCAGGACTCGGCTCACAACAGCCGGAGTGCCTTGACCCGCCGCTTGAGCGGCCGCCGCACCAACGGCGGCAGCAGGTTGTACGACACATGGCTCAGGGTGCCCTTGACGCGGCCGTGCTTGTTCATCCGGCGGGCGAGCGCGGACCGGCGCGGATTCTGGACACCGCTGGTGGCGAGGTGGAATTCGGTGACACTGCGGAAATAGTCCGACGCCCAGACCCCCCTCGACGGGCGCTCCCCGGACGCCAGCAGTTCCTCGGCCCGGTCGACGATCAGCTCGATACCAGTGCGCTTGTTGCCGTGGAAGAAGCTGTCCCGCCAGCTGGATTCGGGGGTGCCTATCCGGTCGTCGCTGATCTGCTTGAAGGTCCGCAGCAGGCCGCTGCGCAAGAGGACCTGATTGCCATAGCGCTCATGCACACCGAGATCGAGAACAAGCGCGACCCGGCTACCCTGATCGATCGCTTCGAGGCAGGCCGTCGAGGACATGGTGATCAACAGGTCGACATCCGGCAGTGCTACATCGATCGGCGTGTAGTCGATCAAAAAGTTCGCCGGAAACTCGACGTCTTTGAGGAGATCTTCCGGATGGTGTTTCATTCGGTGGAAGGTGTCCTCGCCGAGCCGGTGTCGGGGTTTCAGTACGACGGACCGGTCGGGATGAGTGCGGGCGTATTCGATCAGCTGGGTGTAGACGTAAGTTCTCTCGACTCGGCTCGATGGAACTGTCGGCTGGTCGGCGAACAATACCCGGCGAATCGGCCCGTCCTTTGCCGGCTTCGGTGTCGAGGAGATGAACGGCAGGCCGGACAGGATGAGATTACGATCCGGCAGCCCCAACTTTTCGGCGCTGTCACGAAAGTGGGCTATGTCGTGCGCCGAATTCACCGCGACCACATCGGTGCCGCACCGGTCCAGATAACCAGCGGTGATCTTCTCGATGATGATGCCCACCCAGCCCGACACCACAACCGGGCCAGGTCCGTCGATGTCCTCGGCGGCGAGGGACAACTCGATGCTCAGTCGCTTGGTGAGAGGACCGGACAAGCCGGTGACGACGATATCCGCAGCCAGCGAAGCGGTGATCACGTCGTCCCAGCTCAAGTTCTCCACGGATTCGAAGCCTGCGTCGAGAACCTGCTGCTCCGAAAGCGCCGTCCGAATCTGCGGAACTACGACTCGGCAGGAAAACCCACGGGCTTCGAGTTCACGGCAGATACCAGCACACCACTTGAGCTGTGAGTCGAACGCGGCCACCAGTAGAGCTGTTCTCATCGGTTCCTTCGCTATCCCCATGTCGTGCGATTCGCCTCGCTGACCCCAGGCCGCAGCGCCTATTAATGGATTCAAAACATTAGCTGTCGGCCATGTCGACTGTCAAGCCCGGGTTTTGTGGGCAGTGCGACTTTCGAGAGGGCTTGTTGTGGAGTCGTCGCCGGTGAACCGGTCGACGTGCTCAGGGACGCATCGTACGGTCCTTCCGTTTTCCATTCAGCCCGAGGTCCCTTTTCCGCCCTCCCCATGAACGGAGAATGACGGCCAGGTAAAATCGACACGGCCGGGAAAAGAAGCTTTTCGCGGGAGCCGGACAGCGGCCCACGCGAGCCGGGCATCCGGGACACGGACGGGTCAGACGGTCCCGAGGTCGACCTCGACCGGGAAGGGGGCCACGGCCTTGACGACGTTGGTGAAGACCTCGCCGTCGCGGTAACGGCCGCTCGCCGCGTCGAGGACATACGTGTAGACGAGCGCGACAGCCGTGGCGGTCTGCTCGACCCGCCAGTAGAAGGGGATGCCCGCCCGCGCGTACTGCTCCACCTTCACCACCCGGTCGGTGGTCTCCGAGCCGGGGGAGACCACCTCGACCACCAGCAGCACATGCTCGGGCCGGGTCGGCGAGACATCGATCGTGTCCGCGCGGTAGACGACGACGTCCGGGCGGCGGTTGGTGAGCGGCACGTCCTGGAGCCGTACGTCGAAGTCGGTGTCCGCGTTCCACTCGGGGCCCGCGGCGGTGTCCAGCGCGTTCGCGAGAACGCGGGCCAGCCGGTTGTGCCGCTTGGACGCGCTCGGGCTCACGACGATCATTCCGTCCATCACTTCGATGCCCGCGCACTGTTCGTCGGACCAGGAGTCGTACTGCTCGGCGGTGATCCGCTCGTGCATCCACGCGGGTGCGACCAACTCGGCACTCATGACGTACCTCCCTGGCTCCGCGTACCGACGACGTTCTCAGCGTACTGTCCCCGCCCCGCCGGCACCCGCGACCGCCCGCCCGGCTGTGGGCAAGCCCTTCCGCCGCGGCGGCGCTCAGCCGGGACGGCGGTGTCCGGCGGTGCCGCGCCGGGGGATCGGCGGGATTGGCACCGCCGGTCCGCGTGAGTGTGGCTGCTCGCCGTCGCGGCGGGTTTTTCCGGGCTGCGCCCGGCCCGGCGGAAGGCACGTCTGTCGCAAGCCGCGCCCCGCCCGCTGCCGCACCGCCCCGAGCGGACCCGCACGCCCTTCCGCCGCAGCGGTGCCCTGCCGCAAGGATCCGGTACCGCCGAGCCGCAGCGTGGTTGCTCGGCGTCGCGGCGGGGCTTCTCGGGCCGCGCGCGGTCGGCCGGCGGGGGGTGGGGGGGTTGGGAGGGGGGCTCGACGGGAATCCCCCTTGTCCCATGGGTTGTCGGCCGTCACGGGGAGGGCATGTGCCGAAGTCAGGGGTCGCGTTGCGGGCGGCCGACCGGGACGAGGTGGAACAGTTGCTGGCGCGCGTCGTGGCCGAGCAGCGCGCCGGGGTGGACGCCGAGGCACTGCTCGCGCGGGCCAGGGAGCGGCTGGACGAGATCGTCGGCACCGTACCGGAGGAGTACGCGGCCTACCGCCGGGCCGTGGAGACGGATGCGCCCGCCTCGACCGGGCGGGCGCCCGCCCTGGTGGCGGGGGTGGCCGCGGTCGTGGCCTTCGGAGTGGACCTCGGGCACGGGCTGTCCGGCGGCGCCGCGCTGGTGACCGGCGCCGCCGCGGGTGCGGCGACGTTCGGCGCGGCCGCCCTGCGCGGACGCGGCGGCGCACGGCAGAGCGGCGCCGAACAGGCCCGGCTGCTGTGGCTGTCGGCGCTGGAAAGGCGCGGCGTACGCCCCTTCGTGGACGAGCAGCGGGCAGTCGTACCCGCGCCCGACCGCGCGACTCGGCAGACCGACCGCGCGACACGCGACCCCGACCGCTCGACTCGGCAGACCGACCCCGCGACGCGCAACGACCGCGGCGCCCAACAGACCGACCCCGCCACCCGCAACGCCGACCGCGCCACCCCGAAGCCCCCGCAGAAGCCGCTCCCCCAGCCCCGCCGCGCGTCCACCGACCGCAGCGCGGCGGCCCGCACCCGCGCCGTGCTCGACCAGTCCTTCGGCCAACTCCCGGCCGCCGAGGGCCCGTTCGCCGGCCGCCGAGGCCACGTCGCCCGGATCGCCCAATGGGTGCACCAGTCCCGCGCGGCCCCGGGCGTACGCCCCACCGTGGTGCTGCTGCACGGACCGGCCGGCGCCGGCCGCACCGCGCTGGCGGTGCGCGCCGCCCAGCAGCTGCGGGACCAGTTCCGCGGCGCCTGCGTCGTGGACCTGCGCGGCGCGGACGACGGCCAGACCCCGCTGCCGGTCAGGGACGGCCTGCTGCACCTGCTCAACCGGCTCGGCGCTCCCCGCGACCAACTCCTCTTCCGTGAACGGCAGGAGCGCCAGAGCCAGGAGCAGCATCTGCGCCGACTGAGCGACCAGTACCAGAAGCATCTGACCGGCGTCCCGGTGGTGATCGTGCTGGACGACGCGACGGACGCGGAGCAGGTACGGGCCCTGGTGCCCGAGCGCTCGGAGTCCCTGGTGCTGGTCACCGCCCGCGAGCCGTTCGACCTGGGGCTGCCCGAGGAGTGGACGCGCACCCTGGAGGTCGGGCCGCTCGACCTCGACGACACCTTCGAACTGCTCGCCGAGGTGGCCGAAGCGGCGGGGACGGCGACCCCGCGCCCGGAGGAGGCCGAGCGCCTGCGCGTCCTGTGCGCGGGTCTGCCGCTGGCGCTGCGGATCGCCGGCGCCGCGCTGCCCGACCACCGGGGGGCCGCTCAACTGGCCGCCGACATCGAGGTGTTCGGCCTGCGTGACCCGGTCGACCGGGTGCTGGCCCTGCGCTATCACGACCAGCCCGAGCCCAACCGCAGGCTGCTGCGGCGGCTCGCGCTCGCCGGCCGGGCCAGCTTCGGCGCCGCTGCGGCGGCCGCGCTGCTGGCCACGGACGAGGCCGAGGCCAACCGCAGGCTCGCCGAACTGGCCACCGCCGGCCTGGTCGACAACGTGCGCGGCAGCCGCTACCGCCCGCACGACCTCGTACGCCGCTTCGCCCGTGAACGGCTGCTGGACGAGGAGGACCCGGCGGAGCGGGCGGCCGCGCACGAGCGGCTGATCCGGTCGTACGCGGACCTGGCGAACACCGTGGTCCGGCTGGTCGAGGGCAAGACCTCGACCCGGGCGGGACGCTTCGGGCAGTACGGCTTCGCGTCGCTGGAGCTGGCCCTGCGCTGGCTGGACGAGGAGTCCAGCTTCATCACCGCCGCCCTGCGCGAGACCGAGGGCGTCGACCCGGCCTCCGTACAGGCGCTGCTCGGCGCGCTGTGCGACTACTGCCTGCTGCGCGGTGACCTCTACCGGCTGGGCGAGATCAGCGAGATGGCCCAGGCACGGCAGGCCGGGCGGGCGCGGTCGGGGTCCGACGAGGACCGCTCGGTGCTGGTCCGCTCGGTGCAGTGGCGTACCGGGATCGCGGCCCGGCAGCTCGGCGAGCTGGACAAGTCGCGCTCCACGCTCACCTCGGTGGTGGATCTGTACTTCGAGGCGCACCACCCGGCCGGCGCCGCCCGCGCGCTGGACAGCCTCGGCATCACGCTGCACCACCAGGGCAATCTGCGGGACGCCGAGCGCAGGCTGCGCGAGGCCCTGGAGATCCAGTCGGCGCCCGGCCTTGAGGAGGACCGGGCGTGGACGCTGCACGCGCTGGCCGCCGTGCTGCGGGACCTGGGCCGGCTCGACCAGGCGCTCGAACTGCTGCGGGAGTCGCTGGCGCTGCACCGCGAGTACGAGAGCGTGCAGGGCGAGGCGTGGGCGCATCTCCAGCTCGGCCAGGTGTATCTGCGGCTGGGCCGGGCGGCCGAGGGCGAGGCGGAGCTGCGCGCGGCCGGGCAGTCGTACGCGCTGGCCCGCGATCCGCGCGGCACCGCCTGGACGGCGACCCAACTGGCCCGGGCCCGGCTGCTGCGCGGCGAGGCGCGGGAGGCGGCCCGTGACCTGGACGAGGCGGTGCAGCGGCACCGCGGCACGGAGGATGCCCGCGGCGAGGCGTGGACGCTGTACTACCTCGGCCACGCGCTGGAGGAGAGCGGCGAGATCGACGCGGCGCTGCGGACGCTGGAGCGCTCGCGGAGCATGTTCTCGCGGATGCGGGACGTGTACGGGCTGGCCTGCGCCCGGCACCACTCCGCGCGGGTGACACGCGACCAGCGGGCGGCCCGTACCGGGAATCTGCGCAACAGCGGGTTCGCGCGGCAGTTGCTCCAGGACGCCCGGCAGGACTTCCGGCGGATCGGGGTGGAGCACGGCGAGGCGTGGTCGTGCGTGGAGCTGGCGGTGATAGACGCGGGCAACGGTCGGCTGCTGGAGGCGCTGACGCTGCTGGAGGAGGGCGCGGAGCTGTTCGCCGGGCTCGGCGACCGGCGCGGGCGGGACTGGGCGGTCTTCCTGCGGGCCACGATCCTGCCGCTGCTGGCCCCGGACGCGCAGGCGCCGGACGGCGCGGAACAGGCCCGGGAGGCGCTGCGCGGGCTGCTCGGCGACGACTACCCGGGCGCCGACCCGGACCTGGGCGAGTACGCGGAGGCGTACGCGCTGCTGCTGGACCGCGGCTCCATCGTCCCGGGCGCCCCCTGGGAGGCGTGGCGGCTGGGCATGACCCCGGGCCGCTCGACCCGTCTGGTCATGGCCGTCCCCCTTCCCGCCCGGTCCTGACGAGCCGGGACCGGGGCCCGGCCAGGCGCGGGCACGGACAGACCAGGCGCGGGCACCGGCAGACCGGGCACGGCCGGCCCCGGACAGGCGCCTCACGACCGGACCCGGGCAGGCGGGCGCCCGCCCCCGGGGCGGCCGGGGGCGGTCAGGGGGAGGCGTCAGGCGTGGGGCGCCGTCTTTTCCGGGCGGCCCGCCGCGGGCGGCGGCTCCTCCTCGAAGTCGATCTTCTTCATCTGCTTGCCCATGTTCTTCATGAGCGCCCACAGCCCGAGGGCGATGGCAGCGAAGATCACGAATCCGAGGAGCCCCGGCGTCACCTTGTTCTCGTCCAGCTCGGCTGCGAGCGGGACGAGCTGACTGAGAGCATGGGAGTGATTCACGCCCCCATTGTCGCTCAGCCCTCCCTGATGCCCGCAAAGAGGTCGTCCTCAGGCAGCGAGACGTCCACCCGTGACTGCGCCAGCTCGTAGTCCTCGGTCGGCCAGACCTCCCGCTGGACATCCATCGGCACCCGGAACCAGCCCCCGTCGGGGTCGATCTGGGTGGCGTGGGCGAGCAGCGCCTTGTCGCGGATCTCGAAGAAGTCCCCGCACGGCACATGCGTGGACAGATTCCGCTCGGGCCGGGCGAACTCGTCCCACCGCTTGAGCCAGTCCTCGTACGGCGACTCCAGGCCGCGGGCGAGCAGCGCCTCGTGCAGGGTGAGCGTGCGCTGCTTGTTGAAGCCCTGGTTGTAGTAGAGCTTCAGCGGGGTCCACGGCTCCCCGGCCTCCGGGAAGCGCTCGGGGTCACCGGCGGCGTCGAACGCCAGCACCGAGATCTTGTGGGTCATGATGTGGTCGGGGTGCGGATAGCCGCCGTTCTCGTCGTACGTGGTGATCACGTGCGGGCGGAACTCGCGGATGAGTTTCACCAGCGCGCCCGCCGCGAACTCCACGTCCTGGAGGGCGAAGCAGCCCTCGGGCAGCGGCGGCAGCGGATCGCCCTCGGGCAGCCCGGAGTCGACGAAGCCCAGCCAGGACTGGCGGACGCCGAGGATCTGGCGGGCCTCGTCCATCTCCTTGGCCCGCACCTCGTGGATGTGTTCCTCGATATAGGGGTCGCCCTGGAGTTTGGGGTTGAGCACCGAGCCGCGCTCGCCTCCGGTGCAGGTCGCCACCAGTACGTCCACCCCCTCGGACACGTACTTGGCCATAGTGGCCGCGCCCTTGCTCGACTCGTCGTCGGGGTGGGCGTGAACGGCCATGAGTCGAAGCTGCTCAGTCAAGGCTGGGTCCTCAAGGTCTTCGGGTGTCCGACCCCCTCCATCGGCCGGGAGGGCGCCTCCTATAGTGACCGAGTGAGGGGGCGAAATAATTCCGCGGTCCCCGAACGGGAGGAACGATCATGACGGCCGTGCACTCAGGCCCGCCGAACTCCCCGCCCGACGGCCGTTACGGACCGGGAGACCGCCGCTTCACGGCGGATGCCGACGCCCGCGCCGACCGCAAACTGAAGATCGCCGCCATCGTACTGGGTGCGTTGACCGTTCTGGGCGTCGGCTGGTACGGCTGGCACTCCCTCACGGGTGACAGGATCAGTGCCCAGGTTGTCGCCTTCAAGGCCGTCTCCGACCAGTCCCTGGAGATCCATCTGGAGGTCCACAAGGGCGCCGGCACCGTCGCGGTGTGCACCGTGCGCTCGGTGGACGAGGACCACAACGAGGTCGGCCGCAAGGACGTGCGCATCGACCGGCACGCCCGGCAGGTCGACACCGTGGTGACGCTGCGCACCACCGCCCGCGGCTCGACCGGCGAACTGCTCGGCTGCCAGGCCGTGTCGCGCGGCTGACCACCGCGGCCCGGAGCTCTCGCTCCCCCTCCCGGCGCTTACTCGCTCCCTTCCACGACCAGTAATTGTTAGGCTCGTGGTTTCGTCCCGGCAGCCGGTGGCAATGCAATTGTTCATCGGGCCCACGCCCGTACCGGCCGCGGGGACGTCCGGCTGCCGCGCACGCGGCGGCACCGTCCGCGGGGAGTCCGCCGGACAGGCACACGGCACGACACAGTACCGACGAGGAGCACCTGTGACCCAGACCAGCGACAACGTCACCTGGCTGACCCAGGCGGCGTACGACCAGCTCAAGGCCGAGCTGGAGCATCTGTCTGGTCCGGCGCGCGCCGAGATCGTCGCAAAGATCGAGGAAGCCCGCCAGGAAGGCGATCTCAAGGAGAACGCCGGCTACCACGCGGCGCGCGAGGACCAGGGCAAGCTGGAGCTGCGCATCCGGCAGCTCAACCAGATCCTGGAGACCGCCAAGGTAGGTGAGGCCCCGGCGGACGACGGTGTGGTGGCACCGGGCATGGTGGTCACGATCGCCTTCGACGGCGACCCGGACGACACGGTGACCTTCCTGCTCGGCTCGCGCGAGGGCGTGGCCGACGATCTGGAGACGTACTCTCCGCAGTCGCCGCTCGGCCGGGGCGTGACCGGCAAGAAGACCGGTGACGACGCCACGTACGAGCTGCCGAACGGGAAGATCGCGTCGGTGCGCGTCCTCGATGTGAAGCCGTACCAGGGCTGAGTGCCCGCCACAACGACAAGGGAGCCCCGGCCGTCGGAACGGCCGGGGCTCCCTTCTGCCGTGGGCACGCAGCCGCGGTACGGCTACACGGTCGCCGAGCGGTACTTGCGGACCGCGAGCGTGCGGAAGACCGCGACGATGATCACCGACCAGATCAGGGACGCCCACACCGGGTGCTGCATCGGCCAGGCGCTGGAGTGGACGACGCCGGGGTTGCCGAAGAGCGTACGGGCCGCCTGAACGGTGGCGCTGAACGGGTTCCACTCGGCGACGTGCCGCAGCCAGGGCGTCATCCCGGCCGGGTTGACGAAGGCGTTGGAGACGAAGGTCACCGGGAAGAGCCAGATCAGGCCGCCGGAGGTGGCCGCCTCCGGGGTGCGCACCGACAGACCGATCAGCGCGCCGATCCAGGAGAACGCGTACCCCAGCAGGAGCAGCAGCGCGAAGGCGGCGAACATCTTCGCGATGCCGTGGTGGATCCGCCAGCCGACCAGCAGGCCGACGCCGGTCAGCACGACCAGGGTCAGCACGGTCTGCACCAGGTCGGCCAGGGTACGGCCGGTGAGCACCGCGCCGCGCGACATCGGCAGCGAACGGAACCGGTCGATCAGACCCTTGTGCATGTCGTCGGCGATGCCCGCGCCGGCGCCCGCGGTGGCGAAGGTGACGGTCTGCGCGAAGATGCCCGCCATCAGGAACTCGCGGTACGCGGCCGCGTCGGAGGTGCCGCCGACGTTGACGGACCCGCCGAAGACATAGCTGAAGAGCACCACGAACATGATCGGCTGGATCAGCCCGAAGATCACGACCTCGGGGATGCGCATCATCCGCAGCAGATTGCGCTTGGCGACCACGAGCGAGTCGTGGGCGGACTGGAGCAGCCCGCCGCGCGGGGTCGGGGCGAGGGTGCCCCCGGGGACGTCGGTCACGGCGCTCACTTGGCGGCCTCCTTCTTGCCCGGGCCGGCTGCCGCGTCGGTGCCCTCGGTGCTCTCGGCCTCCTCGGCCGCGTGGCCGGTGAGCGAGATGAACACGTCGTCGAGGGTGGGGCGGCGCAGCCCGATGTCGTCGATCTCGATGCCGTCGCCGTCCAGGTCGCGGATGACCTCGGCGAGCAGCTTGGCACCGCCGACCACGGGGACGGTGATCTTGCGGGTGTGCTGCTCGACCTTGGCGTCGCTCTTGCCGTAGCGGGCCAGCACCCGGGCGGCGTCCTCGATCCGGTCCCGCTCGTGGACCACGACCTCGACGCGCTCGCCGCCGGTCTGCGCCTTGAGCTGGTCGGAGGTGCCGCGGGCGATCACCAGGCCGCGGTCGATGACGCAGATGTCGTGCGCGAGGTGGTCGGCCTCCTCCAGGTACTGGGTGGTGAGCAGCAAGGTGGTGCCGCCGGCGACCAGTTCCTGGATCACCTCCCACAACTGCTGGCGGTTGCGCGGGTCGAGCCCGGTGGTGGGCTCGTCCATGAACATCACCGGCGGGCTGACCACGAGGGCGGCGGCCAGGTCCAGCCGGCGGCGCATACCGCCGGAGTAGGTCTTGGAGACGCGGTTGGCGGCGTCGGTGAGGTGGAACCGCTCCAGCAGTTCGTCGGCGCGCGCCCGGGCCCTCTTGGGGCTCAGCTGGTAGAGCTGGGCGACCATCGTCAGGTTCTCGCGGCCGGTCAGATACTCGTCCACCGCCGCGAACTGCCCGGACAGGCCGATGTGCCGCCGGACCTCGTTGGGGTGCTTGATGACGTCGATCCCCGCGACGACGGCTTTGCCGCTGTCGGGTTGGAGCAGGGTGGTCAGGACACGGACGGCGGTGGTCTTTCCCGCGCCGTTGGGCCCGAGCAGTCCGAGAACGGTGCCCTCCGGCACGTCCAGATCCACTCCCCCCAGTGCCCTGACGTCGCCGAAGGTCTTCACGAGACCTTCGGCGTAGATGGCGCCCGGCATTGTCTTCGCTCCCGTCCGTTGCTGTGCTCATGTGCTGTGCTGACGTCCGTCACGCGGTTACGGCTGATGCCTAGGACCGGTGTCCCGGCCGAAACTCATCGGCCGGCGGTCGACGGGCGCGCCGCCGTGGCCGTACGGAGGGCGCGCCTACGCGATACGACGCGAGGATGCCAGACGCGATATATCGCGTCAACCGAATAAACCGAACGGCCCCCGCGGAGCACGCGCGCCGGCCCACTCAGCCGGTCAGCGGCTCGATGAGCAGCACGCCGTTGAAGCCTATGACGGCCGCGACCACGGCGATGCCCAGGACGGTGGTCGCGCGGCGGTTCACCAGGTCCCCCATGATGTCGCGGCGGGCGGTGAACGCGATGAGCGGCACGAGCGCGAAGGGGATGCCGAACGAGAGTGCGACCTGGCTGAGTACGAGCGCCTGCGTGGGATCGACACCGGCGGCCAGCAGCCCCAGCGCGGGCAGGACGGTGACCAGGCGGCGTACGAGGAGCGGGACCTGACGGCGCAGAAAGCCCGCCATGACGACCTGGCCCGCGTAGGTGCCGACGCTGGAGGACGCCAGGCCCGCCGCCAGCAGCGCGAGGGCGAACGCCAGGGCCGCGGAAGAGCCGAGCGCGGCCCCGAGGT
Source organism: Streptomyces sp. NBC_00223 (assembly GCF_036199905.1). Classification (NCBI taxonomy): domain Bacteria; kingdom Bacillati; phylum Actinomycetota; class Actinomycetes; order Kitasatosporales; family Streptomycetaceae; genus Streptomyces; species Streptomyces sp. NBC_00223. Next base: position 5,409,498 of record NZ_CP108109.1, on the reverse strand, counting down.
GGGCGTGCATGGCCGGGAGGCTGCCGGTCGTCATGTCCTGCCCGCCGAAGGCGACGGCGGCCACCACCAGCATGGTCATGTTGACGACCCCGGCCAGGCCGAGCGCCACGCCGATGTCGAGCCGGGTCGCCCGCAGCGCGGTACGCCGCTGGCGGGCGTCGGCCGGGCGGTGCCGCTGGGTGAGCGAGGAGTGCAGATAGATGACGTGCGGCATCACGGTCGCGCCCACGATGCCGGCCGCGAGCAGGGTGCTGTCGGTCCCGTCGAGCCGCGGTACGAAACCGCCCGCCAGCCCGGCCGGGGCGCCCGCGCGGAAGGTCTGGTAGCAGAAGCCGGCGAACACCACGGCGAGCATGGCGACGACGGCGCTCTCGAAGCGGCGTCTGCCGCGCTGGGCCAGCGTCAGCACGCCCATCCCGACCACCGCGGTGAGCAGCGCGGCCGGCAGCATCGGCAGGCCGAACAGCAGGTTGAGCGCGAGGGCGCCGCCGACGAACTCGGCGAGGTCGGTGGCCATGGCCACCAACTCGGCCTGGAACCACAGCCCCCGGCTCATCCACCGCGGACACCGCTCCCGGCACAGCTCGGCCAGGTTGCGGCCGGTGGCGAGTCCGGCCTTGGCCGAGAGGTACTGCACGAACATGGCCAGGACGTTCGCCGCCGCGATGACCCACAGCAGCAGACAGCCGTGGCGGGCGCCGGCGGTCATGTTGGTGGCGAAGTTGCCGGGGTCCACGTAGGCCACGGCGACGACGAACGCCGGACCGCAGAGCCCGGCGAGCGCCGCCGCCCGGGACGCGACCGGACGCGCCCGGCCCGGGTGGAGGCCGCGCGGCGGCCGGGTGGCCCCGGGGTACGGCGTCGCGTCAGGCACCCCGACCGCCGCGGACGGGCGGGGCCGACGGCCGCCGGTGGGACGCCCGCCAACGGCGGCGCAGCGCCGTCCGCGCCGCCCCCGCCGAGGCGACGGCCACCGCCAGCAGCCGGTCGGGCCCCCGGCCGAGCGTCAGTCCGCTGACCAGCGCCACCAGCAGCAGCGCGGTCAGCACCGCGGGCGGGCCGCCCGCGGCGAGCGCGGTACGGCGGCGACGGGACGGTACGGGAATCCGTCTCATCGGCAGGGGCCTCCTCAACAGGTCGGTGCGGGACGGTGGTCCGGTCCTGGCCGCCGCACGGCCCCGGGCGGGGACGGGCCTCGCGCCGACCGCCGCACGGGTCAGCGGGATCCGCGGAGGATGTCGGGGCCGGGGCCGACCGGCGGCGTGCCGTAGACGAAGTAGGTCTCGGTGGGCAGGTTGGTGCCGCCGATGGCGGTGCCCGTGTCGATGTCGGCCATCGTCCAGGTCCGCATCTCGAAGTCCGGTTCGAGCACCAGGAATCCGGGGTCGCCGAAGAGCTCGATCCGGTTGCCGCCGGGTTCGAACACGTAGAGGAACGAGCTCTGCGTGATGCCGTGCCGGTCCGGCCCGGCCTCGATGGTGATGTCGTAGTCCCGGAACATCTCGGCGGCGTCGCTGGTGTGCTGCTGCACGCCGTAGTAGAAGGCGACGTGGTGCAGCCGGCCGCGCGCGCCGCGGGCGTCCCGCATGACGGCGACGTCATGGCTGAGCAGGCTGCTGCTCAGCCAGACGCCGGTCTCGACGTCGCCGTCGACCACCCGTTCACGGGTCCGGAGGCCGAGGTGGCGCTCGAAGACCTGCCGGACCGGCGACACCTCGTTGGCCAGCAGATTGAGGTGGTCGATCCGCTTGATCGGCAGTCCGTGCAGCGGCTTCTTCGAGGCCCGGCTGAGGATCTTGCTCTGGAGTTCGGGCGGGGCCTTGTACTTCTCGACCTCCCAGAGCAGATGCAGATTGTGGCCGTCGGGCGACTCGAACTCGTAGGTCTTGCCGTAGCCGAAGTCGCCGTCGGACCACTGGCCGCCCTGGTTGCCGTCGCGCAGCGACTTGATCCGGCGCTCCAGCGCCTCGGGCGAGGACGTGCGCAGCGCGGCGTGGTCCATTCTGGGCTCGGGGCCCTCGGTGATCTTGAGGCTCCACTGGTACGGGTCCTCGTAGCCGCGCAGATAGACGGACTGGCCCTCCCTGTGGGTCTCGTACATGCCCAGCAGGTCCTTGAAGAACCAGAGCGTGCCGTCCGGATTCGGTGTGTGCAGTTCCACGCGGGCCAGATGGGCGATCTCGTGGCGGTAGAGGTCGTCGTCGGTCATGGTCTGTCCCCTCCTCGGACGGCACGCGCGGTGCCGTCGGTCAACTCGGGTGCCGGCGGCGGCCGGCGGGACCTGCGCTCAGGGGGCCGCTCAGGGGGCCGGGGGCGTTCCGGCGCCGCGCTCCGCGATGGTCACGTCGCCGGCCGCCCAGTGGGTCGGCGGGATCTCGCGGACGACCACGCGGATGTTGGCCAGCGGGGCGCCCACGGCGCGCTGCGCGGCCTCGGTGAGTTCGTGGATGAGCCGGCGGATCTGTTCGGGAGTCCGTCCCGTGCCGAGGGACACGTCGATGAACGGCATTCTCAGCCTCCTGCGATGGTGAGGGATCCGAGGGTGGAGAAGTGCGCCGCGACCCGGGCGCCCGGCCGGACGTGGACCGCGTCGGTCATGCCGCCGGTCAGCACGACCGCGCCGGGTTCGATCGCCAGGCCGCGCTCGCCCAGGCTGTTGGCCGCGAAGGCCAGGGCCTCGGCCGGATGGCCCAGCACGGCCGCGCCGGTCGCGGAGTCGACGATCCGTCCGTCGACCTCCAGCAGGCACGCCTCGTGCAGCAGGTCCATGCCGTCCGGCGACCTGCCGACCGGGCCGAGCACGAACAGCCCGGAGGAGCTGTTGTCCGCGACCGCGTCCTCCATGGTGAATTTGAAGTCGTGATAGCGGCTGTCGATGATCTCGACGCCTCCGTAGACCCGGTCCACCGCGCGCAGCGCGGTCGCCGCGGTCACCCCGGGGCCGGCCAGCCGCTCGCCGAGCACGAAGACGATCTCCGGTTCGGCCCGGGGGTGGATGAGCCGTGCCCGCGGCAGCGGTACGTCGGCGGGCAGCACCATGGCGTCGGTGAGCCAGGCCAGCGAGGGCGCGTCGATGCCCATCCGGATCTGCTTGGCCCGCGAGGTCAGGCCGAGCTTGACGCCGATCAGCGTCTCGCCCCGGCCCAGCCGCTGACGCAGCGCCTCGTACTGCACGGTGTACGCGGTGGGCAGGTCGAGGTCGGGCCAGTGCTCGGTGAGGGGTCCGCGCGCGGTCACCGAGCGCTCGGCCGCGAGCAGGATCTCGGCGGCGCGCCGGACGTCTCCGGATCGGACTTCCAGTGCCTCGGTCATGGCCGGGCCGCCTCCTTCGGGCGTGGGCGAGTGTGCGGGAGCAGGGCGGATCTCCGGCGGGGGGAGCCGCCGGTACGGGCGCAAGGTGCGGGTGCGGGGCCCGGGGGCCCGGGACGGGACGACAGGACGTGGCAGTACGGGTGCGGGACGGACGGGACGTGCCGGTACGGGTGGCGGTACGGGTGGCAGTACGGGCCGTGAGCGGACCGTGCCCGTACCGGGTGGCTCGCGCCGAAGGCGTTCGGCGCGCCCTCAGCGCTCCACCGCGGCGGTCACGGCCCCCACCCCGGCCACGGTCGCGCTCACCGTGTCGCCGGCCCCGACCGGGACCGACGGTGTGACGGACGAGACCAGCACCAGCTGGCCGGCTTCGAGGGCGGAGCCCTCGGCGCCCAGGGCGTTGGCCGCCCAGACCACCGCGTTGAGCGGCGAGCCGAGCGCCATGCCGCCGGCGCCCGTCGCGGCCACGGCCCCGTTGAGGTACAGCACGAAGCCGGCCAGCCGGAGGTCGGTCCCCGCGAGGGCCACCGGGGTGGTGCCGAGGACGACACCGCCGCAACCGGCGTTGTCGGCGACCAGTTCGGGCGCGGAGCGGGCCCCTTCCTCGACCCGCGAGTCGGTGATCTCCAGGGCCGGCAGCACGAACTCCACCGCCCGGGCGGCGTCGGCCACGGTGCTGCCGGGGCCGCGGAGCGCCCCGCCGAGGACGAAGGCCAGCGCCGGTTCGATCCGCGGCTGGTGCAGCCGGGCGGCGTCCAGGGACAGCTGCCCGGCGTGGAACATACCGCCGGTCAGCCGGCCGAGCACCGGTTCCCGTACGTCGAACTCCCGCTGCGCGGGAACGGACGCCAGGCCCACCTTGAAGCCGCGGAGCCGGTCGCCGTCCGCGACACGGTGGCGCACCTGTTCCCGCTGGATCTCATAGGCGTGGGACAGGGTGAGATTCTTGTCGTCGTCAATGACCGACCTGACGGTTCTTCCGGTCCGATAGGCATCGGTCAGAGTGTGGGCAGCGTCACTCAGGACTTCGGGTTTCAATGGGTCCTCTTCCAGCAGCCGCCGTACCCGGCGGTCAACGGACACGGATCATCACGGCCCGGGGTTCGGTGAAGAAATCACGCGAGAACTGCCCGCCTTCGCGCCCGATACCGCTGATTCCCTGACCGCCGAAGGGCAGCCGGAGATCGCGCTCGAAGAAGCAATTGATCCACAGCGTGCCGGCCCGCCAGAGCGGCGCCAGCCGATGGGCGCGGTCGAGATCGGTGGTGAACAGAATCCCGGCCAGTCCGTAAGGGCTGGAATTCGCCAGACGCAGGGCCTCCTCCTCGGTGTCGAACGGAATCACCGTCTCCACCGGGCCGAAAATCTCCTCCTGCGCGGTACGTGATTCATTGGTCAGTCCGGTGATCACCGTCGGCGGGTAGTAGAAACCGTCGGCCAGATCGCCGTCCACCAGCCGCGACCCTCCGGTGATGACCGTTCCGCCCTCTTGTCGGGCGAGTTCGACATAACCGTGCACCTTTTCCAGATGCCGCTGTTCGATCAGCGGTCCCATGAAGGTTTCGTCGTTCCTGGGGTCGCCGACGACGAGTTTTTTCGTTTCCTCGACGAATCTCTCCAGAAACTCGGGGAGGATGCCGCGCTGTACGAAGAGCCGGGAACCGGCCAGACAGACCTGCCCGTTCCCCGCGAAGATCGCGCGGATCGCCTCGGGCACGGCGACGTCCAGATCGGCGTCGTCGAAGACGAGGGTGGCCGACTTCCCGCCCATCTCGGCCGAGACCGGGGTCAGATGGGCGGACGCGGCCGCCATGACCCTGGCCCCCGTGGCGCTGGAGCCGGTGAAGGTGATGCGGTCCACCCGGGGATCGGAGGTCAGCGGGCCCGCGACCTCGTCGCCGCCGAAGCCGTGCACGACGTTCAGCACGCCTTCCGGCAGCCCCGCGGCCAGCGCCAGCTCACCGAAGCGCGACGCGGTCAGCGGTGTCTGCGGTGCGGGCTTGAGCACCACGGTGTTGCCGAACGCCAGCGCCGGCGCGATCTTCCAGGTGGCCAGCATCAGGGGCGCGTTCCACGGGCTGATCGCGCTGACCACGCCCGCGGGCGGGTACAGGGTGTACGAGAGCACCGGCCCGTCCGGGTACGCCTCGTTGGCGGCCATCGCCGCGTAGTCGGCGAAGAACCTGAGGTTGTGGGCGACCCGGGGCACCTCGCCGTGCCGTGCCTGACGGATGATCTTGCCGCTGTCCAGCGTCTCCAGCTCGGCCAGCTCGTCCCGGTGGGCGTCCACGGCGTCGGCCACGGCATGCAGGATCTTCCACCGTTCCTTCGGTGTCATCCTCGGCCAGGGGCCCTCGTCGAACGCCTTTCGCGCCACCGCGACGGCCCGTTCGCCGTCCAGCGCGGTGCCCCGGGCCACCGTTCCGATCACCGAGTTGTCGTGCGGATTCCTCGTCTCGAACGTCTCGGCGTCCGCCGAGTCGACCGCCCTGCCCCCGATGAGATGGCGGACGTGCCGGATGCCGACCGCCGGGTCGATGCCGGCCGTCATCGGGAATTCCTTCCCGTGCGCCGACGGCACCGGAAAACGGGCCGTTCCATCAATAAGAAGTGGGAAATTTCACACGCCGACATATCGCACCCCGATCGATTCCCGGACCACTGAAGAGCGGCTGCGCCTCACGACATCCACGGGGGGAAAATCGGAACCCGGCATTCCGGCGAAACCCGAAAGCGTCCCCCGTGCGGTTCACGGTGCATACGTCCTTCAATCTTCCACACCGATCCACGGGCGTCAACGGCCCCTAAGATCAACGACACCGCACATCCGTAAAAACCCTAGCTCAGCAGGTTTCATAAACCTGAAACCTATCCTTCGCATACATGCACACGAAGGCTCAGCAAACGGACATAAAGTTCGTTCGTGCCCGTGCAATCCCGTGCGATACGGATCATCGGCCCACGACCTGCGTAAACCCGGCGCCGACATATGTTCGTTGACTGTCGTCGGAAATCCGGGGTAGTCTCACATCGGCAGCTCGATACGGGGCGTATCAGCGCTGCCCTGTGAGCGCAGATACGCCGATGCCGAACCATTGCGAATCCGCAGCCCGGCATGTTGCAGCCGGCTCCTCGAAAGCATGCGGAACAGGGCGCGGACATTCCTCTCCACCCATTCCGGGCGTTTGATCTCTCTCTTTGCTCTTGCGGCCGGACTGAGGCGCGAAAACTAGGGGGCGTGCCAAGTCATGGGCTCCAATGAATCGCATCACACCATGGAGATAGGCGTTGTCGGGGGCGGAGCGTCCGCCGTCTGCCTGCTCGACGCCCTGGCCGAGACCGACGCGGCGCCGGGAGGCGTCACCGTCTTCGAAGCGGCCGCGCATCTGTGGCGCGGCCGGCCGTATCAGTCCGACTTACCCACCGTCCGGGTCAACATCCCCCCGGACGGCATGTCCGTACGGTTCGGTGACAAGGGGCACTTCCGGCGCTGGCTGATCGAACGTGATCTGGCCTTCGGCTCGGAAGCGGACTTCGAGGACCCGTTCAGCGGCATGCGCTTCGTCCCGAGGGCCGTCTTCGGGCGCTATCTGGAGCAGTCGGCCCTGGAGGCGCTGGTCCGCCTCCAGGAGCGCGGCTGGCGGGTCCGCGTGGTCCGCGAGGGGGTGAAGAGCGCGACACCGGCCGGCCGCCGGATCGTCCTCGGCACCGACGGGGGACGGCAGTTCACGGTCGACCGCGCGGTGCTGTGCGTCGGCCGCGGCGCGCCCGAGGACTTCTACTCCCTGTCCGGGTCCCCCGGATTCATCAGCGACCCCTATCCCCTGGCCCGTTCGCTCGACTCCATCGACCCCTCCGACGAGGTCGGGGTGATCGGCAGCGGTCTGACCGGGGTCGACGTCGTCGTGTCGCTCGCCGCGCGGGGCCACCGCGGGGGCATCAGGATGCTGTCGCGCAGCGGAGTGCTCCCGCTCGTGCGGCAGAAGGCGAGTCCGTACACGCTCCAGCACTTCACCCCGGAGCGGTTCCGCGCGGCCGCCGCGGAGGGCCGCGTGATGACGCTCGACGACCTGGTCGACGTCATGCGGGCGGAGTTCGAGGCGGCGGGCGAGGACCTGGGCTCGGTGGCCGAGGAGATCGCCGCGTTCCAGGACGGCGATCCGGTGACGTCCCTGCGCCGGCACCTGGCCGCCGTGGGCTCGCCCAGCCGGGCGCTGCGCATCCTCCAGCAGGCGGTCCCGGCCACCGGTCCCGATGTGTGGCCCCTGCTGCCCGAGAGCGAGAAGAGCCGTCTGCTGACCACCCACTACCGCACGGTGATGAGCCTGTGCTGCCCGATGCCGCCGGCCTCGGCCGCCACGCTGCTGGAACTGGTCGACTCGGGACAGCTGGAGATCGTCTCCGGTGTCCGGCACATCGCGCCGACCGCCGACGGCCGGTTCGTCGTCCACACCGCTGGGGGCGGCCCCTCCTACCAGGCGGACACCCTCGTCAACGCGGTGAACACCTCCGCGCAGGGCATCCCGCGCAAGGCCCGCCCCCTGATCGCGTCCCTGACCGGGGCCGGACTCGCCGAGCGCCATCCGCGCGGCGGGCTGCGGGTCGAGCGGGCCACCAGCCGGCTCGTGGTCAAGGGCAAGCCCGAGCCGAGGCTGTACGCGCTGGGCGACCTGGCGGCCGGCAGCCTCTTCTTCACCTTCGGCCTGCCCTCGATCGTGGACCGCGCCCATGACATCGCCGGTGCCGTCACCGGCGGGCCCGGCGCCGTCACCTCCCTGACCGACGACGCCCTGCAAAGCGCCTGACCCCTGCGGCCGCGCCCGTCGCGGCCCGGGTGTTCCCGACCGCCCAGACCCAGGGAGAGTCATGACAACGACAACGCGGACACCCCAGCACTCCGGCACCCACAACGACGTACGGCCGATGACCGGCGACGAGTATCTGGCCTCGCTGCGCGACGGCCGCGAGGTCTACATCTACGGGGAGCGCGTCGAGGACGTCACCACCCACCCCGCCTTCCGCAACAGCGCGCGGTCCGTCGCCCGGCTCTACGACGCCATGCACGCGCCGGAGGCGGAGGGCGTTCTGCGCGTGCCGACCGAGACCGGCAACGGCGGCTTCACCCACCCCTTCTTCAAGACCGCCAGGTCCGCCGACGACCTGGTCGCCTCGCGCGACGCGATCGTGGCCTGGCAGCGGCTGGTCTACGGCTGGCTGGGCCGGACCCCCGACTACAAGGCCGCGTTCCTCGGCACCCTGGGCGCGAACGCCGACTTCTACGGCGAGTTCAAGGGGAACGCGCTGCGCTGGTACAAGCACGCGCAGGAACGCATGCCGTACTACAGCCACGCCCTGGTGCACCCGCCGATCGACCGGGACCGGCCGGCCGACGAGAGCGCGGACGTGTGCGTGCACGTCGAGAAGGAGACCGACGCCGGTCTCATCGTCTCCGGCGCGAAGGTCGTCGCCACCGGCTCCGCGCTGACCAACGCCAACTTCGTGGCCCACTACGGGCTCCCGCTCAAGGACAAGCGCTTCGGCCTGGTGTTCACCGTGCCGATGGACGCCCCCGGGCTGAAGCTCTTCTGCCGCACGTCCTACGAGCTGGCCGCCGCGGTGCTGGGCAGCCCGTTCGACTACCCGCTGTCGAGCAGGCTGGACGAGAACGACGCCATCATGGTGCTGGACAAGGTGCTCATCCCCTGGGAGAGCGTCTTCATGTACAGCGCGGAGGCGGCCAACGCCTTCGCCAACGGCTCGGGCTTCGTGGACCGCTTCACCTTCCACGGGTGCGCCCGCCTCGCGGTGAAGCTCGACTTCATCGCCGGGTGCGCGATGAAGGCCGTGGAGATGACCGGCACGGCCGGCTTCCGCGGTGTGCAGGCGCAGATCGGCGAGATCCTCAACTGGCGGGACCTGTTCTGGGGCCTGTCCGACGCGATGGCCAAGTCGCCGCTGCCGTGGGTGGGCGACGCCGTGCAGCCGAACATCCGCTACGGCATGGCGTACCGCACCTTCATGGGCGTGGGCTACCCGCGGATCAAGGAGATCCTCCAGCAGACGCTGGGCAGCGGGCTGATCTACCTCAACTCGCACGCCAGCGACTGGCGGAACCCGGACATCCGCCCGTACCTCGACACGTATCTGCGCGGCTCGAACGGCATTCAGGCGATCGACCGGGTCAAGCTGCTCAAGCTGCTCTGGGACGCGGTCGGCACCGAGTTCGGCGGCCGGCACGAGCTGTACGAGCGCAACTACGGCGGCGACCACGAGGCCGTCCGCTTCCAGACGCTGTGGGCGCACCAGGCCTCCGGCGAGGCGGACGCCCTCAAGGGCTTCGTGGACCAGTGCCTGTCCGAGTACGACCTCGACGGCTGGACGCAGCCCGACCTGTTCAACCCGGACGACCTGTCCTTCGTCAAGGGCCGTTGACCACCGGCGCGCCGCTCCCCGCGCCCCCACGAAGGGATGCCAGTGACGGTAGGCAGCAGTACCACCACCCATGTCCCCGACGAGGTCGGCCCCGGACAACTGCGCCAGGCGCTCGGCCGGTTCGCGAGCGGAGTCACGGTGGTCACCACCGCGACGGGCACGCCGGAGGAGGCCGATGTGCACGGCATGACGGCCAACGCCTTCACCTCGGTGTCGCTCAGCCCGCCGCTGGTGCTCGTCTCGGTCTCCGCGGGGACCGTCACGCACCGCCGGATCGTCGAGACCGGCCGCTACGGCGTCTCCGTGCTCAGCGGGGACCAACTGCCGCTGTCCGAGCACTTCGCGGGCGGCGCCCAGCGGCCCGACCTGGTCCGTTTCGTATGGCGCAACGCGCTTCCGCTGCTGGCGGGCGCCCTGGCCCATCTGGCCTGCACCGTGCGCCAGTCGCACACCGCGGGCGACCACGTCCTGTACGTGGGCGAGGTGGACGGCCTCTGGTACGGATCGGGGCCGCCGCTCGTCCACTTCCGCAGACGGCTCCACATACTCGACGACACCACGGACGGAGCGACCCCTGATGACCGCTGACCTCGGCAACCGGCCCTGGGACGAGGTGTTCGCCCGGCACGTGGCCGGGGACACCGGAGACGAGATCACGGCGATACTCAACCAGTCGGGCGGCAGCGGGGCCATCGCGCTGTCCGGCGGCTTCCCGCACCCCGACACCTTCCCGCTGCGGGCCCTTGAGGAGAGCTTCTCGCGCGTCGTGGTCTCCCCGGCCGCGCTCCAGTACGGGCCCACGGCCGGCCTGCCCGGGCTCCGGGACTGGTTGGCCGGCTGGCTGGGCACCCACGAGGGCCACCGGCCGGGGGACGACGAACTGATCGTCACCAGCGGCGGCATGGAGGGCCTGGGACTGATCATCAAGTGCCTCCTCGACCCGGGCGACCGGGTCGTGGTGGAGGGGCCGACGTTCTTCGGCGCGCTCGTGGGCTTCCAGCGGGCACTGGTACGGACCGAGGCCGTACCCGTCGACGCCGACGGCCTGGACGTGTCCGCGCTGGAGCGGCTGCTGAGCGGTTCGCCGGGCCCTGCTCCCAAGCTGCTCTACATCATCCCGGACTACCAGAACCCGACGGGCCTGCGGCTGTCCGTCGAGCGCCGGCACGCGCTGGTCGCGCTGGCGCGGCGGTACGGGATGCTGATCGTCGAGGACGTGGCCTACCGGGAGATGGGCTTCGACGGACAGCGCCGGCCGAGCCTGTGGTCGCTGGCCCCCGACGTGGTGGCCCAACTGGGCACGTTCTCCAAGACGTTCACCCCGGGCACCCGGATGGGCTGGATCGCGGCGCCGAGCCGGCTCGTGGCCCAGCTGGTGCGCGCGAAGCAGAACACCGACCAGTGCACGAGCGCGCTGGCGCAGCTCCTGCTGGAGGACTACGGGCGCTCCGGACGGTTCGACCAGGGCATCGCCGCCTCAAGGGCCTTCTACCGCGGCCGGCGCGATCTGATGATGGAGGCCCTGGCCACCCACCTTCCGGCGGGCACCGGGTTCACCCGTCCGGACGGCGGCTTCTTCAGCTGGATCACCGCGCCCGAGGGCGTGGACACCATGGCGCTGCAGAAGCAGGCGCTGGACCACGGGGTCACCTACGTACCCGGCCGCGCGTTCTACCCGGACTTCCGCGGCGGCAACGCACTGCGGCTGGCGTTCAGCCGGGTACCCGACGACGACATCTTCGAGGGCGTGCGCAGGCTCGCGCGGGCGCTGGCGGACGCGGCCGGTCCGGGGGGCGCGCGGTGAGCGCGGCGGCGGACACGACCGACGGCGCGAGGGAAGCGGACACCAGGAACCGAAAGGGACACACCGTGCGGACCGTCTACAACACCCTCGTCCGGCCGCCCGCGGAGAGCCTCGACGCGCTGCGCGAGGTGCTGCTGCCGGAGTACAGCCCGAGCTGCCTGGTCTCCGACGCGCATCCGGAGGTGGGCGCGATCGGCGGCTTCCTCTCCGTCAAGCGGGAGCACCGGGTCATCGGCCCGGCGCTGACCATCGACCTGCCCGAGGACGGCCTGGTCGACATCCTGCCGGTGCTGCCGACCGCGCGACCGGGCGACGTCATCGTGCTCGCCTGCTACGGCAACACCCGGATGGCCATGTGGGGCGGCGTGATGGCGACGCTGGCGCGGATGGCGGGGATCGCCGGCGTGGTGGTCGACGGCGCCGTCCGCGACGTCGACGAACTGCGGGATCTGGACTTCCCGATCTGGTACCGGGCCACCGCGCCGCGCCGCTGCCCGCCGACGGCGCCGGACGCGGACCGTCCGGTACAGGTGAATGTCCCCGTCCGGATAGGGGACGAGATAATCCGCCCCGGCGACATTGTGGTGGCGGAGGAGAACGGGGTCGGTGTCATACCGCCCCCGCTGGCCGGGGAAGTGGTGGCGGAGACAAGGCGGCTTCTCGCCAAAGAGGGCGTGATTCGCGACAAAATCAATAACGGAGCCGGTCTCGCCGAGCTGCTCGCCGAATTCGGGCACCTCTGAGCGGGGGCTTGCCGGGGCTTCCGTCATTCGCCGCGGCCGGCCGTCCGGTCGGCCCGACACGGCACGGCACGGAGGCGGCGGAATCCCGTGGAGTCGTGTGCTCGCAACGCCCCTGACGTGTAACGTGATTGGCCGGGAGAAGCACCGCCTGACGGGGATGTCGTCAGCAGGGGTGGGCGGGGAGAACGCCCACGGGCCCGCCCGGTGTGCAACGCTCCACCGACACCCGGCTCCTCCCTCCCAGCGAATTCTAGGAGATCCAACGTGACGGTCAGCCTCACCGCAGACAGCGCGGGCTCAGTGAGCGACTTCAAGGTCGCCGACATCACGCTCGCCGCAGCCGGACGCAAGGAAATCGAGCTCGCTGAGCACGAGATGCCCGGGCTCATGGCGCTGCGCGAGGAATTCGGTCCGCAACAGCCGCTGGCCGGCAAAAGGATCGCGGGCTCCCTGCACATGACCGTGCAGACGGCGGTCCTCATCGAGACCCTGGTCGCGCTCGGCGCGGATGTCCGCTGGGCGAGCTGCAACATCTTCTCCACCCAGGACCAGGCCGCCGCCGCGGTCGTGGCGGGCCCGGACGGCACGGCCGAGAACCCCAAGGGCAGCTCCGTGTTCGCCTGGAAGGGCGAGACGCTGGAGGAGTACTGGTGGTGCGCGGAGCAGCTGCTGACCTGGCCGGACGGATCGGGCCCGCACTCCATCGTCGACGACGGCGGTGACGCGACGCTGCTGGTGCACCTCGGGGTGGAGTACGAGGCCGCCGGAGCGGTGCCGCAGCCGACCGAGGACGACTCGGAGGAGCACAGGATCGTCCTCGACGTGCTGCGCCGCTCGCTGGTCGAGACCCCCTCGAAGTACACCGCGATGGCCAAGTCCATCGTCGGCGTCACCGAGGAGACCACCAACGGCGTCAACCGGCTGTACCAGCTCGCCAAGGCGGGCAACCTGCTCTTCACCGGTATCAACGTCAACGACTCGGTGACCAAGAGCAAGTTCGACAACAAGTACGGCATCCGGCATTCCCTGGTCGACGGCATCAACCGCGGCACGGACGTCATGATCGCGGGCAAGCTCGCGGTGATCTGCGGTTACGGCGACGTCGGAAAGGGCGCGGTGGAATCGCTGCGCGGCCAGGGCGCGCGCGTGGTGGTCACGGAGATCGACCCGATCTGCGCGTTGCAGGCCGCGATGGACGGTCTGTCGGTCCAGTCGCTGGACAGCGTGATCGCCTCCGGTGACATCTTCATCACCACCACCGGCAACCGGGACATCATCATGGCCGAGCACATGGCCAAGATGAAGCACAACGCGATCGTCGGGAACGTCGGGCACTTCGACAACGAGATCGACATGGCCGGTCTCGCCAAGGTCCCCGGCATCAAGAAGATCGAGATCAAGCCGCAGGTGCACGAGTGGGTGTTCCCCGACGGCAAGTCCATCATCGTGCTGAGCGAGGGCCGGCTGCTCAACCTGGGCAATGCCACGGGCCACCCCAGCTTCGTGATGTCGTGCTCCTTCGCGAACCAGACGATCGCCCAGATCGAGCTGCACACCAAGGGCGAGGCGTACCAGGCCAAGGTCTACACGCTGCCCAAGCACCTGGACGAGAAGGTGGCCAGGCTGCACCTGGACGCCCTCGACGTCGAGCTCACCGTCCTCACCGACAAGCAGGCCGCCTACCTCGGGGTCGATGTCGAGGGACCGTTCAAGCCGGACCACTACCGCTACTGAGCCAACCGGCCGCCTCGCCGCTTCTCCGGGTCCGGCCCGTCCGGGCCCGGAGGGCGACCTCGCCATGGCCTCTTCCGCGCGGGCGGGCGGCTCGGCGGGTCCGGGAATTCATGGGAAACACCGCGTCAGCCGACAAAAAGGATGCAGATGTTCCAGCGTGAGCGAACCAGGTCCCACGACAACCGCTACCTGCTGCTGCTCGGTGCCGACATCCTTCTCCGGGAGCGGGCGATCGTCTCGGCGCTGCGCACCTATCCGGGCGCCGTGATCGGGATGAGCGAGTCCCCGGAGACGGCGAGCGCCAACCGGTTCTTCGACCATGTGCTCAAGGCCGACTACTACGACGCGGAGGAAGCCCTCGCCGCCGTCCAGGCCTTCGAGAAGGAGACCGGGCTGCGGCCCGACGCGGTGGTGCCCGTCATCGAGATGACCGTGCACGTCTCCGTCGCGGTCGCCCGCCACTACGGCCTCCCCACGCTGTCCGACGAGTGCCTGGCCAGGGTCAGGGACAAGCACACGATGAAGGCGGCGTTCGAGGAGCACGGTGTCCCGTGCGCCCGGCACCGCCTGTTCGGCACGCTGCCCGAACTCCAGAAGGCCGCCGCCGAACTGACCTTCCCCCTGGTGCTCAAGCCCAGGGACTTCGCGGGCAATGTGGGCACCGTCATGGTGAACAGCCCGGAGGAACTGCCCGCGGCCTACGACTACTGCCGCGAGGGCCTGCTGGAGATCGCCCCGCTCTACGACTTCTCCGACCACCGCTACCAGGCCGAGGAGTACGTCAGCTCCACCCACGAGGTCTCCGTCGAGGTGGCCAACCACGAGGGGCAGCGGGCCGTGCTCGCCGTGACCGACAAGTCCAAGGCGGGCGCCCCCTACTTCACCGAGCGCGGGCAGATGGTGCCCAGCGCCGACTCCGACAACGCGGCCCTGCGCCAGGTGGCGCTGGACGCCTGCGCGGCCCTGCTGATCGACCACGGTCTCGCCCATGTCGAGGTGCTGGTCGACGGGGACCGGCTCAGCGTGGTCGAGGTCGCGGCCCGGCCGGGCGGCGACGGGATCATGGACCTCATCGACCGGGTCTACGGGTACAGCCCCTACGACATCCACATCGCCTCCTACCGCGGCACGCTGGACGGGCTGCCGGACTTCCCGTCCGTCCCCCTCGGCATCGGGGCCACCGCCTTCCTCAAGGCGCCCGCCGGCACCGTCACCGAGGTCCGCGCGCCCGAGGGCCTGACGCCGGCCGAGGTCGCGCTGTACACGACGGCCAAGGTCGGTGACCGTTCACGGCCGCTGACCTCCTACCTCGCCCGGGACGGAGTGCTGGAGTACTTCACGCCCCTGGAGCCGGAGCGGCAGGACCGGACGGCCTTCCGGGCCGAGGCCGACAGGGCGGCCGCCACCCGCACCGAGCAGATCTTCACCGTGGACCCGTCGACGGAGGATCCCGCCGAAACCGGGACGGCGGCCGAGGCAGCGGCGGACCGGGGCACCGTCCCCTCGGCGCGATGACGGGCCCGGGCCGCCGACCGCGTACCACCCGGCGCCCGGCCGTACCGCCGTACGAGGTCGCGCGCGGATGATCCTCGGCACGTTCCGTACGGTCACGGGGCTCAACCGCGACCTCCGGACACTGTTCGTCACCACCCTGCTGTTCCGGTCGGGCACCATGGCCTTCCCCTTCCTGGCCGCCTATCTGCTGGGCCAGCGCCACTACGGTGGTGCGCAAGTGGGTCTGATCGTGGGCGCGTTCGGCCTGGGAGCGCTGCTCGCCGATCTGTCGGCGAGCGTGTTCCTGGGCCGGGTGCGCCCCACCCAGGTGATACAGGCGGGCTCACTGGTCTACGCGGTGGTGCTGTGCGTGACTCCCCTGCTGTCGGGTGTGACACCGCTGGTGACGGCGACCCTGGTCTGGGGCATGGCGTACGAGATCTGCACTCCTGCGACCTACGCCCAGGTCGTCGCGAGTTCACGGCCCGACGAGCGGAAGATCGCCTTCTCCTGCAACCGGCTGGCGATCAATCTGGGCATGGGTCTGGGCCCGACGGTCGGCGGCTTGCTCTTCCTCGTGGCGCCGGCGGCCCTGTTCTATGTGAACGCCGCCATGGTGCTGGGCGCGACGGCCTTTCTGCGGGCCCGCTCCCCGTCCGGCCTGTCCGCACCGGACGCCGTGCCCGCGCCCTCGGACGGCGCCCCCGCCGTACGTCCCGCTCCGGCGTCGGCCCACGGCTGGACCCGGTTCTGGACGATCTTCTCCCTGGCCGTCCCCGTGCACGTGGTGTACGCCCTGCCGCCGGTGCTGCTGAGCGCCTACGTCGTGGAAGGACTCGGCCTGCCCGCGTACTGGGCGAGTCTGGTGTTCGTGGTCAACGCGGCGGCGATCGTGCTGTTCGAGGTGCCGCTGAACAAGGCGATGGCGGACGTGTCGCACGCGCGGTCCCTGCTGATCGGCTTCGGTCTGGCCGGTACGGGCTTCGCGCTCATGGGCGTCTCGGACAACCGTCTGCTGCTGCCCGTGGCGACCCTGGTGTGGACGGCCGGGGAGATGGTCGTCTTCCCCAGCCTGCTCAGCTACGTCAGCCATCTCTCCGCCCCTTCCGTCGTCAATCGGAACATCAGCCTGTACTCGGCGGGGGTCAACGTCGGCTTCATCGCCGCCCCCCAGATCGGCGCGGCGCTTTCCTCGGGACGTGAGCCGGGGACGCCCTGGCTGGTCACCGGTCTGGCGGTGCTGGCGGCGTCGGCCGTGATGATCGCCGCCCGATTCAGCACGCGGACCTGGTATCCGGACGACCCGCCGGAGCGGCTGGCGCCACAGGCCGGCTGACACGCTTCCGGCCGAATTGCGGCGTCCGCACCGGGAATACGAAAGGGCTGCGGCTCCGGTCGGGGGGAGGCCGTAATTCCGCCGTATTTCGGCACGGAAACCATTCCGCCGGGAAACCCGCGCGGGCCGCGATCCGGAATTGACGGCACCGCGAGGACAGAGTGCCCATTCCCGGCGACGCTCAGCTCACCCCGCACCACCGCAGCAGCGCCGTGGACCCGGCGGCCGCGACGATCACCACGGGGAACGGCACCCGCCGGGCCGCGAGCACACCGCCGACCAGCACACCGGACGGCCGGGCCCAGCCGGCGAAGCCATGCCCTTCGGTGAGGGCGGCGGTGGCCACCAGCGCGCTGAGCAGCACGACCGCCGCGACGGACAGCATCCGGTTCAGCCGGTCGGGCACCCGCAGCCGGTCGCGCAGGGCCGGGCCGGCCAGCCGGAAGGCGTAGGTGCCGGCGGCCATGAGGAGGATCGCCATCAGGGGCATCAGCGGGTCTCCCCGAGCGAGTCGGTCGCCGCGACGGCGCTGACATCGGGCCCGTTCTCGGGGGCGGACCCGGCCCCCGCTTCGGGCCCGTCGGCGGTGACCGGCTCCGGTACCGGTCCGGCCGCCGGCGCCCGGACCGCGACCACGAGGCCGACCAGGGCGAGCAGTACGGGCAGCCCGGCGGGCAGGAACGGCGTCGCCGCGACCGCGACCGCGGCGCCCACGAGAGCGGCACCGCGGGTGCCGCCCTGGGCGAGCGAGGGCAGCGTCAGGGCCAGCAGCACGGCGGGGAAGGCCGCGTCGAGCCCGAACGTGTCCGTGTCGCCCAGCGCTCCCCCGGCGAGCGCGCCGAGCACCACGGCGGCGTTCCAGGACACGAAGAGGGCGGCTCCGCAGATCCAGTAGACCCGGCGGCGGCGTTCCGGATCGCTCTCCCGCAGCGCGAAGGCGACCGACTCGTCCACCATCAGATGCGCGCCCGCCAGCCGCCCGCGCCAGCGCCCGCCGAGCACATCGGCGACGGCGAAACCGAAGGGCAGCAGACGGGCGTTGAGCACCAGCCCGGTCAGCACCGCGGAGAACGGACTGCCTCCGGCGAGAACCACCCCGAGCGCGGCGAACTGCGCGCCGCCCGCGAAGACCAGCAGCGACATGACGATCGGCACCCAGGCGGGCAGACCGCCGGACACGGCGATAGCGCCGAAAGACGCTCCGACGACCAGATCCGCGAAACAGAGCGGGGCAATGTCACGGACCATACCGCGATCGACCGATCGCCGTAAGGAAATCATGAACTCGACGGTACCATCGATGTTCTACGGAATCGAAAGAATAAAACGCGCGGCGAACAATGCGGAATTCATTGCTCCCCGATGTCCGCGGCACGCGCTCGCCTTGGCCCGGAACGGGGAATTCCCCGGCCGGGGGCCCTCCGCACGGCGGCGCACGCCGTGTCTCGGGAGATCACCGTGCCTCAGGAGATCACCGTGTAGCCGGCGCTCTCCAGGGCCGTACCGACCGACGCGCAGTGCTCGGGGCCCTTGGTCTCCAGGTGGAGTTCGACCTCGGCCTCGGTGAGTTCGAGCCGCGGGTCGGTCCGCACATGGCTGATGTCGAGCACATTGGCGTCCACCGCCGACAGCACGCCCAGCAGCGTCGCCAGCGCGCCCGGCCGGTCGGTGAGCCGCAGCCGCAGCGACAGATAGCGCCCGGCCGCCGACATGCCGTGCCGCAGGATGCGCTGCATCAGCAGCGGGTCCACGTTGCCGCCCGACAGCACCGCCACGACCGGCCCCTCGTAGACCTCCGGCCGCGCCAGCAGCGCCGCCACCGGGCTCGCGCCCGCGGGCTCCACGACCAGCTTCGCCCGTTCCAGACAGAGCAGCAGCGCCGAGGAGAGCTGGTCCTCCGAGACCGTCACCACCTCGTCCACCAGGTCCCTGATGATCGCGAAGGGCACATCGCCCGGCCGGCCGACCATGATGCCGTCCGCCATCGTGGCCACCGCGTCCAGCACCACCGGCCGCCCGGCCGTGAGCGAGGGCGGGTACGCCGCCGCGCCCGCCGCCTGCACCCCGACGATCCGCACATCGGGCCGCAGCGCCTTGACCGCGACCGCCACGCCCGCCGCGAGCCCGCCGCCGCCGATGCCGACCAGGATCGTGCGCACCTCGGGGCACTGTTCCAGGATCTCCAGGCCCACCGTGCCCTGCCCGGCGATGATGTCGGGGTGGTCGAAGGGGTGGATGAAGACGGCGCCGGTCTGCTCGGCGTACTCGATGGCCGCACGCAGCGTCTCGTCGACGACGGCGCCGTACAGCCGCACTTCGGCGCCGTACTGCTTGGTCGCGGCGACCTTCGGCAGCGGCGCGCCGACCGGCATGAAGACCGTCGAACGCACCCCGAGCAGCGAGGCGGCGAGCGCGACGCCCTGGGCGTGGTTGCCCGCGCTGGCCGCGACCACCCCGGCCGCGCGCTCCTCGGGCGTCAGCCCGGCGATCCGGACGTACGCGCCGCGGATCTTGAACGAGCCGGTGCGCTGAAGGTTCTCGCATTTGAGGTGCACAGGTGCCCCCACCAGCGACGACAGATGGCGGGAGCCCTCCATGCCGGTGATCCGGGCGACCCCGGAGAGCATTTTGTGCGCCCCGCGCACGTCGTCGAGGGTGATCGTCCGGAGCGGCGCTGTGTCCATGCGCCAAGTCTGGCAGTTCCGCCGCCCGCGCACGTGCGGGGCCCTCACCTGGGGGTCTTCACAACCGGCCGGTACGACAGCGTGCGTGCCCCGGCCCGGGCCCCGATCGCCGCGCCCGCCGCGGCGCCGCCGGGCCGCGCGCTTCGGCGGTCACGGTTTGTACGGGAAGGGTCCCGACACCATCCGGTCCGCGTACTCTTCTCCCAACTTCCCGCCATCCCGCCCCTTTAGCAGGACCGACAGAACGCGAGCTTGAAGGTCATGTCCAACCCCACGGAGACCTCGACCGAACTCCTTGAGCGCCTCCAGCACCAGGTCGCCCTCTTCGCCCGCCGCGCGGAACAGACCCGGCTCGGCGGCGTCGGCAAGGCCCGCAACTCCATGGACCGCGCCGCCTATCTGCTGCTCAACCGGCTCGACCGGGAGGGCCCGATGGGTGTCAAGGCGCTCGCCGAGGCCATGGGCATCGACTCCTCCACGGTGACCCGCCAGGTGGCGCCACTGGTCGACACCGGCCTGGTCAAGCGCACCTCGCACCCCGAGGACGGCCGGGCGGTCGTACTCGCGCTCTCCCCGCGCGGCCGCGGCCGGCTGGACGAGGTGCGCGACTCGCGCCGCCGGCTGATGGCCCAGGTCACCGACGAGTGGTCCGCCGAGGAGCGCGAGACCTTCACCGAACTGCTCGTACGCTTCAACGAAGGGCTCGCGGACTGGCACGCCGGGCTCTCGCACCGGGACGAACTCCCCGAGGGCGACGCGGAGTCGGCGTCCGGCGTCGAGGGGACCGAGCGGGCGTCCGAAGGGGCCTGATCCGGCCACGCGAGGGGCGTGAACCCCGGCTGCCCGCCTGCCGTCCCACGGCCGCGTGGGGTAGCGCCGGGCGGCAGCCGCACTCCGACGGGACGCCGAGTCCGCGGCGTTCACCGCGGGCGCGGGCGGACGGCTGTCGCACACCGCCGTCCTGCTCACCGGCGACCGCGCGGAGGCCGAGCGGCTGCTGACGGCCGTCCTCGCGCGCTGCTACGCCGACTGGTGCCGGATGGGCGCGGAGGATCCGTACGAGCGAGCTGGTACGGCGGTTCGCCCACCGCCCGTGAGGGGCGGCGTCCGCGCGGCGCTCACCTGGCCGCCCCACCCGCCGCCCGCGCCCCCCGGCGGACGGCACGTGGTGGTCCTCGGTGGGTCCCGGCTGACGCCCGGCCCGCGCGGACGCGCCACGGGACCGATGCGTGCCGGCCCGGCGGTCGGGTGCGGGTCCCGGGCCGGGCTCGGGGCCCGGTCCCGTTCAGATCGCCGCCGGCAGCGGCCGTACGCCTCAGGCCAGCGCCTGCTTGAGATCCGCCAGAAGGTCGTCCGCGGCCTCGATGCCGACCGACAGCCGTACGAGGTCGGCCGGGACCTCCAGCGCGGAGCCCGCCACCGACGCGTGGGTCATCCGGCCGGGGTGCTCGATCAGCGACTCCACGCCGCCCAGCGACTCACCGAGCGTGAAGAGCTTCGCGCGGTCGCAGACCGCGACCGCCGCCTCCTCGCCGCCCGCGACCCGGAAGGACACCATGCCGCCGAACGCCTTCATCTGCTTGGCGGCCACCTCGTGCCCGGTGTGCTCGGGCAGCCCGGGGTAGTACACCTGCGTCACCTTCGGGTGCGCGGCCAGCATCTCGGCGACGCGGCCCGCGTTCTCGCTGTGCCGGTCCATGCGGACCGCGAGCGTCTTGATCCCGCGCATCACCAGCCACGCGTCGAAGGGCCCGGCCACCGCGCCCATCGCGTTCTGGTGGTAGGCCAGCTCCTCGCCGAGCGCGGCGTCCGAGGTGACGAGCGCGCCGCCGACCACGTCGGAGTGCCCGCCCATGTACTTCGTGGTGGAGTGCACGACCACGTCCGCGCCCAGCGCCAGCGGCTGCTGGAGGTACGGGCTGGCGAAGGTGTTGTCCACCACCAGCCGTACGCCCGCCTGGCGGGCCACCCCGGCGAGCGCGGCGATGTCGGTGATGCCGAGCAGCGGGTTGGAGGGGGTCTCCACCCAGATCAGCTTCGTCTCGGGCCGGACCGCGTCCCTGACCGCCTGCACGTCCGAGGTGTCGGCGACCGACCACCGCACGCCCCAGCGCTCGACCACCTTCGCGAAGAGCCGGAAGGTGCCGCCGTAGGCGTCGTTCGGAATCACGACGTGGTCACCGGGCGCGAGCAGCGTACGCAGCAGGCAGTCCTCGGCGGCGAGGCCCGAGGCGAACGCCAGCCCGCGGCTGCCGCCCTCAAGCGCCGCCAGATTCTCCTCAAGAGCCGTCCGGGTCGGGTTCGCCGACCGGCTGTACTCGTATCCGCCGCGCAGCCCGCCGACGCCGTCCTGCTTGTACGTCGACACCTGGTAGATCGGCGTCACCACCGCGCCGGTGCTCGCGTCGGCCGGCTGGCCGGCGTGGATCGCGAGGGTCTCGAAGTGCCGGCTGTCGTGCTGCCCGCTGTGCTGATCGCTCATGCGACCGAGGGTAGCGGCCCGGGGTGGGCGGGGAACCGGGCGCCCACCGGGACGCGGGGTCTTAGGTAAATATGACGTTGTCGGGTAGGGGGTGAGGGCAGGAATCCCCGGCCGGGCGACGGCGTTGCCGAGTGAGTGGAACGTACGACTCCGGACCTGGGCCTTCGGGACTTTCGGGACCCTGCAAGACCGGCTCCGGAGGCTGGCCCGGGGCCCGGCGTACCGTCGAAGGCACCCACACCGTGTCGGAGGAGACCCGCTGATGCTGTTCAACCGCTACAAGAAGCAGCTGCCCACCGCTCAGGAGGCGCTGCCCGGGCGCGCGCAGCCGGAGTTCTCCGTCCCCGCCCGGCACACCGTCCTGGGCAACCCGCTGTCCGGCCCGTACCCGGACGGCCTTGAGGTAGCGGATTTCGCGCTGGGCTGTTTCTGGGGCGCGGAGCGCAAGTTCTGGGAGACGCCGGGTGTGTGGACGACGCTCACCGGCTACCAGGGCGGCCACACCCCGAACCCGACGTACGAGGAGGTCTGCTCCGGGCTGACCGGGCACACCGAGGCGGTCCGCGTCGTGTACGACCCGGCGCTGGTCTCGTACGAGCAGCTGCTCAAGCTGTTCTGGGAGTCGCACGACCCGACGCAGGGGTTCCGGCAGGGCAATGACCACGGTACGCAGTACCGCTCGGCGGTCTACACGCACTCGCCCGAGCAGGCCGCGGCGGCGGATGCCTCCCGCGAGGCGTACCAGCGGGTGCTGACGGCGTCCGGCTACCGGGAGATCACCACGGAGATCCTGCCGGCGGGGCCCTTCCACCCGGCGGAGCCGTACCACCAGCAGTACCTGGACAAGAACCCCGCGGGCTACTGCGGCATCGGCGGCACAGGCGTCTCCTGCCCGGTCGGCGTAGCCCGCACGGAGGGCTGACCCCGGCCCCCGGCCGGGGTGACCGTCACGCGGGGGGAGCTGTGAGTCGCCGCTCCAGCTCCCGCCGCAGGTGTACGGCCCGGGGGTCCGCATAGGCGGAGATGAGACCGAGGGCGTCACGACGGTGACCAGTCGCGGCGGCGGGATCCCCGGGGTGCAGCAGGTCCGCCAGCCCGGCCAGGGCGAGGGCACGGTTCCACACGTCGGCCGACCGGGAGAAGCTCGTGACCGCCATGCGCTGGAAGTCGACAGCCTCCTGCGAGCGGTCCATCAGCCAGTAGGTCCCGGCTGTGCCCTGCCAGGCCAGCGCCTCCCGGTCGGTGTCGCCGAGGCGCCGGTGGAGTACTGCGGAGCGGTGGTAGGAGGCAAGCGCGGCGGAGTAGTGGCCGAGGGCCCGGTGAGCGTTTCCGGCAGTGAGCAGCCAGTAGCCCTCAAGGGTGTGATCACGCAGCTCAAGAGCCAGCTCCACGGCTTCGTCCGCAAGCTTCAGCGCTTCCTGGGCCTGGCCGAGTTCGAGGTGGACCGCGCTGGACAGCCGTAGGGCGTCACCGAGGGCGGCCTTCCTTCCGGCTTCCCGGTGAGCCGGGATCGCGCGCCGCAGATCGTCCGCAGCTTCCGCCAGAAGCCCGGCGGCGAAGCGGGTGGCTGCGCGGTTGGACAGGGCCGTGTACGCGCGCTGGGTGGCGCCCAGGGCGCGGAAGATCCCGATCGCCTGGTCGAACCGGTCCTCGGCACGGTCGAGTTGGCGGCGGCGGAGGTGCACCAGGCCCAGCGCGCTGAGCGTTTCCGCCTCCCCTCGGCGGTCCTCAAGTTCGCGCCGGATCAGCAGCGAGCGTTCGTGAAGGTCGGCCGCTTCCGCGAGACGGCCGACCCGGCGGTGGGCGAAGCCGAGGTAGTGCAGCAAGGTGCTTTCGGTGGCACGGTCGCCGGTCCTGCGGGCGGCGGCGAGCCCGATCTCCCCGGCCGAGATCCAGTCCTGAACGGGTGCCGACGGGGCCTGCGTACCGTAGAGGACGTCCGCCAACCGGCAGGCATACCCGTCGAGTCCGGCCTCCTCGGCGAGGCGGACCGCAGGCGTGAAGTTGATGTGCTCGCGCTCGGACCAGTTCACCGCCTGGTCGTAGTCCGTGAAGACTGCGGGAACGACGCCCTCCGGCGGTCGGCCCTCTCCCTCCTGGCCTTCGCCGGAAAGTCCCGGTACGGGGTTCGCGGGCGGACCCGCAGGAGCACTTGCGGGCGGGCTCGCGGGCGGCGAGATGAAGTCCCTCGCCGCGCGGGCACTGCGCAGATACCAGTCGAGTACCCGTCGGACCGCCGCCGACCGTTCGTCCGGAGCGTCCTCCAGCCTTACCTGGTCGGTGGCGTAGGCACGTAACAGGTCGTGGAACTCGTAACGGTCCGGTGCCGTCTGTTCCAGCAGATGAGCTCCCACCAGCACATCGAGCAGTTGCCGTGTCCGCCGCCCGGCGATGCCCGCGAGTGCCGAGGCCGCGTCGAGGCCGAAACCGGGCCCCGGATGCAGCCCGAGCAGCCGGAAAACCCTGGCCTCGTCGGGGGAGAGTGCCCGGTAGGACCACGCGAAGACCGACCGTACCGCGTCCGTTCCGTCGCCGTCGCTGTCCTCGTCCCCGGTGCTCAGCGCGTCCCACAAGGCCGATTCGTCCCGCAGGTCGGCGATCAGTTCGTCCAGTCCCATGTGCGGGTGCGTCGCCGCCCGCTCCGCCGCTATCCGCAGTGCCAGCGGCAATCGCGCGCAGAGCCGGGCCAGTTCGCGCAGCTTCCCGGTGTCCTCCTCGGGGCGGTATCCGGCCGTCACCGTGCGCAACAGCGCGACCGCCTCGGGCTCGGGAAGCGTGCCCAGGGTGATCCGTTCGGCACTGTCCCTGACAGCCAGCCCGGACAGCCGTCCTCGGCTGGTGACGACCACCAGGCAGCGGGAGTTGCCCGGCAGCAGCGGCCGTACCTGCGAGACAGCGACCGCGTTGTCCAGGACGATCAGGACACCGCGGTCGGCCAGCAGTGACCGGTAGAGCGCGGCAGCCGACTCCGGCTCCGCCGGAATCGCCGCGGCGGGCACGCCGAGGCCGGTCAGGAAATGGTGCAGCGCCTCCTCGGGGGTGACGGGCTCGCGCGGATCGTAGCCGCGCAGATTGATGTAGAGCTGGCCGTCGGGGAACCGGTCCTTCACCTGGTGCGCCCAGCGCAGGGCGAGCGAGGTCTTGCCCGCGCCCGCCGTGCCCGCGATGACGCACACCGACAGGATCAGCGGTTCATCGGCGCTTTCCTGGGCAAGCAGGGCGTTGAGGCGATTCAGTTCATGCGTACGGTTGACAAATATCCTTGTGCCGGCCGGGAGTTGGCGCGGTGGCGGGCCCTCAGGCCGCCGCTCGGAGCCGTGGAAGTGGATATCACCCATGACGCTGCCGGCCTGGACCACATCGCGTGAGGTCCCGGACAGGTCGGAGTGCGTGCTGTTGAGGTTCGCGTGGCGGTCTTCGTTGTCTCTGATCGCTCAGCCCACGGTCGTCCGCGGCGGGGGCAACTGCGCCACCCGCCGGTCGAAGTACAGTGTCACGTCCTCGCCCGAGGCGTAGGCGGCCTCGACGAAGTGTGCCCAGCCCTCGACGAGTCGGGGCTGGGTGAAGCGGACGGCCCCCTCCGGGGCACCATCCGCGGAATACACGACCTCGTACAGCACTCGGTCGCCAAGGACAACGACCTCCGGCAGGGGCCCCGTCCGCTCCGCCGACCGCACTGCGTCAGCTCCGACGACCCGGATGCCCTTGCCGCATTCGGCCTGGATGCGGAGGGCGTGGAGTTCCCACTGCACATACGGGGTCAGCGGCTCCTCCACGATGCGTACCCGGTGGAGGGTGTGACCGAGGAGGCGGTCGCGCGCGACCGCCTCCAGCAGGCCGGCGCGGTCCTCCTCAAGAAGGCGCAACGCTTCGGGCCAGTCGCCGCGGCGGAGGGCGTCGCGGCTGCTGTCGTCCTCCTCGAAGTGCTGCCGGCGCTCGAACTTCCAGGAGTTGCGGCCCTTGGCACGGTCGCGCTGCGTACGGAAGTCGCGGGCGTAGTCGGCGCGGCTGAGGCGTTCGCCCAGAGCGCGGTCGAGCGGGGGCGGGGCGGCGGGATCAGACATCGGCGATGTCGGATTTCGCGGCCTGGAACATGTTGCCGGGGATGACGACCAGTCGTTCGTCAGCGGCCAACGCGACGCCTGCCGGGAGCCGGGACGCGTACGCGTCCGTCAGATCGCGGCCGATGACGACGACATCGCCGTTGTCCAGTTCCCAGATGTCCGGGCACTCCGTGTCGTCCTTGGAATTCCCCAACTCGGCGGCCGCCTTGCCCAGTCGTCGCGCGAATAACGCAGACGGGTCCGCCTCCCACGAACGAGCCACGGCTGTCCCCTCCGCTTGCCATCGTGTTCGCCGCATATTCCACCGAGCGTAGTAAGGGCGACTACCCTCTGCAATAGTTTTGCGTTGCCGCCACCCCGAAATGGCCGATACGGTCCCTCGCGTCCCCACCACTACCGGGAACGCCGAAACGTCTCCCAGGGAGGAACCCGTGGGCCCGCATCTGAGCTTCACCGCCGTGGTGCTCGACGGCCCCGACGCGGGGGCGCTCGCCGCTTTCTACCGGCGGCTGCTCGGCTGGGAGGTCGCGGCGGAGGAGCCGGGGTGGGTCAAGCTGGTGCCGCCCGGCGGGGGCGCGGGGCTGTCGTTCGCCACGGAGCCGGATTACGTGCGGCCGACGTGGCCGTCCACGCCCGAGGCTCAGCAGATGATGCTGCACCTGGACTTCGAGGTGGCCGACCTGACCGAGGCCACCGCCCACGCCCTGACCTGCGGGGCGACCCTGGCGGACCACCAGCCCCAGCCCGACGTCCACGTCCTCCTCGACCCGGCCGGCCACCCCCTCTGCCTCTGGACCCCCACAACCCCCTGACCGGGGCGCGCGGCGAGCCGGGGCGCGGGGCCCCGGCCGGCCGCGGAAGGGGCAGTACGCGGACGGACGAGGCTCGGGGCTCTGGCCACGCTCAGCGCAGCGCGGCGCGCACGCGGTCCCGCAGGGTCTCGTCGGCGATCGTGTCCACCGGCCGCCAGGCGCACGCGCTCACCTCTTCCTCCTGCAACCGCACGGCCTGCTCCCCTTCCGCCCGGAAGAGGTAACGGAAGTCGATGTGCTGGTGCTCGGCCTCGCCCTTGCTCGGGTTCGCGGGAATGGGGTGCACGTCGATGTGCACCGGAACCGGTGAGACCGGGGCGACGCTCAGCGTGATCCCCGTTTCCTCGACCAACTCCCGCAGCGCCGCGCCGATCAGGTGCGTGTCCTCAGGCTCGACATGCCCGCCCGGTGTCAGCCACTTGCCGAGTGCCACGTGACGGATGAGGAGCACATCGCCGCTGTCGTTCACCAGCACGGCCCCGGCCGTGACGTGGCCCCGGTACTCCTTGCGGCTCGTCAGGTCGGCCCCGTCGTCCAACAGGGCCTCGACGACCGCCAGGGCCGCCTTCTCCTCGGGGTGCGCGTCGGTGTACTCCGAGACCGTCGCGCGGATGTGCTCTGCCGTAATGGCCATGAAGGTCACCTGTTGTAGTAGTTGAGCCAGGTCGCGGCGATAACCGCCCGGTCCCCGGCGGGAACCTCGTGCAGCCCGGGAGTCAAGTCCCCCCGGGCCAACAGCCGGACCCCCGCCAGAATCTCCGCCTGTACCAGGAAGATGAACGGTCCAACGGACGCGCCGTGGAGGAAGTTCACCGCATTCCCGTGGTTCAGCAGATAGAAGTAATGGCCCGTGGTCTGGTAGCGGGTGACGTGCTCGCCCGTGTTGGCGCGGGTGTAGCCGTCCGGCAGCCCGTCCAGCTCCAGTTCGTCCTCGCTGCTGGTGACTGTAGCGACGTACGCCCCGTTCCTCAGTAACGGGAAGTCCTCGCCGCGCAGCGAAAGCGCTCCGGTCGCGCAGAGCACCAGCCCCGCGGCCGCTAGCGCCTGCTCGCGGTCGCGTGCCACGCCGAAGCCCTGCGAGAGCGCCTGCGCACGGCGCACCGGGTCGATGTCGTGGACCGTGACATTGATGCCCTTGGCGTGCAGCAGACGGGCAATGCTGGACCCGAGCTTGCCGAAGCCGATCACCAGTGCGGGACGACCGTGCAGGATGTCCCCGCGTCCACGCAGCAAAGCTTCTGTCGAGAACACGACGGACTGCCCCACGAGAAAGTCTTCCGGGTCCTTGAGCGGCGAGCGCGCGACCGAGAGCACCGGGCACGGGAGCTTCGGCAGTCCGGCGTACCGCTTGTGCCCGTTCTCGGTGTCCTCGATCACGCCGAGCAGCCGACCGGAGAACCGTTCCGCGATGGCGTGAAGCGAGGAGGCGAAGTATCCGCCCACGTCGAGCAGCACGACCTCTTCCCCAGCCGCTCGGGCCTCAAGATAGGTGACGGCCTGGTTCGGGTCCTCGAACATCTCGCGGGACAGCTCGTCGCAGGCGGTCGTCCGCTCGACTTCACGCCGGGCCACTGTGTCGATCGACTTCGGCTTGGGCAACACCGCCCGCAGGTCGGAGACCGCACCCACGGCGCGTACGAACGCGGGCCGTTCAGGCAACAAGTGCGTCACCAGCAGCGAGGCGGGCCGCTTCTCCGGGGCGAACGTCTTGCAGATTCTGCCGAAGTAGGTGTCCAGTCGGACGCGCTCTGAGGTCTCCATGACCCCCCTTTCTCATGTGCGCCAGGCGATCAGATGTCGCCGGCCGGGTTCCCCTCGCCAACAACGGCAGCTCGTTGCTGCACTGGACGGCTGCTACGGCTCGCTGTACCTGGATCGGGAAGACGTAGGACACCCAGTTCGTCGTGCTACTGCGCTCCGGGTGCGTGTGAGTTTCACCAGTACAGAGCGGAGACCCAAGGTTCACCAGCGCATCGACGCCGCACCTTTGCTGCATCTCTGCCGCATACTGGGTGCGTCAGGGGCTCTGAACTGGTAGGACAGCATTTCAGAGAATGGGAGTGGGGATGGCAGGCAGGCGGCAAGATTTCTTCAGGCATCGCAGGGCTCTGGGATTCACTCAGGAATCTCTGGCCGAAGCCGTGGGAGTGGATCGCTCTACTGTGGGACGCTGGGAGTCAGGAGAAACCGAGCCGCAGTCCCACCAGCGACGCACACTCGGCCGCGTCTTGAATCTTTCCGCAGCCCAATTGGAATCCCTGCTCTCCGCTCCCCGGGGTGCATCACCGGCATTCATTGTCGAAATCGGTAGGAGCACGAAATCGAACCCCGAAGATGACGATGAGATCGAGTCCTTGGAGTTGTCGCGCCGAGCAACAGCAAGCGATGTGGGGCGTGAGACGCTCTTTCGCCTTGAGGTCGCATTTGATGAACTGGCGAGAAAATACCCTTACTCGCCTCCAGAACTGCTGCTGGACAGGGTAAGAAAGCATTCTGGGTACATCTCCCGATTGATGGATGCAAGAAAGACGCTCTCCGAACACAGGCAACTGCTTGTGCTCGGGGGATGGTTCTCGCTTCTGGGTGCGACTCTGCACATTGACTTGAACCAGGAGGACGCAGCCACAGCACGACTGCGAACTGCTACAACCCTGGCCGACCACGCCGGACATGCAGAGATCAAAGCCTGGTGCTTGGAAACTGACGCCTGGCGAGTTCTGACGGACGGAAATTACCTCAAAGCTGTCGAACTGAGCATAGCGGCGCAGTCTCTGGCACCAAGAGGGACCTCCGTCGAAGTTCAGGCGACCGCCCAAGAGGGAAGAGCGCGTGCCCGGCTCGGACAGCAAGCGGAAACGTACACGGCCATAGGAAAAGTAGATATCCTTTCTTCCCAGCTTGCTCCGACCGATAGTCCGGAACATCATTACAGGTACGATCCCGCGAAGTCTGTTTCGTACACAGCTACAACGCTTGCGTGGCTGGGCGACCCTGCGGCGGAGGGCCATGCCAGAGAAGTCATTGCGCAACTCTCCCCTTCTGATGACATTTCCCGATGGCCGCGCCGAGTAGCCTCCGCGAACATTGACCTTGCCCTTTCTCTCGTTGCCTCCGATCGCATGGACGAAGCGTGCAATGCGGCTCAGCGGGCCATCCTGTCGGGACGGGTCGTCCCCTCGAATCGCTGGCGAGCTCTTGAAGTGATCCGCGCCGTTGAAATACGCCAACTGCCCGAAGCGCGGGACCTGCGAGAGGCATTCGAAGAGATGCGCCCCAGGACAGAAAGGAAGAAGAACAGATAGTCGCGCATCAATAAATCCCTCGCTCCCACCACGGCAGGGGACAAGGCCGGTGACTGGACCGGGTGGTACGGGCGGGCGATTCCGATGCCGGAACGGCGGTACGCGGCCTATGTGGCCGAGCGGGCGAAGGAGGCGGGGCAGTGACGGAGTTCTCCCGGTGGGCGGACAGCGGGCATCACGAACGGGCCGAGGAACTCGCCGGCGGACGTGACGCCTTCGAGGCGGGCGCTGCCCAACTGATCGGCGAGGCACGGGCGCGGCGCCTGGTCGAACTGCGGAAGGAGCGCGGCTTCACGCAGACCGATATGGCCGCGCGGTTGGGCATTGACAAGGGCCGGACGTCCCAGATCGAGAGCGGCCAGGTCTCGGGCAGCGGCCAGTAACCCGGCTCGTTCGCGTGCACGTGGAGCCCAGCGGCAATCCGGCTCGGCAGGTAGCCCGGGGAGTGTTGTCGGGAGCCGCACGTCCGGACGGGCGGCTCCCGCGGGTCTGTCCGCAATGCGGCTCTCAGTCGACGAGCGCAGAGTCAAGCCGGACCCAGACCCCCTCACCCGTGCGGGGCGAACCTCTTCTCCCGCACCGGCAAGGAACTCTTGAACATGTCGTGGTCGACGCGGCAGGCGACCAGGTCCTGTACGAGGTAGCCGCTCGCGGAGTACACGGGATCGGCCTGCGCGGGGTGGAGGGCGAGGTGTTCGCGGGCGTACGCGATCCGGTCGTCCGGCGACAGATCCCCCGGCATCGGCGCAACACCCTCCAGCGTCACCCCGAGCCACGACAACGCGTCCTCGGGCCGGTCGAACGTCGCCGCGTACACACCCCGCGGCCGGAACACCCACTCCCGCACCACCAACGGAAAAGCGGCGAACGTGGCCAGGGGCCGCGCCGTTCCTGTCGTCACCGAGGTGTGCCAGTGGACTTCGGGAACGCTCACGTACCGCCACCGCCCACGGCCACGTAGGCCCAGACGAGCTTGCCGACGCCGTCGCGCTCGCTCACGCCCCAACTCCCGGGGCCGACCAGCGCGTCCACCAGCGCGAGCCCGCGCCCCCGCTCGTCGTCGGCGCCCGCCCGGTGGACCTCCGGCCGCCGGGAACTGGCGTCGTGCACCTCAAGCCGTACGCCCTCCCCCTCGCGTACGAACCTGGTCTCGATCAGCCGGCCCCGTACCCGCGCGTGCTGGACGCTGTTGGTCACCAGCTCGGTCAGGACGAGTTCGGCCACCTCGGCGAGGTCGCCCAGACCCCACTTCCACAGCACCGCCCGCAGACAGTGCCGGGCCCGGCTCACCGAACGAGGCGTACACGCCCAGTACGAGGCCACCAGCGGTTCCGGGGGCGTTGTCACTACTGGTGTCTCCATGGGCCGGGCCTTTCCTTCGTACCACGCCGTAGTCGGGTTCTGACGTTCTGCTCACAAGACTGCGCGCGTAGTCCTACGATCGAAAAGGGGGTACGGGCTTAAGCCTCAAACCGTAAAGATCGGAAGGAGTCCCGTGGCAAGGCAAGTTGATCCGGACGCGTCCGTGGCAGCGGTGTTCGCACGACGGGTGACGCGACTGCGGCAGATAAGGGGTTGGAGCCAGGTGGAGTTGGCCCGGCGGGTCCGCGTGCACCCGACGCGGATCAATCAGATCGAACGCGTGACCGGACACAAGCCGACGCTCGATCTGGCCCGCGACCTGGACCGCGAACTCGAAGCGGACGAACTCCTGATCGACCTGTGGCCGCACGTCTACCGCGAGGCGTTTCCGGATTGGTCGCGGGCGTTCATGGAGCAGTCCGCTCGAGCTGTCCGGATTCGCGCGTACGCCGCACACACCGTTCCTGGTCTGCTTCAAGTCCAGGACTACGCACGGTCCGTTCTCGGCGCAGGACGTACGCTCAAGACTTCGGAACAACTCAAGGAACGCGTCGCCGCTCGAATGGCCCGGCAGGAACGCCTTACTGCCGATGACCGCCCCGAGTTGGTGGTTGTCCTGGACGAGGCCGTGCTGTTGCGTCCGATCGGCGGTCCGACCGTCATGCGTCGCCAACTCCGTCGACTCCTGGAGACCGAAAGCGATCCGAACATCATGGTTCAGGTGCTTCCGTTCTCAGTTGGTGCGCATCCGGCCATGGGCGGATCTCTGACCATTCTGACCCTTCCGGACGGCTCGGAGTCGGCGTACACAGAAGGTGCGGACTACGGCCAACTCATCGAAGATCCAGCGGAGGTGAGGTCCTACTCAATGTCCTACGATCAGCTCAGAGGCCATGCGCTGCCGTCGGCCATGTCCTTGAACATGATCAGAACCATGATGGAGGACGCCTACCTTGACTCCCGGCTCCCGACTCGACATCAGCGCCGCCGACTGGCGCAAGTCCAGCTACAGCAACCAGGAGGGCGGCGACTGCGTCGAGGTGGCAACCCACTTCCGCGACCTCGTCCCCGTGCGTGACAGCAAGAACCCCCAAGGCCCCGCCTTGCTCTTCGCAGCTCACGCATGGACCGCGTTCATTGCCGACGTCAAGGCCGGGCATATCACTGCCTGAAAGCCAACGGCCCTCGTCCGCCACGTGATGAAGGAGTACCGATGGGCAACACCCCCGACCTCTCCGGCACGAAGTGGCGCAAGTCCAGCTACAGCAACCAGGAGGGCGGCAACTGCGTCGAGGTGGCAACCCACTTCCGCGACGTTTCCGGCACGAACTGGCGCAAGTCCAGCTTCAGCAACCGGGAGGGCGGGGCCTGCGTCGAGGTGGCTCCCGGCTTCCCCGACCTCGTGCCCGTGCGTGACAGCAAGGACCCTCAAGGCCCCGCCTTGCTCTTCGCGGCCCACGCGTGGGCCGCGTTCATCGCCGACGTGAAGGGTGGGCGGTTGGGCGGGTGATGGTCAGGCGTGGTCGGCCGTGGCGGGTTCGGGGGACGCCCGGGGGCCGCGCTTCAGGGGCCACGCCCAGTGCGTGTTCGGGGCCAGCGCCGTTTCCGGGGCCGGGCCCGGGACGACGAGGACGGCCACGCCGAGCAGCGCGCAGCCGATCGCGCAGTCGAGCCAGTAGTGGTTGGCCGTGCTGACCACGACCAGCAGCGTGACCAGCGGGTGCAGCAGCCACAGCCACCGCAGGCGCGAGCGGTGCGCGGCGATCAGCCCCACCGCGATGGCCAGCGCCCAGCCGACGTGCAGCGACGGCATCGCGGCGAACTGGTTGGACATGGACTGCCCGTCGGGCTTGCCGTAGACCGAGGGGCCGAAGCGCGCCGCCGTGTCGACCATGCCGGAGCCTGACAGCATCCGCGGCGGGGCGAGCGGGAAGAAGAGATGGCCGATCAGGGCCAGCAGCGTCTGGACGACGATCGCCCGCCGTATCCACAGATAGTGGGCGCGGTGGCGCAGGAACATGTAGGCGAGGAAGCACACCATCGCGGGGAAGTGCACGGTGGCGTAGACGTAGTTGGCCGTGTGGATCACCGGCTCCCAGTGCATCACCGCGCGCTGCACGGTGTGTTCGCTGGGCAGCCGCAGATCGCGTTCGAACGACCAGACGTCGCGCGCGTGCCGGAAGGCCGGATCGGTCTGGCCGTTGGCGAGCCTGCGGCCGTACTTGTAGACGGCGTCGAACAGGAAGAGCAGGCCCAGTTCGGGGAGCAGTCGGGGCAGTTGGTTGGCCAGGGGAAGGGGAACGGGAAGATGTCTGTGCCGGGCCGGTCGTTTGGACACTTCCACCGACGACGTGGCTTTCCCCGGCACCCTTGTCCCCACCTCTCCCGCACCTCTCCCGACCGCTGTCCTCCACCGCTGCCCGACCACCGCGCCGGCCCATGGCCCGGCCGGCGTGACCGGCCGTCCCCCGGCCGGTGTTCGGGCGTGCGCACCGTCTGCCCGTCCAGGCGTACGGCACTCAACCCACCCCCGACATCCTCGCAAAGGGTTCACGGAATGTCCGTGACCTGTTTCACCGCACGGTGTCTCAACTCAAGTAGCGGACGCCCACCGCGAACGCCGGACCGGCGGGGCCGGGAAGGGCCCCGCCGGTCCGGCGGCGAGAAGAGAGGGACAGGCGGTCAGGCCGTGGTGGACTCCCGTACGGTCAGCGTCCCCTTGCGGATCGTGGCCACCCTCGGCGCCCGCTTGGCGATCGCCGAGTCATGGGTGACCAGTACGAACGTGAGGCCGCGGTCGCGCCAGAGCCCTTCGAGCAGGGCCATGATGTCGTCGCGGGTGGCCTCGTCGAGATTGCCGGTGGGCTCGTCGGCGAGCAGCACCTTGGGTTCCTTGACCAGCGCGCGGGCGATGGCGACCCGCTGCTGCTGACCGCCGGACAGCTCGGACGGCAGATGGTTCAGCCGCTCGCCGAGGCCCACGGACTCCAGCGCCCGCGCGGCACGCTCGCGGCGCTTGGCGGCGCGCACGCCCATGGGGACGAGGGCGGTCTCGACGTTCTCCTGGGCGGTGAGGGTGGGGATGAGATTGAAGCTCTGGAAGATGAAGCCGATGTTCTCCGACCGTACTTTCGTCAGCCGGCCCTCACCGAGCCGGGCGAGGTCGGTGCCGTCGAGGTCGACGGAGCCGGAGGTCGGGCGGTCCAGGCCGCCGAGCATCTGGAGCAGCGTGGACTTGCCGCCGCCGGTGGGGCCCTGGATGACGAGTTGGTCGCCGTCGGCGATGGTGAGGTCGATGCCGCGCAGGGCCTCGACGGTGTCCTTGCCTCGGCGGTAGCGCTTGGTGACGCCGGTCAGTCGGTACATGGGTGAACTCCTCAGCGGGGATGGGTGGTTCGACGTGGGCGCGCCGGGCGGACAAGGGCGGTACGACGCCGGGCACGGGCCGTTCGACACCGGGCAGGGGCCGTACGGGGGCCAACGGACTTGAGCGGTACGGGAGTCGGCGGATGCGAGCGGTACGGAGGCCGGCGGCCCCGGCCCGTACCGGCGCGCCGACCGGCCCAGGCCGTACGGACCTCGACGCCGCCGACACCTCACGCCCGGCGCCCGCTTACTCGACGCGGCGCAACGCGTCCGCCGGCCGCAGCCGCGACGCCCGCCAGCCGCCGAACGTCCCGGCGATCAGGCCACCGCCGAGCGCGAGCCCGACGGCCAGCACGATGGTCCCGACGGACACGGGCGCGCTGAGCGCGATGTCGAGCGTCTTGGCGGCGGCCTCCCGCGGCCCTCCGCCGGGCCCGCCGCCGAAGCCGCCCGAGCCGCCCGAGCCGCCCAGGCCGGCGCCCGAGCCGCCCCCGCCCCCGCCGAGCTGCGCGCTGAGCGTCGGGCTGATCGCGGTGACCGTGTACGCGCCCGCGAGCCCGAGGGCGATACCGAGCGCGCCGCCGATCAGACCGTTGACCAGGGCCTCGCCCATGACCTGCCGGGTGACCCGGCCGCTCTTCCAGCCGAGCGCCTTGAGCGTGCCGAACTCCCGTACCCGTCGGCTGACCGCCGAGGAGGTCAGCAGTCCGGCGACGAGGAAGGCGGCGATGAGGACGGCGATGGACAGCCACTTGCCGACGTTCGAGGCGAGCGAGGACGCCGTGGACAGCGAGCCGGAGACCGTGGAGGCGAGGTCCGCCGAGGTGGTCACCGTCGTGCCCGGGACGTTCTGCTGGATCGCCGTCTTGACCGCGGCGATCCGCTTGGAGTCGGACGCCTTGACGTAGACCGTGGTGACCTTGTCCGTGGAGCCGGAGAGCGTCTGGGCCTGCTTGAGCGGCAGGTAGACATCGGCCGCCGCGTCTCCGCTGTCGGCGGTGGCGACGCCGATGACCTTGTACTTCACGCTCTTGACGGTGAGCGTCGAGCCGACCTTGAGCTTGTGCTGCTCGGCGTAGGCGGAGTCGACGACGGCCACCTCGGCGTTCGACTGGGCCGAGGTGAAGGTCGTGCCCGAGGTGATCCCCGAGGAGGTCAGCGGGCCGAGCCCGAGGTCGGCGACGTCCACGCCGTAGACGGAGTAGCTGTTGACGTCGAACTGGGCGCCGCCGCCCTTGACTTCGCCCTGCGGGGTCTGCGCGGTCTGCGGGGCGCCGCCGGGACCGCGGGACGTACCGCCCTCGCGCTGCTGGAACTGGCCCGGGGTGAAGGAGCCGTCGATCTTCATGACCCGCAGCGAGAGTCCGCCGACGGCGTCGGCGACGTGTCGTTGCGCGCCGACCTTGCCGACGACCGACGAGGCCAGCGTCTGGAAGCCCTGGACGGTGACCAGGTCACTGCTCTGCGCGGCGCCGTCCGCCTTGGCGTCGAAGTTGAACTGCGGGCGGCCCGTGGCGCCCGAACCCGGCGCGGCCGCCGCCTTGGTGACCGTCATGTCGGTGCCGAGTCCGTAGAGCGACTGGAGCACCTTGCCCTGCGCCCGGCTCATGCCGGACGAGACGGAGTCGACGGTGATGACGAGCCCGATGCCGAGCGCGAGGCCCAGCGCGACGACCAGGGCGGCCTTGCGCCGGCGGCGCAACTCGCGCCGGAGATACGTGAAGAACATCCGAATCCTCGTGGTGGCAGGGGGTGGAGGGGACGCGGGTGAGGTTCGCGTCCACCTCCACCCCGCTGCCGCGCAACGCTAGGAATCGGCAATGACGTTGTGGTGAGGCGGGTGTGAGAGGGCAGTGAGAACGAAAGCGTGGAAATGACACGCGGGTGAGTTTCCGTTCGGACCCGCCATGAACAGGCTCACCACGGGTGGTTCACAGCCCTCTCCCAGCTCCGTCCGGAATGCTGGCGCGGCGGCTACCGCGCGCAAAGCACCCCGAGCACCCCGGAAGCACCCCTCGGCGACTACGACTTACCGCGCGCCGAGCAGGTGGTCCATCGCCAGCTGGTCGAGGTGCTCGAAGCCCATCCCGCGGGCCGCGGCGGCCTCCGGGTCGAAGTCCTCGAACGCGCCGCGGTCCGCGAGCAGCCCGGCCAGCGTCTCGCCCTCGCCGAGCGTGGGCTGCGCCAGCTCGTGCAGCCGGGACGCGCGCAGCGCCTCCTGCACCTCGGGGTCGGCGCGGAAGGCCGCGGACCGCTCCTTGAGGATCAGGTAGTTGCGCATGCAGCCGGCCGCCGACGCCCACACGCCCTCGGTGTCCTCGGTACGCGGCGGCTTGAAGTCGAAGTGCCGCGGGCCCTCGTAGCCGGCGCTCTCCAGCAGGTCGACCAGCCAGAAGGCGGAACGCAGGTCGCCGGCGCCGAAGCGCAGGTCCTGGTCGTACTTGATGCCGGTCTGGCCGTTGAGGTCGATGTGGAAGAGCTTGCCGTGCCACAGCGCCTGGGCGATGCCGTGCGGGAAGTTCAGCCCGGCCATCTGCTCGTGGCCGACCTCGGGGTTGACGCCGACGAGCTCGGGGCGGGCCAGCTCGTTGATGAACGCCAGCGCGTGGCCGACGGTCGGCAGCAGGATGTCGCCGCGCGGCTCGTTCGGCTTGGGCTCGACGGCGAACCGCAGGTCGTAGCCCTGCTCGGTCACGTAGTCGCCGAGGATGTCGAAGGCTTCCTTCATCCGGTCCAGCGCGGCCCGTACGTCCTTGGCGGCGCCGGACTCCGCGCCCTCACGGCCGCCCCAGGCGACATAGACCTTGGCGCCCAGCTCGACGGCCAGGTCGATGTTGCGGATGGTCTTGCGCAGCGCGAAGCGGCGGACGTCCCGGTCGTTCGCGGTGAAGGCGCCGTCCTTGAAGACGGGGTGGGTGAAGAGGTTGGTCGTGGCCATCGGGACGGTCAGGCCGGTGCTGTCCAGCGCCTGCCGGAAGCGCTTGATGTGGCCGTCGCGCTCGGCGTCGGAGGACCCGAAGGGGATCAGGTCGTCGTCGTGGAAGGTCACGCCGTACGCGCCCAGCTCGGCCAGCCGGTTGACGGACTCGACCGGGTCGAGCGGCGCGCGCGTGGCGTCGCCGAACGGGTCGCGGCCCTGCCAGCCGACCGTCCACAGGCCGAAGGTGAACTTGTGCTCGGGGGCCGGGGTGAGGTGGGTCTCGGAAGTCATGGGGGTCGGCTCCTATTCGTCAGACTGTTGAACAAATTAGTATGCGAGACCGATGATGGGAAGTGGCAACCTCCGAAGGACCTCCAGAAAGGACCGGGATCACATGGCGGCACAGGGGTCGGACGGACCCGTCGTACTCGGCGTCGACAGCTCCACGCAGTCCACCAAGGTGCTGGCGGTCGACGTCGCCAGCGGAGCCGTACTGGCGTCCGGGCAGGCCCCGCACACAGTCAGCACGGGCGCGGGGCGCGAGACCGACCCCGAGGTCTGGTGGCAGGCGCTGGAGTCGGCGCTCGGGCAGATCGGCGACTACGCGGCCCGCGCCGAGGCGGTCTCGGTC
This sequence comes from Streptomyces sp. NBC_00223, assembly GCF_036199905.1. Lineage (NCBI taxonomy): Bacteria > Bacillati > Actinomycetota > Actinomycetes > Kitasatosporales > Streptomycetaceae > Streptomyces > Streptomyces sp. NBC_00223. Next base: position 5,371,020 of record NZ_CP108109.1, on the reverse strand, counting down.
GGCGGCCAGCAGCACGGCCTGGTCGTGCTCGACGGACAGGGCCGGGCGCTGCGGCCCTCCCTGCTCTGGAACGACGTACGGTCCGCGCCGCAGGCCGCCGCGCTGGTCGAACGGCACGGCGCCCAGTGGTGGGCCGACCGCTTCGGCTCGGTGCCGGGCGCCAGCTTCACGATCTCCAAGTGGGCCTGGCTGGCCGAGCACGAACCGGAGGTGGCCGCCGCCGCGAAGGGCGTACGGCTCCCCCACGACTTCCTCACCGAACGGCTCTCCGGCGCCGCGGTCACCGACCGCGGGGACGTGTCGGGCACGGGCTGGTGGCGCTCGGACACCGAGGAGTACGACGAGACGCTGCTGTCCGCGGCCGGTCTCGACCCCGAGCTGCTGCCGGCCGTGCTCGGGCCCGGTCAGGCGGCCGGGACCGTAAGGGACGGGCTGCCGCTGCGCGCGGGCGCCCTGGTCGGCGCCGGGACCGGTGACAACGCGGCCGCCGCGCTCGGCCTCGGGCTCACCCCCGGCCAGGCCGTGCTGAGCCTCGGCACGTCGGGCACGGTGTACGCGGTCGCCCGGCGGCGGCCGACGGACGCCACGGGTACGGTCGCCGGGTTCGCCGCGGCCGACGGCGGCTGGCTGCCGCTGGCCTGCACGCTGAACTGCACGCTCGCGGTCGACAAGGTGGCCGCGCTGCTCGGCCGCGACCGCGAGGAGGTCGAGCCCGGCGGCTCGGTCGCCTTCCTCCCCTTCCTCGACGGGGAGCGCACCCCCAACCTCCCTTACGCCTCGGGGCTGTTGACCGGGCTGCGGCACGAGACGACCGCGGGCCAGATCCTCCAGGGCGCGTACGACGGGGCCGTGTTCGCGCTGCTGGCCGCGCTCGACGAGGTGCTGGCGGTGGACGGGACCGCCGACCCGGCTAAGGCGGAGCCGCTGCTGCTCATCGGGGGCGGGGCGCGGGGAGCCGCGTGGCTGCGTACGGTGCTGAGGCTTTCGGGGCGTGCCGTACGGGTGCCCGCCGCGCGGGAGTTGGTGGCACTCGGGGCGGCGGCGCAGGCCGCTGCGCTGGTGACGGGGGAGGCGGCGGTGGAGGTCGCCGCGCGCTGGGCGACGACGGAGGGGGCGGTGCATCAGGCTGTCCCGCGCGACGACGAGACGCTCGCACGCCTGGCGTCGGCTCTTCCCCTGGCGTCGGCACGCTAGCGCCCACTGCGTGGGGCTCTGTTTCCCCGCCCGCCCCGGTTGTGCGAGCCGAACAGCCGCCGACAGGCGGGCGGGCGAGGCAGGTGCGGGGGGCCGCGGCCACATACTGGAGGCGGCGGCGAGGACAAGCGAAAGGTGACTCCGTGACCAAACGCACAGGCGCCCAATCCGCCCTGCGCCACCGCAACCTCGCCCTGGTCATGCAAGCCCTCGCCGCGGGCGACAGCCTCACCAGAGCCACCACCGCCGCGCAGATCGGCCTCACCCGGGCCACCGTCTCGACGCTCGTGGACGAACTCCTCGCCGCCGGCCTGCTGGAGGAGCGCGGCGCGCAGCGCCCCGGCACGGTCGGCCGCCCTGGCACCGCCCTCGCCCTGAGCACGACAGGCCCCGCGGGCGTCGGCGCGGAGATCGGCGTCGACCACCTCGCCGCGTGCGTGGTCGATCTGCGCGGCGAGGTCCGCTGCCGCGCCGAGGCCCCCTCGGCGAACCGCGGCCGGCCCGCGCCCTCGGTCCTCGCGGAACTCGCCGGGCTGACCGCCCGGGTCACCGCGGAGGCCCGGGAGAAGCGGCTGCACCCGGTCGGTACGACGGTCGCCGTCCCCGGCCTGGTCGGCCACGACCGCGGCACCGTCCTGCGCGCCCCCAACCTCGGCTGGGAGAACGTCGACGTGGCGGCGGCCCTCGCCCAGGACACGGACGAGGCCGTCGGCGTCATCGAGGTCGAGAACGAGGCGAATCTCGGCGCGCTGGCCGAACTCTGGCTCGGCGGCCACGCCACCCGCACCGGCCGGATCGCCGACTTCGTCCATGTCTCGGCCGAGATCGGCATCGGCGCCGCCCTCGTCGTGGAGGGCCGGCTGTTCCGCGGTGCCCGAGGCTTCGCGGGCGAGCTGGGCCATGTCCCCGTACGGCCGGACGGCCCGCTGTGCTCGTGCGGCGCCCACGGCTGCCTGGAGACGTACGCGGGCGAGAAGGCCCTGCTCAGGGCGGCGGGATCGGGAAGCCCCACGGCGTTGCGCACCGCCGCGGCGGCCGGTGACCCCGCGGCCGTGCGCGCCCTGGAAGAGGCCGGCGCCGCCCTGGGCATCGCCCTGAGCGGCGCGGTGAATCTGCTCGACCCGCAGGCCGTGGTGGTCGGCGGCCCGCTGGCGGACCTGGCCCCCTGGCTGCTGCCGGGCGTCCGCCGTGAGCTGGCCGACCGCGTCACCGACCGCCAGTGGCGGCCGGAGGACGTGGTCACCTCACGCCTCGGCCGTGACGGCGTCCTGCGCGGCGCGGCCTACAGCGCCGTACGGACGGTGCTCGACGATCCGGGGAGCTGGATACACAAACCCGATGAGGGCTGACGGGCTGACCGGCTGAGCGGGACCTGCGGAGCCGCTACCAGCGGACCCGTTACAGCGCGGACCCGGCCAACCACGCGCTCCACGACATGTTCCAGCCGTTGAGCCCGTTGTCCGGCTGGACCGTACGGTCCTTGGAGTCCTTGACGATCACGACGTCGCCGGTCATCGAGTGGTCGAAGAACCAGGCGGCGGGCGTGTTCGGGTCGTTGCCGCCCTTGGTGTCGCTCAGCCCGATGCAGCCGTGGCTGGTGTTGACCTTGCCGAAGATCGACGGGTCACCCCAGTAGTTGCCGTGGATGAACGTCCCGGAGCTGCTCAGCCGCATGGCGTGCGGCACGTCGGGGATGTCGTACTCGCCCTTGCCGTCGTCGTCGGTGAAGCCGACCGTGGCCCCGTTCATCCGGGTGGTCTTGTCCTTCTCCGAGATCACCATCTGGCCGTTGTACGTGCTGTGGCCGTCCGCGCCCGCGGAGACGGGCAGGGTCCTGATCACCTGGCCGTCGCGGACGACGGTCATCAGGTCGGTCCTGGTGTCGACCGTGGAGACCTGGGAGCGGCCCACGTCGAAGCTGACCGTCTTGTTCTGCACGCCGTACGTGGCGGGCGCGCCCTCGACACCGCTGAGCCGCAGGGTCAGGGAGACATGCGAGCCGGCCTGCCAGTACTGCTGCGGCCGCAGGTCGAGCCGGGTGGAGCTGAACCAGTGGCCGACGACCTGCTGACCGCTGCTGGACTGCACGATCACGGCCCGCTGCACGGCGGCCCGGTCGGCGTTCGATATCGCCTTGTTGAAGTTGATCGAGACCGGCATGCCCACGCCGACGGTCGAGCCGTCCTCGGGGGTGAAGTAGCCGACGAAGGTGTCGACGGCGGAGGCGGTCGCGAAGGTGGCGTTCGTGGCGGCGGGCCGGCCGTGGGAGTCGGTGGCGGCAGCAGCGATCGTGTACTGGGTGCCGCGGGCCAGCGTGACGTCCGGCTTCCAGCTGGTGCGGTCGGCGGAGATGGACCCGGCGATCCGGTGGCCGGTGGCCTTGGACGTCATGGTGACGGAGGTCAGGGTGCCGCCGGTGACGGTGACCTTGGCGCCGTTCGCCACCCTCGCCTGGGTGGTGCCCGCCTTCGGCGAGATGGTGATCTTCGCGTCCGAGGTGTGCTTGGCGGCGTTCGCGTCCTCGCGGGCCTGGGCCTTCTTCTCCGCGGTGGCGGTGGCCGAGGGCGAGGGCGAGGGCGAGGGCGAGGGCGAGGAGGGGGAGGGGGAAGGCGAGGAGGAGGTCGGGGACGTCCCGCTCGCGGTGGTGGGCGACGAGGAGGTCGCGGCCTTCCCCTCGGCGCCGCCCCCGCTGTGCCCGCAGGCCGTGAGCGCGACCGTGCCCCCCATCAGCACCGCGATCGCCGTGAGCGTACGGCGACGGGTGAACAGGGACCTCGGGTTACGAGGGGCGGGTGTGGGAGCTTTTCCGTTTTGGGGCGGAGTCACACATCTCTCCAATGACCTGGGGTCGCCCACGGGGGTACGCGAGCTTCGTCCGTACCCATGGAAACAGGCTCGGCCGCGGTTACGTCCCCTCATGCCGGAATTGTGGGCTTTACCACGCGCGACGCCCCCGGCGAAATCAGGCCGGGGGCGCCGCGTCCGTGCAGGTCAGAGGCTTATGGCCGCCAGCCCTCGGCATTGAGGCGGGTACGCTCCGAACGTTCGTCCGAATCGAGATCGTCCAGTTCCGGATCGTCCTCGTCCGGATCGTCGTCCGAGTCGTCGTCCGAGTCGTCGTCCGAGTCGTCGGCGTCAGGGTTCCACTCCTCGTCGGGGTCGTACTCGGTGTGGGCGCACGACCAGGACGCCTGGACCAGCTCGACGCCCGGGACGCGGGTGATCAGGTCGGCGGGGTCCACGAGGTACGCCAGCGCCTCCGACTCGTCGCTCCCGACGGCCGCCTCGGCGTGGCCGCGCTCGCGCGCGGGCATCGCGGTGTCGGCCCCGATGCGGGCGAGGGCCGCCGAGCGCAGTTCCGCGGCGCCGGACACCTCCAGCACCAGTTCGGCCTGTAGCCGTACGTACCGCGGGCCGCTGTCGCCGCGGGGAATCTCAGTAGTGCTCATGGCACGGAGAGTAAGCGGCCCCGACCCCGCTTCCCACGAGCCACACCAAGTCACTACGATCGGCTCCCACGGTCAAGTCGCCCACCTCCCCCCAGTGCCCACGCCCTGGGAGGCACCCTCAGGGAGATCCGTTGGCATCGTCCCGCCCTTATGTCGCCGCCGCGGCCGCCGCCGTGCTCGCCGCGCTGTACTTCGTCCCCTCCGCGTCCGCCAGCCCGGACCGGCCGGCCGCCGCGCGTCCGGCCTCGGCGACCACGCAGTCCACCGGGGAGTTCGGCCTGGCCGACACCGGCGCCGTCGACACCACGCCGTATCTGATCGGTGGGGCGGCGTTCCTGGTGGCCGGCGCGGGCCTGGTGCTCAACGCCGGCCGCCGCGCCCGGGAGAACGCCGCCGCCTGACGGACCGTCACGGCGTAACGGTCCCCGGGCGCTCACGCCAGCGGTCCGGTGACCTTCTCGGCCGCCCGGACCAGGGCGCCTTCCCGTACGAAGGTGTGGGCCGCCTCCAGATCCGGCGTCAGGAAGCGGTCCCGGCCGGAGCCGGGGACGCCCGCATCCCGTACGGCCGCGAGCACCGCCGCCGTGGCCGGGGCCGGGCGCAGTTCGCTGCCCGTGGTCCTGATCTCCAGCGCGCGGGTGGCCGTGTACAGCTCGATGGCGATGATCCGGGCCAGGTTGTCCACGGCGGTACGGAGCTTGCGCGCGGCCGACCAGCCCATGGAGACATGGTCCTCCTGCATCGCGGAGGACGGGATCGAGTCGACCGACGCGGGGACCGCCAGCCGCTTCAACTCGCTGACCAGCGCGGCCTGGGTGTACTGAGCGATCATCAGACCGGAGTCCACGCCCGGGTCGTCGGCGAGGAACGGCGGCAGGCCGTGCGAACGGTTCCGGTCGAGCAGCCGGTCGGTACGGCGTTCGGTGATGGAGCCCAGGTCGGCGGCGGCGATGGCGAGGAAGTCCAGGACGTAACCGACGGGCGCGCCGTGGAAGTTGCCGTTCGACTCGACCCGGCCGCCGTCGGGGCCGTCGATCAGCACGACCGGGTTGTCGATGGCGGCGGCGAGTTCGCGGTCGGCGACCAGCCGGGCGTGCGCGAGGGTGTCCCGGCCGGCGCCCGCCACCTGGGGGGCGCAGCGCACGGAGTACGCGTCCTGCACGCGCGGGGCGTCGTCCTGGTGATGGCCGGTCAGGCCGGAACCCTCAAGGACCCGGCGCATGTTCTCGGCGCTGGCGGCCTGGCCGGGGTGCGGGCGGATGGTGTGCAGTTCGGGCGCGAGCACCTTGGCGGTGCCGAGCAGCGCCTCCAGGGTGAGGGCGGCGGTGATGTCGGCGGCGGTGAAGAGGTTCGCCAGGTCGGCGCAGGCCATCACGAGCATGCCGAGCATGCCGTCGGTGCCGTTGATGAGGGCCAGGCCCTCCTTCTCGCGCAGCTCGACCGGCTCGATGCCGTGTTCGGCGAGGAGTTCGGCGGCCGGGCGGACCGTACCGTCGGGACCCTCCGCCTCGCCCTCGCCCATGAGCACGAGGGCGCAGTGCGCGAGGGGGGCGAGGTCGCCGGAGCAGCCGAGCGAGCCGTACTCGTGGACGACGGGGGTGATGCCCGCGTTGAGCACGGCGGCCATCGTCTCGGCGACGACGGGACGGACGCCGGTACGGCCGGAGGCGAGGGTCTTGAGCCGCAGGAACATCAGCGCGCGGACGACCTCGCGCTCGACCCGCGGGCCCATGCCGGCGGCGTGCGAGCGGACGAGGCTGCGCTGGAGCTGGGCGCGCAGTTCCGGGCTGATGTGACGGACGGCCAGGGCGCCGAAGCCGGTCGAGACGCCGTAGACCGGTTCCGGCTTGGCCGCGAGGGCTTCGATCACGGCCCGGGCGGCGCCGATGCTCGCGAGGGCTTCGGCGCCCAGCACGACGGTCGCGTCCTGGCGGGCCACGGCGAGGACGTCCTCGGCAACGGCTCCCTGGGTGCTCAGCACCACGTTCTGCATATTCATATTCACGCACCCTAGGCACTGAAGCCTTTCCTGTCACTGCTCCCCTTCCCCGAACACGGCAGCTCCCCCCAGCGCCCGGGGTCGGTACACGGCGCCCGGGGGCGGTAAGCGGCGGCCGGGGTCGGTACGCGGCGGCCGGGAGCCTAGCCCGGTGCGGCGCGGGCCCGGTGGCCCGGGGCCCGGTGCGCGGGGCGCGGGGCGCGGGGCCCGGTGCGCGGGGCCCGGTGCGCGGGCCTGGGCGCAGCCCGGACCAATCCCGCCGCGACGGTGAGCAACCACCCTCACGCGAACCGGCGGCGCCCAACCCGCCGATCCCGCCGCCACGGCACCGCCGAACACCGCCATCCCAACTGAGCACCGCCGCGGCGGAAAAAGCGCGGCCCCCCGCCAGGGGCCAAGCGGCCCCGGGGCACCCGGATCCCCGGGCGCGACAGATGACCCGACCGCCGCGAGCGGTGCACGGTCATGACGAACACCCGCCCGTCGACCCGGGCGCAGCCCGGACCAATCCCGCCGCGACGGCGAGCAACCAGACTCAGGTGGACCGGCGGTGCCGAACCCGCCGAACCCGCCGCCACGGCGGAACAAAGGCGCGGCCCCCGCCAGGGGCAAGGCGGCCCGGGGGGCACCCGGATCGCCGGGCGCGACAGATGACCCGACCGCCGAAGGCGCGCGGAGCCGCCGCGAGCGGTGCACGGTCATGACGAACACCCGCCCGTCGACCCGGGCGCAGCCCGGACCAATCCCGCCGCAACGGCGAGCAACCGGACTCAGGCGGACCGGCGGTGCCGAACCCGCCGATCCCGCCGCCACGGCACCGCCGAACACCGCCATCCCAACTGAGCACCGCCGCGGCGGAAAAAGCGCAGCCCCCGCCAGGGGCGAAGCGGCCCCGGAGCACCCGGATCCCCGGGCGCGACGGATGACCCGACCGCCGGCAGGCCGTGCGCGGCCCGGGGCCGGGACGATGGCTGAACGCGCGACCCGCAGGGTCAAGTGCGGCGGCCGCGGAGGGTGCGGCGCTCGCCCTCGCCGGGGGCCGGCGGGGAATCGGCGAGCCGGACCACCGGGTCCTGCGCCCCCTCCTCCCCGGCCACCACGGGATGCCCGGCCCGGAGGGCCTTCGCCCGGTACTGCGCCGCGTCCGCAAGACGGAACAGCCGCCGGGCCGACCGTACGGGCCCGATCTCGACCCCCGTGGACGCGACCCCGCAGGCCACCCCCTCGCCGACGTCCAACTCGGCCGCCCTGCGGCACAGTTCGTCGGCCGCGTGAATCACCTCCGCCGGCTTCTGCCCGACCGCGACGATGCAGAACTCGTCACCCCCGAGCCGAGCCGCCAGGCTCCCCGGCAGCGTCGCCCCGCACAGCGACAGCAGCGAGCCGAACCGTTCCAGCAGCCGGTCGCCCACCGCGTGTCCGAGCTGGTCGTTCACCTTCTTCAGGCCGTTCAGGTCGCACACCACGAGGCTGACCACGACGCCCTCCACCCGGTGCCGCTCCAGCGCCTCGTCCAGACGTACGTCGACCGCGCGCCGGTTGCCCAGGCCGGTCAGCGGATCGGTGAAGGCCAGCCGCTGCACCTCGGCGAGCCGCTCGGTCTGGACGATCCCGGCGGCGATCAGCGCGGCCAGCACCGCCGCGAAGTCCGCGTCCTCCCGCTCGAAGCCGGGCGCGCCCTTACGGCGGGCCACGTACAGCTCCCCCCACGCCCGCCCGTGCAGAACGATCGGCGCGACCGCGCAACTCCCGCGCCCGCGCCGCCGCAGCGCCGCCGCCCGCCCCCAACTGCTGCCGCCGGGCGACGTGCCCGTACCCTCCGCGGTCTCCACCCACCCGTGCGGTTCGCCGCCGCCGGCCCACGTGCCGTGCAGGAATTCGGCGATCTCCGGGAAGTCGTGCACGGAGTACGACTCGTCGGCCGGTTCCGGCTCCTCGCCGGGCGCGAGGTCACCGTCGTTGACCAGGACCCGCAGCCGGCCCGTCTCGCGCTCCCACAGCGAGATCGCGGCGAAGGAGCCGCCCATCGCGAGCCGCGCCCGGCGCGCGCCGGCCCGTACCGTGGCCTGCGGCGTCTGGGCGGTCGCGAGTTCCTGCGCGAGTTCGACGACCGCTCGCAGCCGAAGATCGGCCGTCCCGTCCACCATCTCCCCAGGCTAGGGATGTTTGCGCCGGATCGGGCGCTGAATGCTCCGAACGGGGTCGGGTCCGCGCGTCCTGCGCCCCTGCTCCCGGCCCGGGCGGCGCCCCTACTCCCCCGGCCAGTCCGGGGTCCGCTTCTCGTTGAACGCGGCGACGCCCTCGGCCCGGTCGCCGGAGAAGGCGGTGGTACGCCAGGCCGCGTCCTCGACCTCAAGCCCTGCCCGCAGGTCGAGCCCCTGGCCCAGCCGCAGGGCGCGCTTGGCCGCGCGCAGGCCGACGGGCGAGTTCGCGGCGATACGGGTGGCGAGGTCGAGCGCCGTACGGCCGTCCTCCCCCTCGGGGGCGAGCTGGTCGACCAGGCCGAGGCTCAGCGCTTCCTCGGCGCGGACCCGGCGGGCGGTGAAGATCAGCTCGGCGGCTCGGGCGGCGCCGACCCGGCGGGGCAGCAGCTGCGTACCGCCGCCGCCGGGGATCACCCCGACGGAGACCTCGGGCAGGCCGACCACGGCGGTCGGGTCCGCGACGATCAGGTCGCAGGCGAGGGCGAGTTCGAAGCCGCCGCCGAGGGCGAAGCCGTGCACGGCGGCGATCGTGGGCATGGGGAGGTCGAGTACGCCGGTGTACGCGGCGCGGGTGCGGGGGCGCTGGCGGCGCAGGTCGGCGTCGGTGAAGGAGTTGCGTTCCTTGAGGTCGGCGCCCACGCAGAACGCTCGGTCGCTGGACGAGGTGAGGACGGTCGCGCTGACGGTGGGGTCGGCGGCGAGGTCGGCGCAGGCGGTGGCCAAGGCGTCGGCCATCGCGGTGGAGACGGCGTTCATCGCCTGGGGGCGGTCCATGACGAGTTCCGCCACGCGGGTGGCGTGGCGTCGTACCGCTACGAAGTCCCCGTACCGCTGCTCCACCGTACTCACCCTCCGGTTAACGCCCGTAAACCAACGCGGGCCATCCTCCCACGCCCCACCCCAGCCCCCCAGCCCGGGGCCACCCCGCGACGGCGGGCCCAGCCCGAAAAACCCCGCCGAGACGGCAAGCAACCCTCGAACCGACAGCGGGCGCAGCCCGAAAGAATCCCGCCGCGACGGCGAGCAACCACACTCACGCAGACCGGCGGTACCAAACCCACCGACCCCGTCGGCACGGCACCGCCGAACACCGCCGTCCCGGCCGACCGCCGCTGCGGCGGAAAGGGGGGCAGACCCCACGCCCGCTGCGGCGGAAAGGCGACATCGGCCGGGCCGTACGGCCCCCGCGGCAGCGGGCCGGGGCGGATGCCCCGCCAACTTCTCGGGCCCAGCCCGAAGAACCCCGCCGAGACGGCAAGCAACCCTCGAACCGACAGCGGGCACAGCCCGAAAGAATCCCGCCGCGACGGCGAGCAACCACACTCACGCCAACCGGCGGTGCCAAACCCACCGACCCCGTCGGCACGGCACCGCCGAACACCGCCATCCCGGCCAGCCACCGCTGCGGCGGAAAGGGGGGCAGGCCCCCACGCCCGCCGCGATGACAAGCGAGGCCGGGGGCGGACGCCCTCACGCCCCGGGCGTAGCCCGAAAAGACCCGCCGCGACGGCGAGCAACCACACACACGCACACCGGCGGTACCAAACCCACCGAACCCGTCAGCATGGCACCGCCGACAACCGCCATCCCGGCCGACCGCCGCTGCGGCGGAAAAGGAGGCTCCCGTCAGGGCACGTGGCGGCTGCGGGCGCGCGAAGAGAACCCGGCCCGGGCCGGAGGCCAGACGCACGCGACATCCGGGCGCGCGGAGAGGACCGGGCCCGGGCCGGAGGCCGGGCGCACGTGGCGTCCGGGCGCGCGAAGAGGACCGGGCCGGAGGCTAGGGGCGGCGGGTGAGGAGCCAGGGCTCCACCACGCCGAGCCCCCGCACCGGCCTCCTCCACATCGGCTGAAGAGCGAACCTGTACTTCTCCGTGCTCGACGCGTCCACATCCGCCTCAGAGACCGGCGCCTCGCCCGCCTCGCCGAGCGCCACCGCGAAGTCCCCGTCCACCAGCACCGCGTCCCGCGGTGCTATGGACGTCAGCCGGGAAGCCAGATTCACCGTCGTACCGAACACATCGCCCATCCGGGTGGTGACCGTCCCGAACGCCATCCCCACCCGCAGCGCCGGCATCGTCTGGTCCCCGGTCATCGTCTCGATGAGCCGTATCCCGATCTCCGCCGCCGTCCCGGGGTCGTCGGCGACGTACAGCACCTCGTCGCCGAGCGTCTTGATCAGGCGCCCCCCGTACGCCGCGACCTGATCCGCCGCGGTCGTCTCGAACGCCTCGACCAGCTCGCCCAGTTCCTCCTCCTCAAGGCGCCGGGTCAGCCGGGTGAAGCCCACGAGATCGGCGAAGCCGACCGCGAGCCGCCGGTCCACGGCCTCCTCGTCGTCGGACTGGACGACCCTGCTGGTCGCGGCGGCCACCTGGCGCCGCCAGACGTAGATGAGGAACTCCTCCAGCTCCGGCAGGAGGAGTTCGACCAGCGGATACGCCACTTCCGCCCGCGTCATCCCCGGCTCGGGCGGCTCCGTGAGGCCCTCCAGGAAGGAGTCGGTCTGCCAGTCGGCCAGCCGCGCCGTGGTCTGCCCGGTGGAACGGGCCACCTGGATCGCCATCGACTCGCTGAGCAGCCCCGCCTCGACCAGACCGGCCAGCCGCCGCAGGGCGAGTACGTCCGCCTCGGTGAGCGCCCTGGCCTGGCCGATGTCGGCGAAGCCCATCGCCCGCCAGAAACGGGCGGCCAGGTCCATCGAGACACCGGCCGTACGGGCGGCCTGGAAGGGGGTGTAGCGGCGGGGCGCGCCGAGGATCAGCTGTTCCAGCCGGAGGGCGAGCGGGTGCTCCCCGGAGTCCGGCTCACCTGGCTCACCTGGCTCACCGGGATCAGAACCGTCGGCCGGGTCACCGGACCCGGCGTCCGCTCCCCCGCCGCCGGACGCCCCGCGCCCGGAGTCGCCGGAAGCGGCGCTCCCGCGCTCAGGACCGTCGGCTGTGTCACCGGTCGGGGCATCGGTCGTGTCACCGGCCGGTTCGCCGAAGCCCGTACCCCCCTGCTCCGGGCCACCGGAACCCGCGCTGTCGGGATCGCCTCCGTCACGGTCCGGGTCTGTGCCCGGATCCGAGGTGAACGGCTCGTTCGGCGGGGGGCTGTCGTGATCCACGATTACCGCCCGGCCCCTGAAAAGTCCCTGCGCACAGCCCTTCCGATCATCGAGACGACGCAGCCCCTCAAACGATACGGCAGGTGTGCCCTGGCTCACTCCCGTCCGTCGCTCAGTCCCGCTGTTCGGACCGCCCGTCCGCCCCGGCAGACCCGCCCGACCCCCCGGAACCGCCGGAACCGGCAGAACCCCCCGCGTCCCCCGGCCCCCCGAACCCGGCGGGACCGCCCGACCCGGACCCGGCAGGGCCCGCCGAACCCCCGGGCCCGGCCGGCCGCAGATGGACGACGTCCCCCGCCCCCACCGCCCGCTCCCCTTCCGGCCCGGCGATGACGAGCCTGCCGTCGCCGTCCACGGCCACCGCCGTCCCCGCCAGCTCCCCGCCGCCCGGCAGCTCGGCCCGCACCTGCCGGCCGAGCGTGGCGCACCCGGCCGCGTAGGTCTGCTGGAGCCGGGAGAGCGCCGGGTCGCCGCCCGCCTCCCGCCAGGCCCCGTACCAGTCGGCGATCGACCGCAGCACGGCCCGCAGCAGCGGGTCCCGGTCGGTGCCCTGCGCCCCGGCGAGGGCGAGCGACGCGGCGGTCGGCACCGGGAGTTCCGCGGCCCGCAGCGACACATTGAGCCCGATGCCGATCACCACGGCGTCGGCCCCGACCCGCTCCGCGAGGATCCCGCCGGTCTTGCGCTCCTCGCCGTCCACGGTGACCAGCAGGTCATTGGGCCATTTGAGTGCTGTGTCCACCCCGGCGGCCCGGGACAGCGCGACCGCCGTCGCCACCCCGGCGAGCAGCGGCAGCCAGCCCCAGCGGTGCACCGGCACCGGACCGCCGCCGACGGCGGCGCCCGGCCGCAGCAGCACCGAGAAGAAGAGCCCGGACCTGGCGGGCGCCGTCCACCGCCGGTCGAGCCGCCCTCGCCCCGCGGTCTGCTCCTCGGCGACGAGCACCGCACCCTCGGGCGCTCCTCGCTCGGCCCGCGCGGCCAGGTCGACATTGGTCGAGCCGGTCGCCTCCACCACGTCGAGCGAGGTCCACAGCGTCTGCGGGAGGACCACCGCCCTGCGCAGCGCTGCGGCGTTGAGCGGCGGGCGTTCCAGGTCGGACCAGCGGCTGTGCGTCATGTCCTCACCCTACGAGCCCGCCGGTCAAGGCCGGGCAGTGTGGCGAACGCCGCAGTGCCCGTACCCGAGAGTCGCCACTACGCTACGGAAGCAGCGTTACTCGCCGGTCACGTACGAGTGAACGCGGTATGCCCACCCCGTACGGAACCCCCGTGCGGCAACGGAAAAGCACGATCCGCCGCCGAGAGCAGGAGAGCCGCCTCCATGGCCGAGCCGGAGTACGACATCCACACGACCGCGGGGAAGCTCGCCGATCTGCGCCGCCGTATCGAGGAGGCGACGCACGCGGGCTCCCGGCGCGCGGTCGAGAAGCAGCATGCCAAGGGCAAGCTGACCGCCCGGGAGCGGATCGAACTGCTCCTGGACGACGGGTCGTTCACCGAACTCGACGAACTCGCCCGGCACCGCTCGACCAACTTCGGTCTTGAGGCCAACCGCCCTTACGGCGACGGTGTGGTCACCGGCTACGGCACGGTCGAGGGCCGGCCGGTGGCCGTCTTCTCCCAGGACTTCACCGTGTTCGGCGGCGCGCTCGGCGAGGTCTACGGCGAGAAGATCGTCAAGGTGATGGACTTCGCGCTCAAGACCGGCTGCCCGGTCATCGGCATCAACGACTCCGGCGGCGCCCGCATCCAGGAGGGCGTCACCTCTCTCGGCATGTACGGCGAGATCTTCCGCCGCAACACCCATGCCTCCGGGGTGATCCCGCAGATCAGCCTGATCGTCGGCCCGTGCGCGGGCGGCGCGGTCTACTCCCCGGCGATCACCGACTTCGTGGTGATGGTCGATCAGACCTCGCACATGTTCATCACCGGGCCCGATGTCATCAAGACGGTGACCGGTGAGGACGTGGGCATGGAGGAGCTGGGCGGCGCCCGCACCCACAACACGACCTCCGGCAACGCCCACCATCTGTCGGGCGACGAGAAGGACGCCTTCGAGTACGTCAAGGCGCTGCTGTCCTACCTCCCGAGCAACAACCTGGAGGAGGCGCCCGCCTTCCCGGCCGAGGCGGACCTGGCCGTCACCGACGAGGACCTGGAACTCGACACGCTGATCCCGGACTCGGCGAACCAGCCCTACGACATGCACCAGGTCATCGAGCACATCCTCGACGACGCCGAATTCCTGGAGACGCAGGCGCTTTTCGCACCGAACATCATCACCGGCCTCGGGCGTATCGAGGGCAGGCCGGTGGGCGTGGTCGCCAACCAGCCGCTGCAGTTCGCGGGCTGTCTGGACATCAACGCCTCGGAAAAGGCGGCGCGTTTCGTGCGGACCTGCGACAGCTTCAACATCCCCGTGGTCACTTTCGTCGACGTCCCCGGATTCCTCCCCGGCACCAGTCAGGAGTGGGACGGCATCATTCGTCGTGGTGCCAAATTGATCTACGCGTACGCCGAGGCCACAGTTCCGCTGATCACGATCATCACCCGAAAGGCGTACGGCGGCGCGTACGACGTCATGGGCTCCAAGCACCTCGGCGCGGACCTCAACCTGGCCTGGCCCACCGCCCAGATCGCGGTCATGGGCGCCCAGGGGGCCGTCAACATCCTGCACCGCAGGACCCTCGCGGCCGCGCAGACCCCGCAGGAGGCCGAGGAGCTGCGGCAGCAGCTGATCACGGACTACGAGGACACGCTGCTCAACCCCTACATCGCGGCCGAGCGCGGCTATGTGGACGCCGTCATCGCGCCCTCGAAGACCCGCGCCCAGCTGGTCAAGGCGCTGCGGACGCTGCGCAACAAGCGCGAGAGCCTGCCGCCGAAGAAGCACGGCAACATCCCGCTGTAGAGCCGCCGGAGGAGCGCGCACATGATGATCAAGGTGGAGCGGGGACGACCGACCCCGGAGGAGCTCGCGGCCGTCGTGGCCCTCGTCCAGGCGCGGGCCGCGGCGCTGGAACCCCGCGCCGACGGCCCGCGCCGCCCGGCCCCCTGGTCCGACCCGGCCCGTACGGTGCCGCGGGCCGCGGCCCATGCCGTCCCCCGTCCGGGGCCGGCCGCGTGGCGTACCTCGGTGTGGCCCGCGTAAACCACCGGTACGGGTGAGGTTGTTGTTCCGTTTCTGAGTACGGGTACTCAGGCGCGGGCCGCGCCGGGCCGGGACGCTGGACGCATGCTGTGGTCGGACCGCCAGCCGGAAGAGCCCCCCGAGGAGATGCGCCAGGCGCAGGCGATGCTGCGCCGGGCCATGCTGCTGATCGCGCTGGCCGCGGCCGTCGTGATGGCGGTCACGGCCTGGCGCGCCTGAGCGGGGGCTCCTTCGCGGTGACCGCGTCGGGGCGACGGCGGTGACTCGGCGCGTCTGAGCCGGGGGCCGCCACCGCAAGGGCAGGCGCCGCCGTGAGCCCGGCGCCCGGCCCCGGCGCCGTACGCCCGCCGCCGGCCCCGCCCCCGGGCCCCCAACCGCCGCCGCCCGCCCGGTCCCTACGATGTGCGGGTGACTTCCACCCGCGCCCTCGTGCTCGCCTCCGCCTCCCCCGCCCGCCTGGGACTGCTCCGCCAGGCCGGTCTCGACCCGCGCGTGCTGGTCTCCGGCGTCGACGAGGAGGCCGTCACCGCGCCCACTCCGGGCGAACTCGCCCGTGTGCTCGCCGAGGCGAAGGCGAAGGCGGTGGCCGGCGGCGACGGCCTGGACGGCAACGAGCTGGTGATCGGCTGCGACTCCGTGCTCGACCTGGACGGCAAGGCGCTGGGCAAGCCCGCGGACGCGGCCGAGGCCACCGCCCGCTGGCAGGCGATGCGCGGCCGCAGCGGGGTGCTGCGCACCGGGCACTGCGTGATCGACACGGCCACCGGCCGGCAGGTCTCGGCGACGGCCTCCACGACCGTACGGTTCGGCCGGCCAGACGACGCGGAGGTCGCCGCCTATGTGGCGAGCGGCGAACCGCTGTACGTGGCGGGCGCGTTCACCCTGGACGGCCGCTCGGCGCCCTTCATCGAGGGCGTGGACGGCGACCCGGGCAACGTCATCGGCCTTTCGCTGCCATTGCTGCGAGAACTGCTGGCCCAACTCGGCGTGCGGATCACTGATCTGTGGGGGTGAGCGCGGCGGGCGCCCGGTCCTCCGGCGCGTAGAGCAGCAGGGTGCCGACCAGCAGAGCGAGTATCACCATCAGCAGGGCGAACGCGGTCCAGCCGACGATCCCGACCACGATCGCGCCCACGACGCCCTGCACCACCGCGCAGACGATGAGCGCGATCCGTCCGGCCCGCCCGGCCGTCCGGTCCCGCAGCGCGATCCGGGCCACCAGCACCGCGCACACGACCAGGAAGAGTGCGAACAGCCCACCGCCCGCCCAGGATCCGGCGGCCATGGTGTCGGAGTCGAGCCCGCCGAGCGACATCTCCTGGTGCCGCACGGCCAGGCCCAGTACCCAGTTCACGCCGGCGATCGCGAGGGCTTCGAGCACGAGCACCACGGCCGTACCGGCGGCTATTCCTCTGCGCACGCGTTCCCCCTTCGGCCGACACTCCGGGGAATTCCCGGCCGTTACCCCCGGTACCCCGCCGCTCGCAGGCTACTCACCGGTACCGGCGACGGCAAGGGTGCGCGTCCAACCACCCGTCAGGGCGGACGCGTCGGCAAACTTTCCGCCCTCTCTTAGTGGGGTCCCCACAAAAGAACGCGGCTCGGGGGCGGAGACTTCGGCCCAGTTCGCGCCCGCGCCGGAGAGTGACACACATCGGCCGGATCGGGGCCTTACCGTGGACTGAGCAGGCGTTCACGGGCTCCTCGGGCCCGTGGATCACCCTCCGTGTGGGCAAGCTCACGTGCAGGGGTGCCTCGGCATCAAGTGTGGCCAGTACCTAAACTCGGCTTGTTCCAAGGAGGGAGCCATCGTGCGCAAGGTGCTCATCGCCAACCGCGGTGAAATCGCAGTCCGCGTCGCCCGTGCCTGCCGGGATGCCGGGATCGCCAGCGTAGCCGTCTACGCCGATCCGGATCGGGACGCGCTGCATGTCCGCGCGGCCGACGAGGCATACGCACTGGGCGGCGAGACCCCGGCGACCAGCTATCTGGACGTCACCAAGGTCCTGCTCGCCGCGGCCGAGTCGGGTGCCGACGCGGTCCATCCCGGCTACGGGTTCCTGTCGGAGAACGCGGAGTTCGCGCAGGCCGTGCTCGACGCCGGTCTGACGTGGATCGGCCCGCCCCCGCAGGCCATCCGCGACCTGGGCGACAAGGTGGCGGCCCGTCACATCGCCCAGCGCGCGGGCGCCCCGCTGGTGGCCGGCACGCCCGACCCGGTCTCGGGCGCGGAGGAGGTCGTGGCCTTCGCGAAGGAGCACGGCCTGCCGATCGCCATCAAGGCGGCCTTCGGCGGCGGCGGACGCGGCCTGAAGGTCGCCCGCACCCTGGAGGAGGTCCCCGAGCTGTACGACTCCGCGGTGCGCGAGGCGGTCGCCGCCTTCGGCCGCGGCGAGTGCTTCGTGGAGCGCTACCTGGACCGGCCGCGGCACGTGGAGACCCAGTGCCTGGCCGACACCCACGGCAACGTGGTGGTCGTCTCCACCCGTGACTGCTCGCTCCAGCGCCGCCACCAGAAGCTCGTGGAGGAGGCCCCCGCGCCCTTCCTGACCCAGGAGCAGAACGACCAGCTGTACGCCGCGTCCAAGGCGATCCTGCGCGAGGCGGGCTACGTCGGCGCGGGCACCTGTGAGTTCCTCGTCGGCCAGGACGGCACGATCTCCTTCCTTGAGGTCAACACCCGTCTCCAGGTGGAGCACCCGGTCACCGAGGAGGTCTCCGGCATCGACCTGGTCCGCGAGATGTTCCGGATCGCCGACGGCGAGAAGCTGGGCTACGACGATCCGCCGCTGCGCGGCCACTCCTTCGAGTTCCGGATCAACGGCGAGGACCCGGGCCGCAACTTCCTGCCCGCGCCCGGCACCGTCACCCGGTTCGACGCGCCCAGCGGCCCCGGCGTACGGCTGGACGCGGGCGTGGAGGCCGGCGCGGTGATCGGCCCGGCCTGGGACTCGCTGCTGGCCAAGCTGATCGTCACCGGCGCCACCCGTGAGCAGGCCCTCCAGCGGGCGGCCCGCGCGCTGGGCGAGTTCCATGTGGAGGGCATGGCCACGGCCATCCCGTTCCACCGCGCGGTCGTCGTCGACCCGGCGTTCGCGCCCGCCGAGGGGCCGTTCAGCATCCACACCCGGTGGATCGAGACCGAGTTCGTCAACACCATCCCGGCGTTCGCGGGCGCGGTGGCGGACGAGGAGGAGGCCGGGGGCCGCGAGACCGTGGTGGTCGAGGTCGGCGGCAAGCGCCTTGAGGTGTCGCTGCCCGCCTCGCTCGGCATGACGCTGGCCCGTACGGGCCTGGCCGCCGGTGCCAAGCCCAAGCGGCGGGCCGCCGCCAAGGCGAGCACGGCCGTCTCGGGTGACGCGCTGCCGTCGCCGATGCAGGGCACGATCGTCAAGGTCGCCGTCGAGGAGGGCCAGTCGGTGGCCGAGGGCGATCTGATCGTCGTCCTGGAGGCGATGAAGATGGAACAGCCGCTGAACGCCCACCGGTCGGGCACCGTGATCGGCCTCAAGGCGGAGGTCGGCTCCTCGGTCTCCTCCGGCGCGGTCATCTGCGAGATCAAGGACTGACCCGGGGGGCCTGACGCCCCGCGGACGACGACGCCGGTCGGGCTGGTCGAGGTTGACCAACCGGGCCGGCGTTCGTACGAAGAGCGGCCGGTCAGCCCACGACGGTCGGCCGCGGTGCCTTGAGGGAGAGCGCGAGCACCAGCGACAGGCCGGTGAAGACCGCGCCGAGGGTGAAGGCGGCGGTGGCGCCGTGGATGAACGGGTCGTGGTGCGCGTGCCGTGACACCGTGCCGAAGACGGTGACCAGGACCGAAAGACCGAGGCTGCCGCCGACCTGCTGCATCGTCTGGAGCAGCCCGGAGGCGGAGCCCGCGTCCTTGGGCCCGACCCCGGACAGGATGAAGGTGTTGAGCGGCATCATCGTCAGCCCGACACCGACGCCGATGAGGACCAGCGGGCCGAGGATGCCGCTCGCGTAGCCGTCGGAGGCGCTGAGCTGGGTGATCCAGACGGCGCCCGCGAGGTTGAGCAGCACCCCGGTGCTCGCCACCCGCTTGGCGCCGTACCTGGCCAGCGCGCGGGGCGCGGTCCTGGCGGCGACGAAGAGCGGCCCGGCCAGCGGCAGGAAGGCGAAGCCGGTACGCAGCGGGCTGTAGCCGAGATACGTCTGGAGATACTGGGTGGAGAAGTAGAAGACGCCGAACATGCCGGCCGGGACGAGCAGCATGATCCCGTACGCCAGCGCCCGGTTGCGGTTGGTGAACAGCCGCAGGACGACCAGCGGGCGCTCCACCCGCATCTCGTTGACCAGGAAGGACGCGAGCAGGGCGGCGGCGATCACGAAGGACGTCAGCGCGCGCGAGTCGGTCCAGCGGGACTCGCCGACCCGGATGAAGGCGTAGACGAGCGTGGCCATGCCGAGGGTGCCGGTGAGCGCGCCCGCGATGTCGAAGCGGCCGCCGCGGTGGCGTTCGGTCTCCTGGATGTAGCGGGGGGCGAGCAGCACGATGGCCACGCCGACCGGGATGTTGATGAAGAACACCCACCGCCAGGAGCCCCAGTCGGTGAGCATGCCGCCGACGGTGAGGCCGACCGCGGAACCGGCCCCGGCGACCGCGGAGAAGACGCTCAGCGCGCGGTTGCGGGCGGTGCCCTCGGCGAAGGTGGTGGCTATCAGGGCCAGGGTGCTGGGCGCGGCGAGCGCGGCGGCCGCGCCCTGGAGCCCGCGGGCGATCAGCAGGGTGGTGGCGTCGTTGGCGACGCCGCCCGCGATCGAGGCGACGGTGAAGGCGGCGACGCCCCAGATCAGCGCGGTGCGCCGGCCGATGAGGTCGCCGATCCGGCTGCCGAGCAGCAGCAGGCCGCCGAAGGCGAGGGTGTAGACGTTCAGCACCCAGGACATGCCGGTGGGTGAGAAGCCGAGGTGGACACCGATGCCGGGCAGGGCGACGTTCACCACAGTGGCGTCGAGCAGCAGCATCAACTGGGTACCGACAATGGCGGCGAGGGCGAAGAATGAATGCCTGCGAAGGGGGGACGGCAGGCGGGAGGTGCTGGTCAGGTCGCGCACGGCGTGCGTGGACATGGGGAGTGAGCCTCCAGCGGAGAGACAAACGGAGGGTGCCTCCGAAAACTATACGGAGACCACCTCCGGTTCTACAATCGCTTTTGGTGAACGCATCCCGGGAGGCAGGACGACATGCGGGCAGACGCGCAGCGCAACTACGACCGACTGCTGGAGGAGGCCAAGCAGGCCTTCATCGTGCACGGCACCGACGTCGCCCTTGAGGACATCGCCCGCCACGCCGGAGTCGGCATCGGCACGCTCTACCGGCACTTCCCCGACCGCTACACCCTGATGAACGCGGTCTTCGAGCAGGAGGTCGACGCGCTCACCGCCCGGGCCCGCGAGCTGACGGCCACCGAGGAGGACCCGGCGCTCGCCCTCACCAAGTGGCTGCACGCGGTGGCCGTGCACTCCACCGCCTACCGGGGGCTGGCCGCGGCGATCATGGAGGCGTCGGAGGTACGGATGCCCGAGTGCAAGTCCCTGCTGCGTTCGACCGGCGGCGCGCTGCTGTGGCGGGCGCAGGAGGCCGGGGCGATCAGAAGCGACGTCGAGATCGGCGACCTGCTCAAGATGACGTACGCGCTCGTGTCGGCCGCGGAGAAGAACCCGGAGGAGCACGGGCTGTTCGACCGCCTGATGTCACTGGCGGTCGACGGCATGCGGACCCGCGAGGGCACTCCGTGCGGGCACGCGCGGCCCTCGACGGCCGCCGCCGCGAGGGAGGCGGCCGTCTGAGGCCGGTGGCGGACACGCCGCCGCGGTACGTCGCCCGACCGACCGGTCACCTGCGCCGTACGTCGGCGAGCCGCGGGGTCGGCTGCTCGGCGCCCACGGCCTGGGCGGCGCGCAGCGGCTGGGGCCGCCGGGGGCCCGGCAGGGGGGAGTCCCGGCGCGGGCGCCCGGCGGCGATGACGTCCGCGCCAGACAGCTGGGCCACGGCGATCTGCACCCCGCGGTCGGCGAGCGCCTGGAGTTCGGTGCCGGCCCGCTCGTCGTCGGCCGGCGGCTCGTCGGTGACCAGATGGGTGATCAGATCGGTCGGCACGGTCTGGAACATGGTGTCGGCGCCGAGCTTGGTGTGGTCGGCGAGCACCACGACCTCGGCGGCGGCCTGCACCAGCGCGCGGTCGACGCTCGCGGAGAGCATGTTGGACGTGGAAAGACCGCGCTCGGCGGTCAGTCCGGCGCCCGACAGGAAGGCCCTCGACACCCGCAGCCCCTGGAGGGACTGCTCGGCGCCGCTGCCCACCAGGCCGTAGTTCGACCCGCGCAGCGTGCCGCCGGTCATCACCACTTCGACCCGGTTGGCGTGGGCCAACGCCTGGGCCACCAGCAGGGAGTTGGTGACCACGGTCAGTCCCGGCACCCGCGCCAGCCGGCGGGCCAGCTCCTGCGTGGTGGTACCGGCGCCGACCACGATGGCCTCGCCCTCGTCGACGAGTCCGGCCGCGAGATCGGCGATGGCCGTCTTCTCCGCGGTCGCTAGATGGGATTTCTGCGGGAAGCCGGACTCCCTGGTGAAGCCACCCGGCAGCACCGCACCGCCGTGCCGGCGGTCCAGCAGTCCTTCTGCCTCCAGTGCCCGCACGTCACGACGCACGGTCACTTCGGAGGTCTGGACGACTCGGGCGAGCTCCCGGAGCGAGACCGCCCCGTTCGCCCGCACCATTTCCAGGATCAATTGGCGACGTTCTGCAGCGAACACGAAACCGACAGTAACCCCAACGACCGGGTCGGTTCAGCGTTTTGCTCCGGATGACGGAAGTCGTGCACAAATCAGACCGCCAAGTGCTATACGCCGACCACCCGTTCGCCCGCCCCGCGGCGCCGGGCCGGGGCGGGCGCGCCCCCACCCACGCCGAGTGCCCGGCGGCGGCCCCCGCGGCCCCGGGCCGGGGGCAGGCGCACCCGGCGTCGGGCCGACTGACCGCTGTAAGGGCCGACTTCGGGACGGCGTCCCGCCACTGGGAGCCGATATACGGCCGACAGATCGATACCCGGCCGACGGCCCGCCCGGACAGCGCACGCGGGCGCCGGGCCGGACGGCTGCCGCGGGACTCACGGGGAGCCGGCACGGGCCGACCGGGCCCCCGCGGCCCCGCGCCGGGGCGAGCGGCCAGCGCCAGCCAGCGGGCCGCCGCAAGGCCGACTTCGGGACAGCGTCCCGCCGCTGAGGGCCGATATGCGGCCGACAGAGCGATACCCGGCCGACGGCCCGCCCGGGCAACGCGCGGGCGCCGGGCCGGACGGCTGCCGCAGGACTCACAGGGAGCCGGCACGGGCCGACCGGGCCCCCGCGGCCCCGGGCCGGGGCGGGCACAATCGGCGTAGGGCCGGCGGGGCGTTGGCCGGTCGGTCACCGCGAAGACCGGTGCCGGGTCGGCAGGTCGCCGCAGGGGACGATGCGCCGGAGGCGAGTCGGCGCGGACGGTCGCGTCCGGCCGGACAGCCGCCGCAAGGGCCGGCGGGCGGCCGACAGATCACCGACCGTCAGCCGGCGTCGGGCCGGCGGGCAGAGGCGAGCCGCCGTGGGGCCTCGCAGGGAGCCGACCTGCGGTCGGCGCCGGGGGGAAGCGAGCCGCAGGCTCTCCTCAGCCTTCGTCGGCGGTCTTGCGAGTGTGCAGCTGCCGCGCCACCTCGGCGATCGAGCCCGAGAGCGACGGGTACACCGTGAACGCGTTGGCGATCTGCTCCACCGTCAGACTGTTGTCCACCGCGATCGAGATCGGGTGGATCAGCTCGCTCGCCTTGGGCGCGACCACCACACCGCCGACCACGATCCCCGTCCCCGGACGGCAGAAGAGCTTCACGAAGCCGTCCCTGATCCCCTGCATCTTCGCCCGCGGGTTCCGCAGCAGCGGCAGCTTGACCACGTTCGCCGCGATCCGCTTGCTGTCCACGTCGGCCTGCGTGTAGCCGACGGTGGCGATCTCCGGGTCGGTGAAGACATTGGACGAGACCGTCTTGAGGTTCAGCGGCGCCACCGCGTCACCCAGGATGTGGTACATCGCGATCCGCCCCTGCATCGCCGCCACCGACGCCAGCGCGAACACCCCGGTGACGTCACCGGCCGCGTAGATGCCGGGCGCGCTCGTACGCGACACCCGGTCGGTCTTGATGTGCCCGGACCCGGTGAGCCGTACGCCCGACTCCTCCAGGCCCATGCCCGTCGTGTTGGGGATCGCGCCGACCGCCATCAGGCAGTGCGTGCCGCTGATCACCCGGCCGTCGGCGAGCGCGACCTCGACCCGGTCGCCGACGCGCTTGACGCCGGCCGCGCGGGAGCGGGCCATCACGTTCATGCCCCGGCGGCGGAAGACGTCCTCCAGGACGGCGGCCGCGTCCGGGTCCTCGCCGGGCAGCACGCGGTCGCGGGACGAGACGAGCGTCACGGTCGAGCCGAGCGCCTGGTACGCGCCGGCGAACTCCGCGCCCGTCACACCCGAGCCGACCACGATGAGCTCCTTGGGCAGCTCGTCGAGGTCGTAGACCTGCGTCCAGTTCAGGATGCGCTCGCCGTCCGGCCGCGCGTCCTCCAGCTCGCGCGGGCGGGCGCCGGTCGCGACCAGCACGGCGTCGGCGGTCAGCCGCTGGGTCGTACCGTCCTCGGCCTCCACGACCACGCAGCGCGTGCCCTCGGCGGTCGGGCAGCCCTCCAGCCGGCCCCGGCCGCGCAGCACACGGGCGCCGGCCCGGGTGACGGAGGCGGTAATGTCGTGCGACTGGGCGAGCGCGAGCCGCTTGACCCGGCGGTTGACCTTGCCGAGGTCCACGCCGACCACCCGGGCGGAACGTTCCAGCAACGGAGTGTCGTCGGCGACGATGATGCCCAGTTCGTCGTACGACGAATCGAACGTCGTCATCACCTCCGCCGTGGCGATGAGCGTCTTGGACGGCACGCAGTCGGTGAGGACCGACGCCCCGCCCAGGCCGTCGCGGTCCACGACGGTCACCTCCGCGCCGAGCTGCGCTGCCACCAGCGCGGCTTCGTAGCCGCCGGGTCCGCCACCGATGATCACGATCCGAGTCACGTACCCCATTGTCCCGCACGCGCCAAGCGAATGCCGCCGGGGGGCTGGTCCGCTTCCTTACGCCGGACGCATCCGGCTCCCGTACTCTCGTGTCCATGTCGCTCTACGCCGCCTACGCATGCAACCTCGACGCGCGGCTGATGACGCGCCGCGCCCCGCACTCCCCGCTGCGCGGCACCGGCTGGCTGGACGGCTGGCGGCTCACCTTCGGCGGTGAACAGATGGGCTGGGAAGGCGCGCTGGCCACCCTGGTCGAGGACCCGGGCCACCAGGTGTTCGTCGGCTTGTACGACATCGCGCCCGTGGACGAGGAGTCGATGGACCGCTGGGAGGGCGTCCCGCTGGGCATCTACCGGCGTACGACCGTTCGGGTCCACACGCTGGAGGGCGACGCGGCGGCCTGGCTCTACGTCCTCAACGACTACGAGGGCGGCCTCCCCTCGGCCCGCTACCTGGGCGAGATGGCCGACGCGGCGGAATCCGCCGGCGCGCCCTACGACTACGTCATGGAACTCCGCAAGCGCCCCTGCTGACGCCCTCCCGGCGGGCGCCCTCCCGGCGGGCGCCCCGCGCGGCACAGCCCTGACCCCCAAGCACCCGCCCGGCGAACATCGACGTCGCCCCGCCCCTGCCCACCAGCGCCCGCCCGCGCCGGGCCGGCGGGCCAACCCGCCCGGCTGCCGCCGCTTCGGCGGCAACGCCTCCAGCGGCCGGGGACCGCGCCCCCTCACCCCAACCTCTACGCGCCAGCGCGCCCGCGCCGGGCCAGCGGGCCGGCGGGCCACGCCCGACACTCGGGGGGCCGAACCGCACCCTCCGGCACCCCGACCTTTGCGTGGCAGCGCCCGCCCGCACCAGGCCAGCGGGCCAACCCGCCCGGAGGGCGACCGCCGGGCCGCAGCCCGCACGGCTGCCGCCGCGGCAGCGCGCGCCGGGCCGGCGGGCCGCGCCGCGCGGTCCTGACGTCCGCCCCTGCGGGTGCGACCCGGGCGCCGGATCGCACCCGCCGCCCGAAGGCGGTCACCCCAGGCACCCGCCCTGCGCGCATCGGCGGCGCCACGCCCGACACCCGGGGGCCGAATCGCGCCCTGCTGCAACCCGACCTTTGCGTGGCAGCGCGCGCCCGCGCCGGACCGTCGGGCCAACCCGGCCAGAGGGCGACCGCCTGACAGCAGCCCACACGGCTTCCGCCACTCCGGCGGCAACGCCTCCGGCGGCCGGGGACCGCGCCCCCTCACCCCGCTCCCTGCGCGGCAGCGCGCGCCCGCGCCGGACCGTCGGGCCAACCCGCGCGGCCGCACCCTCGCTACGGCGTCCCAGCCGCCCCGCCCAGAGGGCGACCGCCCGGCCACAGTCCGCCCGGCTGCCGCCGCTTCGGCGGCAACGCCTCCAGCGGCCGGGGCCGCGCCCTCCGCACCCCCGACCCCTGCGCGGCAGCGCGCGTCCGCGCCGGGTCAGCGCGGGCGCGGCGCGCGGTCTTGGCGTCCCGCCCGGAGGGCACCCGCGGGGCGCAGGAGGTGCGGGCGCACGGCTGGTGCACGGGTTCGGGACGAAGTCCATTGTCGGAAGATCTGATTTCTTGCGGCTCAGTTGGGGGGACGTCTACGCGCGTAGGCCGTTACGGGTTACGCTCTGCGCGTGAACGATTTCGTGAACCCCGATCCCTACGCCGCGGCCACCGTCGCCGCCGCCCGCCTGCGCGAGCTGACCGGCGACGGCACCCACGACGTGGCCCTGGTGATGGGCTCGGGCTGGGTGCCCGCCGCCGACGCCCTGGGCACCCCCGAGCACGAGTTCCCGATCACCGACCTCCCCGGTTTCCCGGCGCCCGAAGTGGCCGGCCACGCGGGCCGCGTACGGTCGGTCCGCATCGGCGGAGTCCGCGCCCTGATCTTCCTCGGCCGCACCCACCTGTACGAGGGCCGCGGCGTCGGCACGGTCGTCCACGGCGTCCGTACGGCCGTGGCCGCCGGCTGCAAGACCGTCGTCCTCACCAACGGCTGCGGCGGCCTGCGTCCCGGCTTCCGCCCGGGCCAGCCCGTACTGATCAGCGACCACATCAACATGACGGCCACCTCGCCGATCGTCGGCGCGAACTTCGTCGACCTCACCGACCTCTACTCGCCCCGGCTGCGCGCCCTGTGCAAGGACGTCGACGCCTCCCTGGAGGAGGGCGTCTACGTCCAGCTCCCCGGGCCGCACTACGAGACCCCGGCCGAGATCGGCATGGTCCGCGCGATAGGCGGCGACCTCGTGGGCATGTCCACGGGCCTCGAAGCGATCGCCGCGCGCGAGGCGGGCGCGGAGGTGCTCGGCATCTCCCTGGTCACCAACCTCGCCGCCGGGATGACCGGTGAGCCGCTCAACCACGAGGAGGTCCTCGAAGCGGGCCGTGAGTCCGCCTCCCACATGGGCGCCCTCCTCACCCGGGTCCTCGCCAGGCTCTGAACCGCCCGGCGCCCGACGACGAGACCGCCCGGCGCCCGATGACCACCCCGCCCGGCCACGAGGGCCCCACCCACGGAGGAGCGACGATGAGCTCGGACCTGCTGACCACCGCCCGGCGCTGGCTCGCCGAGGACCCGGACCCGGACACCCGCGAGGAGCTGGCGGCCCTCCTCCGGGCCGCCGAGGCCAATGGCGGGGCCAATGGCGGGGCCGACAACGAGGCCACCGCGGCCCTGGCGGCCCGTTTCGCCGGGACCCTCGAATTCGGCACGGCCGGCCTCCGCGGCGAACTCGGCGCCGGCCCCACCCGGATGAACCGCGCGGTGGTGATCCGGGCCGCCGCCGGCCTGAGCGCGTATCTCAAGGCCCGCGGCGGTGGCCTCGTCGTGATCGGCTACGACGCCCGCCACAAGTCCGAACGGTTCGCGCGCGACACCGCCGCCGTCGTCGTGGGCGCGGGCCTGCGCGCCGCGCTGCTCCCCCGGCCCCTGCCGACGCCCGTGCTCGCGTACGCGATCCGGCACCTCGGCGCCGCCGCGGGCGTGATGGTGACCGCGAGCCACAACCCGCCGCAGGACAACGGCTACAAGGTCTACCTCGGCGACGGCTCCCAGATCGTGCCGCCGTCGGACACGGAGATCGCCGCCGAGATCGCGGCGGTGGGCGCGCTCGCGGACGTCCCCCGGCCCGACGGCGGCTGGGACGTACTCGGCGAGGACGTCCTGGAGGCGTATCTGCGCCGGGCGGTCGGTGTCCTGGCCGAGAACGGTCCGCGGGACGTCGCCACCGTGTACACGCCGATGCACGGCGTCGGCCTGGAGACGCTGACCGCCGCCTTCGCCCGGGCCGGTTTCCCCGCGCCGACCCCGGTGGCCGAACAGGCGGCGCCCGACGCGGACTTCCCGACGGTGGCGTTCCCCAACCCGGAGGAGCCCGGGGCGATGGATCTGGCCTTCAGGGCCGCGCTCACCGCCCGCCCCGACCTCGTCATCGCCAACGACCCCGACGCGGACCGCTGCGCCGTCGCCGTACCCGACCCCGGGGCCCCCGCGGGCTGGCGCATGCTGCGCGGCGACGAACTGGGCGCGCTGCTGGCCGTCCACCTCGTCCGTACCGGCGCCGCAGAACCCGGCCAGGACACCTTCGCGGCGAGCATCGTCTCCTCTTCACTGCTGTCGAAGATCGCGGCCCGCGCCGGGCTCGGCTACGAGGACACGCTGACCGGCTTCAAGTGGATCGCCCGCGTGCCCGGCCTGCGCTACGGCTACGAGGAGGCGCTCGGCTACTGCGTCGACCCGGCGGGGGTACGGGACAAGGACGGCATCACCGCCGCGCTGCTCGTCGCGGAACTGGCCGCCGGCCTCAAAGGGGAGTCCCGTACGCTCACCGGCCTCCTGGGCGGCCTCGCGCTCACCCACGGGCTGCACGCGACCGACCAGTTGTCGGCGCGGGTCGCCGATCTCTCCCTGATCGGCGCGGCGATGTCCCGGCTGCGGTCCCGCCCGCCCACGGCCCTGGCCGGGCTGGCCGTCGTATCGGCGGAGGACCTGACCGCCGGGGCGGGGGGCCTGCCCCCCACGGACGGTCTGCGCTACGGGCTGTCCGGCGACGCCGGGCGGGGGGTGGGGTCCGCCCGGGTCGTCGTCCGCCCGAGCGGGACGGAGCCGAAGCTCAAGTGCTACCTGGAGGTCGTCGTCCCGGTGGCGGACGCAGCGGCGCTCCCGCGCGCCCGCGTGACGGCGGCGGCCGTCCTCGCCGCTCTGAAGTCCGACGTCGCCGCTGCCGCCGGGCTCTGACAGACGCCGGCCCGGCCGGCGAACGGCCGCCGGACGGCCCGAGCCCCTTTCCGGGCGGCCGGGGCGGCGGACCGGCGCCCTGATCGGACGGGAACGGCCGACGGCCCGTCAGGAACGCCGCAGAGAGCCCTGGAAGGCCCTGGACGCCCGGACCGCCCGGGACGGCCCCGGCGTACCATTTCGGCCGTGGTGCGGCTCGTACCCACGTCGCGTCCGATCGTCCGATCCTCCAGGGGCAGGGGCTCACATGGACTACTGTGCGTGCGGCAGAACGGCCACGGGACGCTGCGTAGCCTGCGTACAGCCGTGCTGCGACGGATGCAAGGACCGCCGGTACGCCGCCCAAGCCGCGGCGGCCGCCCGATCGGGTATCGCGCGGGTCGAGGTGCTGTGCCGACCCTGCGGGACGCGCGAGTTGGAGGCGCTGCACACCGCCCGCCTGAACCGGATCACGGCGGCGGACCCCCACCACGCGCGGCTGCTGGCGCTTCACGCCCATGTGGAAGCCGGGCCGCCGCGTCGGTTCGGGAGAGACCCGCAAGGGGACCACTGGCCGCTGTTCGAGGAGTCCCGGGCCGCGGGGGTCCCCTTCTCGGCCGGCAGCGCGCATCTGGAGTTGCTGGCGATGATCCGGGCCGGCCTCGTCCTGCCGCGTCAGAACCGGTTGTCCGTGTTCGCCTGTGCCAGGGTCAACCCCCGCTTCGGGGCTCCCCGCACAGAGCTGCACCCGCTCGGTGACCTCGGGGTGACGCTGATGCGCGTCCCCCTGAGCGACAGCGAGACCGACCCGGGCGTCTCACTCGCCCTGCGCGCGGACGGATGCCTCGTCGCGTCCTTCCGATGGCCGCGGCACCGGTACTTCCGGATCCTGACCACCACGGACGGCAGCACCCCCGCCCCCGTGTCCTGGGACGGTGACTACATGTTCAACTCGGTCACGGTGAAAGAGGCACGCCGGATGACGGCGGAGGCGGCGGCCGAGATGGACCGGGTGCGGCAGGCACCGGCGGCGTCGTACGAGTTCGACCGGCTGGTCCCCGACCACCCGGAAACCCGGGCCTACGCGGAGCACTCCCTGGCGCACGCGCTGTGGGGCGTGATCGACCGCGAACGGACGCCGGGGCTGCCGACGGGAGCCTGGTCCTGACGGTGCGGCGCGGGGTCCGGCGCCGGGCTCACGGGGGCTGGCCCTCCGGGTGCCGGACCGCGGGGTGCTGGACCCGGGGGCGCCGGCCAGGGAGGATCGGAGCCCGGTCGGGGGCTAACGCGAGGAGCACGGAATGGGCGTACGGCGAGTCGTACCGGACGTACGTACCGGGTCGGAGGAAGCCATGGCCGCCGGCCGCCGGTTCTACCGGACGCTCGGGCTGGAGGAGGTCATGGACCTCGGGTGGGTGGTCACCCTCGCCTCGCCCGCCAACCCGACCGCGCAGGTGACGCTGATCACCCGGGACGAGAGCGCCGGGACCGTACCCGACATGAGCATCGAGGTCGACGACGTGGACGCGGTGTACGCGGCCGTCGTCGCGAGCGGGGCACGGATCGTGCATCCGCTGCGCGACGAGGAGTGGGGTGTACGGCGCTTCTTCGCCGAGGACCCGAACGGCCGCGTGGTGAACGTCGTCAGCCACCGCTGAGCGTCGCGGCGGTCACGCGTCGGCCGTTCGGCCGCTGAGCTGTTCAGCCGATCGCGAGCAGGACGATCAGGACGATCGCCCCCGCCACCGCCGGAGCGATGATCTCGTAGCACCACCGAATCGCCGGCTCCCCCCGCACCCCGTCCTCGGGCGCGGGCCGGTGCTCGGACAGCTCACGGAGATCGGCGAGCGCCTGATCGGACCAGGAACGGACCGTCCCGTCGCTGCCCGGCGTCGGGGGCCGCCGCCGGGCCCCGCCGAAGGCGTCCTTGCGCTGTCCGTCGCCCGCCGACTTGGCCCGGGCGTCCTGCCGGGCCGCGCGCTTGCGGGCGCGCAGGGAGACGGGGATCGCCCAGAGCTGGAATTTGCGGCTGCCGGAGAAGAGTTCCGTCGAGAACGACGCGCGCAGGGCGTCCACCGAGGTCCACGGCAGGGTGATCGTACGGAACGGGTTGCGGATACGGATCCGCTCGGCGTTGGCGAAGACCGCGGGGCGGACCGTGAAGGCGACGATGAGCGGTACGGCGAGCAGCAGGGCGGCGATGGCCACCCAGGGGGTGTGACCGGTGCCACGGGCGATCGCGTCCCCGCCGAGCCAGCCGGCGAGAACGAGCAGCAGGATTCCTCCGCAGACACCGGCCGTCGAACGGTAGGCGCGGTCGGCGTACTGCGGCTGCCCGGGACCGGCGGTGGCCGGGGAGGTCGGGCGGTCGTGATGGGGGCTCGTCATAAGTCCCGATTGTGCCTGACGCCTGCGGCGCGCCCCGCACACCCGGTCCCGCCCGGCCCCGAACCTCGGCGCCCCTCGCACCCCGGGGCCGTCCGGCCCCGGACCTCGGCCCCCGCCCCAGGGCCGTCCGGCCCGAGAGCCGGCCCACCTGCCCCGCCCGCCCCGACCCCGACTCTCCCGCCATCGCGGCTTGTCGCGCAGTGCCCCGCGCCCCTAACGGGACGCCCCAACCCGGGCCGCCCGGGCCCAGGGGCCAAGCCCACACCCCCCACCCGCGGGGCCGCGGCAGCAGCCCCCGCCCACGACACCGCCTGCCCCGCCCGCACGAAACCCGACTCTCCCGCCACCGTGGCTTGCCGCGCAGTTCCCCGCGCCCCTGACGGGGCACCCCGTCAGGGGCGCCCGGGAATGACCCCGGCCCGGACGCAGAGGGCAAGCCCACGCCCCCACACCCCGGGGCCGTCCGGCCCCGGACCTCGGCCCCCACCCCAGGGCCGTCCGGCCCACCTGCCCCTCCCGCACGGACCCCGGCTCTCCCGCCACCGTGGCCTGTCGCGCAGTTCCCCGCGCCCCTAACGGGACGCCCCAACCCGGGCCGCCCGGACGTAAGGGCCGAGCCCATGCCCCGGCCACGGGCCCGCGGGGAGTCGGCGCCCACGACACCACCTGCCCCGCCCGCACGGAACCCGGCTCTCCCGTCATCGTGGCTTGTCGCGCAGTTCCTCGCGCCCCTGACGGGGCGGCCGGACGCAGGGGTCGAGCCCATGTTCACGCGCGCGGGGGCGCGGGGAGTCGGGGGCGCGCGCTTGGGGGGAGGGTCGGGGCCCGAGGCCGGGGGGTGGCGGGGTGGCTACGCGCGTAGATATGCTGAGCTCGTGACCATGTCCCCCGTTGTACCCGCCCACGCCCCCGACGCCGCGGGTCGTCTCGCGCGCCTCGCGGACGTCACCGCCTCCGACAGCGCGCTCCGCCGCTTCCTGCACGGCCTGCCGGGGGTCGACGCCGTCGGGCTCGAAGCCCGCGCCGCCGGCCTCGGCACCCGTTCGATCAAGACGACCGCCAAGGCGTACGCGATCGACCTCGCGATCTCGATGATCGACCTGACCACCCTCGAAGGCGCGGACACCCCCGGCAAGGTCCGGGCCCTGTGCGCGAAGGGCGTACGGCCCGACCCCACCGACCGCACCGCGCCCCAGGTCGCGGCGATCTGCGTCTACCCGGACATGGTCGCCGTCGCCAAGGACGCCCTCGGCGCCTCCGGCATCCACGTCGCCTCCGTGGCCACCGCCTTCCCGGCCGGCCGCGCCGCCCTGAGCGTGAAGCTCGCGGACACCGCCGAGGCGGTCGCCGCCGGCGCCGACGAGATCGACATGGTCATCGACCGCGGCGCCTTCCTGTCCGGCCGTTACATGGAGGTCTTCGAGACCATCCGCGCGGTCAAGCTTGCCTGTGCCCGCCCTGGGGGCACCTCCCGGGCCGCAGGCTCCGGGGGAGGCACCGCCGCCCACCTCAAGGTGATCTTCGAGAACGGCGAGCTGTCGACGTACGACAACATCCGCCGCTGCTCCTGGCTGGCGATGCTCGCGGGCGCCGACTTCATCAAGACCTCGACCGGCAAGGTCGCCGTCAACGCCACCCCGCCCAACACCCTGCTGATGCTCGAAGCCGTCCGTGACTTCCGCGACGCGGTCGGCGTCCAGGTCGGGGTCAAGCCGGCCGGCGGCATCCGTACGACGAAGGACGCCGTCAAGTACCTGGTGATGGTCAACGAGACGCTGGGCGACGACTGGCTCTCCCCCGACTGGTTCCGCTTCGGCGCCTCCAGCCTGCTCAACGACCTGCTGATGCAGCGCCAGAAGCTCAGCACCGGCCGCTACTCCGGTCCCGACTATGTGACGGTGGACTGATTCCCGTGACCTCGACACACCAGAAGTTCGCCTACGCCCCCGCGCCGGAGTCCCGCGCGATCGTCGATCTGGCGCCCTCGTACGGCCTGTTCATCGACGGCGAGTTCACCGAGGCCGCCGACGGCACCGTCTTCAAGACCGTCTCGCCGTCCACCGAGGAGGTACTCGCCGAGGTCGCCCGCGCGGGCGAGGCGGACGTGGACCGCGCGGTGAAGGCGGCCGGGCGGGCGTTCACGAAGTGGTCCGCGCTGCCGGGCGCCGAGCGCGGCAAGTACCTGTTCCGGATCGCCCGCATCCTCCAGGAGCGCTCCCGCGAGCTGGCCGTGCTGGAGTCGCTGGACAACGGCAAGCCGATCCGCGAGACCCGCGACTTCGACCTGCCGACCGTCGCCGCGCACTTCTTCTACTACGCCGGCTGGGCCGACAAGCTCGACTACGCGGGATACGGCCCGAACCCGCGCCCGCTGGGCGTCGCCGGGCAGATCATCCCGTGGAACTTCCCGCTGCTGATGCTGGCGTGGAAGATCGCCCCCGCGCTGGCCACGGGCAACACCGTCGTCCTCAAGCCCGCCGAGACGACCCCGCTGTCCGCCCTGTTCTTCGCCGACGTGTGCCGCCAGGCCGGGCTGCCGCGCGGTGTCGTCAACATCCTGACCGGGTACGGGGACGCGGGCGCGGCCCTGGTCGCGCACGAGGGCGTCGCCAAGGTCGCCTTCACCGGCTCGACCGCGGTCGGCAAGGCCATCGCGCGTACGGTCGCGGGCACCCGCAAGAAGGTCACCCTCGAACTGGGCGGCAAGGCCGCGAACATCGTCTTCGACGACGCCCCGATCGACCAGGCCGTCGAGGGCATCGTCAACGGCATCTTCTTCAACCAGGGCCATGTCTGCTGCGCGGGTTCGCGGCTGCTGGTCCAGGAGTCGGTGCAGGACGAGGTGCTGGACGCGCTCAAGCGGCGGATGTCCACGCTGCGGGTCGGCGACCCGCTGGACAAGAACACCGACATCGGCGCGATCAACTCCCCCGAGCAGCTGGCCAGGATCACCGCGCTCGCCGAGGCGGGCGAGGCGGAGGGCGCCGAGCGCTGGGCGCCGGCCTGTGAACTGCCGGAATCCGGCTACTGGTTCGCGCCGACCCTCTTCACCGGTGTGACCCAGGCCCACCGGATCGCCCGCGAGGAGATCTTCGGCCCGGTGCTGTCGGTACTGACCTTCCGCACTCCGGCGGAGGCGGTGGAGAAGGCGAACAACACACCGTACGGACTGTCCGCGGGCATCTGGACGGAGAAGGGCTCACGCATCCTGTCGGTGGCGAGCAAGCTCCGGGCGGGCGTGGTGTGGGCCAACACGTTCAACAAGTTCGACCCGACCTCGCCGTTCGGCGGTTACAAGGAGTCCGGCCACGGCCGGGAAGGCGGCCGGCACGGCCTGGAGGGGTATCTCTCCGAGGCGGCCGGGCCGACGAGCGCACATGACGGACATCTCCAGGCGCTGCCCGGGGGAGAGCGAGAAGGCGAGCGCGACCGATGAAGACGTCCGAGGCACCGCGACTCAGCGTGTTCAAGACCTACAAGCTGTACGTCGGGGGCAAGTTCCCCCGCTCCGAGAGCGGCCGGGTGTACGAGGTGACGGACTCCAAGGGCGGTACCTGGCTGGCCAACGCGCCGCTGGCGTCCCGCAAGGACGCGCGGGACGCGGTGGTCGCCGCCCGCAAGGCGGTGCCGGGCTGGTCGGGCGCGACGGCGTACAACCGCGGGCAGGTGCTCTACCGCGTCGCGGAGATGCTGGAGGGGCGCCGCGAGCAGTTCGCCCGCGAGGTCGCCGACGCCGAGGGCCTGTCGAAGGCGAAGGCCGCCGCGCAGGTGGACGCCGCGGTGGACCGCTGGGTCTGGTACGCGGGCTGGACGGACAAGATCGCCCAGGTGGTGGGGGGCGCCAACCCGGTCGCCGGTCCGTTCTTCAATCTGTCCACGCCGGAGCCGACGGGCGTGGTGGCCGTGCTGGCCCCGCAGGAGTCGTCCTTCCTCGGCCTGGTCTCGGTGATCGCACCCGTGATCGCCACCGGGAACGCGGCCGTCGTGGTGGCCTCCGAGCGCGCGCCGCTGCCCGCGCTGTCCCTCGGCGAGGTGCTGGCCACGTCGGATCTGCCCGGCGGGGTGGTCAACGTCCTGTCCGGGCGTACGGCGGAGATCGCGGCGCCGCTGGCCGCGCACCAGGACGTCAACGCGATCGACCTGACCGGGGCGTCGGCCGAGCTGGCCGTGGAGCTGGAGCGGGCGGCCGCGGACAACGTCAAGCGGGTCCGCCGCCCGGCCGTCCCCGGCGGCGCCGAGGACTGGACCGCCGACCCCGGCACTGGGCGCCTCACGGCGTGGCTGGAGACGAAGACGGTCTGGCACCCGATCGGTTCCTAGCCTCCATGGGGCTCTGTCCCCGCCGCACGAGGGCGGGGACGGAACCCTGTCGGGGGAGCCGTTATCCGGGGAGCAGGGCCGCGACCGTACCCACGACCGGCAGCGTGCCGAGCGAAGCCCCGTGCGTCACGGGGCCGGTGGCCACGGCCGTCGACACCGGCTGGAAGTCCGCGATCTGCGACCCGACCGCGTTGTCCAGCGGGTCGACGCCCGTGTTGGCCAGCGGGTCGAGTGTGAGGTTCTTCACCGGCGCCACCCCGGCGGCCAGCGCGCCGGTCACCGTCCGGGTGGGCAGGGCGTCGACCAGTCCGCCGGTGGGCAGCACACCGGTCAGACCTCCGGCGGGGAGCGCGTCGGCGACGCTCTGCCCGGGCGGCGGGCCGGCCGCGACAGCGGCCCCCGCGGGGACCACCGCCGCGGCCGCGGCGGTGAGGGTGAGTACGAGCGCGGTACGAAGCGAGTGCATGGTTCCGGTCCTGTCGACGGAGTACGTGCTGTCGCAGAGTAACGCAAGAGACGCGCAGGGTAGTTGTCTTCCCGCGGGTCGTCCCCCGGCCGGGGTATGCGGGAGAATCGTTTCCCGTGAGTTCACCCTCCCCTCAAGCCGCGTACGGGACCACCCCTCCTCCGCTGCGCGCCCGTGTGATCCTGCTGGCCGGGCCCTCCGGCTCCGGAAAGTCCTCGCTCGCCGCCCGCTGCGGGCTGCCCGTCCTCGTCCTGGACGACTTCTACAAGGACGCGGGCGACCCCACGCTGCCCCAACTCCCGGGCGGTACGGGCGTCGACTGGGACGCGCCCGGGTCGTGGCACCCGGAGGCCGCCGTCGCCGCCGTCGCGGAGCTGTGCGCGCGGGGCGCCGCCGACACCCCGGTCTACGACATCTCGGCCAGCGCGGCGACCGGCGTGGCGCGGCTGGACCTCGGCGGTTCACCGGTCTTCGTCGCCGAGGGCATCTTCGCCGCGGAGATCGTCGGGCGCTGCCGTGAACTCGGGCTGCTCGCCGACGCGCTGTGCCTGCGCGGCCGGCCCACGACGACGGCCAGGCGCCGCTTCGCAAGGGATCTGCGCGAGGGGCGGAAGTCGGTGCCGTTCCTGATCCGCCGGGGTCTGCACCTGATGCGGGCCGAACGCGGCATCGTGGCCCGGCAGACCGCGCTCGGCTGTCACCCGTGCGGGCACGACGAGGCACGGCGGCGGATCGCCGCCGCGGCCGAGGCCGAGCGGGAGCGCGTACCCGTGGAGGTGTGAACCCTGGGTGTGAGAGCCCGGGGTGTGAGAGCACGAACAAGCAGCGCGCACACAGCAGGGCCTCGGGACATACGGCGGGACCGGACGGCTTCCCCCTCGCCGTCCGGTCCCGCGCTCCCCCGTGTCCCCCCTCTGTTTCCCCCCGCTCCCCCGTATCCCCCGTTTCCCCCCGTCCGGTCGCCGGTGGTTCAGGCCACCAGCTCGCCGAACGCGTCCTCCTCGTCACGGCCGAAGTTCAGCGCCTCGTCGTCGCGCATACGCCGCAGCGAGCGCCAGATGCTGCTCTTCACCGTGCCGACGCTGATGTTGAGTATGTCGGCGATCTCCGGGTCGGTCCGGCCCTCGTAGTACCGCAGCACGAGCATGGTCCGCTGCTGCTCGGGCAGCCGGGCGAGCGCCTGCCACAGCACCGCGCGCAGCTCGGTGCCGCCCATCTCGTCGGTGTCGCCCACGGTCTCGGGCAGCTCCTCGGTCGGGTACTCGCTGAGCTTGCGCCGCCGCCACGCGCTGATGTGCAGATTGGTCATCGTCCGGCGCAGATATCCGCCGACCGCGGCCTTGTCGCTGATCCGGTCCCAGGCCCGGTAGGTGGAGAACAGCGCGCTCTGCAACAGGTCCTCCGCCGCGAACCGGTCACCGGTGAGGTGGTACGCGGTCGCGTAGAGGGAAGCTCGGCGTTCCTGGACGTAGGCGGTAAAAGCCGCTTCCGCCTCTGCCTCCTGCGCCTGGGAACGCGTGGTACGGCCACCGTCGTCCGGGGTCTGCCGGCGCGGGATCGTCCGGTCCGCGTCACCGACCGGCGCGATGTGCGCCGGCCGGGGACGGACGGAACAGGCGGTGCGTCCGGCGCCGCGAACGTACCCCCGTCCGCTCGCGGCGCCGGACAACTCGGTGGCTCGGACCGCGGGGTGCGTGTGCGCGGAATGAACTGCGGTGGTGGTGGAGCTGTGCAGTGCGTTCATTTGAGCGCCCCCGTCGGTGGAACCTGCGGCATGGGTTTCGGCGTCGCATCCGGTGTGGCATGCGTTCTTCCGATGGGCATAAGAGTGCCGGGCCAGTTTCATGACGCTGTCCGCCGAGTGTCACAGGCCCGTCACAGAGACCGGCGAGCCGTGTCCCCCGTGCGCGGGGCCCGGCGCGTTCCGCGCGCCCTGTGTTCTCCCCGTGCTTCAACCGGCCGCCGAGGGTAGGCAACAATGTCCGGCGTGCCTTTCCTGTTGCTTATCGAGGATGACGACGCCATCCGTACCGGTCTCGAACTCGGCCTGTCCCGCCAGGGCCACCGCGTGGTGGCCGCGGCGACGGGCGAGGACGGCCTGAGACTGCTCAAGGAGCAGCGCCCCGACCTGATCGTGCTGGACGTGATGCTGCCGGGGATCGACGGCTTCGAGGTGTGCCGGCGCATCCGGCGCACCGACCAGCTGCCGATCATCCTGCTGACCGCGCGCAGCGACGACATCGACGTGGTGGTCGGGCTGGAGTCCGGGGCCGACGACTACGTCATCAAGCCCGTGCAGCCCCGGGTACTCGACGCCCGGATCCGCGCGGTGCTGCGGCGCGGCGAGCGGGACAGCACGGACTCGGCGGCCTTCGGCTCGATCGTCATCGACCGCAGCGCGATGACCGTCACCAAGGACGGCGAGGATCTGCAGCTCACCCCGACCGAGCTGCGGCTGCTGCTCGAACTGAGCCGGCGGCCGGGGCAGGCGCTGTCGCGGCAGCAGTTGCTGCGGCTGGTGTGGGAGCACGACTACCTCGGCGACTCACGGCTGGTCGACGCGTGTGTGCAGCGGCTGCGCGCCAAGATCGAGGACGTGCCGTCGTCGCCGACGCTGATCCGTACCGTCCGCGGGGTCGGCTACCGCCTGGACACCCCTCAATGAGACGTGGCTCGATCGGCGGGCCGTTCGGCCTGCTGCGCTGGACGAGTCTGCGACTGCGGCTGGTCGCGGTGTTCGCGCTGGTGGCGCTGACGGCCGCGGTGTCGGTGTCGGGGATCGCGTACTGGCTGAACCGGGACGCGGTGCTGACCCGCGCGCAGAACAGCGCCCTCAACGACTTCCGGGACTCCTTGCAGCGCAACGCCGCCGATCTGCCGGTCGAGCCGACCTGCCAGTCGCTGAACACGGTGGCGACCCGGATAGGCGGCCCGGACACGTATCAGGTGGTGCTGATCGACACCACGCCGGACGACGGGCCCTGCGCGGCGCCCTCGAACCGGGACGCGTTCTCGATGGACGACGTGCCGGCCTCGCTCCAGCGGGCGGTCAACACCCGGCACGAGAAGGACCAGAACCGCTACCACCTGCACTGGGAGCGGATCTCGCTGGAGGGCCACCCGTATCTGGTGGCGGGCGCGCGGATAAACGGTGACGGGCCGACCGGCTACATGCTCAAGTCGCTGGACGCCGAGCGCAAGGACCTCAACTCGCTGGCCTGGTCGCTGGGCATCGCCACCCTGCTGGCGCTGATCGGTGCGGCGCTGCTGGCGCAGGCGGCCGGTTCCACGGTGCTGCGGCCGGTGCGGCGGCTCGGCGAGGCGGCCCAGCGGCTCGGCGAGGGTCATCTCGACACCCGGCTGAAGGTTTCGGGCACCGACGAGCTGGCCGAGATGTCGCGGACCTTCAACAACGCGGCCGAGGCGCTGGAGGTCCGGGTCGAGGAGCTGAGCGCCCGGGAGGCGGCCAGCCGCCGCTTCGTCGCGGACATGTCGCACGAGCTGCGCACCCCGCTGACCGCGATCACCGCCGTGACCGATGTGCTGGAGGACGAGGCGGAGGCGCTGGACCCGATGATCGCCCCCGCCGTACGGCTGGTGGTCAGCGAGACCAGGCGGCTGAACGAACTGGTGGAGACGCTGATGGAGGTCACCCGGTTCGACGCCGGGACCGCGAAGCTGCGGGTCGACGAGGTGGACGTGGCGGACATGATCATGGCCTGCATGGACACCCGGGCCTGGATGGACTCGGTGGAGCTGGACGCGCCCCGCGGGGTGCTGGCCACCCTCGACCCGCGCCGGCTGGACGTGATCATGGCGAACCTGATCGGCAACGCGCTCAAGCACGGCGGGTCGCCCGTACGGGTGGCGCTGCGCACCGAGGGCAGCGCGATGTCCGGCGAGGTCGTGGTGGAGGTCTCCGACCACGGGCCCGGCATCCCCGAGGACGTGCTGCCGCATGTCTTCGACCGTTTCTACAAGGCGGACGCCTCACGGGCCCGCTCCGAGGGCAGCGGCCTCGGCCTGTCCATCGCGATGGAGAACGCGCACATCCACGGAGGCGACATCACCGCGGCCAACAGCCCCGACGGCGGCGCCGTCTTCACCCTGCGGCTGCCGATCAGGCCGCGCGAGGAAGGCCCGGAGGACGGCGAGGGCCCGGACTTCGGCCCGGCCGACGGACCCGCGGGGGACGCCCGATGAGCGGGCACGACGCGGGACGCCGCGACGACGGTCAAAGACGCGGTACGCGGCGGCTGGCGGCCGTGCTCGCCACCGCCGCGGTCGCCGTGGCGCCACTGCTGAGCGGCTGCGGCATCCGGACCACCTCGGTGCCCGTCGACGCGGGGCCGGCGCCGTCGCGGGTGTCGTGCGCGGCCCCGAAGGCGTCGTCGACGCCCACCGAGAACGTGGTGATCCGCAAGGTGTACCTGGTGTGCAGCATGCAGATCGCGCCGGTCTCCAGGAGCGTTCCGCTGCGCGACCGGAGCACCGACCGCTACACGCAGGTCAGGGAGTTGCTGGCGCAGTTGCAGATGAGCCCGAGGATCGCGGAGACCAAGGCCGGGTTCTCCACGGCGGTGCCCGGCACGCTGGAGATCACCCCGGGGGCCAAGGGCGACCCCAGGGACGCGCTGCGGCTGAGCGAACCCCATGACGAACTGCCGTCCTTCACGCTCGCGCAGATCGTCTGCACCCTGACCGCCGACGCGCTGGTCGCGCCCAAGCACCGGGTGATCCTCGGTGACCCGGCGCCGGGCAAGCTGCGCTCGTACACCTGCACTCCCGATCTGCGCACCCGTTCGGAGGCCGCCGACACGGCGGGCACCGAAGTGTCGTGAGGAAGTCGCCCGCTCGCCCCGCGCGGCGGTGTGAGCGGAATCACCGGCTCCGCGCGGCCCCGCCGGGGGAACCGCCGCGGGGGCGTGCCGCGTCCTGGGCTGTGTGCGGTACGACGGCTCCATGATCAGGGTGCGCGCGGCGGGGCTGCTGCTCACCGCCGCCTATCTGGCCTTCACCGGCTGGATGCTGCTGCGCCCGCACTATGTGCCCTGGGTACCCGCGCCCAATCTCCAGCCGCTGGGCACGATCCGCGAGGACCTGGCCATGGGCCCGGCCCAGGCGGCCCGGCGGATCGGTGCGGGGCTCGGACTGCTGGCGCCCCTCGGGGTGCTGCTGCCGATGGCGGGCGGCCGGGCGCACACCTCGGGCGTCGCGTCCTTCGTGCGGACGGTCTTCGCCGGGCTGATGGTGTCGCTGTCGCTGGAGTTCGCCCAGACGATGGTGCCGGGCCAGCTCTTCGACGTGGACGCGCTGCTGCTCAACACCGCCGGGGTCGCGGTGGCCCATCTGCTGGTCGTGCCCGCGGTACGCCGCAGACTGCGCGGGGCGGCCGCCCAGCGCCCGCCGCGGCAGCCGGTGACGGCCGGGGTGCGGTAGGCCCGTACGCGTACGGCCGGTGGCTTCAGGTACGCCGACG
Organism: Streptomyces sp. NBC_00223; assembly: GCF_036199905.1. Classification (NCBI taxonomy): domain Bacteria; kingdom Bacillati; phylum Actinomycetota; class Actinomycetes; order Kitasatosporales; family Streptomycetaceae; genus Streptomyces; species Streptomyces sp. NBC_00223. Next base: position 5,329,922 of record NZ_CP108109.1, on the reverse strand, counting down.
GGCCGCGCCCCCTCCCCGTACTGGAGGGGGCGCGGCCCGTGGAGCGCGCGGCCGGCCGGTTCAGCCGCCGAGGACGCTGCCCGTCGGGAGGCCGCCGAGCAGTCCGGAGACCGGGGCGATCTGGTTGCCGGACAGGTGGTTCCCGGACGGGAGCAGGCCGGTGGTGTTGGCCGGGAGCGCGGAGGTGCCGTTGTGGACCGCCTGCTGCGCGCCGGCGGCGCTGGTGGCGGCGCCGGGCACCAGGTTGGCGGCCGAGCCGACCGGCAGCCCGCTGAGGACGTTGCCGGGGGCGGCGGTGCCGGCGGCCGAGGCGGAACCCGCGGCGGCGGCGGCGAAGGCGAGGCCCAGGGCGGTGGTCGCGAGGGTCTTCTTGGTTCGGGTTTGCATAACTGCGGAACGTAGTCAGCGACTCACCACCCGTGCAACCGGCGTGGCGCGGCCGTGACGCCGCGTCAAGGCCCGTCCGCGCCGCCGCCGTGTCAGCCGGCCTCGGGGGCGGAACCGCTGGCCAGAGGGGTGACCGCACCACCGGGGGCGAAGAGCCACTCGGCCTTCAACTCGGCGTATCCGGGCTTGATGACCTCGTTGATCATGGCGAGACGTTCATCGAAAGGGATGAACGCTGATTTCATCGCATTGACGGTGAACCACTGCATGTCGTCGAGCGTGTAGTCGAACGCCTCGACCAGGTGCTCGAACTCACGGCTCATCGCGGTGCCGGACATCAGCCGGTTGTCGGTGTTGACGGTGACCCGGAAGTGCAGCCGCCGCAGCAGCCCGATGGGGTGCTCGGCATAGGAGGAGGCGGCGCCGGTCTGGAGGTTGGAGGTGGGGCACATCTCCAGCGGCACCCGCTTGTCGCGGACGTACGACGCCAGGCGGCCGAGCGAGACCTCGCCGTCCTTCTGCTCGATGTCGTCGATGATCCGCACCCCGTGGCCGAGCCGGTCGGCGCCGCACCACTGGAGTGCCTGCCAGATCGAGGGCAGGCCGAACGCCTCGCCCGCGTGGATGGTGAAGTGGTTGTTCTCGCGCTTGAGGTACTCGAAGGCGTCCAGGTGCCGGGTGGGCGGGTAACCGGCCTCCGCGCCCGCGATGTCGAAGCCGACGACCCCCAGGTCCCGGTAGCGGTTGGCGAGTTCGGCGATCTCCTGGGAGCGGGCGGCGTGCCGCATCGCGGTGAGCAGGGCGCCCACCCTGATCCGGTTGCCGTCCTTACGGGCCCGGCGCTCACCGAGTCGGAAGCCCTCGTTGACCGCCTCGACGACCTCCTCCAGGGTCAGGCCGCCCTCCAGGTGCTGTTCGGGCGCGTACCGGATCTCGGCGTAGACGACGCCGTCGGCGGCCAGGTCCTCGGCGCACTCGGCGGCGACCCTGACCAGCGCGTCACGGGTCTGCATGACCGCGCAGGTGTGCTCGAAGGTCTCCAGATAGCGTTCGAGCGAGCCGGAGTCGGCGGCGGCGCGGAACCACGCGCCGAGCCGGTCGGGGTCGGTCTCCGGCAGCCCCTCGTACCCGGTCGCGCGGGCGATGTCGACGATCGTGCCGGGGCGCAGGCCGCCGTCGAGGTGGTCATGGAGCAGCGCCTTGGGAGCGCGGCGGATCTGTTCCGGTGTCGGGCGGCCCGATGTGGCGTTCTGCATACGGGAAACGATAGCCCCTACGCGCGTAGATATCCCGTACGGGCCAAGTATTTCCCGCACGGCCATACAGTCCGCACCCGGTTGTCTGCCATCGTTGCGCCATGGCTTCGCAAGCTTTACCGGCGCGTGGCGCGCGGCTGGGGCGCCCGGTCGCCCCCGGGTTGGTGCCCGCCTCCCGACAGCGGGACACGGGCACCGATCCGGGAGCGACCGTGCGCGCGGTGGTGCTCGCCCTGCCCGGCGGTGACGTACTGAGCACCCGGCGCCGCTCCCCGCTGGCCGCCGCCGTCATGTGGCCGCTCGCCCGCCACCTGGTACGGGAGGGCTGCGCGGAGGGCGTGGCGGTCCATGTCGTGCACTACCGCTACCGCGGCTGGAACGGCGGCCACGCGCATCCCGCCGAGGACGCCGAGTGGGCGGTCGGCGAGGCGGTACGGCGCTACGGCGACGTGCCGGTCTGCCTGCTGGGCCTGGACATGGGCGCCCGGGCGGCGCTGCACGCCGCCGGGCACCCGGCGGTCACCTCCGTGGCGGCGGTCGGCCCGTGGCTGCCGGAGGGCCCCGAGCCCGAGCCGGTCAAGCAGCTCATAGGGCGCCGGGTACTGCTGGTGCACGGCACCGACGACGAGTCCACGGCCCCCGAACTGTCCTACCGGCTGGCCGAACGCGCCAAGAAGGTCAATCGCGAGGTGTGCCGCTTCGAGGTGCACTCCGACGGGCACGGGCTGCACCAGCACCGGGCCGAGGTCTTCGCCCTCACCTCGGACTTCGTCCTCGGCTCGCTGCTCGACCGCCCCTTCGCCCGCCCGGTCGCCGACGCGCTCGCCGCTCCCCCGCCGCTGGGCCTGCGGATGCCGCTGGCCGCGGGCTTCGGCCGCTCGCTGCGGCACAGTTGACAGCCTGCCCTGCCGACCCGTCCTAGCCGCAGCGCCAGGCGGTGACGTCGAGGGTGCCGGTGTTGCCGAGGTCGACAAGGACCGGGACGCTCTGGGCGGCGGCCCCCGGCGCCGGGACGACCTCGATCGCGGCGCCGTTCGTGGCCACGACCGTGGAGTCCGTCACCGTGTTCCGCCACGCCAGTACGGCCAGGGCGCCTTGGCCCGGCGCGAGGGTCAGCCGGGTGGGGGCGGGATCGTCGATCCCGGTCGTCACGGAGATGCCCCGGTGCACCGTCACCGGGAGCGTCCCGCCGTCTCCGTCCAGCACCCGCAGCGCCGGATAGCCGCTGACCGTACGGGACTTCGTACCGCAGTTGGTCAGGTGGACGGACATCGCGCGCAGGCCCATGGCGGCGTCCGGCTCGTCCGCCGTGAGCCACAGGCCCGCGGCCGGGCACACGGGCGCGGTGGCGGGCGCGGTGGGCGCGGTGGATGGGAGGTCGCCGTATCGTTCCAGGCCCCGCAGGTCGCTCGGCAGCGGATCGGCCTTCACCCGGACGTCGGGCACGGGTCCGACCGCGCCGGGCCCGGCGCCCTCCGTCGCCGTACCGCACCCCGCGGTCGCGGCCAGCGCGACCCCCAACACACCGGTGACCAGCCGTCTCCCCATCCCCGCATCCTCACACACGGGCCGGCCCCCGCCGTGCCGGGACCCCCGCCCTACGCGATGCGGTCCAGCAGGATCGGGGTCGGGGTGAAGGCGGTGTCCGCCGGGGAGACCGTCACCGCGTCCGCCAACGCCTCCTGGGCGTAGCCGAACTTCTCCGGGGTGTCGGTGTGCAGGGTGAGCAGCGGCTGCCCGGCGACCACCGACTCCCCCGGCTTGGCGTGGAGTTCGACGCCGGCCCCGGCCTGCACCGCGTCCTCCTTGCGGGCGCGTCCGGCGCCCAGCCGCCAGGCGGCGACCCCGACCCCGTAGGCGTCGAGCCGGGTGAGGACGCCGGAGGACTCGGCGCGGACGACCTGCCGCTCCCGGGCGACCGGCAGCGGCGCGTCCGGGTCGCCGCCCTGCGCGCGGATCATCCGCCGCCAGGCGTCCATGGCCGAACCGTCGGCGAGCGCCTTGGCCGGGTCCGCGTCCGGCAGACCGGCCGCGTCCAGCATCTCCCGGGCCAGCGCCAGCGTCAGTTCGACCACATCCGCGGGCCCGCCGCCGGCCAGCACCTCGACGGATTCGCGGACTTCGAGCGCGTTGCCCGCCGTCAGCCCGAGTGGTACGGACATGTCGGTGAGCAGCGCCACCGTCCGCACCCCGTGGTCGGTACCGAGGCCGACCATCGTCGCGGCCAGCTCCCGGGCGTCGTCGAGGGACTTCATGAACGCCCCGGACCCGACCTTCACATCGAGGACCAGCGAACCGGTCCCCTCGGCGATCTTCTTGGACATGATCGAGGAGGCGATCAGCGGGATGGCCTCGACCGTCCCCGTCACGTCGCGCAGCGCGTAGAGCTTCTTGTCGGCGGGCGCGAGGCCGTCACCGGCGGCGCAGATCACCGCGCCCACGTCGCCGAGGACGGACAGCACCTCCTCGTTGCTGAGCGAGGCCCGCCAGCCGGGGATGGACTCCAGCTTGTCCAGCGTCCCGCCGGTGTGCCCGAGCCCGCGCCCGGACAGCTGCGGCACGGCCGCGCCGCACGCGGCGACCAGGGGCGCGAGCGGCAGCGTGATCTTGTCGCCGACGCCCCCGGTGGAGTGCTTGTCCGCGGTGGGCCGGGCCAGGCCGGAGAAGTCCATCCGCTCGCCGGACGCGATCATCGCCGCGGTCCAGCGGGCGATCTCGGCGCGGTCCATGCCGTTGAGCAGGATCGCCATGGCGAGCGCGGACATCTGCTCGTCGGCGACCTCGCCACGGGTGTAGGCGTCGATCACCCAGTCGATCTGCTCGTCGCTGAGCCGGCCGCGGTCGCGCTTGGTACGGATGACGGAAATGGCGTCCATGAGACAGGGTTCCTAGCGGTTGAGATCTTCGGGCCCGAACGCGTCGGGCAGAACGTCGCTCATGGGCCTGACGCCCCGGACGGTGTCGACCAGCAGTTCCGGCCCGCCGTGCTCCCAGAGCAGCTGCCTGCACCGGCCGCACGGCATCAGGACGTTGCCCCGCAGGTCGACACAGGTGAAGGCGGTCAGCCGTCCGCCGCCGGAGGCGTGCAGCGCCGAGACGAGCCCGCACTCGGCGCACAGCGCGACCCCGTAGGCCGCGTTCTCCACGTTGCAGCCGACGACCACCCGGCCGTCGTCGGCCAGGGCCGCGGCGCCGACCGGGAAGCGGGAGTAGGGCACGTACGCCCGTCCCATGACCTCCCGGGCCGCGCCGCGCAGCGCCTCCCAGTCCACTGTCGTGTCCGTCATCCGCCCTGGCCCTTCCGATAGGGGACACCGTCCGCCTTGGGCATCCGCAGCCGTTGCGCGGACAGCCCCATGACCAGCAGCGTGGCCACGTACGGCGTCGCCTGGACCACCTGGTCCGGCACGGTGTCGGTGAGCATGTACCAGACCGCCAGCAGGACCGCGAAGCCCGTGGCGACGGCCGCGCCGACAAACGCCCGGCGGTAGAACTTCCACAGGCCCATGGCGAGCAGCAGCAGCGCGAGCAGCAGGAGGAGCGCGTGCACCGAGGGGCCGCCGTTGCGCAGTTGCAGGCTGTCTGCGTAGCCGAACAGGCCCGCGCCCATGGCGAGTCCGCCGGGCCGCCAGTTGCCGAAGATCATCGCGGCCAGACCGATGTAGCCGCGCCCGCCGGTCTGCCCGGCGAGATAGAAGTGCGTGCCGATGGCGAGGAAGACACCGCCGAGTCCGGCCAGCGCGCCCGAGACGATGACGGCCGCGTACTTGTACGTGTACACATTGACGCCCAACGACTCGGCGGCCACCGGGTTCTCGCCGCAGGACCGCAGCCGCAGACCGAAGGACGTGCGCCACAGGACGAAGAACGTGCCGACGAAGAGCACCACGGCCAGCAGGGTCAGCGCGGAGATCCCGGTGACCAGGCCGCCGACCAGCCCGGCGAGGTCGGAGACCAGGAACCAGTGATGTTTCTCCACCGTCCCGAGCCAGTGCGAGAGCCCTGGCACCGTGAAGTCCTTGATGTCACCCATCGGTGGGGACTGCTTGGGGCTGCCGCCCTTCTCAGCCGCCTCGCCGACGTTGAACCAGCGCTTGGCGAGATAGGCGGTGACTCCGGTGGCGAGGATGTTCATCGCCACACCGGCGATGATGTGGTCGACGCCGAAGGTGACGGTGACGATCGCGTGCACCAGGCCGCCGGCCGCGCCGCCGAGCACACCGGCCAGGACGCCGATCCAGGGGTTGGTCTGCCAGCCGGCCCACGCGCCGAAGAACGTACCGAGGATCATCATGCCCTCAAGGCCGATGTTGACCACTCCGGCCCGCTCCGACCACAGGCCCGCGAGGCCCGCGAGACCGATGGGCACGGCGCCGGACAGCGCCCCGGCGATCTGCCCGGAGGAGGTGACGTCCTCGGCGCCGGTGATGGCACGTACCGCGGAGACCGCGATGAGGGCTCCGGCGATGATCAGCAGGATCACCGGGAGGGTGAGCTTGATCCGGCCTTTTCCTCCGCCGCCCCGCAGTTTGGGCGCGGCAGGCGGCGGGGTCTGGGTAGCGGTGGCAGTCACGCCGACACCTCCTGCTTGTCGTCGGAACCGGCGGCGGCGAGTTCCGCGCCGACCTGGCGTTGCTGCCGGGTGAGTCCGTAGCGGCGGACGAGTTCGTAGGCGATGACCACGGCGAGCACGATCACGCCCTGGATCACGCCGACGATCTCCTTGTCGTAGCCCTCGAACTCCAGGCCGTTGGAGGCGCGTTCGAGGAAGGCCCAGAGCAGGGCGCCGACCGCGATGCCGATCGGGTTGTTGCGGCCGAGCAGGGCGACCGCGATACCGGTGAAGCCGATGCCGGTCGGGAAGTCGGTGCCGTAGTCGTGCGACTGGTTGAGCAGTGTGGGCATACCGACCAGGCCCGCCATGGCGCCGGAGATCAGCATGCTGGTGACGACCATCCGCTTGACGCTGACGCCGCTGGCCTCGGCGGCGGACTGGGAGCGGCCCACCGCGCGCAGGTCGAAGCCGAAGCGGGTGCGGGCGAGCACGAACCAGTAGACGGCGCCGGCCAGGACCGCGAAGACGATGAAGCCGACGACCGGGTCGGTGGAGGTCTGGAAGTTGAACAGATGGCTGGAGGACGGCAGCGGCTTGGTGGAGACCATGTTGGCGTCCTTGTCGAGCACGCCGAGCCTGCCGCCTTGCAGGAAGTAGCCGATCACGATGCCCGCGATCGAGTTCAGCATGATCGTGGAGATGACCTCGCTGACCCCTCGGGTCACCTTGAGGACACCCGCGATGGCCGCCCAGATCGCGCCGACCGCCATGGCGGTCAGGATGATGACCGGGATCTGGATGACGCCCGGGATCGACATCGCGCCGCCGACCGCGGCGGCGAAGAACGCGGCGAGCCGGTACTGGCCGTCCACGCCGATGTTGAACAGGTTCATCCGGAAGCCGATGGCCACCGCGAGACCGGCGAGGTAGTAGGTCGTCGCCTTGTTGAGGATGTAGACCTGGCTGTCGGTCTTGCTGCCGTAGTCCACCATCACGTTGAACGCGTGGAACGGCTCCTTGCCGGTGGCCAGCAGCACCAGGGCGGTGACGATCAGCGCCCCGACGACGGCCAGCACGGGCGCGGCGATCCCCAGGATCGCCCGGTCCTTGTCGAACTTCTTCATCGGTCCTCTCCCCCGGACTGGTGGGACCCGGAGTCACCGGGGTCGTCGGAACCGGACTGGTCGGACCCGGATTCGGTGGTGTCGGCCCGGCCGGAGGGTGTCGCCCCGGAACCGGATTCCGTCCCCGGCCCGTCGGCGCCCTCGGCCGTGAGGGTGCCGGAGGCGGCGCCGGTCATGGCGGAGCCCAGCTCCTCCGGGGTGATGGTGGCGGGGTCGGCGTCGGCGACCAGCCGGCCCCGGTACATCACCCGCAGCGTGTCGGACAGGCCGATCAGCTCGTCCAGGTCGGCCGAGATCAGCAGTACGGCCAGGCCGTCGCGGCGGGCCGCGCGGATCTGGTCCCAGATCTGCGCCTGCGCGCCGACGTCCACCCCTCGGGTGGGATGCGCGGCTATCAGCAGCTTGGGCAGGTGGCTCATCTCACGGCCGACGATCAGCTTCTGCTGGTTCCCGCCGGACAGCGAGGCCGCGGTGACCTCGATGCCGGGGGTACGGACGTCGTACTCCTGGACGATCCGCTCGGTGTCACGGCGGGCGGCCCCGGTGTCGAGGAGGAAGCCGCGGCTGTTGGGCCGCTCGGTGACGTGGCCGAGGATGCGGTTCTCCCAAAGCGGCGCTTCGAGCAGCAGACCGTGGCGGTGCCGGTCCTCGGGGATGTAGCCGATGCCGTCCTCGCGGCGACCCCGGGTGGGGGTGTGGGACATGTCCCGGCCGTCCAGGACCAGCGAACCGCCGTCCAGGGCCCGCATGCCCATGATGGCCTCGACGAGTTCGGCCTGGCCGTTGCCCTCGACACCCGCGATGCCCAGCACCTCGCCCTTGTGGATGGTGAAGGCGATGTCGTCCAGGACCGTACGGGCGACGCCGTCGGGGTCGACGGCGGCCAGCCGCAGGCCGTCCACGGTGAGCATCGGCTCGGTGGTGACGGTGGACTCGCGGGTCTCGGGCGAGGGCAGCTCGCTGCCGACCATCAGCTCGGCGAGCTGCTTGGCGGTGGTGTGCGCCGGGTCGGCGCTGCCGACCGTCGTGCCCCGCCGGATGACCGTGATGTCGTCGGCGACCGACAGCACCTCGCCGAGCTTGTGCGAGATGAAGATGACGGTCAGGCCCTCGGACTTCAGTCCGCGCAGGTTGTCGAAGAGCGCGTCGACCTCCTGGGGGACCAGGACCGCCGTGGGTTCGTCGAGGATGAGGATGCGCGCGCCGCGGTAGAGGACCTTGAGGATCTCCACCCGCTGGCGGTCGGCGACGCCGAGATCCTCCACCAGGGCGCCGGGCCGTACCCCGAGGCCGTACGCGTCCGAGATCTCCTCGATCTTCGCGCGCGCCCGGCCGCCGATGCCGTACAGCTTCTCGCTGCCCAGCACGATGTTCTCCAGCACGGTGAGGTTGTCGGCGAGCATGAAGTGCTGGTGCACCATGCCGATCCCGCGGGCGATGGCGTCGCCGGGGTCGCCGAAGGAGACCTGCTCACCGTTGACGGCGATGGTGCCCTCGTCCGGCTTCTGCATGCCGTAGAGGATCTTCATCAGGGTGGACTTGCCGGCGCCGTTCTCGCCCACGAGGGCGTGCACGGTGCCGCTGTGCACGGTGATGTCGATGTCGTGGTTGGCGACGACGCCGGGGAAGCGTTTGGTGATGCCGCGCAACTCAACGGCGGGGGGACTCGTGGAGGCGTTGATGGCGCACTCTCCTCGCGGGGGGAGGCTCGGGGCGGGTGGTGGTGAAGGTATCGCGGAAAAGTTGATCTACGCGCGTAGCGTGAGGGGATCCATACTCCCGCGCACAGGGGGGACACAGGGGGGCGCTGCACAGGGATCGAGGCCCGGCGGGGGTGTTGCGGCATCCCCCGCCGAGCCTCCGGGCCGTTCCGGTCGAGTCGCACCGGGACGGTCCATGATTCAGTCGCCGTACCGATTCACTCGCCGTGCGTCACGGAGTGGAGCTGACCGTGATGGACTTCGAGACGATCTTCTGCCGGGCCGCGTCCAGCTGCGACTTGATGTCGTCGATGTAGCCGCCGGAGGTGGCAAGCGACACACCGTCGTTGGCCAGGTCGTACGAGTTGGTGCCCGTCTTGGCCTTGCCGTCGTGGACCGACTTGATCAGGTCGTACACCGCGACATCGACGTTCTTCACCGCCGAGGTCAGGATGTGGTCCTTGTACTTCGCCAGCGCGGGGTCGCCGTACTGGTCGGAGTCGACGCCGATCGCCCAGGTGCCCGGCTTGGCCGCCACCGTCTGGATCGAACCGTCGCCGGACAGGCCGGCGGCGGTGTAGATCACGTCGATGCCCTTGTCGAGCATGCCCTTGGCCTTGCCCGCTGCCGCCGCCGGGTCGTTGAAGCCCCGGGCGTCTGTCTCATAGAGGTACTGTCGAGTGAGCTCGACCTTCGGGTCGGTGTCCTTGACGCCCTGCGCGAAGCCGGCGTCGAAGGTGCCGATCAGGGTGTTGTGCACGCCGCCTATGAAGCCGACCTTGCCGGTCTTGGTCTTCAGCGCGGCGGCCACACCGGCGAGGTACGAGCTCTGCTCGGTGGCGAACACCATGCTGTCGACGTTCGGCGCGTCCACCACCGAGTCGACCAGGCCGAAGGTGACCTTCGGGTACTTCTTGGCCATCTTCGCGACGGCGTCACCATAGGTGTAGCCGACGGCGATGACCGGGTTGTAGCCACCGCCCGCGAGCAGATCGAGGCGCTGCTCGCGGTCGGACTCGGTCTCGTCGTTGCTGGCCGTCTGTTCCTTGTCCCCGAGCTTGAACTCCTTGGTGGCCTTGTCCATGCCACGGGCCGCGGAGTCGTTGAAGGAGTGGTCACCTCGACCGCCGACGTCGTAGGCCATGCCGACGCCCTTGTCCTTGCCACTGCCCGAGGTGGAGCTACTGCCACACGCGGTCGCAGTGAGCGCGAGAGCCGCGGACACCACGCCCGCGGCAGCGATCTTGGATACCCGGCGCAAGAGGGTCCCCTTCGGTTGGAAGCGCCCCGTCCGGCGCTGGCTAAGCGGGAGCTTAACGCGCGTAGATGTCAGGTAAAGACCGAATGAGGACCCGTTATCGGATCGACGCATTCCAGCCAGGTCAGGGCCTCGTGACCACGGGATCACCCGTGGTCAGGACAGCAGCGCAGCCGTGGTGAAGAGCTCCACACCGACCGCGATGGCCCCCTCGTCGACGTCGAAGTCGCCCTGGTGGAGATCCCGCTTCGTCTGGTCCCCGACGGTCCGCACACCGAGCCGGGCCAGCGCGCCCGGGACGCGCTCCAGGTACCACGAGAAGTCCTCGCCGCCCAGGCTCTGCTCGGTGTCCTCGACGGCGTGGGTGCCGTAGCGGGTGATCATCGCGTCCCGCAGCGCCTCCACGGACGTCGCCTCGTTGACCACCGGCGGCACCCCGCGCTGATAGGTGATCTCGCACTTGGCCCGGTACATCGCGGCGATCTGGTCGATCACCTCGTGCACGAGGTCGGGTGCGTCGTGCCAGGCGGACAGGTCCAGGCAGCGGACGGTGCCCTCCAGTTCGGCGTGCTGCGGGATGACGTTCGCCACATGCCCGGCCTCGATCCGGCCCCAGACGATGCTGAGCCCGGAGCGCGGGTCGACCCGGCGGCTGAGCGCGGCCGGCAGTTCGGTGGCCATCTTGGCGGCGGCCATCACCAGGTCGGTGGTCAGATGCGGACGGGCGCTGTGGCCGCCGGGGCCGTCGAGCGAGAGCTTGAGCTTGTCGGCGGCCGAGGTGATCGCGCCCTGCCGCAGCCCGATCTTCCCGACGTCGACCTTGGGGTCGCAGTGGACGGCGAAGATACGTTCCACCCCGTCGAGCACACCGGCCTTGATCGCGTCGAGCGCGCCGCCGGGCATGATCTCCTCGGCGGCCTGGAAGACCAGCCGGACCGGTCGCGGCAGCCGTCCGGCCCGCGCCAGGTCCGCCAGTACGAGTCCGGTGCCCAGCACGATGCTGGTGTGCACATCGTGCCCGCAGGCGTGGGCGCGGCCCTCGACGGTGGAGCGGTACTCCACGGTCTTGGTGTCCGGCACAGGGAGCGCGTCGAGGTCGGCGCGCAGCGCGAGGCGGCCGCGGGCGGGGTCGGTGGGGCCGATGTCGCACACCAGGCCGGTGCCGTTGGGGAGCACGCGCGGAGTCAGTCCGGCCTGCTCCAGGCGGGCCCTGACCTGCTCGGTCGTACGGAACTCCTGCCGGCCCAGCTCGGGGTGACGGTGCAGATCACGGCGGAAGGCGATGAGTTCGGCGCGCAGGTCTTCGGGCAGTGCGACCTCGGACAGTGCGGCTTCGGACAGCGCGCCGGACGGCGCTGCGGGTGAGTCGTTCACCTCAGTCAGGGTATGCCCCACGACCGGCTCCTCTTACAAGATCGGGAATAAATGATGCGGGGGGAGGAGGGGGAGTCGCCCGATCGGCGCACACGTCGGCTTCCTCGGGGGCCTTTGTGGGGAGCGTTGCCATATGAGCGCGCTGACGGGGTGGCGCGTCGTCCTGCCGGCACGCGGATGGGGTGACGCGCGCCCGGTCGTCCCACCCTACGGGTGGATTGTTGCGGCCGTGTTGTGACGGCCTGTCAGTCTCCGCGCGGAGAGCGCCCGCGCCGGGACGCCTCCGTGCGGGGGGTGCCCGCGCCGGGACGCCGAGGGAGTCGGCGGCCTCAGGGGCGTGCGACGTCGGCGATCTCCGACAGGAACGTCCGAGCCCGCGCCGAAGCGCCCGGTGCCAGCCACTCGTCGTCGACTCCGCAGACCACCACCTCGACCCCCACCCCGGCCAGCGCCAGCGGCAAGGTGTGGACCACCGTCGAGGGGAAGGACAGCACCGTCCGCCCCACCGGTCCGCGCCGGGCGACGAGTTCGAGCGGCAGATCGGGCCGTACGACCTCAAGGCCCGCCTCCGCGGCCAGCCGCGCGAGCTTGTCCTCGGCCTCCCGCCGGTGCGCGAAGTACCGTGTGGCGCCGTGCCGCTGGGCCAGTGCGCGGACCACCGCCACATACCGCTCGGGGTCGATCACGCCCGTCTCGACCAGCGACGTGCCGATCAGGTCCGTGCCCGCCAGGACCCGCGGCGGCCCGAAGCGGCTGCGGGTCCAGGCGAAGCGGTTGGCGCGCAGCGCCATCCCGGCCGGCGGGGTGGCCGGCATCGCGCTGAACAGCTCGACCCGGCTGCGCCGGCCGGGCGTCAGCCGGCGCCGCGCGGCCGACGCGAAGAGCCCGAAGGCCACCTCGCCCGGCGATCGGCGGCGCCCGCTGCGGTGCCAGCGCACCAGCCGCCCGCCGCGCTGAAGGATCTCGGTGAACTCCATGGTGGCCGTGCCGTCGTCCACGACGGTCAGCTCCCGGGTCCGGCACAGCGGCAGCAGCACCTGCACCAGCCGGGAGAACGGATCGCCGATCACCAGCCGTTCCACCCGCAGCAGTGTCGGCGCGAGCGCCAGCGCCGTACGGAGCAGCCCGCCGCGGCCGCCGCGCGCCTCGTACCAGCGGACGGTCATGCCCTCGTCGCGGGCGAGTTCGGCCATCCGGCGCAACTGGCCGCGGCTCATCGGGTCGGCGGGCGCGAGCACCACCACCGTCGTCGGCCGCGACCCGCCCGCGCCCCGGGGCGCGGGCGGGTCGACGTGCGCCCACTCCAGGACGTTGAGGAGCTGGACGGGTGACTCGACCAGCGCGACGACTCCGGCGCCCGGTGCGGGCCTCCCCCCGGTCGTACCCGGCCGCCGTGTCATCGCCCCGCCCCTCCTCGCCGCCTTGGTGGCGGCCCGCCCGATGTCCGGTACGAGCCGCGTGCTGGTCCCTGGTGCCGGTGGGCGCCGCCGCCCGCGTACCGACTGGTTCAGGCGTTCGCGCCCTCGGACTCGTTCGCACCCTCGGACTCGGCGATCACACCGGGCACCCGGCGCAGCTTCTTCATGGGGCCGAGCTCGCCCTCGTAGACCTTCTTGACGCCGTCGCCGAGGGAGGTCTCGATGATGCGGATGTCGCGCACCAGGCGCTCCAGGCCCTGCGACTCGACGGAGGCGGCCTGGTCGGAGCCCCACATCGCGCGGTCGAGGGTGATGTGCCGCTCGATGAAGACCGCGCCGAGCGCGACCGCCGCGAGGGTGGTCTGAAGGCCGACCTCGTGGCCGGAGTAGCCGACCGGCACGTTCGGGTACTCGGCCCGCAGGGTGTTGATCATCCGCAGGTTGAGCTCTTCGTGCTTGGCCGGGTACGTCGAAGTGGCGTGGCACAGCACGATGTTGTCGCTGCCGAGCACCTCGACCGCGTGGCGGATCTGCCGGGGCGTCGACATGCCGGTGGACAGGATGACCGTACGGCCGGTGGCGCGCAGGGCGCGCAGCAGGTCGTCGTCGGTCAGACAGGCGGAGGCGACCTTGTGCACGGGCACGTCGAACTTCTCCAGGAAGGCGACGGACTCGACGTCCCACGGGGAGGCGAACCAGTCGATGCCGTGCTTGCGGCAGTACTCGTCTATCGCCCGGTAGCCGCTCTCGTCGAACTCCACCCGGTGCCGGTAGTCGATGTACGTCATCCGGCCCCAGGGGGTGTCGCGTTCGATCTCCCACTGGTCGCGGGGGGTGCAGATCTCCGGGGTGCGCTTCTGGAACTTGACCGCGTCGCAGCCCGCGGCGACGGCCGCGTCGATGAGGGAGAACGCGTTCTCCAGGTCGCCGTTGTGGTTGATGCCGATCTCGCCCGTGATGTAGACGGGCTGGCCGTTGCCGATCTGGCGGGAGCCGACGCGACGGGGGTTGGCGGGGAGGGAGGTGCTCACGGGTGTTCCTTAGGTGTCTCGGGACTTGGGTGGAAAGGGGTGTGAAGAGGAGTGCCGGTCAGCGGGCGAGGGTGGGGCCGAGCAGCCAGGCGGCTATCTCGCGGATCGCGCCGCGGCCGCCGTCGGCAGCGGTGACGGCGCGGGCCGCGGCCCGTACCACGTCGTGGGCGCCGGCGACCGCGACGGGCCAGCCGACCATGCCGAAGCAGGGCAGGTCGTTGACGTCGTTGCCCGCGTAGAGCACCCGCTCGGGCGCGACGCCGTGCTCCTCGCACCACTGCTTGAGCGCGAGGTCCTTGCGGTCGATGCCGTGCAGCACGGGCACGCCGAGCTTGCGGGCGCGGGCGGCGACGACCGGGTTGGTCTCGGTGGACAGGATGAGGACGGGCAGGCCCGCGCGGCGCAGGGCCGCGATCCCGAGCCCGTCGCCGCGGTGCACGGTGACGGTCTCGCGTCCGTCGGAGTCGATCGACACCCGGTCGTCGGTCTGGGTGCCGTCGAAGTCGAGTACGACCGCGTCGATGTCGTCGCGGGTCGGGGTGGTGGCGGCCGCCGCGTCGAGCAACGGCGCCAGGGCGCGGGCGCGTTCGAGGTCGGCGGGGTCGTCGATCTCCAGCACGCGCGCGGGGTCGGTGCGCACCAGGGTGGTACGGCCGAAGAAGCGGTGGCCCGCCGCGCGGAAGCCGTCGGCGCGCATGGCGTACGCGGCTCCGGTCTCCAGCAGGTCCTGCGGGCGGTCCTGGCGACGGGGGCGGGTGGCGCGGTTGTGGTTGACGCCGTGCGCGCCCTCGGGGTCCTCGGACGCGCGCCACACGAAGCCGTGGAAGGGCGCGACGGTGTGCGCGGTGTCGGCGCCGTCCTCGGTGACCGCGGCCGCCACGGCGTCGATCTCCTCGGCGGTGACGAAGGGGCTGGTGCACTGGACCAGCAGGACGACGTCGGCGGCGGCGCCGGTCATCGCCTCGTGGGCGTCCATGGCGTGCGTGACGGCGGCCTCGCTGGTCGCGGTGTCCCCCGCGATGGCCGCGGGCCGCAGTACGACGGCGGCGCCGGCCGCGCGGGCGACCTCGGCGATCGCGGCGTCGTCGGTGGAGACGACCACGTCGGTCACCCGGCGGGCGCCGGCGCAGGCCCGTATCGCGCGGGCCACCAGCGGTATGCCGCCGACGGGCGCGAGGTTCTTGCCGGGCACCCCCTTGGAGCCGCCGCGGGCCGGTACGACGGCCAGCACCCGCGGCCCTCCGTCCGCCACCGCTCGGGGTTGTGCGCTCGTCATGTCACTGACTCCTGGATCTGTACGGGTCCGCGCCACAGGGCGCGGGTGAACGGTCGGGCTCCCACCGGGAGCGGCCTCGGCGTCCGGCCGGCAACCGGCCCGGGGCCTGCGGCCGCGGGTGCGGGCCGACGGGCGTGGCCCGCCGGGAACGACTCCGGCGGATCGCCGACGGCCGTCGCGGAGAGCCGCGCGCCGCAGGGCTCGGAGGGCCGAGCCGGGCGGCCCGATGACGGTCGCGGCTGTGGGGAACGGTCTGCGTGTGCGGCGGGAAGGCGCCGCGAGACGCCGACCGCCGGGCAAGGGGCGAGCAGCCGAACTGCCCTGACGGCCGCGGGTGACCGGAACGGGCGGTGTGCGCCGCAGGCGCGGGCGGGCGATCCGGCCGACGGAACCGGGCGGTGTCCCCGGGGGACTCGGGGGCTCACAGTTGGCCCCAGCGGCGGATGGCCGGGGCGACGCGTTGGACGCCCTGGCGGTAGGCGGTGCGGGCGGAGTTGCGGACGATCTCGCGTACCGCCGTGCGGACCGGGCCCGCCTCGCGGGGGGCGAGTCCGGCGACGGGCTCGCCCTTGGGGTCCAGGCCGTGCCGGGCCAGCACCCCGGGGAGGTAGCCGGGGGCCGTGCGCAGCGTGTAGTACGGGGCCAGCGGCGGCAGTTCGGGCGCGTCGAGCAGCGCGTCGACCCGGGAGCGCAGGGCTGCGTAGGGGTCGCCGCCGCCCACCCCGTGCGCGGCGGTCCACAGCGGGTCGGCCGACGGCAGATGGCCGTCGTCCAGCTCGTCCCAGGAGGCGTAGCACCCGGAGCCGAGGAAGTGGTGGTTGCCCAGCGCCTCGCGGACGCCCAGGTCGGTGAGGATCGCCGTGGGGATCGCGCGGTGCAGCGACTCCAGGGCTGCGGTCGAGCTGACCGTCACCAACAGGTCGGTGCGGTCGAGGACTTCGCCCATGTTCCCGTAGACGAGCGAGACGTTCTCCGGCGGGTCGAGGGCGGCCACCAGCCGCTGGTACGGGTGCTCCTCGATGTGCGTGGTGTGCTCCCCCGGCTTGCTGCGCAGCTTGACCAGCACCTCGCGCTCCGGGCGCCGCCTGGCGTGCTCGACGGCCCGCCGCAGCAGATACGTCCGGTCGGCGCGGCCCTCGGGCGCGGAGGGCTGTACGGCGAAGGTGACGGTGAACCGCCGCCCGTCGTCCGGGCGGTAGCGGTCGCCGCCGAGGAAGGGCAGCGCGGTCTCGGTGATGCTGCCGGTCGGGTGGCCGACCCCTTCGTAGACGTCCCGGAACCGCTCGGCGTCCTCGGCGCTGTTGGCCAGGACGACATCGGCCCCGGCCCGCAGCAGCAGACCGTCGGCGAGCTTCTCGTAGACCACCCCGACGTACCCGGTGACCACGACCGGGCGGTCCGGCCGGCCGGCCCAGGCCCGGGAGAAGCCGTGCAGCAGGGCCTGGACGGTGCCGCCGACGCAGGAGAGCACGACCATGTCGCAGGTGTCGGTGCCCACTTCGGCCAGCAGCTCCGCGGCGGTCCGCTCGACCATGGAGTCGGCGGGTATGCCGAGTTCGGCGAGCTGGCGCGGGGTCGGCGTGGCCCGGCCGCGGAGCAGCCGCGCGTCGAGCCGGGCGTCGGCGTCGACGCGGCGCGCGGTCAGCGCACCCCATTTCCACCGGGTGTCCGAGTCGGCGATCACGGTGACCCGCAGCGGGTCGGTGTTACGGATGGGCACGTCGGTGACGATAGGAAGCCGAAGAGTGGGGGTTCCCAATTCACGGCGAACCGAAGGTAAACAACACACCTCCAATTGGGCACGCGACGATCAGGCGGCGAAAAGGCCCCGGTTTCCCCGCGTTTCGGCTGGTCACGAGTACCGCCCAGGCCCGGTACGACGGCCCCGTCCGGCCCACGCCACCGGGAATTCACCTGCCGTTGACCCAGTCGACAGACGCTCGCACGACCAAGGGTCGGAAGGGCTCTCCGAGGTACGGCGGGCGGTCGAGCTCTCCGTAATCGTGGCCTTTTTCCATGTGCGGCAATTCGATCCCGACGCGCTGCGCAACGCCGGCACGCTGACGTCCGGGGGCGCCGGACAGCGGGCCGGGGGCCCAGGAGCCGGCAGTGGGCCCGGCGGACGGGGGCCGGGCCTTTTCGGCCGCTGCCCTACGATAGAAGCGTGAGCGACATCACCCGCGGAAGGCTGCGCGAACCGACACGCGCCGAGGAGATCCTCGCCGTCGGACTGCGGGACGAGAAGAGACGCCAGACCCGGCGGCACATCGCCGAGGTCGCCACCGGGCTGTTCCTCGAACAGGGCTTCGCCCGGGTGACGATCGCGGAGGTGGCCAGGACCGCCGAGGTCTCCGTCAACACCGTCTACACGTACTTCCCCTCCAAGGAAGACCTGGTCTTCTACCCCGAGGAGGCGTCCGCGGAGCGGATGGTGCAGATGGTCCGCGACCGCGCGCCGGGCCGTTCGGCGGCCGCCGCGGTGCTCTCCGCGCTGCGCCGCGAACTGCGGGACGGCGAGCGGATGCCGGGCCTCGCCCAGGGCTTCGGCCGGTTCCTCGAAATGGTCCGCGCCGAGCCGACGCTCGCGGTGCGACTGGACTCGATAGCGCGCGAGATGGTCGACGCGCTGGCGGCGACGCTCGCCGCCGAGACGGGCGCGGCGCCCGGCGACCGGGTGCCGCGGCTGGTGGCCGCGCAACTGGGCTGGGTGCAGGAGCAGCTCTTCCGCGAGATCGGCGAGCGCACCCGCGCCGGCCAGGACCCGGCCTCGGTCTCGGCGGCCGGCCTGGCGCTGCTGGACAGCGTCGAGGAGCTGCTGAGCCCGAAGGTGCTGGCGTACGCGACCCGCTGACCCGGCCGGGCGCGAGTGCGCCGGCGCGCGTCCACCCGCCCGTGAGATACGTCACCTTGGGCGTGAAGTGCGGCATTCGCCCCTTTACCCGGGCACGGCCGCTGACGCATCGTGGACGGCCGGGGGGCTGAGCCGCCGGACGCCGAGCCGTCCGCACACGATGAGGAAGACGCCCGTGAGCGACTACGCCACACCCCGCGCCGACGCCCGTACCGGCGGGCCGAAGCCGCGCGACCGCAAGGATCTCGTCGAGCAGGTGGTGGGCTGGACGCTCGCCGTCCTGGTGGCGATGTTCGTCGTGCAGCTCCACCTCATGTGAGCCCCGCCCGGCAGCGGATCGCCGGGGGTCAGAAGGCGTCGGTGGGGATGTACGTGCCCCACACCTCGCGCAGCGCGTTGCAGACCTCGCCCACCGTGGCCCGGGCCCGCAGCGCGTCCTTCATCGGGTAGAGCACGTTGTCCGTGCCCTCCGCCGCCTTGCGCAGCAGGTCCAGGGCGTGGTCGACGGCGTCCTGGTCGCGGGCCTCGCGCAGCACCCTGAGCCGTTCGGCCTGCTGGGCCTCGATCGCGGGGTCGACCCGCAGCGGCTCGTAGGGCTCCTCCTCGTCGAGCTTGAAGCGGTTCACCCCGACCACGATGCGCTCACCCGCGTCGGTCTCCAGCGCGATGCGGTAGGCGTTGCGCTCGATCTCGGACTTCTGGAAGCCGTGCTCGATCGCGGTGACCGCCCCGCCCAGGTCCTCGACCTTGGCCATCAGCTCCAGCGCCGCGGCCTCGACGTCGTCGGTCATCTTCTCCACGACATAGCTGCCGGCGAACGGGTCGACCGTCGCGGTGACGTCCGTCTCGTAGGCCAGCACCTGCTGGGTGCGCAGTGCGAGGCGGGCGGACTTGTCGGTGGGCAGCGCGATGGCCTCGTCGAAGGAGTTGGTGTGCAGCGACTGGGTACCGCCGAGGACCGCGGCCAGGCCCTGCACGGCGACGCGGACGAGATTGACCTCGGGCTGCTGGGCGGTGAGCTGGACACCGGCGGTCTGGGTGTGGAAGCGCAGCATCAGCGACTTGGGGTTCTTCGCGCCGAACTCCTCGCGCATCACCCGGGCCCAGATCCTGCGGGCCGCGCGGAACTTGGCGACCTCCTCCAGGATCGTGGTGCGCGCCACGAAGAAGAACGACAGCCGCGGCGCGAAGTCGTCCACCTCCATGCCCGCGGCCAGCGCGGTACGGACGTACTCGATGCCGTCGGCCAGCGTGAAGGCGATCTCCTGCGCCGGGGAGGCCCCCGCCTCGGCCATGTGGTAGCCGGAGATCGAGATGGTGTTCCACTTGGGGATCTCGGTACGGCAGTAGGCGAAGATGTCCGCGATCAGCCGCAGCGAGGGCTTGGGCGGGAAGATGTACGTGCCGCGGGCGATGTACTCCTTGAGCACGTCGTTCTGGATCGTGCCGGTGAGCGCGCCCGCGGTCACGCCCTGCTCCTCGCCGACCAGCTGGTACATCAGCAGCAGCAGCGCGGCGGGCGCGTTGATCGTCATCGAGGTGGAGACCTTGTCCAGCGGGATGCCGTCGAAGAGCACCCGCATGTCCTCGACCGAGTCGATCGCGACCCCGACCTTGCCGACCTCGCCGGAGGCGATGGCCGCGTCGGAGTCGTGGCCCATCTGGGTGGGCAGGTCGAAGGCCACCGACAGACCCATGGTGCCGTTGGCGATGAGCTGCTTGTAGCGGGCGTTGGACTCCGAGGCCGTGCCGAATCCGGCGTACTGCCGCATCGTCCACGGCCGGCCGGTGTACATCGAGGGGTACACGCCCCGGGTGAACGGGAAACGGCCCGGCTCGCCCAGCTTCTCCCCGGCGTCCCAGCCGTCCAGCGCCTCAGGACCGTACACCGGTTCGATCGGCAGACCGGACTCCGACTCGCGCGTCATGGTTCACGCCTCCGCTGAATGTTACTGGTCAGTAATTCCAAGGGCCCGCCACGGACTGTAGTGGCGGCCGTGCGTGCCGTGCAGCGCTGCGGGCTGGGACGTTCCTCACAGTCCCGGACACAGTCCTACCCGTTCAGTCTTAACCGAGCCTTGGCGCAACCGCGCGTGCGGCGTCCCGCGTCCGACAGTGCGTAGGGCGTACGGCCGTACGCGGACGACCGCGTCGTACGGCGACGGGCGCGGCCGGGCAGGGGGAATCGCGCCCGGCCGCGCCCGGTAGGCGGACCCCGGTACGGGGAGAACCGGGGTCCACAGGGACCGATGACCAGTCGGTCCACTTGCTACGGCGCATCCGGCCGCGGAAGTGTCACGCCCGATCCCCGCCCGGAGTGACGGTGGCCCGGCGCCACATGCGCGCCCCGGCCCGTAGCGCCCCGGGCGCCGGGCTGCGCGTCCGGCCGGGCGGCCCGGCGCGCGCTCTTCTCCGGGTGCTTCGCGGTGCGCCCGGCGCCCGACGTCCGTTCGCCCGCCTTGCCGTCCAGGTGACGGCCGGTCGGCGGCGTGCCGGTGTGCCGCCGGTCCTGGGTCCGGCCCTCGGCGCCCGTTCCGGCCGGCGGGGTGCCGGTGCCGGCGGGGACGGAGGGGAGCGCGGAGGCCCT
Source organism: Streptomyces sp. NBC_00223 (assembly GCF_036199905.1). Lineage (NCBI taxonomy): Bacteria > Bacillati > Actinomycetota > Actinomycetes > Kitasatosporales > Streptomycetaceae > Streptomyces > Streptomyces sp. NBC_00223. Next base: position 5,309,105 of record NZ_CP108109.1, on the reverse strand, counting down.
GCCGCCCTCGGGGGTCACGGCCGCCGGGGGCCTGCTCACCGGGCCGGAACGCGAGCCCTGCCCCGGCATCGGGAGGCTGCCCGTCGTGGTCGCCACCGCGACCGCGACCCCGCTCAGGGCGAGCGCGGACGCCAGGGCGGCGACCGTCATCCGGACCGGGCGGCGGGCCGGGCGCGGGCGCCGGGCCGGGGCAGGGGATGTGCTGAGCGCCGCCCGGAAAGCGGCCAGCGCGGCCTCCTCACGGGCCGGGTCGAGCGCGGGGCGCGGCGGAAACGCGGGCCTGGGCGGGACTCCGGGCGGACCGACGGGCGACTCCACGGCCGTCCGCCCGCCCGCCGCGGCCAGCAGCCGGGCCAGCCGGCCGGCCGTGGCCGCCGCCTCGGCGTCGGAGGGCCGGACCCGGCGGCCGGTGAGCAGGAGTTCGGCGGCGTGCCCGGTGAGCCAGTGGCCGCCGCGCGCACCGCGCGCCCGGCGGGCCGGCCCGCGCCGGACCGGCCGCCCGGGTCTGCCGGGGCGCCCGCCGTCACGTCGTGACTCGTCTCTCATGTCACTCCCTCACAGCGCCTTGGACGTGGAGAACGTCACATCGGCCTCGTGCCCGTCGACACCGCTGTTCTCCAGGAGTTCGGCCAGCCGCCGCAGACCCCGGTGCGTGGCCATCCGCACCGAACCGGCCCGCTTGCCCAGCACCCGGGCGGCGCTGGTGGAGTCCAGACCCATGACGACCCGCAGCAGCACGGCCTCGGCCTGCTCGCGCGGCAGGGTCGCGATGGCCGCGAGCGCCCGGTCGGTGGCGACGGCGTCCAGCGCCTCGCCCGCGGTGTCGGACCGGTCGGGCAACTGCGCGAGTTCGTCGAGCCCGGCACCGGAGACCGGGCGGCGGCTGCGGGCGCGGATGTGGTCGAGCGCGCGGTTGCGGGCGATCCGGGCGGCCCAGCCGCGGATCGAGCCCTCGCCGCCGCGGAAGTGAGGAAGATCACGGGCGATCTGCAGCCATGCCTCGGACGCCACGTCCTCCGCGTCGGCCGGGCCGACCAGACTGCGGACGTACTGCAGCAACTGCGGCTGCACAGCGCGGTACACGACCCGGAAGGCGGTCTCGTCACCGCCCTGCGCCGCACTCACTGCGGACTCCAGATCCACCTCAGGCCCCGCCCCCTCGTACACCTGCACCATCCTGCCTCATACGGGCCGGTGACACTTCTGGAGAGGGATACGCCGTACAAGACGGCGGCCGGGGACGCTCCTGTGGGGGGAGGCGGCCCCCGGCCGTCGTCAACGCCGCTCACGGCCGCCGTGACCGCCGCACGCGCCGTGGAGGAAGCCCCGATGCCCGTGGAGCGTCTTCCCGACGGCCTGCCTTCCGGTCGGCTGCTGCCCGGTTCGACACCGGGGCTGTGGGTGAGCGACGAGCCGGTCGTGGCGCCCAGCCGGCTGTGGGCCAGGCTCCAGGAGCAGCAGCGCGCGACGGGCTGGCTGCCGCTGCTCATGGCGTGGCCGTGCGCGGACGGCGCCGGGCACTGCCCCGCCGAGATCGCCGCCGTGGACGTCGAGGAGACGCTGCACGAGTCGTGGTCGTCGTATCAGCAGAACCGGTGGCTGCGGCCGCCGCACCCGGCGGTCGACGAGTTCCGTCCGGGCGAGTCGGCCGATCTCGCCGACCTGGCGGCGCTGCTGGCCGACCCGGGGCCGCCGTTCACCCGCTGGCCGGGGCTGGCCGCGCCCGCCGCGCCGCACCCGGGTCCGTCGCCGGACGCGGTGGCGCGGGCCGCGGTGGGCCAGATGCTGCACTACTTCACCACCCGTTTCATCGGACACATCGCGCTCGTGCGCGCCGAGCGGTCGGCCGATCTGCCCGCGCTCGCGGGGTGGGAGGCGGATGTGCCCGTCCTGGAGCTGTCGGCGCTGCTGCGGTCGTGGGAGGACCGGTTCGGCGCGCGGGTGATCGGCTTCGAGGGCTCGTCGGTGTTCGTCTCGGTGGCCTCGCCGCCGCTGAGTTCGGCGCACGCGGCGCATGTGGCGCTGGAGCACGTGCTGACGGGCGCGGCGAACCTCAACGACGGAACGTTTCCCTTCCCCGACTACGCGGAGGCGCTGCGCGGGGAGCGGCTGTGGTCCTTCTGGTGGGACTGAGGCGGTGGCGCCGTTCCTGCTCTTCTTCCCCGACCCGTCGGGGCGTCAACTCACCGCCGCGCACCCTCCGTACGGGTGAAGTTCACCGCCCCCTCCTCCGCACGATCCGGGCCCGACCGTACAGTTGAGTGCCCCCGCCGTAACCGCATTACCGGTCCGTACGAGTCCCCGTACGGGCGCCGCACCGTGATCCAGGAGCCCTCCGCTGTCCAGCGACACCCCGCCCGAGGGGCTGCGCGAGCTCAACCGGGCTCCGTCCGTGGCCGCCGAGGCGGCCCTGCGCGGCTGCTGCGGCTCGCACCGCTGGGCCCGCCGGGTGGCCGCGCACCGGCCGTACCCGACGGTGGACGCGCTGCTCGCCGCGGCCGACGAGGCGGCGTACGACCTGACGTCCGGCGACCTCGCCGAGGCGCTGGCCGGTGAGACCACCACGCCGCTGCCCGACCGCGGCGGTCTGACCGTGCACACCGCGCTGCGCGCCGCGTACGCCGCTTACGAAGCGAAGTTCGGCCACTCCTTCCTGATCGCGCTCGACGTGTCCGACCCGGCCGCCGCGCTCGACCAGACGCTGGCCAGCCTGCGCGAGCGGCTGGGCCACGACGAGGACGAGGAAACCGTGGTCACGGCCGAGCAGCTGCGCCGGATCTGGCGGGCCCGGCTGCTGCGGCTGGCCGGAGCCGCCGGTTCACCCGACCGTGCGGGATCGATCACACCTGGCCTACCCCGCGGTACTGAGCCGACATCGCGTCGCTACGATGGCCGGGGCCGGTGGACCGTACCCGGCCGGGCGTGACCGACACCGAAGCCGGCAGCCCTCGTCCCGCTCCCGGAGGGTATTTCCGTGCCGGCTGGAACGCTTTACCGCGGCCGGGAAGGCATGTGGTCCTGGGTGGCTCATCGAGTCACCGGTGTCCTCATCTTCTTCTTCCTGTTCGTGCATGTCCTCGACACCGCCCTGGTGCGGGTCTCACCCGAGGACTACGACAAGGTCGTCGCGACCTACAAGACCCCGATCGTCAGCCTGCTCGAATACGGCCTGGTGGCCGCGATCCTCTTCCACGCGCTGAACGGTCTGCGGATCATCGCCGTCGACTACTGGACCCAGGGCGCCCGTTACCAGAAGCAGATGTTCTGGTGGGTGATGGGCCTGTGGATCCTGCTGATGGTCGGCGCGATCTACCCGGTCCTCGGCCACGCCGCACGAGTCCTGTTCGGGAGCTGAACGACACATGGCCACTGAAGTCACCCCCGAAGACGATGTGCAGCTGACCGGATCGAGCGCCGCGATCAGCCCGTCCAACCCGGCGCCCGTCATCGAGCCGCCGCGCACCCGCACCAGCCGCACCCCCCGCTCCACCCGGACCAACTTCGAGCTGTACGGCTGGCTGTTCATGCGGCTGTCCGGCGTGGTGCTGGTCGTACTGGTGCTGGGCCATCTGCTGATCCAGCTCGTGCTCGACGGCGGTGTCACCAAGGTCGGCTTCGCGTTCGTCGCCGGCCGCTGGGCGTCCCCGTTCTGGCAGTACTGGGACCTGGCCATGCTGTGGCTGGCGATGCTGCACGGCGGCAACGGTCTGCGGACCGTCGTCAACGACTACGCCGAGCAGGCGAACACCCGCTTCTGGCTCAAGACGCTGCTGTTCACAGCGGTGGCGTTCACCATCGTGCTGGGCTCGCTGGTGATCTTCACCTTCGACCCGAACATCCGTTAAGCGCTGAGCCAGGGCAGGAACAGGGAAGCGACCCCATGCAGATCCACACATACGACACCGTCATCGTCGGGGCGGGCGGCGCCGGGATGCGCGCGGCCATCGAGGCCACCAAGCGCAGCCGCACCGCCGTCCTGACCAAGCTCTACCCCACCCGCTCCCACACCGGCGCCGCCCAGGGCGGCATGGCCGCCGCCCTGGCGAACGTCGAGGAGGACAACTGGGAGTGGCACACCTTCGACACGATCAAGGGCGGCGACTACCTGGTCGACCAGGACGCCGCCGAGATCCTGGCGAAGGAGGCCATCGACGCGGTCCTCGACCTGGAGCGGATGGGCCTGCCGTTCAACCGGACGCCCGAGGGCCGGATCGACCAGCGCCGGTTCGGCGGTCACACCCGCAACCACGGTGAGGCCGCGGTACGCCGCTCCTGTTACGCCGCCGACCGCACCGGTCACATGATCCTCCAGACGCTCTATCAGAACTGCGTCAAGGAGGGTGTGGAGTTCTTCAACGAGTTCTACGTCCTGGACCAGCTGCTCACCGAGGTCGACGGCGTGAAGCGCTCGGCCGGCGTGGTGGCGTACGAGCTGGCCACCGGCGAGATCCATGTCTTCCAGGCGAAGGCCGTGATCTACGCCTCCGGCGGCACCGGCAAGTTCTTCAAGGTGACCTCCAACGCGCACACCCTGACCGGTGACGGCCAGGCCGCGGTGTACCGGCGCGGACTGCCGCTGGAGGACATGGAGTTCTTCCAGTTCCACCCGACGGGCATCTGGCGGATGGGCATCCTGCTGACGGAGGGCGCCCGCGGTGAGGGCGGCATCCTCCGCAACAAGGACGGCGAGCGCTTCATGGAGAAGTACGCGCCCGTCATGAAGGACCTCGCCTCGCGTGACGTCGTCTCCCGGGCGATCTACACCGAGATCCGCGAGGGCCGCGGCTGCGGTCCCGAGGGCGACCATGTCTACCTCGACCTCACCCACCTGCCGCCGGAGCAGCTCGACGCGAAGCTCCCGGACATCACCGAGTTCGCGCGGACCTACCTGGGCATCGAGCCGTACACCGACCCGATCCCGATCCAGCCGACCGCGCACTACGCCATGGGCGGCATCCCCACCAATGTGCAGGGCGAGGTGCTGCTCGACAACACCACGGTCGTGCCCGGGCTCTACGCCGCCGGTGAGGTCGCCTGTGTGTCCGTGCACGGCGCGAACCGGCTCGGCACCAACTCGCTGCTTGACATCAATGTCTTCGGCCGCCGCTCCGGCATCGCGGCCGCGCGGTACGCCGACGCCAACGACCACGTCCCGCTGCCGGAGGACCCGGCCGCGCAGGTCGTCGCCCAGGTCGAGCGGCTGCGCGCGTCCACCGGCAACGAGCGGGTCCACGACATCCGCCGTGAGCTTCAGGAGTGCATGGACGCCAATGTGATGGTGTTCCGCACCGAGCAGACCATCAAGACCGCGGTCGAGAAGATCGGCGAGCTGCGCGAGCGCTACCTCGACGTCGCCATTCAGGACAAGGGCAAGCGGTTCAACACCGACCTGCTGGAGGCCGTCGAGCTGGGCAACCTGCTCGACCTGGCCGAGGTGATGGCCGTGTCCGCCCTGGCGCGCAAGGAGTCCCGCGGCGGTCACTACCGCGAGGACTACCCCACCCGCGACGACGTCAACTTCATGCGGCACACAATGGCGTACCGCGAAGTGGACGCGAACGGCACCGAGTCGATCCGCCTCGACTACAAGCCGGTCGTGCAGACCCGCTACCAGCCGATGGAGCGTAAGTACTGATGAGCACCCCGACGCTCGACAGCCATTCGGCCGCGCTGGACGCCGCCGAGAACGGCGCGGAGCACCTGATCACCGTCGTCCTGCGGATCCGCCGGTTCAACCCGGAGGTCGCCGCCGAGGCGCAGTGGGTGGACTACCAGCTCCCGATCGACCCGAAGGAGCGCGTCCTGGACGCGCTGCACAAGGTCAAGTGGGAGATCGACGGTTCGCTGACCTTCCGGCGCAGCTGCGCGCACGGCATCTGCGGCTCGGACGCGATGCGGATCAACGGCAAGAACCGGCTGGCCTGCAAGACCCTGGTCAAGGACATCAACCCGGAGAAGCCGATCACGATCGAGCCCATCAAGGGCCTGACCGTGCTCAAGGATCTCGTGGTCGACATGGACCCGTTCTTCCAGGCGTACCGGGACGTGATGCCGTTCCTGATCACCAAGGGCAACGAGCCGACGCGCGAGCGGTTGCAGTCCGCGGCCGACCGTGAGCGGTTCGACGACACCACCAAGTGCATTCTGTGCGCCGCGTGCACGTCGTCCTGCCCGGTGTTCTGGAACGACGGCCAGTACTTCGGGCCGGCCGCGATCGTCAACGCGCACCGCTTCATCTTCGACTCGCGCGACGAGGGCGGTGAGCAGCGGCTGGAGATCCTGAACGAGAAGAACGGGGTGTGGCGCTGCCGCACCACCTTCAACTGCACGGACGCGTGCCCGCGCGGTATCGAGGTCACCAAGGCGATCGCGGAGGTCAAGCGGGCGCTGGTCACCCGGCGCTTCTGATCGTCGCCCTGCGCCTCGCGCCTTGCGCTTTACGCGGCCGGGTCCGTTCCCCTGTGCGGGGGGCGGGCCCGGCCGTCGTATTACAGCTGGCTGAGGATCGTGGGGTCGGTGATCTTCGTGTCGTCGGCGAGCATCATCGCCTTGCTGAGCACGACCGCGAGCGTGCGGTCGCCCTCGAAGGGCAGATAGCCGCCGAGTTGGCCCGGGTCCTGGCCCGCCGCCTTGGGGACGATGCACAGATAGGAGTCGTTCGGGGACATCAGGATGTTCCCGGAGCCGAGGTGGATCTTGTACGTGTGCCGCTCGCCGCGCACATGCAGGAAACGCCCCTCGACGGTGCAGCGGTCGGCTATCGCCAGCCGGGGCACCAGGCGGGTGAGCAGGTCGCGGCGGCTCTCGGCGCTCTGCGAGAGCTCGCCGAAGCCGTAGCTGTGCCAGTAGGTGCGGAACCGGCCCTCGGGGCCGCCGTCCTGCCAGGTCGGGTCGTTGCCGATACTGGCCACCCCGACGAACAGGTCGACGTCGCGCAGGACTTCGCTGAGCACCAGCGCGGGTATCTCCTCCAGCGGCAGCGGGTCGGCGGCCGGGGCGTCGCTCCAGCCCTGCCCGTAGCCGCCGCCCGAGGCGTGCGCGAAGTTCTCCGGCGCGTCGATCGGATAGAACCGCACCTGGTCGGTGACCAGCCGCAGATAGCTGCCCGAGTCGGTGGTGTCGACCTCGTACGCATCGCCCGCGCCCTCGATCCAGAACTCGGCGCGCAGCCCCCACTGCGGCAGTTCGCGGGTCGCGGGCGGGCAGGTGTCGTCCACCATCAGCCGGAGCTTGTTCCGCCAGCCGCGGACGGCGGCCAGCGAGTGGAACTGGTGCTGGCGCAGCACATGCGCGGCGAACCGGTTGGAGTACGTGGCGGTGGCGCGCTCGGCGTCGGTGAGCAGATACACCTCGCGGTGGGCCTGCTTGAACGGCTGGGTGATGCCGTGCCGCTCCAGCCAGTCCCGCCAGGCGACGACCTCGGCGGGTTCGCGGCCCACCGGGTGCCACAGGGTGACGGTCTGCCCGGCGGGCACAGGGTCGTCGGTGAGAGTGCGCAGCTCGCCGTCGGCCCAGCCGCAGGGCCGCCCGTCCACGAGCCACAGCAGCCGCCGGGCGAGGGTGCCGACCAGCGGGTGGTCGAGATAGCGCTCGCGCCAGGCGGCGTACGGCCAGCTGCGGCGGGCGAGGAACTGCCGGTCCAGGCGCTCGGCCTGGGCGCTGAGCATTCTGTCGATGTCCTTGGCGGCGGCCTTGAGCTCGGCGACCTCCTCCGGGTGGTCCCGCTTGACGGCCGCGGGCACCCCCTTGACCTCCTTGCCCGCCGCGTTGCGCCAGGTCAGTACGGCCTTGCCGGCGTGTACGGCCAGCTCGCCGTGCTCGTGCGGGCGGCGGCCCACCCCGGTCAGCCCGTAGGAGGGCACGGCCAGTTCCTCGATCTCCTCGCGGGTCAGGCCGAGGGCCGCCGCCCGGGCCTCCAAGGCGGCGTCGATCTGCTTGAGGGTGCCCTTGAAGGTGACCCGGGTGGCGAGCCTGGCCAGTTCGGCGAGGGCGGGCTCTCCGTCGGCCCGGCCGAGCGCCACCACCGCGGCGTTGGCGACCTTCGGGTTGCGCGGGCCGGTCCCGGCGACCTTGCGCAGTGAGGTCTCGACCAGGGCGCCGAGCGCACGGGCGGTGTCGCGGTGCGACGGGAGCAGGGACAGCGTCCAGACCAGGCCGCGCAGCACATTGGCGTTGTACGGGTCGTAGAGCTGGTTGATGTCCGACTCGAACTCGGCGCGTTCGAGCGGGACGGTGCGGGGGCGGCCGACCAGGGTGAGCCAGGATGTCACGGCGGCGCGTACGGGCTCCGGGCCGATCGCGTCGATCAGCGCGCGGGCCTGCTTGTCCCAGGCGACGGTGGGCTTGGCGGCGGTGGCCCGCGCGGCGTGGCCCAGCAGCCGCAGCCAGGACTCACCTTGGGCGGTCGCCTCGGCCGTCGCGGTGTCGGCCCACAACTCCCCCGGGTTGAGCGGCGGTTCGGTGAGCTTCTTCGCCAGGGTCCGCAGACCGCTGTCGTGGGTGTACATGGTGGCGGTGCGGCGGAAGACCGCGACGACCTCGGGGGCCAGGGGGCGGCCGGCGGCCACCTCGGCCTCGGCGAGGAGGTCCAGGCCGACCGAGTGCCACGGGGAGTACGTCTGCCGCCCGGTCAGGGAGGCGAGCCGGGCCGACCGGGCGTCGGCCAGCGGGTCCCCGTCGAGTCCGCGCCCGACGATCGCGGAGAGCAGCAGCAACGTGTCGCTCACGCCCTGCTTTTCGCGCTTCGAGCCGTACCGGTCGGCCCACGCGGTCACCAGCCGCAGCCGCTGGCCGGCGGTCAGGGCCGCGGCCACGTCGACCTGCTGGGCGACCAGCTGATCGCGCATCCCGCGACCGGTGTACACGGCCTTGGCCAGCCGCTTGGCCAAGGCGTCCATGTCGTCCTGGGCGGCCAGGCGCTGAACCGTCATCACGTCGTACATCGTCTCGGTCATCAGCCACCCACCAGGGCAACGAGCTTGAGGAAGACCACTTCGGTGCCCGTCGGCAGGTCCACTTCCTCGTCCAGCTCCACTATCTGCCGGTCGCCGACCAGCACCAGGAAGCCGTTGCGCCCGAAGGCGGTCAGCGCCAGCTCGCACTGCCGCTCGGGGTCGATCCGGCGCGGGGCGCGTGACCGGTCGCCGTTCAGCATCAGCTCGGTCCGCGTCGGCTGGACCAGGCCGCGGAAGACCACGCGCTCGCTGGCGTGGTGCTCCGCCACTTCCTGGAAGATCCGACGGCGGATCACCTCACGCAGCGTCAGCCGCTCCTCCGCGATCTCCAGCCCCCCGGAGTCGCGGCGTTCCCCTGATGTCGTCTCGTCGACGAAGGTCACCGTTCCCATACCGAAAAGCGTATGCGCCCCCACTGACAACGCCCGGCGAGCCGCCGTACGGCGGCCGTCACCGTCATGAGGGGTGTTCAACGTTCACTCAGCTCTGCTCAACACCGGCGGCGGGAGGTGGGCCACCACGCGGTCGAAATACGACTCCACGTCCTCACCGGCCGCGTACAACTCCCTCAGATACGCCGCCCATGGGCCGACGACAGCGGGATCGGTGTGGCGGATGGCGCCGTCCGGCACCCCGGCGTCGGTGTACAGCACGCGGTAGAGGGTCCGTTCATCCAGGATCGTCAGCTCCGGCAGCATGCCCACCGACTCCGCGGCGACAACCGCTGCCACGGGCAGGACGCGAATCCGGTGGCCGCAGGCCGCGCGCTGTCGGAGAGAGTGCAACTCCCACTGGACATACGGCGTCAGCGGCTCCTCGACCACACGCACACGGTGGAACGCCGAGCCGCGGCGGTCAGCATCACGAGCGGCTTCCCGCAGGTCCTCTTCCCGGCCCTCGAACAGTCGGAGAGCTTCCTGCCAGTCACCCCGGCTCAGCGCGTCCCGGCTGGGAATGCCCTGTTCCTCGAAGTGCTGGAGCCGCTCCAGCTTCCACGAATCGCCGTTACGGATCGCCGTGTTGCGCTCCCGGAAGTCGCTTCTGTACTCGGCGCTGGTGAGCCGTTCCCCCTGCCCGGCGGGCAGGGCGGGGGCATGGAGTTCACGCATCGGGACTCTCCTTCTTCGCGCCCAGCCGGCGTTCGAATAGCGCGGACGGGTCGGTCTCCCGCGCCTGTGCCATTCCAACTCTCCGGATTGCTACGGACCGTTGCCCCTACCATACTCGGAGTCAGCATATGTCTCAGGCATATGCTGACTATGCACAGTCGTCACGCGCGATACGGGCGACAGCGCGCGGTATCGCGACGCCGGCTTGCCCGGGAGCGAGAACCCGGCCCCCTCGGGCCTACGTCCAGAGACGGGAACTCAGCGTTCAGGTCGCCAGCGTGATGACGAGCTGCACGAGCAGCGACAGGCCCAGTGCCCCCGCGGTGTACGCGACGGAGCGCCAGGAGGTCGAGGTTTCCGCCCTCTTCCGCTTCCGGCGCCACGCGCTCACGGCCCCGAGGAAGAGGGCATGGGCGAGGGCGAGGCCGAACAGAATCGTGGAGACGTAGCCGGCCGTACTCGCCGCGCTGGTGTGCGTATAGGTGCTGCTGCCGGTCCTCCGTACGGACACGACGCTCCCGGGGCTGCCGGTGTCGACGGTTGCCCGGTGGTCGATCTCGCGGCCGTCCTCGGAGAGGAACGTGCCGGTGCAGATCTTCTCCTTGCTGTGGCTGTTCAGCCGGTGGACCTCACAGGAGCGGACCGTTATCTTCCCGGGCGTCCCCGTCAGTCCGGCCGCGGCGGGGAAAGCGCTGACCCCGATGATGATGGCCGCGGCAGCGCCCACCATGAGCCCCAGTATCAGGAAACCCACGAAGCCCTTGACGAGGAGGACGGCGCAGCCGCCTTCCTTCTCCCCCTTCTCCTCGCCGTTGGTGCTTGTCCCCGCTGTCGCTGCCATCCGTGCCCCCGAGCTGTCTTCGCAGAACTGTTCGGCGCGCGATCCTAGCGGCCGCCTTGGCCTACGGCACCCTTTGTGCGCCGTTACTCGTTGCTTCGCGGCGGGTGGTGAGCGGTCCAGTCGTCGCGGGCGGCGGTGAGGGCGGGAGCGACGTGGTGGTCGAGGTGGTCGGCGTGGGTGCGTAACGCGGTGGCGAGGTGGGCGAGTTGGGTGGGGTTGAGGCTGGTGATCCAGTGGTCGTCGATGATGCGGAGGTTGACGACGGGGATGTTGGGTTCGGGGTGGTCGGCGTAGGGGACGCATTCGATGGTGCCGCTGAGGATTTCGTTGGGTTCGGCGGGGCCGGCGCCGTGGACGGCCTGGACGCAGAGGCCGTCGAAGGGGGCGCGGTGGGTGATGTCGGCGAGCTGCGCGGAGAGCCGGTCGAGCGGTACGCCGGTCTCGGTGGGGTCGTCCTCGGCCCAGTCGGGCAGGTGACCGGTGGCGGTGTAGCCGTTGGTCGTGGTGAGGGTCCAGGTCCCGGCGGGGGCCTGAGCCTGCTCGGCGGTGGTCGGCGCAGTCATGGTTTCGGCTCCGGGGTCGGGAAGGTCCGCGGTGGTCGGGTGCTGTGCCGTGGCGGTTGCGCGTGCGCGTTCGAGGACGACCAGGGGGCAGTTGAGAGCTGCGGCGATTCTGGCGAGGTTGGCGGGGGTGGCGCTGCGCCAGCCGGATTCGATCTCGCCCATGAGCACTTCGGAGATCCCGATCTCCTGGGCCAGGGCGCGTTTGGTCAGTCCGGCCTTCTCACGGGCCCAGGTGACGGCCCCGGGTTCCTGGTGCAGCGTGCGAGGCCGGGTACGCGGGCGGGTGCGGGTCATGACCGGACGGTCCTCTCCAACGAGATGGGGTGGGGGGTGGGGGGCCACGCCGTCTGTGTCCGGCGTGACCCCCGGGGCGAAGGAGTCCCGCTGACCCCGCCTGTGGCGCCAGGCCGGGGACCGGGCGCGGGCGCGCGTAGCCGTGGGGGCCTGCACGGGGGTGGACCCGGCCGTGCGGCCCCCCGCGCGCCCGCCGGCATCCGGTCGGGGAGTCCTTCACCGGCCTCGGTCCCGCGTGAAAGGGGTCGGGACCGAGGGGTCTGGGGTGGTCTGGGGTGGTGGGGGCTGCACGTCCGGACGTGCAGCCCCCACCGTGTGGGTCTGTCCGCAATGCGTCTCGCAGTCGGTGAGCGCAGAGTCAAGCCGGAATCAGACCCCCTCACCCGTGCGGGGCGAACCTCTTCTCCCGCACCGGCAAGGAACTCTTGAACATGTCGTGGTCGACGCGGCAGGCGACCAGGTCCTGTACGAGGTAGCCGCTCGCGGAGTACACGGGATCGGCCTGCGCGGGGTGGACGGCGAGGTGTTCGCGGGCGTAGGCGATCCGGTCGTCGGGGGTCAGGTCCCCCGGCATGGGCGCGATGCCGTCCAGCGTCACCCCGAGCCAGGACAACGCGTCCTCGGGCCGGTCGAACGTCGCCGCGTACACGCCCCGCGGCCGGAACACCCACTCCCGCACCACCAACGGGGAGACAGCGGACGTGGCCAAGGGGACGGCTGTTCCCGTCGCGACTGAGGTGTGCCAGTGCAACGCGCTCACAGCCTCACCACCAGCGCGCCCAGCGCCACCGCGCTGGTGAGGAGCCCCAGCAGCCAGATCGTCTCGATGTGATACCCGAGCCACGCCCGGACACCGCCGAGGGAGCGGCCCCGGCGTTCAGACCTGGACACCGGCCCCCGCCTCCCCGCAGCACGCCACGGTCACACGGGCCCAGACCCGCTTGCCCACACCCTCGCGCTCGCTCACACCCCAGCCGTCCGGCCCGACCACCGCCGCAACCAGGAACAACCCCCGCCCGCTCTCCTCATCCTCACCCGCCTTGTGCCGCACGGGCATACGGTCGCCGGCGTCATGCACCTCAATCCGCACACCACCCGCCTCCCGCGCAAACCGCGTCTCCACCAACCGGTCCGCGACCTCCGCATCCACGTGCTGAATCGCGTTCGTGAACAACTCGCTGAGCACCAACTCCGCAGGCGCAACCAGGGTGTTCAGCTCCCAGCGCTCCAACACCCTCCGCAGAGAAGAACGCGCCCGCCCGACCGACAACGGCTCACTGGCCCACCGCATCACAACCAGCGGCTCGGGATGGGTGGTTACTGAAGCTGCCATGGGCTGGACCTCACTCTCGGTGCATCGCTGTGCTCACAGTCCGCGGGCCCAACGTCCGTCGGGCAGGTCGTCCGCCCATTTCCGCCGGCCCCGGACCGAAAGAATTCCTGCTTCTCCCGGCCGCAGTACCGACATCCCGTACGTCACGGCGAACGGCGAACAAGCCCACCGAGGCGCGCAGTTGAGGCACGTACGGACCCCTCGACCACGTCGCCAACCGTGGTTTTCGGGACACCGCCCGTTCCTCTCCGTAGTGAAACCACTACCGGGAGCCCTTAATGTGGCCTACAGTCAGGAATCGTTCAACTGGTCTCTGACGAAAGTGCAAGTAGAGGGAGGGCACTTGAACCGCCGAACACTTGATCCAACAAAGTCCCCACACCATGCCTTCGGATCACAACTCCGCAGCTCACGTGAAGCTGCGGGACTGACACAAGATCAGTTGGGCGAACGGATGGGGTACACGGGTACGTACATCTCCGCCGTAGAAGTCGCGCGCAAATCGCCTGCGCGCAAGTTCGCAAGAGCTGCCGACAAGACTCTGGGCACCGGCCAGACGCTCGAACTGATGTGGATCGGACTCCGCCGCCAAGGGTTCATCGACGGATTCCCGGAGCACGCTTCGCAGGAGGCCCGCGCGGCCGAGATCAGGATCTTCGAGCCCAACATCATCCCGGGGCTTCTCCAGACCCGGGACTACGCGGCTGCCCTCACAACGAGTGAGGTGCTGCGCGGGAGCATCACTGAGGACCAGGCGGGCGAACGGCTGAAGTTCCTCGCGGTACGCCAACGTCTGCTCGACCGATCCACTCCGCCGCTCATTCACGCCATTCTGGACGAGAGCTGCATCCGCCGTCCGATTGGGGGAGCCGACGTCATGAGGGAACAGCTCGGACATCTCTCTGACCTGGCAGCACGTCCGAATGTGATCACTCAGGTGGCGCCGTACAGCCTGGCGGGGAACGCACCGTTCCGGGCGTTCATGACGCTGCTCACCTTCACCGACCGGTCCGTGATCGGATACACCGAATCGGTTGAGCAGGGCTACGTGGTGCGGAACGAGGAGACAGTCAGAGCATGGGAAGCGGACTACCATCGCTTGCAGGTGGAGGCGCTGTCCCAGGCTGCATCCATGGCCATGATCCGCACCGCACGAGAGGAACTGACCCGATGACCGACATAGATCTGTCCGGCGCTTCCTGGTTCAAGTCCAGCTACAGCAGCAACGGCGGAAGCTGCGTCGAGGTGGCCCCTGGCTTCCCCGGCATCGTCCCGGTCCGTGACAGCAAGGTCCTCGACGGACCTGCCCTGACCTTCCCGTCCGCCGGTTTCGCCGCCTTCGTCAAGGCGGTCAAGGCAGGTGAGTTCGGCACCGTCTGATGCCGCGACCACAGCAAGTGCCCCCGGGACCCCATCACGTGCTCTTGGCGTGATGGGGTCTCCCGCTTTGTTCGGCGGCTGTGGCATCTGACGGCTGGCCACCGGTATGGCGAGCCGAACGGCTACCCCACCTGCCCCCGAGCACGGCGAGGTGGCAGGCTGGTCCCCTGTCCAGCCTGCCTGCGCACTCATCAGCCGAGCGAGCCGTCACTACCGCTTGGAGCGGACCTGATCAGCCCGAGGCGGCACGGCGGAGGCTTCGACCGCCCGCTCCGCGGCTGAGCGAATGATCTCGGCCGTCGGCCGACCTGGCGAATGGTAGGGATATGAGCGAGGAGCCTTCTGCGAGCGTGGGTGCTTCGCACCGAGGCCGGCTGGTGACGAAAGCCGTGCTGACCTCGACGGCCATCGTGGTCGGCGTGGTCCATGTGGTGTGGCCGCATCTAAAGATCGATCTGATCACGGTCGGGCTGCTGGTCGTGGGGGTGATCCCCTGGCTCGACGGGTTGTTCAAGTCGGTCCAGACCCCGTTCGGCGGATTCGAATACCGCGACATGGAAAGACGGCTGGACGAACTCACCGGCGAGACGCAGAGCGCACGGCGCCTCGCTGAGACGGGCGAGGCGCGGGAACTGGCTCGGCAGGACGCCAGGGCCGCAGGCGGCAACGCCGCCCTGGCGGAACTCGCGGAGGAGTACGACCGCCTCAGGGCTTCCCTGCCGCCGGGCGAGTCCCGTACGAACGCGATGACGACCGTGGTCGGGAGGATGATCTCCGCCGTCGAGGGTGGCGAGGAAGCCGATCTCGCGGCCAACCTGGCGAGTCGGAGCCGGGGAACGCGGCTCACGGCTTACGTCTCCCTGTACGTCCGCCCCGATACTGCCCTGCTGATCCCGTTGGTGGACAGTCTCATCGACCACGAGGACAAGCCGTTCGGCCAGTACTGGGCCCTCCGGGGCCTGCGGCGCATCGTCGAGGCGGGGGGAGAGAACCTGGTGGACAACAACACCCTGAGGAGACTGCGCCAACTGAACCGGAACGTCCCGCCCGGCTCGGACCGCGGTTACGAACTCGGCCGGATTCTGGCGTACTTCCAGTAGCGTGTCGCAGCGGATGAACTCCCGGTCCTGGCCGGCGTCGTGAACAGGGCGGGCCGGGAGCGGGTCACGGGCATGGCCGAGGAGCTGGTAGGGCTTCTCGACCATGCACACCACCGGACATGCCGGGTCATGGAGCCGGACACAGACGGCCAGCGCATCTTCCACCGGGCTGCGAACTCCGCATTCGCCCGAGGTGGGATGGTCCAGCACTTTTTCAGATGAGGACGCAGCTTCGTTTTTTCAGCCCCGCCCGATGGTGGAGCGGTCCAGACGACGAACCCAGCCTCCGTTCGGGCGAAAGCGCCCGAGGGGCCGTGCTCGGCCGGCGCCAACTGGGCGCATGAAGGCCGTGCGGGTGCCTGGGAAGCGTTCGGTACTCCAAGTATTGTTGGGGCGACGGTCCGTAGCGATCCAGGGGGCAGAAGTGACACAGGCGTGGGAGGCCGATCCGTCCGCGTTATTCGAACGCAGGCTGGGCAAGTCGGCCCAGGAGCTGGGCAATTCCGACGGCAAGGACGAGTGCCCGGACATCTGGCAGCTCAGCAACGGTGACATCGTGGTGATCGGCCGGGACCTCACCGCCGAGTACGCCGCCCGCCTGCCGAACGGCGTCGCGCTGGGTGCGGGTGAACGGCTGGTCGTCATTCCCGGCAACTTGCTCAGCGCGGCGAAGGCGGATATTCCCGATGTCTGATCTCCAAGTCCCTGCCCCCGGTTTTGCCCGGGGGCAGGGCGAACGGCTCACCCGGGCCGACTACAGGCGCGACTTCGGGGAACGCGACGCGGCCATCCACAACGGCGATTCGTGGAAGCTCGAACGGCTCCAGCACTTCGAGGAGGTGGGCAGTCCCAGCCGGGATGCCCTGCGCCGGGGCGACTGGGAAGAAGCTCTCCGCCTGTTCGAGGAGCGCCACGACGCCCTGCGCGAGGCCGCGCTTGACGACGAGCGTCGGGGCTCGGTCTTCCACCGGGTGCGTGTGGTCGAGGAGCCGCTGACTCCCTACGTGCAGTGGGAGTTGCACTCGCTCAGGCAGCAGGCGCAGTACGGGCAGCGGGTTCGCGTGCTGCCTTCATCGGCGATTGCCGCCGCCGAATCCGATGGTCTACTACCCGAGTTGACGATCCTCGATGAGCGCACCCTCTACCGCGTGCTGTATACCGACGCCGGGGTGCCGGACGGCGCGATCCGTTACACCGATCCCGCTGTCGTCGGCCCTTGGGCGGTGTACATCAGGGAGTTGTACGCGGCCGGTGAAGACGTGGAGTCCTACTTCCACCGTGTGGTGGCACCCCTCCCGCCACCGGTGCTGAGTATGTGATCGACCCCTCGAACCGAAACGACGGCCCGCCCAGCGGATTCTTCCAATGCGCCACTGAACGAAGCGGTTCAGCGGGGCGTCGCGCATCCCATGAGCCCCTGTACCGGCCTCGCCCGGACGCGATGCTCAAAGAAGAAGACGCCATGGGCGGAAAACCCGCGGTAGCCCCGACGAACCCAGCCTCCCCTCGGGCGGAACACCCGAGGGGCCGTGCTCGGCCGACGCCAACTGGGCCCATGAAGGTCGTGCGGGGGACCTGGGAAGTGCTGGATACCCCCGGTATCGTGGGAGCAACGTTCCGTAGCGATCCAGGGGGCAGGAATGGCACAGGCGTGGGAAGCCGATCCGTCCGCGTTATTCGAACGCAGGCTGGGCAAGTCGGCGGAAGAGCTGGGCAACTCCAAGGACAAGAATCAGTGCCCGGACATCTGGCAGCTCGACAATGGTGACATCGTGGTGATCGGCACGGACCTCACCGACGTCTACCGGCCGCGCTTGCCGGAAGGCGTGGGCCTCGCTGCGGGCGAACGGCTGGTCGTCATCCCGGGCAACATGCTCAGTGCGGCGAAAGTGGACATTCCCGATGCGTGAACTCCGTCCCTCCGTCCTTCCCACAGAGCGGGGGGAACGGCTCACCAACGCCGAGTACCAACGTGACTTCGCGGAACGCGATGCGGCGATCCACAACGGCGACTCGTGGAAGCTCGAACGGCTCCAGCACTTCGAGGAACAGGACGACCAGAGTTGGGACGCGCTGCTCCGCGGTGACTGGCAGGAAGCCCTTCGCCTCAACGAGGACGCGCGCGGTGCTCTGCGCGAGGCCGCGCTTGACGACGAGCGTCGTGGGTCGATCTTCCACCGGGTGCGTGTGGTCGAGGAGCCGCTGACGCCGTACGTCCAGTGGGAGTTGCACTACCTGCGGATGGCTGCGGAATACGGGCAGCGAGTTCGTGTCCTGCCCGTGGCAGCAGTTGCCGCCGCTGAAACCGGGGGTCTGCTGCCGGAGTTGACGATCCTTGATGAGCGCACCCTCTACCGCGTGCTGTATACCGACGCCGGGGTGCCGGACGGCGCGATTCGTTACACCGATCCTGGCGTGGTGGGCCCATGGGCAGCCTATGTGCGAGAGCTCTATGCGGCCGGCGAGGATCTGGCCTCGTACTTCGACCGCGCAGTGGCCCCCCTTCCGCCGCCAGTTTTGAGCAGAGCTGAGTGAACGTTGAGTACCCCGCGGGACGGTGAGGGCCGTCCTTCTGTGTCGTCGAATGATCTGTCGGGGTCGTCGCGTGACACCGTGCAGGCCGGGAACGTCACTGGTGGCATTCACTTCCACGGTCCCGACAGTTCCGGGCGGGCCGGTGCCCCCGGCCCGACTCCACGGCAACTCCCCGCCGACATACACGGTTTCGTCAACCGGTCCAGCGAACTCGGCCAGCTCGATGCGGTGCTGGCGGGCCGGGACGGCAGTGCGCTGGTGCTGTCGGTCTACGTGATCGCCGGTACGGCCGGTGCGGGCAAGACGTCGCTGGCGTTGCACTGGGCGCATCAGGTCAGTGACCGTTTCCCCGACGGGCAGCTGTATGTGAACCTGCGCGGCTACGACCCCGGCGAGCCCGTCACCCCCGCCCAGGCGTTACGCGGCTTCCTGCGCGCGCTCGGCGTACCCGCCGCCGAGGTGCCGCAGGATGTGGACGACGCCGCCGGCCTGTACCGTTCGCTGCTGGCCGGGCGCCGCATGCTGGTCCTCCTGGACAACGCGGCCACCGCCGCCCAGGTCCGCCCGCTGCTGCCCGGCACCGGGGACAGCCTTGTCGTGGTCACCAGCCGCAGCCGCCTGACCGGGCTGGCCATACGCGACGGAGCCCGCCGCCTCACCCTGGGCACCCTCCCCGAACCCGAGGCCGTCGCGCTGCTGCGGGCCGTGACCGCCGGGTACCGGCCCGAGGACGACCAGGACAAGCTGACCGAACTCGCCCGGCTGTGCGCCCGCCTCCCCCTTGCTCTGCGGATCGCCGCCGAACGCGCCGCCACCCACCCCCACCTGCGCCTGGACGACCTCATCACCGACCTGCGCGACGAATCCGCACTCTGGGACACCCTCAGCACCGGAGACGACGAAGAAGCCGACGCCGTCCGCACCGTCTTCACCTGGTCCTACCGCGCCCTGCCCGCCCCCACCGCCCGCCTCTTCCGCCTCCTGGGCCTCCACCCCGGCCCCGACTTCAGCCTCCACGCCGCCGCAGCCCTCGCCGGACTCACCCCCACCCGCACCCGCCAGCTCCTCGACAACCTCACCGGCGCCCACCTACTGGAGCAGACCGCGCCCGACCGCTACCAGTTCCACGACCTCCTCCGCGCCTACGCCACCGACCAGGCCCACCACGACGAACCCCCCGACCAACGCGAAGCCGCCCTCGTCCGTGTCCTGCACTGGTACCTGCACACCGCCGACGCCGCCCAGACCTGGATCGAACCCGCGGAAGACCACCTGCCCCTCGGCGAACCCGAGCCCGACGTGGGGCCGTTGACGTTCACCGACTACGACACCGCCGTGGACTGGGCAGAACGCGAGTACACCAACGCCCTGCACGCGGTCCGGGCCGCCGCAGCAGCCGGACTCGACCGTCTCACCTGGCAACTCGCCACCGTCCTGTGGAACGCCCTGCCACCCTCCGCTCCCGTCACCGACTGGACCCGAACAGGACAGACCGGCCTCGCGGCGGCACAGCGCCTGGACGACCACAGTGCCCAGACGCTCCTGCTCATGGACCTCGGCATGGCTTACCGGGCAGCCAACCGCCTGGACGAGAGCCTCGACCACCTCCGCAGAGCCCTGGAGATCTCCCGCACCCTCGGCAACCGGCTCGACGAAGCAAACGCCCTCAACCTCATCGGCCTGGTCCACCTCCGCACCCGACAACTCGACGACGCGTCGGAACACTTCGAGCAGGCAGCCGACCTCTTTCGACAACTGGGCAGTGCGCACTGGGCCGCAACTGCCCTGACCAACCTCGCCGGGACACACCTGAGCGCCGGGCACCTCACCGAAGCCGCCGCCGTCATCCAGCAGGCCCTGGCCGCCCGCCGGTCCTTGCACGATCGAAGTGGCGAGGGCGAGATCCTGTTTCTCGCTGCCGAACTCCACATCGAGCAGGGGGAAACTGACCAGGCGCTGCGCTCCGCACAGGAGGCAGTGGAGATCGCACTCAGCCTCCGTGACCACACGCTGGAAGGCTTCTGGCTGATCACCCTCGGCAACGCCCAGCAGGCCGCGGGCCAGTACGGCGAAGCGCTGGCCTCCTACCAGCGGTCCGCGATGCTCCACCGGCGCCTCGGTGACCGCAGCCGCGAAGCACTCGCCTGGCGCGGCACCGGACAGACCTACCTCCACCTCAACCGCCCCGACGAAGCCGTCGACTTCCACCGCCAGGCCGCCGCCGTCCACCAACAGCTCGGCGACACCTGGCAGCACGCACTCGAACTCGACGCCCTGGCCACCGCACTCCACCCCACCGACCCCACCACCGCCCACCACCACTGGACCCAAGCCCTCACCCACCTCACCCCATACAACGACCCCCGAGCCACCCACACCCGCAACCACATCACCCAGCAGTTAGCCGCAGACGGGGACTGAGACCGGGACGCGCGCGTGGCAGCACTCGGCCCGACGCCGCCGTCAACCGGCCCGGTGGCCGACGCGGCAGTCAACGCAGCGGGCAGCCGGGTCGTGGGAGCGGATCGCGCGGTCGCAGCCGTCGCAGGTGATCAGGGGCGGCGGACGGTCGGCGGCCACAGGCCCCGGCGTGGCCGGGAGCGGTGGCGGGAGGTGGGTGGTGAGGCGGTAGTCCAGGAAGCGGGCGGGGTGGTGGATGGGTACTTGCTGCGGCGGAAGGCTCGCAGTCAGCGTGCGGACGATCTGCGCGGCCGTGGCCGCACGGGCCAGCCACGTGTCCACAGCCGGAGCAAGGGCGAGCACATCGCGTGCGGACAGCAGCAGCCGCGAGTCAGTGAGGCGTAACCGGGCAAGGATCTCAGCGGCGGGCCCGCTGACGGGCGCCGGGTGCGCGAGTGCTGTAGCCGGCCTCGCAGCCACGGTGGGCGTCCCCCGCCGCAGGGGTACGGGGGCCGGGCCGGCCGTAGGCCGTACGCCCCCGCCGCCGGGCTGGTCCGGCGGCTCAGCGCCCCCGTGGCCGGGCCGGTCGTACGCGAACGTACGCGTCGCGAACCTGCCACCACCCAGCGGAACCCGGCGCCGCTCCAGATAACCCGCCGCCACCAACTCGTTCAGCGCCCGCCGAACCGTCGTCTCCCCCTCACGGAAACGCAGCGTCAACGCCTTCACGGTGACCGATGCCCCGTCCGGCAGCGACAGAATGTGCACGCCGAGCCCGATCGCGACGGCGGACAGGTCCGGGTGCTGGGCCAGATGGTTGCCGACCACCGTGAAACGGTCGGTGTGCGGACTCCGCACATGGATCACCCCGGCCCGGGGCGCGCCCTCGGGAAGCGGATACGCGGACAGGCCCGCGTTAGACTGCGCGTCAGCCATAAGGAAGCGATCTCTTCCTGAACGGTCAGGCCCTCGGCGCGGATTGCAGTCCCACCGGGGGCCGTCGTATGTGCGGTTACTGCCGCCGAACGTACCGCACACATCCGATATACGGACGTATCCTCACCCGATCGAGCGACACCACCACCAACACCACCCACCCCGGGTCCGGTCAGGTGAGGTACTTTCCCGTTCCTTTAAAGGACCCCGCGCCCCACCGGGACGCGAACCACGGCACCCCGGCGGCGACCCCACCGGCTCTGAACCAGGACACCCGCGGCAACGGGCAGGACACGTGGATCGAAATGGGTAGCATCCCGTTCTGGAAGGGCGGGCGGGTCGAGGCGGACAACCTGCACGACCCGGGCACCGGAGACTCCGACGTCGCTTTCGACGCCGTGGCCTTCGTCCCCTCTGTGACCTACGTTCAGGGCGTCTGCGGATTCGGATACTGATGATCAATTTCACGCAATCGGTGCGTGCCGGTGTGCTGGTGGCCGTGCTTGTCGCGGCCACCGGCGTCGCTGGTTGCAGCGCACACCAGACTCGGGACCTGGACGGCGGCCTGGACCAGGCGCAGGACTCGGGTGACCGGGTACATCGGACGGAGGACCCGGACGACGGCATACAACCCGGGACCGCTCCCCCCACGACACCCCCGGGCGGCACCGACGGTTACCGAACCGAGCCCGGCAGACAGCCGCTGTCCGCGTGGCCCGCCAAGCCCTTCACGGACAGCGCGCCTTTCCGCTGGGACACCGAGCATGTCGCGATCGCCGTCGGCTACAAGGCGGTGGACTTCCGCTCAAGGATGCAGAACGCGTGGCGCCTGTCCAAGGGGAGCACCACGAAGAAGAAGGACTTCACCGGGAGGTCCTACAGGATCTTCACGGACAAACTCAAGAACGGCGAGCAGTTGCTGGCCGACGTGGTCGGACTCGAAGACGAGCAGGGCAATCTCCAGCAGGTGATCTGCGAAGTCTACGAAGACGCCCCCCGGCCGGCCGCCTTTCTCAAGGACTGCGCGTCCCTCGACTACCCGAAGGCGAATCCCGCCAAGGCGGCTGCCTGGGAGGAGACGTACCGGCCCCAACTGGACGCGCTGCTCGTGAAGAAGACATCGTGGGTGAGCAGTCCGCTGTTCAGCGCTGGCGGGACCTCCATGTTCATGCGTCACAGCCGGCCCGCCATGACCAGCGACGGTGCCCGCATCGTCTACGAGCTCGTCATCTTCGGCACCGGCGAGCCCGACAGCAAGTAACCCACCGGCCCGCGCGCCCGCGCCCGCGCGCCCGCCTCACAGCCCCGCCTCCCTCGCAACAGCCGAAGGAGGCGGGGCCGACCTCGTTTGCCCGTCGGCCGGGTCAGTCGGTGGAAAGGGTGTCCGCTGGGTCAGTCCGTGGAGAGGGTGAGTTCGAGGGGGGAGCCGCCGTCGCCGTCGTCGTCCAGGGTGCCGCCCTCGGTGACCCGCACGGTTGCCGGGAAGGGCGGGTACCCCATGGTCAGCAACGTGTAACTGCCCGCGTAGAGATTGCCGAAGGCGTACGAGCCGTCCGCACCCGTCCGTACGGACGCGATCTCGTGACCGTCCGCGTCCTTCAGTACGACCCGCGCGTCTTCGACCGGCTGCCCGTCGGCGCGGCGGACCGTACCGGTGAGCGAGCCCGTGCCGGTGAGGCGCAGATCGCAGTCGACCGGGCGGTCGGCGGTCAGCACGCTCGCCGTCTGCGGGTGGTGCCCGGCGGCGTTGGCGACCAGGACGTACGCGCCCTCGCCCGGCGTCGGCAGCAGGAACGTACCGTCGTCCGCCGCCCGCGCCCGGCCCACCTGGCGGCCGTCCGCGGCGATGAGGGTCAACTCCGAGCCCCCCACGGGCAATCCGGCCGCGCCCGTCACCCGCCCCCGTACGGCCGGACCCGCGGAGTCCTCCGGCGCCTCGTCCTCGGCAGGCTCCACCGCGAGGTGCGGCAGCCGCTTGTCCAGCCAGGCCGGCAGCCACCAGTTGGCCGACCCGAACATGTGCATGAGCGACGGCACCAGCACCGTCCGCAGGATGAACGCGTCCAGCGCGACCGCGCCCGCCAGCCCTATGCCGAACATCGCCAGCACCCGCTGCCCGCTGAGCACGAAGGCGCCGAAGACGCAGATCATGATGACGGCCGCCGAGTTGATCACCCGGCTGGTCTCGGCGAGCCCGACCCGTACCGCCCGCGCGTTGTCCCGGGTGTGCACCCACTCCTCGTGCATGCGGCTGACCAGGAAGACCTGGTAGTCCATCGACAGACCGAAGAGCAGGGAGAGCATGATCACCGGCAGGAAGGCGTCGATCGGCCCCTCCCGCCCGGCCAGCGAACCGCCCCAGCCCCACTGGAAGATGGCCACCAGCACGCCGAACGACGCGGCCGCCGCCACCAGGTTCATCACCGCCGCGGTCAGCGGGACGATCAGGCTGCGGAACGCGATCAGGAGCAGCACGAAGCCGAGCACGATGATCACACCGATGAACAGCGGCAGCTTCCCGAACAGCACGGTCGAGAAGTCCTCGAACATCGCGGTCGGCCCGCCGACGTACGCCCGCATCGTGCTGCCCTGTTCGGCCGCCGGTACGACGTCGTCACGAAGGTGGTCGATCAGGTCGGACGTCGCCTTGTCCTGCGGGGAGGTGGTCGGCACGGCCTGTATCAGCGCGACCTTGTCGCCCGGCTTCATCGGCATGGCCGCCGCGTAGGCGACCCCGTCCGTGCCCTTGAGCGTGGTCACCAGCCGGTCGAGCGCGGCCTTGTCGGACGCGGCGGGCACCTCGGCGAGGATGGTCAGCGGGCCGTTGAAGCCCGGACCGAATCCCGTCGCCAGCATGTCGTACGCCTTGCGGGTGGTGGTCGTCGTCGGGTTGTTGCCCTGGTCGGAGGAGCCAAGACGCAGGCTCAGCGCCGGGATCGCCAGGGTCGCCATCACCGCCACGGCCACCACGGTCAGCGCGCGCGGGTGCCGTTCGAGGAACGACGACCAGCGGGCCGCCGCGCCCGTGGCGGTCTCGGTGCTCGGGCCGCCGGCCGCCAGCGCCCGGCGCTGCCTGCGGCTGAGCACCCGCATGCCGAGCGCGCCGAGCAGCGCGGGCAGCAGCGTGACGGCCGCGGCCACCGTGATGACGACGGTCAGCGCGGAGGCGACGGCCACGCCGTTGAGGAAGGTCAGCCGCAGCGTGAACATGCCGAGCAGCGCGATGCACACCGTGCCGCCCGCGAAAAGCACGGCCCGGCCCGAGGTGTTCAGCGCGGTGACCGCGGCCTCCTCGGGGCTCTTGCCGCGCAGGATGCCCTTGCGGTGGCGGGTCACGATGAACAGCGCGTAGTCGATGCCGACGCCCAGACCGACCAGCATCGCCAACTGCGGGGAGAAGTCGGCCACATCCATGCCGTGGCTGAGCAGGATGATCGCGGACGACGAGATGCCGATGCCGAACAGCGCGGTCACGATCGGCAGCAGCATGCCGAACAGCGAGCCGAGCGCCAGGAAGAGCACCACGCCCGCGGCCGCGATGCCGACGCCCTCGGCGAGCCCCGGCAGCGGCTGCTCGGCCTGGGCGGGCTTGTTGCCGCCGACCTCGACCGCCAGGCCCTTGGTGCTCGCGCTGTGCGCGGTGTCGATCAGCAGCTGCGCCTGGTCGTTGCTCATGTCGTTGCCGAGACGGGTGTACGTCACGGTGGCGTACGCCGTGCGGCCGTCCCGGCTGATCTGCGCGGCGCCCGCCTTGTCGTACGGGCTGACGACCGTACCGACGTCCTTCTGCCGGGCGATCTTGGCCAGCGCGGGGTCGATCCGCTGCCGTACGGACGCGTCGCGCACCGAGCCGGAGTCGACGTGCCACACGACGGTGTCGGCCTCGCCCGAGCGCTCGGGGACGACCTTGTCCATCAGGTCGAGGACCTTCGCGGACTCGGTGCCCTTCAGCGAGAACGCGTTGGAGTAGCTGTCCCCCAGCGTCTGCGCCGAGGCGCCGACGCCGAGCAGCGCCGCCAGCCACAGCACGATCACCAGCCATTTGTGCCGGAAGCACCATCGCGCCACTGTGGCCACGATCACATCCCCCATCGTCGGTACGGGTACGCGCGCGCCATCGGTCGCTCTGTCGGTACGGACCGTCGGTACGGACCTGTTGATGCGCGTCACCTCAGCCTCCGTGGCCACGGGGGTGGGGACCAAGCCGAAACGGTTTCTCTCAGGGAACTCCAAAGTTCCGGGTGGTCGGGGGCGTGGGGCGGATACGGATACTGGACGGCATGGATGCCCTCAGTGAGCCGCCCGCCCCCGGCCTTCTCCGCCCGCCCGGCAGCGCGTTCCCCTCGGGCGGGGGGCCGGCCGGGCGGGAGTCGGCCCGCGGGGCGGACGGCCGCGCCGATTGGGCGCAGCACGCGGGACCGGCCGCGACTCGGGCCGGTGCCGGGACCGGGACCGGGACCGGCAACACCGCGCGTGCGGCTGAGGGCGCTGCGCGGGGTGCCGCCGCGCACGCGTTTCGCGCGGGGCCGGCCGCTGCGGCCGCGCGTGCGACGGGTGGGGAAGCTGTTGGGGCCGGTCGCCCGAACCCGGCCGCGCGCGGGGGCACGGGTGCCGCGCGCGCAGGCGACGACGGCGCGTGGGGGCCTGGCAGAGAGGTCTTCCGCGCGGACCCGGCCGCGACGGCCGCGCGCGCGGCTGAGGGCGCTGCGCGGGGTAGCGCCGCGCACGCCTCTCCCGCAAGACCGGCCGCTGCGGCCGCGCATGCGGCGGGCGGCGAAGCCCACGGAACCGGCCGCCCGAACCCGAACCCGCGCGGGGGCACGGGGGACGCGTGGGGGCCCGGCCGGGAGGTGTTGCGCGCGGGACCGGCCGCGTCGGGCGCGGGGGCGGTGCCCGGCGGGCCCGGAGGGGGTGGCGGGGTCGTGCTGATCGTCGAGGACGAGCCCGGCATCGCCGACATCCTGCGGATCACCCTCAAGTACAACGGCTTCACCGTGCACAGCGCGGCCACCGGGCGCGAGGCCGTCGCCGCCGCGCGCGAGCACCGGCCCGACCTCGTACTGCTCGACGTGATGCTGCCCGACGGCAACGGCTGGGAGGTCTGCCGGACCCTGCGCGAGCAGCGCGCCGCCGACGGCCCGGACGGCGACGACCTCGCGATCATCTTCGTCACCGCGCGGGACGCGCCGCGCGACGTCGTGGCCGGCCTCGCGCTCGGCGGCGACGACTACATCACCAAGCCGTTCGGCGTGGACGAGGTGGTGGCCCGGGTGCACGCGGTGCTGCGCCGTACCCGGCGCGGTGACGGCCGCCCCGCCGACCGGGTGCTGCGCCACGGCGACCTGGAGATGGACGAGTCCACGTACACCGTCAGCCGCGCGGACCGGCCGGTCGAGCTGACGCCCACCGAGTACAACCTGCTGCGGCACCTGATGCGCAACGCCGGGCGCATCCTCACCAAGGAGCAACTGCTCCAGCACGTATGGCAGTACGACACCGCCGTGTCCTCCACGGTCGTGGAGACGTACATCTCCTATTTGCGGCGCAAGCTCGACCGGCTGGGCCCGCCGCTCATCGAGACCCGGCGCGGCATCGGCTACGGGCTGTGCGCACCGCGCCCGGACGCCGGTGAGGACTCGGCCGACGCCGGTGAGGACGCGGCCGGCCCGGCCATGCCCGGTGGGGGCGTACGGTGAGGCGCTGCTTCTGGCCCCGGCCCCACTCGCTGCGCGGCCGCTTCACCATCGCCAATGTGATCTTCCTCGCCGTGGGCCTGGTGCTCGCCGCGGCGGCCAGCATCGCGGCCACCTACATGGTGCTGATCAGCGAGATAGACGACTCGCTGCGCAGCTCGCAGTCCGCCCTCTCACAGACCGCGCTCGACGCAAACGGCCTGCGCCAACTGTGCACGCTGGCCGACCTGTTGAGCAGCGGCAAGAGTGACTCCTCCATCGCCCAGGCGTTCCAGCAGGACCTGCTCATCGTGCTCGACCCGAAGGGCCGGCCGGCGACCATGTGCCGGGACGGCGACGTGCCGTTCAGCGCCGAGCAGCGGCGGCTGGCGGACGCGCTGCCCGACGCCGCCCGGCTGGCCCGCGGCGGCCAGGCCGCGACCGTGACCTCGGGGAACACCGAGTACCGGGTCGTGGCGCTGCGGCTGAGCGACGGCACGATCGTGGTCAAGGGCACCCGGCTGAACGGGGTGCGGCACGCCATCGGGAAGCTGCTGATCGTGGAGTCGGGCGTCGGGGTGGTGCTGCTCGCGCTGCTCGCGACCGGTTCGCTGACCGCCGCCCGGCGGCGGCTCAGCCCGTTGGAGGACATGGTGGAGACCGCGTCGGCGATCGCCGAGGGCGACCTGTCCCGGCGGATCGGCACCGCCCGCCACGGCTCGCTGGAGGTCGAACAGCTCAGTACCGCCCTCAACGCGATGCTCCAGCAGATCGAGACCGCGCTGACCGACAGCGAACGCGCCACCGACCAACTGCGCCGCTTCCTCGCCGACGCCTCCCATGAACTGCGCACCCCGCTGGCGTCCGTACGCGGCTATCTCCAGCTGTACGAGAAGGGCATGCTCGACGCCGACGAGCAGGACCGGGCGCTCGGCCGGGTCTCCGCGGAGGCGCTGCGGATGAGCCGCCTGGTCGACGAACTCCTCGCCCTGGCCCGGCTGGAGGACCGCCCGACGCTCACCTTCCGGCCGGTCGACCTGTGCTGCCTGGTACGGGACGCCGCCGCGGATCTCGCCGCGCAGCAGCCGGGCCGCCCGCTCACGCTGCTGCTGCCGCAGGGCGGCCGGGACCTGCCGGAGGGCGGCCGGGAGCTGCCGGACGCGCTCGGCGACGAGGCCGGGCTGCGGCAGGTCGTCGGCAATCTGCTGAGCAACGTCCGTGTCCACACCCCCGCGGACTCGCCGCTGACCATCGCCGTGGAGCCGTACGGGGACGGTGAACTCCGGCTGCGGATCAGCGACTCGGGTCCCGGGCTGAGCGCCCAGGACGCCGACCGGGTCTTCGACCGCTTCTTCCGCGCGGCTCCCGACCGGGCTCGTGACACCGGGGGTTCGGGCCTGGGCATGTCCATCGTGCAGGCGGTCGTGCACGCCCACCACGGCACGGTCACCCTGGACACCGCGCCCGGCAAGGGCCTGACCGTCCACGTCACCCTGCCGGCGGCCCCGGCCCCGGCGCCCGTACTGGTTCGCGCCTGACCTGCTCCCGGTGTGCCCGGCTCCAGCCGGGCGGCGGCAACATCCGAGCGCGCCGGGCCAGTGACGCCCCCGGGCGGCACAACCGGTGACAAAGCCGAGCCCGACAGGTCCTCGCCCGCCGGGTCCCGGCGGGCGGATTTCGCATGTCCCAGGGGAGGTTGAACGTGTTCAAAAAGAGGGCTACTGTCAACGACAACGGGTTTTGAACACGTTCAACAAGGGGTGGCGCTTGCCATGAACCTGACCGTCCTCGCCTACGTCGTCTACCTGACGATCAGCATCGCGCTGACCGTCTGGGTCGCCCGCACCCTCAGCAGCAACGGCCGGATCTTCCTGTCCGACGTCCTGCACGGCAACGAAAAGCTCGCCGACGCCGTCAACCACCTCCTGGTGGTCGGCTTCTACCTGGTCAACTTCGGCTTCGTCGCCCTCTACCTCAAGTCGACCGACACGATCGACGACGCCCGCCAGGTCTTCGAGGCCCTGTCGGTCAAGCTCGGCGTCGTCCTGCTCGTCCTCGGCGTGATGCACCTCGGCAACGTCTACGTCCTCAACAAGATCCGCCGCCGCGGTGTCCTGGAGCGCGAGCAGTTTCCGCCGGTCGTCCCCGACGGGCACACCCCCACCGCGTGGACCGCGCCCAAGCCCTCGGGCGCCTGAGATGACCGCCGCGACCACCACCGGCTCGACCACCACCGGCGCGACCGCTACGGCCCGCGCCACCGCCACAGCGTCCCGTGCGTATCCGCCGCCGCACCGGCTCACCGTGCTCTACGACCCCCAGTGCAGGCTCTGCACCTTCGTGAGCAACTGGCTCCCCCGGCAACGGCAGTTGGTCCCGCTCGACCTCGTACCGGTCGACTCGCCCGAGGCCCACCGCCGCTTCCCCGCGCTCGACCACCCGGCCACCCTGCGGGACGTCACGGTGATCGGGGACGCGGGGCAGATCTTCCGCGGCGACTCCGCGTGGATCGTGTGCCTGTGGGCGCTCGCCGACCACCGCGCCTTCTCGCACACCCTGTCCGGGCCGGCCGGGCGCCGGCTGGCCCGGGCCGCCGTCCTCAGCGCCGCCAAGTACCGCGGCTCCGGGCGGCACACCGTACCCGCGCCCGCCGCCGGCCGCCCCGTCGAGACGCCCGGGCGCGGCGCCCCGCGGGCCGGCACGGGGGCGTACCCCCAGGTGGCGCCCGGCTGGACGTACGACAAGGCCACCGGCTGGACCCAGGGGCCCGACGCCGACTGCACGGACGGCTGCGCGCCGCGCCCCGGCTAGGCTCACCGGCGTGGAGCACAAGGACAAGGCCGACAAGGTCACGGAGGCGCGGCCGGGCCCGGACCGACCGGCCGACGCACCGGCCCCCGCCGCACAGCCCGAGCCCGAGCCCGAGCCCGGCCCGGCGAAACCCGGAGCCACCCCGGCCGCGAAGCCCGACCCCGACGCGCAGCCCGACCCCGCCGCGCGAACGGACGGCCCCGGCCCGGCGAAGCCCCCGGCCCCGGCCGCGAAGCCCGAGCCCGACGCCCCCGCCGAAGAACTCCCCGGCGGCCGCGCCCGGCCGAAGACCGGCAAGAGCGAGCAGACCCGCGCCCTCATCCTCGCCACCGCCATGCGCCTGTTCCAGGAGCGCGGCTACGACAAGACCACGATGCGCGCGATCGCCCAGGAGGCCGGGGTCTCCGTCGGCAACGCCTACTACTACTTCGAGTCGAAGGAATTCCTGATCCAGGGGTTCTACGACCTGATGACCCACGACCACGCGCGTGACGCGGCATCCCGTATGGAGGGGGCACGGGATTTCGCGCAGCGGCTGGAGATCGCGCTGGAGTCGTGGCTCGACTGCGCGGCGGACTACCATGAGTTCGCCGCGCAGTTCTTCCGTACCGCGGCCGACCCGGACAGTTCGCTCAGCCCGTTCTCCAACGAGTCGCACCCGGCGCGGGCCACCGCCGTGAGCCTGTTCCGGGACGTGCTCACCGGCTCGGACCTCGCGCCCAAGCTCGACACGGAGCTGGCCGAGCTGCTGCCCGACCTGCTGTGGCTGCACTTGATGGTCGTCGTCCTGTACTGGGTCTTCGACCGCACCCCGGACACCGCGCGCACCCGCGAGTTCGTCCGCCGCTCCACGCCCTTCGTGGCCCGGATCATCGCGCTGTCCCGCTACCGCGCCTTCCGGCCCCTGGTCCGTGACGCCAAGGCGCTCATCCAGGACTTCATCCTCCCCACCATAGGCAAGAGCCCGCTCCCCGCCGCGAAGCCCACGGAAGCAACGGTTCCGGTCGGCAAACGCGGTCGGCGTGGCTGAAACCGGCGCGGTCGCCCGAAAGCCCGCAAAGCCGTCAGTGCGACGAGGAAGACGTTGACAGCCCGCTGACATACCGACAGAATCTAACTGTCGAAAACACCCGACGGGACTTGTACTTCGTCTTTGCAGGCACCATTCGCAACACTGCCGTAAGACGCGCAAAGCGTGTTCCGTCAAAGCCCTTGTGGGTGCGACGGAACCGCTTTTGCGGGTAGGGGGCGCAGTCCGCGCTCCACACTGCCAGCGATAGTGGGGGTTATCACGTGTACGATGTCATATGCGTGGGTTTCGGGCCGGCCAACATAGCCGTGGCCGTGGCATTCGAAGAGTTATGGCCGACCGCCCGTGTCAAGTTCTTAGAGAAGGCTTCCGGGCCGCTCTGGCAACCGGCGATGCTGCTCGACGGTTCCGACGTCCAGAACAATCCGGTACGCGACCTGGTGACGCCACGGAACCCGAGAAGTCGTTACACGTTCATTAATTATCTGCACGAGCACGGCCGGCTCTTCAAGCACCTCAACCTGCCCAGCCACTTCCCGCTGCGCAAGGAGTACGCCCGCTACGTCAAGTGGGTCGCCGAGAACGTGTCGGCGGACGTCGACTACGACCAGGAGGTCACCCGTATCGGGCTGGCCGGCGACGGGCACGGCGAGGGCAGGCGTCCGGTCGAGGTCACCACCGCCGACGGCACCGTCTACCGCGGCCGGTCGGTCGTCGTGGCCCCGGGCCGCTCCCCGCACATCCCCCCGGTCTTCGCGGGCACCGAGTCCCCGCAGGTCTTCCACACCTCGCAGTACCTTCCCGGCATCGCCGACCTGAGCGCCGACTACACCGGCACCCTGGCCGTCGTGGGCGCCAGTCAGAGCGCCGTCGAAGTGGTGCTCGACCTGGTCGGCCGCTTCCCCGCGGCCCGCGTGGTGAACGTGATGTCGGGCTTCGGCTACCGGCTCAAGGACACCAGTCCGTTCTCCGAGGAGGTCTACTTCCCGGAGTTCGTGGACTACTACTTCCACGCCTCGGAAGAGGGCAAGCAGCGGCTCCGTACGCAGCTGCGCCCCACCAACTACTCGGCGGCGGACGCCGATGTGGTCGACGCGCTCTATCTGCGCATGTACGAGGACGAGTTGGACGAGCGCCCGCGTGTCTCGCTGCGCACCAACCGGCTGATCACCGCCGCCGAGGTCAGCGGCGAGAGCGTCACGCTCGATCTGACCGAGCACATCACCGGCGCCGAGGAGCGCCTGACCGTCGACCGGGCCATCCTGGCGACCGGCTATCTGGACATCGGGATCAGCGGGCGCACCGAGCAGCTGCCGCCGCTGCTGTCGGACCTCGCCGAAGTGCTGGGCGTCTCCGACGACCGCCCGCTGACGGTCGGTTACGACTACGGCGTGGTGCCCGACGCGGCCGTCAAGGGCATACCCCCGATCTATGTGAACGGCCTGTGCGAGTCGACGCACGGTCTCGGCGACGCGGGCTCGTTCAGCCTGCTCGCACTGCGTTCGCAGGCCATCGTGCAGAGTCTGCACGAGCGCCTCGCGCAGGCCGCGCCCACCGCCGACCTGGTCGGCGCGGCGCAGCTCCCCGGCACGGGAATCTGAGGGGGCGCCGGTATGCAGACCCTTGACACCGCCGATCCCGGCGCAGACCTGTCCGAGCCGGGTCCCAACGGCCGTGCGCTGCTGGCCAGTCAGGCCGACACGGAGTCCAACGCCCGTACCTACCCGCGCCGGCTGCCGGTGGCCATCGCGGAGGCGTCCGGCTCGTACATCACGGATGTCGACGGCCGGCGGTACATCGACTTCCTGACCGGCGCGGGGGTGCTGGCCCTGGGCCACAACCACCCCGAGCTGATCGCGGCCGTCACCGAGCAACTGCCCAGGCTCACCCATGGGCTGGACTTCCCGACCCCGGTCCGCGAGGAGTTCAAGCGCCGCCAGATCGGCATGCTGCCCGAGCATCTGCGCGACGACATCAAAATCCACTTCTGCGGGCCCACGGGCGCCGACGGAGTGGAGGCGGCAATCAAACTCTGCAAGAAGGCGACCGGGCGCGGCGGAGTGGTGGCCTTCCAGGGCTCCTACCACGGGTCGACACAAGGGACGATGTCCCTGACCTCGGAACACCACCCGAAAACCGGGCTGAACAATCTGCTGCCCGGTATCCATTTCGCGCCCTACTCCTACTGCCACCGCTGCCCGCTCAGCCTCTCCCCGGCCAGTTGCGCGACCAACTGCGCGGAAATGCTGGTCAATACGCTCACCGACACGCACGGCGGGGTCCCGCTGCCCGCCGCCATCATCCTGGAACTGGTCCAGGGCGAGGGCGGTGCCATTCCGGCCCGGGCGGATTTCGTCCAGCGGGTGGCCGAGCTGGCGCACCGGCTGGAAATTCCGCTGATCGTGGACGAGGTGCAGACCGGGTGCGGCCGTACCGGCACCTGGTTCGCATTCGAGCAGTACGGGATCACGCCCGATGTGATCGTCGCGTCCAAGGGCCTGTCCGGCATGGGACTTCCGGTGTCGGTGATTATGTACCGCAAACATCTGGACACCTGGGGCCCCGGCAGTCACATTGGCACCTTCCGTGGCAACAACCTCGCCTTCGCCAGTGCCAACGCGTATCTGGACGTGGTCGAGCGGGACGACCTGCTGGCGCATGTCAGGACCGAGGGCGAGTACCTGCTCGGTGAACTGACCGCGATCCAGCAGAAGAGCGTCCTGGTCGACGACGTACGCGGCCTCGGGCTGATCATCGGCATGGAGATGGCCGCCCACGGGTCAGTCGGCGCCGCCGAGGTCGCCGCCCGGGTGCAGCGGGCCGCCCTGCGGGCCGGTCTGATCCTGGAGCTGGGCGGCCGCGAGGACTGTGTCGTACGGCTGCTGCCGCCGCTGAACGTGTCACGGGCGACCGTGGACGACGCGCTGGTCGTCATCCGCGACGCGATCGCCGCGGTGGAGGCCGAGCTGGCCGCGGAGGTGACGCTGTGACCACGACACTGGAACGCGTCGGGCCCTCGTCCGGCCGGCTGCCGCGGATCGGCATCGTCAATCTGATGCCGTACGCCGAGCAGTACGAGCAGTGGCTGACACCGCAGCTGGCCGGGGCGTGGCCGTTCGACCTGCAGTGGATCAGGATCGCCTCGCGCCGCTACCACCTGGACGACCCGGACCGGATCGCCCGGACGTATGTCACGTACCAGGAGGCGGTCGCGCAGGCGCCGCTGGACGGACTGATCGTGAGCGGCGCGGCCGTCGAGCACCTGCCCTACGAAGAGGTCAGGTTCATGGCCGAGCTGGACGAGATGGTCCAGCCGACCGCGGCGCAGGGCGTACCCATCCTCGGGCTGTGCTGGGGCGCGCTCGGGGTGGCCCATCTGCTGTACGACCTGCCGAAGCAGGTGTATCCCACGAAGATCTCCGGGATGTACGAGACCGAGCGGCTGGTGGACGACGGCCCGATCGCGGGCGCGCTCGACGACCGCTTCTGGTCGACGCACAGCCGGTTCGCGGGCTTCGACGACGAGGCGCTCGACGCCTCGCCGTCGGTCCGCGCGGTGGCCCGCGCCGAGGGCGCGGGCACGGTGATCGCGGAGTCGCGCGACCACGGGGTCGTCATGCACGTCGGCCACCCCGAGTACACCGCGCACCGGCTGGTGGACGAGTACCGGCGGGACAGCACCCAGGGCGTCGACGGCGTACGGGCACCGGCCAACGTGGATCTCGCCCGCCCGGTCAATCTGTGGCGCAGCCACAGCCTGGCCTTCTTCGCCGGCTGGATCAGGCTGGTCCACGAACGCGTGCCCTCCCGGTGACCGGCGTGGGGCATGTGACCTGGAGGGAGAGTCCGGTGTTCGACCACACCCGAGCCGCCGCGGACGGCGGCTCCCGGCACCGCGAGTCGAGGGCCGACAGAGAGTGACGACCTTGTCGACGAGCCAGGACGCCAAGCGTGACGGCGTCCTGGCCAACCGGGATTTCACCAGGCTGTGGGGCGGGGAGACGATCTCGCTCGTGGGTTCGCAGGTGACCGACATGGCCCTGCCGCTCACGGCGATCCTGACCCTGCACGCGACCGCGTTCGGGATCGGGCTGCTGAACGTCGCGCGCTACGCGCCGTTCGTCCTCGTCTCGCTCTTCGCCGGGGTGTGGTTCGACCGGCGGCGCCGGCGGCCCACCCTCATCGTCAGCAACTTCGGCCGGGCGATCCTGATCGGGCTGATACCGCTGGCGAGCGCGCTGCATGTCCTGTCGATGGGCCTGCTGTACGTGGTCGCCTTCTGCGCCGGACTGCTGACGGTCCTGTTCGACGTGGGGATTCTGTCCTACGTGCCGGGGCTGGTGGAGCAGCGCCATCTCGCCGAGGCCAACAGCAAGATCACGGTGAGCTATTCGGTGGCCGGCATCTGCGGTCCCGGGCTCGCCGGATTCCTGGTGGGGGCGCTGTCCGCGCCGGTCGCGCTGACCGTGGACGCGGTGTCGTACCTGGTGTCGGCGACCGCGCTGTCGCGCATACGCAAGGTCGAACAGGCGCCGGAGCAGCCCGAGGTGCGGCCGTCGGTGTTCAGCTCGATCGCCGAGGGGCTGCGCACGGTGGTGGGCAGCCGCATCCTGCGCCATCTGGCGACGCAGTCGGCCACCTTCAACCTGTTCGAGAACGTGCTGACCACCATCTTCCTGGTGTACGCGGTGCGGATCCTCGGCTTCGGGCCGACCCCGCTGGGCTTCGTGGTCGGCGCGGGCTCCGTGGGCGCGCTGCTGGGCGCGGTGCTGGCGAGCCGGATCGGCAACCGGCTCGGCTTCGGCCGCACCCTGTGGCTGTCCACGCTCGTGGCGTGCGTGTCGCCGCTGCTGCTGCTGGCGCCGCAGGGCTCGGGGCCGGTGTCCATGGTGCTGATCAGCGCCGCGCTGGCCGTGCACGGCTTCCACCTGGCGATCTTCAACATCAACGCGCTGACACTGCGCCAGACCGTGACACCGAACCGGCTGCTCGGTCGGATGAACGCCAGTTACCGGCTCGTGCTGTTCGGTACCGTGCCGATCGGCGCCCTGCTCGGCGGCTCGCTGGCCTCGCTGTTCGGACTGCGGGCGGCCCTGGTGGTCGGCGTCATCGGGGTCGCGTCCCCGGTCGCGTGGCTGACCTTCTCGCCGGTCTTCCGGCTGCGGGAGATGCCCGAGGGCCCGATCGACCTCGACACCAAGACGAATGTGTCCGCGAACGATAGGAACGCATGATGTTGACCAACTCCCAACGGGCGCTGCTGGCCGCCCAGCTCCGCCGGCGTACCGCGAACGCCCAGAGCACGGGGATTCCCCGCCGCCGCGCCGGACTTGAGGAGCTGCCGCTCTCCTTCGGCCAGGAGCAGCTGTGGTTCATCGACCAGTTGGCCCCCGGCCTGTCCACGTACAACATCGCCGGCGCCGTACGGATGGCCGGGCCGCTCGACCGCGACGCGCTGTCCTCCGCGTTAGACGCGCTCGTGCTCCGGCACGAGGCCCTGCGCACCCGGCTGGTGACCATAGACAGCCGGCCCGGCCAGGTCGTCGACCCGGCGGGCCCGGTCCTGGTGTCGGTGACGGATCTGCGCGAGGTCTCCGACGAGGAGCGTGAGGACGCCTGGCGCGCCGCGGCGACCGAGGAGGCCCAGCGGCCGTTCGTGCTCGACCGCGGGCCGCTGCTGCGGGTGCTGCTGCTGCGGCTGGCCGAGGAATCCCATGTGCTGGTGATCACCGTGCACCACACGGTCTTCGACGGCTGGTCGTTCCCGGTGCTGTTGCAGGAGCTGGCCGAGCTGTACGAGGCCGGGACCGCCGGTCGGGCCCCCGAGCTGCCCGAACTGCCCGTGCAGTTCGCCGACTTCGCGCTGTGGGAGCGGGAGCGGCTCCAGGGCGAGACGCTGGACGAGCTGGTGACGTACTGGCGGGAGACGCTCAAGGGCGCCCCGGTGCTCCAACTGCCCATCGACAAGCCGCGCCCGCTGGTGCAGACGTACGACGGCGCCACCGAGACCGCGGACTTCGGCGACACCCTGCTCGACGGTCTCAAGGAGCTGGGCCGCGGCGACGGCGCCACGCTCTTCATGACGCTGATGGCGGCCTTCCATGTGCTGCTCCACCGCTACAGCGGCCAGGACGACATCGTCGTCGGCACGGTCAGCGCCAACCGGGGGCGGCCCGAGCTGGAGCCGCTGATCGGCTATCTGATCAACACCCTGCCGGTGCGGGTGGATCTGTCCGGCGACCCCACCTTCCCCGAGGTGCTGGAGCGGGTGCGCGCGGCGACCGTCGGGGCGTACGCCCACCAGGACCTGCCGTTCGCCAAGATCGTGGACGCGCTGCGGGCGCCCCGCGACCCGAGCCGCCACCCGCTGTTCCAGGTCGGCTTCATGCTCGCCGACAACCAGCAGCGCGATCTGCGGGCCGGTGAACTGACCTGGACCTCGGAGGAGTTGCAGACCGAGGCGGCCAAGTTCGACCTGCTGGTGTCGGCCGTGGAGACCGACGGGCAGTTGTCGGTCGGTGTGTCGTACGCGACCGCGCTGTACGAGGCCGCGACCGTACGGCGGCTGCTCGGTCACTTCCGGGTGCTGCTCGACGGCATCGTCGCCGATCCGACGACGCCGCTGTCCCGGCTGCCGATCATGACCGAGGCCGAGCTGCGGCAGGAGATCGTCGAGTGGAACGACACCGCGGTGGAGTTCCCCGACTGGAATCTGCACCAGAAGTTCGAGTCGCAGGTCGACGCCCACCCCGACGCGGTCGCGGTGGAGCTGGCCGGCGCCGGCGTGACGTACGCCGAACTGAACGCGCAGGCCAACCGGATCGCCCGGCGGCTGCGTGACCTGGGTGTCGGCCCCGAGGTGCTGGTCGGCGTCAGCATGCAGCGCTCCGCGCGGCGGATGGCGGGCCTGCTGGGCATCCTCAAGGCGGGCGGCGGCTATGTGCCGCTGGACCCGGAGTACCCGGCCGACCGGCTGTCCTTCATGGTCGAGGACGCCGCGATGTCCGTGGTGCTCACCGACGAGGCCAGCCAGGCCGCGGTGCCCACCGGTTCGGTGACCGTGGTGAACCTGGACCGGGAGTGGGACGGGCTGTCCGCGCTCGACGGCTCCAATGTCGAGGTGGCCGCCGACCCCGCCAACGTCGCCTATGTCATCTACACCTCCGGCTCGACCGGCCGGCCCAAAGGAGTGGTGGTCGAGCACCGCCAGGCGGTCAACTTCGCGACCGCGGAGATCGAGCACTGGCCGCTGGGACCGGGCGACCGGATTCTCCAGTTCGCCTCGCTCAACTTCGACGTGTCGGTGCTCGACATGTTCGGCGCGCTGCTCTCGGGCGCGACTCTGGTGCTGGGCACCACCGAGACGCTGCTCTCGCCGCCCCGGCTGGCCGAGCTGATCCGCGGCGAGGGCATCACCTTCATGTGCCTGCCGCCCGCGGTGCTCAACCTGCTCGCCGACGAGCAGTTCCCCAGCCTGCGGGTGGTCATCGCGGGCGGGGAGGCGTTCTCCTCCGAGCTGGTGCGCAGCTGGGCCCGGCCCGGGATGAAGTTCATCAACGGCTACGGCCCGACCGAGACGACCGTCGGCTCCACCATGGCCGAGTGCCACGACAACGGCATCGACCCGCCGCCGATCGGCCTGCCGCTGACCAACTACACCGCGTACGTGCTCGACAAGCACCTCAACCCGGTGCCGGTCGGGGTCGCGGGCGAGCTGCACATCGGCGGGGCGAGCGTGACCCGCGGCTACCTCAACCGGCCGGAGCTGACCGCCGAGCGGTTCGTCCACGACCCGTTCGGCAAGGCGCCGGACGCGCGGATGTACAAGACCGGTGACCTGGCCCGCCGGCTGCCCGACGGCAATCTGCAGTTCCTCGGCCGGTTCGACGACCAGGTCAAGATCCGCGGACTGCGGGTGGAGCTGGGCGAGATCGAAGCCGTACTGGCCTCCCACCCGTCCGTCGCGCAGGCCGCGATCCTGGTCGTGGAGGACCAGGCGGGGCAGAAGAACCTCGTCGGGTACGCCCGGTCCGCGCCGGACCTCCCGGCGGTCTCGCAGGCCGAGCTGCGGGTGCACCTGGCCGAGCACCTGCCCGCGTACATGGTCCCCACCCACCTGGTGATCCTGGACAAGTTCCCGCTCAACGCGAACGGCAAGGTCGACCGCTCGGCGCTGCCGTCGCCCGACAGCGCGGACACCGGGGCCGACTACGTGGCGCCGCGCACGCTGGTGGAGACCGTCCTGGTCGACATGTACGCCAGCGTGCTCAATCTGGACCGGGTCGGCATCGAGAACAACTTCTTCGACCTCGGCGGCAACTCGCTCCAGGCCATGCAGCTGATCACCCGGCTGCGCAAGGACCTGGCCGTCGACACCGATGTGACCGCGATCTTCCTGGCGCCGACGCCCGCGCAGCTGACCTCGGCGCTGACCAAGAAGCACGGTCTTGAGGACACCAGCCTCGACGAGATCGACCTGGACGAGCTCGGGCAGCTGTCCGAGGACGAGGCGGCGGCGCTGCTGGCCTCGGTGGAGGGCGGCGGCACCGCCGCCGCTCCTTCCGTCCCGGCCTCCGGACCGCTGGTAGCGCTGACCGACGGCCCGGGCGAGGACCCGCTGTACCTGGTCCACGCGGTCGGCGGCACGGTCTACGCCTTCGTGAACCTGGCCAAGGACCTGGGCAGCCGCTACAAGGTGTACGGCGTCGAGGCCGCCGGGGTCCGGCCGGGCACCTCCCCGGCCGCGAACCTGGACGCGATGGTGACCCGTTACGTCGAGGCGATCCGCGCCGCGCAGCCCGCCGGCCCCTACCGGCTGGCCGGCTGGTCGATGGGCGGTCTGGTGGCGCTGGAGGCGGCCCGCAGGTTCGAGGCGGCGGGCGCCGAGGTGTCGCTGGTGGGTCTGCTCGACACGCCGATCGAGCCGCCGGACGTCACGGGCGCCTCGGAGAACGACTTCGCGGCGCAGTTCGTCCTCGACGCCGCCCGGGCGCTCGGGCCGGACGCGGGCGACCCGCCGAACCCGGAGACCGCGACCGTGACCGAGCAACTGGAGTGGCTGGGCGAGAGGCTGACCGCGGGCTCGGGCGACCTGGCCGAGGTGCGGGCCGACATCGAGAGCCGCTTCGAGGTGTTCAAGGCGCATCTGCGGCTGATCGGCGGCCACCGCCCGGCGCCGGTGAAGGCGCCGACCGTGGTGGTCACCGCCGACGGGTCGTTCGACATGACCGACCGGTGGACGGCGCTGCTCGGCGCCGGGGCGCGGACGGTGACCGTGCCCGGGGACCACTACTCGTTCCTCCAGGCCCCGGGGGTCCACGAGGTCGCGGAGGCGATCAAGTAGTCCGAAGGACGTACGACGGTGGCGGCCCCGGGCACGAGGGGGCCGCCACCGGCCGTTCAGCGTACGGTGGCGCGCTCGGACTCTTCAACGGTGCTGTCGGCCTGCTCCCCGGCGGGCTCCCGGGCCGGCCCGCCCGCGGTCCCGTCGGCGCCGCGCAGGGCCCGCAGACCGCGCACACCCAGCCAGCCGATGCCCGTCCCGAGCAGGAAGGACGTGATGGCCAGGGTGAGGTGGACCCAGAAGTACGTGGTCGGCGCTGAGTGGTCGCCGTGCCGGAACGCGAGGCCGCTGGCGTCCTTCCAGAGATTCTTCACGAAGGTGGTCCAGACGATCCAGGACCAGACGCCGAACGCGACAAGGAACCAGGAGACCCGGCGGCTGAGCTTCATACGTACCAGTATGAGTGGAACCGGACGGGAGACGGCAGCGGGGGCCTTGACGGGAAGACGGGAGCCGCGGGTGCGCACAGGCCGGTGTGGGCGGGGTATATGGGGCGGGCGTGGACCCGGGGGCCCGGCCGGGCGCCGGGCCCTGTACGTTCTCCGAGTGCCCAAGACCGTGACCGCGGCCGTCCCCGGCCGCACCGCCCTGGCCGTGTCCCTGATCGCCGCGCTGTTCGGCGGCACCGTGCTCGCCGGAACGGCGGACGCGGCCCCGGCGGCCGGGAAGACACCCAAACCGCCCGCGAGGATGTCGACGGTGGGCGGCGACCGGCTCGGGGTGCCGGGCACCCAGCTCAACCAGGCGCCGGGCGTGCCCGCGCTGCCGAAGAAGCTGACCGCCCGCTCCTGGATCGTGGCCGACGCCGAGACCGGGGCGATCCTGGCGGAGCACAACGCGCACTGGCGGCTGGCCCCGGCCAGCACCCTGAAGATGCTCTTCGCCGACACGGTGCTGCCGAAGTTCCCCAAGTCGACCGTGCACAAGGTGCTGCTGAGCGACCTCAAGGGCGTGGGCGAGGGCAGCAGCCTGGTCGGCATACGCGAGAACCTCACGTACACCGTCCACGATCTGTGGCTGGGCGTCTTCCTGCGCTCGGGCAACGACGCCGTGCACGTCCTCGCCGCGATGAACGGCGGCGTCCCCGCCACGGTCGCCGGGATGAACGCGCGCGCCCACGAACTCCAGGCGAACGACACCCATGTGGTCTCGCCCGACGGCTACGACATGCCGGGCCAGGTCAGCAGCGCCTACGACCTCACGCTCTTCGCGCGCGACGGGCTGCAGAACCCCGACTTCCGCGCCTACTGCTCGACGGTCACCGCGCAGTTCCCCGGCGACTGGAAGAAGGTCAAGAAGTCCAAGAAGGCGGGGAAGGCCGGAAAGAGCGCGACCAAGCCGGCCAAGGTCAGGGAGTCCTTCCAGATCCAGAACACCGACCGCCTGCTCAGCGGGGACTACGACCTCAAGCCGTACCCGGGCATAGCCGGCGTGAAGAACGGCAACACCACCAACGCGGGCGCCACCTACACCGGGGTCGCCCAGCGCGGCGGCCGTACGCTGCTGGTCACCGTGATGAACCCGGCGCCCGGGCACAACGTGGTCTACCGCGAGGCGGCCTCGCTGCTGGACTGGGGGTTCGCGGCGGCGCCCGTCGTACAGCCGGTCGGCACGCTGGTGCCGCCGCTGAGCCAGGTGCCGCACCCCTCGCCGACGCCCAAGGCGACCTCCCGGCCCGGCTCGCACGTGGCCGCGCAGACGACGGTCGCGGCGACCTCGTCCTCCTCCTCGCGCGGCCTGTGGACGGCGGCGGGCCTGACGGCGGGTACGGGGGCGCTGCTGGCCGCGGTGATCATCGTGGTACGCCGCCGCCGTCCGCTCCCCACCGGGGACGCTCCCACCGGTGCGACCCGCCCTGCTCGTCGGCGTCGCCGGTGATCTCCTGGCCCTTGCCGCCGCGGTGGGCGTGCGGGTCCAGGTCCCCCGCGTGGATCGGGGTCGCCGTCCACGCGGCGCAGTACAGCAGCAGCTTCGCCATGAAGTTGATCCACAGCAGCAGCGCGATCGGCGTGCCGAAGGCGCCGTAGACGTTCTTGCCCGCCACCCGTTGCAGATAGCCGCTGAGCGCCAGCTTCAGCACTTCGAAGCCGACCGCGCCGATCAGCGCCGCGCCCGCCACCGCCCGGCGCGGCGGCTCCACGCCGGGCAGCAGCG
The DNA here is from genome assembly GCF_036199905.1 of Streptomyces sp. NBC_00223. Classification (NCBI taxonomy): domain Bacteria; kingdom Bacillati; phylum Actinomycetota; class Actinomycetes; order Kitasatosporales; family Streptomycetaceae; genus Streptomyces; species Streptomyces sp. NBC_00223. The sequence continues at coordinate 5,266,650 of NZ_CP108109.1, read as the reverse complement.
TCAGCAGATAGACCAGGATCAGGAAGTCGGCGATACCGGCCAGGACGTAGCCGACCAGGGTCAGCAGCACGGGCCCGGGGCCGTTGTGCGCGATCCCGATCCGGGCGGCGGTCCAGTCGACGGCGGCGGTGGCGAAGCCCGAGGCGGCGAGCGAGATCAGGACGGCGGCGCCGAGGCCCAGCAGAATGCCCGCGTCCTGGACCTTGTTGACGATCAGGTTGTGTTCCTCGTCGTCCTTGTGCCAGACCGCCCGCAGGCAGTCGCGCAGCGAACCGACCCAGCCGACCCCGGTGAGCAGCAGGGCGCCGGCGCTGATCAGGCCCACGGCCCCGGCGTTGGCGACCAGGCCGCTGATGTCGAGCTGGTCGGCGATGCCGGGGATCTGCTGGGTGAGCTTGTGCTCCAGCGTGGCCAGCTGGCCCTTCGACAGTGTCGCGGCCCCGATCGCGGCGCTGACCGCGAGCAGCGGGAAGAGCGACAGAAAGCTGGTGAAGGTCATCGCGGCGGCCAGCCGGGTCCAGTGCACGGTCAGCAGGTGCGCGAACGCCCGGTACGCATGGGTCCGCATCACCGTCGCGATACGGGAGCCGATCCACGGCAGTCCGGTCAACCAGTCCATGCGAAGCGGTTACCCTCCCCCGGCCCGAGCACGCCCGCGGCTCCTGCGGCCCGGTGAGCGGGCGGCAGAGCGTACCTCGGGCCGCGGCCGGAAGACCAGCGTGCGGATCCCCCAGAAGCGCAGCGCGGTGGCCAGCAGCATTCCGACGCCCGCCCCGGAGACGATGTCCGAGCGCGGATCGGTGAAGCCGAGGACGTAGTGCGACACGGCCAGGCACAGCAACTGGACGAGCGCGCCCGCGGTGTTGACGGCGAAGAAGACGCCGTACTGCCGGGCCCGGCCGGCCGGGGGCGTACGGCGGCGGTAGGTGCCCAGCGCGTTCCCCGCGTAGGCGACCGTGCAGCCCGCGAGGAAGGACAGCGCCTTGGCGGTCAGCGGACCGAGCCCGCCGGGACCGCGCAGCCAGATGAACAGGCCCAGATCGGCGACGTAGGCGGCGCCACCGGCGAGCGCGAAGCCGAGGAGTTCCGGCAGCATGGCCCGTACCCGCCGCGCGCCCGGCGCCGGCCTCATCGATTGATCACGGCGAGCACGTACAGCGCTCCCCACGCCAGGGCGATGGCCAGCAGCGCGCGGTCACGGAGCATCAGGTCCTCGGGCTCGCCCGCGGAGCCCGCGTCGGCGAAGACGGCGTAGCGCAGCACGGCCAGGATGAACGGGATCATCGACAACTGCCGCCAGGGCAGCCAGCTCCCGGGCGCGCGGCCGGTCTCCAGCGCCCACAGGCAGTACGCGAGGACCGCGACGCCCGCCGCGAGCTGCCACACGAACCGCAGATAGCCGATGGTGTACGAGCCGAGCAGCGCCCGGGTGGCGCCGACCTCGCCGTCGGCCTGCTGGGACATCAGCACCAGCTCGGAGTAGCGCTTGGCGGCGACCATGAACAGCGCGCCGAAGCCCGAGGTGATCAGGAACCACCGGGACAGCCCGATGCCGAGCGCGAGCCCGCCCGCCATGGCCCGCATCAGGAATCCGGAGGTGACGACCACCAGGTCGACCACGAGCATGTGCTTGAGCCACAGGCAGTACGCGAGCTGCATGACGACATAGCCGCACAGCAGTCCGGCGGTGTCGGCGTTGCAGGTCACGGCGGCGGTGGCCGGGGCGAGGACGGCGAGCAGGCCGCCGACCGCGTAGGCCACGGGGACGGGCACCCGGCCGCTGGCCACCGGCCGCAGGCACTTGACGGGGTGGGCGCGGTCGGCGTCGGCGTCGCGGGCGTCGTTGATCAGATAGACGGCCGCCGCGCACGCGGTGAACAGCGCGAGCACCACCGCGAGGCGTATGGCCTCGGGTGCGGTCAGCAGCCGGGCGGCGGCGAAGGGCGCGGCGAGCACCAGGACGTTCTTCACCCACTGCCGGGGCCGGGCGGTCCGCAGCAGGCCGCCGAGCAGCGACCGCGGGTCGACCGGGGTGGCCCCCGATTCCGGGGCGGCCCGTTCCGTCAGGGTCGCGGTCTGCTCGGTCACGACCATCGCCTCCGCCCAACGGAGGCAACCGGCCGCCCGGCGACCCCGGCGGCCCCGGCGGCCGGCCCGGCCACGCGGGCGAACGTACCGCCGACCGCCCGCCCGGCCGGCGTGGTGGCTGCCGCGGCTGCTCCGGACAGGGCCGAGGCGGCCACCACGGAGGCGCCCCCGCCCCAGCGGCCCGCCCGCAGCGACCAGTCGCGGCCGAGCCGGGCCAGCGCGCCGCCCAGCAGGGCGCCGCAGGCCACGTCCGTCGGGTAGTGGACGCCCGCCACCAGCCGGGACACGCACACCGCGGCGGCCAGCGGCGGGACGGGGCCGCGTGGCAGCAGCGGCGCGAAGGCGACGGCCGCGGCGACGGAGGACGCGGCGTGCGAGCTGGGAAAGCTGTGCCGCCCGGCGGTCCTGACCAGCGGCGCCTGCCCCTGCGGGCGGGGCCGGCGGACCACCCGCTTGACGGCCATGCTCGCCACGTGCGCGACGGCGACCAGCGCGGTGGCCCGCAGCCACGCCCGGCGCAGGTCCCGGTCGGCGCCGGCCGCGCCCGCGCCCGCGAGCCCCGCGGCCAGCCAGAGCGCGCCGTGCTCCCCCGCCCGGGACAGCCCCTTCGCGGCGCCCGCGACATACGGGTCGGCGGCGCAGCGGCGCAGCGCGGTGAGCAGGTGGTGGTCCGCGCGTTCCGCGGCGGATTCGAGGTGGCGCACCGGCGGTCTCCCTCATGTGCGGTCATACGAATCACCCATCGGACTACGAGTGCTTACCGTGCGCCCCTCCTCCTCACGCCTCCCCACTCACCCTTTCCAGTGAGAAATCCGGCCATAAGCGGCGATTTATTAAGCTTTTACCGCCTTTTCGGCGATACGGTCACGGGCATGTCCGCACCCTCCGCGACGGATGCCCCCGGCCGGCCCGGCCCGGGCCCCGGCCGCCCCGACCCCGACCACGGCGGCGCCGCCTCCGTCTCCGTCTCCGGCTGGGGCCGCACCGCCCCCACCACGGCCCGGCTGCTGCGCCCGGGTTCGTACGAGGAGGCCGTCGCGGCCGTGCGGGAGTCCGGCCGCCGCGGGCTGATCCCCCGGGGCCTGGGCCGGGCGTACGGCGACGCGGCGCAGAACGCGGGCGGCGCGGTCCTCGACATGACCGGCCTGGACCGCGTCCACGAGATCGACGCGGTCAACGGCCTGGTGGTGTGCGACGCGGGCGTCTCGCTGCACCGGCTGATGGAGGCGCTGCTGCCGCTCGGCTGGTTCGTACCGGTCACCCCCGGCACCCGGTACGTGACGGTCGGCGGCGCGATCGGCGCCGACATCCACGGCAAGAACCACCACGGCGCCGGGTCCTTCACCCGCCATGTCCGGGCGGTCGAGCTGCTCACCGGAGACGGCGAGACCCGGCTGGTCACCCCGGAGGAGGAGCCGGAGCTGTTCTGGGCGACGGCGGGCGGGATGGGCCTGACGGGGGTGATCCTGGCCGCCACGATCCAACTGCTGCCGGTGCGGACCTCGCTGATGGCCGTGGACACCGAGCGGGCCGTCGACCTGGACGACCTGATGGACCGGCTGACCACGACCGACCACCGCTACCGCTACTCGGTCGCCTGGGTCGATCTGCTCGCGCGCGGCGCCGCGACCGGCCGGGCCGTGCTCACCCGCGGCGACCACGCCCCCCTCGACGCGCTCCCGGCCCGGCTGCGCGCCACCCCGCTCGCCTTCCGGCCGCGGCGGCTGCCCGCCGTCCCGCGCTTCGTGCCTGACGGACTGCTCGGGCCCCGCTCTGTGGGGCTCTTCAACGAGTTCTGGTACCGCAGGGCCCCGCGCGAGGAGCACGGCCGGCTGCGGAGCCTGTCGTCCTTCTTCCACCCGCTGGACGGCCTGCCCGAGTGGAACCGGATCTACGGCCGCAGCGGCTTCGTCCAGTACCAGTTCGTGGTCGGCCACGGCCAGGAGGAGACACTGCGGACGGTCGTACGGCGGCTGAGCACGCGCGGCTGCCCGTCGTTCCTCGCGGTGCTCAAGCGGTTCGGGGACGGCGACCCGGGATGGCTGTCCTTCCCGATGCCGGGCTGGACCCTGGCCCTGGACATCCCGGCGGCCCTGCCAGGACTCGGCGCGCTGCTGGACGAACTGGACGAGCTGGTCGCCACCGCGGGCGGCCGGGTCTACCTCGCCAAGGACTCCCGGCTGCGGCCCGAACTGGTCGCCCGGATGTATCCGCGGCTCGACGACTTCCGGACGCTGCGGGCGCGGTACGACCCGCGCGGCACCCTCACCTCCGACCTCGCGCGAAGGCTCGCGCTGTGAACCGCGGTACGGCGGCCGCGGGCCGGTCGGCGGCCCGCGCGGCGACTCTGGAGACCCGTATGAAGGACGCTTTCGGCGCACCCCAGTCCCTGCTGGTCCTGGGCGGCACCTCGGAGATCGGTCTGGCCACCGCCCGGCGGCTCGTCGCGCGCCGGGCCCGCCGGGTGTATCTGGCCGGGCGGCCGTCGCCCGCGCTGGAGGCGGCGGCCGAGGAGCTGCGCGGCCTGGGCGCGGAGGCGTACGTGGTGGCCTTCGACGCGCTGGACCCCGGCGCGCACGAGGAGATCCTCGGCAAGGTCTTCGCGGACGGCGACATCGACGTGGTGCTGCTCGCCTTCGGCGTGCTCGGGGACCAGGCGCGCGACGAACGGGAGCCGCTGGCGGCCGTACGGGTCGCGCAGACCAACTACACCGGGGCGGTCTCCGCGGCCCTGGTGTGCGGCACCGCGCTCCAGCGGCAGGGGCACGGCTCGCTGGTGGTGCTCTCCTCCGTCGCGGGCGAGCGGGCCCGGCGGGCGAACTTCATCTACGGAAGCAGCAAGGCCGGGCTCGACGCGTTCACCCAGGGGCTGGGGGACGCGCTACACGGCTGCGGGGTGCATGTCATGGCCGTGCGGCCCGGCTTCGTACGGACGAAGATGACGGCCGGTCTGCCGGCGGCGCCGCTGGCCACGACGGCGGAGGCGGTGGCCGAGGCGATCGAGGGCGGCCTGCGGCGCCGGGCCGAGATCATCTGGGTCCCCGGCGCGCTGCGCGTGGTCATGTCCACGATGCGGCATCTCCCCCGCGCGGCCTTCCGCCGCCTCCCCGTCTGAGGCCGGCGGCGCGGCGGGGATCGGCGGGCGCGGGCCCGGTTGCACAGGCGCGGCTCAGTCAGATGCGGGACGGGCGATGCGGCTCGGTCAGATGCGGGACGCCGTGCGGACGGCCTGGTGCGGCAGCGCCGCCCGGCCCTCCGCGCCGAAGGGGAAGACCCGAAGCTGCCGCCAGACCCCGTCCGACCCCTGCGCGTACAGCGCGAAGCCGGACGCGGTCCACGCCGCCGCGAACTCCGCCAGCTCCGACTGCGCCCGGTCCATCCCGGCCTCGCCGATGCCGTGGGCGACCGTCACATGCGGGTGGTACGGGAACTGGAGCTCCCGGGCCACCGGCCCGGACCGCACCAGTTCCTGGAGTTCGGCGCAATCGGTGCCGCCCTCGGTCACACAGACGTAGACCACGGGCGACAGCGGCCGGAACGTATCCGTCCCGTCGAGCCGCATCGGGAAGGGCCGCCCCTGCCGGGCCACGCCCGCGAGATACCGGCCGAAGGCGGGCAGCTCGGAGCACTCGACCTCGGTGGGCGGCAGCAGCGTCACATGCGTGGGGATCGCGTACGCGGCCGGGTCGCCGAAAGCGGCCCGCCGCTCCTGGAGCAGGCGCCCGTACGGCTCCGGGACCGCGATGGACACGCCGATCGTGGTGGTACCCACTGCGTTCACCCCTTTCCCCGGGTCGATCGCCCGATCCAGTGTCGCGCGCGTGCGGGCATACCGGACAGCGACGTCCGTCACAGCCGCACCGCGGGGCCCGCGCGTCCCCTCAGTGCTTGGCGGGCAGGAACCCGATCCGGTCGTACGCCGCCGCCAGCGTCTCCGCCGCGACGGTCCGTGCCTTCTCGGCTCCCTTGGCGAGAACCGAGTCCAGTGTCTCCGGGTCCCCCAGGTACTCCTGTGTGCGCTCACGGAACGGGGTGACCCACGCCACGAAGATCTCCGCGAGGTCGGTCTTGAGCGCACCGTAGCCCTTGCCCGCGTACTCCTCCTCAAGTTCCGGAATTCCGGTACCGGTGAGGGCGGAGTGAATCGTGAGCAGATTGCTGATGCCCGGCTTTTCCTTTTCGTCGTACTGGATGACCGTGCCCGTGTCGGTCACCGCGCTCTTGAACTTCTTGGCCGAGACCTTCGGCTCGTCCAGCAGGTTGACCAGGCCCTTCGTCGTGGCCGCGGACTTGCTCATCTTCGAGGTCGGGTCCTGGAGGTCGTAGATCTTGGCGACCTCCCGCACGATGTGCGGCGCCGGGATGGTGAAGGTGTCGCCGAAGCGCGTGTTGAAGCGCTCGGCCAGGTCCCGGGTCAGCTCGATGTGCTGCCGCTGGTCCTCGCCGACCGGCACGGCGTCCGCCTGGTAGAGCAGGATGTCGGCGACCTGGAGGATCGGGTACGTGAACAGGCCGACGGTGGCCCTGTCCGCGCCCTGCTTGGCCGACTTGTCCTTGAACTGCGTCATCCGGGACGCCTCGCCGAAGCCGGTCAGGCAGTTCATCACCCAGCCGAGCTGCGCGTGCTCCGGGACATGGCTCTGCACGAAGAGCGTGCAGCGGTCCGGGTCCAGGCCCGCGGCCAGCAGCTGGGCGGCGGCCAGCCGGGTGTTCGCCCGCAGCACGGCGGGGTCCTGCGGCACGGTGATCGCGTGCAGGTCGACCACCATGTAGAAGGCGTCGTGACTGTCCTGCAGCGCCACGTACTGGCGGATCGCACCCAGGTAGTTGCCCAGGTGGAAGGAGCCGGCGGTGGGCTGGATACCGGAGAGCGCACGGGGGCGAACGTTGGCCATGCCCCCATTCTCTCAGGTCGGTGGCACGCTCCCATACCCCTTCTTCCCGGCCGTGGGCGAGGATGGAAGGGGGCACCACCCCGGCCCCCGCTCCAGGCAATCGGTCCTGGCTCCCGACGCACAACGAACGGAGACGCACGTGACCACCCTCTCTTCCCCGACGGACCGCGAGATCGCCTCGGCCGAGGCGCACAGCGCGCACAACTACCACCCGCTGCCCGTCGTCATCGCCTCCGCGCAGGGCGCCTGGGTGACGGACGTCGAGGGCCGCCGCTACCTCGACATGCTCGCCGGGTACTCGGCGCTCAACTTCGGCCACGGCAACCCCCGGCTGATCGCGGCGGCCAAGGCCCAGCTGGACCGCGTGACACTGACCTCGCGCGCCTTCCACCACGACCGGTTCGCCGAGTTCTGTACGGAGCTGGCCGAGCTGTGCGGCATGGAGATGGTCCTGCCGATGAACACCGGCGCCGAGGCGGTGGAGACGGCGATCAAGACCGCGCGCAAGTGGGGCTACCGGGTCAAGGGCGTGCCCGACGGACGGGCGAAGATCGTGGTGGCCGCGGGCAACTTCCACGGGCGCACGACGACGATCATCAGCTTCTCCACCGACCCGGAGGCCCGCGCCGACTACGGCCCCTACACCCCCGGCTTCACGATCGTCCCCTACGGCGACCTGGCCGCCCTCGACGCGGCGGTCGACGAGGACACCGTGGCCGTACTCCTCGAACCCATCCAGGGCGAGGCGGGCGTGCTGGTCCCGCCGCCCGGCTATCTGGCGGGGGTACGGCGGCTGACCGCCGAGCGCGGGGTGCTCTTCATCGCCGACGAGATCCAGTCCGGTCTCGGCCGCACCGGCCGTACGTTCGCGTGCGAGCACGAGGGCGTCGTGCCGGACATGTACGTGCTGGGCAAGGCGCTCGGCGGCGGGGTCGTACCGGTCTCGGCGGTGGTCTCCTCCGCGGCGGTCCTCGGGGTCTTCAGTCCCGGCGAGCACGGGTCCACCTTCGGCGGGAACCCGCTGGCGTGCGCGGTGGGCCTTGAGGTGATCGCGATGCTGCGGACCGGGGAGTACCAGGAGCGGGCCGCCCAACTGGGCGACCACCTCCACGCGGAACTGGCCGCGCTGACCGCCACGGGAGCGGTCACTGCGGTACGGGGCCGGGGCCTGTGGGCGGGCGTCGACGTGGCCCCCACCCTCGGCACGGGCCGCGAGATCTCCGAACGCCTCCTCACCCGCGGCGTCCTGGTCAAGGACACCCACGGCTCCACCATCCGCCTCGCCCCACCCCTGGTCATCTCAAAGCAGGACCTCGACTGGTCCCTCACCAAGCTCCGCGAGGTACTGGCCCAATAGGGACAGCGCCAGCCGCCAACGGCGCGGCACCCCCACGGGGAGACCCGAAGCCGGTGTCGCGCTCGCACGACCCGGCGGGGCCGGGCACTCTCGCCCGCACCCACCCCGGAGACGGCGCGGCAGCCGCCAACGGTGGCGCACCCCCACGGGAGCCCGCAGGCGGCCTCGTACTCGCACGCCCCGGCTGGGCCGGGCGCTCTCGCCCGCACTCACCCCGGAGACGGCGCGGCAGCCGCCGACGGTGGCGCACCCCCACGGGAGGACCGGCAGCCGAAATCGATGCTGCACGGGTGGTGCGGGCGGGGAAACACCCCGCGCCGCCAGGCGCGGGCAACCCCGCACGGACGTGCACCCGAATACGGCGCGGCACCACTTCAAGCCCCCCGTAAAGTCACCCCCGTGCTTACGGGAATGCTCACCGCGCTCGGCGCAGCCGCCTGCTTCGGCGTGGCCACCGTCCTCCAAGCCCTGGCCACCCGCGCCACCGCCCCGGGCAGCGGATCCGGCGTGGACCCCGGCCTCCTGGCCCGGGCCATGCGCCAGGGCCCGTACCTCGCCGGCCTCGCCCTCGACATCCTCGGCTTCGCCCTGGAGCTCATCGCCCTGCGCTCCCTGCCGATCTACGCCGTCGGCGCCGCCCTGGCCGCGAGCCTCGCCGTGACGGCCGTGACCGCCGCCCGTCTGCTGAACGCCCGGCTCGCCGGGAAGGAATGGTCCGCCGTCGCGGTCGTCTGCGGCGGCCTCGCCCTGCTCGGCCTCGCCGCGGGCCACTCGGGCGACTCCCACGGCGACCCGGAGCTGCGCTGGGGCGTCCTCGCCGCCGCGCTCGCGGTCCTGGCGGCCGGCGCCGCCGCCGGAAGGCTGCCGCAGCGGTCCCGCGCCGCGGTCCTCGGCCTGGGCGCGGGCTTCGGTTTCGGCATCGTCGAGCTGGCCGTACGGCTGCTGGACCGGCTGACCCCGACCGGGCTGTTCACGAACCCGGCCGCGTACGCCCTGCTCGTCGGCGGTGGGACCGCCTTCCTGCTGCTGACCTCGGCGCTGCAAAGCGGCTCCGTGACGGTGGCCACCGCGGGCATGGTGATCGGCGAGACGGTCGGCCCCGCCCTGGTCGGCGTGGTCGCGCTGGGCGACCGTACCCGCGCGGGCTGGGCCCCGGTGGCCGTCGCCGGTTTCGCGCTGGCCGTGCTGGGCGCGCTCGCGCTGGCCCGGTTCGGCGAGGGCGGCCCGTCGCAGTCGCCCGCTACGCCCGGATCGCCGGGGAGAGCCGGCAGGTGACGCCGATCCGGTTCCAGGCGTTGATCGTCACGCACATCGCGATCAGCCGCGGCAGCTCGTCCTCGTCGAAGAGCCGGGCCGACTCGTCGTAGACCGCGTCGGGGACCCCGTGGGCGCCGAGTGCGGTGACCTCCTCGGCCAGGGCGAGCGCGGCCCGCTCCCGTGCGGTGAAGAAGGGCGTCTCGCGCCAGACCGTCAGTCCGTGCAGCTTCTGGTCTGACAGCCCGAGGTCCCGGGCGTCCGCGGTGTGCTTGTCGACGCAGTACGCGCACCCGTTGAGCTGCGACGCCCGGATGCGGACCAGCTCGCGTACGGCGGGGTCGAGTCCGAGCGAGGCGGCTTTGTCGAGCGCGAACATCGCCTGGTAGAAGTCGGGCGCGCGGTCCATGAGGTTGATCCGCCGGGCCGGGGGAGCGACGGTTTCTGTGGTCGTCATGAGCCCAAGCTAGCCCCGAAGTGGCCTGCCGCTGTGGTCCACTTGACCCATGGACGACCGGGCCACTCAGGACGACCGGACCGCTCGGGGCGACCGCGCCGCCGGTTACGACCTGCTGCTCGACCTCGCCGCCGCCCGCGCCGCGACCCCCGGCGCCGGGGCCAGGGCCGGGCTTGAGGCGGCGCTGCGCGAGGCCGTGCGCGAGGGGCGGCTCGCCCCCAGCTCGCGGCTGCCGTCGAGCCGGGAACTGGCCCGCGACCTCGGGCTGGCCCGCAACACCGTCGCCGACGCGTACGGGCAGCTCGTCGCCGAGGGCTGGCTGACCGCGCGACAGGGCTCCGGCACCACCGTGGCCCCGCGCCCGGCTCCCCGTACGCCCGTGGCCCCGCTCCGCCGTCCCGACCCGCCGGGGGCCGGGCCGGCCGAGCTGGTGCCGGACGCGATCGCGCTGCCGTACTCGCTGTGGCCGGGCTCCCCCGATCTGTCCTCCTTTCCGCGCACCGCGTGGGCGGCGGCCGCCCGGCGGGCGCTGACGGCGGCGCCGAGCGAGGCCTTCGGCTACTCCGACCCGCGCGGGCGGCCCGAGCTGCGGACGGCGCTCGCCGGGTATCTCGCCCGGGTCCGCGGGGTGCGTGCCGACCCCGAACTGATCGTGATCTGCACGGGGTTCGTCCAGGCGGTCGGACTGCTGGCCCGGGTGCTGCGCGGCCGGGGAGCCCGCCGGGTCGCGGTGGAGTCGCGGGGCTTCCCCGACAACCGCGCGCTGCTCGCGGCCGCCGGTCTGGAGACGGTGACGCTGCCGCTGGACGCGGACGGCGCCCGGGTCGAGGACCTGGACGCGGAGGTCTCGGCGGCGCTGCTGACGCCCGCCCACCAGTTCCCGACCGGGGTACGGCTGTCCCCCGCCCGCCGTACCGCCGTCACCGCGTGGGCCCGGGAGACCGGCGGGCTGATCGTCGAGGACGACTACGACGGGGAGTTCCGCTACGACCGGCAACCCGTGGGGGCGCTGCAAGGGCTCGCGCCCGACCATGTGGTGTACGCGGGCACGGCGAGCAAGAGCCTGGCGCCGGGGCTGCGGCTGGCGTGGATCGCCGTGCCGCCGTCGCTGATGGAGGCGGTGATCCGGGAGAAGCGGATGGCCGACCACCACTCGCCGGTGCTGGACCAGTTGACGTTCGCGGAGTTCATCGCCTCGGGGGCGTACGACCGGCATGTCCGCGGAATGCGGCTGCGCTACCGGGCGCGCCGGGACCGGCTGGTGGCGACGCTCGCCGCGCGGGCGCCGCGGGTACGGGTGTCGGGGATCGCGGCGGGACTGCACGCGGTGCTCGAACTCCCGCCGGAGGCCGGGCCGTTGACGGCGGTCGTCGACCGGGCCCACCGACGCGGTCTGGCCGTCACGGGGTTGCCGGTCTTCGGCGCGCCGCCCGATGCCCCGCCCGCCCTGGTGATCGGCTACGGCACCCCGCCGGAGCACGCGTTCGGCACCGCGCTGGATCTGCTGTGCGAGGTGCTGAACGGGTGATCGTACGAGCCGGTGAGCGGATGAGCCGACCGTCTCAAGGGCTCGGCGGCGGGCCGACCCACGGGTAAGGGGCCCCACCCATGGGCGGGGCCCCTTACCGACAAGGCGTGGAACGGATCAGATCAGACCGAGGTCACGCACCGCGGTGCGCTCCTCCTCCAGCTCCTTGACGGACGCGTCGATCCGGGTCCGCGAGAACTCGTTGATGTCCAGGCCCTGGACGATCTCGAACGCGCCGTCCTTCGTGGTCACCGGGAAGGACGAGATCAGCCCGGCCGGGACGCCGTAGGAGCCGTCGGAGACGACACCCATCGAGGTCCAGTCGCCCTCGGCGGTGCCGTTGACCCAGGTGTGCACGTGGTTCAGCGCGGCGGACGCGGCCGACGCGGCGGAGGAGGCGCCGCGGGCCTCGATGATGGCCGCGCCACGCTTGGCGACGGTCGGGATGAACGTCTCGGCCAGCCACTGCTCGTCGTTGACGACCTCGGCCGCGTTCTTGCCCGCGATCTCCGCGTGGAAGATGTCCGGGTACTGGGTCGCCGAGTGGTTGCCCCAGATGGTGAGGCGCTTGATGTCGGAGACCTGCGCGCCGGTCTTCTTCGCCAGCTGCGCGATCGCCCGGTTGTGGTCCAGGCGGGTCATCGCGGTGAAGCGCTCGGCCGGTACGTCCGGGGCCGCGGACTGCGCGATGAGCGCGTTGGTGTTCGCCGGGTTGCCGACGACCAGCACCTTGATGTCGTCCGCCGCGTGGTCGTTGATCGCCTTGCCCTGCGGCTTGAAGATGCCGCCGTTGGCCGACAGCAGGTCGCCCCGCTCCATGCCGGCGGTGCGCGGGCGCGCGCCGACCAGCAGAGCGACGTTGGCGCCGTCGAAGGCCGCGTTCGGGTCGTCGGTGATGTCGATGCCGCGCAGCAGCGGGAAGGCGGCGTCGTCCAGCTCCATGGCCGTGCCCTCCGCGGCCTTGAGGCCCTGCGGGATCTCCAGCAGCCGGAGGTTCACCGGCACGTCCGCGCCGAGCAGGTGGCCCGAGGCGATGCGGAAGAGGAGGGCGTAGCCGATCTGGCCGGCCGCTCCGGTGACGGTGACGTTGACGGGAGTGCGAGTCATGCCTTCTCCTGGCCTTTTCCTGCTGCGGGTTACGGTCGCCCCGGCAGTGGCCCAGGCGGCCCCTAACGTGGATCTCTCGGCGTCAAGAGAGCCAGTCGCCAGGCTATCGCGCGCGGGCCCCGGCGCTCACCCGAGGTCGTGTGGCCCCGGTCACCGTGGGTCGCGGCCCGGCCGCCACCGGCGGCGTATCGCCGAGCGCGTGCCCGTGGGTCGGGAGGTACGCACGGCGGGTCGGCCCGCGCGCGCCGCCGGGACCGTACAGCCCAGACCCGTACCGTCCGGACCCGTATCGCCCGGGCCTCGCGTCTCAGCCGAGGCAGATGCCCGCGCCGGTAGGTCGGGAGGTATGCCACGCCCGGCCGGCCCGCGCGCGCCGCCGGGACCGTACAGCCCGGACCCGTACGCCCAGGCCCGTACCGTCCGGACCCGTACTGCCCGGGCCTCGCGTCTCAGCCGAGGCAGATGCCCAGGATGGGCAGGGAGAGGCACAGGCCGGTGCGGGTGGGGCTGGGGGTCGCCGTGGCCGGGTCGGTGGCCGGCGCCGAGGTCGTACCGCTGTCCGGGGTGCTCCCCTCGCCCGTACCGCCGTCCGGCCCGCCGTCGGAGCCTCCGCCCGTGCCTCCGGCCGGGGTCGTCGCCGTGGCGCCGTCGGTCGGGGTCGCGTGTCCCGCGCTCGCAGCCGTCGTGTGCCCGGCCCCTGGCGCCGCCGACGGCGACGCCGAGCCCATCGCCGCGGACGGCCGGTCCTTGGGCGTGTCGTCCGGCTCCGGGGCCTCGGCGCCCGTCACGCCCGGCGCACGGCCACCGGCGGTCCCGCCGAGGGGCGGGGAGGTCGGACCCGAGGCCGAGGGCAGTCCCGAGACGGTCGGCGCCGCGTCCTCCTCGGGCGGGCCGCCACTGCTCCGGCCCGCCGTGAGCAGCACCCCCACCAGCGCGCCGGCGGCCAGCAGCGCCACCACGGCCAGCACCAGCACATTGCGGCGGCGCCCCGGCAACCCGTCCTCCGCCCCCAGCGGGTCCAGCGGATCGGGGTGCGGCAGCGGCCGACCGGGCACCCGGTCGCCGGCTCCCGCCTGGGCCTTCTCCGCCAGCCGCCACAGCGCGCCGATCCGGTCGTAGTCCGCGCCGCTGATCTGCGCGAGCACCTCCACCGCGTCCAGCGGCGGCACCGCCCGGCCCGCCAGCGCCCGCGTCCAGGTCTCGACGGGCTGCGCGGTGCGCGCCGCGAGCGCCGGTACCGTCAGCCCACCGCGGTCCTTCATCCGCCGCAGTTGCGTGGCGAGCCGCCGCACATCCAGCGGGATGCGGTCCGCCAACGGCTCCCACTGCCCCACGCCTTACCCCTCGCGTCCGTTCGGCACTCGTTCCGAGAGCCACGCTAGAACGCCAGTGCCCCATCCGGAGGACTTTCCGGACAGGACACCGCAAGGCCGTACGACCTGCTATAGGCGCGTCGTACGACGATCGGCTCGGCACCGCCTACGTCCGCCGACGACCGCGTCCGTCACCGCGGATGGCCGCCGACGTCCGCGTCCGTCACCGCACCGAGAAGTGGATGATGTCCTCCAGGAACGGGATGCGGATCAGCGGGTCCGGCTGCGCCATCAGCGCCAACAGCACGATTCCGAGGCCGAGCACCCCGTAGGTGATCACATCGGTGAAGCGGCTGCGGACCGCGAGCATGCCGACCGCCGTCAGGCTCCACCGCAGCACCGCGCCGACCAGCAGCGAGGCGCCGACCGTGAGCGTACCCGGCCGAAATGCGCCGGTCGCCGTGACGATCAGACCGATGATCGCACCGGCGATGACCAGCAGGATCGGCCACTGCCGGGCGGGCGCCGGGGCGTCCGCGCCCGCGGCGCGCCCGCCGCCCTCGGGCCGCGCGGTGGTCCTGGGCGCCCCGCGCCCGCGCTCGTGCCGGCCCGCGTACGCCCGGCCGGACTCGCGTCCCTCGCGGCCTTCACGACTCTCGCGGCCCTCGCGGCCCTCGCGGCCGGGACCCGCGGCCGGGGCCGCGGGGGTCTCAGCCGACACGGTCCGCCGCCAGGCCCTCGGCGGCGCGCTCGGCGGCCTCCACCACGTTCTGCAGCAGCAGCGCGCGGGTCATCGGGCCGACCCCGCCGGGGTTCGGCGACAGCCAGGCGGCGACCTCGGCCACGCCCGGGTGCACATCGCCGACGATCTTCCCGTGCTCGTCCCGGCTGACGCCCACGTCCAGGACGGCCGCGCCCGGCTTGACGTCCTCCGGCTTGACCAGGTGCGGCACACCGGCCGCTGCCACGACGATGTCGGCCTGCCTGATCTGCGCCGACAGATCGCGGGTGCCGGTGTGGCACAGGGTCACCGTGGCGTTCTCCGACTTGCGGGTCAGCAGCAGGCCGATCGACCGCCCGACGGTGATACCGCGCCCGAGCACCACCACATGGGCGCCGTTGATCTCCACGCCGTGCCGGCGCAGCAGCTCCACGATGCCGTTGGGGGTGCACGGCAGCGGGCCGGTCTCGTTGAGCACCAGCCGCCCGAGGTTCGTCGGGTGCAGACCGTCGGCGTCCTTGGCCGGGTCCATCAGCTCCAGCACGCGGTTGGTGTCGATGCCCTTGGGGAGCGGGAGTTGCACGATGTAGCCGGTGCACTCCGGGTTGTCGTTCAGCTCGCGGACGACCGCCTCGATCTCGTCCTGGGTGGCGGTCGCGGGGAGTTCGCGCTGGATCGAGCCGATGCCGACCTGGGCGCAGTCGCGGTGCTTGCCCGCGACGTACCACTTGCTGCCCGGGTCGTCACCGACCAGCAGGGTGCCGAGGCCGGGGGTGATCCCGCGGGCCTTGAGGGCCTGGACGCGTGCGGTCAGCTCGGCCTTGATCGCGGCGGACGTGGCCTTGCCATCGAGAATCTGGGCGGTCATGCCCCCCATACTCGCCGATCCGCACCGCGCCCGACCAATCCGCCCGCACCCCGGACAACGCCCGCCCGCCGGGACCGGACCGGGACCGCCCGCACCCCGGACGCGGACCGTCCGCCGGCGCCGGACAACATTGTCCCTTGCGTACCACCCGGCCGGGGCCCCACGATGTGCCGCGTCCCCGGAAACGCCCGTCCCCGCCCAAAGGATGCCGCACGTGACCCAGCCCCCCGACCCCGCGAACCCCTACGGCGGCCAGCCGCAGCAGCCGTACGGCAGTCCGCCGCCGCAGCAGCCGTACGGTTATCCGCAGCAGCCCTCGTATCCGCAGCAGGGACCGTACGGCGGCCAGCCGGACCCTTACGCCGCCTATCCGCAGCCGCCCGGCGGTCCCACGCCCTACTACCCGCAGAACGGCCTGCCGCCCGGCATGCCACCGCTGGCGAGCTGGGGCGCCCGGGTGGGTGCGACACTGCTCGACGGCCTGATGTTCATGCTCATACCGATCGGCCTCATCATGGCCGGATATGTGCAGTTCATCAGCAAGTTCATCGACGCGCAGGACGCCTGCGACCGCGCGGGCACTTCCTCGGCCGACTGCCCGACCCCGGACCTCCCGGGCAGCGCTCTCGGGCTGATCGCCATCGGCGCCGTGCTCTCCCTGATCGCCGCCCTCTACCTCTGCTACCGCGAGGGCAAGACGGGCCAGACCCCCGGCAAGCGGATCGTCGGCATCCGGCTGCTCAAGGAGTACGACGGCGCCACGCTGGGCTTCGGCCTCGCCTTCGGCCGCCGACTGCTGCACGTGGTGGACGGTGCCGCCTGCTACCTCGGCTACCTGTGGCCGCTGTGGGACAACAAGAACCAGACCTTCACCGACAAGATCGTGCACACGGTGGTCATCAAGGACCGGTCCTGACCGACCCGGCCGGGTCCTTAGCCCGGTACGACCTGGAGGCCGCACCCCCGTTGCTCAGGGGGTGCGGCCTCCGGCCGTCTCGCGTCGCTACCGGGCGCGGATCAGTGGAAGAAGTGCCGCGTACCGGTGAGGTACATCGTCACGCCCGCCTTGCGCGCGGCCTCCACGACCGCCTCGTCGCGGATCGAACCACCGGGCTGGGCCACGGCCTTGACGCCCGCGGCGGTCAGCACCTCCAGCCCGTCGGGGAACGGGAAGAACGCGTCGGAGGCCGCGTACGAGCCCGCGGCGCGCTCGGCGCCCGCCCGCTCGACCGCGAGCTTCGCGGAGTCGACCCGGTTGACCTGGCCCATGCCGACGCCGACCGTGGCGCCGCCCTTGGCGAGCAGGATCGCGTTGGACTTCACGGCCCGGCAGGCGCGCCAGGCGAACGCCAGCTCGGCCAGCTCCTCTTCGGGCAGCGGGTCGCCGGTGGCCAGCGTCCAGGTGGTCGGGTCGTCGCCCTCGGCCTGGAGGCGGTCCTTGACCTGGACCAGCACACCGCCCTCGATCGGCCGCTGCTCGGTCACCGCCCCGGGCGCGTCGGGGCAGCGCAGCACCCGGATGTTCTTCTTGCGGGCCAGCACCTCGACGGCGCCGTCCTCGTACGCCGGGGCGACGATCACCTCGGTGAAGATCTCCGCGACCTGCTCGGCCATCGCCACCGACACCGGCCGGTTGACCGCGATCACACCGCCGTACGCCGACAGCGGGTCACAGGCGTGCGCCCTGCGGTGCGCCTCGGCGACATCCGCGCCCACCGCGATCCCGCACGGGTTGGCGTGCTTGACGATCGCCACGCAGGTCTGCTCGTGGTCGTACGCGGCCCGGCGCGCGGCCTCGGTGTCCGTGTAGTTGTTGTACGACATCTCCTTGCCGTGCAGCTGCTCGGCGCCCGCCAGGCCCGTGCCGCTGCCGTCGACGTAGAGCGCCGCGCCCTGGTGCGGGTTCTCGCCGTAGCGCAGGGTGTGCTGACGGGTGTACGTGCCGCCGGTGAACGCGGGGAAGCCGCTGTCGTCGGCCGCGTAGCCCTCGGCGAACCAGGAGGCGACGGTCACGTCGTACGCGGCCGTGTGCGCGAACGCCTCGGCGGCCAGCCGCTTGCGGGTCGTGAGGTCGAAGCCGCCGTCGGTGGCCGCGGCGAGTACGTCCGCGTACCGGTCGGGGCTGGTGACCACCGCGACGCTCGGGTGGTTCTTCGCGGCGGCGCGGACCATCGAGGGGCCGCCGATGTCGATCTGCTCGACGCACTCGTCGTCGCTCGCGCCCGAGGCGACCGTCTCGCGGAAGGGGTAGAGGTTCACCACGACCAGCTCGAACGGCCGTACGCCCAGCTCGTCGAGCTGTCGGCGGTGGTCGTCGAGCCGCAGGTCGGCGAGGATGCCCGCGTGCACCTTGGGGTGCAGCGTCTTGACCCGGCCGTCCAGGCACTCCGGGAAGCCGGTCAGCTCCTCGACCTTCGTCACCGGCAGGCCGGCGGCGGCGATCCGCCCGGCGGTCGAGCCGGTCGACACCAGCTCGACGCCCGCGTCGTGCAGGCCGCGGGCCAGCTCCTCCAAGCCGGTCTTGTCGTAGACGCTGATCAGCGCGCGGCGGAAGGGCCGCTTCGTGCCGTCGTTCTGCGTGCTGCGCTCGGCGCTCATGCCGGAATCAGTACCTTTCGTCCCTCAATGCGGTAGCCGTCGCGCGACAGCCGCCCCACAACGTCGACGAGCAGTCCTCGCTCGACTTCCTTGATGCGCTCGTGGAGCGCTTCTTCCGTGTCGTCCGGCCGGACCTCGACCACGCTCTGGGCGATGACCGGGCCGGTGTCGACGCCGTCGTCGACGAAGTGGACGGTGCACCCGGTCACCTTCGCGCCGTACGCGAGCGCGTCGCGCACGCCGTGCGCACCGGGGAAACTCGGCAGGAGCGCGGGGTGCGTGTTCATGAACCGCCCCCCGAACCTGGCCAGGAACTCCTTGCCGACGATCTTCATAAAACCGGCCGAGACCACGAGGTCGGGCTCGTACCCGGCGGTCGCCGCGGTGAGGGCCCGGTCCCAGGCGGCCCGGTCCTCGTGGTCCTTCACCCTGACGACGAAGGTGGGCAGTCCGGCGCGCTCGGCGCGCTCCAGCCCGGCGATGTTGTCGCGGTCGGCGCCGACCGCGACGATCCGGGCGCCGTAGGAGGGGTCGTTGTCGATGGCGTCGAGCAGCGCCTGCAGGTTCGTACCCGAACCGGAGACGAGGACGACAAGGCGGGCGGGGGTACGGGGGGCCACTGGCGGGGGCTCTCTCGGGGCGGTACTGGATGTTGGATGATCGTACGAGAAGGGGGCCGCTCGGATTCCGGGGAACCCTACGAGGCCGCCGTCCGTCAGCAACGATACCGGCACTACGGACAGCCCCCACGGGACGGGGGAGCGCGCGGACGGTAGCGTCTGCCGAGAGAGCGGGACTCCGCGCGCCCCCGGTGCGCGAGTCAGAGCGACCTGAAAGCACGTGTCAGCTACTCGCTACGAGGAGTCGAGCCCAAGGGGATGGCGCATCACATCATGAGCAGCGAACGCAATCATCTCGTGCTGCGCGCGCCCGAGGGCGATCAGCGGGACAACCCGTTCGCGCCTCCGCCCGAGGGGGCGGAGGACCGGCCGTGGCAGCCGCGGCAGCCGGAGGAGCCGGGGGCCGGGACCGAGGGGTCTACGGACGGGGCTCCTTCCGGGCCGCCGTCCGCGGCACCGTCCGGGGCGCCTACCGCGTGGGGCAGCCAGTGGAGCAGCCAGCAGCCGCAGTCCGGGCGGCCGGACCCCTTCGCCCGGCGGCCGGAGGGCGGCGGGCAGGGGCCGAGCGGGCCGCAGGGCACGGGGCCGCGCTTCGACCCGACGGATCCGGCGCACCGGCGGTCGCGTTACGCCCTGGTGTGCGGCGGGTGGGGGCTGATCTTCGCGCTCCTCGGGTGGACCGCGGTCGGTCTGCTGCTCGGGGCGCTGGCGCTCTACTGGGGGATCAGCGCGCTGCGGATGTCCCCGGCGGACCGTGCGGCGGCGCGGGCGGCGGCGGCTTCCGCGCTGGCGGAGGCGGCGCAGAGCCCGCGGCCGGCGCCGCCGGCGCCGGGGCCGGAGGCGCAGCGGTCGTTCCGTACGGCGGTGTGGAGCGGGATCGTGACGAGTGCGCTCGCGCTGGCGGTGGTGGCGGCGACGTACAGCTTCCACTTCGCGTACCGCGACTACTACGCGTGCAAGGCGGACGCGTTGACGGCGCCGGCCTCCCATGCCTGCCAAAAACTCCTCCCGGGCCCCCTCCGCGACCTCCCCGCCCTCCACGACTAGGCCGTCCCCGGCCCGCCCCCGGGGCCCGGGCGCTTCTTGCCGCCGGGGCGGAAGAGCACACGTCGGCACGCCCCCGACGGCCGGGGGCGGACGCCCGGCAGGTGCCGTTGCCCAACTTCTTGCCGCCGCGACGGCGAGACGACACACGACGCAACCCGGCGGCGCCGAACCGCCCGGACCGGCAGCACGGCACCGCCGAGACGCGCCAACCCGCGTCCCGCCGCGGCGGCGGAGAGAAGGGGTGCGTCGGCACCCCCTCACCCCTGTTGCCCAAGGCAACGGCGCCGCCTGGCCACAGGAGCGACCCGCTGCCCCACCCCGCCGCCCCGGCGGCGCCAGCCACCAGGGGCCATTGCCCGCAGGGCAACTTCCTTCCGCCGCAACGGCGGGACGGCACACGACGCGAACCGGCGGCGCCGAACCGGCAGCACGGCACCGCCGATAACCGGCAACCCGCGTCCCGCCGCCGCGGCGGAGAGAAGGCGCGCGCCGGCACCCCCTCACCCCTGTTGCCCAAGGCAACGGCGCCGCCTGGCCACAGGGGCGACCCGCTGCCCCACCCCGCCGGCGGCGCCAGCCACCAGGGGCCATTGCCCGCAGGGCAACTTCCTTCCGCCGCGACGGCGGGACGGCACACGACGCGAACCGGCGGCGCCGAACCGCCCGGACCGGCAGCACGGCACCGCCGAACCGGCAGGTCCCCGCGTCCCGCCGCGGCGGCGGCAACGGGGTGCGCGTCCGGCACGCACCCCCTCGCCTCAACCGCCTGGCCGCAGGCTCGACCACAGCCCCGTTGCCCGCAGGGCAACTTCCTTCCGCCGCGACGGCGAGACGACACACGACGCGACCCGGCGGCGCCGAACCGCCCGGACCGGCAAGCACGGCACCGCCGAGACGCGCCAACCCGCGTCCCGCCGCGACGGCGGAGAGAAGGGGCACGTCGGCACGCCCCGGTGGGCGGTCCCGTTGGCAACCCGTGACGCGCGCCGCAGGCGTCAGGCGTGGGGGAGAAAGCGGAGTGCCGCGTTCCATAGGGGGCGGCATCGCGGGGCCACGCGGGTGAGGAGGGACGTGGGGAGGGCGACCGCCACGGTCCACGCGAGGGCCGCGGGCCCCGCGAGCCACCACGTCGGCCCAAAGCGGGCGAGCGTCCCCGTACCGAGCGCCCCACCCGACCACGCAGCGAGCACAGCGAACCCGCACCCGCACACAACCCCCGCCCCCGCCACGACCCGGACCGTACGCCACACGGCCCACCCCCGACCCCCGGCCCACCACCCCATGACGCCCCCCGCGGCACCGGGCACCACGAGCGTGACCCACCCGACCCAGCCGCCCACCCCCGGCTGGGGCAACGCGGCCAGCAGCGGAAACGCCGGCAGCAACCCGTACCCCGAAGCGCCCGCAGGGCCCACCGCACTGCCGACCCCCACCGAGAACCCGACGCCGAGCCCGTACGAAGCCGCCCACACCGCCAGGTTCGGCACGAGCGCGACCGCGAGCAGCAGGACCGCGAACCGTCCCACGAGGGGCCCACTGAGCTGCGCGTACGTCCGCCCCGACGCCCCCGCGTGCCACGCGAGCGACACCGCGCCGAGCAGCGCCCCGCCCGCGAGCAGCACCCCGCCGGCGATCCCGGCCCCCCGCAGCGCCGCCCCGATCTCCTCCCCGACCGCCCCGAAGAACGCCGGCCGCCCGCACCCCTTCCACGCCCCGGCCCCGGCGGCGACCGCCGCGAACAGCAGCACGTAGAGCGCGGTGAGCACGTTCACCCGCAAGGACCCGCCGGCCGCCCAGCCCACCACGACCGCGGCCACCACGAGGTACCCGCCGAGTACCCGCCCGGCCACCAGCGCCGCCTCGCGGGGGTCCTCCGGGTCGGCCTCGGTGACCACCGACGCCGTACCTCGGTAGAGCAGCCACGCGGGCAACGCGCTGAGCAGCAGCGGGGTGACGGCGACCGGCGCCGGGTCGCCGGACAGCGTGCCGGTCCGTACGAGTTCGGCGCCCTGCGCGAGCAGCCACAGCCCGGCGCCGATGTGCAGCGCCCCGCCGAGCCCGCTCTCGGGGAAGGGCGAACTCATCCACAGCAGCAGGACCACCGTGATGACCGCCCCGAGCCCGAGCCCGGCCGCGGACATCCCCCCGGCGAAGGCGGACGCCCGGACGGCGGGCCACGCCGCTCTCGCCCCTGCCGCCTCCTCGGGCTCGGAGTCGAACTCGGGCTCGGACCTGGGCTCGGGCCCGGTTACGGCTCCGGCTCCGGCTCCGGTCTCGGGAGGGTCGGGCGGCGGTACGGGGGCCGTTGCGGATTCGCTCGTGTGCGTCACGACCCCCCATCGTGCCAACAACACCCGTTTTGCCCCGGCAGCGGGCGGAAAGTCGTCGTGTCGTTCATGATGGGGCTTATGTGTGCTTTTTTCCGATCGTCATCTCTACCGATCGACGGCTCATACGGAAATGCCGGTACGAGGCCCGACCCCGGGACGCCCCGATGACCGCCCGCAGGAAGTCGCAGAAGCGGCGCAAGGGGGCGCGGGCGCGCAAGCCGGGAGTGGCCGCGCCGCCGCGCAAGCCCGGTGCTGCGGCGTCCGCCACGGCTCCGGCGGCCCGGGTCACCCTCCCCGCCGCCGCGCACGTACTGCCGCGTACGTACCGTCCTGTCGCGGCCATGCCCGCGCCGCCGCCCGTACCGGCCGAACCCC
This sequence comes from Streptomyces sp. NBC_00223, assembly GCF_036199905.1. Lineage (NCBI taxonomy): Bacteria > Bacillati > Actinomycetota > Actinomycetes > Kitasatosporales > Streptomycetaceae > Streptomyces > Streptomyces sp. NBC_00223. The sequence continues at coordinate 5,244,092 of NZ_CP108109.1, read as the reverse complement.
CGGCCCCGCCCGGACCCCCGCCGCCGGCCCCACCGCGCAAGGGCCCGCCGAGCAAGGCCACTCCGCGTAAGAACCCCACGCCCAAGCCCGCGCCGCACCGAAACACGACGACAAAAGCCGCGCCACCCAAGCCCGCACCACGCGAGGGCGCAACGGCGAAACCGACCGCCCGCGGGGACACGCCGCTCAAGGCCGCCACGCCCAAGCCCGCGCCGCGCGAGGGCACGACGACGAAAGCCGTGCCGCCCAAGTCCACCTCGCGTACGGCGACGCCGCGCGAAGGCAGGACGCTCAAGGCCGGCCCGCCCAAGACCACGACGGCCAAGGCGCCCTCGCGCGAAGCCCCGCCGCGCAAAGCCGACCCGCCGCCCAAGACGCCGCCACGCGAAGCCCAGCCTCGCGCGGCCGCGCCGACCAGGACCTCCCCGCCGCGCGAGGCGGCAGGCGCGCCGCAGACCGCCCGGACCCCCGAAGCCGCCTTCGACGCGCTCTACCGCGGCGGCGCCCCCGCCCTCCTGCGCCAGGTCGAACTCCTCACCGGCGACCCCCTCTTCACCCGCCAGGCCGTGGCCCACGCCTATGACCAGGCATGGCAGCACTGGCCCGAGGTCGCCGGGGACAGCGACCCGGCGGGCTGGGTGCGGGCGGCGGCGTACGACTACGCGCTCGCGCCCTGGCAGCACTGGATCCCGGGCCACCGCCCGCACCCCCGTACCCCGGACGGCCCCCTGGAGGCCGCGCTGCTCGACCTGCCGCCGACCCAGCGCCGCGCGGTGCTGCTCTACGACGGGCTCGGGCTCGACCTGCCGGAGGCGGCGGCCGAGGCCGAGGCCAGTACGGTCGCGGCGGCGGGCCGGATCCTCCGGGCGCGGAAGGCGCTGACCGCGGCCGTACCGGATCTGGCCGACGAGGCCGAACTGCCGGTACGACTGGGCGCGCTGCTCGACGCGGACCCGGAGGCGGAGCCGCCGGGAGCGCCCGAGGGCGTACGGGACGCGAGCGAGCGCGGGGCGCGGCGCCGAACCGCCGGGGTCTTCGCGGCGACCGGGCTGATCGCGCTGGCGGCCACCGTGGCCGTGGCGATCGGGCCCGCGCACCTGACGGACACCGGGCCGCGCCAGGCCGGCCCGCCCGCCCCCACGTCGACGCACCCGCAGGAGCCGCAGGGCCCGCAGGGTTCGTTGACCCCCGGACGCCGGAACGGCGCGGGCCCGTCCCCTTCCGGGGTACGGACCCACGCCGTCACACGGTGAAGCCGAGGCGCCTGCCTCAGCCCGCGAGGATCGCCCGCGCGAGCCGAGCCGTCTCGGACGGCGTCTTGCCGACCTTGACGCCCGCGGCCTCCAGCGCCTCCTTCTTCGCCTGGGCCGTGCCCGACGAGCCGGAGACGATGGCGCCCGCGTGGCCCATCGTCTTGCCCTCGGGCGCGGTGAAGCCGGCGACGTAGCCGACGACCGGCTTCGTCACGTTCTTCTCGATGAAGGCCGCGGCCCGCTCCTCGGCGTCGCCACCGATCTCGCCGATCATGACGATCAGATCGGTGTCGGGGTCGGCCTCGAACGCGGCGAGCGCGTCGATGTGTGTCGTGCCGATGATCGGGTCGCCGCCGATGCCGATGGCGGACGAGAAGCCGATGTCCCGCAGCTCGTACATCATCTGGTACGTCAGCGTGCCGGACTTCGACACCAGGCCGATCCGGCCGGGCTTGGTGATGTCGCCGGGGATGATGCCCGCGTTGGACTGGCCGGGGGTGATCAGGCCGGGACAGTTCGGGCCGATGATCCGGGTCTTGTTGCCCTTGGCCTGGGCGAGCGCCCAGAACGCGGCGCTGTCGTGCACCGCGACACCCTCGGTGATCACGACGGCGAGCGGGATCTCGGCCTCGATGGCCTCGACGACCGCGCTCTTGGTGAACTTCTCCGGGACGAAGATGACCGTCACGTCCGCGCCGGTGGCCTCGATGGCCTCCTTGACGGTGCCGAAGACCGGTACCTCGCCCTGGTCGAAGGAGACCGTGGTGCCGGCCTTGCGCGGGTTGACGCCGCCGACGATGTTGGTGCCGTCCGCGAGCATCAGCCGGGTGTGCTTCATGCCGGTGCCGCCGGTCATGCCCTGGACGATGACCTTGCTGTCCTTGGTCAGGAAGATAGCCATGGTTGTCGGTGTCCTCGTCCCTTACTTCGCGGCCAGCTCGGCGGCCTTGTCGGCCGCGCCGTCCATGGTGTCCACTCGCTGCACCAGCGGGTGATTCGCGTCGGACAGGATCTTGCGACCCAGCTCCGCGTTGTTGCCGTCCAGGCGGACGACCAGGGGCTTGGTGACGTCCTCGCCCTTGGACTTCAGCAGTTCGAGGGCCTGAACAATGCCGTTGGCCACCTCGTCACAGGCGGTGATGCCGCCGAAGACGTTGACGAACACGGACTTCACATCCGGGTCGCCGAGGATGATCTCCAGGCCGTTGGCCATGACCTCGGCGCTGGCGCCGCCGCCGATGTCCAGGAAGTTGGCGGGCTTCACGCCGCCGTGGGCCTCGCCGGCGTACGCGACGACGTCCAGGGTGCTCATCACAAGACCCGCGCCGTTGCCGATGATGCCGACCTGGCCGTCGAGCTTGACGTAGTTGAGGCCCTTGGCCTTGGCCTTCGCCTCCAGCGGGTTGGCGGCGGCCTTGTCCTCCAGCGCCTCGTGCTCGGGCTGCCGGAAGGCGGCGTTCTCGTCGAGCGAGACCTTGCCGTCCAGGGCGACGATCTTGCCGTCACCGGTCTTGACCAGCGGGTTGACCTCGACGAGCAGCGCGTCCTCCTTGATGAAGACGGTCCACAGCTGCTGGAGCACGGAGGCGACCTGGTCGGCGATCTCGGCCGGGAACTTCGCCGCGGCCACGATCTCGGCGGCCTTCTCCGGGGTCACGCCCTCGATCGCGTCGACCGCGACCTTGGCCAGCGCCTCGGGGTTCTTCTCGGCGACGACCTCGATCTCGACGCCGCCCTCGACGGAGGCCATGGCGAGGAAGGTGCGGTTGGTGCGGTCGAGCAGGAAGGAGACGTAGTACTCCTCCTTGATGTCCGCGGTCTGGGCGAGCATCACCTTGTGGACCGTGTGGCCCTTGATGTCCATCCCAAGGATCGCCTCGGCCTTGGCGACCGCGTCGGCCGGGTCGGCGGCGAGCTTCACGCCACCGGCCTTGCCGCGGCCGCCGACCTTGACCTGCGCCTTGACGACCGCACGGCCGCCGAGCCGCTCCGCCACCTCGCGCGCCGCCTCAGGCGTGTCGATGACTTCACCGGCCAGCACCGGTACACCGTGCTTGGCGAAGAGGTCCCTCGCCTGGTACTCGAACAGGTCCACGCGCGTCCGTCTCCCTTTTCCCTGGTTTCCCTGGTTCCTGGCTTTTCCCCGGATGCTTCCCGGGATTCGGCGTCCCGCGGGCGGCTGCCGCCAGATGTACGGCGCTGCCTGGTCTGCCGGGGCGTGCCGCTACGGGCAGGGCAACTGCGCTGTCACAGGGAAGCGCACACGGTGACCGAGTACGCGGCATGTCCGTCTTGCAGGTTATCGCCGAGGGCCATGGGGGCCTAAACCGCAGATCACATGTGAGCGGTGAGAACGGTCACAGATCGCCTTCCTCACGTTTCTCGCACGTCTTTCACACGTCCGGTATCGGCAGCGGGCGTTTTTCGATCGCGGCGGCCATGACCTCGGGGAAGAGGTCGGGGGTGCAGGCGAACGCCGGGGCGTCCAGGGCCGCAAGCGCCGCCGCGTGCTCCCGGTCGTAGGCGGGCGCGCCCTCGTCCGACAGCGCGAGCAGGGCCACGAACTGCACCCCCGACGCCTTCATCGCCGCCACCCGTTTGAGCATCTCGTCGCGGATCCCGCCCTCGTACAGATCACTGATCAGGACGACGACGGTGTCCGCCGGACGGGTGATCAGGGACTGGCAGTACGCCAGCGCGCGGTTGATGTCGGTGCCGCCGCCGAGCTGTGTGCCGAACAGGACGTCGACCGGGTCGTCCAGTTGTTCGGTGAGATCGACCACGGCGGTGTCGAAGACGACCAGCTTGGTGTCGATCGACCGCATCGAGGCGAGCACGGCGCCGAAGACCGAGGCGTAGACGACGGACGCGGCCATCGAACCCGACTGGTCGATGCACAGGACGACGTCCTTCTTCACGGCCCGGTCGGCGCGGCCGTACCCGATCAGGCGCTCGGGGACGATCGTGCCGTGCTCGGGCAGATAGTGCTTGAGATTGGCCCGAATCGTGCGGTCCCAGTCGATGTCGCGGTGCCGGGGGCGGTTGACCCGGGCGGAACGGTCGAGCGCCCCCGTCAGCGTCGCCCTGGTGCGGGTGGCGAGCCGCTTCTCCAGATCGTCGACCACCTTGCGGACCACCGCCCGCGCGGTCTCCTTGGTCGTCTCGGGCATCGCCTTGTTCAGCGAGAGCAGGGTGCCGACCAGGTGCACGTCGGCCTCGACGGCCTCCAGCATCTCCGGCTCCAGCAGCAGCGCGGACAGGCCGAGCCGGTCGATGGCGTCGCGCTGCATCACCTGAACGACGGAACTGGGAAAGTACGTACGGATGTCGCCGAGCCAGCGGGCGACCTGCGGGGCGGAGCCGCCGAGGCCGGCCGAGCGGTCGGTGCCGCGGTCCGCGGTCCGGTCGCCCCGATCACCGCTCCGGTTGCCGTAGAGGGCGGCGAGCGTACGGTCCATCGCCGCGTCGCGCCCTGCGAGTTCACGGCCGGTGCCGTCGGCCTGACCGCCGCCGAGGACGAGTCGCCAGCGGCGCAGCCGCTCGTCGGTGTCCGTCATCTCCCATTACCCCCAAGGTCGGCCGGCTCCAGGGCGGTTGTCATGGGCCGGTTGAGCAGTAGTCGTACGGTCCGGTCGGCGGCGAACGCGCGGGTCCGGTCGAGGCCGGGGCCGAAGCCGGGCAGCCCGGCTTCGGCGGTGCCGGACGTGCCCGCCGGACGGCGGGCGGCGGTGGGCCCACGGCGCACCAACTCGCCCACCGAGCGGCGCACTCCGGGCTCGAAGTCCGCGAACGTCCGCCGCAGCAGCGGCAGTACATCCGTGAACGCGTCCCCGGTCACGCTCGTCAGCCACCCGTCCACGAGGGCGAGCAGCCGCTCGTCGTGGACCAGCAGCATGCCGCCGCCGGCGAGGAAGCCCTCGACCCACGCGGCCGCTTCGGCCGGGCCGGTGCCGGGGGACAGCGCGAGGCCCATCAGACGCGCGGTCTCCTCCGCGCTCAGCCGCCCGTCGTCCATGAGCAGCCGCGCGGCGGCGCCCCGCAGCACCCCGGGTATCACCCCGTCCCGCTCGGCGATCCCCCGCAGCACCCCCGCCCAACGCTCCCGCAACTCGCCTCCGGCGGGGGCGAGCACGGCGTCCGAGCCCCCGCCCCGCGCGGACCCGGCATCCGCCGGACCGGCCGGGGGTGTTGTTGCACCTTCGGCGCCGGGCTCGGGGCCGGCGGGCAGGCCCGGGGCCGGCGGCACGGAAGCCATCTCCCCGGCCGGGACGGCGGGCGCGGGGGCAGCCGTACCCGGCTCGGCTCCGGCCCCATCGAGGCGGACCAACACCAGAGCTGACGGTCCGGCCAACGCACCCTCCCCCACCCCGGCGCCGGACTCGGTACCGGCGGGCAGGCCCGGGGCCGACGGGACGGAAGCCGTCTCCCCGGCCGGGACGGCGGGCGCGGGGGCACCCGCGCCCGGCTCGGCTCCGGCCCCATCGAGGCCGACCAACACCAGAGCTGACGGTCCGGCCAACGCACCCTCCCCCACCCCGGCGCCGGACTCGGGGCTGGCGGGCAGGCCCGGGGCCGACGGGACGGAAGCCATCTCCCCGGCCGGGATAGCGGTTGCCGGGGCGGAGGGGAGGAGGGCGATCGCGCGGTGGACCTCGTGGAGGTGCGTGCGCAGGGACGCCGCCGCGTCCGTGTCGAGGCCGACGCAGGCCGACGGGAAGCCGACGCAGATGCGCTGGGCCAAGCCCTCCGCCACCCGGCCGAGCGCGGCGGAATCCGTGCCGCGCACATCGCCGTAGCGGACCGCGCGGACCAGCGCGGGCAGCGCCGCGGCCAGGTGGGCGACGTCCACGTCCAGGGCGGCGCGGTCCGCGAGCGCCCGCATCACCGTGGGCAACGCGTCCGACAGCCCGGCGAGCAGGCAGCGCTCGGCGACCGAGGTGACCTCGGCGAGAGCCGTGGCCCGCACCGCCTCGTCCTCCGCGCGGGCGGTGGCCGCGGAGTGCACGGTCGTGCCCCAGATGCCGGCCTCGGCGACCCGTATCGCCGCCTCCGGCTCCCACCGCAGCCGCCAGGTCTCCCGGAACGTCCCCTTGCCGCCGCGCGCCGACACCGGCTCGCCCCAGTCGATCCCGAGCAGCCGCAGCCGGTGCAGGAGTTGGCTACGCGCCGCGTCCGTGTCCTTGCGCAGGTCCAGGTCGAGATCGCGTTCGACCGCCTCCGGCTTGAGGCGCAGTCTGCGCTGCTCGCGGGCCAGATCGCGGGCGAGCGGCACCGCGGGGGCGTCCGGCGGCACCTCGCCGAGCACATCCCCGACGACGAGCCGGTCCCGGATCAGGGCCAGCGGTACGTCCGACCCGTCGCACATCACCGCCCGGACCGCGTCGGTGGTCTCACCGAGCCCGGCCAGCGGGCGGCCGCGCATCGCCGCGAGGGTGTCGGCGAGCCGCACGGCCTCGATGACATGGGCCGAGGACACCGGCAGGTCCTCGTCCCGCAGCAGCCCGGCGACCTTCGTCATCCAGCGCGTGACGGGCCGGTCGGGCGAGGAGAACAAGTGCCCGTACCAGCCGGGCGAGTCGATCCCGGCGCCGTATCCACTGGCCCTGGCCAGCCTGCGGTGGGTCCACGGCACCCAGGTCGCCTCGACCTTCGCCTTGGGCAGGCCCTTGAGAAGCTGCCGATCGGCCGTGGCCGTGGTCCGCGCCGCGAGCGCCGGGACGTGCCAGGCGCCGCACACCACGGCCGTCCTGTCGTACGCGCGCCGGGCCTCGCGGACCCGCAGCCGCATATGGGCCTCCCGCAGCGGGTCCTGGGCGTGGCCGCCGTCGCCGTACGTCTCCCGGATCGCGGTCATCGCCTCGGCCAGCGCCGTGAAGGGGGTCAGCGCGTCCCCCTCCCCCTCGCCGCCGCGGTGCTCGACCGCGTCCTCCCACCAGCGCTCGGGGTCGTCGTACCCCGCGGTCTCGGCGAGGACGGCGAGCGGGTCGATCCGTACGGCGGCCGCGTCGGGGCCGTCACCCGTTCCGTCCTCCGGACCGGCCTCGGACGCCTCCGTGCCGTCCGCGGCCCGCAGGGCGAGCGTGTGGGCGGCGGGCAGGTCGATGAAGCGGATCTCCGCCCCCGCCTTGGCCGCCCACTGGATCGCCACCCACTCGGGCGAGAACTCGGCGAAGGGCCAGAACCCGGCCCTGGCCGGCTCGTCCACGACGTGGGCGAGCAGCGCGACGGGCGGGCGCATCGCGGGGTCGGCGGCCAGCGCGGTGAGCGCGTCGGCCTCCGGCGGGCCCTCGATGAGGACGGCCTGCGGCCGGTACGCGTCCAGCGCGGCCCGCACCGCGCGGGCCGAACCGGGGCCGTGGTGCCGTACGCCCAGCAGTACGAGGTCGTCCTCGGTACCCGGCGGGCGCGTCGCCTGCGGAGTGGTGGTCGGGGTCGTCATGCCGACACCTCACGGCAGGCACGGTAGAAGTCCTTCCAGCCGTCCCGCTCCCTGACGACCGTCTCCAGATACTCCTGCCAGATCAGCCGGTCGGCGGCCGGGTCCCGGACCACCGCGCCGAGGATGCCTGCGGCGACGTCCCCGGCGCGCAGCACGCCGTCCCCGAAGTGGGCGGCCAGGGCCAGGCCGTTGGTGACCACGGAGATCGCCTCGGCCGTGGAGAGCGTGCCCGACGGGGACTTGAGCTTGGTGCGGCCGTCGTCGGTGACGCCGCCGCGCAGCTCGCGGAAGACGGTGACCACCCGGCGGATCTCGTCCGCGCCGCGCGGCGCGGCGGGCAGGTCGAGGCTGCCGCCGATCTGCTCGACCCGGCGCGAGACGATGTCCACCTCGTCCTGCGCGGTGGCGGGCAGCGGCAGCACCACCGTGTTGAAACGGCGGCGCAGCGCGCTCGACAGATCGTTGACCCCCCGGTCGCGGTCGTTGGCGGTCGCTATCACGTTGAAGCCGCGCACCGCCTGGGTCTCGGTGCCCAGCTCCGGTATCGGCAGCGTCTTCTCGGACAGGATCGTGATCAGCCCGTCCTGCACGTCGGCCGGGATACGGGTCAGCTCCTCGATACGCGCGATCCGGCCCTCGGCCATCGCCCGCATGACCGGGCTGTGCACGAGCGCGGCCGGGCTCGGGCCGTGGGTGAGGAGCTGCGCGTAGTTCCACCCGTAGCGGATCGCCTCTTCCGGTGTGCCCGCGGTGCCCTGCACGAGCAGCGTGGAGTCCCCGCTGATCGCGGCGGCGAGATGCTCCGACACCCAGGTCTTGGCCGTGCCGGGCACGCCGAGCAGCAGCAGCGCGCGGTCGGTGGCCAGCGTGGTGACGGCCACTTCGACGATGCGCCGCGGGCCCACGTACTTCGGGGTGATCACGGTCCCGTCGGGCAGCGCGCCGCCGAGGAGATACGTCGCGACCGCCCACGGCGAGAGTTTCCAGCGGGCCGGGCGCGGCCGGTCGTCGGCGGCCGCGAGCGCGGTCAGTTCGTCCGCGAACGCGTCCTCGGCGTGCGGCCGCAGGGCCTGCTCGACACCGGGCGCCGCACTGGCTGTTGCGGTCATGGCTCTCCCCCACTCACCTCCACGGACCCCCGCGGTCCGTGCTGGTTTCCACTGTGCACCCCACCACTGACAATCGGTCACCGAGCGCTATAAGCACAGGTCAGAGCGATTGTCAGTGGGGCGTTCTACGGTCGGTGGCATGAAAACGGAAGCACGGTGGACAGCGGATCAGGTGCTCGCGCTCGCACCTGACACCGCATCACGCAAGGCGGGCGCGCGGCTCGCGACGCCCGCGCCGTGGTCCGGCACGGGGGTGGCGGGGACAGCGGTGTGGGGGTTGTGCAAGGGCAGCGGCAGCAAGCCGTATCAGACGGCCGTCGATGTGGACGGGCCGGCGTTCCGCTGCACCTGCCCGAGCCGGAAGTTCCCCTGCAAGCACGCGCTGGCGCTGCTGCTGATCTGGGCGGAGGGCGAGAGCGGGCCGGTCGGTCCGGCCGCTGAGCCGGACTGGGTGGAGCAGTGGACGGCGGCGCGGCGCAAGAAGACGGAGGCCGCGGTCGCGGGGGCGGCCGCACGGGCCTCCGGGCCCGCGGACCCGGACGCGGCGAAGCGGCGGGCCGACCGGCGGGCGGTCCGGGTGGAGGGGGGTGCGGCCGAACTGGAGCAGCGGCTGACGGACCTGTTGCGGGGCGGTCTGGCGGGGGCGGACCGGGCGGGGTATCAGCAGTGGGACGAGATCGCCGCGCGGATGGTCGACGCGCAGGCGCCCGGACTCGCCTCGCGGGTGCGGGAGTTGGGGGCGGTGGTCGCGACGGGGGGCGACTGGCCGTCGCGGATGCTGGAGGAGACGGCGCTGCTGCATCTGCTCGCCCGCGGCTTTCTCGGCCGCGAGCGACTGCCAGGACCGCTCGCGGACACAGTACGGGCGAGGGTCGGATTCACCGTCGACAGCGCGGAGTTGCTGGCCGGCCCCACGGTCCGGGGGCAGTGGCTGGTGCTGTGCCAGTACGACACGGCGGACGAGCGGCTGACCACGCGGCGGATATGGCTGTACGAGGAGGGGTCGGGGAAGTTCGCGCTTCTGCTCTCCTTCGGAGCGGCCGGGCGGGCGCCCGAACTGGCCCTGCCGGTGGGCTCGGTGGTCGACGCGGAGGTCGCCTACCATCCGTCGGCGCTCCCTCTGCGGGCGGTGCTCGGGGCGCGGCACGGGGTCACCGTCCCTCGGGGCGTGCCGTCGGGGGTGGAGGTCGAGGCGGCCCTCGCGTCGTACGGTACGGCGCTGGCCGACGATCCCTGGCTCGACGCGTGGCCGGTGCTGTTGTCCGGGGTGGTGCCCATACCCGGGGGCGGGCGGTGGCAGTTGGCCTCGGCGGAGGGGCCGGACGCGGTGCCCGTTGCCGGGGCGCCCTCCTCCGCGCTCTGGCGGCTCGCCTCCGTCTCCGGGGGCGCCCCGGTCCCCGTCTTCGCCGAACTCGGCCCCCTGGGCGTCCGTCCTCTCGCGGCATGGGCCCCCGGGCTCACGCCTCTCTGACGCGAGCCTGTCCCGGGGCGGGGCGGGGCGGCGGGTTCGCCGCCGGGCGAGTCGGGAGGCTGCCCGGGCAGGCGTGGAGAAGCTGGCGCCGGCTGGGCGCCGCCGGGCCGGGATGCGGGGGCGTTCCGCCGGATCAGCCCAGGCGTTGGGCAGTTCCCTGCGGCTCGGGGGCGGGGCTGGACCACGGCAAGCACCTCTCCCGTCGGGGGGAACGCGGGGCCGGACGGGGAGGGTCCGTCGCATCGGAGGGGGGACAGCGGGAGCGCTGCCAAGCACGCAGGTTCGGACCGGAGCGCCGGGCTCCCGCAGGGAGGTGGCGGGCCGAGGCCGCGGTTCGGGGCCGGGTGCGGCTCGCGTTGCCGGGGGCTCGCGCCCAGGGGGCGGCGTCGCGGTGGGAGAAGGCGAGGAAGCGGGGCTCACAGCGGCGGTTTTGGTACCGCGCGGGGGCTGGGTGTGACGAGGAAGGGGAGCAGTGCGATGAAAGGGGAAGTGATGAGCGTGGCGTGGGACGACCTCGTCGGCAATGCGCTGCTCGGGACCGAGCGGCGGCGGCCCACCGGGGTGGTCGGGGATGCGGAGGAAGCCGCCGAGAGCCTGTTGGACGCCGCGGCGGGCGGGGTCGTACGGCGCCGGGCCGGGGTCGTCCCGGCGGTCGCCGGGGAGCGGCCGCCCGTCGCCCCGCCGGACCCGCGACCCGAGTTGCCGCAGGCGGCCCGGCGGCGGCTGGCCGCGCTGCTCGCGGACCGTACGGCCGACGGCGCCAGAGCCCGGCGAGGCGCGGCGCCGAACCTCGCCGAGCTGCTGCCGCAGTGGCTGGCGGCCGCCCGCCGGGAGGGCTACCGCGCTCCGCCGCCGCTGCTGCCCGCGCTGCTGGACGCCGCCAGGGCCCGTACGGACCTGCGGGCGGACGCCCTGGCGCTCGCGGGACCGCGCGCCCTGTGGCTCGCGGGGCTGAACCCGGACTGGAAGTTCGCCCTGCGCGCGGGCGGCGGCGCGGCCGTGACGGAGGAAGGGGAGCCGCAACGGCTGTGGGAGGAGGGCCTGTTCGCCGAACGTATCGCCCTTCTGACGCGGCTGCGGCTGCGCGACCCGGCCGGCGCCCTCGCCCTGCTCGCCTCGACCTGGCGGAGCGAACGCGCCGAGGACCGGCTGATGTTCCTGGACGCGCTGCGGACGGGCCTGTCGGCGGCGGACGAACCGTTCCTTGAGGAGGCGTTGACCGACCGCAGCCGTAACGTGCGGGCGACGGCTGCCGAGTTGCTGTCCGCGCTGCCGGACTCCGCGCTGGCCGGGCGGATGGCGGCCCGGGCCCGCAGTTGTGTGTCGCTCGGGCCCGAGGGGATCACCGTCGAGGCACCGTACGCCTGCGACCCGGCGATGGAGCGGGACGGGGTGGCCGCGAAGCCGCCGAACGGGCGGGGCGAACGTTCCTGGTGGCTGGGCCAGTTGGTGGACGCGGCGCCGCTGTCGATGTGGCCGGCCCGGTTCGGCGGCCGTACGCCGGAGGAGATCATCGCGCTGCCCGTGCTGGACGAGTGGCAGTCGGACCTGCACGCCGCGTGGTGCCGGGCGGCGGTACGGCAACGGGACACGGCCTGGGTGCGGGCGCTGCTCGGCCCGCCGCCCACGTCCGCCGCGCCGGTCGCGGCGATCGGCGATCCGGCGAAGCTGCTGGCGATCCTGCCGGCGGGGGAACGGGCGGACTGGGTTGCCGAGTTCATCGCGGCGCACGGGCTGTCGGAGGCGTTCCAGATGCTCGGGGTGTGCGCGGTGCCGTGGTCGGGGCCGTTGGGCCGGGCGGTGGTGGACGCGCTGGACATCGCGCGGGACGCGGGCAGTTACCCGTGGAGTTTCAGCGGCGTGATGGGCCTGGCAGAGCGTTCGCTCGACCCGGACGCGGCCGACCAGGTCGCCGTACTGAGCGCGGCGGCCGAGGAACCGCGGGACGGTTCGCCGGGGGCGGTCGCGTACTGGTCGGAGGCGTTCCAGCGCCTGGTCGGCACGCTGCGGCTACGGGCCGCGATGCTGACGGAGCTCCGCCCGCCCCAGCAGGAAGGCGCGCCGCGATGAACCCGCCCCCGCTGCCGCGCACTTGCGCCCAACGCCCGTCGGGGTCACGCGCACCACGGCCACGCGCACCGCGCCGAGCCGGGCCGACGGGCCCCCACGGTCACGCGCGAACCGCCCGCCCAGCGCGGATGTCTCCGCGCGGAGGGGGCCACGGTCACGCGCAACCGACCCGCGCGGAGCGCGGGCCGCACCCCTCGTACACGGGCGTGCGCCGAGCCGCACCCCTCGTACACGGGCGCACCTCAGCCGCGCCCCGGCTTGGGCGCGGCTCGGCGACAAGCCGGGCACGCGCCCGGCCGCAGGGGTCGCGCGGGAGCGGGTTACGCGCCGGCGGGCTGGCGGACGTTCGCGTTGACCCAGGTCACCACGTCGCCGGTGGGCGTGCCCGGCGTGAAGATCGCGGCGACGCCCAGCTCCTTGAGCGGGGGGATGTCCGCCTCGGGGATGATCCCGCCGCCGAAGACCTTGATGTCCGCCGCGTCGCGGTCCTTGAGCAGCTCAAGCACCTTCGCGAAGAGCGTCATGTGCGCGCCGGACAGGATCGAGAGCCCGATCGCGTCGGCGTCCTCCTGGATGGCCGTGTCGACGACCTGCTCGGGCGTCTGGTGCAGCCCGGTGTAGATGACCTCCATACCGGCGTCCCGCAGCGCCCGCGCGATCACCTTGGCCCCACGGTCGTGGCCGTCAAGACCGGGCTTGGCGACCACCACGCGGATGGGTCCGGACACTCCCATGACTGCCTCCATGCGTACGGCTCGCGGGCCGGGTCTGTGAGCCGCGGCACCGGTCGGCTCACCGCAGCGTGAACGAACGTTATCGCCCCCGCCGGGGGCCCGTCAGTTTTACGGGACCCGGGGAGGGGGAAATCACACAGGGGGACAGATTCACCGAGAGTCGGGTCCGCCCAGGTCTCCCCGGCGCGGGACACGCCGGAGCGGCGGGTGGGCCCGGCACGTTCCGCAGGAGCCGCAGCCAGGAAGCCGTATCGCCGCACCTCAGCCGCAGGACACGGCGGTGCGGCCTCCGCTCCGGCTCCCGCCGAGGGCGCGCCCGGAGGTCATCGTCGACCTCCCGACGCCGCGACGGGAGGTGGGCCATGGCCGCCCAGTCGTCGGAGACCGGTCCGGGGGCCGAGCCCGGCCCTCAGCCGCCCGACCATCAGCGATCCGGCCCTCAGTCACCCCGCTCTCAGCACCCCGGCCCTCAGCCGCCCGGACAAGACCGAGCCGACCACGAGCAGCCGGAGGCCGCCGAGCCCGAGGCCCACCGCCACCACTGGTCACTGCCGGGCAGCCGGCTCTGGCGAACCCACAGCGCCGAGCTGGCCCGGGCCACCGCCATCGACCTGGCCCTGCTGGCCGGACATGTGCTGCTCTACCCGACCGGCATGCTGCCCGAGCGCGAGCACTCCCCCGCACCCGCCCCGCCGCCCGCCGACGCCATGGATGCCGCGGACGCCGCCGACACCACGGACTCCGCAGACTCCGCAGACGACACGGACGCCACGCCCGGACCGCGCACCCGGGCCACCTCGCACAACAAGCCATCGGCCCGGCCGCCCGCCGAGCACCCTCCGGTCCTCCTCCTCCACGGCTTCGTGGACAACCGCTCGGCGCTCACCCTGCTGCGTCGTTCTCTGCTGCGGCACGGCTGGCCCCGCGTCCAGGCGGTCAACTATTCGCCGCTGACCAGCGACATCCGTACCGCCGCCGAACTGCTGGGCCCGCTGATCGAGCAGGTCTGCGCCCGGTCCGGCCACTCCGAGGTGGACATCGTCGCCCACAGCCTGGGCGGCCTGGTCGCCCGCTATTACGCGCAGTGCCTCGGCGGCGACGCGCGTGTACGCACCCTGGTGACGATGGGCACCCCGCACGCAGGCACCCGCGCGGTGCCGGCCCTCGCCCCGCACCCGCTGGCCCGCCAGATGCGCCCCGGATCTCCGGTGCTGAAGGAGTTGGCGGGTCCGGCGAAGGGCTGCCGAACACGCTTCGTAGCCTTTTGGAGCAACCTCGATCAGTTGATGATTCCGGTCGAGTCGGCGCGCCTCGAACATCCGGACCTGAGGGCGAAAAATGTCCTGGTGACCGGTATCGGCCATCTCGCACTGCCCGTGCACACGGCCGTAGCTGCGGAGATACGCCGGGCGCTGACCGAAAACGGCCCTTTGCAGGACGCGATCGACGCCGCATAACGGACACATAACGGTCGAATACCGACCGAACACCGGGCAAGGCGGACGCCAGGTCGCCGGAAGAGATTGTGGCGGCTGGGTACAGAGGGCTACAGTCGCCGCTAATTCTCCTGCTGCCGAGGCGAAAGAGAAGCTGGCGGTGAACGCACGTCCCCCGTCGGGGTATACCCCCGATTACGACGCACACGGGTACGACTCCTACTCCCAGGATTCCTACCGGCCCGTCGGCACCACCTACGCGGACGACGCGACCGGCACCTACGCGTACATCCCGCCGCAGCCGGACCCGTTCGGCCAGATGCAGGCCCAGCAGACCCAGCAGTTCCAGATGCAGCAGCCTCAGGTGCCCGCGCAGGGGTACGGCTACGGTCCCGAGGGCTACGCCACCGGATACGAGCAGTCCGCCGCGCAGTCGTACGGCACCGGATACGAGTCGACGACGTACGGCACCGGGACCTACGACACGGGTACGTACGACACAGGTACATACGACACGGGTGTCATCGGCGCCGTCGGTTACGACACCACCGCCTACGACACGGGGTCGCACGCCACTTACGACCCGTACGCGTACGGCAACTCCGGCTACTACGACACCGGCACGTACGACACCAGCGCGCTGTGGCAGGCCGAGCCGCCCACCGCCCAGGCCACTCAGGCCGTCCAGACCCCGGCCGACCAGTCCCAGCAGCCCCAGCAGTCCGCCGCCGGCTATCCGCAGCAGGACTGGGACTCGGGCGCTTACCCGGCGTACGGCTATGGGTACAGCTATGGCTACGGGTACGACGCGAGCGGCGACACCGGCGTCTTCGAGCAGGCGCCGCCCGCGTACGAGAGCCACGGGACCTACGAGCCCCGGCAGACGCCCGAGCCCGTACGGACGCCCGAGCCCACGGTGGCCTACGACCTCGACCCGGACCCCGCGCTCGACGACGTGTTCACGACGACCGCGCTCGCCACCGACGACGTGCCCGAGCGGCACGACTACGCCGGTGACGACCTCGCCGGGCACGGGGAGCCGGTCGCCCGCAGCCGTCGCCGCAAGCCCGCGAAGCGTTCGGCGCTGCTCACCGTCGCAGTGCCGTCCGTGGCCGTGATGGGTGTGGCGGCGGTCGGCGCCGCCGCGGTGGCCGGGGTGGACATGGCCCATGACTCGTCCAGTACGCGGGCCGACGGCCAGGCGTCGGCGAAGGCCCCGACCACGCAGCTCGACCGGCAGCTCGCCGGGGTGAGCCGCGACGCGGACGACTTCGCCACGCGTGCCAGCCGTACGCAGGAGCGGATCGACCTCAAGGACCGCCAGGAGGCGGCGAAGAAGGCGAAGGCCGAGGCGGCGGCCCGCAAGGAGGCGCTGCGGCCGAAGTTCCTGCTGCCGGTGAAGCAGAAGGGGTTGAGCGCGTACTTCGGGCAGGCGGGCGTCAACTGGATGGCGCTGCACACGGGGATCGACTTTCCCGTACAGGTCGGTACTCCCGTGATGGCCGCGACCGATGGAACGGTCCGTACGCAGTGGAACAGCTCGTACGGAAACATGGCGATCGTGACCGCGCCCGACGGTACGGAGACGTGGTACTGCCATCTGAGCAGTACGAAGATTCGTAGTGGCAAGGTCAAGGCGGGGGAGGTGATCGCCTACTCCGGAAATACGGGTAATACCACCGGGCCGCATATGCACTTTGAGGTGCGGCCGAATGGGGGGGCGCCCATTGATCCGCTGCCGTGGTTGTTGGCGCATGGGCTCGATCCCCGCTGATCCTTCGCGGGGCGGTGGGAGAGCCGAACGCGGTGGCGCGTTGGGGCTGGTTTCCGGAACGTCCGCCGGTAG
The DNA here is from genome assembly GCF_036199905.1 of Streptomyces sp. NBC_00223. Classification (NCBI taxonomy): domain Bacteria; kingdom Bacillati; phylum Actinomycetota; class Actinomycetes; order Kitasatosporales; family Streptomycetaceae; genus Streptomyces; species Streptomyces sp. NBC_00223. Next base: position 5,227,734 of record NZ_CP108109.1, on the reverse strand, counting down.
CGGGCTGAGCGCGCAGTTCCTCGCGCCCCCGACCGCAGGGGGTGCCCCCGAGGCCAGTTCCGGACCTTCCGCCCGGTCGATGGCTGGTCGCGCAGTTCCTCGCGCCCCTAACCGGAGGCCGCTGCCTCCAAGGCCCTGGTCCGGAACATCCGTCCGTCGTGGGGCGGGCGTTAGAGTTTTTCGACTGGGGCGTAGCGGAGGAGGAGTTGTTTGGGGCGCTCGTCGCCGAAGTCGATCGTGGCCTTTTCGTCGCCCGGGTTGCCCGTGACCGAGACGACCGTGCCCAGGCCGAACTGGTCGTGGGTGACCCGGTCGCCGACCGTCAGTGAGATCACCGGGCGGTCGCCGGACGAGCGGCGCGTCGCGAAGCCGCCGCTGGCGGAGCGGCCGCCGCCGCGCCCGGCGGAGAGCGTCGAGGAGAGCGACGCCGCCGCCTTGGAGCCGGGCCCCGAAGGTCCCCCGGACGAACCCGTCCGCTTCCACTCGATGAGCGAGTCCGGGATCTCCTCCAGGAACCGCGACGGCGGGTTGTACGAGGGCTGGCCCCACGCGCTGCGCATCATCGACCGGGTGAGGTAGAGCCGTTCGCGGGCGCGGGTGATGCCCACGTACGCCAGCCGGCGCTCCTCCTCCAGCTCTTTGACCTGGCCCAGCGCCCGCATGTGCGGGAAGACCCCGTCCTCCATGCCGGTCAGGAACACCACAGGGAACTCAAGGCCCTTCGCGGTGTGCAGCGTCATGAGCGTGATCACACCGCCGGACTCCGTGTCGTCGTCCGGGATCTGGTCCGAGTCGGCGACGAGCGCGACCCGCTCCAGGAACTCGGCCAGCGTGCCCGGCTCCTCCTCGCCGCGCTCCTGCTCGAACTCCAGTGCCACCGCGGCGAGTTCCTGAAGGTTCTCGACCCGGGTCTCGTCCTGCGGATCGGTCGACGCCTGCAACTCGGCGAGATAGCCGGTCCGTTCCAGCACCGCTTCCAGCACCACCGCGGGCCCGGCGCCCGACTCGACGACCGTGCGCAGCTCGTCCATCAGCGTGTTGAACCGCTTGACCGCGTTGGCCGAGCGCGCCGCCATGCCGTAGGCGTCGTCGACCCGGCGCAGTGCCTGCGGGAAGGAGATCCGCTCGCGCTGCGACAGGGCGTCGATCATCGCCTCGGCCCGGTCGCCGATGCCGCGCTTGGGCACGTTGAGGATGCGGCGCAGGGGTACGGAGTCCTCGGGGTTGGCCAGCACCCGCAGGTAGGCGAGCACGTCGCGGACCTCGCGCCGCTCGTAGAAGCGGACGCCGCCGACCACCTTGTACGGCAGCCCGACCCGGATGAAGACCTCTTCGAAGACACGGGACTGCGCGTTGGTGCGGTAGAAGACGGCGACGTCGCCGGGGCGGGCGTCACCGGCGTCGGTGAGGCGGTCGATCTCGTCGGCGACGTACTGCGCCTCGTCGTGCTCCTGGTCGGCCGCGTAGCCGATGATGACCGGGCCCTCGCCGGACTCGGTCCACAGGTTCTTGGCGCGGCGCCCGGCGTTGCGCTCGATGACGGCGTTGGCGGCCGAGAGGATGGTCTGGGTGGAGCGGTAGTTCTGCTCCAGCAGGATCGTACGGGCCTGCGGGTAGTCCTCCTCGAACTGGAGGATGTTGCGGATGGTCGCGCCCCGGAAGGCGTAGATCGACTGGTCCGCGTCGCCGACGACGCACAGCTCGGCCATCTCGTGAGCCGGCTCGCCGCCCTCGGCTCCGCCCGGCCCGACCAGCTCGCGCACCAGCGTGTACTGGGCGTGGTTGGTGTCCTGGTACTCGTCGACGAGGACGTGCCGGAAGCGCCGCCGGTAGTGCTCGGCGACGTCGGGGAACGCCTGGAGCAGATTGACCGTGGTCATGATGATGTCGTCGAAGTCCAGCGCGTTGGCCTCGCGCAGCCGCGCCTGGTACATCGCGTACGCCTCGGCGAGCTTCTTCTCGAAGGAGTTCTCCGCCTGGGCGGCGAAGGTCTCCTCGTCGATGAGTTCGTTCTTGAGGTTGGAGACCTTCGCGCTGAAGGACTTCGGCGGGAACTGCTTGGGGTCGAGGTCCAGGTCCCGGCAGACCAGCGCCATCAGCCGCTTGGAGTCGGCGGCGTCGTAGATCGAGAAGGACGAGGTGAAGCCCAGCACCTTGGACTCGCGGCGCAGGATGCGGACGCAGGCGCTGTGGAAGGTGGACACCCACATGGCCTTGGCGCGCGGGCCGACCAGCTCCTCGACGCGCTCCTTCATCTCGCCCGCGGCCTTGTTGGTGAAGGTGATCGCGAGGATCGCGCCGGGGTGCACCTGGCGGGCGCCGAGCAGATAGGCGATGCGGTGGGTGAGCACCCGGGTCTTGCCCGAGCCGGCCCCGGCGACGATGAGCAGCGGTCCGCCGGCGTGCTCGACGGCCGCGCGCTGCTGCTCGTTGAGCCCTTCGAGCAGTTGCGCGGGGTCGGTGGCCGGGCGCGGTGCGCCGTCCCGGTAGTACGCGTCGCGCTCGGGCGGCGGCCCGTCGAACCGGTCGCCGAAGAGGCTGTCCGGTACGTGCTCCGGCCCGCCGTCGTCCTCCGGCGGCGGGGGCGCGGAGTCGACCGGCCCATGGGCGGCGGAGTCGAGGCCGGCGAGGAAGTGTTCGTCAAAGAGGCTGCTCATCGCCTCCCGAGTCTAGGCGTCCCCACCGACAGTCCGGCCCGGTTCACCGAAGGACCCGGCGGAGGTGTCCGTACGGGCCCGCGGCGCCGCCCCGCGCCCGTCCCCTCGTAGCCCGTCCGCCACCCTCCGTCACAACTCTCCGCGATCGGCAAAAGATGACGAAAAGGTATCGGGCCTATCGGACATCGGCCTTTCCAGTGGTACCGGGCGTTGGCTACGGTTCCGCACCAACCGCATCCAGGCAGCGGCCGAGAGGAGTCCGCCCGCAATGGCGACACACCGTAAGGCCCGTACCGCGCTACTCAGCTCCCCCGGCCCGCGCGCGGCCGTGGGGCTCACCACAGCCGCCCTGGCCACCGTGACCCTGCTCACCGAGAGCGCGAACGCCGCGCCCGCCAAGCCCGCGCAGCCGTCGATATCCGAGGTGAAGGCGAAGGTCGACTCGCTGATGCACCAGGCCGAGGTCGCCACCGAGCACTACAACGGCGCCAAGGAGCAGACCGACCAGCAGAACACGAAGGTCAACAAGCTGCTGGCGCAGGCCGCGCGGAAGACACAGCAGCTGAACGACTCCCGGCGGTTGCTGGGCCAGTACGCGGCCGCGCAGTACCGGGCCGGCGGCGACGACTCGGCCGGGCGCTATCTGCTCGCCGCCGACCCGGAGAGCCTGGCCGACCAGGCCCATCTGACCGATGTGCTCGGCCGGCGGCAGAAGCAGGCCGTGGAGTCCTACCGGGTGCAGCAGGCCGCGGCCACTCAGCAGCGGATCGAGGCGGCGCAGAGCCTGGCGACCCTCACCACGCAGCAGGCCGGACTGCGGACGGCCAAGAAGGACGTACAGACCAAGCTGGGCGCGGCGCAGCACCTGCTCAACACGCTGACCGCGCAGGAGAAGGCGCGGCTGGCGGCGCTACAGGCCGAGCAGGAGGCCGAAGCGCGGGTGAAGGCGGCCGCGCTGGCGGCGAAGGAGAAGGCCGCGCGGCAGGCCGCGGCCGCCAGGGCCGAGGACGCCCCCGTGCCGGCCGCCAACTCCTCGGTCGCCGACCAGGCCATCGCCTTCGCGCGCAACCAGCTCGGGAAGCCGTATGTGTGGGGCGCGACCGGGCCGGACTCGTTCGACTGCTCGGGCCTTACCCAGGCGGCGTACAAGGCGGCCGGGATCGAGCTGCCGCGGACCACGTACGACCAGGTGGACGTCGGCACCCGGGTGTCGGAGTCGGACCTCCGGCCGGGCGATCTGATCTTCTTCTACAGCGACGTCAGCCATGTCGGGCTCTACATCGGCGACGGCCAGATGATCCACGCCCCGCACACCGGCACGGTGGTCAAAATCGCCCCGATCACCGAAATGCCGTTCTATGCGGCGGCGCGCCCGTATTGATCCCTTGAGGGCGATCGGAGCGCATTGGGCGGTAATGGGTAACGATGCCCCGCACAACCCGTAAGATCACAAAGCGATTTCGGTCACATTGCGATCTAAACTTCCCAAGCCTTGCGCCAGTTGACTACCGTAGCCCGCTAGGTGGCTCGTTCCCCGCCGGTGAAGGTGCCGGCAGCCAGCCGCCTCCGCCTAATCCGGCGACAGCCGGAACCGGGGACCCACCAGCAGTTTGGGGTGAATCGGGGCAGGCGCCGACAGGCGTCCGGCCCGTAGGGCTACCTTTCCGGCCCGAACCCGTCAGCTAACCCGGTCGGCGGCGCATGGAAGGAGTCGCCTCCTTGGCGTCGCACCGCAAGCCGCGCACCCACATACTCTCCTCGGCCGCTCCGCGTGCCGCCGTGGGTATCACCGCCGCGGCCCTCGCCTCGGTCACCCTGCTCAGCGAGAGCGCCACTGCCGCGCCGGCCAAGCCCTCGCAGCCCTCGATCTCCGAGGTGAAGCAGCAGGTCGACGACCTCAACGAGCAGGCCGAGATCGCGACACAGCACTACGACCAGGCCAAGGAGAAGACCGAGAAGCAGCGGGAGAAGGCCAACCAGCTGCTCACCCAGGTCGCCCAGAAGACCCAGAAGATGAACGAGACGCGGCGGGTGCTCGGCCAGTTCGCCGCCGCCCAGTACCGCGACGGCGGCCTGGACCAGACGACCCAGCTGCTGCTCTCCGACAACCCGGAGCAGTTCTTCCAGCAGTCGCACCTGATGGACCGGGTCTCCGCCACGCAGGAACAGGCGCTGGAGGACTTCAAGATCCAGCAGGAGCAGGCGTCCATCCAGCGTGCCCAGGCCACCGCGAGCCTGAACGAGCTGACCACCGCGCAGAACAAGCTCGCCACCGAGAAGAAGAACCTCCAGACCAAGCTGGCCGCCGCGCAGAAGCTGCTCAACAGCCTCAACGCCGAACAGCGCGCCAAGCTCGCCGCGATGCACCCGAAGGTGGCGCCGGTCTCGTCGTCGTCCTCTTCTTCCTCTTCTTCCTCCTCCTCGGCGTCGAACGCGAGCTACACCTACAACGGTCCCGCCTCCGGGCGCGCGGCGGCCGCGATCGCGTTCGCGATGGCCCAGCGCGGCAAGCCGTACCGCTCCACCGGCACGGGCCCGGACTCGTACGACTGCTCGGGTCTGACCCAGGCGGCCTACCACGCGGCGGGCATCACCATCGGGCGGACGACCTGGGACCAGGTCAAGGACGGCACGGCGGTCTCGCAGTCCGAACTGCGCCCAGGCGACCTGGTGTTCTTCTACTCCGGCATCAGCCATGTCGGCATCTACATCGGCAACGGCCAGATCGTGCACGCACCGCACACCGGGGCGGTCGTGGAGGTCGGGCAGATGAGCTGGATGCCGTTCGCGGCGGCGCGCCGGATCGCGTAAGGCGCCGCCTCCGGGCGCCGGGTCGCGTCACCGCCGCTCTCGACTGCCGAGCGCTCAGCGCAGCCGACGCTCTCGGCCGCCGAGCGCTCAGCGCAGCACCAGCAGGTCCATCCAGCTCGTCGCGGGCGCGTCCGGGTCGGCCGCCCGCAGCCGGGCCGTGCCGCGCGCGAACTCCTCGTCGCTCAGCGCCCGCAGCTTGGAGTCGGCGTCCCGGCGCAGCCGGTCCGCGTACTGCCCGAGGTTCGCGGCGCTCTCCTGCGGTACGGCGGCCAGGCTCACCCGGGTGAATCCGGCCGGCGCGAAGGCCGCGCAGACCTGCTCGACGCTCGCGTAGTCGGCGATGCCCCGGGCGGTCTCGGGGAAGAACCGCACCCGCAGGTCGTTGTCGGCCCGGCCGGGGAAGATGTTGCGGATCAGCACGGGGGCCTGCGGCCGGAGCGCCCTGCGCAGTTCGTGGGCCGCGGCCGTGAGGTCGCCGATGTGGTGCAGGACCGAGCCGAGCCAGGCCGCGTCCGCGCAGCCGTCGGCGACGGGCAGCGCCTCGGCGCGGCCGTCCAGCGCCTCGATGCCGGGCTCCGCCGGGATCAGGTCGCGCATCGCCGCCGCGGGCTCGACCGCGAGCACCCGGACGCCGAACCAGTCGCGCAGCGCCCCCGCGAACCCCCCGGTGCCCGCGCCGACGTCGAGCACGGTCATGCCCGGCGCGAGCCCGGCGGCAGCCTCGATCGCCGTACGCCACGCCGTGAGCCCGTCACGCGGGATCTCCCGGGCGAGCCGGTACTGCTCGGCGGTGTCACGGTCGTACGAGATGCCTGCCATCGGTGCTCTCCCCCTGAGTTCGCCGCGGTCCCCATGCCCGGCCGCCGCCGGGCCGCGCCGCCCGCGCAACGATAACCGGGGCCCGACGGCCGGACGCGGGGTGTCCACGGCCGCGCGCCGGGAGCGTGCTCCTGATCGCGGCCGCTCACGGCCGCGTTCGGGCAGCCGGGCGCCGGTGGCCGCAGCCCGGAGCGAGCGGCACCCGACCGCCGGCCTCGCCCCCCGTAGCACTTCTCTGCCGGTCCCGGGCCGGAGCCGGTCACTTCGGTCAGCGATTATCCGGATATGGGCGATTCACCCGTCGAACGGCGGTCGTTCATGATCACACCACGGCCGAAAGAGGGCAGTCCCGATCTCCTGGCCCGGCCCCTCCCCCGGGGAGCCATAGCGTCAGTCCCCGGGTGGCCGGCACCCATTGCCGTCCGAACGCGGACGGCACGGCCGCCCCAGCCGAGGTCCGGCGGCGCGCGTTCCCCCGTACGGGCGCCGCCGGACCCCTCTTGGAAGGAGTGACCGGCCGCATGGCCTCACACAGTCGCCGTCCCGCTTCGCGCAGGGCCTCCCGTACGACCGCCCGCGCGGCGCTCACCCTCGTCCTCGCGTCGGCCGCCTCCCTGATGTGGGGCGAGACCGCGCACGCCGATCCAGGGGCCTCGGTGGCCGGGACCAAGGCGAGGGTCGATGCCCTGTACCGGCAGGCCGAGCAGGCGACGGAGGACTACGACGGCGCGAAGCAGCAGTCGCACGCGGCCGGTGCGGCGGTGGCCGCGCTCCAGGACGAGCTGGCCCGCAAGACCGCGCGGCTCAACTCGACGCGGGACGCCATCGGTTCGATCGCCGCGGCGCAGTACCGCTCGGGATCCCTGGACCCCGGGCTCCAGTTGGCGCTGAGTTCATCGCCCGACAGCTATCTGGAGAAGGCCGGGATGCTCAACCAGCTCGGGGGCCGACAGACCGCGACTCTGGCCCGACTGGCCGCGCAGCGCCAGGACATCGAGCTGACCCGCGCCCGGGCCGACGCCAAACTGGCCGCGCTGCGGACCGCGCGGACCCGGCTCGCGGAGCGGAAGCAGACCGTGCGGACCAAGCTGCACGAGGCGCAGGAACTCCTCGACAGGCTCACCGCCCCGCAGCGCGCCTCGGTCGACGCGTCCGAGGGTGCCGGCCCCGCCGCGCGGACCACCGCCACCCGTTCGCACCTCCGCCTGCCGGTCGTCGACGTCCCGGCGCCCTCCGCCCGCGCCGCCCAGGCCGTGGCGTTCGCCTACCGCGCGCTCGGCAGCCCGTACGTGTGGGGCGCGACCGGCCCCGGCGCGTTCGACTGTTCGGGCCTGACGCAGGCCGCCTGGCGGTCGGCGGGGGTCTCGCTGCCGCGTACCACCTACACCCAGATCAACGCCGGGACCCGGGTCGCGCAGTCGCAACTGCGCCCGGGCGACCTGGTGTTCTTCTACTCCGGGGTCTCGCACGTCGGCCTCTACATCGGCAACGGCCAGATGATCCACGCCCCGCACCCGGGCGCGGCGGTCCGGATCGCGCCGATCTCGGAGATGCCCTTCGCGGGTGCGACCCGGCCCTCGTAGACCTGTCTGTCAGGGGAGAGAAACCGCAGCTCGGGGCCGCCGTCTGACAGGTTGCTGGGAGGGGGGCCGGGCCCTGGGACGCGGGTAACTGTCATTGTCCGGGCCCCGCCCCTGTCCCTAGCTTCATGGACATGGCAGCGACTCTTTCGGCGGAGGCCGACACACCCGTACGGGGCATCGACCCCGTTCCACTCGATGAGGTTCCCGAGGTTGCCGCGGCGATGGAGCGGCTGGGCCTCGGACGGTTCGCGGCGGACGGCGGGTTGACCGGCGTCATGGGCCGCAACGACAACTGGGCCGGCCGTACCGAGAGCGGCCGCGAGGTGTTCGTCAAGCGGATCGGCGGCGAGGGCCCGCACGCCCGGGCCCGCTTCGACCGGCTGTGCGCCTTCGAGGCGGCGCTCGCGGGGACCACACCGAGCGGCTGGCGGGCCCCGGTCTTCCTCGGCGGCGACCGGGACGCCCTGGTACTGGCCTTCGAGCGCCTGGAAGGCGGCCGCGCGGGCCACCACGTGGCCGAGGACGGCGAGTTCGACGCAGTACTCGCCCGCCGGGCCGGCCGCGCGGTCGCCGAGGTGCACGAACTGGCCGTACGCCGGGAGTCGATGGAGGAGCTGCGCGGCGCGGGCCTGCCCGGCCACATCAGGGCGCTGACCCTCCAGGACTACGCGGGCAGCAGCTTCGCCGAGTTGGAGGCGTGGGCGCTGATCCACCACGACAAGGGGCTGAACCGGGCGCTGGCCGCGCTACGGGAGCGCTCCGACGCGGCCTCGCGGGTGCCGAGCCACTGCGATCTGCGGCTCGACCAATTCCTGCTCGTCGGCGAGGAGTTGTACCTCACGGACTGGGAGGAGTTCCGGCTCGCGGACCCCGCGCACGACGTGGGCGGCCTCGTCGGCGAGTGGCTTTTCCGCGCGGCGAGCCGGATGTTCACCACCGCGGACTCCGCTGACGCGGACTCCGTCGGGGACGCGCACGGCAGCATCGTGCGGGGCGGCGAGGACGAACTGACCGCCGTACGGCCGCTGATCACCGCCTTCTGGCAGGGCTACCGCGAGGTGCGCCCGGCCGCGGACCACGATCCGGGCGACCCCGGATTCGCCGAGCGGGTGGTCGCCTTCGCGGGCTGGCACCTGTTCGACCGCATGCTCGCCGGGGCGATGTTCGGCCCCAAACTCACCGGCATGGAACGCGGGGTGGCCGGCGTCGGCCGTGGCGCCCTGCTCAGCCCGGAGCGCTTCGTGGAGACGATCGGTCTGGTGGAGGAGTGATGAACATGACGGCACCACAGACGCAACCCCGGCTCGCGGCGGGCCTCGCCGAGGCGCTGGCCACCGTACGGGTCGACGAGGCCGGCACCACCGCCCGCGTCGGCGAGCGCGAGGTGACCGCGGACTCCGCGCGGGACCTGCGGCGCGAACTCGGCTCCGTGCTCTACGAGGAGTGGCACGCCGGCATCGACCGCCGGGACGGCAGCAGGCGCGGTCCGCACCGCGACCGGCCGTACGAGCAGCGGCTGATCGCCGCTACCCCGCACACCACGTCCACGGCGAAGGCCGTGGTCCGCTCCGAGCCGCGGCCCGGTCCTGCCGGTGAGGTGGTGCTCGCCGAGATCGACCGGGTCCGGGTCGACCTGCCGCTGTCGGCGCTGCCGGCCGGTCCCGTACCCGCCGTGGGCACGGCCGTCGAGGTCGCGCTGCCCGCGGTACGGCCCGCGCTGTCGCCCGGATTCCTGCTGCTCGACGGGCCGTTCGGGCACAGCGTGCACCGGCAGGACGTGCTGCGCGTGTACCTCCACGTCGAGGACGCCGACGCCGCGCCGCTGCTGTGGAACACGACGCTGACGCAGCTCGCCGCGCGGTCGGTCCGCTACCGGGCCAAGGTCATCTCCCGCCCGTGGTCCTTCCCGCGCAGGGACGCCATCGTGGTCTACCTGGGCGCGGAGGACACGGACGAGGCGGTGCTGCTCGCCGAGGCGGTACGCGCGCTGCCCGGTCTGGGCCGGGCCACCTCCCGCTTCGTCCGCGCGCTCGCCCCCGGCGTCGCGGTCGCGTGGGAGCCGCGGGACGCCCGTACGGGCTGGGACCGGATGAGCTTCGGCCAGCACAGGGCGGCGGCGGTGGCGCACGGCGTGATGCGGGGCGCCGCGGGCGGCGACCTTACGGACCTGGTGGCGCGCGCGCTGCTCGACGCCCGGGTGGACCCGGCGGACCCCGCGATGAACGTCGACTCCCCCGCCCTCCCCTCCCCAACGCGAACCCCGTCCCCGATCCCCGCCTGACGCGGGCCGGTACGTGGCCACCGGCCGCCCGCACGGGCGGCGTGCCCCGAGGCCACTCGGCCACCCACACGGGCGATCGCGCCCCGGACCCGACGGCCGCCCAAGCCGGCGGCACCCGCACCGAGCGCCAGGGGCCTCCGGCCGCCTGCACCGGCGGACCGGTCCCGCGACCGACGGACCACGCCCGGACACCCGGGCAGCCGCCACGCGAACCAGGCTTCCCCGGGCCCACCCGGCCGCTTGAACCAGCGGACCGCACCCGCCCCCGCCCCCAACCGACCAACGGCCCCCGGCCACAGGGCCGGTACAGCCGGCGGCTCCGGCCCAGATGTCGGGCACCCGGAACAGCAGACCCAGCCAGGCCCATGGCCGCCTGAACCGGCGGACCCCGCCCGACCCCCGTCCCCAACTGACGAACCGCCCAACGGCCCCCAGCCGCAAGGCCACCGCGGCCAGCAGACCCAGCCCCGATGTCCGGCACCCGGACCAACAGGCCCCGGGCCCCCGGCCCATGACCCACCGCTTGGCCGGACGCACCACCGAGTCGACGGCACGGGCGAGCCGTGTCCCAAGCCGCAACAGCCGCCTGCACCGGCGGACTCGCCCGACCCCGTCCCCAACCGGCCGCCCGAACCGGCGGACCTCGCCCGACCCCCGTCCGCGTGGAACGCCCCCGGCACACCCGGCCGCCTGGACCGGCGGACCTCACCCGGGGGACGGGCCGGCCGGTGGGGGTCGGCCGACTGCACGTAGCCGCTCGGCGGGCGGTAGGGACCGGCCGCCGGCTTCATCCGTCAACGCCCCGGCCGCAGGCCGCCCGCACTCACCCGAGAGGAGGCTGCTGTGACCAGCACCCGCACCAGCAGCGAACACGTCTCCGTGCTCTTCCCCCAACAACCGCACGACGCCGACGAGTTGCGACCCTTCGCCGATCTCGTCCAGGACGGCCCCGCGGCCCGGCTGTGGATGGGCCAGTCGCTGGCCGTCGAGACGCACGCCACGTTCTCGTACCTCGCCGGGACCGGCTACCGCATCCCCGTCGGTATCTGCGTGGCCCTCGCCGCGCTCCGGCACCCCTTCGACGCGGCCCTCCAGGCGCGTTCCGTGGCCCGGCTGATGGGCCACGCCCCGACCATCGGCTACGGCGCCGCAGACCCCGGCTTCGTCTCCCGGCTGCACGGCGCGCCCTACGCCAAGCCCGCCGCGTTCGTGCGGGAGTACGTCGGAGCCGTCGCCGCGCTGATCGACGGTGGCGTCCCGACGGCCGGGACCCACTTCCGCATCGCCCAGCCGCTGCCCCCGATGGAGGCGCCCGCCGTCGAGGTCGGCGCGGGCGTGCTGCGGCCGGGCATGGCGAAGGCGGCCGGTCGTACCGCGAGCGCGGCGATCACCTGGATGACCCCGCCCGGTTACGTACGCGACGTGCTCGTGCCCGCGCTCGACGCGGGCGCGGACGGCACCCGGCCCCGGCCCCGCGTCGTGACCGTCGTGCACGCCGCCGTGGCCCGCCCGGGCCGCAACCCGATGCTGCTGGCCCAGCACAGCGCGGGCAACCACCTGCGCGCCCCGCACTACACCGACATGCTGCGCCGCGCGGGCCTCGACGTGGACGCGGCCGACCCGGTGTCCGGCGCCCGTGAACTGGTCGACGAGGGCGTGTACTTGTACGGCAAGCCCGGCGACATCACCGCGGGTCTGCGCGCGTACTTCGACGCGGGTGTGGACGAGGTGATCCTCAACCCGATGGGCGTCAGCGCGGTGCACGGCCCGGAGGCGGGCCTCGAAGACCTCCGCGACATCCTCGCCGAGGTCGGCTGAGCGCCTGACGCCCGCCCGGCGCGAACCGTAAGGCCGCCGCCGTACAAGCCGCAACCCACCCCAGCGCGAACGCCCGAGCACCACCCCGGCCCCTCCGTCCAACCCCCGCCGCCCGAGAAGGAGTTCAGCCATGCCCCGATTCCCCGGAGGCCCCGCGGAAGGGCCGATCCGCGAAGAGTTCCGCCGCCGCCGCTTCCAGGCGGCCCTCGCCTTCGTACTGATCCTGGCCGCCGCGGGCTCCTCGCTGTGGGTGCCGATGTCCGTCAAGCAGGTCGTCCAGGACCTCGGTAGCCACAAGTCCCCGGTCTGGTCGGTGATCACCCTCGGTCTGCTCGCGCTCGGCGGGGCGATGGCCGGCGCCTGGTCGTCCTTCCTGCTCGGCCGGATCGGCGAGTACGCGATCCTGGAGACCCGCGGCCGCGTGGTCAGGCACGCCATGTCGATGCGGCTGCTGGACGTACGGCGGATCGGGGCGGGCCAGTTGGCGGCCCGGGTCACCACGGACGCGGCGCAGCTGCGGTCGATGGTCGACGTCGGCGTCACCGCGCTGCCGGTGTCCGCGCTGATCTCGGTCGTCTCGCTGGTGCTGATGGGCCTGCTGGACTGGGTGCTGCTGCTGATCGTGGTCGTCACGTTCCTGGTCGCGGGCGCGGCGATCGCCGTCTTCGTGCGCAACGTCCGCAAGGGTCTGACCGAGCAGCAGGAGGCGCTGGGCTCGCTGGCCCAGGCGTTCACCGCCGCCCTGGGGTCGCTGTCGACGATCAAGGCGAACCGCGCCGAGACGAGCGCGGCCCGCGCGGTGACCGCCGAGGCGGAGACCGCCACGCACGCGGCGATCTCCGCCGACCGGGCGCAGGTGTTCATCAGCCCGCTGATGGGCCTCGGGCAGCAGATCGCGATCATCGGGGTGGTCGCGGGCAGCGGCGCCCGGCTGGCCTCGGGGGCGCTGGCGCCCGCGGACTTCGTGGCCTTCCTGATGTATCTGTTCCAGCTGATCGCCCCGCTGACCACGGTGGCCTCCGGACTCGGCCGGGTGCAGGCGGGTCTGTCCGCCTCGGGCCGTATCCGCGAACTGCTGGGCATGCCGGTCGAGAATCCGGGCCCGGACCACGAGCCGCCCGCCGTCGCGGGCGCGCCCGCGCTGCGGCTGCGCGGTCTGACCGGCGGGTACGACGGCGAGCCGGTGCTGCACGGTGTGACGCTGACCGTCCCGGCCCGCGGTCTGACCGCGCTGGTCGGCCCGTCGGGCGCGGGCAAGTCCACCGTACTGACCATGGTCGAGCGGCTGCTCGAACCCACCTCCGGCAGCGTGGAGTTGCACGGCGTCCCGCTCGACCGGTGGCCGCTGACCGCGCTGCGCAGCCGGATCTCGTACGTCGACCAGTCGTTCACCCTGCTGGACGGCACGGTCAGGGAGAACCTCACGCTCGGCCTGCGGACGGCGGCCGGCGGGGACGTGCCGGACGACGCGCTGCTGGACGCGCTCGCCATGGTCGGCATGGACCTGGTGGTACGCGCGCTGCCGGACGGCCTGGACACGCGGGTCGGCGGGGCGAGCGACCTGTCGGGCGGCCAGCGGCAGCGTCTCGCGCTGGCCCGGGCGCTGCTGTCGGACGCGGACGTGGTGCTGCTGGACGAGCCGTCCTCGCAACTGGACGGCGTCAACGAGCAGTTGCTGCGCAAGGCGGTGGACCGGCTGGCCGCCGACCGGGCGGTCGTGGTGGTGGCCCACCGGCTGTCGACCGTGCAGCACGCGGACCAGATCGTCTTCGTCCAGGACGGCGAAGTCCTGGGCGCCGGGCCGCACTTCGAGCTGCTGCGGGAGTGCGAGGGCTACCGCTCGCTGGTCAGCGGGCAGAACGGTACGGGCGCGGGCTCGTCCGCCGAGGCCGAGGCGCCCGCAGCCCTCATTCCGGCGACGCCGGAGCCCGTACCGGCCGGGCGCTGAGGGGTACGCCCTCGCAGCCCCACACCACCACGACCCCACACCCCCACGTCCCGACACTCACACCGTCACCACTCAATCGCCACCCACGGCACAGACAAACACACACGTCACAGGGGTCGCGCGGGCTCTCCACGCCCGCGCGACCCCTCCCGTTTGGCAGGAATGTGCGGGGCAGCATCCTGGCCTCCGCGATTGGGGACAGGGGTCGCTCCGAGGTGATTACCTCTTCACAGAGGGCAACGCACCGCGAAACCGGCGGACCGGAGCCCTGAACCCCCGCCCACCACCACGGACTTGGAGTTTCGCCATGCTCGCTACGCTGCGTATCGCCTCCCTGACCCTCGGCACCTCCGCGACCGTCGCGGTGACCGCCGCATGCGGAGCGCTCGCGGTGGCCGCGATCACCGGGCAGCACCTCGTACCGCGGCCCGCCGCCGTCTCCTCGGTGGACTTCGAGCGCGCGTCGGCGCCGATCGTCCCCGCCGACTTCGTCTGGCCGGTGCGCGCCGCGCACGCCGCGCACGCGGAGTTCGTCCGGCCGTCCCACGCGCTGCGGGTGACGCCCGCCGACTTCGTCTGGCCGTGACCGCGGCGCACCCGGCCGGCCGCCGGGGGCCGAGCGAGCCCCGGTCCCGTCGCCCACGGTCCCGCCGCCCCCGGCCGCGTCGGGACCGTGGGCGTCAGACCCAGTCGAGCCGCGCGGCCTTCACCCCGGCCTCGAACCGGCTGGACGCCTTGAGCCGGTCCATCAGCTCGGCCACGATCCGCCGCTCGGTCCGCACCCCGATGCCCAGCGCCCGCGACACCACGTCGTCGGTCGCCCCCGCCGCCAGCAGTTGCAGCAACTGTCTTTCCTGCGGGGTGAGTCCGCTGGCGAGCCGCGCGGCCGGCCGGCCCAGCGGGGTGGCCCGCTCCCAGTACGCCTCGAACAGCGCGAGCATCGCCTGTACGACGGGCGCGCTGTGCAGGATCAGGGCGGTCGGCTGGTCCCGGCTCGGCAGACCGGCCACCACCGCGGTGGTGCCGTCCACGATCAGCAGCCGCATCGGCAGCGTCGGCGACGTACGGATTTCACTGCCGCGATCGGCCATCCATGTCGCGTACTCACGCGTCGTGCGGTCCTTGGCGATGCTGTCGAGATAGAGGGTACGAAAGCGCACTCCCCGTTCCAGCGCCCGCTCATTGAGCGGGCGGCCGGCTTCTATCGATTCCTCCGTGAGAGCGGTGTCAGGATGAAAAGCGACCGATTCGCGGCTGCATGCGGCGGCCAACGATTCCAGCCGGGCCCGGATCTCGTCGATTCCCACGACTTCCTCGGACTCCTCCAGCGCACCCGCCCGGCCCTGCGCGGTGTACTCGGCGGCGAGCGAGGCGAGTGCGGCCCTGCTCTGCTCGATCCGCCGCTGGCGTTCGGCGAGTTCGCGCTGCTCACGCTGGAGCAGGACACCGAGGCCGACATCGGGTCTGACCGCCCGCAGCCGGCCGGGCTCCTCCCAGGAGGGCGCGAGCAGCGACAGTTCGGTCAATCGCCGGACCGCCGCCGTCACCCGGTCCTGCGATAAGTCCATGAGTTTGGCGAGAGCTTCGGGGTCGGTCTCGTGGTGCAGAAGTACGGCCCGGTAGACGGCGAGCGTCTCCTGATCCAGATCCATCTCGTCCGACAAGGAACAGTCACCCCTTCGACCTCACGGGCACCACCGGACAGGGCATGGCTCAGCGCGCAAACGCAGAGAAGTTTATCGGTAGGGCGCACGTAAATCGTCCGGGCATTCGATCTCTTCTGCCCCATCCAACCCACGACATCACCCCCTTCTCAGTAATCGTTTTCGAACTGCCCGGAACTGTCAGGAAAGGGAGCCCTCGTGTCCGCACCCACCCCGCCCGGCCGGCCCGTCTCTCCCCTCCCCCGGGTCGCGCTCGTCGTCGACGGCTCCCGTGGGCCCGGCCGTATCGTCAGCACCCGGCTCGCCACGGGCGGCGCGGCCGTCGCGGTGGCCGCCACGGGGAGCAGCGGCGGGGCCGCCTTCCTCAGCAAGGAGCTGACGGACCAGGGGCTGACCGCCCTGCCGTACCGGGTCGGCCCCGGCGATCCGGCGGGCCTGCCCGGGCTGTTGGCGGACATCGCGGCCGATCTCGGCCCGGTCGACCTCCTCGTCTACCTCCCGCCGCCCGGCTGTACGTCTCCGTTACCGGGACCCGAGGTGATCGCCGCGCTGGCGGCCTCGGGCCGGGCCGCCCATGTCATCGCGGTGGCCGCCCCGGGCACCGACCCCGGCGCCGGCCCGCCACCCGTGAGCACCGGTCGGGTACGGGTCAGCGTCGTACGGCTGCCCCCCGGGCCCCCGGCCCCTGACGACCGCGTGATCGCGGCCGCCGTGCTGCTGCACGACCTCGGCGACCCGGGCGGCCGCTGATCCGCGACCCCCACTTCCGACGACGAACGCCCTTTCACCCAGGAGGAGTTCATGCCCATGCGACGTGCGTCCCGGTTCGCCGATCCCGCTCCGGCGGACCCGCCGCCCCCGGCGTATCCGGCGCTCCCGGCGCTCGTCGGCCGGGACCAGGACGTGCGCGAAGTCCTGGGCCTGCTCGCCGAACCCGAGTTCTGGGGAGTGCAGTTGCACGGTGGCCCCGGCATCGGCAAGTCCCGGCTGGCGCGGGCCGTCGCCGCCGCCGTGCCCGGCCAGGTGCTGACCGTCGACCTGCGGACGTACGCCGAGGCGGAGAGCGAGGCGGAGGGCGAGGCCGGCCCGTACCACCCCGCCGTCCTGGCCGTGGCCGAACTCCTGGGCGAGCGGGACCCGTTGGAACTGATCGTGCTCGACGGACTCGACCGCCTCTCCCCCGCGGCCCTGCGGCACGTACTCGACACCGCCCGCGCCCGCGCCGACCGCTGCCTGGTCGCGCTGCGGCAGCCGGTCGATGTCGCCGGGCTGCGCCCGTACCGGGTCTGCGCGCTGCCCGTACCGCTGGACTCCAGTGCGCTGGACCTGGCCGGACTCGCCCGCGTCGCGTCCGTACGGCTCTTCGCCGACCGGGTCCGCGATCTCCACCCCGGCTTCCGGGTCGACCACGCCAACCAGCATCTCGTGGCCCGGATCTGCGCCGAACTGCGCGGGGTGCCGGACGCCCTGTGCCGGGCCGCGCAGGTCGCGGGGACGGAGGGCCTTGAGGCGTTCTCGGCCGCCGTGGACGAGCGGTCGGCCCCCGCGCGCACCGACCTGGCCGCGCTGGTCGACTCGTACGGCGGCTCGTACGGCTCCCGCGCGTCCGGCGCCGAGGGGACCGCGGACACCGAAGGGCTCGACCCGGTCGCGCTGCGGCTGCTCGGCCACGCCCGGGTCTTCACCGGCGGCTTCGGCGCGGAGGCCCTGCGCACGGTCGCCGGGGTCGGCCGCTCCGACGCGCTGGAACCCCTGGTGGCCCGCCATCTGCTCGCCGTGTCCGCGCTGCCGTCCGGCACGCTCGACGGCCTCGCCCGGGTACGGCTGCACCTGCCCGCGGCCTCGGTCGCCGCCGCTGCCGCCGCGCTGCCGGACCCCGCCGACGCCCGCCGGGCGCACGCCCGTTACTACGCCGGCCTGGCCCGCGCGGCGGCCCGGCGGATTCGCGCGGGCGACCAGTACACCGGGGTGGCCGCCTTCCACGGCGAGGAGCGCAACATCGGCGCCGCCCTGGAGACGCTGCTGGCCGCCGGGGCGTACGACGAGGCCGTGGACCTGGTGGACAGCGCCTGCCACTACTGGCGGGCCACCGGACGGCCGTTCGCCTGGGCCACGCGGCTCGCATTGCTCGAAGGGCTCTCGGGGGCAGGGGAGTTCGAAGCCAGGAACGCTGTCGGGGCGGGCGCGGGGGCCGCCGCCGCCACGCCCGCCACCGCCGCCCGGGCCGGGCTGATCCAGGCCGAGGCACGGGCCAGGGCGGGCGAACCCGAGGCCGCCCGCGTACAGATCGCCCTCGCCGAGCCCGCCGCGGCCGCCGACCCCGCACTCGCCGCCCGCCTGCTGCACGTACGCGGCCTCACCGAGCACCACGGCGTCCCGGGCGCGTCCGTCGCCCTGTTGCGGCAGTCGCTCGTACGGTGGCGCGAGGTCGGCGACCGGCACGCGGCCTGCCACGTCCTGCTCGACCTCGCGGCCGCGCACTTCTTCGACGGCGACGCGGAAGCGGCGACGTTGCTGGCCCAGGAGGTCGTCGCGGACGCGGTCTCGCGCGCCGACTTCCTCAACAGCGGTACGGCGCTGCTCCAGTTGAGCGCGTAC
The DNA here is from genome assembly GCF_036199905.1 of Streptomyces sp. NBC_00223. Lineage (NCBI taxonomy): Bacteria > Bacillati > Actinomycetota > Actinomycetes > Kitasatosporales > Streptomycetaceae > Streptomyces > Streptomyces sp. NBC_00223. The sequence continues at coordinate 5,209,555 of NZ_CP108109.1, read as the reverse complement.
GCGGCGGCGGGCGGCCGGGCTGCGGGCGGTTCGGGGGCAGGCGGTTCGGCGGCGGGCGGTTCGGGGGCAGGCGCTCCCGGGCCGGACGGTCGGGTGGCGGGCGCCGCGGCCCGCGCCGAGGAGTACTTCCACCGGGCGCTGGCCAGCCTGCGCGGGCTCGGCGCGGTCGCGGTGCTGGGCTCCTTCGTCCGCGTGGTCGCGGGCCCGATGCGTCCCGGCATGTCGGACCGGGCGTTCGGCACCGTACGGCTGCTGGGCGGCTTCTACGCGTCCCGCGAGGCGATACTCGGGGCGGCGTCGGTGCCGGACTTCGCGGTGAGCGGACTCGAACAGCCTTTGCGGCGGCTGCTCGGCGACCAGGACTTCACGCGGGCCCTGCGGGAGGGGGCGGCGCTACGGCTGGTCGACCAGATCGCGCAGTTGGGCGGCGGTACGGTGCCGGTGCCGTCGGCCCTGTCGGCGGGCTTTCCCGGCGTTCCGGGAGCGGTCGGCGTCTCCGGCGGGTCCGGTGCCGGCGGGGTGCCCGGCCTCACCGGCAGCCCCGGCGTGCCCCTCGCGCCGCCGCGCGCGCCCACCACGTACGCGACCGGGAACCTCTCGGCCGGCTTCGGCGGGGTCCTGACCGCCCGGCAGTCGGAGGTCTGCGAACTCGTCACCGAGGGCATGAGCAACAAGCAGATCGCCCGCCGTCTGCAGATCTCCGAGTGGACCGTGGTCAACCACATGCGCGAGATCATGCGCAAGCTCGACTGCACCTCCCGGGTGGGCGTCGCCAGCCGTGTCCTCACCCACCGCGCGGCCGAGGCGCGGACCGCGTGAGCGACGGCCCCGCCCGGAACGCGCCGCGGCCCTGCTCTCCCCTCGCGGGGAGGCAGGGCCAAGGCGTTCATGTGCCGTTGTTACCGGGCGAAGCTGACGCTGATCACCGAGACGCCGGGCGGCCCGGGAAGGGAGACCGAGAACGGCCAGGTGATCGTCTCGGCGGCGAGTCCCGGGGCGGCCGTCTCCTGGAGGACGGCGTTCGGCGTGACGTACGCCGCGTGGCCGGCCATCGGATCAGCGGAGTCCATCGGCCGCGAACCTCACACCTCGACGGGCTGGTTCACGAAGCTGACCGAGACGCTCCAGGACAGGGACAGGCTGTAGGAGATCGAGATGGAGATGGAGATCGAGCTGTCGGGGGCCACGGTGGCGGAGGTGGTGGCCATCTCCTGGAGGACCGCGTTCGGGGTGGTGTAGGCGGCGTATCCGGCCATCAGGTCGCCAGTGTTCATGGGAAACTCCTTGGTCTCGTCCGACGGATTCTTTCCTTTCCCGGAGGGATTTCCGGGCGGCTTCTCCGTCTGCCTCAATAAGACCAGAGGCGGCCGGGCCAACGGAATAGCAGCATTCGGGCCGCAATTGTCGGCCCCTTGTCAGCGATTCCCTGTCCGGACGCGGTCGCCGCCATGCCGTTCTGCCATGGGGATGACAGATCCGAACCCTCTGCCAGACAAGCGGACGGCCCTGTCACGCCCGGACCGGCGTCGCCCTCTCACCGCCCCCGCCGGCGGGCGTGCGGTCCGCGCACAGCGCGCGCGCTGCGCGACCCCGCCCGCCGGATGGCGCCGACCGGAACGGCGCCCGACGAATGCGCCGGACGCCGAGGAGCAGTGCGGGGAATGCCGGAACGCGCCGCGGCCCTGCTCTCCCGTTGGGGAGGCAGGGCCATGGCGTACTTCTGCTGTGCGGTTGTCGCTACTGCGGTTGCGGCGCCACGAAACTCAGGCTCACCGTGACGCTGAGCGTGATCGTGATCGACGCTGTGGGCGGCGTCTGCGTCGCCCCCGTGGTGGCCAGTTCCTGGAGAACGGCGTTCGGCGTGACGTACGCCGTGTAACCGCCCATCAGGTCAGAGGTGTCCACGTCCTCTCCTCTCCGCCGCTTCGCGGCCCCCGCTACTGGGCGTAGGGCAGGCTCGGGTTCAGGGACACGCCCTGGACCGAGAGCGACGGCCAGTACGAGTACGACACCGAGATCGGCAGCTCGCTGACATTGCCGGCGGCGGCCATCTCCTGGAGAACGGCGTTCGGGGTGGTGTACACCGCGTAGCCGCCCATGAGGTCGTCGGTAGCCATGGTCGTCCGCCTCACGCCTCGGCCGGGGCGACCCAGCTGACCGAGACGCTCCAGGAGAGGGACAGGCTGTAGGAGATCGAGATGGAGATGGAGATCGAGCTCTCCTCGGCGGCCTTCACGGAGGTGGTGGCCATCTCCTGGAGGACGGCGTTCGGGGTGGTGTAGGCGGCGTATCCGCCCATCAGGTCACCGGTGTTCATGGGAAACTCCTTGGTCTCGTCCGACGGATTCCTTCCTTTCCCGGAGGGATTTCCGGGCGGCTGCTCCGTCTGCCTCAATAAGACCAGGAAAGGCGGATGCCCCGAAATAGCAGAACTCCGCCGACAATTCCCCGACCTGCCTCCGAATTCCTGCCGGGGCCGGACCCGCCCGCCGCACCCCGATGGCAGTTCACCACCCCCCTGCCAGACAGTTCAGCGCAGGGTGACCTCGGTGGGGCCGTTGAGCGGGGCCAGGGACAGTACGGTCCCGGGGGTGCGCAGCGCGTCGTTGCGCGTGAAGAGGGCGCGGGCCGGCTCGAAGGGGATCTCGTCGTGGCCGCGACCTTGTCGTACAGCGCGCGGATGGCGGCAGCCCGAAGGGCTTCGGGCCGGCCTCGCCCGCCCGGACCGCGCGGCCGTACCCCCTTGACCTTGACCCCGGGGCAACCCGCACGGTGGACCCACGGACCCACGGACCCGGACACCCCGGCGGACCGGCGCTTTCTCCACCGGAAGGGACGGTCATGGAGCTGCTGACCATCGGGGCCTTCGCGAAGGCCGCGCGCCTCTCGCCGAAGGCGCTGCGCCTCTACGACGACCTCGGGCTCCTGCGTCCCGCCCGCGTCGACCCCGCCACCGGCTACCGCTTCTACGCGCCCGCGCAGCTCGAACACGCCCGGCTGGTGGCCTGGCTGCGCCGTCTCGGCATGCCGCTCCAGCGCATCCAGCACGTCTGCGACCTGGATCCGCCCGAGGCCGCGCGCGAGGTCCGCGCCTACTGGGCGCGGGTCGAGGCGGACACCGGCGCCCGCCGCGACCTCGCGGGCTTCCTCATCGACCATCTGTCACGCTCCGGAAAGGACACTTCCATGACGACCGCGCTCACCCTCCGCTACTCCGCCCGCTCCGACGCGGGCCTCGTACGCAACGGCAACCAGGACACCGCGTACGCCGACGCCCGACTGCTCGCCGTCGCCGACGGCTTCGGTCCCGCCGGGGCCCCTGCGGGGGCCGCTGCGATCGACGCGCTCAAACGGCTGGAGACCGGCGGGATTCCGGCCGGCGACATCCTCAACGTCCTTGAGAACGCGGTGGAGTCGGCGGGCCACGCCGTCGCCGTGGCCGCCTCGGGCAATACCGCCCCCGCGGACGCGGGCACCGCGGAGGAGGCGGGCACCACGCTCACCGCGATGCTCTGGACGGGTACGCACCTCGCCCTCGTCCACATCGGCGACTCCCGTGCCTATCTGCTGCGCGCAGGCGAACTCTTCCTGATCACCCACGACCACACGCTGGTCCAGTCGATGGTCGACGAGGGCCGGCTCACCCCGCAGGAGGCCGTCTCCCACCCCCAACGCGCCCTGCTGCTGCGCGCGTTGACCCCCGGCGCCACGCCCGCCGCCGATCTGCGCCTGCACGACGCTGCGCCCGGCGACCGCTATCTGCTGTGTTCCGACGGCCTGTCCGCCGTCGTCCCCGACGACGCCGTCCGCCACGTCCTGACCACGGTCCCGGACCCGGACGACGCCACCCGCGCGCTGATCGCCCTGGCCAACGACGCGGGCGGCCCCGACAACATCAGCTGCGTCGTCGCCGACGTCGTCCCAACGCCCGCCGCGTAGCCGGGGCGGAGCCGCCGGCGAAGGCCCCAGGCCCATTCACGGCGAAGGGGCCGCGGCCCCGACCAGCAGACCGGACGCGAACGAGATCACCCCGGACAGCGGCACCCACCGCCGGCCGCGTCGTACGCCTTCGCGGCGCGTCCGGGTCCGCCACGGAGATCGCCGCCCCACGGAAGGCCCGCTCGCGGGCCCGCGCCACCGGCCGGAGCATGACGGCGGTGGCGCTCAGCACGGCCGGCCCGGCGGACCCCGCCGACTTCCACCCGGTCAAGGTCGCCGCGTACGTCCCGGTACGCGTGTCGCGGGCGATCAATCGTTAGCGAAAACGGCCCCTTCGGAGACCGTACGGGCGTAATGTCGTCTGTCGCCCAGGGAGTTGAGCTGACGGGAGATCAGAGATGCAAGCCCTGACGGCGAGTTGGGGAGCCTGGATGTCGGCGTACGAGAAGCACTGCGCCTCGCTCCCCGCCCCCGCCGACACGTCCTGTCCGAGCTGCGGGGCCACCGGACTCCGCCTCGCCTTCTCCGGTTCGGCGAAGGACCGCGTCGGCTACGCGTCCTTCTGGTGCGACGCGTGCCTCGTCGGCGTCCATCTGAGCCGGTGCGCGGTACCGGACGGCGTACCGATGGACTCCGTCCACACCCCGGTCGAGGAGCGCGCGGTACGCATCCCCGACTACACGCTCGTCTGGCCGGACGACCACGACTGACCGGACCGCGACAGACCCGTCCCAAGGACGGCCGGCACCGCCCCGAACCTCAGACCAGCCGCCTCGCCGTCGCCCACCGCGTGAGCTCGTGCCGGTTCGACAGCTGAAGCTTCCGCAGCACCGCCGAGACATGCGACTCGACCGTCTTCACCGAGATGAACAGCTGCTTGGCGATCTCCTTGTACGCGTACCCGCGCGCGATCAGCCGCAGCACCTCGCGCTCGCGCTGGGTGAGCCGGTCCAGGTCCTCGTCGACCGGCGGCGCGTCCGTGGAGGCGAAGGCGTCGAGCACGAAACCGGCCAGCCGCGGCGAGAAGACCGCGTCACCGTCACGGACCCGGAAGATCGAGTTGATCAGGTCGGGACCCGTGATGGTCTTGGTGACATAGCCCCGCGCGCCACCGCGGATGACGCCGATCACATCGTCCGCCGCGTCGGACACCGACAGCGCGAGAAACCGCACCGGCCGCTCCGGGTCCGCCGACAGCGCGGCGCAGCGCCGCAGCACCTCCACCCCGCCGCCGCCCGGCAGGTGCACATCGAGCAGCACGACCTCGGGGCGGGTCGCGGTGACGACGGCGACCGCCTGGTCGACGTCGGCCGCCTCGCCGACGACCTCGACGCCGGTCTCCGCGGTGGTGCCGATCTCCGCCTGGACGCCGGTACGGAACATCCGGTGGTCGTCGACGAGCACCACCCGTACCCGCCGCTCCTCCGCGTTGGACGTCATACCGCCACCCTCTCCATCTCCAGTTCGACTTCCGTACCGCCGCCGGGCGCGGAACGCAGCCGCGCCTCACCGCCGTTGCGCTGCATCCTGCCGATGATCGACTCCCGTACGCCCATGCGGTCGTCCGGGACCTGGTCGAGGTCGAATCCGGGGCCGTGGTCACGCACGGAGACGAAGACCTTGCCCTCCTCGACCTCGGCGTAGACCTGGACCGCCTCCCCTGCCGTACCGCCACCGTACTTGGCCGCGTTGACCATCGCCTCGCGCGCGGCCTGCATCTGCGCCACCAGGCGTTCGTCCAGCGGGCAGTCGCCGACGCAGACCACCTCCACCGGCACCCCGTGCGCGTCCTCGACCTCGGCGGCCGCGGCCCGTACGGCGGCGGCCAGGGTGGTCGGCTCGTCGTCGCGGCCGGTGCCCTCGGGGCGGTAGAGCCAGGCGCGCAGCTCGCGTTCCTGGGCGCGGGCGAGGCGGGCGACCTCGCGGGGCTCCTCGGCGTGCCGCTGGATCAGGGTGAGGGTGTGCAGTACGGAGTCGTGCACATGTGCGGCGACCTCCGCGCGCTCCTGGGCCCGGATACGCATCAGCCGCTCCGCCGACAGGTCCTGGGTGATCCGCACCAGGTACGGGCCCGCGATGAGCGCGACGCCGACGAGTACGGCCAGAGCTGCCTGGAGGATGCCGCCGAGGTGGCTGCCGGAGCCGCGGACGACGATGAAGCCGGTGACGCCCGCGACGACCAGGGCGACCCCGGCCGCGGCCCTGGCCAGCGGCCAGAAGCGCTTGCCGTGGCTCATCTCGACCCAGCGTGCCTTGCGGGCGTTGTCGGCCTGCCGCCAGACCAGGGCGACGCCGAGCGCGATGACGAGCAGCGGCCACACCGCGCGGTTCGCGGCCCCGAGGTTGAGGTTGTCGACGAGGATGCCGGTGCCGACGGCCAGCGCGATCAGGGCCATGATCTGGCCCTTGTCCGGGCGCTTGCCCGCCAGCCAGGAACGAGCGTCGCGCGGCTCCTTCGCCTCGGCGACCCCGCCGATGCCGAGCGGCACGAAGAACCAGAAGACGGCGTAGAGCAGCAGCCCGATGCCGTTGAAGGAGGCGAGGACGACGAACAGCACCCGTACCCACAGCACCGGCAGCCCGAGGTGGCCGGCCAGCCCGCGGGCCACTCCGCCGACGAGCCGGCCCTCGGAGCTGCGGTAGAGCTTGCGCACCCCGGCGTCGTCGGGCGCGGGCGCGGAGAGGAAGGAGGCTCCGGACACGGCCCCGGACACGCTCCCGGGGACACCGCCGGACGCGCCGGGCATCCCGACGCCCCCGGGCGCCCCCGGACCTCCGGGACCGCCGGGCGATCCGGTCCCCGCGGAGGGCGGGCTGCTCGCTGACATACCCCCGATCGTCACACAGCGCGCGGTGAACGGGCATCAGGGTTGACCCCCGAGGTCTGCCCCGGAGCCCGGGCAGGCCCCCAGGGGTCGGATCAGGGTCGTACCAGGGTCGGGCCGGGTGCCGGGGGCGCACCCGACCGGTCACCATGGTCGTATGACGGACCAGCCCAGCGAACCGAGCCCGCCCCCGGCGGAAGACGCCGCGCCCGGCGGAGCCACGATCGCCCCGGACCGGGAGAGCCCGGGGGGCCAGGGCCCGGCGGGCGCCGGGCACACCGCGAAAGCCGAGGGAAGCCCGGAAGACGCCGACCCCGACCGCCCCCGCCTCACCCGCGGCGCCGCCGACCGGAAGGTCCTGGCCGGTGTCTGCCACGGCGCCGGCCGCCACTTCGACGTCGACCCCGTCATCTTCCGCGTCGTCCTCGTCGTCCTGTCCCTCACCGGAGGCATCGGTCTGATCGTCTACGGCATGGGCTGGCTGGTCATCCCGCAGGAGGGCGAGGAGCAGAGCGAGGCCCACCGGCTGCTGTCCGGCCGGATCGAGGGCGCCCCGCTGACCGCCGTACTGATGGCGCTGGTCGGCTGCGGGCTGTACGCGTCGATGCTCGGCAACGGCGCCAACCAGGCGTTCTCGCTGATCCTGCTCACCGCGACGGCCGGCGCCGTGTACTGGTCGCAGCAGCGCCGCCGGATGGAGGCGGCCGGCGAGGCGCCCTCGGTCACGGCGAGCGCGGTGGTCGACGCGCCCCCCGCCGCCCAGCCGCCCCCGGCGCCCGGCGGTTCGCCGTCCTGGTGGCGCGGCCCGCTGACGAAGGAGCCGTCGTATCTGTGGGGCCCGGACGACGGCCCCTACGGCGAGGCGGACAAGCAGGCGTGGCGCGAGCGGAAGAAGGCGGTCCGCCGTGAGCGGTCCTGGGGCTTCCCGCTGGTCCTCTTCCTGCTCGCGGTGACCGCCGCGTCGGCCGGCACCTGGGCGTCCTGGGCGTACCAGCCGGTGGGGGTGAGTCTGGAGATCGGCCTGGCCGCGGCGCTCGCCGTCTTCGGCACGGGATTCGTGATCTCGTCCTTCGCCGGGCGGGCGCGCGGCGGCACCGCCGTCATGTCGGTGCTGACGGTCGCCGCGCTGATCGGAGCGGCGACGCTGCCCAGAACCGGGCACGGCGTCGGCTCCACCACCTGGCAGCCGACCACCACGGCCTCGGTACGGCAGTCCTACGAAGTCGGTACGGGCATCGGCACGCTGGACCTGACCCGGCTGCCGCTGAACGGCGCCACGGTGACGATCCGGATGAAGGTCGGCGCCGGCCAGGCGGTGGTGCGGCTGCCGGAGAACGCGACCACGCACCTCCACTACAGCTTGCGCCTCGGTGAGGTCGTCCTGCCCGGGAAGGTCAATCACGGCGTGCGGATCCAGTCCGACCAGAGAGCCCGGCTGACCCTGGCCCCACCGCCCGGTACAACGTCCACCGGGACGATCGATCTGCGGGTCACCGTCGGCGTCGGCCAGTTGAAGGTGATCCGGTGAAGCGGCACCGCTTCGAACCCGCGGCCCTGGTGATGGGCCTGGTACTGCTCGCCCTGGCCGCGGCGTTCGTCCTGGACGTGTGCGGGGTGTGGGACCTGTCCGACCCCCGCCGTACGGCACCGTGGGCGGGCGGCGGGCTGGCGCTCGCCGCGGCCGCCACGGTGGTCACGCAGGCGGTACGGACCGTACGGGGTCTGCGGCGGAGACGGCGGCGGACGTAGCGACCGTAAGGCCGGGCAGCGCGCCGGCCCGGCGGCGGACGAGCAGTCCGTCGAGCGAGAGATACGGCGTGCCCGCGAGCACCAGCGGCAGCCAGGCGATCAGATAGGGAAGGTCGTTGCCGTAGTAGTAAGGGGTCGTGGACCAGCTCATCGTCAGCCACAGGCTCAGCGAGATCGCCGCGCCGCCCAGGGCCGCGACCCGGCCGAGCAGTCCGACCAGCGCGCCGAGCCCGGCCGCCAGTTCGCCGATCGCGATGAGGTAGCCGAAGCCGTGCGGGGCCTTGAGCGCCAGGTCGATCATGCCGGGGATCGCGGCCTGGTCATGGCTGGCGTGCAGAATCTGGACCAGGGAGCCGTTGGCGGAGTCGGTGAAGAAGGAGTTGCTGGTCAGCTTGTCGAGTCCGGCATAGACAAAGGTCACACCAAGAAAGATCCGCAAGGGCAGCAGTGCGTAACGACGCGCGGTTTCCCGCCACACCTCAAGCATCGTCTCCCGCCTCTCCCACCGTCCGTGCCTCCGGGCGGAGACCAGTCTTCCGGTACGGCGGCATCACCGGGCTATACGTACACCCGCTCGCTGTGACTCAACGCGGGGCCGGAAATTCCGGACGCTGCCGGACTCCGGCCCCGACGGTCACGCGTTTCGCGCGCGTCACTCCCACTCGATGGTGCCCGGGGGCTTGCTGGTGATGTCCAGCGTGACCCGGTTGACGTCCTTGACCTCGTTGGTGATGCGGGTGGAGATCCGGGCCAGCACGTCGTAGGGCAGCCGGGACCAGTCGGCGGTCATGGCGTCCTCGGAGGAGACCGGGCGCAGCACGATCGGGTGGCCGTAGGTGCGGCCGTCGCCCTGGACGCCGACCGAGCGGACGTCGGCGAGCAGCACGACCGGGCACTGCCAGATCTCGCGGTCCAGGCCGGCCGCGGTCAGCTCCTCACGGGCGATGGCGTCGGCCTCGCGGAGCAGGTCGAGCCGCTCGCGGGTGACCTCGCCGACGATCCGGATGCCGAGGCCCGGGCCGGGGAAGGGCTGCCGCTGGACGATCTCGTCGGGCAGACCCAGCTCCTGGCCGACCATCCGCACCTCGTCCTTGAACAGCTTGCGCAGCGGTTCGACGAGCTGGAACCGCAGATCCTCGGGGAGGCCGCCGACGTTGTGGTGCGACTTGATGTTGGCGGTGCCGGTGCCGCCGCCGGACTCGACCACGTCGGGGTAGAGGGTGCCCTGGACCAGGAACTCGACCGGCTGGTCGCCCGGGGCCTCGGCGACGATCTCGGCCTGCGCCTGCTCGAAGACCCGGATGAACTCCCGGCCGATGATCTTGCGCTTCTGCTCGGGGTCGGAGATTCCGGCCAGCGCGGTCAGAAAGCGCTCGGAGGCGTCCACGACCTTGAGCTGGACGCCGGTCGCGGCCACGAAGTCCTTCTCGACCTGCTCGGTCTCGCCCTTGCGCATCAGGCCGTGGTCGACGTAGACGCAGGTCAGCTGGTCGCCGATGGCCTTCTGGACGAGGGCGGCGGCGACCGCGGAGTCCACGCCGCCGGAAAGGCCGCAGATCGCCCGGCTGGTGCCGACCTGCGCGCGGATCAGGGCGATCTGCTCGTCCACGACATTGCTGGTGGTCCAGGTCGGCGTGAGGCCGGCGCCGCGGTAGAGGAAGTGCTCCAGGATCTGCTGGCCGTGCGTGGAGTGCAGCACCTCGGGGTGGTACTGGACGCCGTAGAGCCGCTTCTCGTCGTTCTCGAAGGCCGCGACGGGTACGACATCGGTGGCCGCGGTGACCTTGAAGCCCTCGGGCGCGGCCGAGCAGGCGTCGCCGTGGGACATCCACACCGACTGCTCGGCGGGGGTGCCCTCGAAGAGCGTGGAGCCGGGCCGGGAGACGGACAGCGCGGTACGGCCGTACTCACGGGCGCCGGTGTTGTCGACGGTCCCGCCGAGGGTGGTGGCCATCAGCTGGAAGCCGTAGCACATGCCGAAGACCGGGACCCCGGCCTCGAACAGCGCCCGGTCGAGCGTCGGGGCGCCCTCGGCGTAGACGGAGGACGGGCCGCCGGACAGGATGATCGCCTTCGGCCGCTTGGCCAGCATCTCGGCGACCGGCATGGTCGAGGGCACGATCTCGCTGTACACCCGGGCCTCGCGGACGCGGCGGGCGATGAGCTGGGCGTACTGCGCCCCGAAGTCGACGACCAGCACGGTGTCGGTCTCGGTGTCCGGGGTGCGGTCGGGGGCGGCTGGGGACGCTGATGCCACGGGCGGCCTTCCGGCGGTTGGTGCGGGGATCCAGGACCTGTCGGCCCTGTGCCCGATTCTACCGGTGACGCGGTAAGCGCCTTGCGCCCCCGTGGGGGCGGTGGTCCATACTGGCGCCATGCAGACGTCCACCTTCGCGTTTACCTATGGCACCGGCCGGTCCGGCTGCCGTGGTCGCGTCGTGTGAACTGCTGACGAGCGACTTTCCAGGCGCCCCGGGCCACTCGGCCCGGGGCGCCTTTCGCGTCCTCCGAGGCCGGGATCCGGGTCCGTGACACCAGTCCGTGACACCACCACCGGACACCGAACCGAGGAGCAGACCGTGACCGACACCACTGCGGCGGGCGGGACCATGACGGAAGCCGAGACCGTGATCGCCGACCACCGCGCCCGTATCGACGATCTCGACACGCGGATCATCGCCCTGGTCCGGGAGCGGATGGCCGTCTCCGGCGAGATCCAGCGGGCCAGGATCGGGGCCGGCGGCCGCCGGGTCCATCTGGCCCGCGAGATGGACATCCTGCGCGCGTACGGCGACGCGCTCGGCCGGCCGGGCACCGCGCTGGCCATGACGCTGCTCGAACTGTCCCGCGGCCGGGTCTGAGGCGGCGGGCGCGCAGGCCGGGTCGTCGAGGGGCACGCGGGCGGTCGGGTACGGCCGTGCGAACCGGGCGCGTAGCCGTGCGAGCGACGACCCTTTCGAGGGGGATCACCCGAACGGCACGTGACCGCCCAGCGACCCCTTCGTTGGAGGGGGTGACCGTGCCAGCCAGGGGCGGCAGCCAACACCACGCGTGGAACTGGACACCGCTCAGACGCAGCTGGGCGGGGTGTGACCGATGCGATGAGGCGGGGGCGGCAAGCGCCCGCCGTGGGACCTCGCATGGGTGCAAGTGACCGGACGGCAGGGGACAGCAGCCCGGTCGCGACTCAAAGAGGCGGTCGGTACCGGGGACGCCCGGGACCGGCCGCTCTGCGGAGTGCCGGACGACACATTACCGCGACTTGACGGAGTTCATGACGTTTTGTGGGTAACCGACCCTATCGGTGGTATGGGCGGCACCGGCAGCAGCGGGAGCCGCAGCGCGCCGAACGCCTCCCCCGGCACCGCCGGGGCGACGGGCGGCACCGCCGCGACCCCGCGATAGGCCGCGCCCTGGGCCGGACGCGGGTCCTGCTCGCCCTTGTTGGGCCACAGCGCCATCGCCCGCTCGGCCTGCGCGGTGATGGTCAGCGACGGATTGACCCCAAGGTTCGCCGATACCGCCGAGCCGTCCACCACATGGATCCCCGGGTGCCCGTACAGCCGGTGGTACGGGTCGATGACGCCGTGCTCCGGGTCCGCCCCGATCGGGCAGCCGCCCAGGAAGTGCGCGGTCATGGGCCGTTCGACGGCCTCGCCGACGTTGCTGCCGGGAAAGCCGTTGATCTCGGCCGCGATCAGCCGGGCCGCCTCCGCGCCCTCGGGAATGTGCGTCGGGTTGGGCGCGCCGTGGCCCTGACGTGCCGTCAGCAGCCCCTTGCCCGGGCCTTTGGCCTTCCGGTACGTGCTCAGCGAGTTGTCACTGGTCTGCATGACCAGGCCGATGATCGTACGTTCCGACCAGCGGTGGTTGGACAGCGCGCGCAGACCGAGCACCGGGTGGCGGACGTTGGCGGCCAGGAACTCCAGCCAGCGCGGCAGCCGTCCGCGGTGGGGCGCGGCCAGGATCGACAGGCTGCCCATCGCGTTGGAGCCGCGGCCGTAGCGGACCGGCTCGATATGGGTGTGGTCGTTGGGGTGCACGGACGAGGTGATGGCCACACCCCGGGTGAAGTCCAGCGGGCGGTCCGGGTGGCGTCTGCGGTAGCGGGCGGGTGTGGTCTGCGCGCCCACCAGGGCCTCGGAGTTGGTCCGGGTCAGGTCGCCGAGCCGCGCCGAGATCCCCGGCAGCCGTCCGGTGTCGCGCATCGTGTGCAGCAGCGTCTGCGTGCCGTACGTGCCCGCCGCGATCACCACCTGACGGGCCCGCAGCACCCGGCGCGGCCCCTTCCTGCGGCGGTCGGTGGGGACGGTGGTGACCAGGTGTCCCCTGCCGGGGTCCTCGGTGAGACCGATGACGGTGGTCATCGGGTGGACGACGGCGCCGGCCCGCTCGGCGAGGTACAGATAGTTCTCGTTCAGGGTGTTCTTGGCGCCGTGCCGGCAGCCGGTCATGCACTCCCCGCACTCGACGCAGGCCCGGCGGGCAGGCCCGGCGCCGCCGAAGTACGGGTCGGGCACCTCGCCGCCGGGCGCGGCCTTCACCCCGCAGGAGCCGTCGCCCTCCCCGCCGACGGCGTCCCCGCCGTCGCCGAAGAACACCCCGACCGGCGCCAGGTGGAAGGTGTCGCCGACCCCCATCCGCTCGGCGGCGGCCCGCAGATGCACGTCGGAGGGTGTGAGCGTCGGGTTGAGCCGCACCCCGAGCATCCGCCGCGCCTGGTCGTAGTACGGCGCCAGCTCCCGCTGCCAGTCGGTGATCGCGCCCCACTGCCGGTCCTGGAAGAAGGCGGCGGGCGGTACGTAGAGGGTGTTGGCGTAGTTCAGCGAGCCGCCGCCGACACCCGCCCCGGCCAGCACCAGGACATGGCCGAGTACATGGATGCGCTGGATGCCGTAGAGGCCGAGGGCGGGGGCCCACAGGTAGTTGCGGACGTCCCAGGAGTTCTTCGGCAACTCCTCGCGGGCGAAGCGGCGGCCCGCCTCCAGGACGCCGACCCGGTAGCCCTTCTCGGCCAGCCGCAGCGCCGCGACGGAACCGCCGAAGCCGGAGCCGACGACGACCACGTCGTAGTCATAGCCCCCGTCGTCGTCCCGGTCGGTGACGTCCCGGCCGGCGTCCTCCACGCCGGCGTCCCGGGCCGGGCTCTGGGCGTGCTCGTCCTGTGACACGGGTCCTCCCATGCGGTTCCGGTACCCGACATGCGGGCGGGGGGTACGGATCGGGTGCGGTTCAGCGCATCCGCAGGGCCTTCATCAGCCGCAGCGAACGGCTCAGGAAGGCGGCGTACCTCTCGTCGTCCATGCCGAGCGCCGGGGCCAGCGGCAGCAGTCGCTGGACGGCCACGGTCTGCGCCTCGGTGTACTTGAGGATGCCCTCGGAGCCGTGCCGGCGCCCGAGCCCGGAGTCCTTCATCCCGCCCATCGGCGAGCGCACGCTGCCGTACGTGGCGGCGTACGCCTCGTTGACGTTGACCGTGCCGGAGCGCAACCGGGCCGCGAGGCGCATTCCGCGGCGGACGTCCCGGGTCCAGACGCTGGAGTTGAGGCCGTAGTCGGTGGCGTTGGCGCGCTCGACCGCCTCCTCCTCGTCGTGGAAGCGGTAGACGGAGACGACCGGGCCGAAGGTCTCCTCGGCGCACACCGCCATCGGGGGCTCGACGCCGTCCAGCACGGTCGGCTCGTAGACGTACGGGCCGATGTCCGGGCGCGGGCGGCCGCCGGTCAGCACCCGCGCGCCCTTGTCCCTGGCCTCGTCCACATGGCGGGTGACGGTGGCCAACTGCCGCTCACCCGCCAGCGATCCCATGCCGGCGCCGTACGCGAGGGACGTGCCGAGCCTGATCGCCCGGGTCCGCGCGACGAACTTCGCCACGAAGGCGTCCGCGACCGACTCGTCCACCAGCAGCCGTTCGATGGAGATGCACAGCTGCCCGGCGGAGGCGAAGCAGGCCCGGACCGCGCCGTCGGCGGCCTTGTCGAGGTCGGCGTCGCGCAGCACCAGCAGGGCGTTCTTGCCGCCGAGTTCGAGGGAGGCGCCGACCAGCCGGGCCGCCGCGCGCTGGGCCACCTCGCGGCCGGTGCGGGTGGAGCCGGTGAAGGACACATAGTCGGCGTGCTCGACCACGGCGGGGCCGACCACCGGCCCCTCGCCGATCACGATCTGCCACACATCGGCGGGCAGCCCGGCCTCAATCAGCTGTTCACGGGCCCACAGCGCGGTCAGCGCGGTCTCGGTGTCGGGCTTCATCACCACGGCGTTGCCTGCGGCGAAGGCGGGCAGCGCGTCGCCGACGGACAGCTCCAGCGGGTAGTTCCAGGGCGCGATCTGCCCGACCACCCCGCGCGGCTGCCGCAGCTCGACGGCCCTGGTCAGGGCGGGGATGGCGCCGGTGTGCCGCTTGGGCCCGAGGTAGGAGGGGGCCTTGCGGCCGTAGTGCCGGGCGGCCATCGCGACCACCTGCACCTCCTCATGGGCGTGCAGCCGGGCCTTGCCGGTCTCCAGCTGGATGAGGTCGAGCACCTCGTGCTGCCGGGAGAGCACCAGGTCGTGGAAGCGCAGCAGGACGGCGGCGCGCTCGCGTACGGGGGTGGCGGCCCATGCCCGCTGGGCCTGTCGGGCCCGCGCATAGGCGACGGCGACCTCGTCGGGGGTGGCCTCGGGCAGATCGGCCAGCTTCTCCCCGGTCAGCGGGGTGTGGTTCGCGGTGCGGCCGGAGCCGATCACCCCGCGGGTCAGCCGGGCGACGAGATCGGGCGTGACGACGTCCCCCGGGCCGCGCGTGACGGCCGGCCGCGGCGCGACGGGGTTGTCGGTGGCGCCGTCGGCGAGGGGGGTGCTGAGCTCCGGCGAATCCGTCATGCGGCGAGATTACGGCGGCCGGGCGGCTGTGGATACCCGTCAGTAGCCACTTTTTCGATGATTCACGCAACTAAGCCAGCAATCAGTGGCTGTATTCGCATCGCCGCAGGTCGCCCCGGCGTAACCACCGGTACGACAAAGGGGCCGGTCGGGGCGGCCGCGGGGTACGGAGGGCGTGCGCGACCGGATAGGTCACCCGGACCCCTGCCCGTCGGAAGACCGCCCGGGCGGATCACCCGGACGGATCAGTCGGACGGATCAGCCTGTCGGTGTGTACGTCTCCACGGCCCGGTCGAACGCGGCCTGGACGGAGGCGCGCTGCGTGTCGAGGCCCGTGACGAAGACCACGTGGTAGCGGCCGTCGACCAGGATGGCGAGGTTGCGGGCGTACAGCGAACGCCCGGCCGCGTCCCGGTAGGTGTACTCGCCCTCGGCGGCGGGGTGGCCGCGCAGGGTCAGGGACTCCAGGCCCGAGGCGGAGGACCAGGAGGAGGCGCGGAAGTCGGCGAGTTCGGGCTCGTTCAGCTGATAGCCCACCGGGTCGTTGCCGTGCGCGGCGGCGGTGTCCCGGCCGGGCACGACGGTCAGCCGCAGGTCGCCGCCGGAGTAGCGCACCTCGCCCTGGCCGTTCGCACCCGTGCGCTGCCAGCCGGTGTGGACCGCGACCGTGAAGCCCGCCGGATCGGTGCGCAGCGCGAAGTCGCCGCCGAGGTCGGGCGGCGGGGTCACGGTGGTCCGGCCGGCCGGGGGCTTCGCGGCGGCGCTCGTCGGCGCCTTGGAGGGTGCCTTGGTCGCCGGGGCGGTTGTCGGGGCTGTTGTCGGATCGTGTTTCCCGCCGCCGGAGCCGGGCATCTGCGCGGGCACCTGACGGTCCCCGCCGGCGCCGTCCGTCACGGCGTCCCGGTGCGGCATGATCAGCAGGGCGTAGGCCACCACCGCCGCGAGGACGACCAGCAGCGCGATCAGCAGCCGGGCGCCGAGCCTGCGTGGCGGCTCTTCGCTGCCGTCGGGCCTGCGGTAGACGACGTCCTCTTCGTGGTACTGCGGCGGCCGGACCGCGCGCGGCGGCGCGGCGCTCTCGTGCGCGGTGCGGGTGACGGCGGCCTTCTGGGACGCGCCGACCGCCTTGGGCGGCTTGGCGGTCTTCACCGGCCGATCGGCCCTGGCCGTCTTGACCGGCCGGGCCTGCTTGCCGCGGGCGTGACGACGGTGCTGCGCGCCGGAGGGATCGTCGGCGGACTGCTGCCTGCGCCGCCGGCGGACCAGCTCGCCCCTGCGCCGCTTGACCGGCAGCTTCGCCGGGTCGGCGGGCACCTGGACGGCGCTGACGCCGAGGTCGGGCTCGGGCGCGGACCGGATCAGGGAGCGCAGCCATCCGCCCAGCTCCTCGGCCTCGGGCCGCTCCTCGGGGTCCGGGCGCAGCAGCGACTCGACGACCGGCCGCAGCGGGCCGCAGTCCTCGGCGAAGGCGGGCGGCTCGGCACACACCAGCTGGACGAGTTCGGCGGCGCTCTCCTCGGGGAAGGGCGGGTGGCCCTGGACGCTGCGGAACAGCAGCGAGCCGAGCGCCCACAGGTCGGCGGCGGGGCCGACCGGCGGGGACAGCCGCCAGTTCTCGTGCACCTCGTGGGCCTGTTCGGGCGCCCAGCGCTCGGTGACGGCGCCGACGACGGTGATCCGGTTCTGCCGGGCCCGTTCCTGTTCGAGCGCGGACCGCGGGCCGTGCCAGGTCAGCTCGGCGCCGCCGGCCAGCACCTGTTCGGGCAGCGGGTCGTAGCCGCACAGCGCCTCCTGGGCGGCGCCCGCGGCCAGGCCGCCGAGCATGGAGCGGCCGTCGTCGCAGACCAGCACCGTGCTTGCGGTGACATTGCGGTGGGTCCAGCCGTGGGCGTGCAGGGCGCGCAGCGCGGTCAGCACGTCGTTGGCGACCTCGGCGGCCCGGAAGGCGTCCAGCGGGCGGTCGGCGAGTAAGGCGGCCAGCGGTCGGGCGGACACCAGTTCGCTCGCGATCCACAGACTGCTGCCCTCGATGAAGATGTCGAAGACCTGGACCAGCCGGGGGTGGTCGGGGATCGCGGCGGCCGCGCGGGCCGCGTCCAGCGCCCGCCGGGCGCTCTCGCTCAGCCCGTCCTCGCCGCCGGGTCCGCCGTCTTCACCCGGCAGTTCGGCGCTGACGACCTCGGGCAGCAGCACCTGCCGGACCAGGACCTCCTGGCCGCTGTAGGTGTCGAAGGCTCTGGTCTCGACGAGTTCGAACTCGTCGGCGGGCGGTCTGGGCAGCCGGTAGCGGTCGGCGAGCACCCGCCCCGCGTATTCGTCCACGGCGCCCCCCTTCCGGCCCGGTCGTCTACTCCACTGAACCGGTCAGATCCGAACGTGAACGTTCACGTTGCGGATGCGGACAGTCCACAGCTACTCACCATACGTGCTATGCGGCCGTTACTCGGCCGGTTTGAAGGTTGCGAAGAAGGTCTTCCGGATCTCCACGCTCTTGTCGCTGCTCCAGGCGTCGACCGGGAAGACCATCAGCAGGGCGTAGCCGTGGTGAGGGTCCGTCACCATGCCGCGGTTCAGGACGTGTACCTGCCTACCCTGCCAGGACCGTTTGTACTCCCAGTCGGCCGCGTCGTAGGTACGGTAATCGGCTTTCCTGACGGAGATCAGCTCGTAGTTCTTGAAGGTCGGGCCCACGTGCGTGGAGTCGTGCTGCCACTGCGCGAGTGCGCTCGGCCCCGGGGTGTGCAGCCAGTCGACCAGCACCTCGTAGCCGCTGCCGTCTCTGTAGAGGGTGCCGCTGTGGTACGGGTTCTTGTCGCTCGCCACCTGGGTCCAGCCCTTGGGCAGCGCGATCGAGTAGCCCTCCGAGCCGGTGACGGTGTGCCAGCCGGCCGGCACCGTGTCGGCGGAGCCGCCCGGCGCGGTCGTGGCGGACTCCGTGGTCGCGGCGGACTCCGTGGTCGCGGGCGCGGAGGAGCCGTCGGGGTCGGGCGCCGACGCGGACTTGTCGTCGGTGCCGACCGCCGCGGTGCCGCCGGTGTGCGTCACGGCGGGCGAGCCCGAGGGCCCGGCCGCGGCGCCCTTCTCCTTGCCGTCGCCGCTGCCGCCGTGTCCGCCGCCGTGGTTGGCGACCGCGATGCCTATGACGGTGCCGAGCACGGCCAGCACGACCGCGACGATCACCAGGGCCAGGGTGCGGCGGGGTACGACATCGGTCAGCGAGGAGGGCGCGGCGCCGGGGGCGTACTCGGAGCCGCCCGGTTCCGCCGCCGGTCCCGCCCCGGCCGCGGCCTTGCGGACCGTACGCAGCGCGTCCCGCACCCGGGCCTGGTCGGCGGCGGGCGCCTTGGGCACGGCGGGCGCGTCGCCCGGGACCGCGGGGGTCCCGCCGGGGGCGGGGTCGTTGGCGAGGACGACAGTGGCGGCGTTGCCGGCCGGGGGCGCGGCCGGCCGGTCGGGGGCTTGCGCGATCGCGGTCAGCAGCGCGCGGGCGCCCGCGTTGTCGAGCCGGCGCGCGGGATCCTTGACGAGCAGTCCGGTGATCACCTCGGCGAGCGGCCCCGCGTTGTCCATCCGGCCGACCGGTTCCGTCATCACCGCGGTGAGCGTGGCGATCGCGGACCCCTTGTCGTACGGGGGGTGGCCCTCGACGGAGGCGTAGAGCAGCGCGCCCAGCGACCACAGGTCTGCGGGCGGGCCGGGCTTCTGGCCCCGGGCGCGTTCGGGCGAGATGTACGAGGGGGCGCCGACGAGCATGCCGGTGGAGGTGACGGAGGGGTCGCCGTCGATCTGGGCGATGCCGAAGTCGCCGAGCACGACCCGCCCTCCCCCGGAGCCTTCGGCCTGGGAGGTGTCCGCGTCGGCGAGCAGGACGTTCGACGGCTTCACATCGCGGTGCAGAATGCCCTCGGCGTGCGCGGCCTTGAGCACGTCGAGCAGGACGAGCCCGATCTCGGCGGCGCGTTTGGGGGTGAGCGGGCCGTCCTCACGGACCGTGTCGGACAGCGACCGGCCCTCGACCAGCTCCATGACGATCCACGGCCGGTCGTCCTCCTCGACCACGTCGAAGACCGTGATCGCGCCCGTGTTGCGGATCCGCGCGGTGGCCTTGGCCTCGCGCAGCGTCCGGGTCACCAGCCGGCGCTTCTCGTCCTCGTCGACATTGCCGGGGAAGCGCAGTTCCTTCACCGCGACGGTACGGCCCAGCGTCTCGTCGACGGCCCGCCAGACCGTCCCCATGCCGCCTCTGCCGAGCACGCCGTTGAGGCGGTACCGGCCGGCGAGTACACGTCCGTCGGTACCTTCGACCTCGCTCATGGGTCCCCTCTGCAGTGCCGGCGGTGGTAAGGCTTGATAGGAGGCCCATCATCCCCGAACGGGGGTTACGGACGCGAACCCGGTCCGGTCAACCGGATTGCCGGAATCCGGCCAGCACGGTGTCGAACACCGCCCGGTATTCCTGCCATTGGCTGTCCGGGGCGGAGAGATAGACGGCGTACTCGGTACCGCCCGGCTTGCCGAACCCGAGGTCGATCGCATGGTACTTGCGCACCGAGCCCTGGAAGGTGAATTCCCAGATGGCCGCCGGATCACCGGACTTGGTGGTCGGGTCCAGCCGCTCGCGGTGGTAGGCGTCCACCTGTGCGCCGGTGTCGGGTTCGAGGTTCTTGAAGTGCTCGTACGGGCTGGTGGCCGCGAAGTCCAGGGCGCTGAGCTTGAGATCGACCAGCTTGGTGGGGTCGATGTAGTCGACCTGGTCGCCGCCGTTGCTGACCTTCTCCGTCCAGCCGTCCGGCACGGGCACGGAGTAGCCGTGGTCGGGGTGCTCGGCGAGGTGGTAGCCGTCGGGAACCGGCGGGGGCTCGGTGGTGGGCGCGGAGGTCGGCGTGGTCGGCGTGGTCGGCGGGGTCGTGACGGGGGTGACCGGCCCGCTGGTGACCGGCCCTGGCGCCCCGGTCGGCCCGCCGTCGCCGCCCGCCTCGGTGGTCGTCCGCAGATGCTGGACGACGACCACGACCCCGGCGCCCAGCACGGCCACGGCGACCGCGGCGGCGATCCAGGGGGCGATACGGCGACGGCGGGGCCTGCCGCTGCCGGGCGAGGAGTAGGGCGGCGGTGTGGACTGCGTGTACGGCGGCGGACCGTACAGGGGGTGCGGCTGGGAGGAGCCGGTCGGCGGGTCGTAGGGACTCGGCGTGTGGGGGTTCTGGACGAGCGGGTTCGGGGTGTGCGGGCCCTGCGTGTACGGCGGGTTCCGCGTGTGCGGCGGGCCGCCGTAGACCGGGTGCGTGTAGTTCGGCGCGGGCGGGCCGGCGGCGCTCTCGGCCGGCGGCTCGGGCCCGCGGGCCGGCGAATCCAGCCGGCCCCGGTCGACCAGCGCGGTCTCCTGCTCGGCCGCCGGTATCCGCAGCATCTGCTCGGCGACCTCGGCGGACAGCCGCTCGGCGGGCTCCTTCACCAGCAGCCCGGCGATCACCTCGGCGAGCGCCCCGGCCCGCAGCGGCGTCCGTACCGGCTCCTCGGCGATGGCGTACGCGGTCTCGATCGCCGTCGGCCGGCGGAAGGGGGACTCGCCCTCGACGGCCTGGTAGAGCGTGGCGCCCAGCGCCCACAGGTCCGCCTCGGGCCCGGGCAGGGCGCCGCGGATGCGCTCGGGGGACAGGAAGTCGATGGAGCCGATGAGTTCGCCGGTGCGGGTCAGGGTGGAGGTGCCGGACGCCTGGGCGATGCCGAAATCGGTGAGCACCACCCGGTCGTCCTCGCCGAGCAGCACATTGCCCGGCTTCACATCGCGGTGCAGCACCCCGGCGCGGTGGGCCGCGCGCAGCGCGGCGACCATGCCCCGGCCGATCCTGGCCGCCTCGGCCGGGGGCAACGGGCCCTGCTCCTTGAGCCGTTCGCCGAGCGTCGCGGAGGGCACGTACTCCATGACGATGGACGGCAGCCCGGCGTCGTCCACCACGTCGTGCACGACGATGACATTGGGGTGGCTGATCCGGGCGGCGGCCCGGGCCTCGCGCCGGGTGCGTTCGAAGACGGTGGCCAACTCGTCGTCGTCCATGTGCGGCTGCGGCGGGTGGATCTTCTTGACGGCGACCTGACGGCCGAGCAGTTCGTCCTCGGCGCGCCAGACCGTACCCATGCCGCCCCGGCCGATCCGCTCCAGCAGCCGGTACCGGCCCGCGACCAACCGTCCCTCGTCGACCTGTCCGCCCATCCGGCGCCCCTCCGCCCGCTCCCCCGACCACGCGACGCGCGTCCGTCCAGACGCCTCGCGTCTAAAGGGGCACGATATCCGGCGCGCCCAGCCGTGCGGCATCCGCGGTCAGATCATCCGGCTGGAGTTGGGACTCGCGCTCGGCCTCGACGCGCTTCTCGTAGTACGCGACCTCGCGGTCGATCTGGCCCGCGTCCCAGCCCAGGACGGGGGCGATCAGCTCGGCCGCCTCCCGGGCGCTGCGGGTGCCCCGGTCGAAGGTCTCGATGGAGATCCGGGTCCGCCGGGTGAGTACGTCCTCCAGGTGGCGGGCGCCCTCGGAGGCCGCCGCGTAGACGATCTCGGCCCGCAGATAGTCGTCGGCGGCCGGCATCGGGGCGCCGAGCGACGGATCGTCGGCGACCAGCGCGAGCACCTCCTCGGCGAGGGCGCCGTACCGGTTGAGCAGGTGCTCGACCCTGGCGACATGCACGCCGGTGCGGGCGGCGGTGCGGGCCCTGGCGTTCCACAGCGCGTGATAGCCCTCGGCGCCCACCAGCGGCACGTCCTCCGTGCAGCAGTCGGCCACCCGGTGGTCCAGCGCGTGCACGGCCTCGTCCACCGCGTCCTTGGCCATCACCCGGTACGTCGTGTACTTGCCGCCGGCCACCACGACCAGGCCGGGGACGGGGTGCGCCACCGTGTGCTCGCGGGAGAGCTTGCTCGTGGCGTCCGACTCGCCGGCCAGCAGCGGGCGCAGCCCGGCGTACACGCCCTGGACGTCGTCCCTGGTCAGCGGGGTCGCCAGCACGGAGTTGAGGTGTTCGAGCAGATAGTCGATGTCGGCGCTGGAGGCGGCCGGGTGGGTCTTGTCCAGCTCCCAGTCGGTGTCGGTGGTGCCGATGATCCAGTGTCTGCCCCACGGGATGACGAAGAGCACGCTCTTCTCCGTACGCAGGATCAGCCCGGTGTTCGAGTGGATCCGGTCCTTCGGCACCACCAGGTGGATGCCCTTGGACGCCCGTACGTGGAACTGCCCGCGTTCGCCTATCAGGGCCTGGGTGTCGTCGGTCCAGACCCCGGTCGCGTTGACCACCTGGCGGGCCCTGACCTCGTACTCGCCCCCCGACTCGGCGTCCTGCACCCGGGCGCCGACCACGCGTTCCCCCTCCCGGAGGAAGCCGATCACCCGGGCCTGGTTGGCGGTCAGCGCGCCGTACGAGGCGGCCGTGCGGACCAGGTGCAGCACGAAGCGGGCGTCGTCGACCTGGGCGTCGTAGTACTGCAACGCCCCGACCAGGGCGTCCTTGCGCAGCGCGGGCGCGACCCGCAGCGCGTGCTTACGGGTCAGATGGCGGTGCACGGGCAGGCCGCGGCCGTGCCCGGAGGAGACGGACATGGTGTCGTACAGCGCGACCCCGGAACCGGCGTAGAGCCGCTCCCACCCCTTGTGCTGGAGCGGGTACAGAAAGGGAACGGGCTTGACCAGGTGCGGGGCCAGCCGCTCCAGCAGCAGACCGCGCTCCTTCAGCGCCTCGCGGACCAGGGCGAAGTCCAGCATCTCCAGATAGCGCAGTCCGCCGTGGATGAGCTTGCTCGACCGGCTGGAGGTGCCGGACGCCCAGTCGCGGGCCTCGACCAGGCCGACGGTCAGTCCGCGGGTGGCGGCGTCCAGCGCGGTGCCCGCGCCGACCACGCCCCCGCCGACCACGAGGATGTCGAGTTCGTGTTCGGCCATCCGGGCCAATGCCTCGGCTCGCTCGGCCGGGCCGAGTGTTGTCGTACGCATCCATGCCTCCGTACCTGCGTCGCTGGGTGGGCGGCTCTCTTCGATAGTGACCGCCCCGGCCCCGCGCGGCCAGCGGCACGGGTGCGCACCGGAGGCGCTTTGTCATGTTTTGCGATGGACAGTTCCGCGTCCGACCGCCGAGCACGCCAACGACCCCCGGCCCTTCCGACCGATACCGCCCGGGACGGCCCGGCGGTCAGCAGGCCCGGAGGTCCGGAGACCTGCGAGGTCCCGGGGCACGGTGGCTCGGTGGGCCCGGCAAGCCCAGACGTCGGGAGACCCGGGATGTTCCGCGGCCCGCAGGCCCGCGGGCTGCGGGCTGCGGGCTCGGGAGGCTTGGCGGTGGGGGTTGGGGGCTGGTTGTGCAGGACCCGGGGCCTGGGGGCGGGCCGCCAGATCACCAGACCCCGGACTACCGGGACTCGGACCTCCCGGGCTTCCGGGCCACCAGGCCACGGGGCCACCCGGACTCGGAGTCTCGGGCCTCGGGGCCTCCCGGGTATCCGGACCTGCGGGCCGCCAGGCCCCGGGGGTACGGGCGCCAAGCCGGGGCGAGTACGGGCCACCAGGCCGCGGGGCCGCGGAACCTCCCGGTCTTGCAGGCTTGCGGGCCGCCAGACCCCGGACTGCCGGAACTCGGGACCTCCCAGGTCACCGGACCTCCGGACCTGCGGGCCGAGAGGCCCGAGAGCGCAGGCCACCAGGCCCCGGGGTACTGGCCACCGGGCCTCGGGACCCCCCAGGTCTCCGAACCTTCGGATCTCTCGGCCTCCCGGCAGCGGACCTGCGGGCCCGCGCGCCACCGGGCCGCCAGGCCACCAGGCCCAGGAGGTGCGGGCCGCCAGGGCCGGGGGCGGGGCCGGCCGTCAGGGCCGGGGGCGGGGCGCCCCGGCGGGGAAGGTCCCCGGGGCGGGGGGCAGGGGGCGGGATTCCGCGCTGGAAGCGAAAGCGCGGGGCCCCTGCCCGGCGCGCCGCAAGGTCATATCAGTGATTTGTCTGGTTAGCCTGTTTTCAAGCCGTCTGTGAGCCCATTCGTGGTACTCGCCCGATGGTTGACGCCAGGGAGAGGACCGAAACCCCATGCCCGCAGACCTCGCCGTACTCGGACTCGGCCACACCGGACTTCCCCTCGCCCAGGCGGCGACCGCCGCGGGCATCGGCGTCATCGGCTACGAACCCGATCCCGCCGCCGCGGCCGACATCAACGCCGGCCGCGTACCCCCGGGCACCCTCGCCGCCGCCGACCTGCGGCGGATGCTCGCCTCCGGCTTCCGGGCCAGCGCCGACCCCGCCGTACTCGGCCGGGTCAGGACCGCCGTGATCTGCGCGCCCACCCCGCTCGGCGAGGACCACTCCCTCGACCTGAGCGCCGTCGCCACCGCCGCCCGGGCGCTCGCCGCCCATCTGCGCCCGCACACCACCGTCGTCCTGGAGTCGGCCGTCTACCCCGGCACCACCGAGGAATTCCTGCGCCCCCTGCTCGAGGCGTACGGGCTGCGGGCCGGCCGCGACTTCCACCTCGCCTACTCCCCCAGCCGGCTCGACCCCGGCAACCGCGACTTCCACCTCGCCAACACCCCCAAGGTCGTCGGCGGCCGCACCTCCGCCTGCACCGAGGCCGCCGCCGCCTTCTACAGCCGCTTCACCGAGCGGATCGTGCGCGCCCGCGGGCTGCGCGAGGCCGAGGCGGTCAAGCTGCTGGAGATCAACTACCGGCATGTCAACATCGCCTTCGCCAACGAGATGGCCGTCTACTGCCATGAACTCGGCGTGGACCTGTGGGACGTGATCCGATGCGCGGAGACCAAGCCGTTCGGCTTCCAGGCGTTCCGCCCCGGGCCCGGCGTCGGCGGCCCCGCCGTGGCCCTCGACCCCAACGCGGCACCACCGTTCACCGGCGTGCCCGGCCGGTCCCGTACACCCGGGCACCCGCTGCGGATGGTCGAACTCGCCCAGGAGGTCAACGGCCGGATGCCGCGGTACGTCGTCCAGCGGGCCGCCGCGCTGCTCAACGAGCACGGCAAGTCGCTGCGCGGCGCCCGGGTCCTGCTGGTCGGCGTCACGTACAAGGCCGACCTCGCCGGTCAGGAGGGCGCACCCGCGCGGGAGATCGGCGCCCGGCTGATCGAACTCGGCGCCCAGCTCGGCTATCACGACCCCTACGTGCCGCAGTGGCGCGTTCTCGACCGTCCGGTGCCGCGAGCCGACGCGCTGTGGGAGGCCGCCGCCGAGGCCGATCTCACGCTGCTGCTCCAGCACCACCGCACCTACGATCTCCAGGGGTTGGCCGTGAAGGCCCAACTCCTTCTGGACACGAGGGGGGCGACGCCCGCTGGCACGGCGGCCCGGCTCTGAAGGGGTCCGTGCCGCTGCTTTGAGGGGGGTCCGCGCCTCGGCTCCGGGGGGTCCGCGCCTCGGCCGGTGCGTCAGGATCCGTCCTGTATGGGTCCTGTAACGACCAACGAATCGCCTTGTCCGATTGTCAGCCCCCCCTGTTAGATTTCGGCGTCATTCCTTCGCACCCGCGCTGCCGTGCAACGCCCTGTGCGATGGCCGAAATCCGTCCTCGGGGGAACCCTTCATGAGCGCCAACGTCCCGCCGCCGCAGCAACCGCCCGGCGGCCAGAACCCGTTCGCCCAGCCGGCTCCCGGCGAGCAGAACCCGTACGCGCAACCGACTCCCGGCGAGCAGAACCCGTACGCGCAGCAGCCGCCGGCCCCTGGTCAGAACCCGTACGCCCAGCCGGTGCAGCCCGGTCAGCAAGGTCAGCCCTTCGCCCCCGGTCAACCGGGTCAGCCCGGTCAGCCGCCTTACGGCGCGCCGCCCGCCTTCGGCCAGCCGCAGGGCGCGCCCGGCTTCAACGGTCTGGCCTACCCGCCGCCGGCCCCCGTCGCCCCGGCCCGCGAGAACGTCGCGCTGGCCCTGCTGGTCGGTGTCGTCACGACCCTCGTGGTCGCCGCGATCTACGGCGGCATCCTGCGCGCGATGTCCAAGAACGACGGCACGTTCTACGAGTTCCGGCTGCTGGCCATCGCGGTCGGCGCGCTGGTCGGCCTGGTGGTCGGCAAGATCGGCGGGCGCAACCCCGTCGTCCCGGTCGCGTCCCTGGTGTTCGCGCTGGCGGCGGTCGTACTCGGCGAGCTCTTCGGCGGTGCGCTGATCATCAGTCACTACCTCTCCACGCACGGCGCGGACATGTCGGTGAGCACGATCATCTTCCAGCACTTCGGTGACCTGTGGTCGGCGTGGAAGTCCGACTTCGGTGTCTCGCGTGTCTTCTTCCTCGTCTTCGCGGCGGGCGCGGGCTTCGCCCTGGCCAAGCGCTTCGGCGAGAACTGAGAGTCCGCTCGGCGCGAGCCGACGGAAACCGGCGCGGGCACGGTCCGCGCGAGCCGGTTCGAACCGGCAGCGTCCCGGGCGCGTGAGTGCCGCTCGGCTCGCGGCCGCCACATGCGACAGGGCCCGTACCGCGTCATCCGCGGCACGGGCCCTTCGCGTATCCCGCCATCTGCCGGCGGCCGCGCCGACCCCTGGCCGCGCCCCGTCCACCGCCCGGCGGTCGGCCGCCGGAGAGGCCGGGCGCACGAGAGAACAGGCCGCCGTACGGATCAGGCGCCGTAGAGGATCGCCTCAGCGGCCGCGCGTGGCAGGCGAGACCGTCACCTCGACGCGCTGGAACTCCTTGAGGTCCGAGTAGCCCGTGGTGGCCATCGAGCGGCGCAGCGCGCCGAAGAAGTTCATCGAACCGTCGGGCGCGTGCGAGGGGCCGAGCAGGATCTCCTCGGTGGTGCCCGCCGTACCCAGGTTCATCCGCTTGCCGCGCGGCAGTTCGGGGTTGACGGCCTCCATGCCCCAGTGGAAACCGCGGCCCGGCGCGTCCGTGGCCCGGGCCAGCGGGGAGCCCATCATCACCGCGTCCGCGCCGCAGGCGACCGCCTTCGGCAGATCGCCGCTCGACCCGAAGCCGCCGTCCGCGATCACATGGACGTACCGGCCGCCGGACTCGTCCATGTAGTCCCGGCGGGCCGCGGCCACATCGGCCACCGCGGTGGCCATCGGCACCTGGATACCCAGCACGTTACGGGTGGTGTGCGCGGCGCCGCCGCCGAAGCCGACGAGCACGCCCGCGGCCCCGGTCCGCATCAGGTGCAGCGCCGCGGTGTACGTGGCGCAGCCGCCGACGATCACCGGGACGTCCAGCTCGTAGATGAACTGCTTGAGGTTCAGCGGCTCGTGCGAACCGGACACGTGCTCGGCGGAGACCGTCGTGCCGCGGATCACGAACAGGTCCACGCCCGCGTCGACCACGGCCTTGGAGAACTGCGCGGTCCGCTGCGGCGAGAGGGCCGCGGCCGTCACGACGCCCGCGTCCCGTACCTCCTTGATCCGCTGCCCGATCAGCTCCTCGCGGATCGGCGCCGCGTAGATCTCCTGGAGCCGCGCGGTGGCCCGGGAGTCGTCCAGCTCCGCGATCTCCGCGAGCAGCGACTCCGGGTCGTCGTACCGCGTCCACAGCCCCTCGAGGTTGAGCACCCCGAGGCCGCCGAGGTTCCCGATCCGGATCGCCGTCTCCGGCGACACCACGGAGTCCATCGGCGCCGCGAGGAACGGCAGCTCGAACCGGTACGCGTCGATCTGCCACGCGATCGAGACCTCCTTGGGGTCCCGGGTCCGCCGGCTCGGCACGACGGCGATGTCATCGAACGCGTACGCCCTGCGGCCCCGCTTGCCCCGCCCGATCTCGATCTCAGTCACTTCCTGCGCCTCTCCTGGTCCGACCTGCGCCCCCAGTATCCCCCGCCCGGCTCCACCCCACCCACCGCCCGCCCTGCTCAGCCAACGGGGAAGCCCCCCTCTCTGAGGCGGGACAGCACGGCCTCGGCCAGGTCACGGAATTCGCGGAAGCACGTCTGCACATACTTCTGGGTGCTGCCCAGAGCACCGTCGGCCGGCTTGAGGTCGAACATCGGCTTGCGGGCGTCATGGGCCAGTGGCATCAGGCTGCGATAGTTCCGCAGGGTGGCGATCCGGTACTTCTCTTCGTCCCGGGACGGCGGCTGCTGGTCGAGCACCGCGGCGGTGAAGACCCAGGGGATGCGCTCCAGCCAGCGTGCGTACGCCTTGACCGGCCGGTCGAGGCGCATTTCCGGCTGCATGATGACATATCCGAGCGGTGTCATGTCCGCCTTCGGAGCCGGAATGTCCGGCGGAATGCGCGGCAACACCAGTTGCTGCCAGTCACGCCTCCAGGCACGCAGCGTCGGGCCGAGGTTGCTGAGCCCCTTGAGCGAGAACAAGTCGGCGGCCAGCGGCATCAGCACAGTGTCCGCCGCGATGAGGGCGGACCTGTTGATGGCCCCGAGATTGGGGCCCACATCGATCAGCACGATGTCCGCGGCAACGGATTCCGCGGCACGTTCGACGATGCGATGGAAGGCAGTGGTGGTCCGGATGGCCGCGATGTCCCCAGCGAAAGTCTTGAACCACTCGCTGGACAGTTTGTCCTCGAAGCGGCTCAGGTCCAGGCTGCCGGGCAGCAGCCACAGACCGGGCATGAGGGCCGCCGGGTCGACATGCGCGATGTCACCCGTCCCTTCCAGGATGGGCCGGACAGCGTCGGCGATGGTCTGGCCGGCCCGTACCCGGCCCATACCGCGCAGGGCCGGATGCACCGCGCCCTGCCCGATGAGCTCGGAGTTGTTCTCCCAGAGCTCCTCGATCTCCGTTTCCTCCAGGCACATCGATGTCAGGTTCGCCTGCGGGTCGAGGTCGACGGCCAGCACCCGCAGGCCCAGCCGCCGGAACATGTGGGCCAGGTGATACGTCAGCGTGGTCTTGCCGACGCCGCCTTTGTTGTTGAACAGAGCGATGGACGTCATACGGCTGTCCTCCGCAAGGTGACGGCCCAGGACGACTCGTCCACCTGGAACTGCGCGGGCGGATTCCCGTTGCGCTTCAGAGCCGCCTGAATGCGCCCGATCCCGCGGCCGAAGCGGTTGACGTAGCCGAGCCCCTTCATCGCCGCCGCGAGAGAGGGGTTGCGGTAGTCGGTCACCCGGTCGAAGTTGTCGCCCCGGACCTGTCCATACGGCCCGCCGGGGTTGGTCACCTCGATCCGGTCGTCGAACCAGGCGATACGGGTCGGTGCGTACGAGGTCTCGTAGTTGCGGTGCATCAAGGCGTTCATGCAGACCTCGCGCAGGGCTTCGAAGGGATAGTCCGGGTGCTGGCTCTCACGGAACCCCTCCTCGACCAGCCGTGTGTGCAAATGCCCGCGCAGGACGGTCTCCAGTCGGGCGGCGGTATCCACCAGGTTCTGCCGCAACTCCTGGTCGTCCGCGACGGGTGCGTCCAGACCGGTGCCCTGGTAACGAACGAACTGCACATACGCGCCCGGCACACGACTGCTCGGATCGAATCCGATGACCAGCAAGCCGAGCGCGGTCGGGATCTCCCCGGGATTCGTCAAATGCAGGGAGGACAACTGCTGGGCAAGCGGTCGGCCATTCTCCTCGATCACGTCGGGATCAACCATCGAGGGGAGATATGAACCACGGAAAAGGCCGACGTCCAGATCTTCGAGCGTGGTGCCAGGTACGACCCGGCTGTCGAAGGGACCGTCGAGTGCCCGACGCCGCTCGCTCAGCACCCGCTCGTCGTCCCGGCTCGCCCGTCGCGTCGTGGGACCGGGCCGTACCCAGACCACGCCCTCGAACCGGACCGGCGGGCTGACCGACGCCTCCACCCGGATGTGCACGACCGGTCTGCCCCGGTACACGCCGGCCTGCACGGTGAATGAGGGCCGGTCGAGGAGACGCCCGTCGTCCCGCAGATCGGTGAGCGCGAGCAGCGCCTTGTCACTGGTGTCCACGCCCTCCATCGGGCTGCCGTCGTCGGCCACCCCGATGAGAATGTCCCCGCCGCCGTTGCCCGGAAGGTCGTTCGCCATCGCGCAAACGGCATTGCCGATCGCGTCGCCCCGCTTGCCCTCCCGCTTCGCCGTGCGCTTGAACTCCAGGGCCGCGGTCTCACGGGTACCCAGGACGTCTGCCAGATCTCGGTCGGTCACGGCCACATTGTCCTGTATCGGCGGGCCATTGCCCCAGTAGAAATATCCGCGTCAGAACGCAGCCCACCGGCGGGCTCGGTGAAGAGGCACGCCGGTGGGCAGGAAATAGCAGGAAATAGGGGGTCAGCTGTGGTAATTGGGGGCCTCGACGGTCATTTGGATGTCGTGGGGGTGGGACTCCTTGAGGCCCGCCGCCGTGATGCGGACGAAGCGCCCCTTGGACTCCATCTCCGCGATCGTCGCCGCCCCGACGTAGCCCATCGTCTGGCGCAGACCGCCGATCAGCTGGTGGAGGACCGCGGACAGCGGGCCGCGGTAGGCGACCTGGCCCTCGACGCCCTCGGGCACGAGCTTGTCGTCGGACGAGACCTCGCCCTGGAAGTAGCGGTCCTTGGAGTACGAGCGGCCCTGCCCGCGCGACTGCATCGCGCCGAGCGACCCCATGCCCCGGTAGGACTTGAACTGCTTGCCGTTGATGAACAGCAGCTCGCCCGGCGACTCCTCGCACCCGGCCAGCAGGCTGCCGAGCATGACGCTGCTCGCGCCCGCGGCCAGCGCCTTGCCGATGTCGCCGCTGTACTGGAGGCCGCCGTCGCCGATGACCGGCACGCCCGCGTCGAAGCACGCCTGCGCGGCCTCGTAGATCGCGGTGACCTGCGGTACGCCGATGCCGGCCACCACCCGGGTGGTACAGATGGAGCCGGGGCCGACGCCGACCTTCACACCGTCGACACCCGCGTCCAGCAGCGCCTGGGCGCCGTCCCGCGTGGCGACATTGCCGCCGACGACGTCCACGGGGACGCCGGACTTGATCTTGGCCATCCAGTTGAGCGCGTTGCTGTTGTGGCCGTGCGAGGTGTCCACGACCAGGAAGTCCACACCGGCCGCGACCAGCGCCTGGGCCCGGTCCAGCGCCTCGGGGCTGGCGCCGACGGCCGCGCCGACCAGCAGCCGCCCGTCCGCGTCCTTCGCCGCGTGCGGATACTGCTCGGCCTTCACGAAGTCCTTGACGGTGATCAGGCCCTTGAGCCGGCCGTCGTCGTCCACCAGCGGCAGCTTCTCGATCTTGTGACGGCGCAGCAGCGCCATCGCGTCCACACCCGAGATGCCGACCTTGCCGGTGACCAGCGGCATCGGCGTCATGACCTCGCGGACCTGGCGGGAGCGCTCGGTCTCGAAGGCCATGTCACGGTTGGTGACGATGCCGAGCAGCCGCCCGGACTCGTCCGTGACCGGTACACCGCTGATCCGGAACTTCGCGCAGAGCGCGTCCGCCTCACCGAGCGTGGCGTCGGGACGGACCGTGATCGGGTCGGTGACCATGCCGGACTCGGACCGCTTGACCAGGTCGACCTGGCCGACCTGGTCCTCGATCGACAGATTGCGGTGCAGGACGCCGACGCCGCCCTGCCGGGCCATCGCGATGGCCATCCGCGCCTCGGTGACCTTGTCCATCGCCGCGGACAGCAGCGGGATGTTCACCTTCACGTTTCGGGAGATGAGCGATGAGGTGTCCACCTGATTCGGCAGCACCTCCGACGCCCCCGGCAGCAGCAGCACATCGTCGTAGGTCAGTCCGAGCGTGGCGAACTTGTCAGCTACTCCGTCGGCGTTCAGCGTCATGACACCTTCCCGAATGGTCTTGCCCGGCGAGTTGTTCAATGGTAGTGGCTTCACCGGTATTCCCCTGACCGCCCGGATGGGACAGCCCGCGCCGGGGAACGCGAGCCAACGGCACGCACGGGCACCCGCGTGCAAAGTACGGGCGCTCGCGCGAAAAGAGGGCCGCGCCCCGGCGCCCGCTCCTACCCGCTGAGCCCCCGCGCCGGTCCTACGCGCTGAGCCCCCGCGCCCGTCCTACGCGCTGAGCCCCCGCGGATCAGCCGTCGGCGCCCCGGCCGTGCTCTCCTCCGCGATGGCCCGCAACCTGCTGAGCGCCCGGTGCTGCGCCACCCGTACGGCCCCCGGCGACATCCCGAGCACCTGCCCGGTCTCCTCCGCGCTCAGCCCCACGGCGACCCGCAGCAGCACCAGCTCGCGCAGATGGTCCGGCAGCCGGTCCAGCAGCTTCTTGGCCCAGGCCGCGTCGCTGTTGAGCAGCGCCCGCTCCTCGGGACCGAGCGAGTCGTCCGGCTTCTCCGGCATCTCGTCGGACGGCACGGCCGTGCTGCCGGGGCCGCGCATGGCGGCCCGCTGGAGGTCGGCGACCTTGTGGGCTGCGATGGAGACGACGAACGCCTCGAACGGCCGACCGAGATCCCGGTAGCGCGGCAGCGCGCAGAGCACCGCCAGACAGACCTCCTGCGCGAGGTCGTCCACGAAGTGCCTGGCGTCACCCGGCAGCCGGGACAGCCGGGTGCGGCAGTACCGCTCGGCGAGCGGGTGGACATGGGCAAGGAGATCGTGTGTGGCTCGTTCGTCGCCGTCGACCGCGCGACGGACGAGGGCACCGATGGCGGGGGTGTCGTCGTCGCGCATCCACCCATGGTGCCTCGCCGCGGGACGATCCGCCGCATCGCGGCCGTACTTCTGTCCCGAAGCGTTATGAGCCGCCGAAGCCGACTCCGTCATGTCCACCATCTGCGGCCCCCGCCGATCCCCGAGGAAGTCCATACGTCAAGCATGCGTCCTCCCCCGGGAAACCGGGGACTCGTGGGCGACTTCACCGATGGCGACCGCCCGCCCGGGCGTGCGCACCGGGTCTAACGGACCAGGCCCCAGCGGAAGCCCAGCGCCACCGCGTGCGCCCGGTCCGACGCGCCGAGCTTCTTGAACAGCCGCCGGGCGTGCGTCTTCACCGTGTCCTCGGAGAGGAACAGCTCACGGCCGATCTCGGCGTTGGACCGCCCGTGGCTCATGCCCTCGAGCACCTGGATCTCGCGTGCGGTGAGGGTGGGCGCGGCCCCCATCTCGGCGGAGCGCAGCCGCCGGGGGGCGAGCCGCCAGGTGGGGTCGGCCAGCGCCTGTGTCACCGTCGCCCGCAGTTCGGCGCGCGAGGCGTCCTTGTGCAGATAGCCGCGGGCCCCGGCGGCGACCGCGAGGGCCACTCCGTCGAGGTCCTCGGCGACGGTGAGCATGATGATGCGGGCGCCGGGGTCTGCCGACAGCAGCCGCCGGACCGTCTCCACCCCGCCGAGGCCGGGCATGCGGACGTCCATCAGGATGAGGTCCGAGCGGTCGGCACCCCAGCGGCGGAGGACTTCCTCGCCGTTGGCCGCGGTGGTTACGCGCTCGACGCCGGGCACGGTGGCCACCGCGCGGCGCAGGGCCTCTCGGGCGAGCGGGGAGTCGTCGCAGACGAGGACGGAAGTCATGACCGCCCTCCGCAGCTGAACCGCGTCACGTTGTGCCTCCAGGCTGTACGAAGTACGAATCTTCACCGTTGGGGCTGACGGTCTCGGGCATGTGCCCGAATCGTTCGTTCCGCCAACCGCTTCCGCCACACTCAACGACCCTCACCCGAAAGAGTTACGAAGTCGGATCGGGGTTATCGACACTCTACGTGATCATGCGCGCACCGAGCGCTCACGCCGCAGGTCAGACGAGCGGTGATTGAGGTTTTCCGAGGTCGGTGGCCATCCCGAAGCACCACCCGAGGCACGGACGATACTGCCGAACGGGTGTTATGCCGGAGTTTGCACTGTTTGGCGGCTCTTTTCTGGTCCGTGGGGTAATCGCCGCTAGATTGGCGAAGAGTCATATTTACATCTACTACGACAGTAGATGTACGGTCAGATGTGCGGTCGTGTACGACCGAGCGCCATGGCCGTCACGCACTCTTCGAGGGGATGAGCAATGGCAGACTTCTCCCGCCTTCCCGGCCCCAACGCCGACCTCTGGGACTGGCAACTCGTGGCCGCCTGCCGCGGTGTCGACAGCTCACTGTTCTTCCACCCCGAAGGCGAGCGGGGTGCCGCTCGCAGCGCGCGCGAAGCCGCCGCCAAGGAGGTGTGCACGCGCTGCCCGGTCCGCGCCGAGTGCGCGACCCACGCCCTGGCCGTACGGGAGCCGTACGGCGTCTGGGGCGGCCTGACCGAGGACGAGCGCGAGGCGATGATGGGACGCTCGCGAAATCGGACGCCGATGAGTCCGGAACACGCGGCGAGTCCCTGAGCACCGCCCCCACAACCGAAGAATCGATTCCGCGGGGACCCCTGACACGGGCCCCGCCTCAGCCGCGGCCGGTGTCCGGGGCGCGCCCTTCGCCGGGCGGCCCCTGGGTGAGGGCCGCGGTCAGGCGTGCGCTCAGGGCGGCGGTCAGGACTCGATCGGGCGTTTCAGCCCCGCCCGCGCGAGGCGCCCCAGCATCATGTCCACGGCCGGCACATGCGCGAGGTCCGGCAGCGTCAGCGCCACCACCTCCCGCTGGACGGCCGGCCGCAGCTCGACGACGGCCACGCCCTTCGGCCGCACCGACTCCAGCGCCAGTTCTGGCAGTACGGCCACCCCGAGACCCGCCGCGACCAGGCCGACCACGGCCGGGTAGTCGTCGGTGGCGAAGTCGATCCGCGGGGTGAAACCGGCCCGCTCGCACATCTCGACCAGATGCCTGCGGCAGCGCGGGCAGCCCGCGATCCACTCCTCCCCCGACAGCTCCCGGATCGGCACCGCGGTACCGCGTCCGGCCAGCCGGTGGCCGCGCGGGACCACGGCGACCAGCCGGTCGGTCAGCAGCGGCCGTACCACCAGGTCGTCCCACGACTCCTCGGACGGCGTCGGCAGATCCACGTAGCGGAACGCCAGGGTGATGTCGCAGTCGCCCGCGCGCAGCATCTCCACCGAGCGCGGCGGCTCGGCCTCGACCAGCGAGATCTTGGTGCCCGGGTGCCGGGCGCGCATGTCCGCGACCGCGCACGGGACGAGGGTGGAGCTGCCGGACGGGAAGGAGGCCAGCCGGACCCGCCCGGCGCGCAGCCCGGCGATCGCGGCGACCTCCTCCTCTGCGGCGGTCAGCCCGGCGAGGATGCCGACCGCGTGCCGCACCAGGGCCTCGCCCGCCTCGGTCAGCCGCATCTCGCGGGGGCCGCGGACCAGCAGCGGGGTGCCGACGGAGTGTTCGAGCGCCTTCATCTGCTGGCTCACGGCGGGCTGGGTGAGGCCCAGCTCGCGGGCGGCGGCGGAGAAGGAGCCGGTACGGGCCACCGCGCGCAGGACGCGGAGATGGCGTGGCTCGATCATACGTTCACCATAAGCGATCCTTAGGGATACTCGACAGATATCAACGATGGACTTTGAGGCGAGGGGCGGTCAGGCTGAGCCGCATGGACGCCAACGAATCGCTCACGTTCGCCACGGGCTCCGGCATCTCCAGCGCGGCTCCGCGAGCCGCGGCCCCCGGCACCGCCACAGCCGCGGGGGCCACCGCGGCGGCCCGCGCCGCCGAAGCCGCCTTCCGGGAGGCCGTCCGCGCCGAGTACGCGGACATCGCGCCCGGCTATCTCAACACCGCCACGCTCGGCCTCGCCCCGGCCCGTACGATCGCCGCGCTGCGCCGGGCCCTGGACGCCTGGGCCGACGGGCGCCCCCGCCTCGACGTGTACGAGGAGTCGGTCGCCGCGAGCCGGGCCGCGTACGCCCGGATCACCGGGGTGGCGGTGGAGCGGGTGGCGCTGGCCGGCACGGTCGCGGGCGGGGTCGGACTGATCGCCGCGCATCTGCCGGCGGGGGCCGAGGTGCTGACCGCGGAGGGGGAGTTCAGCTCGGTGGTGCAGCCGTTCGCGGCCCGGCCCGATCTGGTGCTGCGGACCGTGCCGCTGTCCCGGGTCGCCGAGGCGGTACGGCCGGAGACGGCACTGGTCGCGGTCAGCTCCGTGCAGTCGGCTGACGGACGGCCGGCCGATCTGCCCGCGATCCGGGCGGCGGCGAGGGCGTACGGGGCCCGGGTGCTGCTCGACGCGACCCAGTCGGCGGGGTGGCTGCCGCTGCGGGCGGACGAGTACGACTATGTGATCTGCCATGGCTACAAGTGGATGGTCAGCCCGCACGGTGCCTGCTTCCTGACCGTACGGGAGGGCGCCGAGCCGACGCTGTCCCCCGCGTTCGCCGGGTGGTACGCGGGCGACGATCCGTGGGAGTCCTGCTACGGGCCGGTGGATCGGCTGGCGCCCGGGGCCCGGCGGTTCGACGCGCGGCCGGCGTATCTGCCCTTCGTCGGGGCGGCGGCCTCGCTCTCGCTCGTCGAGGAGCTGGGCGTGGCGGCGATCCACGCGCACGACGTGGCGCTGGCCGGGCGGCTGCGCGCGGGGCTCACGGAGCTGGGCTTCACCCCGGTGCCGGGGGACTCGGCGATCGTCGCCGTCCCGGACGCGCCCGCGCAGGCCGCCGGGCGGCTCGCCGAGGCCGGCGTCCACTTCTCGGCCCGCGCGGGCAATGTGCGGTTCGCGCTGCATCTGCACAACACCGACGAGGACGTCGCCCGCGCCCTGTCCGCGCTGGCCCCGCTCTCGCCGTTGTGAGCCCCCGCGCGGGCGGGGAAAACGCGTTGGGCGGACGGGCCCGGCGTGATGGGATGCCGGGATGGACCCCGTTCGTACCCTCGCCCTTTTCGACGCCCAGATGCGCCGCGCCGCCTTCCCCGCCGGGACGACCGTCGGGCGGGAGACGGGCGGCGGCCCCGACGGTTGGGCCACCGTCACCTGGTCGCGGCTCGACGAGGACAGCGCCGACGCCGCGATCGCCGCCGAGCTGGCCTGGCTCGCCTCCCCCGAGGGCGCCGGCCCGGAGTACGAGTGGAAGCTGTACTCCCACGACCGCCCCGCCGACCTCGGTGACCGCCTGCGCGCGGCCGGCTTCGTACCGGACCCCCCGGAGACGCTGATGGTCGCAGAGGTCGCCGAGCTGGCCCGGGATGCGGCGCCGCCGGAGGGCGTACGGCTGGAGGCGGTCACGGACCCGGCCGGTGTCGATCTGCTGGCGGCCGTCCATGAGCAGGCGTTCGGCGCGAGCGCGGACCATCTGCGCGCGCGGCTGCTCGACGATCTCGCCGAGCGCGCCGACACCGTGCTGATGACCGTGGCGATGGCCGGTGACGTGCCGGTGTGCGGGGCGCGCATGGAACTCCACCCGGGTACGGACTTCGCGAGCCTGTGGGGCGGCGGCACCCTCAAGGAGTGGCGGGGGCGCGGAATTTACCGCGCGCTGGTCGCCCACCGGGCCCGGCTCGCCGCCGAACACGGCTTCCCCTACCTCCAGGTGGACGCCTCCGACCAGAGCCGCCCGATCCTGGAGCGGCTGGGATTCGTTCCGCTCAGCGTGACCACGCCGTACCTCCGCGAGGGCTGAGGGACAGAGGCCCACCACTGTGCCCACCACCACGAAGGTGCCCGCGCCCATGACCGCCGGGAGGGCGGGTCGACCCGCGATCCGGCGCCCGGCTCCTTCGACTTCCCGGCGAGGCCCGGCCGTTCGCGGGCGGCCGGCCCGTGGCACCGCTTAGGGTTGGCCCATGGCCCGAGTGCTGTCCGTGAATGTGTCCCGCCCGCTCGCCGTGCCCTACACCGACTCGGCCGGGGGCGTCACCGGGATCGACAAACGGCCGGTCGCCGGGGCGGTGTCCGTGGCCGCGCCCGGGCCCGCCGGACAGGCCGGCAGCGGGGTGGCCGGGGACGCGGTGTGCGATCTGCGCTTCCACGGCGGCGACGACCAGGCCGTGTACGCCTACGCCCGTGAGGATCTGGACCGCTGGGAGAAGGAGTTGGGCCGCGACCTCACCCCCGGCTCCTTCGGCGAGAATCTGACCACGACCGGCATCGACGTCAACTCCGCGCTGGTCGGCGAGCGTTGGCGGATCGGCCGGACGGTCGTGCTGGAGGTGACCTCGGGGCGGATCCCGTGCCGGACCTTCGCCGGGTGGCTGGACCAGAAGGGCTGGGTGAAGCGCTT
Source organism: Streptomyces sp. NBC_00223 (assembly GCF_036199905.1). Taxonomy (NCBI): domain Bacteria; kingdom Bacillati; phylum Actinomycetota; class Actinomycetes; order Kitasatosporales; family Streptomycetaceae; genus Streptomyces; species Streptomyces sp. NBC_00223. Next base: position 5,171,248 of record NZ_CP108109.1, on the reverse strand, counting down.
CACCCAGGCCGCTGTTCCCGGGCCCTTCTTCCGGGTGCTCGTCCCCGGGGAGATCGCCGCAGGCGACCCCATCGAGGTGATCGCCAGGCCCGCCCACGAGGTGACGGTCGGCTTCCTGTTCCGGGCGATGACGACACAGCCGGAGCTGCTGCCGCGGGCGATGGCGGCCAAGGACGCGCTCAACGTCTCGTACGCGGAGGCGATCCGCGCGCGGCTGGCGAGGCGGTAGCCGCGCCCGGGCGTCCCCCACGGCCGCCTAGGGTTCCCCCATGACGACTTCACTGGTGACGGGGGCGACCGCGGGGCTCGGCGCGGCGTTCGTACGGCGGTTGGCGGCCGACGGGCACGGGCTCGTCCTGGTCGCGCGGGACGAACAGCGGCTGGCCGACTCCGCGGCGGACCTGCGCGAGACGTACGGGGTCGAGGTGGAGGTGCTGCCCGCCGACCTCGCGACGGAGGAGGGCATCGCGGCGGTCGAGGCACGGCTGCGGGACGTCGGCCGCCCGGTGGACGTGCTGGTCAACAACGCCGGGTTCGGCAACCGGGGACGGTTCCTCGACGCCCCGGTGGGCGAGGATCTGGCGATGCTGAGGGTGCACTGCGAGGCGGTGCTGCGGCTGACCACCGCGGCGGCCGAGGGGATGCGGGAGCGCGGCCGCGGCTTCGTGATCAATGTGGCCTCGGTCGCCGCCTTCATGCCGCGCGGGACCTACTCCGCGAGCAAGGCGTGGGTCGTACGGTTCACCGAGGGCGTCGCCCTGGAGCTGCGCGGCAGCGGTATCCGTTTTCTCGCCCTGTGCCCGGGCTTTGTGCGGACCGAATTCCATCAGCGGGCCGGAATGGACGCCGAGCGGCTGCCGTCGTGGGCCTGGCTCGACGCCGACAAGGTGGTGGCCGCGGCGCTCCGCGATCTCGCCCGGGGCCGGGTGGTCAGCGTCCCCGACGTGCGGTACAAGGTGGCCGTCGCCTTTGCCCGGCATGTGCCGTCCGGGCTTTTCGGGGCCGTCTCCACGGGCGCGGGCCGCCGTTACGATCCCAAACGCTGAGCGGCCGTCCGGCGCGATACCGTCACACCGCCCGATCGGCGTGCGGTCAGCGGCCCTTGGCGGAGGAGAAGCGGCGGCGGAAGGCGGCGATCACCATTCCGGTGTCCTCCCGCATGCTCGGAAGCGCCAGCTGCCGGGGGAAGTTGAACCAGATGATCGACAGATGCGTGGCGAAGCAGGCCAGAAAGAGGAAGAGCGCGATCAGCGCCACCAGGCTGCCGGCGTCGCGGCCCTCGTTTCCCTGGAGATCGGAAACGGCCGCGGCGAAGAAGAACACGCTGATGGTCGCCGCCATCGCGGTCAGCAGCAGCGAAGCCCGTACAGCCCCGCGATGGACCGCGGGGCTGTACGGGAGACGCGAGAACGAGATCACCATCTTGTCGGCGTACCGGGGGTCGTTCCACAGCTTTCGCAGTACGTACACCCCGTGGAATATCGCGACGGCGAGAGATATCAGTCCGGCTGCCAGCAGAGCCATCTGATCATTCCCGTCTCGTCGCGATATTCATCACCGGCCGGGCGGATCAACTCAGGTCAGAACCATTTGTGCCAGACCTTGTCTATCGCGTTGTTGGTGATGCTGGTCGTGATGATACCAGCAACGGCTCCCACCGTAACCCCCACTGCCGTACCCACGATGGGCACAGGAATGGCGGTGCCGATCTCCGCGCCTATCAGCGCGCTGGCCCAGATCATGCCCATGTCGGCGCCGGTGGTCACCGCTGTCTCGGCCACATTTCCATTCGTGGCCTGGTAGTTCGACCAGGCGGTGAGTCCGAGTCCGATGCCGTTCGCCACCTTGAGATATCGGGTGAGTCCCGGCAGTTCCGCGCCGAATCGCGCGTTCTGGATCTGGACCTTGTCGCCCGCGACCATCGACGCCATTTTCAGGGCCGCGGGGGTCTTGAGGAAATTGGCCAGTCCCTTGATCGCTTCTTCGAGTTCCGCCGCGTCGGCGTTGGGATTGTTGAAGACGCTGATGATGGCGCTCCAGCGTTTGGCGAGATCCGGCGGGGCGTTCGCCATGGTCCCGCCGCCGGCCAGAATTCCGTTCAGTGCCGCGCAGACCCGTCCGCCGAATCCTTCGTCGGCGCATCCGGTGGACGATGTCCAGTGGGAAAGGACGTCCTTGAGCGCGTTGTCGTGCTTACCCGCACCCTGGGCGCTGTTGTATTCCGGGCAATTGGGGTTCGTCAGGCTCGGGCACGCCCCGGCCTTCACGCCGCCGCCACCGCCGCCGCCGCGGTATTCGGGGCAATTGGGGTTGATCAGACTCGGGCACATACCGCCGCCCTTGCTGCCGCCACCCGATGAACCGCCGCCTCCGCCCTTGCCGCTGCCGCCGCGGTATTCGGGACACTGCGGATTGTTCAGGCTCGGGCAGGGCGCGCCCTGGCTCCCGGTGGTCACCGGCATTCCGCCGACGCACTTGATCTTGCCGGTCGCGCATTCCTCCAACTGGCGTCCGGAGGGGTCGCTGTACGTGGTGGGGTTGTTGCCCGCGTACGAGTAGCCGTTCATGGTCTGGTCGTGGTCGGCGTCGAGCACGGGGTCGACGCTGATGAACTGACCGGTGTCCGGGTCGTACTGGCGTGCCCCGATCTGGGTGAGCCCGGTCCCGGTGTCCTCGGGTGCGCCGAGGAAGGACTTGTCGTCCGGCCAGTCGCCGGTGGAACCGGCGGAGATGGTCTGGCCGAAAGGCGACTGGAAGCGCTTGACGAACGCCTGGGTGTCGGACTTCACGGCCACCGTGGAGGTGCCGTGCTGGTCCCCGGTCAGGAAGTACAGCTGCTGGCTGCCCGACTCGTTGGTGCGGACGGCCAGGGTGGCGGTGCCGTTGCCGTAGTAGCGCTGGGCCCAGGTGGTCCCGTTGGCGCGCAGATGCAGTTCGGTCGCTCCGGCGTAGAGGATCCGCTCGCCGTCGCTGGTGCTGCGCACGAGCAGACCGCCCGCGGCGTCGTAGACGTAGTCCGTCGACCGGCCGCTCTCGGTGATCTGGCTGAGGTAACCCTCCGGGGACCACTGGAGGTTCTGGGTCCCGGTGTCGCCCGGCCGCTGGGTGGTGTTGCCGGTCGAGTCGTAGACGTAGCCGGTGGCCGGGGTGTCGCAGCCGCCTGCGCCGGGCCGGGTGCCGCTGAGGGTGTGCGGCTGGCCGCCCTGGTAGCAGTAGGACGTCAGAATGTCGCCGGTGACCTTGTGCTCGGTCTCGGTGGCACGCTGACCTGCCGTGTCGTAGGTGTAGCCGGTCCAGTACGGGGCCGGTCCGGCCAGTGCGGAGGCGCTGCGGGCGGTGCCGCAGTTCTGGGACGAGGGTGTCCATGCCTCGGTCAGCCGGCGCTGGCCGTCGTAGCCGTAGCACTGTGTCTCGGCGCTCTCCGTGCCGCCCAGGGTGCTGGTGTCGGTGATCGACGTGACGTTGCCCGCCTTGTCGAAGCCGTAGTTCAGGTCCTGGAGCGCGTAGGGCTGGGTCTGGTCGGTGACCAGGCTGCGGGTCTGCCGGCCGGTGCCCTCCTCGAAGGTGTTGGTGATGTACGTGTTCTTGTTGGCCGAGGCGCTCATGCCCAGCGTCAGCTGGTTGACCTGGCCCAGCGCGGAGTAGTCGGTGGCCAGCAGATAGCCGGTGGCGCCGCTGACCGTGGTGACCGCGCCGAAGCCGTTGCGGCCGTAGTTGACGGTCTCGGACGGCAGTCCGCCCAGCGCCGGTTCCGTGGTGTTCTTCAGCGTGCCGTCGATGCCGTAGTAGCTGGAGAACGTCAAGGTGGCGGGCGAACCCGCGGTGACCAGCGGGTCGTCGGCGGGCAGCGTGATCTGCGTCTCGACCGGGTTGGACATGTTGTCGTAGGCGGTGACCGTCTTGCCGTACGCCTTGCCGTTCTTGCCGCCGATGTAGCGGACCGCCGACGTCAGCTGCCCCTTGAGGACGCTGTCGTAGGTGTCGGCGGTGAGCTGGTTGGCGTCGGTCTTCGACCCGTTCCAGGTGCCGGTGATCCGGCCCAGCACGTCGTACGCGGTCAGGACCGTGCGGCCGCGCGAGTCCGTCGTGCTGATCGCCTGGTCCAGCCCGTTGAAGCCGGTGACGGTGGTGCCCTTGTCGGGGTCGCCGGTGCTGACCTGGCGGCCGAACAGGTCGTAGGCGTAGGTCCACCGCGAGCCGTCGGGACCGGTCACCCGGCTGGGCTTGCCGTCGAGGCCGTACTCGGTCTTCACCGAGGAGTAGGAGGCGCCGACACCACCGCCGTACTGGGCGTCGGCGGGGCTGGTGCCGTTGTAGTCGCGGGTCTCGACGACCCGGCCGAGCCCGTCGGTGATCGAGCGCTTGGCCGTACCGCCGTCCAGCGCGGTGGTGGCCGTGGAGTCACCGGTGTACGTGCTGGTGGTGGTGTACTTCTTCACCCCGTACACGTACAGCGAGCTGCTGGTCTCCCGTCCGGCGCCGTCGAACGTCGTCTCCATCTGGCTGGGCGCCTCACCGAACTCGGCCCGGGTGTAGGTGCCGTTCGGCGCGGTCGTGCTGTCGAAGATGTCGGCGAAGGTCTCGTAGCTGTTGCCGCGCGAGTCATAGCGGGTGTCGGTCAGCAGCCGGCCGCCCAGCGGGGTCGCGGACTGGGTCTGGAGGGGACGCTGGAGCGCGTCGTAGATCACATAGGTCGTGTTGTACGTGGTGCCGTCGGCCTTGAGCTTCGCCGAGGAGATCCACGACGGCTTGTCGTTGGAGAGGTGGTAGGCGAACTTCAGATTGGGGCTCTGCCCCGCGCCGCTGTCGCGGTTCGGCTCCCAGACCGAGAGCAGCCGGCCGAGCGCGTCGTACTGCGTCTCGGTCTTCTGCAGGTTGGCGTCGTACGAGCGCAGCGCCAGTCCGCGGCGGGGGTCGATGAAGTCGGTGGTCTTGAAGCCCTTGGCGTCGGTGGTGACCAGCTTGGTCACCGGACCCGAGGTGAGCGGGGTGTACGTGGCGCCCGTGGTGTTGCCCGCCGCGTCCGTGGTGCTGGTCAGCCGGCCGAGGACGTCGTAGCCCATCGTGCTGCTGGTCTGCCAGCCCGTCGGCGGCCGCTCGCCGCTCGTGTCGGCGTGCGCCGGGTAGCCGGTGGCCCGGCCGCTCCAGGTGGTCCGGCCCTTGGTCGGCGTCTGGTTCGCGGTCCAGGCGGTGGCCTGCGCGTTGTCGTAGACGACGCCGGTGTCGGAGAGCACGTCGCCGCGTGTGTCCGTGTTCGCCGGCAGGTTCAGCGACGCCTCGGCCGTGGAGCAGGGCTTGGCCACCGAACGGGTGCGGGAGACCAGACTCGTGAGGCCGACCGCGTCGTTGCGGGCGTACCAGGTGCGGGCACAGGTCTCGTCCCCGCTCACGGCGTTGTCACCGGAGTCGTCGACGGTGACGGGCATCCCGTAGCTGTCGAAGGTGGTGGCGACGCTCCGCGACCGCCAGGTCTGCGGCACGGTCCGGTAGGTGTAGCTGGTGGTCTTGGCGGTGCCGACGAAGTGCGCGACCACGTCGGGGGCGCCGCTCACCGACTGGCGGGCGGTCTCGTGCGACCAGGGGTCGTAGACGCTCGCGCTGATCGCGGTCGAGCCGTCGTACGTCACCTGCTCGCGCAACTGTCCCGAGTACACGTCGCTGTCGGTGATGGACGCGACCGACAGCGCGGGGGACGTCAGCGGGGCGAAGGACACCGAACGGGTCGTGCCGTCCTTCTTCTTGTCCCCGTTCATGCCCTGGAGGTAGATCGAGACCGTCTTGCTGCGCTCGGCGACGACCGAGCCGCTGTAGACGGTCACCTGGCGGTAGCCGCGCCAGTCCGACCAGGTGCGCTCGTCGCTGGGGGTCATCGGTTCGTTGTTGTGGTGCCAGGCCGCGCCGGAGTAGTCGTAGGTGTACTCGACCGGCTCGTTCTGCCCGGCCGGGTCGGAGACCAGCACGTCCAGCACCCGGTACTTGTGGAACCAGTCGACCGACGACTCCAGGGCGCCGTTGATGTGCCAGAACTGCGGGTAGCAGTTGCGGGTGTTGGTGTCCTCGGCCGCGGTGAGCACCTGGCTGCGCACGCACTCGGGCGCGGACAGGGTGACGGTGGTGATCGCGCCGGTCTCCGAGGTGACGGTGGAGATCCGGGGGCGGGTCAGCGGCAGGATGTCGTCGGTGCCGTCGACCCGGTTGGGCCGCATCTGGTAGGTGAAGGTCACCGGGTTGAGGGTGATCGCCGTGCCGGCCTGGCCGGTGCGCTTGATCGACTTCAGGGTCAGCACCTGGTCACTGGAGTCGCCGATGTCACCGCCGTCCAGATATTCCTGGACGAACGCCCAGGTGTCGACCGGGTCGTAGGCGCTCGTCGACTGGTTCCAGGAGAAGGTGCTGATCCCGGTGAGGCGCTTGCGGGAGAAGAACGAGGGCGCGGGTGCCTTGCAGTCGTCGTCGTCCTTGGCGCAGATGGCGTCGAAGGGCACGTCCGGCCAGTTCTCCGCGGTGCTCTTGGTGAGGCTGGAGCAGTCGGAGGCGGTGCAGCGCTCGGCGTAGGCGAAGGTGACCTTGCCGTCGGCGTCGTCGGTGAAGAGGGCGTCCTTGCGCAGACCGTAGGTGATCTTGTTCAGATAGCCGCTGCGGACGTAACCGGCGTCCGCCTTGGTCGCCTTGTTCTTCTTGTAGTAGTTGGTCTCCTTGGTGTACCAGTACGTCGCCGCGTTGCCGTCGATGTCCTCGACGTAGTCGAGGTTCCAGCGCCAGGCCTGGGTCAGCGAGCGGTCGGCGAAGGTGCTCCCCGAGGAGTAGCCGGGCTCGCCGGAGTCGTCGCCGAACACCGGTACGGTCCAGGTGGAGTTGGTGCGCTCGGTGCCGGCCCCGGGCAGCTTGTTGAGGCCGAAGACGTACTTGGTGCCGTCGCCGGTCAGCACCGTCCAGTACTCGCCGTCGTCGTCACCGTTGTCGGCGCCGGTGGAGCGGGTCACCTTGGAGGCGTCGTCGCCCTGGAGGTGCCAGTCGCCGGTGGTGTCGTCCTTGACCAGCTTGGACGCCCTGCCGTTGAGCACCAGCGTCGCGTTGTCGTACTTCCAGCAGAGGTCGTACACCTTGTCGTGGCCGTCGTCGTCGCACCCGCCGTAGGAGCGCTCGACATAGGAGTTGCTGAGGTCGAAGCCCTCGCCGACGGAGGTGCCCTGGTTGTTGCTGGTGGCGGTGCGGCCGTCGACGCTGCCGGAGTCGTAGCCGAGCGACAGGGCCGGTACGGGTCCGGCGGCCGCGGGCGGCAGCCCGAAGTCGTACGACCAGCTGAACGAGCCCGAGCTGCTGCCCGCGTTCCAGGAGGAGGACTCCGACAGCGGAGTCGCCGCGTAGTCGCCCGTGCCGGCCGCGGACTCACCGCTGCCGGAGGCGGCCGCGGTCAGCGCCAGGACGGCGGTACCGCCGACCAGTTGGGTGGACAGACCGGAGTCGGCCCGCGGGAGGTCGACCTGCGCGGAGACGGTGTGCCCGCCGATGTCGTTGTGCGAGGCCACCGGGGTCTGGACCCGGCACTCGGGCTTCTCCGGGGTGGTCAGCGCGCACTGCGGCAGCGTGACCAGTCCCAGCCGCTGTCCCCAGCCGCCGCCGATCGCGCCGGCGAAGCCGCTGTAGTCGACCCGCAGTTCGGCCCGGCCCGGCTCCTCGGCTCCCGCGGTCAGCAGTACGCCGGTGACCCCGGCCCGCTGGGCGGCCTGCTGGTCGAGCACTTCGACCCGCGCGGACCCGGCGGCCGCGCGGCCGCCGGACGTCGCCGCGGGGACGTCCACCGTCACCGGCAGTCCGCCGGCGTGTGCCGTCCCGGTCCCCGCCGCGGTCAGCGGCACGTCGGCCCGGCCCGGCCTCGGCCAGGCGGCCCTGCGCTCGGCCGTCGCCTCGGCCGCCGAGGCCGCGTTGGCCGCCGCGTCCCGGGTCACGGCGGCCCGCGCCCGGGCGGCGCCCAGCCCCTTGACCGCGGCGACCTTGCTCACCCGCTGGTCGGGGACGTCCGGCCGGCCGAGACCGGCTTTCGCCGACTGCGCCGTCGTGGTCTGCGCGGACGCGGCCTGCGCGATGCCCATCGGCACCGCGAGCGCCAGCACCGCCACGGTCACCGAGGCGCGCACACAGCGTCGGCGCACCCCTTGCGACCATCGTCTCGATGCGCCCAACCCGAACGCCATGAATGAGCCCCCACCCTGTCGTTGAAGATCGCGAGAAGTTGCGGAGAGTGCGAAGAGTGATGCGCGGGAACGGCCGGAGGGGGGAGCGGCAGCGCGCGGTCCCCCCGCGCGCCGCCGTCCCCGGCATCCGGACGCGTCAGTCGCCCACCTGCTGGTCGATCTGCTCGGAACTCACCATCGCGCCGGCCCAGACCCGCACATCGGTGATCCGGCCGGGCAGGTAGTGCTGCCAGGTGGTCCCGGCGTAGGACGCGCCGACCGCGAACTCACCCGTGCCGACCTGCGCGGTGTACGCCTTTTCCTCGCCGTTCTGGTTGTGGCCGAGGTAGAGGCTCACGGTGCCGTCCTGGGCGTTGAACACACCGGTCAGCCGGACCGCGCTGTCCATCGCGGCGGTCTCGTCGGACACCACGGAGGTGAAGGTGCCGTCGCTGTTGAGCCGCCCGAAGTGCCAGATGCCCACCGGGACGGTCTTCTCCTCCAGCGTGTCCTCGTCCAGCACCGTGGACTTGCCGGTCAGCTGGAACCAGAAGCCCCAGGACGAACCGCTCGCGGTGCGCTGGCCGACCACCTGCCCGACGTAACCGACCGGCTTGGCCGCCAGCTTGGCGCCGTCCAGGGACACGGCCGTGGTGACCGTGAACGAGCCGGAGTCGTCGACGAGCGCGCCCGGCGTGGTGGCGGCGCCGTTGACGCCGTCGAGCACGAGGGACTCACCGTCGAGCGAGGCGCCGCCGGTCAGCGTGAGCGAACGCCCGTAGCCCGAGGCGGTGTCGGCCAGCGAGGTGCCGCTGGCGTTCGCCGGGTCCCACGCGCCGACCAGCTCGGTCTGGCCGAAGCCGCCCGTGTCCAGCGAGCGCGCCTCGACAAGGGCCTCGTCGGGCGTCAGCGTGCGCTGCCAGACCTTGACCTCGTCGATGATGCCCTGGGTGTTGTACTGGTAGAGGTTCGCCCACTTGTACCGGCCGATCTGGAACGCGCCCGTCGCGGACCAGGAACCGGCGGTGTGCGTGGTGCCCTGGAGGATCCCGTTGACGTAGAGCTTGATCTCCTGAGTCGCCGGGTCGTAGGTGCCCAGCAGATGGGTCCACTGGCCCACTTGGGCGGCCCGCGTGTCCTTGATGCCGTAGTACGCGGTGCCGGTGTCGGCGTCCTGCTCCTTCACTCCGAAGAAGTAGGTGGCCAGGCCCTTGTCGTAGCCCATGATGAACGGGCTGTAGCGGGTGCCGTCCTGCGAGAGCAGGATCTGGTTCTTGCTGAGGTCGTCCAGCCGCACCCACGTGGAGAGCGTGTACGCCGACCGGGTCTCCAGCACCGGCCCCGCGGTCGACGCGTAGCCCGAGGTGCCGTCCAGGGACAGGCCCTTGTCGGTGGCCGGGGTGGTCACCGGCACGCCCGAGGCGTCGTGCAGGATCTCGCCGCGGCGGCCGCGGCCGTCACGGGTGGCCCCGGTCGTGGACAGGGTGGCGTTGTGCTGGTTGGCCGCCACCGTGGTGGAGGAGTCCACCGCGACACCTGACGCCTCGTCGAAGTGCCACTGGGCGACCGGACCCGCGCCCGCCGCGACCAGGAAGTCCACCAGCGACTGCGCGCCCCACCGGCCGATCGAGTCCTTGGCGCGGACGGTCAGCTGATACGTGCCCGCCTTGCCCGGCACGATGTCCTTGTGCACGGTCGCGCCCGCGATCTCCGCGGACCAGGCCGTGTCCGTCGACAGCTTGTACTGGTAGGCGACGTTGTTGGTGTCCCCCGACGCGGGGGCGAAGGTGAAGGTGCCCTTCGTGCCGGGACCGCCGGCCGGCGCGCAGGAGGTGGCGGTGCACGCGGTGTACGGGCTGCCCATGGTGATCACCGGGGCCTTGGGCGCTGTGGAGTCCACGGTGAAGTAGCACGGCGTGGTGTAGCCGGTGTTCAGCTGGTTGGTGCCGCCCTCGTAGAAGGAGAGGGTCAGCGCCTTGAGCCGGTACTTCGTCCCCTCCTGGAGGGTGGGCAGACTGGCCGTCTGGGTGGCGAGGTTGGCCACGTATCCGGAGGTCGGCCGGGTGACATCGGTGAACGCCGTCACCCAGGTCGAGCCGTCCCACTTGTCCGTACGCCACCGGATGCGCAGATTCGCGCCCGACTCGCCGCCGGCCGCCGTCTGCGGGCGGCCCGAGACCAGCGGTGTGGGGTCACTGACGATGGTGGGGTCGGCCGAGTTGGTGGAGCAGATCACGCCGTCACCGGTGACCAGGCCGGGCGTCTTGGGCAGCGCGGGGGTGGCGACGAACTTCACCGCGAGCACGGCGTCGTTCTTGAACCGCTTCCAGGCGCTGGTGTCCGACTCGTCGTGCGCCCTGAGCTCCAGCGTCAGCCGGGAGAAGCTGCCCGCGGCGAAGCTCTTCACCGTCGGGGTCAGATTCTCGTTGGTCTCCTCCGCGTTGTCCGTGAAGTCGATCGCCTTGGTGGGCTGGGACGGGCTGCACGCCGAGCCGCGGCCCGCCGACACATTGCGGTCCACCATCAGGTCCAGGTCCTTGGGCTTGGACGACCAGGCGGTGGACGACGAGATGTTGTCCGTGCGCTCCAGGTCCACCCAGCGCGCGTCGCAGGAGAACGACCAGGTCTCGGTGGCCCGGAAGGTGGCCGACAGCACCGACTTGCCCTTGAGGCTGGTCGGCGAGAACTCGAAGTAGAGCCGCTGGGTGTAGCCGGGACCGCAGTAGTAGCCGTTCCAGGTGCCGCAGTGGCCGATCCCGGAGCCCTCGTTGTCGGTGCCGTTGCCGAAGTTGTACGACTTGTAGCCGTCCGAGCGCAGCAGGGTGCGCTCGTCCCCGCTCCACGTCACCGTCGGGTCGATGTAGAGCGGGTACTGCGCCTCGGTGGTCCGGCCGATCAGATCGGCGTCGGGGACCACCGAGACCGAGTGGTCGGTGACGGTCGTCCGCATCTCCGCGACGTCGTCGCCCTGTCCGGGCTGCTGCGAGCGGTCCACCACGCCCTCGCCGGAGGGCGTCGCGGCGAAGGCGGTGGTGCCGGGCGGCGGCGCGTCCGTCTGCGTGTCGCCGGGCGTCGCGCCGGTCCGCGCCGCGGCGCGGCCGGTCGCCGCGGGGGCCGCCGGGGCCTCGTCCCGTACCGCGCCGGCCGAGTTCCACATCTGGGCGCGCGGCGCCCGGAACACGGTCCGGCCCTCACCGTCGACGGCGGCCAGGTCGCCGTCGGTGCCCGTGCGGACGGTCAGACCGTCGCTGCTGAGCGTGTAGTCGACCTTCTTGAGCCTGGGATCGCGGGCCGCCTCGGGGGTCTTGACGACCAGCACGTGCTGGAAGCCCTCGACCGTGGCGGTCACCTTCAGGTCGACGTCCGGCAGGACGTCCGGGTAGAGCGCGCTGGCGCCGCTGAGCACGGGCGCGGGCAGCCGGCCCGGCCAGCCCACCTGAAGCGACTTGCCCTGCTCGGAGATCCGTACCAGGCCGGCGCCGTCACCGCCGCCGGAGAAGGACATGTCCACGACCGCGGCCGCAGGCCCGACGGAGCCGTCGGGGCGCCGGACCAGCGTGGCGTCCGGTGTCTGCCAGCCGCCGCCGGGCTTCTTCGCCCGGACCGGTACGGCGGAGTCCTCCAGCGTGAACGTGAGCCCGTCCGGGTTCGCGTACGTCGTGGTGTTCTCCGTCGCCTGCCCGGCGATCTCCACCCGCTGACCCGTGCGCTGGGCCTCCGCGAGCGCCTTCTGATCCTCCGTCTGCGCCGGGGGCGTCCCGGCGTCCGCGGTCGCGGGCGCGGCCCCGAGGCCCAGCATCGGCGCGACGACGAGCAGCGCCGTCACCGCCGACAGGGACCCGCGTCTCCATGCGTTTCCTTTGCCGCGCGCTGCGCGCGGCTCCCCCCACCCCATATGAACCCCACACCCCAGGATCGAACACTCGGACGAACTCAAACAGCGTGTATCCAACAGTCTTCGCTGATTGACCGTCAAGGTCTTTACACACGGGGTGAGATGGGGGAATGACCGGTCATACCGGGTGCATCCCTGCTCCGGCTTCGACCGTTTCGCCGGACCTCACAGGGAGAAGCGTTACCCTACTGTGACCATTTCTTGAACAACCGAACGCCACAACGCCCGAGGCCCGGCGGACCCCTTACCGGGGGTCCGCCGGGCCTCGGGCGGCTGTCGTACGGACTTCGTACGGACTGTCAGGTGCTTGACGCGATCGCGTCAGTGGGAGTGGCCGTGACCGTGACCGGCCTCGGCGGACTCCTCTTCCTTCTTCTCCACGACCAGCGTCTCGGTCGTGAGCAGCAGGGAGGCGATGGACGCCGCGTTCTCCAGGGCGGAGCGGGTGACCTTGACCGGGTCGATGACGCCGGCCTTCACCAGGTCGCCGTACTCGCCGGTGGCCGCGTTGAAGCCGTGGCCCTTGTCCAGCTCGGAGACCTTCGCGGTGATGACATAGCCCTCGAGGCCCGCGTTCTCGGCGATCCAGCGCAGCGGCTCGACGGCGGCGCGGCGGACGACCGCGACACCGGTGGCCTCGTCGCCGGTCTTGCCGAGGTTGTCGTCGAGAACCTTGACCGCGTGGACCAGCGCGGAGCCACCGCCGGAGACGATGCCCTCCTCGACGGCCGCGCGGGTCGCGGAGATCGCGTCCTCCAGGCGGTGCTTCTTCTCCTTGAGCTCCACCTCGGTGGCGGCGCCGACCCGGATCACGCAGACACCGCCGGCCAGCTTCGCCAGACGCTCCTGGAGCTTCTCACGGTCCCAGTCGGAGTCGGTCGTGGCGATCTCGGCCTTGATCTGGCCCACCCGGCCGTCGATCTCGGCCTTGTCACCGGCGCCGTCGACGATCGTGGTGTCGTCCTTGGTGACGGTGATCCGGCGGGCGGTGCCCAGCAGGTCGAGACCGGCCTGGTCGAGCTTGAGGCCGACCTCCTCGGCGATGACGGTCGCGCCCGTGAGGGTGGCGATGTCGCCGAGCATGGCCTTGCGGCGGTCACCGAAGCCGGGCGCCTTGACGGCGACGGCGTTGAACGTGCCGCGGATCTTGTTGACCACCAGCGTGGACAGGGCCTCGCCCTCGACGTCCTCGGCGATGATCAGCAGCGGCTTGGAGCCACCGGACTGGATGACCTTCTCCAGCAGCGGCAGCAGGTCCTGGATCGAGGAGATCTTGCCCTGGTGGATGAGGACGTACGGGTCGTCGAGTACGGCCTCCATCCGCTCCTGGTCGGTGACGAAGTACGGCGAGAGGTAGCCCTTGTCGAAGGCCATGCCCTCGGTGAAGTCCAGGTCGAGACCGAAGGTGTTGGACTCCTCGACGGTGATGACACCGTCCTTGCCGACCTTGTCCATCGCCTCGGCGATCAGGTCGCCGACCTGCTGGTCCTGCGCGGACAGCGCGGCGACGGCGGCGATGTCCTCCTTGCCCTCGATCGCGCGGGCGGTGGCGAGCAGCTCCTCCGAGACGGCCTTGACGGCCGCGTCGATGCCCTTCTTGAGGGCGGCCGGGGAGGCACCCGCGGCGACGTTGCGCAGGCCCTCGCGGACCAGCGCCTGGGCCAGCACGGTCGCGGTGGTGGTGCCGTCACCCGCGATGTCGTTGGTCTTGGTCGCCACCTCCTTCACCAGCTGGGCGCCCAGGTTCTCGTAGGGGTCGTCGAGCTCGACCTCACGGGCGATGGTCACGCCGTCGTTGGTGATGGTGGGGGCGCCGAACTTCTTGTCGATGACGACGTTGCGGCCCTTGGGGCCGATCGTCACCTTCACGGTGTCGGCGAGCTTGTTGACGCCGCGCTCAAGGGCGCGACGGGCGTCCTCGTCGAACTTCAGGGTCTTGGCCATGCCTGGGAACTACCTCGTCTACTCGTCTAATCACGTCGTCACGGACGGCAGGACGGTCAAAGAAACCGCCCCGGGCACCCGGGCCTTGAGGACACGGAAACCCGGGGCGGGATCACGGCTGCGGTGAAGCCGCGAACTACTTCTCGATGATCGCGAGCACGTCGCGGGCCGAGAGGACGAGGTACTCCTCGCCGTTGTACTTCACCTCGGTGCCGCCGTACTTGCTGTAGAGCACGACATCGCCGACGGCGACGTCGAGCGGCAGCCGGTTGCCGTCCTCGAAGCGGCCCGGGCCCACGGCCAGGACGACGCCCTCCTGGGGCTTCTCCTTGGCGGTGTCCGGGATGACCAGGCCGGAGGCCGTGGTCTGCTCGGCGTCGAGCGGCTGGACCACAATGCGGTCCTCAAGCGGCTTGATGGCAACCTTGGTGCTGGCGGTCGTCACGATCCGACCTCCCCCTTCAAAGGGCTCACGGGAGTGTCTGTCAGGGTCGGCGACCTGGTAGGCCCGTCGTCGCGGGTGCCGGACCTGCCCGTCGCTGAACTGCTGGCACTCAACGGTGTCGAGTGCCAGAACTGAGACTAGGACGCTCTTAGCACTCGGTCAAGCGGAGTGCCAGTGGCGTACCCGTACGGACGCGTCCGCGACGCCCCGCGACGGCGGAGATGGCGCCCACGCCGGCAACGCCCCCGCCGGGGGAAAGAGCCGGGCACGCGCCCGTATGCCCGGCACCCCGGCCCGGAGGGCACCGCCGGAAACCACCATCCCGCGTCCCACCACGGCGGCGGAAAACAGGCGCCCCCGCCGGGGGAAAGAGCTGGGCACGCGCCCGTATGCCCGGCGCCCCGGGCCGCAGGGCACCGCCGGAAACCACCATGCCGCGTCCCACCACGGCGGCGGAAAACAAGCGCCCCCGCCGGCAACGCCCGCCGCAGGGGCGGTAAAAGCAGGCCGCGGCGGCGGGAAACAGGTGCTGATGCCGGCACACCCGCCCGGCGGGGGGAAAGAGCCGGGCACGCCCGTACACCCGGCGCCCCGGGCCCCAGGGCACCCTCGGCGGCGGGAGAATGATCGCGTGGACGATTCCGAGGGCTTTGCCGCGCTGCTGACCGGGGACGGGCAGGCGCTGCTCGACGCGCTGCGCGACCACGACCCCGCCGACGAACTGGCCGCGGCCACCCGGCTGCGGCGGACGTACGACCCCGCGCTGGTGTCGGCGGCGCTCGGCCAGGCCCGGCTGCGGCAGCGCGCGGTCGCGAAGTTCGGCGCGGAGGACGCCCACCGGATGTACTTCACGCCCAACGGCGTGGAGCAGGCAACCCGCGCCTCGGTCGCCGCCCACCGGGCCGAGCGCTTCGCCGCGCTGGGCGTGCGCCGGCTCGCGGACCTGTGCGGCGGCATCGGCGGCGACGCGATCGCGCTGGCCAGGGCCGGGATCGAGGTGCTCGCCGTCGACCGCGACCCGCTGACCTGCGCGGTGGCCCGCGCCAACGCCGAGGCGCTGGGCCTGGCCGACCGGATCGAGGTGCGCCACGCCGACGTGACCGAGGTCGCCACGGGGGCGTACGACGCGGTGTTCGTGGACCCGGCCCGCCGGACCGGACGCGGCCGCACCTTCGACCCGGAGGCGTACTCCCCGCCGCTGTCCTGGGCGCTGACCGCCGCCCGTACGGTCCCGCACGCGGCGGTGAAGGTCGCGCCCGGCATCCCGCACGAGGCCGTACCCGCCGACGCGGAGGCCGAGTGGGTCTCGGACCGCGGGGACGTGAAGGAGGCCGCGCTGTGGTTCGGCACCGAACCGGGCACCGTACGGGCCACCTTGCTGCCCTCCGGCGCCGCCCTCCACAGCCGCGGCACCCTGCCCGACCCGCCGGTGCTGCCGGTCGGACGCTTCCTGTACGAGCCGGACGGCGCCGTCATCCGCGCGCATCTGGTCGCCGCGGTGGCCGAGGAGCTGGGCGGCGGCCTGATCGACCCGACCATCGCCTATGTGACGGCCGACGCGGCGCGCCCGACACCGTACGCGACCGGGTACGAGATCACCGATGTGCTGCCCTTCGGCCTGAAGCGGCTCAAGGCGCTGCTGCGCGAGCGCGGGGTCGGCACGCTGACGGTGAAGAAGCGCGGCTCGGCGGTGGAGCCGGAGGAGGTCAGGAGGCGGGTGAAGCCGCAGGGTCCGCACGCGGCCACGGTCTTCCTGACCCGGGTGGCGGGGGCGCCCTCGATGCTGATCGGGCAGCCGGTCCGCGGGAATTGACAGCCCGTCAGGACTCGACCGACACCGAGACGAACCGCCAGCGGTGCACCTCGCGGCGCACCAACTCGGCGGGCGGCTCGGGGAGTTCGGGCAGCTCGGCGTCGTAGGGCTCGTCCCACCAGCTGAGTACGAGGACCCGGTCGCCGGGCGCGGTGAGGAATTCCCGGCGGCGGGGGGTGCCGGGCAGGTCGCCGGCCTCCTCCCGGGCCCAGTCGAGGAGTTGGGGGCCGCGGCCCTCGGCGGCGGCGGCCTCCCACATCAGGGTGACGGTCATCCGTAGAGGTTGTCCTTGCTCAACTCGTGCACGTGGTCGTGGGAGTGGCCCGGCGCGTGCGCGTGTCCGTGGTCGCGCGCGTGCCCGTGCTCGTGGGAGTGGCCCTCCGGCGGGTGGGTGTGCCCCGGCACCGAGACCTCCGTGACCGGCAGCGAGGAGTCCGCGGGCAGGTCGAAGGTGGACGACGGCCGGCCGCGGGCCACCATCTCCGCGCCGAGCGCCGCGACCATCGCGCCGTTGTCCGTGCACAGCCCCGGGCGCGGCACCCGCAGCCGGATGCCGGCGTCGGCGCAGCGCTCCAGCGCCAGCGAGCGCAGCCGGGTGTTGGCGGCCACTCCCCCGCCGATCATCAGATGGTCGACGCCGTTGTCCTTGCAGGCCCGAATCGCCTTGCGGGTCAGCACGTCCACCACGGCCTCCTGGAAGGACGCGGCCACGTCGGCGACCGGTACGTCCTGGCCGTCCCTGCGCCGGGCCTCGACCCAGCGGGCCACGGCGGTCTTGAGACCGGAGAAGGAGAAGTCGTAGAGCGGGTCGCGTGCGCCGGTCAGACCGCGCGGGAAGCCGATCGCCTTCGGGTCCCCCTCGCGCGCGTGCCGGTCGATCGCCGGGCCGCCGGGAAAGCCGAGGCCGAGCACCCGGGCCACCTTGTCGAACGCCTCGCCCGCCGCGTCGTCGATGGTCGAGCCCAGCGGCCGTACGTCGCCGGTGATGTCGGGCGCGAGCAGCAGCGAGGAGTGGCCGCCGGAGACCAGCAGCGCCATCGTCGGCTCGGGCAGGGCGCCGTGTTCGAGCTGGTCGACGCAGATGTGCGAGGCGAGGTGGTTGACGCCGTAGAGCGGCTTGCCGAGCGCGTAGGCGTACGCCTTGGCGGCCGAGACGCCGACCAGCAGCGCGCCCGCGAGGCCGGGCCCGGCGGTGACGGCGATGCCGTCGAGGTCGCGGGCGG
Organism: Streptomyces sp. NBC_00223; assembly: GCF_036199905.1. Lineage (NCBI taxonomy): Bacteria > Bacillati > Actinomycetota > Actinomycetes > Kitasatosporales > Streptomycetaceae > Streptomyces > Streptomyces sp. NBC_00223. Next base: position 5,153,754 of record NZ_CP108109.1, on the reverse strand, counting down.
TGACCCCGGCCTCCTTGAGCGCGCGCTGGATGGTGGGGACCATCGCCTCCAGGTGCGCGCGGCTGGCGACCTCGGGCACGACACCGCCGTAGCGGGCGTGTTCGTCGACGCTGGAGGCGACGGCGTCGGCGAGCAGGGTGTGCCCGCGCACGACACCGACACCGGTCTCGTCGCACGAGGTCTCGATGCCCAGGACAAGGGGTTCGTCAGCCATGGATCTCTGTTTCCTGTACGCCCGGCAGTTCGCCGGCGGTCGTGGTGGAGGCGGCGGCCGGGTCGGTGAGCCGCATCACGAGCGCGTCCACGTTGCCGGGCTGGTAGTAGCCCCTGCGCAGGCCGATGGGCTCGAAGCCGAAGCGCTGGTAGAGGCGCTGGGCGCGGGCGTTGTCGACCCGTACCTCCAGCAGCACCTCATGGCACTCGGCGGCGGTCGCGGCCCGCAGCAGGGCGGTCAGCAGCCGTGCGCCCAGGCCCGTGCCCCAGTGCTCGCGCGCGGCGGCGATGGTCTGTACGTCAGCGGTCCCGGCGACGGCGGCGAGCCCGGCGTAACCGGCGAGCCGGCCGTCGGGGGTCTCGGCGACCAGGTAGGTGCGGGTGGCCCCGGGGTGGCGGGCGTCGGCCAGTTCGGACCAGAACATACCGCGCGACCAGGCGTCCTCGGGGAACAGGGCGTGTTCGAGGGCGAGTACGGTGTCCAGGTCCCACCAGCGCATCTCCCGCAGGACGATCTCGCTCGGGACGGCGTTGGTCACTTCGGCAGTACCGCCTTGTAGCCGGCCGGGACCTGGGCGTCGGGGCGCCGCAGATAGAGCGGGCGGACGGGGGCGAAGCGCTCGCCGGCCGCCAGGCGGTGGGCGGCGAGGGCGGCCATGGCGCCCGCCGACAGATGGGCGGGGTCGGGACGACGGTCGGTGAAGACCTCCGGGTACAGCTCGGCGCCCGCGCCGACGGCGGGCAGCCCCCCGACGGCGTCGGCGATGTCGGCCGGGCGGTCCACGGCGGGTTCGGTGACGCGGTGTCCGGGGCCGTCGTACCGCGCCCAGTACACCTCTTTGCGGCGGGCGTCGGTGGCGACCACGAAGGGGCCGTCGAGTCCGGCCTCGCCGGCCGCCCAGGCGAGTCCGTCCAGCGTGCAGACGCCGTGGACGGGGATGCCGAGGGCGTCGCCGAAGGACGCGGCGGTCACCAGGCCGACCCGCAGCCCGGTGTACGGGCCGGGGCCGACGCCGACCACGACGCCGGTGACCTCGGCGAGCTCACGGCCCGCGGTGACCAGCACCCGGTCGACGGCGGGGACGAGGAGTTCGCCGTGCCTGCGCGCGTCGATCACCGTGGACTCGGCCAGCACCCGCTCCCCGTCGTGAAGGGCGGCGGTGACGGCGGGCGTGGCGGTGTCGAAGGCAAGCAGCAGCACGTAGCCAAGGGTACGGCGCGCGCTCGCGGCGCCGGGGCGGTGGGCCGGACAACTGCTAACGTCAACTTCGGACGAATTCCAATAAACAGTGGCAGATACTGACATTTTGCGTAACGCGCTGAACGGGAGGCGGCACCGTGACGAGGATCAGGTCGGGCGCGGTGGTCACCGGACTCGTCGCGGCGGCGCTCGCCGTCGTCGGGGTGCTCGCGGCGCAGGCGCCCGGCATCCCGGCCCCGCCGGTCGCCGCCGCCGCCCGGCCGGCCGGCGACCGGCAGGGGCTGCCCGCGGACTCCGGCACCGGCTCGCGGGTGGTCTACAGCGTCGGCCAGGCGCGGGTGTGGCTGGTCGGCGACCACGACGCGGTGCTGCGCACCTACCGGGTGACGGCGGGCGGGCTGGCGCCCTCGCCCGGCAGCCACACGGTCTTCGCGCGCGGCGCCCAGGGCAGGGGCGGCGACGGCGAGCCGGTCGAGCACGTCGTGCTCTTCGCGGCGACCGACGGCACGAACGTCGGTTTCAGCGCGGCCCTCAACGGTTCGCTCGGCCCGCACGTCCCCGACCGGCGGTCCGGGGCGATCCGCCAGACACGGGCGGACGGCGCCGCGCTGTGGCAGCGGGCGGCGATCGGCAGCGACATCGAAGTCGTGCCGTAATTCACCCGTTCGAGTGAGGGGTCGGTACCGCGGCTCAGGCCGCGTCGCGTCCCCGGGTCTCCCGGGGCGGCCGGGCGGCGGGACGCGGACCGGCGATCCGGGGCGCGGCGGGGGTGTCCCGCGGCGGTGTGGAGACCGTGCGGGCGGCCGCACAGGACGCCAGCAGATCACGGACCGAAGGGGTGGCCGCGGGCGCGGCGGAAGCGTCGAGGTGCTGGTCCTGCGGGTTCTGGGCCGACATGCGCGCCTCCTCGTGACGAGAAGTTAGGCAACCCTCACCAGGTGCCTGTCTCCAGCAGACCACGGAGGCGGGCCCCGGCGCAACATCTTCCCGACAGGCTGTCGGCTCAAGCCCCCCGAACGCCGAGAACGGCCAGGTCCTCGCGGGCCCAGCGCGGCCCGATCCCGGTGACCGTGACCTCGCGCACGTCGTCCCCGGCGTCGTCGCCGTCTGCGGCCTCTCCCTCTGAGCCCTTTGAGCCCTCTGAGCCGTCTCCGGCCTCGTACGCTCCCCCGACCGCTCGGGAGATCTCGACCTGGAGCCGGGCGTCCGACAGTTCCTCGACCTTGCCCTCGCCCCACTCCACGACCACCACCGACTCCGGCAGCGACACATCGAGGTCCAGGTCCTCCATCTCGTCCAGGCCGCCGCCGAGCCGGTAGGCGTCCACATGGACCAGGGCCGGGCCGCCGGACAGCGAGGGGTGCACCCGGGCGATCACAAAGGTCGGCGAGGTGACCGCGCCCCGCACGTCCAGGCCCTCGCCCAGCCCGCGGGTCAGCGTGGTCTTGCCCGCGCCCAGCTCCCCGCTGAGCAGGACCAGGTCGCCGGGGGCCAGCAGGCGGGCCAGCCGCCGCCCCAGCTCGCGCATCCGGTCGGCGGTGCGGACGGTGATCCGGACGGCGGGTCCGGACTGGGACCGAGGCGCGGAGCCGGCCTCGGGTACGGAGGCGTCCCGGGGTGCGGGGGCGTCCTGAGCGGTGCCCGCTCCTGCGGTACGGGGGTGGTCGTGCGGTGTGCCCATGGTGCCGAATGCTACGCGTCGGGCGCCGCCGCCAGGTCCCGCAACCGCTGCGGCACGGGCGCCCCCACGCGCTCGGCCGACTGCGCGATCAGCCCGGCGAGGGCCGCGTCGACCAGGCCGGGCCGCTCGAAGAGCACCAGGTGCCCGGCGCCCTCCACGACCACCAGCCGGGCCTCCGGCAGCCGGTCGGCGATCTCCTCGCTGTGCGCGCTCGGCGTCAGCAGATCCCGGTCCCCGGCCAGTACGAGCCCGGGCAGTCCGTCGAGCACGGCGAGCGCGTCGCCCTTCTCGTGCTCGGTGAACGCCGGGTAGAACTCCGCGACCACGTCGATCGGCGTGGACTCGATCATCCGCTCGGCGAACCGGCCGACCGCCGGGTCGATGTCGTCCGCGCCGAAGGCGTACCGCTTGATGATCCCGGTGAAGAGCTCGGCGGTGGCCCGGCGGCCCTTCTCGACCAGTTCGGCCTGGCTGCCGAGTATCCGCAGCAGGCCGGGGGCCACCGCGCGGAAGGCGCGGGCGCCCATCACCGGCAGGCCCAGGGTGACGGCGGCCAGCTTGCCCGAGGAGGTCGAGATCAGGGCGACGCCCGCGACGCGCTCCTCGACGTACGCGGGGAACTGGTCGGCGAAGGCCATCACCGTCATGCCGCCCATCGAGTGCCCGACCAGCACGACCGGGCCCTCGGGGACGGCCGCGTCCAGCACGGCCCGCAGATCGCGGCCCAGCTGGTCGATGGTCGCGGGGCCGCCGGACCGCTGGTCGCGGCCGCGCTCGCTGCGGCCGTGGCTGCGCTGGTCCCAGTAGACCGCGCGCACGGCGCCGCGCAGGGCGGCGCGCTGGAAGTGCCAGGAGTCCTGGTTGAGGCAGTACCCGTGCGAGAACACCACGGTGACCGGCGGATGGGCGGCCCTGGCCAGCGCCTGGCGCCGCAGCCAGCCGCGTTTGCGCGGCTCCGGCGGCGGCTCGGGGTCGGCCTCCTCGACCTCGTAGTACAGCTCGGTGCCGTCCTCGGCGAGCGCCGTGCCCGGGGCGCCGCGCAGACTGCCGTACGGGCCGGTCGCGTCGAGTGCGAGGCGCGCCTTGCGCCGTACGCCCCGGCTGACGGTGGCCCGCTCGATGGCCACGCCGGCCGCCGCCCCCGCGGCCACCACGCCGATCGCGGCGCCGACGAGCCCGGCCCGCTCCCACTTCACGCCCTCGGCCATGCGGGGTCAGCCGTTCCCGGGGCGCGGCACACGTACGGCGCGGGGCCGGCTCACGGCTGCCCGCCCACGTAGACGCGGGGCACGCGGGGGCCGATCCGGGTGACGATCTCGTAGGCGATCGTGCCCGAGGCGCGGGCCCAGTCCTCGGCCGTCGGCTCGCCGTGGTCGCCCGGCCCGAAGAGGATCGCCTCGTCGCCGGGGGACGCGGCGTCGCCGCCGAGGTCCACCACGAACTGGTCCATCGCGACCCGTCCCGCCACCGTCCGCCACTTGCCGGCCACCAGTACGGGACCGGCGCCGGACGCGTGCCGGGGCACACCGTCGGCGTACCCCACCGGGACCAGCGCGAGTGTCGTCTCGCCCGGGGTGACGTAGAGATGGCCGTAGCTGACGCCGTGGTTGCCCGGCACCCGCTTGACCGAGGCGAGCCGGGCGGCGAACGTCATGACCGGGCGCAGCCCGAAGTCCTCGGGCCCGCCGACCTGCGGCACCGGCGAGATGCCGTACATCGCGACACCGGGCCGGACCAGGTCGAAGTGGGACTCGGGCAGGGTGAGGGTGCCCGGCGAGTTCGCGATGTGCCGGACCTCCGGGGTCAGGCCCGCGTCCTCGGCCTGCGCCAACGCGGTACGGAACACCGCGAGTTCACGGTCGATCGAGGGGTGGCCCGGCTCGTCCGCGCAGGAGAAGTGGGCCCAGACGCCGGTCACCCGGATCAGCCCCTCGCGCTCGGCCGCGCGGGCGGCGGCGGTCAGATCGGGCCACTCCTCGGGCTGGGCGCCGTTGCGGCCGAGACCGGCGTCGATCTTCAGCTGCACCTTGGCGGTACGGCCCGCGGCGCGCGCCGCCGCCACGGCCTCGTCCAGCGCCCAGCGCGCGCTCACCGTCACATCGATGTCGGCCTCGATACAGGCCCGCCAGGGGCCGCCCGGGTTCCACAGCCAGCACAGCACCCGGCCGCCGACTCCGGCCGCGCGCAGCGTCAGCGCCTCCTCGGGCGTGGCCACGCCCAGCCAGGTCGCGCCGCCTTCCAGCGCGGCCCGGGCGCACGGGACCATGCCGTGGCCGTAGCCGTCCGCCTTGACGACGGCCATGAACGCGGCGGTGGGCGCTTTCGCGCGCAGTGCCGCGACGTTCGCGCGCAGCGCGGCCAGGTCGATCAGCGCGTGGGCGCGCAGGTCCTTGTCGTTCATCCCGCCCAGTCTCTCAGGCCGACGGCGCCCGGCGTGAGCTGCGGCTCCCCGGGATCGCGCCCGTTTCCCGCGCCTTTGCGCCGCTTGGCAGCCCATTGGCGGCCCCTTGGCGGCCCCTTGCCGCCCCGGTCGCGGTCAGCTCCCGGTCTCTCCCACGCCGCGCCACGCCCGTGGCAGCGCCTCCGCCACGTCCAGCGCGGACAGCGGGCCGCCGGGGTGTCCCGCCGCGAGCCTGGCCGCCAGGCCGTGCAGATACGCACCGCAGGAGGCCGCGTCGCCCGGCCCGAGGCCCGCCGCGAGCAGCGAGCCGGTGAGGCCGGACAGCACGTCCCCGCTGCCGGCGGTGGCCAGCCACGCCGTGCCGGTCGGGTTGACCCGCACGGGGTCGGAGCCGTCCGGTTCGGCGACCAGCGTCGTGGACCCCTTGAGCAGCACGGTCGCGCCGAACCGCGCCGCCAACTCCCGTACGGCGTGCAGCCGTCTGGCCTCGACCTCCTCGCGCGCCCAGCCCAGCAGCGCGGCCGCCTCCCCCGCGTGCGGGGTCAGTACGGTCGGCGCGGTCCGTCCCCGTACGGCCTCGGGGGTCAGCAGGCGCAGTCCGTCCGCGTCGACCAGCGCGGGTACGTCCGAGGCCAGCACCTCGCGCACGGCGGTGTGCGCGTCGGCGCCGTCGCCCAGTCCCGGGCCGACCACCCACGCCTGCACCCGGCCCGCCGCCCGCGGCGAACCCGGCGAGACCAGCGTCTCCGGGTGCCGGGCCAGTACGGCTTCGGCGCCGGGCCCGGCGTACCGTACGGCCCCCGCGCCGCCGCGCAGCGCGCCCGACACGGCGAGGACGGCCGCGCCCGGGTAGCGCTCGGAGCCCGCCGCGACGCCGACCACGCCCCGGCGGTACTTGTCGCTCTCGCCGCCCGGGCGCGGCAGCAGCGCGGCGACGTCGGCGTGCTGGAGGGCCGCGACGTCGGGGGCGCCGAGGTCGGGGCCGAGCCCGATGTCGATGAGCCGGAGCGCGCCGGCCAGTTCGGCGGCGGGGTCGATGAGCAGCGCGGGCTTGTACGTGCCGAAGGTGACGGTCACATCGGCGTGCACGGCGTCGCCCGGTACCTCGCCGGTGTCGGCGTCCACGCCGCTGGGCAGGTCGACGGCGACGACGGCCGCGCGCGCGTGCCGGGCGGCCTCGGCCAGGGTGGCGGCGTCGGGCCGCAGCCCGCCCTTTCCGCCGATTCCGGTGATGCCGTCGAGTACGAGGTCGGCGCGGCCGACGGCCGCGACTCCCTCCTCGGGGGTGGCGGTCCGCCCGCCCGCCGCGAGGAGCGCGGCCAGGCCCTCGGGGTGGGTACGGTCCGGGGCGAGCAGGACGGCGGTGACCCCGGCGCCGCGGCGGGCCAGCCGGGCGCCCGCGAAGAGCGCGTCCCCGCCGTTGGAGCCGCTGCCGGTGAGCACGACGACCCGGGACCCGTACACCCGTCCGAGTACGTCGGCGCACACCGCGGCCAGCCCGGCGGCCGCCCGCTGCATCAGCGCCCCCTCGGCCGACCGCGCCATGACCGCCCCTTCGGCCTCCCGCACCCCCCGCACCCCATACCCGTACCGCATACCACTCCCTCCACTCCCCGCACTGTTTCCCCGACCCGGCTTGCCTACCCTTTTGCCATACTTCCGGTACCCATCGGCGAAAGGCGGGTCATGAAGACCATGACGTATTCCGAGTCACTGGCTCGCTACGCCGAGATCTTCGACGCGGTCACCGACGACCGCGAGGAGATCATCATCACCCGGGCGGGGCGCGAGCCGGTGGTCATCGTTCCCCTCGCGGACTACGAGTCGCTGCGGGAGACCGCCTACCTGCTGCGGAGCCCGGCCAACGCACAGCGGCTGCTGGCCTCGATCAACCGACTGGAGAACGGCGCCGGCTCCGTACGGGAACGGGCGGACGACGAGTGAGGATCTTCGTCGGAGAAATGTCTTCGCGGAGCGGCGCCGATGAGTGGCGGGCTCTGAATCGCGGCAACGAGGGCATCGTCAGGCCGGAACCGGTCCGGCACGGCTCCAGGTCTGCCGGTCCCACCGGATCAACGGCGAGCGTCGGCTCGGGCACGGGCCTTGGGGCGGGGGTTCGCGGTCTGCCGGTGCTCGGATCAGCCCTCCGCGATGACCACGGCTGAGGCGATGCCCGCGTCGTGGCTCAGGGAGACGTGCCAGGTGCGGACGCCCAGGGCGGCGGCGCGGGCCGCCACCGTGCCGGTGACCGCCAGAAAGGGCTGGCCCGAGGGGGACGTGGTGACCTCCGCGTCCAGCCAGTGCAGACCTCCCGGCGCCCCCAGGGCCTTCGCCAGGGCCTCCTTGGCCGCGAACCGGGCCGCCAGCGAGGCCGTACCGCGCGGCGCACCCGAGGGGAGCCGAAGCTCCGCCGGGGTGAAGAGCCGCTCGGCCATCCCGGGGGTGCGGGCCAGCGAGGCCGCGAACCGGTCGACCGCGGCCACGTCGATACCGACGCCCACGATCATTCGACGGTCACCGACTTCGCCAGATTCCGCGGCCGGTCCACCTCGTTGCCCCGCGCGGTCGCCAGCTCGCAGGCGAACACCTGCAACGGCACCGTGGCGACCAGGGGTTGCAACAGCACCGGGACCTGCGGAATGCGGATCAGATGATCGGCGTACGGGACCACCGACTCGTCCCCCTCCTCCGCGATGACGATCGTCCGGGCGCCGCGCGCCCTGATCTCCTGGATGTTGGACACGATCTTGTCGTGCAGCACCGACCGCCCGCGCGGCGACGGCACAACGACGACCACCGGCAGATCGTCCTCGATGAGCGCGATCGGCCCGTGCTTCAACTCCCCCGCCGCGAAGCCCTCCGCGTGCATGTAGGCGAGTTCCTTGAGCTTGAGCGCGCCCTCCAGCGCCACCGGATACCCCACGTGCCGCCCGAGGAAGAGCACCGTCCGCTTCTCCCGCAGCGAGCGCGCCAGCTCCCGTACCGGCTCCATCGTCAGCAGGACCTCCTCGATCCGGCCGGAGATCCCGAACAGCTCGCGGACCACCGCCCGGACCTCGTCCCCCCATGTGCTGCCGCGCACCTGGCCGAGCCACAGCGCCACCAGGTAACAGGCCACGACCTGCGTGAGGAACGCCTTCGTGGACGCCACCGCCACCTCCGGCCCGGCCCGGGTGTAGAGCACCGCGTCGGACTCGCGGGGAATCGTCGATCCGTTCGTGTTGCAGATCGCCAGCACCTTCGCGCCCTGCTCACGGGCGTGCCGCAGGGCCATCAGGGTGTCCATGGTCTCCCCGGACTGACTGACGGCGACCACCAGCGTGCCCGGGCCCACGATGGGGTCGCGGTAGCGGAACTCGCTGGCCAGCTCCACTTCGCACGGCACCCGCGTCCAGTGCTCGATGGCGTACTTCGCGATCATCCCGGCGTGGAAGGCGGTCCCGCAGGCCACGATGACGACCTTGCCGACCTCGCGCAGCAGTTCCTCGGGGATGCGCACCTCGTCCAGCGTCAGCCGCCCGGCCGCGTCGATCCGGCCGAGCAGCGTGTCGGCGACGGCCTTGGGCTGCTCGGCGATCTCCTTGAGCATGAAGTGGTCGTGGCCGTCCTTCTCCGCCGCCGAGACGTCCCAGTCCACCAGATACGGCCTGACCTCGGCCGGCTTGCCCTCGAAGTCGGTGACGGTCACCCCGTCCCTGCGCAGCTCCACGATCTGGTCCTGGCCCAGCTCGATCGCCTGGCGGGTCTGCGCGATGAAGGCCGACACGTCGGAGGCGAGGAAGTTCTCGCCCTGGCCGACACCGACGACCAGCGGGGAGTTGCGCCGGGCCCCGACCACCACGTCCGGCGCGTCGGCGTGTACCGCCACCAGGGTGAAGGCGCCGTCCAGCCGCGCGCACACCAGCCGCATGGCCTCCGCGAGGTCGCCGCAGGACGAGAACTGCTCGGCGAGCAGATGCCCCACGACCTCGGTGTCGGTCTCCGAGGCGAGGTCGTGGCCGCGCCCCGACAGCTCGGCCCGCAGCGCGGCGAAGTTCTCGATGATGCCGTTGTGGACCACGGCGACCCGGCCCGCGTTGTCCAGATGCGGATGGGCGTTGCCGTCGTCGGGGGCGCCATGGGTGGCCCACCGGGTGTGGCCGATCCCGGCGGAGCCGAACGGCAGCGGCTGCCGGACCAGCTCCTCCCGGAGGTTGCCGAGTCTGCCCGCCCGTTTGGCCGTGGCCAGCCCGCCGTCGACGAGCACGGCGACCCCGGCCGAGTCGTAGCCCCGGTACTCCAGGCGTTCCAGACCTGCCATCACGACGTCGAGCGCGCACTGACCGCCCACGTACCCCACGATGCCGCACATGCCAGCAGCTTAGGCCGGGCGGCGGATATCGGCCCGTCAAGCACCGGCGCCCAGGGGCCGGCGGGCACCGGCCGGTCAAGCCCCCGCTCCCGGGAGAACACCGGGCCGGCTCTGACAGCACACGGACAGACCCCCGCCGGGAGCCGCGCGCATCCCCGACGGACAATGGCCGGATGCCGACGACGACCGCCCCCGCCAGCCCGTATGTCGATCTGACCCGGGAGCAGTGGAGCGCCCTGCGCGAACGCACCCCGCTGCCGCTCACCGCCGACGAGGTGGAGCGGCTGCGCGGCCTCGGCGACGTCGTCGACCTGGACGAGGTGGTGGACGTCTATCTGCCGCTGTCCCGGCTGCTCAACCTCTACGTCGCCGCCCACAGCGGGCTGCGCGGCGCGCTGAGCACCTTCCTCGGGGAGGCCGCGCGGTCCGAGCCCGGCACACCGTTCGTGATCGGCGTCGCCGGCAGCGTCGCGGTCGGCAAGTCCACCACCGCCCGTCTGCTCAAGGCCCTGCTCGCCCGGTGGCCGGAACACCCCCGGGTCGAACTCGTCACCACCGACGGCTTCCTGCTGCCCAACGCCGAACTCCAGCGCCGCGGCCTGATGTCCCGCAAGGGCTTCCCCGAGTCCTACGACCGCCGCGCCCTGACCCGCTTCGTGGCCGATGTGAAGTCCGGGAAGCCCGAGGTCACCGCGCCGGTCTACTCGCATCTGATCTACGACATCGTGCCCGGTGAGCGGCTGACCGTGGCCCGCCCCGACATCCTGATCGTGGAGGGCCTCAACGTCCTCCAGCCCGCGCTGCCCGGCACCGACGGCCGTACCCGGGTCGCGCTGGCGGACTACTTCGACTTCAGCGTGTACGTCGACGCGCGGACCGAGGACATCGAGCAGTGGTACCTCGACCGCTTCCGCAAGCTGCGCGACACCGCCTTCCAGGACCCGTCCTCGTACTTCCGCAAGTACACCCGGGTCGGGGAGGAAGAGGCACTGGACTACGCCCGCATGATGTGGCGGACCGTCAACCAGCCGAACCTGGAGCAGAATGTGCTGCCCACCCGCGGCCGGGCCACCCTGGTCCTCCGCAAGGGCGCGCAGCACAAGATCCAGCGCCTGTCGCTGCGCAAGCTCTGACCACCGTCCCCCGAACCGCGCGCCCGACCCCACGGAGAGCGACCCGTGCTTCATCTGCGGCTGATCGTGCCGTCCGACCGTACCGAGCAGGTCGCCGACCTGGTACGGGACACCGTCGGCGCCACCCATCTCACCCTGCTGCGCGGCGCCGCGCTGGAACCGCCCGGTGACCTGGTGACGTGCGAGGTGGCCCGGGAGGCCGCCGACCCGCTGCTGGCCGCGCTGCGCGCGCTGGGCATCGCCGAGAACGGCGCGATCTCGGTCGAGCCGGTGGAGCTGACGCTGTCGCGGACGGCGGACCAGGCCGAGGAGGAGGCGCCGGGCGAGGGCGCCGACGCGGTGCTGTGGGAGTCCCTGGTCGAGGAGACCCACGAGGAGTCCACGCTCACCATCACCTATCTGGCCTTTCTCACCGTGGCCACCATGATCGCGGCCTACGGGGTGATCCTGGACAGCTCGATCCTGATCGTCGGCGCGATGGTCGTCGGCCCGGAGTTCGGCCCGCTGGCCGGCTTCTGCACGGCGCTGGTCCGGAGGAACGCCGCCCTGGCCCGCCGGTCGCTGATGGCGCTGCTGATCGGCTTCCCGGTGGCGGTCCTGCTCACCGGCGCCTTCGCGGAGATCCTGAACGCGGTCGGGGTCTTCACCGAGGCGCGGTTCACCGCGCCGCACCCGGCCACGGAGTTCATCTGGCAGCCGACCGCGGACTCCTTCGTGGTGGCCTTCCTCGCCGGGATCGCCGGGATGCTGTCGCTGACGTCGGCGAAGTCGGGGGCGCTGGTCGGCGTGGCGATCTCGGTGACGACCGTGCCGGCCGCGGCGAACGCCGCGCTGGCCATCGCGTACACCGACTGGCACGAGGTCTGGGGCTCGGCCGAGCAGCTCGCGCTGAACCTGGCGGGCATCGCGGTGGCCGGCACACTGACGCTGCTCGCCCAGAAGTGGTACTGGGCGAGCAGCGTGAGGCGGCATCCGAGGGCCAGGACCGGCCGGCGCGCGGCCTGAGCCATCCGGGCACAAGCCGCCCGGGGCGTCAGCCGAGCGTCGCCTTGACGACGTCGGCCAGCCGTCCGGCCACCGTACGGGCGTGGTCGATGTCGGCGGCCTCGACCATCACCCGTACCAGCGGCTCGGTGCCCGAGGGGCGCAGCAGCACCCGGCCGGTGGTGCCCAGTTCGGTCTCCGCCTCGGTGACGGCGACGGCCAGCGCCGGGGTGGAGGCGACCCGGGTGCGGTCCACGTCGCGCACATTGACCAGCACCTGCGGCAACCGGTTCATCACGGCGGCCAGTTCGGTCAGCGGGCGGCCGGTGGCGGCGACCCGGGCGGCCAGCAGCAGACCGGTCAGGGTGCCGTCGCCGGTGGTGGCGTGGTCGAGCACGATGACATGGCCGGACTGCTCGCCGCCGAGCGCGTAGCCGTGCTCTTTCATGGCTTCGAGCACATAGCGGTCGCCGACGGCGGTCTGCACGAGGTTGATGCCCTCGCGTTCCATCGCCAGCTTGAAGCCGAGGTTGGACATCACGGTGCCGACCACGGTGTTCTCGCGCAGCGCGCCGCGCTCGCGCATGGCCAGCGCGAGGATCGCCAGGATCTGGTCGCCGTCGACCTCCTCGCCCGCCGCGTCCACGGCCAGGCAGCGGTCGGCGTCGCCGTCGTGCGCGATGCCCAGGTCGGCGCCGTGCTCGACGACGGCGGCCTTGAGCAGGTCCAGATGGGTGGAGCCGCAGCCCTCGTTGATGTTCAGGCCGTCCGGCTGGGCGCCGATCGTGACGACCTCGGCGCCGGCCCGGGAGAACGCCTCGGGCGAGACCCGGGCGGCGGCGCCGTGCGCCTCGTCCAGCACGATCCGCAGCCCGTCGAGCCGGTTGGGCAGCACCCCGATGAGGTGGGCCACGTACTGGTCGAAGCCCTCGTCGTAGTCCCGCACCCGGCCCACGCCGCCGCCGGTCGGGCGGTTCCAGGGGGCGCCGGTGCGGTGCTCCTCGTAGATCGCCTCGATCCGGTCCTCCAGCACGTCGTCCAGCTTGTGGCCGCCGCGGGCGAGGAACTTGACGCCGTTGTCCGGCATCGCGTTGTGGCTGGCGGAGAGCATCACGCCGAGGTCGGCGCCCAGCGCGCCGGTGAGATACGCCACCGCGGGGGTGGGCAGCACACCGACGCGCAGGACGTCCACGCCCGCGCTGGCCAGGCCCGCCACCACGGCGGCCTCAAGAAACTCGCCCGAGGCCCGCGGATCGCGGCCGACCACGGCCACCGGCCGGTGCCCCGCGAAGGTGCCGGCCTCGGCCAGCACATGCGCGGCCGCGACCGACAGACCGAGCGCCAGCTCGGCGGTGAGGTCCGCGTTGGCGATACCCCGCACCCCGTCGGTGCCGAAGAGTCGTCCCACTGTGATTCCTCCGATGCGATGCGGCGGCCCGGCATGCCCGTCCACGGCATGCTCAGCTCAGTCTCGGTGAAGTGGTACGCGACCGGTGGCACACCACCCCGGACAACTGGTCACCAAGTCGTACCACCACACATATACGCCCTCGCGGCGTCATGCGAACGCCCCGGAGGCATCGGTGTGCCTCCGGGGCGTATGCGCGTACCGGGCGGGGAGACCTGCTCCCCGCCGGGTGCGACTAGCGCTTGCTGAACTGAGGCGCCTTGCGCGCCTTCTTCAGACCGGCCTTCTTCCGCTCGACCGCGCGGTCGTCACGGGTCAGGAAGCCGGCCTTCTTGAGCGGGCCGCGGTTGTTGTCCACGTCCGCCTCGTTGAGCGCGCGGGCGACACCGAGCCGCAGCGCGCCGGCCTGGCCGGAGATGCCGCCGCCGCTGATGCGGGCGATGACGTCGTACCGGTTGTCCAGTTCGAGCACCTTGAAGGGCTCGTTGACTTCCTGCTGGTGCACCTTGTTGGGGAAGTAGCCCTCAAGGGTGCGGCCGTTGATCTTCCACTTTCCGCTGCCCGGAACGATCCGGACCCGGGCGATGGACTGCTTGCGACGCCCGGTGCCGGCGGCCGGCTGCGGGTCGCCGAAGCGCGAGGCCAGCGACTCGGAGGTGTACTCGCCCTCGACGGACTCCGACTCGAAGGTCGTGATCTCGTCGTAGGTCTCTTCGCCCTCGAGCGGGGTCTCGGCGGTGGTCTCAGCCACGATTCTCCTCAGATTCTTTCTGGTGGCAGGTGGCCGGGACTACTGCGCGACCTGGGTGATCTCGAACGGCACCGGCTGCTGGGCGCCGTGGGGGTGCTGGTCACCCGCGTAGACCTTCAGCTTCGAGAGCATCTGACGGCCCAGGGTGTTCTTGGGCAGCATGCCCTTGACGGCCTTCTCGACAGCCTTCTCCGGGTTCTTGGAGAGCAGCTCGTCATAACGCACGGAACGCAGACCGCCCGGGTAACCCGAGTGGCGGTACGCCATCTTCTGGGTCTTCTTGTTCCCGGAAAGGTGCACCTTGTCCGCGTTGATGATGATGACGAAGTCACCGGTGTCGACGTGGGGCGCGTAGATGGGCTTGTGCTTGCCCCGCAGAATGGATGCGACCTGGGATGCCAGACGGCCCAGGACGACGTCCTGCGCGTCGATGACATGCCACTGGCGCTGGACATCGCCGGGCTTGGGGCTGTACGTACGCACGGTCGTAGCCTTCGCTTCTTCTCAGTAGGGGTCTCCCCGAACCCGTGAGGGCTCAGGGGAAGGTTCCTGACAGGCCACCCGGACGATCACGACAGCCATGACCGGCTCCCGGGGACGCAACCCGTTCGCCTGCCGCTGGTCATCGGCCCGGTGGACCGGCGTAAGGGCCCCTCACGTGAGATAGAGCAAGCCAATACGCATAACGAACCCGTAGAGTACCCGCGTGGGGCCGTACGGGTCAAAACGCGAGGTCGGCGGCCGGGTTCAGCGCTTGCGTTCGACCCGTCGCTCGTCCCACACCGGGCCCGGTGTCTCCCGCACCACACCGTCCGAGCCGAAGACCAGGAAGCGGTCGAAGGAGCGGGCGAACCAGCGGTCGTGGGTGACGGCGAGCACCGTGCCGTCGTACGACTCCAGGCCCTCCTGAAGCGCCTCCGCGCTCTCCAGGTCCAGGTTGTCGGTCGGCTCGTCGAGCAGCAGCGCGGTGGTCCCGGCAAGCTCCATCAGGAGGATCTGGAACCTCGCCTGCTGCCCGCCGGACAGCTTGTCGAACGGCTGGTCGCCCTGCCGCTCCAGCTCGTAGCGCCGCAGCACCGACATCGCCCGGCCCCGGTCGCGCGCGTGCTCGGTCCACAGGATGTCGACCAGGGTCCGCCCGACCAGCTCCGGGTGCGCGTGGGTCTGCGCGAAGTGCCCGGGCACCACCCGGGCGCCCAGCTTGTACGACCCGCTGTGCGCCACCGAGGAGTCCCCGGCCAGCAGCCGCAGGAAGTGCGACTTGCCCGAGCCGTTCGACCCCAGCACCGCGACCCGCTCGCCGTAGAAGACCTCCAGGTCGAACGGCCGCATCAGACCGGTCAGCTCCAGTTGCTCGCAGGTCACCGCCCGCATCCCGGTGCGGCCGCCCTTCAGCCGCATCCGGATGTCCTGCTCGCGCGGCGGCTCCTCGGGCGCGCCCGCGTCCTCGAACCGCTTCAGCCGGGTCTGCGCCGCGTGGTAGCGGGAGGCCATGTCGGGGCTGTTCGCCGCCTGCTGGCGCAGCCGCAGCACCATGGCCCTGAGCTTGGCGTGCTCCTCCTCCCAGCGGCGGCGCAGCTCCTCGAACCGGGCGAAGCGCTCCTTGCGGGCCTCGTGGAAGGTGTCGAAGCCGCCGCCGTGCACCCAGGCCGTACTGCCCGCGGGGCCGGTCTCCACGCTGACGATCTTCTGCGCGCTGCGGGACAGCAGCTCGCGGTCGTGGCTGACGAAGAGCACGGTCTTACGGGTCTGCGCCAGCTGCTCCTCCAGCCAGCGCTTGCCGGGCACGTCCAGATAGTTGTCCGGCTCGTCCAGCAGCAGCACCTCGTCGGGGCCGCGCAGCAGCGCTTCGAGCACCAGCCGCTTCTGCTCACCGCCGGAGAGCGTCTTGACCTCGCGCCACTGCGCCCGCTCGTACGGCACCCCGAGCGCGGCCGTCGTGCACATGTCCCACAGCGTCTCGGCCTCGTAGCCGCCCGCCTCGGCCCACTCGCTGAGCGCGTGCGCGTACGCCATCTGGGCCGGCTCGTCGTCCTGCGCGATCATCGCCAGCTCGGCCGCGTCGACCGCCTTCGCGGCGGACTGGACCCGCGGGTGCGCGACCGAGACCAGCAGGTCGCGTACGGTCCGGTCGTCGCGGACGCTGCCCACGAACTGGCGCATCACGCCCAGGCCGCCGCTCGCCGTGACCGTGCCGCCGTGCGGGGCGATCTCACCCGAGATCAGCCGCATCAAGGTGGTCTTCCCCGCGCCGTTGGGGCCCACCAGGGCCACCACCGCGCCGTCGCCCACCCGGAACGAGACGTCGCCGAGCAGCGCCCGCCCGTCCGGCAGGTAGTACTCCACGTGCGCTGTTTCCACATGACCCATGGTCTGGATTCTCCCCGCCTCGGCCGATCCGCCCCAACTCGTTTTCCCCGGACACCCCCTGGGGGCGCAGGGACGCCAACCGGAATACGTACGGAGCCGGTCCGGCAATATGATGCGCGACATGACTGAAGGTCCCGGCCAACAGCCGCCGCAGGAACCCCGTAACGGCGCCCCCGAGGGCGGCCGCGAGGTTCTGGAGGGACGCGTCATCCCCTCCAGGCCACAGCGGCCCGCGCCGCAGGACGACCCGCGGCGGCAGTACGCGGCCCCCTCGGCGGACGGCCCCGCCTGGGCCCCGCCGCCGGGCCAGAGCCAGGGGCAGCCGTGGTCCGCGCGGCCGGGGCAGCCCGCCGCCGGCGCACCGGCCGCGGGTACGGGGGCGGGCACGCCGCCGCCCGCCGACCGCAAGGGCGCGCCCGCCCAGAGCCCGCCGCCCCAGGGCGGTCCGCGGCAGGGCGCGCCGAGCGGCTTCGGCGTCCCCGGCACCGGCCGCGCGCCGCGGCAGCCGGTCCCCCCGCAGCCCGCCGCCGGGTCCGGCGCCGCCGGGACGCCCGACTGGACCGCGCTCGCCGAGGCACAGGCCGCCTCCGGCGCCCGGCGCCGCAGGATCATGATGCTGACCGGCGGCATCGTCGCCGTCGCGGTCATCGCCGGGGGCGTGGCCACCGCCGTGGTGCTGTCCGGCAAGAGCTCGGGCGACACGGTCGCCGGCCCCTCGGCGTCCGGCACCACCACGGCGAGCCAGCAGTCGCTGCCGCCCGAGCCGTCGTTCTCCTCGGTGGCACCGCCGCCGCCCGCGAACCCGCTGGACTACCTCTCGACGGCGGCCAAGGACAAGGCCCCGGTCACCGTGGACTCCCTCTTCCCCGGCAAACAGTTCGTGATGAACGGCCGCACCTACGTCAAAACGGCGAGCACCACCACCCAGCAGTGCGCGACCGGCGCCCGCGCGGCCGTCGCCCAGGCCCTCACGGCGAACGGCTGCACCCAACTGGTCCGCGCCACCTATGTGAACGGCACGCTCGCCGTCACCGTCGGCGTCGCGGTCTTCCCGGACGGGACCCACGCGGCGAAGCTGCAGAAGGTCGCCCAGTATCTCGCCCCGCTCAACGGCGGCGGGGTCAAGGACTTCTGCCACGCGGTCGCCTGCCAGATGACGTCCAACGCCGTCGGCCGCTACGCGTACTTCGCCATCTCCGGCTTCAAGAACGGCACGACGCTCCCGGCCACCGACTCGGTCGCCAGGCGCGCCGCCAACGAGGCGTCGAACTTCGCCTTCGAGCGCATCATCCAGCGCGGCCGCGACGCGGCGGCGGCCGATCCCGCCCGCCGGTGACACCGGCGGCCCCGGTGCCCGTACGGCGACCGGGGCCGGTACGGCGGCCCGGCCTCAGAGGCAGCCGGGCAGCGTCCGCAGATTGCGGGCCTCGCGGCTGCGGGCGGCCAGCTGGTCGTCGGGCGGGTAACCGACCTCCTCCAGGGTCAGGCCGTGCGGGCGCACGACATTGACCGCGGAGTGCCGTACCCGGCCGGCCAGCACCTCGCCGGGGAAGCCGGGCGGCCGGTGGCCGTCGCCGACCAGGATCATCGCGCCCACCAGCGCCCGGACCATGTTGTGGCAGAAGGCGTCGGCCCGCACGGTGGCGACCGCGATCCCCTCGGCCGTACGCTCCCAGCGCAGATCGAGCAGGGTACGGATGGTGGTCGCGCCCTCCCGCTTCTTGCAGTAGGCGGCGAAGTCGTGCTCGCCGAGCAGCAGCTTCGCGGCCACGTTCATGGCGTCCACGTCCACCGGGCGGTCGTGCCACAGCACATGGCCGCGCAGCAGCGGGTCGACGCCGCCGGGGTGGTCGCCGACCCGGTACGCGTAGCGCCGCCAGATCGCGGAGAAGCGCGCATTGAAGCCGGCCGGCGCCTGGGACACCCGCCAGACCCGTACGTCCCAGGGCAGCCGCCCGGCCAGCCGCCGCCGCAGCTTGCCGCTCTCGGCGGCCCAGATATCCTCGGGCAGATCCACATGGGCCACCTGGCCGCGGGCGTGCACCCCGGCGTCGGTACGGCCCGCGACGGTCAGCTCCACCGGGTCCGGCAGCCGCAGCACGGTCTGGATCGCGGACTCCAGCTCGCCCTGTACGGTCCGCTGGGTGCGCTGCTTGGCCCAGCCGGAGAACTTGGCCCCGTCGTAGGACAGGTCGAGCCGTACCCGCACCCAGCCGGGTGCCGGATCGTCGCTCACGCGTAGCTCCTCTCGCCCGGACCTCTCGTCCGGGAACCCGAACGGGCCCGCACCCCCAAGGGGTGCGGGCCCGCCCGTCGGTCGTCAGGACGCTCAGGCGTCCTTGGACTCCTCGTCGGCCTCGGCCGGGACGGCGTCCTCGACGGGGGCGTCCTTCTTGATCTCGGCCAGGGCCTCGTCACCGGCGGCGTCCTTGGCGGAACGCTTGGTGGCGGCCTCGGCCTCGCCGACCGCGGACTGCTGCACGGTCAGCGCCTCGACCAGCTCGATGACCGCCATCGGGGCGTTGTCGCCACGACGGTTGCCGATCTTGGTGATCCGGGTGTAGCCACCCGGGCGGTTCTCGTAGCGCGGACCGATGTCGGTGAAGAGCGTGTGCACGATGCTCTTGTCCGTGATCGTCTGAAGCACCTGGCGACGGTTGTGCATGTCGCCCTTCTTCGCCTTGGTGATCAGGCGCTCCGCGACCGGGCGCAGTCGGCGCGCCTTGGCCTCGGTGGTGGTGATGCGGCCGTGCTCGAAAAGGGCCTTCGCGAGGTTCGCGAGAAGCAGCTTCTCGTGCGCGGCGCTGCCGCCCAGACGGGCACCCTTGGCGGGCTGAGGCATGTCTTTCTCCTTCTACGCTGCACCGGCCGTATCAGGTACCGATGTCAGTGCGAACCGGCGGCCGCCGGCCCGTGGTGCCCGAGGCTCACGCCTCGGGCGGGGCGTCCCGTTAGGGGCGCGAGGAACTGCGCGAGCAACCCATCACCGGCGGGTGGTCCGGGGCGAACCGAACAGCCCCTTTCGGCCGGTGACGACGTACTCCGCGCTGGAAGCGCTTAGTACTGCTCGGTCTCCACGAAGCCGGCGTCGACGTCGTCGTCGGCGCCGAACGCGTCGGCGGCGGCGGTCGGGTCGAATCCGGGCGGGCTGTCCTTGAGGGCCAGGCCCATGCCGGCCAGCTTCGCCTTGACCTCGTCGATCGACTTCGCACCGAAGTTGCGGATGTCGAGCAGGTCCGCCTCGGAGCGCGCGACCAGCTCACCCACGGAGTGGATGCCCTCACGCTTGAGGCAGTTGTACGAACGGACGGTGAGCTCGAGCTCCTCGATCGGGAGCGCGAGGTCCGCGGCCAGCGCCGCGTCCGTCGGGGACGGGCCCATGTCGATGCCCTCGGCGTCGACATTGAGCTCGCGGGCCAGGCCGAACAGCTCGACCAGGGTCTTGCCGGCCGACGCCATGGCGTCACGCGGCCGCATGGCCTGCTTGGTCTCGACGTCGACGATCAGCTTGTCGAAGTCGGTGCGCTGCTCGACACGGGTCGCCTCGACCTTGTAGGTGACCTTGAGCACCGGGCTGTAGATGGAGTCGACCGGGATCCGGCCGATCTCCTGGCCCTGCTGCTTGTTCTGCACCGCGGAGACGTAGCCGCGACCGCGCTCGACGGTCAGCTCCATCTCCAGCTTGCCCTTGGCGTTCAGCGTCGCCAGGACCAGGTCGGGGTTGTGTACCTCGACACCGGCCGGAGGCGCGATGTCGGCGGCGGTGACGACACCCGGACCCTGCTTGCGCAGGTACATCACGACCGGCTCGTCGTGCTCCGAGGAGACGACCAGCTGCTTGATGTTGAGGATGACGTCGGTGACGTCCTCCTTGACGCCCGGCACGGTGGTGAACTCGTGCAGAACGCCGTCGACCCGGATCGAGGTGACAGCCGCACCCGGGATCGAGGAGAGGAGCGTACGGCGGAGTGAGTTGCCGAGGGTGTAGCCGAAGCCCGGCTCCAGCGGCTCGATCACGAACCGTGAGCGGAATTCGTCGACGACCTCTTCGGTCAACGAGGGACGCTGAGCGATCAGCATGTGTGCGGTCCTTCAGTCGTGGGCGCCCGCTATTTGACGCCCCCTGTCATACGAGGGTACGGGCGGTACGGCGTTCCGTCACAAACCGGAGCCGTACCGCCCGTATCGATCAGCTCTTACTTGGAGTAGAGCTCAACGATCAGCTGCTCCTGCACCTGGGTGTCGATCACCTGGCGCTCGGGCAGGCTGTGCACGAGAATCCGCAGCCGACCCGCGTTGGCCTCAAGCCACGCGGGGACGGTCTTGTCGCCGGCCTCGCCCTGCGCCACCGCGAACGGGGTCAGGTTACGGGACCGCTCGCGGACCTCGACGATGTCGTTCACGGCCACGCGCGCCGACGGGATGTCGGTCTTGCGGCCGTTCACGGTGATGTGTCCGTGACGGACCAGCTGACGGGCGTGGTCACGGGACTTGGCGAAGCCGGCCCGGTACACCACGTTGTCGAGGCGGGTCTCAAGGATGCGCAGAAGGTTCTCACCGGTCTTGCCGGACTTCTGGTTCGCTTCCTTGTAGTAGTTCACGAACTGCTTCTCGAGAACACCGTAGATACGCGCGCACTTCTGCTTCTCACGCAGCTGAAGCAGGTACTCGCTGTCCTTGGTGCGCCCGCGTCCGTGCTCACCCGGGGGGTAAGGACGGATCTCGATCGGGCACTTCGCGCTCTCGCACTTCGCTCCCTTGAGGAAGAGCTTCTGCTTCTCCCGACGGCAACGCTTGCAGTCGGCCCCGGTATAACGCGCCATTGTCTCAGTTCTCCTGTATCAGCTGGTCAGACGCGGCGGCGCTTCGGCGGGCGGCAGCCGTTGTGCGGGGTCGGGGTGACGTCCTGGATCGAGCCGACCTCAAGGCCGGTGGCCTGGAGGGAGCGGATCGCGGTCTCACGGCCGGAGCCGGGACCCTTGACGAAGACGTCCACCTTGCGCATGCCGTGCTCCTGCGCCCGGCGGGCGGCCGACTCGGCGGCCATCTGCGCGGCGAAGGGGGTGGACTTGCGCGAGCCCTTGAAGCCGACGTGACCGGCGGAGGCCCAGGAGATCACGTTGCCCGAGGGGTCGGTGATCGAGACGATCGTGTTGTTGAACGTGCTCTTGATGTGGGCGTGCCCATGAGCGACGTTCTTCTTTTCCTTGCGGCGCACCTTCTTGGCTGCGCCCTGACGGCCCTTAGGAGGCATGTGTCGGTTCTCCCGGTGGAGGTGATCGGTCCTACAGCGAAGACCGCTTAGGGGTGTCCGCTGAGGACTACTTCTTGCCCGGCTTCTTCTTACCGGCGATGGCGCGACGCGGGCCCTTGCGGGTGCGGGCGTTGGTGTGCGTGCGCTGGCCGTGGACCGGCAGGCCCCGGCGGTGGCGCAGCCCCTGGTAGCAGCCGATCTCCACCTTGCGGCGGATGTCGGCCTGCACCTCGCGACGGAGGTCACCCTCGGTCTTGAAGTTCGCGTCCACGTATTCGCGCAGCTTGACGAGGTCTTCCTCGGAAAGGTCGCGGACGCGGATGTCGGGGTTCACACCGGTGTCCTTCAGCACCTGCTGCGAGCGCGAACGCCCGATGCCGAAGACGTAGGTGAGGGCGATCTCCACGCGCTTCTCGCGCGGGAGGTCAACGCCTGAAAGGCGTGCCATTTACTTGGCTCCTGGTGAGTTCGGAGGTCTTCCGCAGTGCCGGCTCCCGGCGGCCGTGTCAGGTACCGGACGGGTCCCCGGCCTCCGCCGGGGGTGTCGTCCCCGTGGTACCGGGGACGGGCGCTGCGTATGTACGGGTGTGCGTCGCGCGAAGTTCTGCGTAATGCAGGGGTGGTCGTGCGTCAGCCCTGGCGCTGCTTGTGGCGCAGGTTGTCGCAGATGACCATGACCCGGCCGTGGCGGCGGATCACCTTGCACTTGTCGCAGATCTTCTTGACGCTCGGCTTGACCTTCATGGTGTGAGGTTCTCCGGGTCGTGAGATCTACTTGTATCGGTAGACGATCCGTCCGCGCGTCAGGTCGTAGGGAGACAGCTCCACCACGACCCGGTCATCCGGGAGGATACGGATGTAGTGCATCCGCATCTTGCCGCTGATGTGCGCGAGGACCTTGTGACCGTTCTGCAGCTCCACCTTGAACATCGCATTCGGCAGAGACTCGATCACGGTGCCCTCGATTTCGATGGCGCCTTGCTTCTTGGCCATGTCCTGCTTTCGGGATCGGCTACCGGGGTCGGCTTCGGACATGCCGGAAGACACCCGAGAGCCGACGTGTCAG
The DNA here is from genome assembly GCF_036199905.1 of Streptomyces sp. NBC_00223. Classification (NCBI taxonomy): domain Bacteria; kingdom Bacillati; phylum Actinomycetota; class Actinomycetes; order Kitasatosporales; family Streptomycetaceae; genus Streptomyces; species Streptomyces sp. NBC_00223. Next base: position 5,130,941 of record NZ_CP108109.1, on the reverse strand, counting down.
TCTACGCCACGGCTCCCGTAAAGACGAATCCAGGGTGTATGCCCGTTAATGATGATCGTTAAGCCAGGGGGGTTTCGAGCCCCTCAGGCCAGCGGGTCGGGGCCCGCCGTCACTCCGTACTCCGCCAGTTTGGCCCGGCCCCCGTCGGGGGCGGTGAGGACCAGCGGGCCCTGTTCTGTGAGGGCGATCGAGTGCTCCCAGTGCGAGGACCAGGAGCCGTCGTCGGACTTCACGGTCCACTCGTCGTCCAGCACATGGGTACGCGGGGAGCCCAGGGTCACCATCGGCTCGATGGCCAGGCACACCCCCGGGACCAGCTTGATGCCGCGGCCGCGCTTCTTGGTCACGTAGTTCAGCAGGTGCGGGTCCATGTGCATCTCGCTGCCGATGCCGTGTCCGCCGTACTCCTCGACAATGCCGTACTTGCCGGAGGCGGGCCGCGGCTGGCGGCGGATGTACGACTCGATCGCGCGGGAGATGTCCTCCAGCCGGTTGCCCTTGCGGAAGGCGGCGATGCCGGCCCACATGGACTCCTCGGTGACCCGGCTCAGCTCGATCAGCTCGGGCGAGTGGCCGCTGCCGACGAAGCAGGTGAAGGCCGCGTCGCCGTGCCAGCCGTCCACGATCGCGCCCGCGTCGATGGCGATGATGTCGCCGTCCTTGAGCACGGTGCTGCGGTCCGGGATGCCGTGCACCACCACGTCGTTGACCGACGTGCAGATGTTGCCGGGGAAGCCGCCGTAGCCCAGGAAGTTGGGCTTCGCGCCGTGGTCGGCGATGACCTTGGCGGCGACCTCGTCCAGGTCCTTCGTAGTGGCGCCGGGCACCGCCGCCGCGCGGGTCGCCTCGTGGATCGCCGCGACCACCAGCCCTGCCGCGCGCATCTTGGCGATCTGCTCCGGGGTCTTGATCTCCACCATCGCGGCTGAAGCCTTCCTCACGCAACTGTCGTGTCTGTCGGTGCCCGCTTGCACAGGTACTCGTTCAACCATACGGCCGTGGCGCCCGTCCGGGCACCACGGCCGTATGGCGTACCGGTACACCCGTACCGGTTGCGGTTCGCTATTCGCCGCGCAGGGCGTCCATCGCCCGCTGGGTGACCTCGGCCACCGGACCGAGCGCCGAGATCGTCACCACAAGATTCTGCTGCTTGTAGTAGTCGATGATCGGCTCGGTCTCGCGGTGGTAGACCTCCAGGCGCCGGCGGACGGTCTCCTCGGTGTCGTCGTCGCGCTGGTACAGCTCGCCGCCGCACTCGTCGCAGACGCCCTCGGTCTTGGGCTTCTTGTACGCGACGTGGAAGACATGCGCGCTGTTGTTGCGGCAGATCCGGCGCCCGGCGATCCGGGTGACCACCTCGTCCTCCGGCACCTCCAGGTCGAGCACACCGTCGAGCTTGATGCCGTGCTGCCCGAGGTACGCGTCGAGCGCCCTCGCCTGCTGCTGGTTGCGCGGGAAGCCGTCGAGCAGAAAGCCCTCGGCGGCATCCGCCTGGTCCAGCCGGTCCTCCGCCATGCCGATGGTCACCTCGTCGGGCACCAGGTTTCCGGCGTCCATGAACGCCTTCGCCTGATTGCCCAGGTCTGTGCCCTGGCTGATGTTGGCGCGGAACAGGTCGCCCGTCGAGACGTGCGGGATCGACAGGTTCTTGGCAAGGAACGCGGCCTGCGTCCCCTTGCCGGCGCCGGGCGGCCCGACCAGGACGATTCGCATCAGCGGAGGAACCCTTCGTAGTTACGCTGCTGGAGCTGGCTCTCGATCTGCTTCACGGTCTCCAGACCCACACCGACGATGATGAGGATGCTGGTGCCACCCAGAGGGAAGTTGCCGTTGCTCCCGTTGAAGACCGCGATGGCGACCGTCGGTACGAGCGCGATGAGTCCCAGATAGAGCGCCCCGGGCCACGTGATGCGATTGAGCACGTAACTGAGGTACTCGGCGGTGGGTCGACCGGCCCGGATGCCCGGGATGAACCCACCATACTTCTTCATATTGTCGGCAACTTCTTCGGGGTTGAAGGAGATCGCGACGTAGAAGAAGGCGAAGAAGACGATCAGCAGGAAGTAGGCCGCCATGTACGTCGGGTGGTCGCCCTTGGTGAAGTTGCGGCTGATCCACTGCGCCCAGCCGGCCGTCGATCCGGAGAACTGGACGATCAGCGCCGGGATGTAGAGCAGCGACGAGGCGAAGATGACCGGGATGACACCGGCCTGGTTCACCTTGAGCGGGATGTACGTGGACGTGCCGCCGTACGACCGCCGGCCGATCATGCGCTTGGCGTACTGCACCGGGATACGGCGCTGCGCCTGTTCGACGAAGACCACCAGGCCGACGATCACCAGGCCGATCGCGATGACCGCCAGGAACTCGACCCAGCCGCCCGCGATCTTGCCGGAGACCTTGATCGCCCACAGGGAGCCGGGGAAGCCGGCCGCGATGGCGACGAACATCAGGATCGACATGCCGTTGCCGATACCGCGGTCGGTGATCAACTCACCGAGCCACATGATCACCACGGTGCCGGCGGTCATCGTCGTGACCATCGTGACCGTGGTGAAGATCGACTGGTTCGGGACGATGTCGCCGCCCTGCTGGCACTGCGAGAACAGGTTGCCGGAACGGGCGGTGGCCACCAGGCCCGTACCCTGGAGCACCGCGAGCGCGACGGTCAGGTAACGGGTGTACTGCGTGATCTTGGTGGTGCCGGCCTGGCCCTCCTTCTTGAGGGCCTCCAGGCGGGGGATCACCACCGTCAGCAGTTGGAGGATGATGCTCGCCGTGATGTACGGCATGATTCCCAGCGCGAAGATGGTCAGCTGGAGCAGCGCGCCGCCACTGAACATGTTCACCAGGCCGAAGAGGCTGTTGTTGCCCTTCGTGCTCTTGATGCACGCGTTGACGACCGAATAGTCGATCCCGGGAACGGGAACGTGGGCGCCGAGGCGGTAGACCACCATGATGGCCAGCGTGAACAACAGCTTCTTGCGCAGGTCGGGCGTCCTGAACGCCCGGGCGAACGCGGTGAGCACGGTGCCTCCTGCACCCCCCGCGCACGGCGGAAGGACGGTCTGAGTGAGGTTCGGACTGATACGGGCGGCTTGCAACTGCCGTATCAGCGGAAGCGCACAGGCTCCGCGGACAGTAGCAGCGTCCGTAACCTTACCGGCGAGGTGGCCTCACTAGGAATGACCAACCGGCACGGGAAAATCACAGAAATGAACGACCGGGGACGCCCCCAGGTACTGGGCATCCCCGGTCGGGTGCGACATCGGGCTCAGACGAGCTCGGTCACGGTACCGCCGGCGGCGGTGATCTTCTCCTTGGCGGAGCCGGAGGCCGCGTCAACGGTCACCTGCACAGCCACGGAGATCTCGCCGGTGCCGAGCACCTTGACGAGCTGGTTCTTGCGTACCGCGCCCTTGGCGACCAGGTCGGCCACGGTCACCTCGCCACCCTCGGGGTAGAGGGTCGCGAGCTTGTCGAGGTTGACGACCTGGTACTCGGTGCGGAACGGGTTCTTGAAGCCCTTGAGCTTCGGGAGCCGCATGTGGAGGGGCATCTGCCCGCCCTCGAAGCGCTCCGGAACCTGGTAGCGGGCCTTGGTGCCCTTGGTGCCACGACCGGCCGTCTTGCCCTTGGAGCCCTCGCCTCGACCCACACGGGTCTTGGCGGTCTTGGCTCCCGGAGCGGGACGGAGGTTGTGGATCTTGATCGGGTTGTCACCCATGATCAGTCGACCTCCTCGACCGTGACGAGGTGGCGGACGGTACGGACCATGCCGCGGATCTCCGGGCGGTCCTCCTTGACCACGACGTCGTTCAGCCGCTTCAGGCCGAGCGAACGCAGGGTGTCACGGTGGTTCTGCTTGCTGCCGATGTAGGACTTGGTCTGCGTGACCTTGAGACGCGCCATCACACACCCACTCCGGCACGGGCGCGCAGCAGAGCCGCGGGCGCGACGTCCTCGATGGGCAGGCCACGGCGGGCCGCGATCTCCTCGGGCCGCTGAAGGCCCTGGAGCGCCGCCACGGTGGCGTGCACGATGTTGATCGCGTTGTCCGAGCCGAGGCTCTTGGACAGCACGTCGTGGATGCCCGCGCACTCCAGCACGGCACGCACCGGGCCACCGGCGATGACGCCGGTACCGGGGGAGGCCGGCTTGAGCAGGACGACACCGGCCGCCTTCTCACCCTGGATCGGGTGCGGGATGGTGCCCTGGATACGGGGGACCTTGAAGAAGTGCTTCTTGGCCTCCTCCACACCCTTGGCGATGGCGGCCGGCACCTCCTTGGCCTTGCCGTAGCCGACGCCCACGGTGCCGTCACCGTCGCCCACCACGACCAGCGCGGTGAAGCTGAAGCGACGACCACCCTTCACTACCTTGGCGACGCGGTTGATCGCGACGACTCGCTCGACATAGGCGGTCTTCTCGGCCTGCTGGCCGCCGTCCCGCCGGTCTTTACGGTCCCGTCGCTCGCCGCCACCGGCACCGCTTCCGCGGCGCTGGGGTCCAGCCATTGGAATTACCTCTCGATCCTTTAGCGTTTCTCCGCTAGCTACACAGCGACAGTGAGTCGCTGCAGCGACGGGCGGCTCAGAACTTCAGTCCGGCTTCGCGGGCGGCGTCCGCGAGGGCGGCGATGCGCCCCGCGTACTGGTTGCCGCCGCGGTCGAACACAACAGTCTCGACGCCCTTGGCCTTGGCCCGCTCGGCCACGAGCTGGCCGACCTGCTTGGCCTTGGCGCTCTTGTCGCCTTCGCCGCCGCGGATGGACGCGTCGAGGGTCGACGCGGACGCGAGCGTGTGGCCCGCGAGGTCGTCGACGATCTGCGCGACGATGCCGCGGTTGGACCGCGTCACGACCAGACGCGGACGCTCCGCCGTACCCGAGATCCGCTTGCGGACCCGGATGTGGCGGCGCTTGAGTGCGGCACCCTTGTAGGCCTTGCCCTTGGCGATCTTCACACCGAATGCCATGGCTACTTACCAGCCTTTCCGACCTTGCGGCGGATGACCTCGCCGGCGTACTTGACACCCTTGGCCTTGTACGGGTCGGGCTTCCGCAGCTTGCGGATGTTGGCGGCCACCTCGCCGACCTTCTGCTTGTCGATGCCCTCGACCGAGAACTTGGTCGGGGACTCGACCTTGAAGGAGATCCCCTCGGGGGCCTCGACGAGAATCGGGTGGCTGTAGCCGAGCGCGAACTCCAGGTTGGAGCCCTTCGCCTGGACGCGGTAGCCGACCCCGCTGATTTCCAGTGCCTTCACGTATCCCGTGGTCACGCCGGTGATCATGTTCGCCACCAGCGTGCGGGACAGGCCGTGCAGGGCCTTCGAGACACGCTCGTCGTTGGGGCGGGTGACGTGCAGAACGCCGTCCTCGCCCTTGGCGATCTCGATCGGCGCGGCGACGGTGTGGGTGAGGGAGCCCTTGGGGCCCTTCACCGCGACCGTGCGGCCGTCGATGGTGACGTCCACTCCGGCGGGAACCGAGATGGGCAGCTTGCCGATGCGCGACATTGCTATACCTCGCTTTCCCGGTTACCAGACGTAGGCGAGGACTTCCCCACCCACGCCCTTCTTCTGCGCCTGCTGGCCGGTGAGCAGCCCGTGGGACGTGGAGATGATCGCCACGCCCAGGCCGCCGAGCACCTTCGGCAGATTGGTGGACTTCGCGTAGACCCGCAGACCCGGCTTGCTGATCCGCTTGATGCCCGCGATCGAGCGCTGACGCTCGGGGCCGAACTTCAGCTCAAGGAGGAGAGTCTTGCCGACCTCCGCCTCCTCGACCTTCCAGCCGGTGATGTAACCCTCCTGCTGGAGGATCTCCGCGATGTGCGACTTGATCTTGCTGAACGGCATCGCGACATCGTCGTGGTACGCCGAGTTCGCGTTGCGCAGACGGGTCAGCATGTCTGCGATGGGGTCGGTCATGGTCATGAGTTGGCCCTGGGCCTCTCTCGCCGGGGTTTCCTATCTGTGCCATCCCTCTCTCCGAGAGGTACGCGAGGCGTACGTCGGAACGGGTGCGGCACGGGGACCTACGGCGTAGTAAGTCGGTCGTGGACGGCGGGCGCCCAACCCTTCCACCTTACGGGAAGAAGGAGTAAGGCGGTGCCGCGCGCCAGCGCGCCCTTGGAAGGGCGGTGGCGGGCGACGGGTGGGCACCGACCGGCCAACTACTTACCGAGAGTTCCTGGTGTCCCTGAAGGGACTTACCAGGAGCTCTTGGTCACGCCCGGCAGCTCGCCGCGGTGGGCCATCTCACGAAGGCACACACGGCACAGGCCGAACTTGCGGTAGACGGAGTGCGGCCGGCCACAGCGCTGGCAGCGGTTGTACCCGCGCACAGCGAACTTGGGCTTGCGAGCGGCCTTAGCGATCAGAGCCTTCTTCGCCACGGTCAGTTCTCCTTGAACGGGAAGCCGAGGTGACGAAGGAGGGCACGACCCTCGTCGTCGTTGGTCGCCGTGGTGACCACGGTGATGTCCATGCCCCGGACCCGGTCGATCTTGTCCTGGTCGATCTCGTGGAACATGACCTGCTCCGTGAGACCGAAGGTGTAGTTGCCCCGGCCGTCGAACTGCTTGGGGGACAGACCACGGAAGTCGCGGATACGCGGAAGCGCCAGCGACAGCAGACGGTCCAGGAACTCCCACATGCGGTCACCGCGAAGCGTGACATGGGCACCGATCGGCTGGCCCTCACGCAGCTTGAACTGCGCGATGGACTTACGGGCCTTGGTGACCTGCGGCTTCTGGCCGGTGATCGTGGCGAGGTCGCGGATCGCGCCCTCGATCAGCTTGGAGTCGCGGGCGGCGTCGCCCACACCCATGTTGACCACGATCTTGGTGAGACCGGGGATCTGCATGACGTTCTCGTAGGAGAACTCGTCACGCAGCTTGCCCGCGATCTCCTCGCGGTAACGCGTCTTGAGACGCGGTGTGATGGTGGTGGCAGTCATCAGATGTCCTCACCGGTCCGCTTGGCAACGCGGATCTTGTTGCCCTCGTCGTCGAACCGGTAGCCGACGCGGGTCACGACCTTCTTGCCGTCCTTCTCAACAACCAGCTGCACGTTGCTGACGTGGATCGGCGCCTCGGTGGTGATGATGCCGCCGGTCTGCGAACCACGGTCGGTCTGGCCGGCCTTGGTGTGCTTCTTGACCCGGTTGACACCCTCGACGAGGACCCGGTCCTGAGCGGGGTAGGCCACGATGACCTTGCCCTGCTTGCCCCTGTCCTTACCGGTGATGACCTGGACCAGGTCGCCCTTCTTGATCTTCATCGGTTACAGCACCTCCGGCGCGAGGGAGACGATCTTCATGAACTTCTTCTCGCGCAGCTCACGGCCTACCGGGCCGAAGATACGGGTGCCGCGGGGGTCGCCGTCGTTCTTGAGGATCACGGCGGCGTTCTCGTCGAACCGGATGTACGAGCCGTCGGCGCGACGGCGCTCCTTGACGGTACGGACGATGACGGCCTTGATGACCTCGCCCTTTTTCACGTTGCCACCGGGGATCGCGTCCTTGACGGTGGCGACGATGACGTCACCGATTCCCGCGTAGCGGCGACCCGAGCCACCGAGAACACGGATGCAAAGGATCTCCTTGGCACCAGTGTTGTCGGCGACACGAAGTCGCGACTCCTGCTGGATCACGTCTATCTCCTGTTTGTCGCGTCGGTTCCCGGCAGGGGCCGGCCGGTTGACCGGCCGGCCCGCCGCCGAGCCTGACGGAACGGTCCTGAGGGAGTGCCCTCAGGGATTACTTGGCCTTCTCGAGGATCTCGACGACGCGCCAGCGCTTCGTCGCGGACAGCGGCCGGGTCTCCATCAGGAGGACACGGTCGCCGATGCCCGCGGCGTTCTGCTCGTCGTGCGCCTTGAGCTTGTTGGTGCGGCGGATGACCTTGCCGTAGAGGGCGTGCTTCACACGGTCCTCGACGGCGACCACAACGGTCTTGTCCATCTTGTCGCTGACCACAAGGCCCTCACGGGTCTTGCGGAAGCCACGCTGCTCAGTCGTCTCTGTCACATTCTTCTCGCTCATCAGGCGCTCTCCACCGTCTCGATGCCCAGCTCGCGCTCGCGCATCAGGGTGTAGATCCGGGCGATGTCCTTGCGGACCGTCTTGAGCCGGGTGTTGTTCTCCAGCTGTCCGGTGGCCGCCTGGAAGCGGAGGTTGAACAGCTCCTCCTTGGCCTCACGCAGCTTGCCGACGAGCTCCTCGTCGCCGAGCTGGCGCAGCTCGGTCGCCTTGGTACCGGCCGCCATCACGACTCACCTGCCTCGCGCCGCACAATGCGGCACTTCATCGGGAGCTTGTGAGCGGCGCGGGTCAGCGCTTCACGAGCCACCTTCTCGTTCGGGAAAGACAGCTCGAACATCACCCGACCGGGCTTGACGTTCGCGATCCACCACTCCGGCGAACCCTTACCGGAACCCATGCGGGTCTCGGCCGGCTTCTTGGTCAGCGGACGGTCCGGGTAGATGTTGATCCAGACCTTGCCGCCACGCTTGATGTGACGGGTGATGGAGATACGAGCGGACTCGATCTGCCGGTTGGTCACGTAGGCCGGGGTCACGGCCTGGAGGCCGTACTCACCGAACGCCAGCTCGGTGCCGCCCTTGGCCATGCCGTCGCGGCTCGGGTGGTGCTGCTTGCGGTGCTTGACCCTGCGGGGGATCAGCATGGTACTTAGCCTTCCGTTCCGGGGGTCTCCGCGGCCGGGGCCTCGACGGCGACAGCGGCCTCGGCCTTGGGGGCCTGGGCGCCTTCCGTCTGAGGACGACGGCCACGGCCACCGCGCTCGCCACCGCGACGCTGCGGACGCTCGTTGCCACCACCGCGGGCCGGACGGTTGCCGGCGCGGGCGGCGGCGTTGTCGGCGCGGACCTCGGCGATGTTCTTGACGTCGCCCTTGTAGATCCACACCTTCACACCGATGCGGCCGAAGGTGGTCTTGGCCTCGAAGAAGCCGTAGTCCACGTTGGCGCGCAGGGTGTGCAGGGGAACCCGGCCCTCGCGGTAGAACTCGGAGCGGGACATCTCGGCGCCGCCGAGACGGCCGCCGCACTGGATCTTGATGCCCTTGGCGCCGGCCTTCAGCGTGCCCTGCATGCTCTTGCGCATGGCACGGCGGAAGGAGACACGGGAGGACAGCTGCTCGGCGACGGCCTGGGCCACCAGCTGAGCGTCCATCTCCGGGTTCTTGACCTCAAGGATGTTCAGCTGGACCTGCTTGCCGGTCAGCTTCTCCAGGTCACCGCGGATACGGTCGGCCTCCGCGCCGCGGCGGCCGATGACGATGCCCGGCCGGGCGGTGTGGATGTCGACGCGGACGCGGTCGCGGGTGCGCTCGATCTCCACCTTGGAGATGCCGGCCCGCTCCATGCCCTGCGTCATCATCCGGCGGATGGCGACGTCTTCCTTGACGTAGTCCTTGTACAGCTTGTCGGCGTACCACCGGGACTTGAAGTCCGTGGTGATGCCGAGCCGGAACCCGTAAGGGTTAACCTTCTGGCCCATTACCGGGTCCCTTCCTTGCTGGCGACGACCACGGTGATGTGGCTGGTCCGCTTGCGGATCCGGTAGGCCCGGCCCTGGGCGCGCGGCCGGAACCGCTTCAGGGTCGGACCCTCGTCCACGTACGCCTCGCTGATGTACAGCGACTCGGCGTCCGTGTGGTCGTAGTTGTGCGCGGCGTTGGCGATGGCGCTGTCAAGCACCTTGCCGACCGGCACGCTCGCGGCCTGCGGGGTGAAACGCAGGACCGCCTGAGCCTCCGTGGCATCCATGCCACGGATGAGGTCCACCACGCGGCGGGCCTTCATGGGCGTGACGCGGATGTACCGCGCCTGGGCCCTGGCTTCCATGGTTGTCCCTTCGGTGTCTGTCTTCGTCACTGTCCGACTCCCGCTGATCAGCGACGACGCGACTTACGGTCGTCCTTCTCATGGCCGCGGAAGGTGCGGGTCGGCGCGAACTCGCCGAGCTTGTGGCCGACCATCGACTCAGTGACAAACACCGGGACGTGCTTACGGCCGTCGTGCACCGCGATCGTGTGGCCGAGCATGGCCGGGATGATCATCGAGCGGCGGGACCAGGTCTTGATGACGTTCTTGGTGCCGGCTTCGTTCTGGACATCCACCTTCTTGAAAAGGTGGTCGTCGACGAAGGGCCCCTTCTTGAGACTGCGCGGCATCTAAACCCGCTCCTAGCGCTTCTTGTTCGTCTTGCGGCGGCGGACGATGTACTTGCTGCTCGCCTTCTTGGGAGAGCGCGTACGACCCTCCTTCTGACCCCACGGGGAGACCGGGTGGCGACCACCGGAGGTCTTGCCCTCACCACCACCGTGCGGGTGGTCCACCGGGTTCATGGCGACACCGCGGACGGTCGGGCGAACGCCCTTCCACCGCATACGGCCGGCCTTGCCCCAGTTGATGTTCGACTGCTCCGCGTTGCCGACCTCGCCGATGGTGGCGCGGCAGCGGACGTCGACCATCCGGACCTCGCCGGACGGCATGCGAAGGGTGGCCATGTTGCCTTCCTTCGCCAGCAGCTGGACGGAAGCGCCCGCGGAGCGGGAGATCTTCGCGCCGCCACCGGGCCGCAGCTCGATCGCGTGGATCGTGGTACCCACCGGGATGTTGCGCAGCGGCAGGTTGTTGCCCGGCTTGATGTCGGCGTTGGGGCCGTTCTCGATCCGGTCGCCCTGCGACAGCTTGGCGGGGGCGAGGATGTAACGCTTCTCGCCGTCCGCGTAGTGCAGCAGCGCGATGCGCGCGGTGCGGTTGGGGTCGTACTCGATGTGCGCGACCTTGGCGGGCACGCCGTCCTTGTCGTGCCGACGGAAGTCGATGACACGGTAGGCGCGCTTGTGGCCACCACCCTGGTGGCGAACGGTCACACGACCGGCGTTGTTACGGCCGCCCTTGCTGTGCAGCGGGCGGACCAGCGACTTCTCCGGCGTGGACCGCGTGATCTCGACAAAGTCGGCGACGCTGGAGCCACGACGGCCCGGAGTCGTCGGCTTGTACTTGCGGATACCCATTTCTCAGTCCTCGGAAGATTCCGGACTTCTGAACGACCGGCCCCCGTTAGGAGACCGGACCGCCGAAGATGTCGATTCGGTCGCCCTCGGCAAGGGTCACGATGGCGCGCTTGGTGTTGGCGCGCTTGCCGAAACCGGTGCGGGTGCGCTTGCGCTTGCCCTGGCGGTTGATCGTGTTGACCCCGGTGACCTTGACCTGGAAGACCGCCTCGACGGCCTGCTTGATCTGGGTCTTGTTGGCGCGCGGGTCGACGACGAACGTGTACTTGTTCTCGTCCAGCAGCGCGTAGCTCTTCTCGGAGACCACCGGCTTGATCAGAAGGTCACGGGGGTCCGTGAACGTCTTGCTGGTGACGACCGCTGCGGTGGCAGTTGCGTCGCTCATCAGGCGTCGCTCCCTTCAAGCTCGGCCTCGTCGGCGACGGCCTTGCCGGAGGCGACAGGACCGGCCACGAAACGCTCGAAGGCGCTCTGCGTGAAGACCACGTCGTCGGAGACGAGCACGTCGTACGTGTTCAGCTGGCCTGCGTCCAGGATGTGCACCTGGGGCAGGTTGCGGGCGGACAGCCACGCGGCCTCGTCGGCACGCTCGATGACCAGGAGCACGTTCTTGCGCTCGCTGATCTTGCCGAGCAGGCTCTTGGCCGCCTTCGTCGACGGGGCCGAGCCCTCGACGACGCCGGTGACGACGTGGATGCGGTTGTGGCGCGCGCGGTCGGTCAGGGCACCGCGGAGGGCGGCCTTGACCATCTTCTTGGGGGTCCGCTGCGAGTAGTCACGCGGCACGGGACCGTGCACGACGCCACCACCGGCGAACTGCGGCGCGCGGGTCGAGCCCTGACGGGCGCGGCCGGTGCCCTTCTGGCGGTACGGCTTCTTGCCACCACCGCGGACCTCGCCACGCGTCTTGACCTTGTGCGTGCCCTGACGGGCGGCGGCCAGCTGCGCGACGACGACCTGGTGGATCAGCGGGATGCTGACCTTGGCGTCGAAGATCTCGGCCGGGAGCTCTACGGTCCCGGCGGTGTCGCCCGCGGGCGACAGGATGTCAATGGTGCTCATATCCTCAGGCCCCCTTGGCCGCGGTGCGGACCAGGACGAGGCCGCCGTTCGGACCGGGGACGGCTCCCTTGATCAGGAGCAGGCCCTTCTCCGCGTCAACGGCGTGGACGGTCAGGTTCTGGGTGGTGACCCGCTCGTTGCCCATGCGGCCCGCCATGCGCATGCCCTTGAACACGCGGCCCGGGGTGGCGCAGCCACCGATGGAGCCGGGCGAGCGGTGCTTGCGCTGGACGCCGTGGCCGGCGCCGAGGCCCTTGAAGTTGTGACGCTTCATGACACCGGCGAAGCCCTTGCCCTTGCTCTTGCCGGTCACGTCCACCTTGATGCCGGCCTCGAACACCGTGGCGGTGATCTCCTGGCCCAGCGTGTACTCACCGGCGTCTGCGGTACGCAGCTCCACCAGGTGGCGGCGGGGGGTGACGTCGGCCTTCGCGAAGTGGCCCTTGAGCGGCTTGTTCACCTTGCGCGGGTCGATCTCGCCGAAGGCGAGCTGAACCGACTCGTAGCCGTCGGCGTCGTTGGTACGCACCTGGGTGACGACATTCGGGCCGGCCTTGACGACGGTCACAGGGACGACACGGTTGTTCTCGTCCCAGACCTGGGTCATGCCGAGCTTCTCGCCCAGGATGCCCTTGATCTGCTTTGCCATCTTCTCCGCGCCTCTCAGAGCTTGATCTCGATGTCGACGCCCGCCGGAAGGTCCAGGCGCATCAACGAGTCAACGGTCTTGGGCGTCGGGTCGAGGATGTCGATCAGGCGCTTGTGCGTGCGCATCTCGAAGTGCTCGCGCGAGTCCTTGTACTTGTGCGGCGACTTGATGACGCAGTACACGTTCTTCTCAGTGGGCAGCGGCACCGGGCCCGCGACCTGCGCACCGGTACGGGTCACCGTCTCGACGATCTTCTTCGCCGAGGAGTCGATGACCTCGTGGTCGTAGGCCTTGAGCCGAATGCGGATCTTCTGTCCCGCCATGGCTACTCCGTAGTCCTTGTCTCTTTTCCGCTCCGGCATCCGCTTCGCCCGACCCACGCGGTCGGGTGTGTCGCGCCCCTTGCGATGATTTTCCGCATGCGGAATATCCCTGCGAGGGGTTTGCGTGGGAGATAACACCCACCGGATGCCTGGCCGGAGCCGCACTGACGCTTCCCGGAAGATTCCCGTACGTCCGCCCCAGCGCTGCCCGGAGGGCAGATAAGGCGACGAGTACTGTGGGACTCGCTTCCGGTCCCCCCGACGGGAGGCGCGCAGCATCGGCGCTCGACCGAGCAACTTGGGTAGTCTGCCACAGGGGGCCTGCCCGGCGCCAATCGGGCCGGGAAGCCTACCGCTCCGCGGTCGGTGCGGGCACATCGGCCCGCCGCGGGGTGTCGTCCTGGCGGAACGCCCAGCGCATCTCGGGCTCCATGACGCAGCGGAAGACCCGGCGCACGGGCGCGCTGCACAGCGCGGTGACGACGGCGGCGGCGATCACGGTGACCGCGACCTCGCCCAGCGGCGTGTAGATCCAGTGGTGGGTGAACCACCCCTTGGCCAGCGCGCCGCGCAGGATGAAGCCGTGCAGCAGATAGCCGTAGAGCGTCCCCGCCCCCAGCGAGGTGAACCAGGTCTTGCGCCGCGGCACCAGCGCCAGGAAGCAGGCGCAGAACAGCAGCGAGACCCCGTAGAGCAGCAGGCTCAGCGCGAGGCCGTGCCGCACCGAGTAGCCGAAGCTCTGCATGCTGTCCCGTCGGAAGAACAGCGACTCGTGGAAGGTCGGCGACAGCCGGTAGAAGACCGCGAGGCCGATCAGCAGCAGCGGGACGGCGGCGATCCGCGCTCCGCGGCTGCGCACCAGGTCGAAGTGCTCCGGCTTCAGCATCAGTCCGAGCACGAAGAAGGGCAGGAACTCCAGCGTCCGGTACAGGTCGAGTTCGCCGCCGAGGTGCGGGGACACGGCCACCGTCAGCCCCACGACGAGGGCGACGATCACCGGCATCCGGATGACCCGCCACAGCGGGGTGGTCATCCGCCAGATGAACAGCGAGGCCAGGAACCAGGTCAGGAACCACGGGTCGAGCACCGAGATCGCCCGGTCCGGGTCGTGTCCCCACCAGCGGTCCGCCAGCGAGTAGGCCACCTCGAACACCACATAGGGCACGACGATCCCGGTGACGAGCCGCTTGAGCTGGGCGGGCCGCATCGTGAAGCTGCGCGAGAAGTAGCCGGAGATCACGATGAACGCCGGCATGTGGAAGGAGTACACAAGGATGTAGAGCGCGTGCGTGGCACGGCTCCCCGAGTGCATCAGGGGCTCCCACGTATGGGCGCAGACCACCAGGACGATCGCCAGGAACTTCGCGTTGTCGAAGAACGCGTCCCGTTGCTTGCGCGGCGGGGCGGCCGTATCGGCCTGCCCTCCTCGCTCCGGGGCAGTCCCGGGCCGGTTCTGGGCGTTGCTTTCGAACTCTGGCACCAGGGAGTGAGCGGACACGCGAGGAGTTTAGTGCGCCGCGGACAACCGACGGCAAGAGGGTGGCGATCTCCCCGCGATCCCCACACCACCCGGCCGTCGGCTCCCCCGCACACCGCCTGAACGCCGAAGGGGCCCCCGGCCGTCGGGAGAGACGGCCGGGGGCCCCTTCGGGTGGCGCCGGGTGGCGCCGGGAGGCGCCGCTGTCAGGCGTCCAGGCTGGTGATCTGCGCGGGAACGACAGGACCGTCCAGGTAGTGACCGATCTCGTCGGCCGCCGCCTTGTCGGCCAGCGCGCGGACCGCGCTGTTGAAGCGCTCCATCGAGGTGGGCCGGTCGGGGCCGAGGACGTACTCCTTGAGCGTCCTGCGGTCCTCCGCCATCGGGTCGCTGTCCGGCTTGCGCACCGAGTCCAGGATCCGCGAGAGCCGGGTGCACTCCCGGTCCAGCAGATACGCGCCGCCCGCCGTGGTGAAGGACGCGCGGAACTCCTCGTCGGGCAGGTTGCCCGCGTTGGTGAGCACATACGGCTTGAGGCTGGCCACGAAGTCGGCCACCACGCTGGACACGTCACTGATCAGGATGTCGGCCTGGTTGAAGCACTCGTAGAGCGCGGGCATCCGCTCCACGACCACGTTGTGCCGGATCGCGCCCTGCTGCTCCCAGAAGAGCCGGTGCCACTCCTCGTGGAGGCTCGTCCACTCGTCCCCGCCGGCCCGCTCGGCCGCCTTGGAGGTGCGGAGCAGTTGCGCGTCGTCGAGCCCGCCCGCGGGCTGTCCGGTCAGCTCCTCCAGCCGCGCCGCGATCTCCCGCATCCGGGCCTCGGCGGCGGGGTCGGCCTGGGCGGCGGCGCGGGTGGCGTTGTCGGCGAAGAGCAGGGCCCGGATCTGGGCGTCGGCGGCGGCCGCCTCGGGCGAGCGCCGTCCGGTCAGCGGGTGCGGCTTGTAGATCACCCGCACCGGGTCCTTCTGGGCCAGGAGCGCCTCGATCATCCGTACACCCATCGGGATCACCGAGGTGTGGCAGTCGTCGTCGCTCCAGCCCTCCCAGGTGGGGGCGTAGAGCACGACCGGTATCGGGCCCGGGCGGTGGTCGGCGTGCATGGCGATCGGCGCGAGCTGGGGGCGGCCGACCTCCACGATCGCGGCGTCGTCGATGGCGTGCCGGACGCGCTGGTAGCGGTCACGGCCCGCCCGCCCGGCCACCCAGATCTCGTCGTAGACCTTGCTGAAGCGGTTGCTGCTGGCGAGCTTGTCGCTGTCGCCGTGGCCGATGAACACGTGCCGGGCCTCGGCGACCCGCAGCATGTGCACGTTCTTGCCCGCGTTGCCGGGGTAGAGGACGACCCGGACGCCGGTCAGGTCCAGCTCCGCGAGGTCGGCGGCCTTGGGGACGCAGACCACCGGGATCCAGGTGCGGCTCAGGAAGCGGTACGTGCCCCGCTCGCGCAGGATGATGATCGGCCGCAGATCGAGGCTCTCCAGCGTCTCGATCCACATGTTGACCTGGTACATGAAGTCCTGCGACACGGCGGCGAAGGTGAAGTACAGCGCCACCTGCGGCCGGTAGTCGGCCAGTTGCTCGTTGACCGCGCCGATGACCGTCTCCGGCGACGGGGTACGGGAGGCGCGCAGGACCTGCACCAGCATCAGGGCCACCGCCGCGAGGGAGAGGACCACCGTGACCGCGAGCCCGGTCCAGGCCCACGCCCAGGAGCCGCCGGCCAGGCCGACCAGCAGACCGGCCGTGGCCGCCAGGTCCAGGTGCATGAACTTGTCGCGGTTCCGGCGGGAGAGCACCGGGCGCATCTGCGGCAGCAGCCGCAGCGCGCTCAGGTCCAGATTGCGGGTGATGACCGGCACGGCCCGCCGCCTGCGCACCGAGCGGTGCAGTCCGGCGTAGACCGTGGTGAGCAGGAAGTGCAGGAGGTAGACGGCCAGGGCGCTCGCCACGAGCGCGGTGGGGGCGTCCGAGCGGCCGAAGGCGACGATCACCACGGCCGTGCGGAAGAGGAAGCGCAGGGTCGAGGTGATGCCGAGGCTCTGCAGCCGCCTGGCGAAGCCGACTTCGGTGCGCTTCACCAATTCGTCGGTGAGGTAACTGGCCGCCACAGCGACGATCAGCCCGTCGTCCGTTGGCACCAGCACACAGACCGGCAGCGCCACGAAGGCGGCGGTCATGAGGAAGGCCCACAGAAAACCGCGATTCGACTTGAGCCGCAGAAGGGTGCGAAGTCGGGCGCTCATATGGTCACCCGCCCGGCCGGGGCGTTGACTGCTGTGTCCGGCTCCGTCGCCATGCACGAGGGTTCGCCGGTGGGGACCGCGACCGCGGCCCGTGGGGACAAGTGTCCTGGGAACACGATAACTGCCTGTCAGTGTGCTGCGCGAATGGGCTGGGGGTCTGTGACGGAGGAAACTTCGAGGAGAACGAGAGAACTACGAAGGAATGAGAATAGGTTGAGAATAAGGGATGTCCGCGAGTGAACAGAACGGTGACGGACGGCGGTGATGGTCAGCCCCCGTCCCCCTGCGGAAGCGACGGCTCCGCGCCGCCGGAACCGGTGAGCAGAGTGGAACGCGGCTCCGCCGACGCGGCGACGCGCTCGGCCTCGCGGCCGCGCCCGGCCAGCCGGTTCACGGCGGTGTTGAAGCGGGTCATGGCGTCGGGCTCGTCCGGCCCCAGCAGATGGACGCGCAGCCGGTCCCGGTGGCCGGCCAGCCGGTCGCCGGCCGGGTCGCCGGCCGCGGTGACCGCCTCGGCCAGCGCGGAGCACTGCGGGTCCAGCAGGTAGGCCGCGGCCGCGCTGGGGTAGCGCCGGGTGAACTCGTCCGCCGGCAGGTTCAGGGCGTTGGTCACCGCGTACGGCTTGGCGCTGGCCAGGAAGTCGCTGACCACGCTGGAGATGTCGGTGACCAGCAGATCGGCCTCGTTGAAGCAGTGGTAGAGGTGCGGCGCCTGCCCGGTGATGATCAGATGGCGGCCCGGCGCGGACAGCAGCCCCTCCCCCGCCTCCACCGCGCCCTGGGCCCGCAGCAGCTGCCTGATCCGCTGGTCGGCCTGGGCGTAGCGGCGCACCCGGGCGCCGGTGAGCGGGTGCGGCTTGTACAGGACCCGCACCTGGAGCCGGAGCAGGGTCCGTACGATCCGCTCGCCGCTCGTGGCAAGGGCCGCGTTGTCGTCGTCGGACCAGCCCTCCCAGGTCGGGGCGTAGAGCACGGTGACCGGCTGACCGGGACCCGCCGAGGTGGCGCGGCGGACGGCGGACAGTTGCGGGCGGCCGACCTCGACGATGTCCTGGTCCTGGATCGACGGCAGATCGGCGTAGCGCTCGCGCCCGGCGGGGCCGGCCACCCAGATCTCGTCGTAGACCTTGCTGAAGCGGTTGCTGCTGGCCGCCTTGTCGCTGTCGCCGTGCCCGACGAAGACATGGCGGGCCGAGCCGAGCCGGAGCATATGGGCGTTCTTCGCGGCGTTCGCCGGGTAGAGCACCACCTTGGCCTCGGCCAGGTCGAGCGAGTCGAGGTCGGCGGCGGAGGGTATGCACAGCACGGGCAGGGCGGTGGGCGCGAGCCGGCTGAGGGCTTCGCGGTCGCGCAGCACCACGATGGCCCGCAGGTCGAGACGGGCGACGGTGTCCAGCCACATCTCGACCTGGTAGAGCGAGCGGACCGCGGCGTCGGCGTGGTGGTAGAGCACGACCTCGGGGCGATAGGCCGCGAGCGCGGCGCCGATCTCGCGCAGCAGCACCGCGCGGGTGGGGGCCCGGCGGACCCGCCAGACCTGCGGGAGCATGGTGGCGAGGCCCGCGGTGGCCAGGCCCGCGCCGAAGCCGGCGCCGAGCACCACCGGTTCATGACGGCCCATCAGGGCGCCCACCACGCCGCCGCAGGTGATGATGGTGGAGACCGAGGTGATGCCGCTGAGCCGGGTGCCGGGCAGCCAGCGGGGCCGGCGCGGGGCGTTCGGGGCGGCGGGCAGCGAGATGTTGCGCGCGCCGACCGAGGGCACACCGCGGGCCCGGAAGATCGCCAGGGACCCGGCGTAGACGACATTGAGCAGGTGGACGAGGACGATCGCCACCGCCGCGACCTCGACCGAGAGCAGCGACTGGTCGTGGCGGCCCTCGGCGAGTTCGTTCAGCAGCACCAGCAGCATGCAGTCCCGCAGCAGCGACCGCATCGCGGGGCCGAGGCCGAACCGGCTGAGCAGTCCGACCGGGGTCCTGGCGTACTGCTGCGCGGCCAGGTCGGCCACGCAGTTGCACAGCGCGGCCACCGTGAACTGCCGGGTCGAGCCGCCGAGCGCGGTGGCGAGCATCGCCGGATAGCTGAGCAGCAGCGGCAGGGCCCACAGGGCCTGGAGTCCGCGCTTCCTCAGGACGGTCCGTACCCGTTGTCGGATCCCGCTCACTGGCTGTCTGCCTCCACAAGTGGCGCCGCCGCGGCACCCTGGCCGGGACGGACGGGGTCCTGCCGGCGGACGTCGACGACCCGGCCGGAGAAGGGCGCCAGCAGGACGTCGAGCGAGGTCCTGGCGACCTCGGCGCCGCTGGGCCGGGTGTGCTCGGGCCCGGCGGCGAGCGCCCGTACGTCCATCGGGCCGCTGGGGCGCTCCGGGTTGACGCAGCTGACCCGGACACCGTGCTCCGACCACTCCTGGGCGAGCGCCCGGGTCAGATCGGCCACGGCGGCACTCGCGGCGGAGCGCAGGCTGTCGTCGCCGCGCCCGGCGGTGTGGAACAGCAGGTGGCCCTTGGTCGCGGCGAGGTGGGGGAAGGCGGCCCTGGCTGTGCGCACCGGGGCCAGGTAGGCGGCCCGCAGCGCCTCCTCGACCGCCTCGTCCGCGGCCTCGGCCAGCGGCCCGGTCGGCGGTACGCCCCCGGCGCTGACGACGAAGTCGATCCGGCCGGTGGCCGTGTGCGCCGCGCGCAGCGCCTCGGCGCCGGTACCGCCGGTGAAGACGTCGGCGCCGTGGGCGCGGGCGAGGTCCGCGAGGTCGTCGCCGTCGCCGACGACGACCAGGGTCCGGCCGGCCAGCAGCCGGCGGTACTCGTCCTCGTCCAGCTGCTCCGGGGCCTCGTGCGAGGCGAGCTGGAAGAGCTTGTCGGCGATGAGGATGTCGACGGGCTGGGTGACCTTCATGTTGTGCTCTTCGCCCGCCACGACCTTGATCGGTACGTCCGGCAGGTAGCGCAGCACCACGGAACAGTCGTCGGTGGCGGCGAAGTCCGGGTCGGCGCCCGCCACTTCGTACGCCTTGCGGATGGTCGAGAGCCGGAAGCCCTGCGGGGTCTGCCCGCGGCGCAGCCGGGAGCGGTCCGGGATGTCGGTGATCGCCTCGTCCTCGACCACGACGATGGTGTCCGCGGACGGGATGACCACGTCCACGGCCTCGTGCTCCTGAAGCGTCTTGACGCAGTCGGTGATGATCCGCCGCGAGATCAGCGGGCGCACGGCGTCGTGGAAGAGGACATTGCACTCCTCCGGGCCGATCGCCTCGATGGCGCGCAGGGTCGTCTCGTTGCGGCTGCTGCCGCCCTCCAGCACCCGGGACACCTTGGTCAGCCCGGCCTCGGCGACGATCTTCTCGATCTCCTGTGTGTGCCCCGGCGTCATCAGCACCACGACCTCGTCGATCTCGGGGGCGCCCTCGAACACCGTCAGGGTGTGCTCGATGATCGACTTGCCCGCGATCTTGAGGAGTTGCTTGGGCACGGGAAGTCCGATCCTGCTTCCCACTCCTCCGGCGAGGATGACCGCGACGTTCCGGAGTGCGGCGTTTCGGTCGGACACAGATGTTGCCTTTGTTCAGGACGGCGTCTCAAGGACGCACGAGAGGCGTAGAGGTTAACAGAATTTTGCTTATCATACAGGCCGCATTTACCCATGAGTATCCTGGTCGGTCCCCTTCCGGCCGGGCCGTTGAGCCCCGTTGAGGCCCCACGCGGCGGGCCGGGGAACGACTCGACCCGGCCCCGGCGGGTGCCGGGACCGGGTCGGTCGGATCAGGGACAGCGGGCGTCAGTGGGTGTTGAGGTAGTACCACCCGTCGAGGTAGGTGCAGAAGAAGTTCGGGCCCCACAGATTGATGCCGGCCTGACCGGCGGCGGTGCACTGCTCCTGGGTCTGGTAGATCCCCCTGACGTGGAACTCGCCCGCAGCATTGGCGGTACCGGCGGCGGCCAAGGGGACCAGGGCCGCGACGGCGGTGGCGGCGATCAGTCCGGTGCGCAATCTCACGTGCCAACTCCTCATAGCTGGATGTTTCCTGACGTGTCGTCGGATACCACTGGGAGGCGGTGCGCTTGCGGTCGCATGCTAGCCGCAGCGTCTTTGAAAGGTCCAGACCAATACCCGGGTCGATTCACGGCAGAAGGCCAGGTCGGGACGGGTGGGGCCGCTGATACGGGGGAGGCACCGCGACGGCCGGCGTCGACGGGCGGCGCCGCGCCGTCGTAGGGTCGTCGGAACCGCCGGGCGGCACGGTCGGCGCGGACCCCTTTCCCCTTGCCGCGCAGACTTGCCGCACAGGCGCCTTTCCCCTTGCCCCGCGCAGCCCCCTGGAGACCCGGATGACGAGGACGGCAGGAGCCGGACCGGTGGCGGCGGCCGACCCGCGCGGCGGCGCGCTGCTGCGGCTGCGCAAGGTCAGCCGGAAGTACGGCGAGCGGCAGGCGCTGCACCCGCTGGACCTCAGCCTGGCCGCGGGCCACTGCACCGCGCTCTTCGGGCACAACGGCTCGGGCAAGTCCACCCTGCTGCGGATCGCCAGCGGCCGGGACGCGCCCACCAGCGGCCAGGCGCTCTTCGCGGGCCGTACGGTCTCCGAGGACGACCCGGAGGTACGGGCCCGGGTCGCGGTGGTCGGCGACACCGTGGCCTGCTACCCCGACCTCACCGTCCGCGAGCACCTCGAACTGGTCACCGTGGCCCACGCGGTGGACGACGCCCACGCCTGGATCGACCAGGTGCTCGCCGACCGCCGGCTCGGCGACCACGCGCACGCGCTGCCCGGCTCGCTCTCCTCCGGCCAGCTCCAGTCGCTGCTGCTGGCCGCCGCGCTGGTCCGGCCCCGCGACCTGCTGGTGCTGGACGAACCCGAGCAGCGGCTCGACCCGGACGCCCGGCGGCGGCTGGCGGAACTGCTGGTCGCCGAGAAGGCGGACGGCGTGGCCGTACTGATCGCCACCCACCAGGCCGACCTCGCCGAGGAGGTCGCCGACCGGATGGTCGCCCTGGAGGACGGCCGGGTGATCGCCGAGGGCTCCCCCGCGGCGGTCCTGCGGCAGCTCGGCCTGCGCCCGTGACCGCCGAGGCCGTCCCCGGGACGGATGCCGAGGACACCGAAGCCACCGAGGACGCTGAGGACGCAGTCTGGAGCGAGGAGGACGACGACCGTACGGTCGAGACGCTTGCCTGGCTGCGCGACAAACGCCGCTCCCACCGGCGGCAGCAGGGCCGTGACCTGGCCGTACTGCTCTACTGCCTGGTGCTCGGCGGTCTCGCGTACGGCAGCGGGCTCGCCGTCCACTTTCTGCGCGGGCTGGAGAAGGGCGCGGACTACGGCGGCTTCGGCGCGGACCTCCAGCGCGGGCTGCCCGCGCTGTTCACCGCGCTGACGCTGGCGCTGGCCGTGCTCGCCGCCCGCGACGCGCTGTGGCGCGGGCCGGTGGTGCTGCCCGGCCCGACCGTGGGCTGGCTGCTCGCGCAGCCGGTACGGCGGGCGGCGGTGCTGCGGCCCTGGTTCCGGCTGTCGGCCTGGCTCGCCCTCGTACCGGCCGTGGCGGTGGGGCTCGCGGCGGCCGTCGTGCTGCGGGTGACCGGGCTCGCGCCGATCGGGGCCGCGCTGTTCGCCGTGCTCCCGGCGGCGCTGTGCCTGCCCCTGCTGGCCGTCGCGCTCGGCATGGCCGTGGAGCGGCGGCCCCGGTACGCGAGGACCGTACGGCGGTGGACGGCCCCGGCCGTACTCGCGCTGGGCGGGCTGATCGCGCAGACCGTGCTCGCCGGGGGCGGGCACCGGGCGCGGGCGCTGGAGTGGGTGGAGCTGTGGTCGGGCCCGTGGGGCTGGGCGGCCCAGCCGGTGGTACGGGCGACCGGCGGCCATGTGCCGGGCTGGCCGGCCGCGGTGGCGCTGCTGGTGGCGGCGACGGCCGCCGCCGTGTTCCAGGCCCACCGGGACGCGGGCCGGGTGCCGACCTCGCAGCTGCGGGCCAGGGCGGCGACCGCGACCACGGTCTCGTCGGTGATGTGGTCGATGGAACTGCGCGCGGCGAAGCTGGCGATGGCCGAGGCCGGGGGCGGCGAGCCGGTCAGGGCCCTGCGGCTGCCGCCGCCGCGCGGGAGGTACGGCCGCTATCTGGTGGTCGTCTGGCGGGATCTGCTGACGCTGCTGCGGACGCCGGGACGGCTGGGCCGGGCGTCCGTGTGGGCGGCGTGCGCGGCCACGGTCGCCGGGGCCGGCGCGGACCTCGGCGGGGAGCGGCGGGGGGTGGGCCTGGTGGTCGGCCTGCTGCTCGGGTACTTCGCGGTCGGGACGCTCGCGGAACCGGCCCGGCTGGAGACGGACGACGTACGGCGGGCGGCCTGGTCGCCGTTCCGCTTCAGCACGCTGATGCTTCAGCACGGCGTGGTGCCGGCCGTGCTGGGCGCTGCGCTCGGCCTGGTGGCGGCGGTGCCGTACGCGGTGGCGGGGACGGGGCCGGGGGCGCGGTGGGCGCTGCTGGTGATGCCGGTGTGCGCGTTGCCGTTCACGGCGGCGTCGCTGTTCGGGGCGTGTCGCGGGCCGGCCCGCACGCAGTTGATGTTCATGGGCGGGAGTTCGCCGATGGGTGGGCCGGGGCCGTTGCTCTTCGTCGCGTGGTACGCGGCGGGGCCGCTGGTCGCGGTGACGGGTCTGGGCCTGGTCCTGGCGCCGGGCCTGAACGCGGAGACGGCGGCGCGCGCGGTCCTCATGTCCCTCGCCCTCACGGGCGCCCTCCTCGTCCTGACCTCCCGCTCCGCGACGAAGCTCATACGCCCCCGCTAGGGCCAAGGGGCAGCGCCCCTCCAGGGGCGCGAGGAACTGCGCGAGCAACCCACCACCGGCCCGGTGGGCCGGAACCCACCGCAAGGGGCTGGGCAAGCGGCCCGGCGCAGCCACATCGTGGCTGGTCGCGCAGTTCCTCCCCCAGGCTTCGCCCGGGGGTACCCCCAGCGCCCCTTTGGGGCACAACGCAAGTGCCCCGCGTCGTGGGAAACGACACGGGGCACCCCGTCAACGCAAAGCCAAGCGGCAAGCGCTACTTGTTGATCTTCGTGACCTGACCCGCACCCACGGTGCGACCACCCTCACGGATGGCGAACTTCAGGCCCTCCTCCATGGCGACCGGCTGAATCAGCGAGACCGTCATGGCGGTGTTGTCGCCCGGCATGACCATCTCGGTGCCCTCGGGGAGGGTCACCACGCCGGTCACGTCCGTGGTACGGAAGTAGAACTGCGGGCGGTAGTTGTTGAAGAACGGCGTGTGACGGCCACCCTCGTCCTTCGACAGGATGTACGCCTGGGCCTCGAACTCGGTGTGCGGCGTGACCGTACCCGGCTTGATGATGACCTGGCCGCGCTCGACGTCCTCGCGCTTGATGCCGCGGAGCAGCAGACCGACGTTCTCACCGGCCTGACCCTCGTCGAGCAGCTTGCGGAACATCTCGATACCGGTGACGGTCGTCGAGGTCTTGTCCTGCTTGATGCCGATGATGTCGACGGTCTCGTTGACCTTCAGCACACCGCGCTCGATACGGCCGGTGACGACCGTGCCACGACCGGTGATCGTGAAGACGTCCTCGATCGGCATCAGGAACGGCTTCTCGACGTCACGCGCCGGGGTGGGGATGGCCTCGTCCACGGCCGCCATGAGGCCGAGGAGCTTCTCGCCCCACTCCTTGTCGCCCTCGAGCGCCTTCAGCGCGGAGACACGCACGACCGGCAGGTCGTCGCCCGGGAACTCGTACTCGGAGAGCAGCTCGCGGACCTCGAGCTCGACGAGCTCCAGGATCTCCTCGTCGTCCACCATGTCGGCCTTGTTCAGGGCGACGACGATGTACGGCACGCCGACCTGGCGGGCCAGGAGCACGTGCTCCTTGGTCTGCGGCATCGGGCCGTCGGTCGCGGCGACCACCAGGATCGCGCCGTCCATCTGCGCGGCACCGGTGATCATGTTCTTGATGTAGTCCGCGTGACCGGGGCAGTCGACGTGGGCGTAGTGACGCGACTCGGTCTGGTACTCGACGTGCGCGATGGAGATGGTGATACCGCGCTGGCGCTCCTCAGGAGCCTTGTCGATCTGGTCGAAGGCCGAGGCCTCGTTCAGGTCCGGGTACGCGTCATGCAGCACCTTGGTGATCGCCGCGGTAAGGGTCGTCTTACCGTGGTCGATGTGACCGATGGTGCCGATGTTGACGTGCGGCTTAGTCCGCTCGAACTTCGCCTTCGCCACTGGGGTCCTCCTGGGGAGTGGATCTGTACGCCTTGCTTCATCGGCGCCAGGTGATCTTTGCTGGAATGCGGACTGCCGGGGCAATCCGCCGCGATTGCGGCGGAATGCCCCGAAGCCTGCTGTCAAGCCTACGGGGTGAGCGGCGGAGTGCTACTCGCCCTTGGCCTTCGCGATGATCTCCTCGGCGACGTTCCGCGGAACCTCGGCGTAGGAGTCGAACTGCATGGAGTAGCTGGCCCGGCCCGAGGTCTTGGACCGCAGGTCACCGACGTAGCCGAACATCTCCGACAGCGGAACCAGGCCCTTGACGACCCGGGCACCGCTGCGCTCCTCCATGGCCTGGATCTGGCCACGGCGGGAGTTGAGGTCGCCGATGACGTCGCCCATGTAGTCCTCGGGGGTGGTGACCTCGACGGCCATCATCGGTTCGAGGAGTACGGGGCTCGCCTTGCGGGCGCCCTCCTTGAAGGCCTGCGAACCGGCGATCTTGAACGCCAGCTCGGAGGAGTCGACCTCGTGGTAGCCACCGTCGATCAGGGTGACGCGGACGCCCACCATCTCGTAGCCGGCCAGGATGCCGAACTTCATGGCCTCCTGCGCGCCCGCGTCCACCGACGGGATGTACTCCCTGGGGATACGGCCACCGGTGACCTTGTTGACGAACTCGTAGGTGGCGTCGCCACCTTCGAGCGGCTCGAGCATGATCTGCACCTTGGCGAACTGACCGGTACCACCGGTCTGCTTCTTGTGGGTGTAGTCAACGCGCTCGACCGTCTTGCGAATGGTTTCGCGGTACGCGACCTGAGGCTTGCCGACGTTGGCCTCGACCTTGAACTCGCGCCGCATACGGTCGACCAGCACCTCCAGGTGCAGTTCGCCCATGCCGCCGATGATGGTCTGGCCGGTCTCCTCGTCCGAGTGGACCTGGAAGGAGGGGTCCTCCTCCGAGAGACGCTGGATGGCGACACCCAGCTTCTCCTGGTCGCCCTTGGACTTGGGCTCGATCGCGACCTGGATGACCGGAGCCGGGAAGTCCATGGACTCCAGGATCACCGGGTTCTTGTCGTCGCACAGCGTCTCACCGGTGGTGGTCTGCTTCAGGCCCATGACCGCGATGATGTCGCCCGCGCCCACCGACTCGATCTCCTCACGCTTGTTCGCGTGCATGCGGTAGATCTTGCCGATGCGCTCCTTCTTGCCCTTGACCGAGTTCAGCACTGCCGAACCCGAGTCCAGGCGGCCCGAGTAGACCCGGACGAAGGTGAGCTTGCCCAGGTGCGGGTCGCTCATGATCTTGAACGCCAGGCCGGAGAACGGCTCGTCGTCCGAGGGCCGGCGCGTGATGATCTCGTCGGCGTTGCCGACCGCGTGGCCCTCGATCGCCTCGACGTCCATCGGCGACGGGAGGTAGCGCACGACCGCGTCGAGCAGGGGCTGGACGCCCTTGTTCTTGAACGCGGTGCCGCAGAACACGGGGGTGACGGTGACGGAACCCGCGCCGCCCTTGGAGGCGAGGGTGATCCGGCGGATGGCCGCCATCAGCTGCTCCTGGGTGGGCTCCTGCCCCTCCAGATACAGCTCCATCATCGCGTCGTCGTGCTCCGCGACGGCCTCGAGCAGCTTGCCACGCCACTCGTCGGCCGCCTCGACGTGGGTGTCCGGGATGTCGACGACGTCGTACATCTCGCCCTTGGTCGCCTCGGCGGACCAGACCAGCGCCTTCATACGGACGAGGTCGACCACGCCCTTGAAGTCGCCTTCGGCACCGATCGGCAGCTGCATGACCAGCGGAACCGCACCGAGACGGTCCACGATCATGTCGACGCAGCGGTGGAACTCGGCGCCGGTACGGTCGAGCTTGTTGACGAAGCAGATGCGGGGCACGCCGTAGCGGTCGGCCTGACGCCAGACCGTCTCGGACTGCGGTTCCACACCGGCGACACCGTCGAACACCGTGACGGCACCGTCGAGGACGCGGAGCGAACGCTCCACCTCGACCGTGAAGTCGACGTGGCCCGGGGTGTCGATGATGTTGATGGTGTGGTCGACATCGTCGAGCGGCCAGTGACAGGTCGTCGCGGCGGACGTGATCGTGATACCGCGCTCCTGCTCCTGCTCCATCCAGTCCATGGTGGCTGCGCCGTCGTGGACTTCACCGATCTTGTAGGAGACACCGGTGTAGAACAGAATCCGCTCGGTGGTCGTCGTCTTGCCCGCGTCGATGTGGGCCATGATCCCGATGTTGCGGACCCTGGCCAGGTCAAGCGAAGTGGTGGCCATGTGGCTCAGTCTTCTCTCGGTTTCGATGGGGGTGGTGACTACCAGCGGTAGTGCGCGAAGGCCTTGTTGGACTCGGCCATCTTGTGCGTGTCCTCGCGGCGCTTCACAGAGGCGCCGAGGCCATTGCTGGCGTCGAGGATCTCGTTCATCAGGCGCTCGGTCATGGTCTTCTCACGACGGGCGCGGGAGTAACCGACGAGCCAGCGCAGCGCCAGCGTGTTCTGACGGCCCGGACGGACCTCGACCGGCACCTGGTAGGTCGCGCCGCCGACGCGGCGGGACTTGACCTCAAGGGTCGGCTTGATGTTCTCCAGCGCGCGCTTCAGCGTGATCACCGGGTCGGCGCCGGCCTTCTCACGAAGGCCCTCGAGCGCGCCGTACACGATGCGCTCGGCGGTGGAGCGCTTGCCGTGCAGGAGGATCTTGTTGACGAGAGACGTCACCAGCGGGGAGCCGTAAACCGGGTCGATGATGACCGGGCGCTTCGGGGCGGGGCCCTTACGAGGCATTCTTACTTCTCCTTCTTGGCGCCGTAGCGGCTGCGCGCCTGCTTACGGTTCTTGACGCCCTGCGTGTCGAGGGAACCACGGATGATCTTGTACCGAACACCCGGCAGGTCCTTCACACGACCGCCGCGCACGAGCACGATCGAGTGCTCCTGCAGGTTGTGACCCTCACCCGGGATGTAAGCGGTGACCTCGATGCCGCTGGTGAGACGCACACGCGCCACCTTGCGGAGCGCCGAGTTGGGCTTCTTCGGGGTGGTCGTGTAAACACGCGTGCACACGCCACGACGCTGGGGCGAGCCCTTCAGCGCGGGCGTCTTGTTCTTCTCGACCTTGTCCTGCCGGCCCTTTCGGACCAGCTGCTGGATCGTAGGCACCGTTTCTCCGGTTTCTGTGTGCCGATCTCGATACATCTAACCTGGGGACCGACCCACGCGGTCGGGTGTGTCGCGCACCCCGCACGTATCCGCGGGAACGGAAAGGTGCGTTTGGCGGGTGTCGCGGCCTCGGTGTCCCCGCACGGTCGCATGGCACGCGCAAGAACCCGGGCACACCCCAGGCACAAGGTCAGAGCGTACCTACCGCATCGGTCGCGGTCAAAACAAATGCAGACGGGCTGGACACGCCCGGCGTCTCACCCGCCGGACGAGGCCATGACCGCCGCGATCACACCGATCACCAGCAGCAGCATGCCCGCGCCGACCAGGTACCCGAGCACCAGTCCGGCCGTCGCCAGGCCCTCCCCCTCCTGGCCCGACTCGCGGATCTGCCGCCGGGCCACGTGCCCGAGCACGATCGCCGGGACCGCCGTGACCCCGGTCATGGTGCCGAGCAGTCCGCACACCAGGGAGGCGATCGCGTTGCTGTTGGTGCCGGGCGGCAGCGGGCGGCCGTACGGCGGCGGGTACGGCCGGAAGGTCGGCGGCACCTGGGGCCGGGCAGGCACCGGGTGCGGGATGTCGGCGGTGATCCGGTCCAGCTCGCCGTACGTACGGGCCAGGTAGGCATGGCCGACCCGCTCCTCGTACTCCTCCTGCTTGAGGCGGCCGTCCATGAAGGCGTCCTTGAGGACGTTCACCGCCCGCTCCCGATCCGCGTCCCCGGCCAGCATGTTCCCCATGGTGCCGTACGGCGGGCGCCGTGGCGCGGGGACGCGGCTGCTGTGACAGGGCTGGTACGGAAGGGGGGTGGCGGGGGCGGCGTACGGGGGCACGCGGGGGCGCGGGTCGGGGTACGGGCCGGGGTGCGGGTGCGCGCGGGTCGGGTGTGACGGGTGCGAAGGCCCGGCGTCCGGGCGCGGGGCCTTCGGGGCCTTCGCAACGTACGTACGCCCAGGTGCTCACCGAGCTGCCCGGCGTCCGGGTGCGAGGGGGCTTCGCGCGGGCCGCTCAGTCCGAGACGACCGGGGACGTGCCGCCCGAGGCCGCGCCCTCCGCCCCGGCCGGCAGCCCGTCGGCCTCGCCGGGCAGGAACTGCCCGACCACCTTGACGAACATGTCCCGCCGGTCGGCCGGCACGCCCAGCACCTCGGCCAGCTCCTCCAGGGTCGGGGGACTGTCGACGTCGAGTTCCGCGGCCACGGTCGCCGCGGCGGAACCCGCGGTCGCCACCGGTAGCGGAAGCTCTTCCGCGGTGAGCCGGCCGGAGCGGATGAGCATGTCGCGGACCGGCACGCCGAGTACCCGGGCCAGCCGTCTGGTCGTCTCCAGATCCGGCATGCTCTGCCGTTGCAGCAGCCGGGTCACGGCGGCCCGGTGCACACCGGCCTCGTCCGCGATCCGCGATTTTCCGCCGCCGCGCGGGCTGTCGATGTCGTAGCCACGCCGACGCATCAGGTCCTCGACCCAGCTCGCGAAGGCGTCCAGTTCATGAGTGGTCATGCGCCTGCTCCCTCCCAGGGGCATACAGCTTAGCGCGCTTGCGCGCACGGAATTACGTGCATCCGCGCACGCAACCGGAATCCGCGGCGGGCGCTCAACCCTCCTGTATTAGTTGCGCGCTCGCACGCATCATGCGAGCGTGTGGGGGCTCTCCTCCGTGCTTCATCGATCCGCGGACCTTCCGGAGGCTCCATGCCCCTGCCTTCTCCCTCTTCATCCGCTACGGCTTCCGCTGACGCGGACACGGACGCCGCCGCCCGCGCCGCCCCCGACACCGGGGCCGACGCCCGTTCCCGGGGTCGGGGGGCCGACGACGGCGACGGGCCCCGCGGGGCTTGGCGAACGGCCGCCGCGTGCGTGGGGCTGCCCGCGCAGGCGGTCTTCGCCCGGCGCGCGGCCGACGCGGCACCCGCCCTGCGGGCCTGCGCGGTGTGCACGGTACGGCGGCAGTGCGAGGAGACGGTCGCGCCGGCCGGCTCCTGGTTCGACGGCGTCTGCGCGGGGCGCCTTTGGCGCAACGGCCGGGCCGTGGCCGGGGTTTCCGCGGCTCCCGCGGGTGCGGACGCGGCCGTGGGGCCGGCCCCGGGGTTGGCGTCGAGGCCGGGCCCGACCTCGCCCTCCGCCCGCGCCTCCGCCGTATTCACCGGAAGGAACACCCGTGTCTGACACTCTCGTACGGGACGCAGCGCTGTGGATCGCGCTGCTCGTCCGCCAATTCCCCGAGCTTGGAGAGGAGTTGGCGCCCGGTCGCGGCGCACCCGTCGAACGTCCCGCCGGTCCGCGCGTACCCCCCGACGGCCTGGCGGAACGCCTCCGGCGGGAGCGGGATGACGCGCTGCTGGTCGAACAGCGGCACGGGCTCGCCGTTCCCGGCTGGAGCGCGGCCCCGATACGGCTGCACATCTCCGACACGATCCGCGACATCACCGACGGCGTCGTGGAACTGGAGGAGGCCGTGCACGCCAAGCTCGGCCTCCCGGCGCCGCGCAGGGCAGGCGTTCCCGAACGGCTCCGGCGGCTGGCCGCCCGGCTCGACGCGGTGGCCGCCGATCCCGTACTGGCTCGGCATGTCCGTGACGAGACCCGCCGGATGGCCCGCCGCTGCGGGCGTGAACTGGGCGATACGGAGCAGGTCGTACGGGTCTCCGGGCGGTGCCCCTGGTGCGACTCCGTGTCGTTGCGGGCGTTTCCCGCGCGGCGGGCGGTGCTGTGCGTCAACCCGGCGTGCAGGTGCGGGGATTCGGAGTGCGGGTGCCGGGACGATCCGGCGTATCGGCATGTGTGGGCGGAGGGGGAGTGGGACGCGGTGGCGCTGGGCGCCGGCCGCGCGGCGGAGTTCGCGTCCGCGCTGGACGCGGCCCCGCGGTCCGGGGCGGAGCCCCGGTGAGCGCGGGGGCCGTGACCGGCCCGGCGGTCGGCCGGTGCTGTGACGTCTTGTGCCCGGTGACGGCACCGGGCCCGCAGGAAGGCGAACGCCCATGAACGCGGGGAACCTGATACCCGGCCCGCTGGCCGCGCAGGAGGCCGGGGTGGCTCCGGCGACGATCCGCAAGTGGGTTCAGCTGGGCCACTTGGTTGCCTCCGGCAGGGCGGGGAGGGCTCAGCTCTTCCGCCTGGAAGACGTCTTCGCGGCGGAACGAGCAGCCCGCGGCCGCTAACGCCCTCCCCCCACCCACCCCAGCCCCGCAGCCTCCCCTGCGGGGCTCCCCCATTTCCGCGGCGGCAAGAAGAGGCCGATACGGCCCACCCACACCCCGGACCCCTGCCGGGCCAGGCCCATGCGACGGAAAGAAGGGGCCGCGCGCGGCCCACCCACACCCCAGGCCCCCGCCGGGCCGGCCAGCGCGGTGACGCCGCACACCTCTCCCCCGCCGCGACGGCGGGAAGCCACGCGGCGCGGACCGGCGGTGCCAACACCCCCGCAACCATGACCGGCACCGCCGGATCGCGGCGTCCCGCGTCCCGCCGCTGCGGCGGAAAGGAGGGGGCCAACCGCCCCCTCCAACCCCAACCCCTGCCGACGCAGACCCATGCGCCGCCAAAAAAAGGCCCAGCGCGGCCCACCCGCACCCAAGACCCTGCCGGGCCAGGCCCGTGCGACAACGCCGCACACCTCTCCCCCGCCGCAACGGCGGGAAGCCACACGGCGCGGACCAGCGATGGCGCGGCCCACCCGCGCCCCAGGCCCCCGCCGGGCCAGGCCCATGCGGCGGAAAGAAGGGGCCGTGCGCGGCCCACCCGCACCCAAGACCCTGCCGGGCCAGGCCCGTGCGACAACGCCGCACACCTCTCCCCCGCCGCGACGGCGGGAAGCCACGCGGCGCGGACCGGCGGTGCCAACACCCCCGCAACCACGCCCGGCACCGCCGAACCCCGACATCCCGCGTCCCACCGCCGCGGCGGAAAGGATGGGGCCAACCGCCCCCTCCAACCCCAACGCCTGCCGGCGCAGACCCATGCGGCAGCAAGAAAGGGCCAGCGCGGCCCGCCCGCACCCAAGGCCCCCGCCGGGCCAGGCCCATGCGACAACGCCGCACACCTCTCCCCCGCCGCAACGGCGGGAAGCCGCGCGGCGCAGACCGGCGGTGCCAACACCCCCGCAACCATGACCGGCACTGCCGAACCGCGACGTCCCGCGTCCCGCCGCTGCGGCGGAAAGGAGGGGGCGGCCTCATCGTGGCGGGCGGGTCAAGGCCGCGTGGGTGGGCCGCACGCAGGGGCGCGCGGGCGCCGGGCCGAGGGGGGTGCCGGGCCCGGTGAGGGCCCCGCGGGAGGCGGCGAGTTGCGTGCGCGCACGAAATCGTTCACAGTTGGCGCAGCGGCAGAACTGCGTCCAGACGCGGAACGCCGCCCAACCGGGCGCCCGGCCCCCGTCCGCTCCCTCCCAGCCCGCGGCGGCCGGCCGCCCGGCACCCCACCTGTCCCTCCAGCCATGAGGTGCAACTGTCATGACCACTCCCCCGAGTGCCTTTCCTGACGTCGAGGCGTTGGTCGTCGACATCCTCGAAGCCGACGCCGCCCTGTCCACGGCCATGGTCCGCGTCGACGCGCCCGCCGGTTTCGACGGGACGCAGAGCGCCGTACTGGTCAACCGCCGCGGCGGCGCCTGGATCGGCGACCTGCACGTGGACCAGCCGATGATCGAGCTGGAGGTCTACGGGCCCGACAAGGCCACCGCCTTCACCCTGGCCAACGCCGCCCGGCGTGCCCTGCTCGCCGCGATCGGCAACACGTACGGCGGCAACACGCTCAGCGACGTCGTCGAGGAGGACGGCCCTCGCTGGCTGCCCGACTATCTCTACCGCGGGGCCAACCGCTACGTCGGCGTCATCAAGGTCTCGCTGACCGTCTTCTGACGGACAGCCACCCACCGACAGCACACACCCCCGCGCCCCACCCCCACAGACAAGGCCCCGCCACCCCTTGGGTTCATGGGGTCGTCGCAACACCGCCTGGTTTCAGGTGGTGAGTAGATCACGTAGGCGCTCGGCTGGGGTATCCCAGTCGAGTGTCTTGCGTGGGCGGCCGTTGAGTTCCTGGGCGACGTGTTCGAGGTCTTCGGGGCTGTGGATGCTGAGGTCGGTTCCCTTCGGGAAGTACTGGCGGAGCAGGCCGTTGGTGTTTTCGTTGGAGCCGCGTTGCCAGGGTGAGGCGGGGTCGCAGAAGTAGACGGGCATGCCTGTGGCCATGGTGAACTGCTGGTGGCGTGCCATCTCGCTGCCCTGGTCCCAGGTGAGGGAGCCGCGCAGGTGGGCGGGCAGGGTCTGGATCGTGGCGACGAGGCCGTCGCGGACGGTTTCGGCGTCGTGGGCTGCGCCGGGCAGGTGGACCAGCATGGTGTAGCGGGTGGTCCGCTCGACCAGGGTGGCGATCGCGGAGCGCCCGCCCGCGCCGATGATCAGATCGCCTTCCCAGTGGCCGGGCACCGCCCGGTCCTCGATATCGGCGGGGCGGTCGCTGATCATCACCATCGGGTCGGTGAACCGTGGTGTGCGCCGCTGCGGGTCGCGGCGTGGTTTGCGGCGGGTCCGGCCGGAACGGACGGCGGCCTGCACTTCCCGCCTCAGGCCGCCACGGGCCTGGAAGTACAGTGCCTGGTAGATCGTTTCCACGCTCACCCGCATGCTCCGGTCGTCGGGATGCTCCTTGAACAGAGCGTGGCAGATCTGCTCCGGTGACCACCGCCTGCGCAGTCCGTCCTGGACGAAGCGGCGCAGCCGTCCCTCGCGCAGTAGTTTGCGGTCCTTGGGCCGGGGCCTGCGCGCGGCAGCGGCGCGGTGGGCGGCGTAGGGCTGGTAGCCCCCGGTGCCGGAGTTCGTGTCGATCTCCCGCTTGACCGTGCTCGCCGGCCGCCCCAGGGCACGCCCGATCGCCCGCAGCGACCAGCCCAGCGCACGCAGATCGCGGATCTGTTCGCGCTCGGCCAGTGTCAGAAATCGCGGATGCAGTTGCTTTTCCAGGGCTGGCAGGCCCACCGGTACTGTGGTCACACCGCCCATCGTGACGGTCCCGGTGGTGTAGTCGACACGGCGGCCGTCGGCATAGGTGCGTGTGGTGCCGCTCTTCTTGACGCCCCAGTCCCAGTCCTTGGCCGTGCGCTCGTTCACACCGACCTGCCGGGCCGCCACCCGGCGTGCGACACCGGCGGCCCGAAGCCGCTCGTACTCATCCCGCCCGGGATGCCGCCGCGGCAGGCGCACCGAGCCCTGTCCGGCCTTCCGGGCCCAGCCGAAAGCAGTGTTCCGGTTCACCCCCAGCTCACGGGCCACCACCGTCACGTTCCCCACAGCATCCAGCCGCGCAAGGAAACGCTCCCGCAACCCCACACGATCCCCACGCTCAACGCCCACAGTCCCCGCAACTCCCACAGATCGCAGGTGTTGCGAGGACCGTTAGAACCCAAGCCCCGGCGGGGCCTTCGCCGTTCCGGGCACCTGGCCGGAACGGCAACCGCACCCACCCACACCCACAGGAGAACCACCATGGCAGGCAACAGCTCGTCCGAGATCCGTATCGCCGGCAGCGGCCGCATCCTCGTCGCCGAGGCCGGGTCGTCCGCGCCCACCGACTTCTCCACCGACTGGGACAGCACGATCTGGACCGACCTCGGCTTCACCTCCTCCGACGGCGTGACCTTCAGCAAGAAGGACAAGCTGGACCCGGTCGACACCTGGCAGGCCGTCAGCCCGGTGCGCTTCATCTACTCCGACCGGGACCTGTCGCTGAAGTTCGCGCTGCTCCAGTTCAACGAGGACACGTTCCCGCTCTTCATGGGCGGCGGCGACGTCACCCCCGTGGACGTCACCACCAACCCCGGCGTCTACACCTACTCGTTGGGCGACGGCCCGCAGAAGGACGAGCGGGCGCTCGGCCTGGAGTTCAACGACGGTACGGA
The DNA here is from genome assembly GCF_036199905.1 of Streptomyces sp. NBC_00223. Taxonomy (NCBI): domain Bacteria; kingdom Bacillati; phylum Actinomycetota; class Actinomycetes; order Kitasatosporales; family Streptomycetaceae; genus Streptomyces; species Streptomyces sp. NBC_00223. The sequence goes on along the minus strand of NZ_CP108109.1, from coordinate 5,095,842 downwards.
CGTCACGTACCGCTTCGTCATCCCGCGCGGCCAGGTCACCGCGAGCGACGACATCAAGCTGGCCCGCAAGGCCGCGGCCCAGCTCGGCATCACCTTCACCGCGCTGTCCAACGGGACCGACCCGCTGGCCACCTTCGTGATGAAGGACTCGGTGTACGCCTCCTGATCCGCGGGCGCACCCACGGGACGGCGGGCGACCCCCGCCGTCCCGTCCCCTTTCCGCAATACGCCCGTACGCCCGCACGCCGACGCCGGCCGCAAAGCCCACGCACGGCCGCGCGGCCCCGCCGGCGCCCGAGGCGCACAGCACCGAACACGCGCCCAACCCCCATGGGAAGCAGCGCACTTCACCCCGTTCCCCCGTCATTCCCGAGAGGAAGCCATGTCCGGTTTCAACGTCAACGCCGCCCGCGCCCAGCGCCAGGAGGCCCTGGGCCGCGCCTGGACCTTCGAGTTGGACGACGAGTCCTTCGAGCTCCCCACCGAGCTGCCCCGCGCCACCGCCAGGGCGCTGCGCGCGCTCGACGACAACGACGTGGACGGGCTGCTGCGACTCCTCCTGGGCGAGGGGCAGTTCACCCGCTTCGAGCAGCACGACCTCACCATGCAGGACATCGCGGCGATCCTGGACGCGTACGGCAAGGAGACCGGGCTCGGCCTGGGGGAAGACTGAGCCTCGACGAGTTCACGGAAGAACACGCCGAGGCCCTCGAAGCCGACCTGCTCCGCTATTACGGCGTGGACCTGCTCGACCGGTACCGCGGCCGGCTCTCAAGCCGCCGGCTCGCGGTGCTGGTCAAGCATCTGCCGAGGGACAGCGCCGTCAACCACGACCTGCACGGCGAGTCCGCCGAGTGGTCCGTCAGCGACTATCTGCTGGCCGCCGCGGTGGACCATCTCGCGTCGGCCAACTGGATGTTCGCCATGGTGAACAGCGGTGACGACGCCGACCCGCCGGACCCGCCCGTGCCCGTACCCCGCCCCGGCGACGAGCCGGAGGGTACGGACAGTACGGGGCAGGCCGCGGCCGGTACGGCGTCCGGCGGCGGCGGGTCGGGCACGGCGGAGGCGCCGTCCTCGTCCGAACTGGTCCGCTTCTTCAGCTGACCCCGCCGCCCTCAAGGCACACCCCCAACCGCGCACGTCCCAACGCCCGCCCCGGAAGCCCCCGTTCACTCCCCCGCGTCGTCCGTCGCGTCCCCGGCGATCCGCGGCCGGCGGCGCTCGGACGGCGGCAGCCGGGGAATCGTCGGCGACTTCGACCGGCGGTTCTTCGGCGAGAGCCGCGGCCGGGGCACAGGCGTACCGGAGCCGGAGCCGGAACCCGTACGCACCCCCGTACGCCGCTGCGTCCCCTCCGCCGGGGCCGTGCCGCGCGGGCCGTCCCCCACAGCCGGCCCGTGCTGCTCCTCCTCGGCGGCCGGCTCGCCCGTCCCCGCGGGGCCCCCGCGCCCCGCGGGGAAGGCGATGACCTCGCCCGGCCCCTCCATCACCCGCAGCGGCCGCCACCGGCCGAGCCATCCCTCCCAGCGGGCCGCGGCGATCCTCGGCCGGTACTCCTCGGCCGCGTCCTGCCACCCGGCGGCGTACGTGGCCAACTTCGCCCGCTCGTACTCCTCCTGGGACATGACCACGACGTTCTCCGGTCCGAGACGTTCCAGCAGCCGTCCCAACCGGGCCATCAGCCGGGGCAGTCCGCCGCCGGCCGGTGGTTCACCCCCGGTGTGCTCCTGCGGTACGGCCCCGCCGTCCGGCTGTTCGACGCGCCCCCCAGCGCCTTCATGGCTCTCATCCCCACCCACCGAATTCTCCCTGGCCCCGGTCGTCCCCAGCCACCAGTACACCTCACGGCTACCAACCTCCGGCCGGAGGTTCACTCTCCATTCGGTGACCGCCCGGCCGCCGCCGGCTGCCGCTGACTGGAATGTCCCTTCGAATAGGGACTTGACCTGCACGTTCACCGGTAGGCAAACCGCCCAAGCATACCGCCCGGCGCTGAGCGTCCTCCGGGGCCCAGCCCACCGCCGGCCGACCGGCGGCGCCTCCGCGCACCGCGCGTCGCACCGTCCCCGCGCGCATCCCGCTCTTCACGGACCCGCCGCGCACCCCGTCAGGGGCGCCGCGGCCGATCCGTCAAGGTCATAGGAGGCACCACATGACCGCTGCACCCCCTGAACAGGTCGTGACCGACTTCCGAGCCGGGGTGGCGACCACCACCGCGCAGCTCCAGGACTCGCTGGGCAAGGTGGAGAAGTCCATCACCGATGTGGGCAAGGCCGTCACATCCGTGACCAAGGCCGTCGGCGGCCTCGACCGCGCCATCGCCCACCTGGCGGCCTCTACGGGCGCCCTGGCCAGGTCGGTCGCCGCCATCGCCGCGTCGCTCGCGGCGAACATCGAGAAGCCGCTCGCGACGATCGGCAAGGCTGTCACCGCCCAGTTGGGCAAGATCGCGGCCGATGTCGGCCGGGCGATCACGGCCGAGGTGAACAAGACCCTGACGAACGTCGGGAAGTCCGTTCAGCGGCTGGGCGCCTCCCTCGGCAGCGCCGTCACCAAACCCATCGCGACCATCACCCGGGCCATCGCCGAGGCGGGCCGGTCCATCGGACTGGTGGCCAAGTCGCTCGCCACCGACATCGCCGGCTCCCTCGGCAAGATCGGCCGGTCCATCGAGGGCCTCGGCAGCTCCGTCGGCAACGCCATCGCCAAACCGATCACCACTGTCGCCAGGGCCATCGGCAGCGTCGGTGACGCCATCGAGAAGATCGCCACGTCGATCAAGGACGTGGTCGACTCCATCACCGGAGTCGGCGACGCCATCGCCGGCATCGGCCAGGCCATCCGCGACGTGGGCACAGCCGTCAGCGGGCTGGCCAAGTCGATCAGGAGCGTCGGCACCTCCATCAGCGGCGCGGGCAAGTCCGTCGGCGGGCTGAGCAAGGCCCTGACCGGCCTGGGCAAGTCGCTGGTGCAACTGGGCCGGGACGTGGTGACGTTCGCCAAGTCGCTGAAGGAGGCGGTCACCCAGCTGAAAGACCTCGGCACCCGGGCCGACGCGGCCGCGAAGGCCGCGAAGGGCATCGGGGACAACGCCGGGAAGGCGGACGGCGAGCTCAAGAAGCTCAAGACCGCCGCCCAGGGCTCGGCCGGCGACCTGAAATCGATGAAGACCGCGGCGGACGAGGCGGAGAAGTCGATGACCAAGGCCGGGAAAACCGGCCAGACCGGCGGAAAGAGCCTCGGTGGGTTCGAGACCGGGGCCAAGCAGGCCGGCAAGGGAATGGACGGCCTCAACAAGTCGATGAAGGGCAATCTGCTCGGCCTGCTGATGCAGCTGCTCGCGCCGCTCATTCAGAAGGTCGTCGACATGGCCATGCAGTCCCAGACCATGCAGAAGGTCATGCAGAAGGCCTTCAGCGTGATCCAGTCGGTGATCAGCACCGTCATGAAGGTCGTCGGCCCGATCATGCAGAAGGCCGCGGCCTTGATCAAGCAGGTCTGGAACGGCATCAAGACCGCGATCACCGCGGTGGTGAAGGCCGTGGCCACGATCGTGAAGACCTACTTCGACCTGTGGAAGGCCGTGATCACCACGGCGCTCAAGGCGATCAAGACCATCGTCTCCAGCGTCTGGAACGGCATCAAGGCCGTCATCACCCCGGTGGTCAACTGGATCAAGTCGGCGATCCCCGGCGCCTTCACCACCGTCAAGAACAAGCTGTCCAGCATCTGGGGCGGCCTCAAGGACATCGCCAAGCACGCCTTCGACTCGGTCAAAAGCGCGGTCAAGACCCCGATCAATGCCGTGATCGACCTGATCAACGAGGCGATCGGCCGGCTCAACGGCATCCACGTCTCGATCCCCGGCTGGGTGCCGATGGTCGGCGGCAAGACCTTCGGCGTCAACCTGCCGACGATCCCCCGGCTGGCCGACGGCGGTCTGGTGATGCCCCGCTCCGGCGGTGTGCCCGCGATCCTGGCGGAGGCGGGCGAGGCCGAGGCCGTACTGCCGCTGAGCAAGCTCAACCGACTGCTGAACCGTACGGCCGCGCAGGGCGGGCTCATCGACGGCGGCGCGGGGGCCGGGTTCCACATCGAGAACTACTACGCGGCCTCGTCCCGTGACCCGCAGGACACCGCCGACGCCCTGATGTTCCTGGCCAAGGCGCGCGGATGAGTGCGGCCATGGCGGGCGCCGGTCTCAACGGCTTCAACGGCGTGCTGGACAGTCTGGTCGGCACGCTGGACCAGGCCGCGTCCGCCCTCGGGAAGGCGGCCGGCGGGATCAGGCAGGCCGCGGACGCCGTCGGCCGTATCCGCGGCTCGGCGGAGGCGGGCGGCAGCGCGCTCAAACAGGTCAAGTCCAACGCCGAGGCCGGAGCCCGCAGTCTGACGAAGACCGGGCAGGGCGCGTCCGGCGGCGTGACCGGCGTCAAGTCCTTCGGCAGCCGGGCCAAGAGCGTCAAGGGCGTGCTCGGAAGCCTCAAGTCCGGCCTGGGCGGGGTGCTTTCGCTGCTCGACGGGCTGGCATCGGTGAGCCCGCCGCTGGCCCGGCTGCTGGACACCTTCGGCAAGGTGGCGGCCGTCGTGTCCGGCGTCATGACGGCGATCAACCTGCTGACGAAGGCCACCCCGCTCGGATTCGTCACCGGGCTGCTCGTCCCGCTGGCCGCCCAGCTGATCGACCTCGCGGTCAACTCCGAGGCCGGGCAGCGGATCATCGAGCAGGTCTTCGCCCAGGTCGAGCAGTTCCTCCAGGGCCTGCTCCCTGTCATCGCCCCCGTCCTGGAGGTGATGGCCACGGTCGTCGCCGTCTACTTCACCGGCTACCTCACCATCATCGTCGGTGTGCTGACCGTGGTCAGCGCGCTGCTCACCAAGGGCTTCCCGGCGGTACGGACGGCCGCCACCTCCGCAGTGAAGGCGCTGCACGGGATCGTCTCCTCGGCGTGGGACGGGCTCAAGAAGGGCGTCAAGCCGGTCCTGACCTTCCTCACCGGCGATCTGCCCAAGGCGTTCCAGCGGGTCGAGGACGCGATGACCCGGACCCTGAACGGCATCGGCGAGTTCATCACCACCGGCGTCCAGACGGTCGTCAACGTCATGAAGGCGCCGCTCAACGGCCTGATCGGCTTCGCCAACTGGGTCATCGACGGCCTCAACTCGATCGGGTTCTCCATCCTCGGCAAGAAGTTCGGCGTCCATCTGACCAAGATCCCGCTGCTCGCCGAGGGCGGCGTCGTGCTGCCCGCCGGCGCCCGCGGGGCCGCCCGGGTGCTGCCGCTCAGCGATCTCGACCGGCTGCGGCGGCTGTCGGGCACCCGGCGGTCCAAGGCCGCCGACAGCCGGTACCGGCTCGGCGACTTCCACGAGTCCCCGACCGCCGGCGCCCGCGGCACCGCGGAGGACCTGCTCTTCCTGGCCGCCGCCCGCGCCTGAGCGGCACCGCAGCGCGCGAAGCCCTCGCAGCCCCGCCTCCGCAAGCCCCCCGCAGCCCCGCCCCGCACACCAAGGAGAGTGAGGTGACGGCCAGATGGCCGACATCGACAACCCGCCGAGCAGCCAGACCCCCGGCTGGACCGACGACATGGCCCCCGGCTCGCTCATCACCCGCGACGGGCAGATGCAGTGGGCCGGGCTCGTCATGGGCCCCGGCACCGCGTACGAGATCGACAGCAGCGGCCTGACCGGCTGGGAGGACATCCCCGAGTTCGACACCAGCGACGCCGACCGGCCCACCGCGCACGGCACCTGGCCCGGCGCCCGTTACGCCAAGCCCCGCAAGATCGCCGGGCAGCTGTGGCTGCTGCCCTCGGCCTCCGGCGCGGCCGCTCTCGCGGCGATCCGCGCGCTGCGTCAGGCGCTCTCGCTCAGCGACGACGCCCGCTGGCTCGCCGTACGGCTGCACGGCGAGACGCTGACCGTCCGCGCCCGGGTCAGCCAGCGGGTGCTGCCCGCCGACCGCACCTACGCCCTCCAGGGTGTGGCCAAGGCGTCGGTGCAGTGGCAGGCCGACGACCCGCGCCGCTACACCGTCGAGGAGGAGGCCCGCAGGACCGAGCCACCGCGGCCCGAGAGCGGGCTGACCTGGCCGCTGGCCTGGCCGCTGGACTTCGGCCAGGCCGCGAGCACCGGCGACATCACCGCCGTGAACATGGGCTCGGCCCCCACCCACCCGGTGATCTCCTTCAACGGCCCGTGCGTCAACCCCACGGTGACCGACCGCACCAACGGCCGGCGGCTGCGGTACGAGATCACGCTCACCACCGACGACCAACTGGTCATCGACACGATGGCCGGCACGGTCACCCTCAACGGCACCGCCTCCCGCCGCTACACCGCGGCCGCGGACAGCAGCCCCGAGGAGCTGTTCGCCTTCCAGCCGGGCGCGGACGAGCTGTCCTTCCGCCCGGATTCCTCGGACGCCGGCGCCGAGATGGCGGTGACCTGGCGCAGCGCCGAGTGGTAACGGCCCGCCTCACGTAGCGCCCGTACGGACCCTGCCGCCGACCACCACCTGTCCGTGTCCACCCGGTTCGACAACGTCTGTCCGCGCGTCGAGCCGCTGCATCAACGCCCCCGGCCCCGCCACCCCAGGAGTCATCATGAACGCACGGTCCGCCTGGCTGCTCGAAACCGGCCAGACCCGCGAGGACACCCGCGTCTCCCCCCTCGGCACCTTCACCCCCTCCTCACCGCTGGCCAGCCGCTCGGGCGTCCTCCCCGGCTCGCCCGGCGGTCAGTTCCGCATCTCCGGCTTCACCGTCACCGGCACCTCCACGATGACAGTCAGCGTCTCCCCCGGCCGGGCGATCGTCCAGGGCACCGAGTCCCAGGGCGCGTACCCGGTCGCGCTCACCGAGTACGCGACCCTGACCTTCTCCGACGGCGACGCCCAGTACCCGCGGATCGACCTCGTCGCGATCCGGGTCTACGACGACCTCTACGACGGCTCGGGCCGTACCGAGGCGACCGTCGAGATCGTCGAGGGCGTGCCCGCGGCCAGCCCCTCCGTCCGGACGGTGACCGGCCTGATTCTGCCGCTGTACCAGGTGGTCGTCCCGGCCCGCGCCAGCGCGGGCACCGGCGGCATCACCTGGGACACGGCGCTGACCGGGCAGCGTACGGCCACCGTCGCCATCGGCGGCATCCTGCCGGTCACCACCGACACCGCGCCCGGCGCCTACCCCGGCCACTACCGGGACAACAGCGGCAGCCTGGAACGCTGGGACGGCACCGCCTGGCGGCCGTACCCGCCGGCTCCCGTGTGGCAGAGCTGGACGCCGAAGTGGACCACCGCCACCGGGGCCGCGCTGCCCTCCTTCGGCAACGCCGCCCTCCAGTGCCGCTACATCCAGTACGGCCCGCTCGTGCATCTCGTCTTCGACATCGGCTTCGGCACCACCACGCAGTTCGGGACCGGCGCCACCACCAACGACAACTGGTGGTTCACCCTGCCGGTGCCCGCGGCCAACTCCCCCCAGTGCTTCGGCTTCGCCGCACTGAACCTCTCCACCCCGCTGCGCGCGGTCGCGCAGATACGCTGCGTGTCGAGCACCCAGTTCGAGCTGGAGGTCACCACCGCACCGCCCAACGGGACCACGCTGGTCACCGGGCTTGTCGACGCCATCACCCCCTGGGTCTGGAACACGAGCAGCAACATCCGCGGCACCGCCACCTACGAGGCAGCCGTATGACCACACCCGCGCTGACCACCCCGTACCGGGCGATCTTCTGCGATCTGCGCACCGACCGGGTCTTCGACATCCTGCCGCTGAGGGACGTCTCGCTCGACGACTACATCGGCAAGCCCGGTTCGCTCACCGGGACCGTGCCGGTGCCCGACCGGGCCATCGCGGCCCGCGCCCGGCGGATCGCCGAGGGCCGTACCTCGGTCTATCTGGAACGCGGCGGCGACCTGTGGTGGGGCGGGGTGATCTGGACCAGCACCCTGGAGAGCACCGACCGGGGGGTGCTCACCCTGGGCATCCAGGCCGCCACCTTCGACTCGTACGCCAACCGCCGGATCATCCGCACCGATCTGACCTACACCGGCAAGGAGCAACTGGAGCTGGCCCGCGAGCTGTGGCGGCACCTCCAGGCGACCGCCGGCGGCGACATCGGCGTCAGCTACGGTACCGAGACCTCCGACGTGCTGCGGGACGTCTCCTGGCGGGACGGCGACGAGACCGTCTACTACGACGCGCTGGACCAACTCGCGGCGCTCGACGGCGGCTTCGAGCACCACATCTCCGTCTTCCGCTCCCCCGCCGGCGAGCGGGTGCGCCAACTGCGCCTGGGCAGCCCGAAGATCACCACCGGCACCACCGATCTGGTGCTCGACATGCCGGGTTCGATCCTGGCGTACTCCTTCCCGCGCGACGCGACCCGCGGCGGCACCACCGCCCGGGCCCGCGGCGACTCGGTCAACGAGAACCAGGCCGAGGAGTCCAGGCCGCTGTACTCCTCGGAGCACGTGGCCCAGCCGCTGATCGACGCCGGCTTCCCCCGGGTCGACCTGACCGCGGACTACAGCTCGATCACCGACATCCCCTCGCTGGAGTCGCTGGCCGCCGCCGAACTGGCCACCGCCCAGGGCGCGGTGGTGATCCCGGAGATCACCATCCGGCTCGACGACCTGGTGCCGCCCGCGCTGCTCGGCAGGACCGTACGGCTGCGGATCACCGACGACTGGTACGTGGAAGGGCTCGACACCCGCTACCGGATCATCGGCGCCAAGGTCACCCCGCCGCAGCGCGGCCGCCCCGACACCGCGGACCTGTATCTGGAGGAGGTCTGATGGCGCAGCTGCCCGAGGACATCATCGACCGGCTCACCGCCATGGAACGCCGTATCCAGCAGCTGTCCACGGCGGTCAACACCCGGCCGGCCCTCAACAAGATCTCCGGCGGCGGGGTGGACATCACCGACGGCGGCTGGATCCAGGTGCACGCCCCCAACGGCACCCCGGTCTTCGCGGTCGGCGCCTGGGAGGGCGCCGAGTACGGCCTCGCGCTCAACCGCCAGACCGGGGAGCACGCCCTGACCCTCTTCAACGGCGACGGGACCGCCACCGGCAAGCAGCCGGTGCGGATCTACGACATCGGCGGCCACGAGATCATCTCCGACGATGTGAAGACCGGTGGTCTGGCCCGCCCGTGGCTGGCGCTGCTGCCGCCGCAGGATCTCGGCGTGACCCGCTGGCCGCAGACCAACTCCGCGTCCTGGACGCCGATCGCCCGCTCCCGCAACCCGGTGTGGCAGCCGCAGTTGCGGCTGTACATGCCGACCGCGGCGGGCTCGGGCACCCAGGGCCAGATCAAGGTGCTGGTCAATGGCGCCGATTTCGGCAGCGCCGTCAGCGCGGGCAGCGTCTTCGACCACACCGGCCCGGTCTCGGCGAACTTCGACGCCGACTTCGCGGGCCTGTTCACCGTCGAGGTGCAGGCGCAGGTCACCAGCGGCACGGGATCGGTCTACGCCCAGCCGCAAATGATGTTCGGCATCCAGAGCACCTGACCGCCGGCCGATTCCCGGAAGGACACCCCTCGTGGACATCGACACCACCCAGCCCTGGGGCATCGCCCTCGACTACTTCGGCCGCGCCACGATCACCGAGAGCGGCCACACCGTCCGGATCCGCGTCTACGACCAGACGATGGGCGAGCCGCTGGCCCCCGACCCGCTCACCGGCACCTACCCGCAGGTGTACGTCTCCGCGCAGGTCACCGAGACCGGCGCCAATTTCAGCCAGCTGCGCGGCTACGGCGAGGTGGTCGTCCGGGGGGAGGGCGCCGCGCCGATCGTCCCCGACCAGAGCGCCGTGGCAAACGCGGTGGCCGCGGCGCTGAGCGACTTCGCGGCCGGTACGGCGGCGTACGCGGAGCTGTGCGCGACCTGGGGCACCCCGGCGGACGGCGGCACCACGGGTACGGACCCGGGCGACGGCGGCGGCTCCGACTCCGGCTCCGGCTCCGGTACGGACCCCGACCCCGGCGAGGGCGACGGCTCCGGGGACCCCGACTCCGAAGCCGGTTCCGGCCCTGACTCCGACTCCGGCGCCGACCCGGGCGACCCGGAGGCGGGCACGGCGGGCGACCCGCAGACCGGTACGGAGACCAGCACGGCGGTCGGCACGGACGAGAGCCTGCCGACCGCCTGACGACCAAGGGAAGACCCATGGCGAACCCCCTCTCCGCCGACGCCCTCGTCACCGCACTGGAGGACGAGGGCGTCACCGTCGTCGAGCACGACGGCTGGCGCACCCACAACCGCAACCACAAGGGCCCGTGGGGGCCGGTCAACGGTGTGATGATCCATCACACCGTCACCACCGGCACCGACGGCTCCGTGACCCTCTGCTACAACGGCCGCTCCGATCTGCCGGGCCCGCTGTGCCACGGCGTGATCGCCAAGGACGGCAGCGTCCACCTCGTCGGCAACGGCCGGGCCAACCACGCGGGCGCGGGCGACCCCGATGTCCTGGCGGCCGTGATCGCCGAACGCGCCACGCTGCCCGCGCCGAATCAGCGCACGGCCGACGGCAACACCCACTTCTACGGCTTCGAGTGCGTCAACCTCGGTGACGGCAAGGACCCCTGGCCCGCCGCCCAGCTCGACGCCATCGAGCGGGTCTCGGCCGCGATCTGCCGGGCGCACGGCTGGCACGCCGCCTCCGTCATCGGCCACAAGGAGTGGACCAGCGCCAAGATCGACCCGCTCGGCTTCACCATGGCCGGTCTGCGGGCCTCGATCGCCGCCCGGCTGGCGCAGCCCGCCTCCCACGCCCCGAAGCCGCCCGCCACCCCGCCCGCCACCCCGCCCGCCAAGCCGGCGTACCAGCCCTACCCGGGCGCCGCGTGGTTCACGGCGCAGCCCAAGTCTGCGATCGTCACCGCGATGGGCAAGCGGCTGGTGGCCGAGGGCTGCTCGGCGTACAGGGTGGGGCCGGGCCCGCAGTGGACCCAGGCCGACCGCGACAGCTACGCCAAGTGGCAGCGCAAGCTCGGCTACACCGGCACCGACGCGGACGGCCGGCCCGGCCCGGCGTCCTGGGCGGCCCTGAAGGTCCCGTACTCCGGCTGACCGCACTCCTATGTCTGCGAAAGGTGGATTCCCATGTCAGAGGCCGCGAAGCACACCCTGCGCACTGTCGTGCAGACGGCGGTCGGCCTGTGCGTCCTGCTGCCCACGGTCATCGGTGACGGCGACACCGCGGACACGCTGCCGTGGGCCGCCGGGGCGGTTGCCGTGGCCGGCGGGCTGGCCCGGCTGATGGCGCTGCCCGCCGTCCAGTCGGCGCTGCCGTCCTGGCTGCGTACGGCGGTCCCGGTCAACAGCGACCAGGCCCTCCGGCAGCTCCCCGCCCCGGCCGCGCCCGCCGCCGAGTCCGCGCCCGCCTTCGGCTTCAACTCCGGCGCGAGCGCGGGTACGGGCACGGACGCGGGTACGGACGCGGGCCCGAGCACCGGACCCGGCTCCGGCTCCGGCTCCGGTGAGGAAGGCAGCGGTGCATGAGCGAACCCAGCCTGTCCGACCCGGCCGCCGTCGCCCTGGAACTGGAGCGGCTGCGCGGCACCGTCGAGGCCGGTTTCGCCCGGGTCGACGGCGCGCTCGCCCTGGTCGTCCAGCGCAATGACCAGACCGACCGGCAGCTCGCCGACCACGAGGCCCGGCTGGACTCCCTGGAGCGCGCCCGCTGGCCGCTCGCCAGCATCGGCGCGCTCGCGGCGGTGGCGACCGTACTGGTCACCGTCTGGGAGCTGACCGCGCGCTGAGGGCGGCCGGACGGGCGGGCAGGAGCCCGTACGAAGCAGGACACGCGAAAGGGCGGCCACCCCGTGATGGGGTGGCCGCCCTTTCGGCGTTTCAGCCGCCGCTCGCCTGCTCAGCGGCGCGAGGCGACGACTCAGCCGTTGTACGGGCCGTAGTCGTAGTCCTCCAGCGGCACCGCCTGGCCGGAGCCGGTGCCGAACGGGCTGTAGTCGATGTCGTCGTAGCCGACGGCCGAGTACATCGCGGCCTTGGCCTCCTCGGTCGGCTCCACCCGGATGTTGCGGTAGCGGGCCAGGCCCGTACCCGCCGGGATGAGCTTGCCGATGATGACGTTCTCCTTGAGGCCCAGCAGCGAGTCGGACTTCGCGTGGATCGCCGCGTCCGTCAGCACCCGGGTCGTCTCCTGGAAGGAGGCGGCCGACAGCCAGGACTCGGTGGCCAGCGAGGCCTTGGTGATACCCATCAGCTGCGGACGACCCGAGGCCGGGTGACCGCCCTCGGAGACCACACGGCGGTTCTCGGTCTCGAACCGGCCGCGCTCGACCAGCTCGCCCGGCAGCAGCTCCGCGTCGCCGGACTCGATGATCGTGACCCGGCGGAGCATCTGCCGGATGATGATCTCGATGTGCTTGTCGTGGATCGACACGCCCTGCGAGTTGTAGACCTTCTGCACTTCCTGCACCAGGTGGATCTGCACCTGACGCTGGCCCAGGATGCGCAGCACGTCGTGCGGGTTGGTGGCACCGTAGGTGAGCTTCTGACCGACCTCGACGTGGTCGCCCTCGGACACCTGGAGCTTGACGCGCTTGGAGATCGGGTAGGCGATCTCCTCCGCGCCGTCGTCCGGGGTGACCACGAGCTTCTTGGTCTTCTCGGTCTCCTCGATCCGGACCCGGCCGGCCGCCTCGGAGATCGGGGCGACACCCTTCGGGACACGGGCCTCGAACAGCTCGACGACACGCGGCAGACCCTGCGTGATGTCGTCACCGGCCACACCACCGGTGTGGAAGGTACGCATCGTCAGCTGGGTGCCGGGCTCACCGATCGACTGGGCCGCGATGATGCCGACGGCCTCGCCGATGTCCACCAGCTTGCCGGTGGCCAGCGAGCGGCCGTAGCAGTAGGCACAGGTGCCCACGGCCGACTCGCAGGTGAGGATCGAGCGGGTCTTGACCTCTTCGACGCCGTGCCGCACGAGCTGGTCGATGAGCACGTCGCCCAGGTCGACATTGGCGGGGGCGATGACCTTGCCGTCCACCACGACGTCCTCGGCGAGCATCCGCGCGTACACGCTGGTCTCGACGTCGTCCGTCTTGCGCAGGTTGCCGTCGGCGCCGCGCTCGGCGATCCGCAGCTTGAGACCGCGCTCGGTGCCGCAGTCCTCCTCACGGATGATCACGTCCTGCGAGACGTCCACCAGACGACGGGTCAGGTAACCCGAGTCGGCGGTACGCAGCGCGGTGTCGGCCAGACCCTTACGGGCACCGTGGGTGGAGATGAAGTACTCCAGCACGGACAGGCCCTCACGGAAGGACGCCTTGATCGGACGCGGGATGGTCTCGTTCTTGGCGTTCGAGACCAGGCCGCGCATACCCGCGATCTGACGCATCTGCATCATGTTTCCGCGGGCGCCCGAGTCGACCATCATGAAGATCGGGTTGGTCTTCGGGAAGTTGGCGTTCATCGCGGTGGCGACCTCGTTGGTCGCCTTGGTCCAGATGCTGATCAGCTCGTCCGAGCGCTCCTGCTTGGTGATCAGACCGCGCTCGTACTGCTTCTGGACCTTCTCGTCCTGTGCCTCGTAGGACGAGATGATCGCCTTCTTGGCCTCCGGCACCACGATGTCGGAGATGGCCACGGTGACTCCGGACCGGGTCGCCCAGTGGAAGCCCGCCGCCTTCAGGTTGTCGAGCGTCGCCGCCACGATGACCTTGGGGTAGCGCTCGGCGAGGTCGTTGACGATCTCGGAGAGCTGCTTCTTGCCGACCGGGTAGTCGACGAACGGGTAGTCCTCGGGCAGCAGCTCGTTGAAGAGCGCGCGGCCCAGGGTGGTCCGCAGCCGGAAGGTGTCGCCCAGCTGGTACGGCTGCTCGCCCTCGGTCGGCTCCGGCGGGGTCCAGCCGCGCGGCGGGACGGTGCCCACCGGGAAGCGGATGTCGACCAGCGCCTGCATCGACAGCTCGCGGTTGTCGAACGCCATGATCGCCTCGGCCGTGGAGCCGAACGCCCGGCCCTCTCCCGTGACCACGCGCTCCTCGGAGTCCGTGGTCAGGAAGAACAGGCCGAGCACCATGTCCTGGGTCGGCATGGTGACCGGGCGGCCGTCGGCCGGCTTGAGGATGTTGTTCGAGGACAGCATCAGGATGCGGGCCTCGGCCTGCGCCTCCGCGGACAGCGGAAGGTGCACGGCCATCTGGTCGCCGTCGAAGTCCGCGTTGAAGGCGGTGCAGACCAGCGGGTGGATCTGGATGGCCTTGCCCTCGACGAGCTGCGGCTCGAACGCCTGGATGCCGAGGCGGTGCAGGGTCGGTGCGCGGTTGAGCAGCACCGGGTGCTCGGCGATGACCTCTTCCAGCACGTCGTACACGACCGTGCGGCCGCGCTCGACCATGCGCTTGGCCGACTTGATGTTCTGCGCGTGGTTGAGGTCCACCAGGCGCTTCATCACGAACGGCTTGAAGAGCTCCAGCGCCATGGCCTTGGGCAGGCCGCACTGGTGCAGCTTGAGCTGCGGGCCGACGACGATCACCGAACGGGCGGAGTAGTCGACGCGCTTGCCGAGCAGGTTCTGACGGAAGCGGCCCTGCTTGCCCTTGAGCATGTCGGAGAGCGACTTCAGCGGACGGTTGCCGGGGCCCGTGACCGGGCGGCCGCGGCGGCCGTTGTCGAAGAGCGCGTCCACGGCCTCCTGGAGCATGCGCTTCTCGTTGTTCACGATGATCTCGGGCGCGCCGAGGTCGAGCAGCCGCTTCAGACGGTTGTTGCGGTTGATCACGCGGCGGTACAGGTCGTTCAGGTCGGAGGTCGCGAAGCGGCCACCGTCCAGCTGCACCATCGGACGCAGGTCCGGCGGGATCACCGGGACGCAGTCCAGCACCATGCCGTTGGGCTTGTTGGTGGTCTGAAGGAACGCGGAGACGACCTTGAGGCGCTTGAGCGCGCGGGTCTTCTTCTGTCCCTTGCCGGTACGGATGATCTCGCGGAGGCGCTCGGCCTCCTCGTCCAGGTCGAAGGACTCCAGGCGCTTCTGCAGCGCCGCGGCACCCATCGAGCCCTGGAAGTACGTGCCGAAGCGGTCGCGCAGCTCGCGGTAGAGCAGCTCGTCGCCCTCCAGGTCCTGGACCTTGAGGTTCTTGAAGCGGGCCCACACCTCGTCCAGCCGGTCCAGCTCGCGCTGGGCGCGGTCGCGCAGCTGCTTCATCTCGCGCTCGGCGCCTTCACGCACCTTGCGGCGGACGTCGGCCTTCGCGCCCTCGTTCTCCAGCTCGCCGAGGTCGGCTTCCAGCTTCTTCTGCCGGCCCTCGACATCGGCGTCACGGCGCTGCTCGACCTGCTGGCGCTCGACGGAGACCTGGGCCTCCAGCGAGGGCAGGTCGCGCGTACGGCGCTCGTCGTCCACCCAGGTGATCATGTACGCCGCGAAGTAGATGACCTTCTCCAGGTCCTTCGGGGCGAGGTCGAGCAGGTATCCCAGACGGGACGGGACGCCCTTGAAGTACCAGATGTGCGTGACGGGAGCGGCCAGCTCGATGTGGCCCATCCGCTCACGGCGCACCTTGGCGCGAGTGACCTCGACGCCGCAGCGCTCACAGATGATGCCCTTGAAGCGGACCCGCTTGTACTTCCCGCAGTAGCACTCCCAGTCCCGGGTCGGACCGAAGATCTTCTCGCAGAAGAGCCCGTCCTTTTCCGGCTTGAGCGTGCGGTAGTTGATGGTCTCCGGCTTCTTCACTTCGCCGTGCGACCAGGTACGAATGTCGTCCGCGGTGGCAAGGCCGATCCGCAGCTCGTCGAAGAAGTTGACGTCGAGCACTTGTCGTCAATCCCGCCTTCGGGTTCTACCCGACCAGAAACGCTGCCGGGGTCGATTGTCAAACATGGTCTGAACGGTCCTGGGAGAGGCCGCCCGGCTCGCGAGGAGCCGGGCGACCGGCCCGTCAGACCTCTTCGACGCTGCTCGGCTCGCGCCGGGACAGGTCGATACCGAGTTCCTCCGCGGCGCGGAAGACATCCTCGTCGGTGTCACGCATCTCGATGGACATACCGTCCGAGGACAGCACTTCCACGTTGAGGCAGAGCGACTGCATTTCCTTGATGAGCACCTTGAAGGACTCGGGAATACCGGGCTCGGGGATGTTCTCGCCCTTGACGATGGCCTCGTAGACCTTCACGCGGCCGAGCACGTCGTCGGACTTGATGGTCAGCAGCTCCTGGAGGGCGTACGCGGCACCGTATGCCTCCAGCGCCCACACCTCCATCTCGCCGAATCGCTGCCCGCCGAACTGCGCCTTACCACCGAGCGGCTGCTGGGTGATCATCGAGTACGGGCCGGTGGAACGGGCGTGCAGCTTGTCGTCCACCAGGTGGTGCAGCTTGAGGATGTACATGTAGCCGATGGAGATCGGCTCGGGGAACGGCTCGCCGGAGCGGCCGTCGTAGAGCCGGGCCTTGCCGGAGGGCATGACCAGGCGGTCGCCGTCGCGGTTGGGGATCGTGGACTCGAAGAGGCCGGTGATCTCGTCCTCGCGGGCGCCGTCGAAGACCGGGGTGGCGACGTTGGTGTTCGCCGCGACCTGGTCGGCGTCGATCGCCTGGAGGCGGCGCGCCCACTCCTCGGCGACCCCGGAGACGTCCCAGCCCTGCTTGGCCAGCCAGCCGAGGTGGATCTCCAGCACCTGTCCCGGGTTCATTCGGGACGGCACGCCGAGCGGGTTGAGGATGATGTCGACCGGGCTGCCGTCCTCCAGGAACGGCATGTCCTCGACCGGCAGGATCTTGGAGATGACGCCCTTGTTGCCGTGGCGTCCGGCCAGCTTGTCGCCGTCGGTGATCTTGCGCTTCTGCGCCACGTACACGCGCACCAGCTGGTTCACACCGGGGGGAAGCTCGTCGCCCTCCTCGCGGTCGAAGACGCGCACACCGATGACCTTGCCGGTCTCGCCGTGCGGCACCTTCAGCGAGGTGTCGCGGACCTCACGGGCCTTCTCGCCGAAGATCGCGCGCAGCAGCCGCTCCTCCGGGGTCAGCTCGGTCTCGCCCTTCGGGGTGACCTTGCCGACCAGGATGTCGCCGGCCACCACGTCGGCGCCGATCCGGATGATGCCGCGCTCGTCGAGGTCGGCGAGGACCTCCTCGGAGACGTTCGGGATGTCCCGGGTGATCTCCTCCGGGCCGAGCTTGGTGTCACGGGCGTCGACCTCGTGCTCCTCGATGTGGATCGAGGACAGGACGTCGTCCTGCACGAGGCGCTGCGACAGGATGATCGCGTCCTCGTAGTTGTGGCCCTCCCACGGCATGAACGCGACCAGCAGGTTCTTGCCGAGCGCCATCTCACCGGCTTCGGTGGACGGACCGTCGGCGAGGACCTGGCCCGCGACCACGCGGGCGCCCTCGTCCACGAGCACCTTCTGGTTGAAGGAGGTGCCCTGGTTGGAGCGGGAGAACTTGGCGACCCGGTACGTGGTGTACGTGCCGTCGTCGTTGGTGACCGTGACGTAGTCGGCGGAGACCTCCTGGACCACACCGTCCTTGTCGGCCTTGATCACGTCGCCGGCGTCGACCGCGCAGCGGTACTCCATACCGGTGCCGACCAGCGGCGCCTCGGCCTTGATCAGCGGTACGGCCTGGCGCATCATGTTCGATCCCATGAGCGCGCGGTTGGCGTCGTCGTGCTCAAGGAACGGGATCATCGCGGTGGCGACCGACACCATCTGGCGCGGCGAGACGTCCATGTAGTCGACGTCGTCGCCGGGGATGTAGTCGATCTCGCCGCCGCGGCGGCGGACCAGCACGCGGGACTCGGCGAACCGCAGGTCCTCGGTCAGCGGCGCGTTGGCCTGCGCGATGACGAAGCGGTCCTCCTCGTCGGCGGTCAGGTAGTCCACGTCGTCGGTGACGACGCCCTCGACGACCTTGCGGTACGGGGTCTCGACGAAACCGAACGCGTTGACCCGGCCGTACGACGCGAGCGAGCCGATCAGACCGATGTTCGGGCCTTCGGGGGTCTCGATCGGACACATGCGGCCGTAGTGCGACGGGTGCACGTCACGGACCTCGAAGCCGGCCCGCTCACGGGACAGACCACCGGGGCCCAGCGCCGACAGCCGGCGCTTGTGGGTCAGGCCGGACAGCGGGTTCGTCTGGTCCATGAACTGGGAGAGCTGGCTGGTGCCGAAGAACTCCTTGATGGAGGCGACGACCGGCCGGATGTTGATCAGGGTCTGCGGCGTGATCGCCTCGACGTCCTGGGTCGTCATCCGCTCGCGGACCACGCGCTCCATACGGGCCAGGCCGGTACGGACCTGGTTCTGGATCAGCTCGCCGACGTTGCGCAGGCGGCGGTTGCCGAAGTGGTCGATGTCGTCGACCTCGACCACCATCGTGGCGCCGTTGTCGCCCGAGGTCTCGGTCTCACCGGCGTGCAGCTTCACCAGGTACTTGATGGTGGCGATGATGTCGTCGGTGGTGAGCACGCCGGCGTCCAGCGGCGCGTCGCTGCCGAGCTTCTTGTTGACCTTGTAGCGGCCGACCTTCGCGAGGTCGTAGCGCTTGGGGTTGAAGTAGAGGTTCTCCAGCAGGGTCTGGGCGGCCTCCTTGGTCGGCGGCTCGCCCGGACGCAGCTTGCGGTAGATGTCGAGCAGCGCGTCGTCCTGGCCCTGGGTGTGGTCCTTCTCCAGGGTGGCGCGCATCGACTCGTACTCGCCGAACTCCTCGAGGATCTGCTCGGTGGTCCAGCCCAGCGCCTTGAGCAGCACGGTGACCGACTGCTTGCGCTTGCGGTCGATACGGACGCCGACCATGTCGCGCTTGTCGATCTCCATCTCCAGCCAGGCACCCCGGGACGGGATGATCTTGGCGGAGAAGATGTCCTTGTCGGACGTCTTGTCGATCTGGCTGTCGAAGTAGACACCCGGCGAGCGGACCAGCTGCGAGACGACGACACGCTCGGTGCCGTTGATGCAGAAGGTGCCCTTGTTGGTCATCAGGGGGAAGTCACCCATGAAGACCGTCTGGGACTTGATCTCGCCGGTCTCGTTGTTGGTGAACTCTGCGGTGACGAAGAGCGGGGCGCCGTACGTGAAGTCGCGCTCCTTGCACTCGTCCAGCGAGTTCTTCGGCGGCTCGAAGCGGTGGTCGCGGAAAGTGAGCGACATCGACCCGGAGAAGTCCTCGATCGGCGAGATCTCCTCGAAGATCTCCTCCAGACCGGACTTCCTGGGGACGTCCTGCCCACTGTCCAGGGCCGCCTCGACCCGAGCCTTCCACGCGGCATTGCCGAGCAGCCAGTCAAAGCTCTCGGTCTGGAGCGCGAGGAGGTTCGGAACTTCGAGCGGTTCACGGATCTTCGCGAAAGAGATGCGCAGCGGTGCGGTGCTGGCGCCGTTGTTCGAATTGGCAGTCGAGGCGTTGCGCGAGGCGGCCAAGAGGGGGTCCTTCCGAGGGCTCGGACTCACTACGCGCGTACCGGTCCGCCCCTGAGCTGATGAGGAAGTCCCTGATGACGGGCTTCTTCACAGATGCTCAGACGTGGGCATGCTCCTGGTGACGGGCCAGGCAGCAGCTAACAGGCAGCGCAAAGGGTCAGTGTAGCCACTTGGCCCACTGATGTCCAGGCTGAGATTCGGTGTACCGAATCGTCGCCCCCTCGCCCGTCTGTCGGGACCCGGCCTCGGCACCGGATCCGCTCTCATCACGCCGCATTGCCATGCATTCCCGCATCGCCACCGATCCATGCATCCGACCTCCCACGAAGTGTGGGTCGGAGCCCGAACAAGGCCCGGACACAGCCCTGCCGACGCGCGGACCTCGGTGGTGGCGCGTCCCTGAGAATTGCGCGATGCGTGCCATCCGTCAAGGCCCAGACCTTGCGGAGATCCAAAACGACCGAGGGCGGCCACCCTTTCGGGTGACCGCCCTACGGCGTGTGGAGCAGGTGTTACTTGACCTCGACCGAGGCACCGGCGGCCTCCAGGGCCTCCTTCGCCTTCTCCGCGGCTTCCTTCGCGACCTTCTCGACGACGGCCTTCGGCGCGCCGTCCACGAGGTCCTTGGCTTCCTTCAGACCCAGGGAGGTCAGCTCACGCACGACCTTGATGACCTGGATCTTCTTCTCGCCGGCACCCTTGAGGATGACGTCGAACTCGTCCTGCTCCTCGACGGCCTCGGCGACGGCGGCAGCGCCACCACCGGCGGCAACGGCGACCGGGGCCGCGGCGGTGACGTCGAACTTCTCCTCGAACGCCTTCACGAACCCGGAGAGCTCGATGAGGGTCATGTCCTCGAACTGCGCGAGCAGGTCGTCCTGGCTGAGCTTCGCCATGATGGCGGTCCTTCCACTAAATCGGCTGGTGCCGGATGTACATGTCGGCGGGCGTACTCGGGGCCCGCTGGGCAGCTGAGCGCGTCGGAACGACTACTCGGCGGCCTCGGCGGGAGCCGGCGTACCGGCACCGCCCTGCTCGCTCTGCTCGGCCTGCTTGGCACGAAGCGCCTCCGCGGTGCGGACGAACTTCGAGGGAAGCGCCTGGAAGAGCGCGGCAGCCTGGGACTGCTTGCCCTTCATGGCGCCCGCCAGCTTGGCGAGCAGAACCTCGCGGGACTCGAGGTCCGCGAGCTTCTTGATCTCGTCCGCGGACACCGCCTGGCCGTCCAGGACACCGCCCTTGATGACGAGAGCGGGGTTGTCCTTGGCGAAGTCGCGCAGACCCTTCGCCGCTTCGACCGGGTCACCGGTGACGAAGGCGACGGCCGACGGACCCGTGAACAGGTCGTCGAGCGTGCTGATCCCGGCCTCGTTGGCCGCGATCTTGGTCAGCGTGTTCTTCACCACGGAGTAAGTGGCGTTCTCACCGAGCGAACGGCGCAGCGTCTTGAGCTGCGCCACGGTGAGACCGCGGTACTCGGTCAGCATTGCAGCGTTCGAGGAGCGGAACTTGTCCGTCAACTCGGCAACCGCGGCAGCCTTGTCGGGCCTCGCCATGAGTCTCGGCCTCCTTCCGGGTGATTGCGGACCGCCCGGCAGTGGAGGAGACCTGAGAAAGAACGAACGCCCCGGGCGCAGGCGCCAGGGGCGAGACTCGACGGGGGCGTATACGTCCCCGGAGATCATCCACGGTCACCTACGCGGGTCGTCCGCACTCAGCGGCTCCTTCGATCACCTCGTCCCCGTCGGGGACATGGTGACAACCAGCGGTCTATGGCTTCTCGGGAAGCCTACGGGACCGCCCCCCGCCCGGGCAAATCGCCTCGGGCGGGGGCGGTCCGATGGGGCGCGGCTCCCCCGCGCCTTCCCGGTGTCTTCCCCTCCGGTCCCGCCCGGAAAGCACCGCGCCCCGCCCCCGGGTCGACCGGGAGCGGGGCGCGGGTGGAGACGTGGTGCGGGTGGAGACGTGGTGCGGCGCGGGCGGACCGGCGGTGAACCGGTCCGCCCCCGGCGTCAGATCGACGCCGGGTCCTCCTCGACGAGGAGGTTGCGCGTGCGGTTGGGGTCGACCGGAATGCCGGGGCCCATCGTGGTGGAGACGGCGGCCTTCCTGACGTAACGGCCCTTCGCGGCGGACGGCTTGAGACGAAGGATCTCGTCGAGCGCGGCCGCGTAGTTCTCCACCAGCAGGGTCTCGTCGAAGGAGACCTTGCCGATGATGAAGTGCAGGTTCGAGTGCTTGTCGACGCGGAACTCGATCTTGCCGCCCTTGATGTCCGTGACAGCCTTCGCCACGTCCGGCGTCACGGTGCCGGTCTTCGGGTTCGGCATCAGGCCACGCGGGCCGAGCACGCGGCCGAGGCGGCCGACCTTGCCCATGAGGTCCGGGGTGGCGACGACGGCGTCGAAGTCCAGCCGGCCCTTCGCCACCTCGTCGATCAGTTCGTCGGAGCCGACGATGTCGGCTCCCGCGGCTTCCGCGGCCGCAGCACGGTCACCGGTCGCGAAGACCAGGACCCGGGCGGTCTTGCCGGTGCCGTGCGGAAGGTTCACGGTGCCACGGACCATCTGGTCGGCCTTGCGCGGGTCGACACCCAGGCGGAAGGCGACCTCGACGGTCGAGTCGAACTTGGTGGTCGCGGTCTCCTTGGCGAGACGGACGGCCTCCAGGGGCGCGTACAGGCGCTCCTGGTCGATCTTGCCGTCCGCAGCGCGGAGAGACTTGCTGCGCTTGCTCACTTGCTGCTCCTGAATGTGGGTGGGAGTCGTGGTACGGGCCGAGCAGGCCCTGCCACAGAGGTGGGAGGCGGTCAGACCTCCCGGAGGTGCCGGGATCGGGCGTCAGCCCTCCCCCTTTGTCGCTCGGGCGTCAGCCCTCGACCGTGACGCCCATCGAACGGGCCGTACCCGCGATGATCTTCTCCGCGGCGTCCAGGTCGTTCGCGTTCAGGTCGGGGAGCTTCGTCGTCGCGATCTCCCGCACCTGGTCGCGGGTGAGCTTCGCGACCTTCTTGACGTGCGGCTCGCCGGAGCCCTTGTCCACGCCCGCGGCCTTGAGGATCAGCTTCGCGGCCGGCGGGGTCTTGGTGATGAACGTGAAGCTACGGTCGTCGTAGACCGTGATCTCCACCGGGATCACCATGCCGCGCTGCGACTCGGTGGCCGCGTTGTAGGCCTTGCAGAACTCCATGATGTTCACGCCGTGCTGGCCCAGCGCGGGGCCGACCGGCGGGGCCGGGTTGGCCGCACCGGCGTTGATCTGGAGCTTGATCAGCCCCGTGATCTTCTTCTTCTTGGGAGGCATTGCTCTCTCCGGGTCCTGTTGAGAGTATTCGTGCCTGCGAGCAGGCATACCGCACCACGATAACGGGTACCGCCCTCGGCCCCGAAATCGTGAGGTCACAAAGGGGGCCGGGCCCCCGCGCGCGGAGGCCCGTCCTTGGTCGGGGTGGTGCGGGTGGAGCGGGTTCAGTCGATTTCGACGCTCCCGCCGAACTCGGAGACCACGTGGTCCCCGGGGGCGACGAAGTCGATGGGGTCTCCCTGACAGCCGCGTCCTTCGTAGATACGTGCTTCCTCATCCGTGTCGTTCTGGACGGTGAGCGGCCAGCGGTCGCTGTTGTAGCAGCCGTGGGGGTTGTGGTGGGGCTTGCCGTTGATGATCAGATCCCCGTTCGCGGCGAACGCGGACTGCGAGACGCTGAGCGAGAGCATCGCGGCTACGGCGAGCGTGCCGAGCACGGTGGCGATACGACGCATGAAGGTGCCTCCGACGATTCGGGGGATCGCACTGCACGACCCTCACTTCATGTAACGTAACGTGATCATTTGGATACGCATAGTCACCTATGGAGTGAGTCCGGCCCCTGAGCAGTCGGCCGCCGACGTGGCCGTCAGCCCGACTCGCCGGGTCTCACGGCGGCGGACACGATGGGCCTCATGACGACCACGACGTTCTCCCTCGGCGGGGACCTGACCATCAACCGGCTCGGCTTCGGCGCGATGCGTCTGCCGATGAGCACGTTCGACGGCCCGACGCGCGCGCCCGAGACCGGCATCGCGGTGCTCCGGCGGGCGGTGGAGCTGGGCGTGAACCACATCGACACGGCCGGCTTCTACAACAGGGGGGACGTGCGGGCCAACGAGCTGATCCGTACGGCGTTGGCCCCGTACCCCGACGACCTGGTGATCGCGACGAAGGTCGGGCCGCTGCCCGGTCCTGACGGCGTACCGAGCGGGCAGGCGACACCCGATCAGCTGCGCGGCCTGGTCGAAGCGGACTTGCGTTCCCTCGGGCTCGACCGGCTCGACCTGGTCTATCTGCGGGTGGGCGGGGTCACCGGGACGGGTGGCGAGTCGATCGCCGAACGGTTCGAGGCGCTGGCGGAGCTGCGGGCGGAGGGGCTGATCCGGCACCTGGGCGTCAGCAACATCGATGCCGCGCAGCTCGCCGAGGCCCGGAAGGTCGCACCCGTCGTGGCGGTGCAGA
Source organism: Streptomyces sp. NBC_00223 (assembly GCF_036199905.1). NCBI lineage: Bacteria > Bacillati > Actinomycetota > Actinomycetes > Kitasatosporales > Streptomycetaceae > Streptomyces > Streptomyces sp. NBC_00223. The sequence goes on along the minus strand of NZ_CP108109.1, from coordinate 5,071,933 downwards.
ACGAGGCCACCGGTGAGGCCGATCTCCTGGCGGAGTGCGAGGCCGCGGATATCGCGTACGTGCCGTACTTCCCGCTCGGCGGTGGTGTCCGCCCGCTCGACGCGGAACGGCTCGGCGAGGTCGCGGCCGGCCTGGGCGCGACCATGGCGCAGGTCGCGATCGCCGCGCTGCTGGCAACGTCCCCCTGCACGCTCGCGATCCCGGGCACGGGCTCCCTCCCCCACCTGGAAGAAAACGTAGCGGCCGCGACCCTCCCCCTCCCCCCGGAAACCCTCGCCACCCTCCACCTCTAACCACGCCTCGACGCCCCCGAGGCCCGAACCCCGCCAGGGGCGGTCGCAGGATCGGTACGACGTGGGTCCACCGGCTACGCCCAGGTGAGATCTCCTGCCACGGGGACGAGGGAGTTCAACTCTCGGACGACGTCGGCGGGACCGTCGATGACCGTGGTGTTCGGCCTCGTGGCGTACTCCCGTGCCCACTCGTGGATCATCAGCGACCGCATGAGGAACACTCGGCGGCCGTGTTCGAGAGCAAGGCGCGCCTGCATCCGGGCGCCGCTGCGGTACGCGGCCTCAACCACCACCGTTGCGAGGCTGTAGCCGCTCATCACCGCGTTGCGCATGGGAAATGACGTCTTCGATGGTGGAGCGTCCGGCCAGAACTGGGAGAGCAGCAGACCGCGCTCAGCGATCTCCTGCTGGAGCCGCGCGTTCTGCGTCGGATAGCTGCGACGCAGGCCCGTACCGACGACGGCGACCGTACGGCCCCCAACAGCGAGCGCGGAGCCGTGCGCGGCGGTGTCGATCCCGGCAGCCAGGCCGCTGACCACGGTGATGCCCCGCTCGGCAAGACCGCCCGCGATCGCGCGTGCGTGACCGACGCCTTCCGGTGTGGGACGGCGAGTCCCGACCACGGCGACCCGCAGGTCGCCCTCCATCAAGTCTCCACGCATGAAGAGGAACGGCGGCCTCTGGTGCACCAGCCGCAGATAGAGCGGGTAGTCGTCGTCGAGGATCGTGACCAGGCGCATCCCCTCACGTCGCCAGGCTGCGATCTCCGCTACAACGGCTTCGAGATCGACCTCCGATGCGGTGTCGAACAACATGCCCTGCCCGGCGGCGTCGAGCGCGTTTTCCAGTACGCCACGAGCGCTGCCAACGGCCTCGACCTGATCGGTGAGCTCTGACCAGGACCGGTCGCCACGCCGCAGCAGCGCGACAAGCGCGGCCTGCTCAAGCTCCTGGTCCACGCGGCTCAGCGCCGAGAGCGGCTTGGTGCCGACGTACGGGAATCGCGAAGCCGGCGCGCCCTCGCGGGGGCGCTTCACCTCATCCGACGACGGGCACATTGCCCACGAGAATCAGATGGACCGCGATCCTGTCGCCGTCGATCTCGTACGTCGCCCGATATTTGCCGACCCGCAGGCGCCGTACGCGCGAACCCCGAGCTTGCTGCTTTCCGGCGGCTCGGGATTGGTCGCTAAGCCATTGATCGCCCGGATGAAGGGCTTCACCGCGTCGCCGTCGCGCTGCCGCAGCCGCTTCATCCCGTCCGTGGCCGCTTGCTCCCAGACGATGGTGAACCTCACCGCGCCTCCGCCGTGCCGAACGGGCCGATCATGGCCTCGACGTCCGCCATGGAAACGGTGGGTCGTCCCACGCTCAGGATGCGAAGCGACACCGCCAGATCGGCGAAGTCCAGCGCGGACTCCCTGCCGTCGTCGTCAGAAGCCGCGTCCACCACGACCTGCGTCCACCAGTGGTCGAGGAACACCTCGAACGGGCCACCGTCGGAGAGCGCCCCCAACTCGGCAAGGAACTCGTCGCGCAGTTCGGGCCGCAACACGTCCCGGATGCCCGCGACGGTCCGAGGGATACCGGGATCGCGGTAGCCGATCTCTTCCTGCGCCTGCCGTAGAGCGTCCTGCCAGGGGTCCGTTTCCGGCATGTCGCCTTCCTCCTCGTATTGGCCGCATCGACAGTCTCGGGCAAAGCGGACGGCACCGGCAAGGCCGTGGCCCTGCCGGTGCCGAGCCTTCCGGCGCGTCTGTACGGTCAGACGCCGAAGTGGCCCGCCCGCGCCGCCACAACGAACGCGGCGAAGGCGTGTGACGGGAAGACCAGTGCGGGACCGGCGGGGTCTTTCGAGTCCCGGATGGCGACCTGGCGCGAGCTGCTGAGGTCGGCGACCTCCACGCAGTTGTTGCCGGTCTCGCCGCTGAACGACGACTTGAACCAGGCGCCCTCGGGAGCGACGTCAGGTGCCATGCGGTACGTCATGTGGATCAGTTCTCTCCGGCTAGTCGGTGCAGAAAGGTCGGGGTCTCACCGGGGGCGAGAGCCCCCGCCCGCAGGGCGTCGAACCTGCGGGTGAACGCCCAGATCGTGGTGTCTTTGTCGCTGACGTTCGAGCCGCCCTCGGGCACATCGGTCTGGACGACGGTGAGCAGCGGGGCTTCGAATTCCAGCAACGTGAAGTTGGTGCTGGACCGGTAGGTGGCACTGGCCAGCGGCAGCACCTGGATCGTCACATTGTCGAGCTTCGACAGCCGGATGATCTCCTCGTACTGCTCGCGCATGACGTCTGGGCTGCCGACCACCTTGCGCAGAGCGGCCTCGTCGAGGATGGCCCAGAGTTCCAACCCGTTGTCCCGCCGAGTGAGGTGCTCCTTGCGTTCCATCCGGAGTTGGATCGTGCGCTCGATGAACTCCGTGGTGTGCTCCTCAATCGGCTTTGCCGACTGGAGCATTTCCCGCACGTACCCCTCGGTCTGCAGGAGCGAGAAGACCACGTTCGGGTGCCACGCGCGGATCGTACGCGCGCCGCTCTCCAGCCCCACGTACATCGCCATGCCGGACGGCATCGTGCTGCGGTACTGCGACCACCAGCCGCGATTCAGTGAGTCGCGGTGGATCTCGACGAGGAAGTCGATGTCCTCCTCGTTCGTCACGCCGTAGCGTTCGAGCAGAACGCGCAGCTCAGCGGCGGACTTGAGGGCGGTCTGCCCGTTCTCGACGCGGTAGAGCTTGGTGATCGAGAGGGTCAGCCCGTCGACCGCCTCCGCGAGAGTGAATCCGACCTTTTCCCGCAACCGGCGGAGTTCCGCGCCGAGTTGCATCCGTCGAACCGTGGGTCCGGTGGGTGCCGCCATGAGTGTGCCCTCCCGTTGGTCGAGTGTACGGATCCTCGGCCCGAGTGCCGAGAGAACCGCCCGTAGTCCCCTGAATGCGTTCCGTAGCCTACGTCATCGCATATGTCATTCGGTGCGTAATTTTCGTTTCCGATTGCACACCGAGCTTTGTCCCCTTCAAGCTAGTTGTGCGCAGCTGCGTGACGCAAAACCCACACTGCGCCACGAACTGCCGCGTACCCAAATCCGGCCTGGAGGCGAGGCATATGCCAGTGACCACGTACACGACAACGACGGCCAGCCCGATCGGGCACCCCGCGTACTCCCAGACGCTGCGGCGCACGCCGTCGTGCGCGGCGGGGGCGCGGGGGCTCGTACGGGCGGCGCTGGACGCGTGGGGGCTCGGCGAACTCGCCGACGACGGCGCCCTGGTGGTCTCGGAGCTGGTCGGCAACGCCGTACGGCACGCGCGGTGCCGGAACGTACGGGTCACGGTCACCCGTATCGCGCCGGACACCGTACGGATCGCCGTCGTGGACCGGTGCCACGCGCGGCCCGTACGGCGGTCGGCCGGCGACGGGGAGGTGTGCGGGCGCGGGCTGTTGGTCGTGGAGGCGCTGACCGTGCGGTGGGGGACGGACCAACTGGCGTACGGCAAGAGGGTTTGGGCCGAACTGCGCGGTACGGACACCGGCTGAGCACCGCCGCGCGCGTCAACCGCCCTCCGCCCGCCCGTACATGAAGGAACCCGAACGATGCACGCCCAGACCGTCACCACCCCGCCGCCCGGACCCCTGTCATGGGGGCCGCGGAACGTCCCCGTCCCCTACGCCGCCGCGTGGAGCGGCGAAAAGGCCACCGTCGGGGGCGCGTTGACCGTACGTCCCGACGGCTCGGGGCTGGCGTACCGCGACGAGACCCCGGCCGACCGCGACCGCAACGGCGTGCTGTGGGCCCGGATGACCGACTCCCCGGGCGCGGGCCGCCCCAACTACCGCATGATGCACGCCCACCGCCAACGGCACGCGATGCTGCACCTGTTGTGCCAGGTCTGCGGCGGGCCGGCCGACCGTACGTCCCGGGGTGTGCTCTTCCTGCTGCCCCGCCCGGACCCGGCCGAGCAGGCACAACCTGACTGGCCCGAGGGCGGGTTGTGCTCCAAGCCGCCGGTCTGCCGCCCGTGCGCGGCGCTCGCCCTACGCCACTGCCCGCACCTCACAGACCCCCTCTTTGTCCGCTCGCGCAAGCCGCGGGTGTGGGGCGCGTTCGGCGGCTTCTACGTCCCGGGGCCCGGCGGCAGCCTCACCCCGACCCCCGACGACCACCTCCCGTACGGCCACCCCGGCACCCCCTGGTTCCTCGCGTCCCAACTCCTCCTCCAACTCACCCGCTGCACCCCGGCCCCCGAGGACTTCACGCCGTGATCAACACGGCAAGGCCCGATGGAAGGAGCATCGAATGCCCAACCCGACGACCGTCAAATTGCTGGAAGCACTTCGGCTGAGCGGCGTGCCCAACTCCCGTCTGCCGTCAGCTCACACCCTGGACCAGTTGTCGATCAGTCCAGAAGAGCTGCGGACGGCCTTGCAGACCTGCTGCCCCGGACGCGTTCACGTCACCGGAACGCTGGACCGGCGCCTGGTGCTCCTCGAACGCCTCGACAGCCGCTGGGTGGTTGCGGATCTCTCCGGCCGGCCGCACATCACGCGGAAGTGGCCCGGGTGGCTGGACGGCCATCTCCATCTGGACGATTCCGAAGGATGGCTCTCCCTGGCCGATCTGGACGCGTACGCGTCGACTCGGCTGAGCCGTCCCGTGGTACTGCTGGCGGCCTTGTACCACCCCGAGCACTTCCCACTCCCCCGTTTCCCCCTCGGTATCAGCGATGTGGCCCGCGCCGCCCGTTCCACCCTGATGGGGACGGTGAGTCTGGCCGATATGCAACTCGGTTTGACGCTGGACGACTTGATCGCCCGTATCAGCACCACGAGGCCCGATATCCTCGGCGTCTCCGCGACCTTCGGCCAACACGACTTACTGACCGAGTTACTCGACTCGGCCTTCTCCCTGGCCGATCCTCCGGTGGTAGTGGTCGGCGGGTCGTTGACGGCACGGAACGAGAAACTGCTGCTGGATCGGTATTCCGACCTCCTGGTGGCCCGGGCCGGAGGCGAGGCCACCATCGCGGGGCTGCTCGCCCACTGGCACGGCGACATCGAGCTCAACGGAGTTCCGGCGCTGGGCTACAACGGAGCCGCGCGAGGCGGCGCCCTCTCGATCACTCGGCGCCGTACGGCCAAGCCGCCAGCCCGGGACAGCGCGAAGGACATCTTCCCCGAGCTGGACCTGCTCCCGGCGACGTTCGAGCACCATGGCGTGGCCCAATTGGAGACCAGCCGGGGGTGCACGAACTTCTGCTCGTTCTGTCCGCGTGGGCACAAGGGAACCTGGTCCGGTGCCGTTCCGGATGGGCTGCCGTGGATGCTGGCCGAAATGCGGCAGGTCTACGAGCGCTACCCCGAGATCTCCAAGACCCTGTACCTCGTGGACGAGGAGTTCATCGGCCGGGAGCCGGGCGCCGTCACACGCGCGTTGGAGGTAGGTCGGACGCTCGAAGAGGCCGGGTTCGCCTGGGAATCGAGTTGCCGGGTGGATCAGGTGGTGGACCCCGGACATGGGGAAGCGTGGCATGTCGAGCGTGCCCGCATGTGGCGCCTGCTCGTGGACCGGGGAATGCGGAGGATGCTGTTCGGGGTGGAGTCCGGAGTCGACACGGTTCTGGAGCAATTCAACAAGGAGACCACCGGCGAGCAGAACGCGCTCGCGATCCGCTCCTTGTCGGCGCTGGGCATCCCGACCCGGTTCACCTACATCACCTTCGACCACTTGATGAGCCTGGAGGAGCTGAAGGCCACTCATGCCTTCCAGGGCCGCACCGATCTGTTGCTGCACCCGCAGCCGGGGATGTCCGCTGAAGAGATCGTGCGCGGGGTCAGAGATGAGGCGTTCGTAGCTCAGCACGCCGTGGGCCGCGCTCTCCGCACCGGTATCTCCTACATGCTCGTCAGCATGGAGTGCCTGATCGGCGCGGCGTACACCCGCAAGGTCGAGGAAGCCGGGCTGGCGGGGGCGACAAGGCCGTCCATGGGACGGGTCGACGCGCGGTTCGCGGACTGGCGCATCGGTGTCGCGAGCGGCTGGGCACAGCGATGGGTGGACCGGAACTTCTCGTTGGACTACACGCTCAAGTCACTGGAGAAGATCCTGGACGGTAGTCCGCGCCGGGCAGTACGGGCGGCCAGGGTGGTGCTCAAGGACGCCGCTTACACCGTCCTCGGCGCAATGATCACGGCCATCGAGGCACAACCGCCAACGGCGGGGGACCCCCGTGAGGAGATGGCGCTTTCCCAGCACATTGAAGCCATACTCACCGCGGAAATCGACCGCTTGCGCGGACGCATGGCCGACACCGTGAGTGACGTCGCAGGCGTGTTGGTCTCCGACCATGCCCGGATGCTGGTCCGAGAGCACAGCCGCTGGGAATCGGCCACGGGATGGCGGTTGATCAACGCGGCGGATCCCTGTGGCACGTAGACCGGCGGCGTTCGCACAGTGGCCCGGCACGCTGACCGCACCGGGCCGGGCCGCTACTGCCTTCACGCGCCGGCTTTCTCCGGGATGGGCACCCAGTTGAACTCCGGGCAGAACCGCCGGTATGTCACCAGCTTCCACGCCGCGTACTCCTCCAACCTGCCCGAGGCGCGGAACAGGTGCTTGATCCAGGTGTGGCAGACCCGCTCCTCAAGGCTCATCGACTCGGCGATCTGGTCGAGCATCCGGCAGGCGACGGAGAAATCCTCCACCGTCAGGGCACTGACATCGATCTCAATGCCCTCCAGGGCGAAGGAGAACACCAGACGAGTGGTGGAGAACCGGGTACCGCGCTCCCCGAGGAAGCGGGTGTGTTCGGCGAGGGCCTTCGTCAGAACCTCGCGCCGTTCAACTGGACAGCCGATCCCCAAGTCGAGATCGGAGGTCTCCAGATTCAGCCGGGTACCGAAGGAGCCGACATCGCGCGGGGTCTGCCCGGTCCACTCCTCGATCAAGGCGGAGGCGTCCGCTCGGACACGGGTGAGGCGGTCGTCCTGGACACGCATGGCCGCGTAGAACTGCTCCGCCCGCCCGAACTCGGAGTCCGAGAAGTCTCCGCGCTCGGCCCAGCCCTTGGCCGTAAGTGCGGTCAGATTCAGCTCAGTGGTGAGGTGTGGATTCGTCACGCTGAAAGACCTTAGCCTCACCCACCGTCACTTCAGACCGCTCTGCCGGGAGAGCGAAGAAGAGAGGAAGACCCATGGACAAGGCACCAGCGACAACACCTCCGCGCCGCACACTGGCCTCAGGGCTCAACGTTCACCCCATCGGGATCGGCGGCTGGGCCATTGGCGGCCCCGACACAAATCTCGGCCTTCCCATGGGCTGGTCCACGGCTGACGACTCGGCGTCCCGGCGAGGCCTGGAAACCGCGTACGAACTCGGAGCGAACCTCTTCGACACTGCCGACGTGTACGGGCATGGCCACTCCGAACGCCTCATTGGACACCTGGTGGCGGCTGTTCCACGCGACAGCGTGGTCCTGTCGTCCAAGGTCGGATACTTCTCCGGCACGGCCGACCACGCCTACCGGCCGTCACATATGCGCCGCCAGTTGGAGACCACGCTGGAGAACCTGCGGACGGACAGGCTGGACATCTACTTCCTGCACAACTCCAACTTCGGCATCGAAGATCACTATCTGGAGGGTGCGATTGAGCAGATGCGCTCCTTCCAGCGAGAAGGACTGATCACAGCCGTGGGAATGCGCGGGCCCCACCGGTTCGCCACCGAGCGTCTGGGCGTGCCCAAGGAACAACGCGAGGACAAACACGCTCGCTTCCGGCACCTCTTCAAGCGTGTACGGCCCGACTACCTGGCCGTGCGTCACAACGCCCTGACCCCGCCCGCGCCTGTCGGGCAGCAGGATCTCTTCTCTTTCGCCGCCGACCACGGAACCTCCGTCCTGATCAACAAGCCCCTCGCGCAGGGCCTGCTTACAGGCAAGTACGGACCAAGCACCGCGCCGACGTTTGCCGAGGGCGACCACCGACTGCGCAAGCGCTGGTTCACGTCCGCGGCGCTGCGGACCGTTCACGAAGGCCTGGCACCGCTGCGTGAACGGTTCGGGGCAACCACGCGTGACCTGGCCGGTGTCGCGCTTCGGTACTGTCTCCAGCACGCCGGGAACACCGCCGTCCTGGTCGGCTTCACCACGCCCAAGCAAGTGACCCAGAATCTGACCGCCGTCGGTACGCCCCTCACCGACGAAGAGTTGGACTTCATTCGCAGTGCTCTCGGGCGGCTCCAACGTCGTCTGGACGCCATCGGTGAGGTCTTCCTCGACGAGAAGGGGACGCTTCTTCCATGACCTCCGACCAACTCTCCCTGCTCGACCCGGACCCCGCGGTGGAAGCACCCCGCCATCAGGCCGCCACCGACGCCGCGCGGCTCGTCGTGTTCAACGCGCAGCACGCCTCGCCCGCGCGGGCCCGGCGGCAGGCGGCGTGGCTCGCCGACCAGGAAACCGCGGACCTGGTGATCATCACCGAGGTCGGGCCCGGCCCCGGCGGCGACGCTCTGGTCGCCGCGCTGGCCGACCGTGGTTACGCCCATGTACAGGCACCCGAACCGCGCAGGCGCGACTACCGAACCGTGCTCGCCTCCCGTACGGCTCCCCTGAAGCCGGTACTCAGCGGCGTGTCCGTACTGCCGCATCGCGCTCCGTGCGCGGAGGTACTGATCGGTGGGCAGCGCATGGTCCTGCTGGGCCTGTACGTCCCGTCGCGAGGCCCCCGGGAACGCCGCAACGAGGACAAGCGCGCCTTTCAGGAGTCGGTGACCGCCGCACTGCAAGGCTTGGTGGCCCACTGCGGGCCGCGGCCCCTCATCGTCGCCGGGGACCTCAACGTCCTGGAACCCGGTCACATCCCGCACTACCGGCTCTTCGGTGAGTGGGAGTACGACTTCTACCGCTCCTTCACCGCCGCCGGCCTCACCGACGCATTCCGCCACGTCGCTCCCGACGCGCGGGAACACTCATGGTTCGGCCGGGGAGGCAACGGCTACCGCTTCGACCACGCCTTCGTGACGACGCCCCACCGCTCCCACGTACTGACCTGTGGCTATCTGGACGAGCCCCGTCGCTTGGGCCTGACCGACCACTCCGCCCTCACCCTGGAAGTCGCCCGCGTACGCTCTGGCCCGACCGCGAGCACACCCCCAGGGCGCGAAGGTCGGCTCTAGGGTCGGGGCGGACCCCCTTGCCGGCCGATGAGGATCAGGAAACGTGTCGATGCTCCGCGTCCGCTGGGACGACCTTCCGCTCGCCGCGCGGGCTGCCGTCGAGGCGCGGACGGGGCTGGTCCGGGGAACCGTCACCGCGTCGGGCGGGGTGAACTCCGGCATCGCCGCGACCGTGCACGCCGAAGGCGGCTCCGTGTTCGTCAAGGGCGTGCCCGCCGACCACCCCCAGGTCCGTACGCAGCAGCGGGAAGCCGACGTCAACCCGTACCTTCCGGCCGCATGCCCCCGGATGCTGTGGCACCTGCGGGCCGGCGGCTGGGATCTCATCGGGTACGAGCGGCTGGACGGTCGGCACGCGGACTACGCGCCCGGGTCGCCGGATCTGCCGCTGGTCGCCGACGCGCTCGCCGAGCTCCAGGCCACCGCGTGCCCGGACCTCGCCGTGCTGCGCTCGGCCACGCAGCGGTGGGCCGCCCATGCCGGGGGAGCCGCCGAACAGTTCGCGGGCGACGCTCTGCTGCACACCGACCTCGCCCCCGACAACCTGCTGATCAACGACCGCGCGCACCTCGTGGACTGGGCCTGGCCCACCCGGGGCGCGGCCTGGATCGACCCGGCCGTACTGGTCCTGCGGCTGATGGCGGCCGGACACACCGCGCCGGAGGCCGACGACTGGGCCCGTCGCTTCCCGTCCTGGGCCGACGCGCCCCGCGCCGCCGTCACCGCGTTCTCCCTGGCCAACGCCCAACTGTGGGACGAGATCGCCCGCGCGGACCCGCGGTCCTGGAAGAAGGACATGGCCCGCTGCGCCCACGACTGGGTGACGTACTGGACCGCACCGACGCGGCCGAAGCGCTGACCCTTGGGGGACGCGTCCCAAAGCTCCCCGAACGTACGAGGCCGGCGGCCGGGGGGGCGGCCGACGCACGGGCGACGTGACCCTGCTGGGGGGGTACCCCGACAGGGTGAGGCGCCGGGCGGGCGCGGTGCGCATACTCGGAGACATGAACAAGCAGGGACCACTCGCCGACTTCCTCCAGGCCCGCCGGGGGCAGCTCAAGCCCGAGGACATCGGTCTTGAGACCTACGGCGAGCGGCGCCGCGTGCCGGGGCTGCGCCGGGAGGAGCTGGCGATGCTCGCCGGTATCAGCGCGCCCTACTACAGCCGCCTCGAACAGGGGCAGTCGCACAACGCCTCGCCCGAAGTGCTCGACGCCCTCGCACGCGCCCTGCGGCTTGACGAGTCCGAACGTGCCCATCTGCACGCCCTGGCCCACGCACCGAGAGGAGGCCGGCGCGCGGTCCGGCCGCGGCCCGAACGCGTACCCCCGGCGACCGGCGCACTGCTGGCGGCCATCGAGGGCACGCCCGCCATCGTGCTCGGCCGCCGCAGCGACGTCCTGGCCTGGAACCGGCAGGGTCACGCCCTGTTCGCCGGCCATCTCGACCCGGACGGCCCCGACGATCCGGCCCGGCGGCCCAACATGGCGCGGCTGGTCTTCCTCGACGAGCACTGCCGTGATCTCTACGCCGACTGGCCCGCCAAGGCCAGGGCCGTGGTGGGGAATCTGCGCCTGACGGCCGGGCGTCACCCGGACGACCCGCTGCTGGCCGCGCTGATCGGCGAACTGACCATGCGCAGCCCGGAGTTCTCGGCGATGTGGGCCGATCACCGGGTCGTCGCCTGCGATGTGGCCGACTACGAGATGCGGCATCCCCTCGTCGGCACGCTGACGGTCACTCAGCAGACCTTGCAGAGCCCGCAGAACGCGCAGGGTCCGCAGGTGAGCGGACCCTTCCTGGTGGTGGCCACGGCGACACCGGGCTCCCCCTCGGCGACCGCACTGGCCCTGCTCGCGCACGCCACCACGCCGAAGCGGGCTCCTGAGCCGCACCTCGGCGCCCGTACCGCCTGACCGGCCGTACCGCCCGTACCGCCTGAACCGAGCCCTCACCCACCGGCTGAGACCCACCGGCTGACGCGGCCACCGCCACCAAGCGCCCGTACCAAAACCGAGCGCCCGTACCAAAAACCGGACGCCACCCCGCCGTGGCCCTCTGCCCGCATGCCCTCATACCCCTCCGGGCGCCGCCCCGCGGCTCCCGCCTGCCCGAAAACAGTGAAGGAACCATGTCCAAGCGCCTGTTCAAGATCACCGTCTCGGCCGCCCTGCTGGCCGCCACCGCGCTCACCGCCACGGGCCCGGCCCACGCGACGACCGGCGCCAGGAAGCCGCTGACCGACGTACGGATCACCGCCCACTTCGACCTGACCGCGAACCAGATGCCGGAGAACATCGTCGTGCTGCCCGACGGCACGGCGGACGTCACCTTCGCGGCCAGCCGCCAGGTGGCCCAGGTCTCCCCCAACGGCCGGACGCGCGTCCTGGCCACCCTGCCCGCACCCGCCGACGGCGGAATCCACACGCCCGCGCTCGGCTTCCCCCTCGCCACCGGCCTGGTCCGCACCTCGGACGGCACGCTGTACGTGCTGTACGCGACCGGCACCGCCGATCTGACCGGGCTGTGGCGGGTGCGCCCCGGGCAAGCGCCGCGACGTATCGCCGCGCTGCCGGCCGACGGTCTGCCCAACGGCCTGGCCCTCGACGCGAGCAGCCGCCGGCTCTACATCACCGACTCGGTGCTCGGCACGGTGTGGACCGTCCCCCTCAGCGGCGGCACCCCGACCGCCTGGTCCACCGACCCGGCGCTCGCCTCGACCGGCTTCCTCGGCGCCAACGGCGCGAAGGTGCACGGCGGCGCGCTCTGGGTGACCAACCTGGACAAGGGCACCCTGCTGCGTATCCCGATCGGCTCCGGAAACCGCGCGGGGACGCCGCGGGTCACGGCCTCCGGCATGGTCGGCCTCGACGACTTCGCCTTCACCGGCCACGGCGACGACGTACTCGCCGCGGTCAACGCCGGCAACACCGTCCGACTCATCCGCTCCAACGGGACCAGCACCACCGTGCTCGACGCGCGTGACGGGCTCCAGAACCCCACGTCCGTGGCGCTGCGCGGCGCCGATGTGTACGTGACCAGCGCCGCGTACACCACGGCGACGGACCCCAACCTCCTGCGCGCGCGCCTGCGGTGACACCGGGCGCGACCACTCACCCGGAACGCGGGGAACCACCGCACGTACGGGTGGACCGAGCACGCGGGACTGAGCGGAGGGCGGACTGAGTACGCGGCGGACGCGGCCCGGGGTTCCGGGCCGCGTCCGCCGTCGCGTTGTCGGCCCCGGCCTCGACCGGGGCTCAGGGGGGGTCAGTCCTCGGGGAGTTCGACGATGACGAGGGTGCCGCTGCTGCCGGGGCCGACGCGGTGGGGGGTGCCGGCCGCGACCATGTACAGCTCACCCGCCCGTACGGACACCACCCGGCCGTCCACGTCCAGTTCCAGCCGACCGTCGAGCACGAGCAGCGCCTCGGCGGCCCCGTGGCTCTCCTCCTCGACCGGCATCTCGTCCATGCGCAGCACCTTCACGCATGCCGCGCCCACCTGCCCCAGGCTGCGGGAACTCCACGCCTCCGGCAGCCCGGCGGCGGTCTCGACCAGGTTGATCACACTCATGGCACACCCCCAACGCGCCCGGCCGTACCTGCCGACCGGCTCCGCGCATCAAGCTCAAAACGGACACTTCGCAAGCTACCCGGCCCGGCGGGGGAAGTGGTCGACCGAATAGCAAAGCCTGCGACCCGATGCGGGCACTGCCCCCCTGGAACCGATCCCCCTGTCCGCTCCGGTCAGTCAGCAGCGCACGGTCGCCAGCGGGACCGGGCTCGGGGTGGACGGACCGAGGGTCACCCGATAGCAGACGAGGACGGAGGATCCATAAGGATTCCCCGGCGTGGAGTAACGCTCGTCGCCCTCGAAGTTGACCACGGTGTCGTCGCCCCTCGTGGTGACCTCCACCATGCCCAACCTGCCGCCTCCCGCGCTCCGGGCGAGCGCCTTCAACTCGTCGGCCCCCGTCTCTCCTCTGGCGTAGGACTCGCCGAGCGCGTCCGCGTAAGAGCGGGCGCGCTGGTCGACGTGCTTGCGCGCGGTGTGTTGGTGAGAGGAGCCGACGACACGGCTGATCCCCACCACGGCCACGACGACAACCAGGACAACGCCGACCCCGACGGAAAAGCACCCGCATCCGAACCTGACCGTTTTCATCGCGTCTCCTCACCTTCCCGGCTACGTGCGGTTCGCCCCGGCAGTGGCATCCGCCGGGCTGGAGCCCAACCCGTCGGACCTGCCCTGTCCTGGCGGCCAACTCCCCACACCCCCAAAGCAATCAGCAGCGTCCACATGAGCGGAAGGTACCGACCCCCGGACGCGTCCGAGCCCGGCGTCCGTGAGGAAGCCGGGCTCTGAAGACGGAAGGACGACGAGGACTACTGCTTCTGGAAGTGACGCGGGACCCCACTGATCCGAAGGCAGCCAGCGTCGTGAACTGCAGCGGAGCGCTCAACGATTGTCAGCGCCGGTCATCATTGTGCAGCCCTGGACAGCCCGGAGACGGCCCAACCTCGACGGACCGGAGACACGTAGACCCGCTCCACCTATGGTCCTGGCCATGAGAATCTTTCTGACCGTCCTCGCTCTGGCAGGCGGCGTTCTTCCTGTCACTGCTGTCATGTGGGGCTGGCTCAACATTCGCGCGGAATACCGCAGCCTGGTCCATGACTTGGAGGCTATCGATGAGATAATTGCGGCTCCAGATGGGTTGACGGATTCGAAGGATACGGCGATGCTCGCCATTCGTCGTCCCAAATTCAATGTTGGGCGTCTCACGTACACCCACGAGTGGGCACGCAGGCTGATTTTGGAACAAGCCATGGATGACCTTCGTGGTCCGGCCTGGCTAGCTGGAACTGGCGTGGTTCTGGCATCGATCTCGAGCATGTGGTCTCTCTGGCTGTAGCCAACCCCAGCCGCTTGGCCGACCCCGACTGCCACGTGATCACCCGCCGCGCTTCCATCCCGTCTGCTGTCGGCCCGCACTCTTGTGGAACGGTCGGCGCAATTCCCAACGGGCTCGATCCATTCCGGAGCCGGCGCACCCTGCCGGAGGCACTGTCTTGACCCGGGGGCTGTGGCTGTCGGATTCTCCTCTCATGCCGCCAGCCAACCATCGGGGGACGCGCGCGGCGCGGGCCGTGCCGAGTAGCGCCTGGCCAACGGGCTGGTTTGCTGTCGGCCTCCACTGCATGAAAGAGCCCCCACCCAACGGAAACCGCTGATCGGGGGCTCTTTCAAAAGCTGCGAGGACCAGTCCTTCTGGAAGTGGTGCGGTGATCTGCTGGCCTGGGGCCCTTGCCTCGCCGTACGCCGTGACCTGCGGTCGAGCTGTCGACGGTTGTCTGCGTTGGTCGCCGTTGGCCGTCCCCGGGCGGCCCCGAGACGGCCCGAGTAGGTGCCTTAACTCCAGAAGCCGTGTGCGTCCATGAGCTGGATCAGGTGCGACATGCCGCGTTGCTCCATGAAGCGGCGCATGATGTCTCGTGGTGGCCAAATGCTCGTGTAAGGGTTGGCACAAGGTCCTGCATACAGACCTCCGCCAGGACCGCTGTACATGCCTCCGCCGGGACCTGTGTACAGACCGCCACCGGGACCCGTGTAGAGACCACCGCCTACACCGGTGTACATGCCGCCGCCGACACCGGTGTATAGCCCACCGCCTATACCGGTATACGCGCCACCGCCGATACCGCTGTACGCCCCTCCACCGATGCCCGCGTACGCGCCGCCTCCGATGCCCGCGTACATACCTCCACCGATGCCGGTGTACAGGCCACCGCCAACGCCTCTGTACCTGTCTCTAAGCCACATGACGCAATCCTGACAGGCGGGTCGGACAATCGAAGCGACTCGACCGGGACAGTGTAATAACCCTCATACCAGGCATCTCACCTGCACCACCACCTTCCCCAGCTCCCATTCCGTCTGCCATCGGTCCGTACTCCTGTGGAGCGGGCGTGATTCGGGGCGTTAAGTGGAGTGCACCACTGTACGAACGACCTTGACCTCCTAGGCCGCGACTGCTCGGCTTTGCCCAGGTCGGGGGTAGGGGCGGAATGGGAGCTTCCTCGCTCGCCACGTCGAACGCGGGACACCAACGAGTTGGGCCACCAAGTGAAGCTGGTCAACGAGCACCTGTTGTTCGCCGGTGGGAAGGCGGTCAGGTGCTCGTCCAAGACGAAGGCCACCAAGTCGGGCACCGGCACGTCGCGGAGCCTGTTGTTCTTTCGGGGACGCGGAGGTGACTTTGCCGTGGCTTCGGCCGAATGGTCCGCCAGTCACCCGGCATCTGTACTTCACGGGGACCGAGCTGGGACCGCTGCGGCGGAACGACTTCAACACTCACGTGTGGAAGCCGACCCTCGATGCTGCTGGGGGTGATCCCGACCCCTGGACCTGGCGAGGCGATACAAGGAAGCTCGCAAAGACGGCATGCACGCGTTGCGGCACTTCTCGCCCCTGTGCTGCTCGACGCCGGGTAAGCATCAAGGCGTGAGCACGTACCTCGGTCACGCTGACCCGGGGTTCACGCTTCGGACCTACACCCACCTGATGCCGACCAGCGAGACCCGGGCCCGGAAGGCGGTCGATAGGGTCCTCCGAAGGCCCGGGGACGGCCCCCGACACATGAAAAAGCCCCCGCCCAACGGGAAACCGCTGGTCGAGGGCTATTTCAGAAGCTGTGAGAACTAGTTCTTCTGGATCTGGTCGAAGCTCAGCTCGACCGGGGTCTCGCGGCCGAAGATCTCGACCAGGCCCTTGACCTTCTTGGAGTCCGCGTTGATCTCGTTGATCGTCGCCTGGAGTGTCGCGAAGGGACCGTCCGTGACGGTGACCGAGTCGCCGACCTCGAAGTCCAGCACCTGGACCTCAACCTTGCGCGGCAGCGCCGTACCCTCGGCGATCGCGGCGGCCTCGGCCGCGGCCTCCACCTCGGGGGCGAGCATCTTGACGATCTCGTCCAGCGTCAGCGGGTACGGGTCGTACGCGTTGCCCACGAAGCCGGTGACACCGGGAGTGTTCCGGACGACGCCCCACGACTCGTTCGTCAGATCCATGCGCACCAGCACGTAGCCGGGGAGCTTGTTCTGCCGAATGGTCTTGCGGTCGCCGTTCTTGATCTGGACGACCTCTTCCTGGGGCACTTCCGCCTGGTAGATGTACTCCTCGACGTTCAGCGAGACCGCGCGCTGCTCCAGGTTGGACTTCACCCGGTTCTCGTAACCCGCGTAGGTGTGAATGACGTACCACTCACCGGGCAGCGTACGCAGCTCCTCGCGGAACACGGCCACCGCGTCGACGGGCTCGGTGGCGGCTTCAGCGGCGGCGGCGACCTCGGCGGAGTCGTCGTCCTCGGAACCGTCCTCGGAGTCCTCCGCGTCAGCGTCGTCGGACGCCTCTTCGGAGTCGGCCACGTCCTCGTCGCCCTCGGCGTGCACGGCCTCGTCCTCGGCGGACTCCCCCGCGGCCCGGTCGGCAGCCTCTGCCTGGTCGATGTCGCCGTCGGCGGCCTCGATGATGTCGAGCGCGGTGTCCTCGCCCTCCACGGAGTCGTCGGCGTCGTACACGTTCGGGTCAGACACGGTGACTGCTTCTTCCTGACTTCAAGGGGTGGAACATGCGGGCAGGCGCCCGTGACTCGACGCCTTCCGCTGTGGATCAGCCGAAAACGTAGCCGATGAGCTTCCCGAAGCCATAGTCAACCACGCTCACGAACGCGATCATGACGACAACGAACATGATCACCACAGTGGTGTACGTCGTGAGGTCATTTCGGTTCGGCCAGACGACCTTGCGCAGTTCCGCGATGATCTGGCGGTAGAAGAGAGCAAGGCGACCGAACGGTCCCTTCTTGCCGCGCTTGCCACCGCGGCGGGACTTCTTCTCGGTCTCCGAGTCGTCCTGAGTCGCGCCAGGCTCAGGAACCTCAATGGAGTCCGTGATCTCAGTCACTTGTCCTCACCTGACTCCGGGTCGTGGCCATGCCGCGCCCGTCGCGCGGTACGGCGAGTGCTTACCTGCCCACGCCCATCGTTGGACGTGTGGAGCAGGGCCGGAGGGACTTGAACCCCCAACCGCTGGTTTTGGAGACCAGTGCTCTACCAATTGAGCTACGACCCTACGCTGACTCCCCCAACGTACCGCAAGCGTGCCGCTGGGAGGGCCACCGACGGTTGAGTGTACGGGTTCGGAGGCTCCCCGTCGAACGTCTTGTGCATGATCCGCTTCGACAAGCTTCATGATCGGGTCCGAGTACCGTCGCAAACCGTCCCACCGCCTCCGTAAACCTCCAACAGGCCCCTTTTGGCTCCCCAGAACCGTCCAACGGGCTCCGCAAACCCTGATGCCTGCCCCCTACCCGGTCTGGGACCATGCAGTCATGAGCGCAGCTACCCCCGCAGCCACCCCGTCCGTACCCTCCGCCCCCGAACGGCGGGTGTCCGCCCGCGTCGGGTCGATCTCCGAGTCAGCGACGCTGGCCGTGGACGCCAAGGCCAAGGCCCTCAAGGCCGCCGGGCGCCCCGTGATCGGCTTCGGCGCCGGGGAGCCCGACTTCCCGACGCCCGACTACATCGTCGAGGCCGCCGTCGAGGCCTGTCGCAACCCGAAGTACCACCGCTACACCCCGGCCGGCGGTCTGCCGGAGCTGAAGGCCGCGATCGCCGCCAAGACGCTCCGCGACTCCGGCTACGAGGTCGACGCCTCGCAGGTCCTGGTGACCAACGGCGGCAAGCAGGCCATCTACGAGGCCTTCGCCGCCATCCTCGACCCGGGCGACGAGGTCATCGTCCCCGCGCCGTACTGGACCACCTACCCCGAGTCGATCCGCCTCGCGGGCGGCGTGCCGGTCGAGGTCGTCGCCGACGAGACCACCGGCTACCGGGTGTCGGTCGAGCAGCTGGAGGCGGCCCGCACCGAGCGGACCAAGGTCGTGCTCTTCGTCTCGCCGTCCAACCCGACGGGCGCGGTCTACAGCGAGGCCGAGACCGAGGCGATCGGCCGCTGGGCCGTCGAGCACGGCCTGTGGGTGCTCACCGACGAGATCTACGAGCACCTGGTCTACGGCGACGCGACCTTCACCTCGCTCCCGGCGATCGTCCCCGAGCTGCGCGACAAGTGCATCGTGGTGAACGGTGTCGCGAAGACCTACGCCATGACCGGCTGGCGGGTCGGGTGGATCATCGGCCCGAAGGACGTCGTGAAGGCCGCGACCAACCTCCAGTCGCACGCCACCTCCAACGTCAACAACGTGGCTCAGGCCGCCGCGCTGACCGCCGTGACCGGTGACCTGGAGGCGGTCGCCGAGATGCGCGCCGCCTTCGACCGCCGCCGCCAGACCATCGTGCGGATGCTCAACGAGATCGACGGCGTGGTCTGCCCGGTCCCCGAGGGCGCCTTCTACGCCTATCCGTCGGTGAAGGGCCTGCTCGGCAAGGAGATCCGCGGCAAGCGCCCGGCCGACTCGGTCGAGCTGGCCGCGCTGATCCTGGACGAGGTCGAGGTCGCGGTCGTCCCCGGCGAGGCCTTCGGCACCCCCGGTTACCTGCGGCTTTCCTACGCGCTCGGCGACGACGACCTGGTCGAGGGCGTCTCGCGGCTCCAGAAGCTGCTCGGCGAGGCGACGGACTGAGGACGGGCCTCCCGCCTCGGGCGGCGGGGTCGTTCGCGTCCTCGCGGGTTCGTTCGCGTCCTAGGTGACGGACGCCGTTCGCGCCCTGGGTGACGATCGTGTTCGCGTCCTAGGCTGCGAATCTCGTCACACCGCACGCCCGCCGGCCCCCGCCCAGGCCCGCTCACACATTCGAGCAAGCCCCCGTTCGGAGAAAGTGGTTCCGGGCGGGGGCTGTCGTATAGCAGGATCTGGGAATGGCACGCGAGGTACGAACGGCACGCGAGATCCGCGCGCTCCCCAAAGCACATCTGCATCTGCACTTCACCGGTTCCATGCGGCCCACCACCCTGCTGGAGCTGGCCGACAAACACGGCGTCCATCTGCCCGAGGCCCTGACCTCCGGGGAACCGCCCGAACTGCGGGCCACCGACGAACGCGGCTGGTTCCGCTTCCAGCGGCTCTACGACATCGCCCGTTCCTGTCTGCGCACGCCCGAGGACATCCAGCGACTGGTCCGCGAGGCCGCCGAGGAGGACGCCGCCGACGGCTCGGGCTGGCTGGAGATACAGGTCGACCCGACCTCGTACGCCCCCCGACTGGGCGGGCTGATCCCCACGATGGAGATCATCCTCGACGCCGTACAGGCCGCCTCGCGCGACACCGGGGTGGGGATGGCCGTGGTCGTCGCCGCGAACCGGATGAAGCACCCGCTCGACGCCCGTACGCTGGCCCGCCTCGCCGTGCGCTACGCCGACCGCGGGGTGGTCGGCTTCGGCCTCTCCAACGACGAACGCCGGGGCCTGGCACGGGACTTCGACCGCGCCTTCGCCATCGCCCGCGAGGGCGGCCTGCTCGCGGCCCCGCACGGCGGCGAACTGTCCGGTCCCGCCAGCGTCCGCGACTGCCTCGACGACCTGCACGCGCAGCGCGTCGGCCACGGCGTGCGCGCCGCCGAGGACCCGTATCTGCTGCGCCGGCTGGCCGACTCGGGTGTCACCTGCGAGGTCTGCCCGGCCTCCAACGTGGCCCTCGGCGTCTACGACAAGCCCGAGGACGTACCGCTGCGGACCCTCTACGAGGCCGGGGTGCCGATGGCGCTCGGCGCGGACGACCCGCTGCTGTTCGGCTCGCGGCTGGCCGCGCAGTACGAGATCGCCCGGGACGTGCACGCCTTCACCGACGAGGAACTGGCGGAGCTGGCCCGGCAGTCGATAAGGGCGTCGCGGGCACCGGAAGAGGTACGGACGCGGATGCTGGCTGACGTGGACACGTGGGTGGGCGCGCCGGCCCAGGCGGGCGCCCACGTAGGTACGGCTAGAGGCTGACGCCGACCATCACCGGCTCGTTGACCAGCGTCACGCCGAACGCCGCATGAACGCCGTCCCGCACCTCGCGGGCCAGGGTCAGCAGGTCCTCGGTGGTGGCGGCGCCGCGGTTGGTCAGGGCGAGGGTGTGCTTGGTGGAGATACGGGCCGGGCCAGCGCCGTAGCCCTTGGTGAAGCCCGCCTTGTCGATCAGCCAGGCCGCCGAGGTCTTCGTACGGCCCTCCCCCGCCGGGTACGCGGGCGGCGCCACCTCCGGGCCCAGCTTCTCCTGGACCTTCGCGAGGAACTTCTCGTACTCGGCGGCGGTCAGCACCGGGTTGGTGAAGAACGAACCCGCCGACCACGTGTCGTGATCCCGGTCGTCCAGCACCATGCCCTTGCTCGCGCGCAGCGCCAGTACGGTCGCGCGGGCCTTCGCAAGCGGGACCCGTTCGCCGGGCTCCACGCCCAGCGCCCTCGCGGTCTCCGCGTACGCGATCGGGCCGGACAGCCCACCCGCGTCCTCCAGCGCGAACCGCACGCGCAGGACGACGTAACGGCTCGGCTCCTCCTTGAAACGGCTGCTCCGGTACGCGAAGCCGCAGGCGGCGGCGGGGAGCGTGACCGTCTCGTCCGCCGTGCGGTCGTAGGCGACCACTTCCGTGATCGTGGCTGAGACGTCCTGGCCGTAGGCGCCGACGTTCTGGATCGGGGTCGCCCCCGCGGAGCCCGGGACGCCGGCCAGGCACTCGATTCCGGCCAAACCGGCCCGGACGGTCGCGGCGACCGCGTCGGACCAGTTCTCGCCGGCGGCCAGCTCAAGGGTGCTGCCGTGCAGTTCGACGCCCTGGGTGGCGATGCGGATCGCCGTGCCGTCGAAGCCGTCGTCGGCGATGAGGAGGTTGCTGCCGCCGGCGATCAGAAGCGTCGGGACGCCCTTTCGGTCCGCCGCCCGTACGGCTTCGACGAGGGCGGCGTCGGTACGCGCCGTCACGAGCCGGGCGGCCGGGCCGCCGAGCCGGAGGGTCGTGAGGGGGGCGAGGGGGGCGTTCTTTGTTGCGTCCACGCGCTCAGCTTATTCTCGGTTGTCTTTCCCACCCCTCCCCCAGAGCTCCGCCTGGGGGTACCCCCATCTCGCTTCGCTCGCCCGTGCGAGTGCGTCTCCGTCTGCGGGTGCAACCTGTGGCCGGGTCGGGGCCAGTCCGGACACGTCTCTCCCCCAGCTACCGCTGGGAGGTGCCCCCACGAACTGCGCAAGCGACGTTCTTTGAGGTTGGTGCCCGGGAGTCTGCGCATTTCTGCGGTGACACCTCCTCCCCGTCCCCTCCGCTCCGGTTGGCGGCTGACGGTCGCGGGGTGGTTGAGGGGGGCTACCCCTACGTCCCCCGCAACGTGCCCGTCCGTGGTGAGGCTGGGGGCCGGGTCTATCGGGGCCAGTAGCTCGGTGTGGACTTCGCCGGGTCGATCAGGTCGAAACGATGCCTGCTGGCGGGATTCAGACCCTTGATGTGCACCAACTGCTGCGATTCCGCCTGATCCAACTCTCGGACGATCAGCGGCATCGCGGCGATCTCCGACGGGACCTCCAGTTGGCGCCCGTCCTTGGTGAGGAAGGCATGGAAGCCCTTGCGTGCGGCGTCGGGGAGCAGTGCGAGATCTTTCTTGCCGGCCCATTTGATCTCGCTGACGTGCCGGATCTCGTGCTTGGGGAGGACTCGCCTGAGCATTTCGAGCATCGGCACCGGGACGTTCTCGTCGATGAGAATGTGCATCAGGCGGCGCGTGGTCCTGGGCTGTAGCTGTCCACGTAAAGGGCGAACGACACGGCGTCGCGAGCTGCTTCCGCCGTCACTCCCGGATAGTAATCGCCGATCCTTTCAAGAGGGACGCCGTCCTCCACCAGTTCCGCCACGGCGTCGAAGGGAACCCGGGTTCCGGTGATCACCGGCTGCCCGCCCTGCGTTTCGGGGTCGACGCTGACGTTCTGCTTGGGCTGCAGAAGGTGCGGCACCACCACCCCGGGCCGGGGGGCGAACTCCTGAAGAATGTCGGCCATGGTGGCGATAACCCGCTGGCCAGGACGTTTGACGAGGTCCGTCGCGTGATCGTCGCCGACGAGAAGGATCGTGTCCCCCTCGGCCACAAGGGAGTAACTCGACAGGTGCTCGACCTCGCCGAAGCTCTTCAGCGTGACCAGAGCTTTGCGAATTCTCTGCAGAGACACATCCGAGCGAAGGTGAGCGAAGGCACGCAGCGCCAGCACATCACGGAATGAGTAGAGGGCCGGCTGGGAAGTCAGCTCCGGGCGGAGAATCGGCCCGCTCCCGCGGTCCTGGCGCCAGGACCGAAGCTGGCCCATGGTCGCACCGGACAGGGCAGCAGCCATACGCGTCGAATAGGCCACGACCGGTGCCTCCCTCCGGTTCTCTCTGCTTCCGCCCGGTTCCATACGGTTCCGTGTGCCCAAGCATCCCAGCTCCGCGATCGACGGCGCCACCAGGTGGTCGAAACAGCCCCTTGGTACGCCTTCACGGGTGAATCAGGTGTGCGGAGAGCGCGGAGGGGCACGTTGCCCCGACGTTCCCCCGCAAGGTGCGCGTCCGTGGCGGGAGTGTTCCCCACCCTCCCCCAGAGCTCCGCCTGGGGGTACCCCCATCTCGCTTCGCTCGCCCGTGCGGGCGGGATGTCGGCTTTCTGTCCTCCAGTGGGTGGCGACCTCGCCGTCGGCGGCGGTCGGTTCGTACGGGGTGGCCAACTGGCAGGTCGAGACAACGTGCGCGTTTCTCCGGTCGGACGTTTTCCATCACCCCCCGCGACCGTTCGCCGCCAACCGGCCGAAGGGGACGGGGAGGAGGTGTCCCCGCAGAACTGCGAACGCAACACCGGCGGTGAAGCCGAAAACGAATCGGAAACGTTCGCAGTTCGAGGAGATACCTCCGGACTGGCCCCGACCCGCCCACGGGTTGCACCCGCAGACGGAAACGCACTCGCACGGGTGGGCGGGCGGGTCAAAAAAGCCCCCCACGGCCAGTGGGCGCTCCCGCGCAGGGGACCCGCGGGAAGCGCCCAAAGACGTCTCACGCAACGCGTTCCAGAACCCGTTCCGGCGAAGCCACCCCCACCCCCGGAACACGGGGATAGCACGCCGCCGCAACCACCCCGGCAACCAAAACCCCCGCCCCAACCCAAAGCGCCGGCACCAACCCGTCCACGTACTGCGCCCCGGACCCGTAACCCCCACGCGCCGAGAAGATCGACCCGAGGACCGCGATACCGAGCGCCCCACCGATCTCGCGCAGCGCGTTGTTCGCGCCGGAGGCGATCCCCGTCTCCTCGCCCCGCACGGACTGCATCATCAGATTCGTCGCGGGCGCGATGAACAGCGCCATTCCCGTCCCGCTGATGACCAGCGCGGGCAGCTGGGCCACGTAGGAGACGTCCGGCGAGACGATGACCGCGAACCAGGCGAGTCCGATCGCCTGGAGCGCGAGTCCGAGGGCCGCGACCCACCGGCCGCCGATCCGGTCGGAGACGTACCCCGCGATCGGGGAGACGATCATCGGCATCCCGGTCCACGGGAGCATCCGCAGCCCCGCCTCGGTGGGGCTGTAGCCGATCACGGTCTGCAGGAACTGACTCAGCAGGAAGATCGACCCGAACATACCGACGAACATCAGCGTGCTGGCCGCGTTGACCGAGGCGAAGCCGCGGTTGGCGAAGAGCCGCATGGGCAGCATCGGCCGCCGCGCGACGAACCCGTGCCGGACGAACGCGGCCACCAGCAGCGTCCCGCCGATCAGCCCGGCCAGTACGCGTCCGCTGGTCCAGCCGTGGGAGGTCGCGTTGACCAGCGCGTAGACGACGCCGAAGAGGCCGAGGCTGATCAGCAGGGTGCCGCGGGCGTCGAGCCGGGCGCCGGGCGCGGTCGACTCGTTGAGGCGCAGGCGGGCGAGCGGGATGAGGGCGACGCCGATCGGGACGTTCAGCCAGAAGATCCAGTGCCAGGAGATGTGCTCGGTCAGGCTGCCGCCGATGAGGGGTCCGCTGGCGACGGCCAGACCGTTGACGGCGCCCCAGATCCCGTACGCCATCCCGCGGCGCTCGGCAGGCACGGCCGCGGTGAGCAGGGTGAGGGTGAGCGGCATCATGACGGCCGCCCCGACGCCCTGGACGGCACGTGCGGCGATCAGCTCGTTGATGCCGGGCGCGAGGGCCGCGGCGGCCGAGGACGCGGTGAAGATGGTCAGGCCGACCAGGAAGAGCCGCCGCCGTCCGAAGCGGTCGCCGAGCGAGGCGCCGAACATCAGGATGACGGCGAAGGTGAGCGTGTACGCGTTCACCGTCCACTCCAGGTCGGACAGCGCGCCGCCGAGGTCCTCGCGGATGGAGGGCAGCGCGGTGGTGACGACGAGGTTGTCGAGCGCCGCCATGAATCCGGCGACGCTGGTGATGATCAGCGCCCAGGCGGCGCTCGCCGGCCGCGTACTGCCCGGCCGTGCATCGCCCGGCGGCTTGGCTGATGTTCCGTTCATCGGGTCTTCCCCCTACGGATTAGTTATTGATGACTAACTTTCCTGCGCAAAACGAAGCCGACCACCCGGACGAGTGACCTCTTCGCGTCCTAGGCGGTGGGTCGGGCAACCACATAGAAACCGTTCCAGTTGGGATGCCCGGCCGGAAAACCCAGCGACACCAGGGTGTTGATGAGCATCCCGTATGCCAGGAAGGTCGTCGTCTCGTCGACATCGGCCCCCAGCTCCAGGTGCACGGTGTCCCACAGCCCCTGCCACTGCCGCCGTACGGCCTCGCCGAACTCGTGGTCCCCGGCCGCCTCCTCGGCGGCCACCGCGGCGTACGTCTGCATCTGCATCAGCAGCCGCTCGGGGTCCTCCTGGATCAGCCGCTGGTACGCGGTGGCCATCGCGGGCAGCTTGTCCTCGGCCGGCAGATCCTTCGCCGCGTCGTGGAAGACCTGGCGGGTGGTCTCCAGGCAGTAGGTCGCGGCCGCGAGGAAGATGGCCTGCTTGTTCGGGAACAGCCGGAAGAGGTAGGGCTGCGAGACGCCCACCCGGCGGGCGATCGCCTCCGTGGACGTGCCCCTGTAGCCGCCGTGGGCGAACTCGCTCATCGCCGCGCGGATGACGCTCTCGCGTCGCTCCTCTGCACTCATCCTGACCATGGAGACAAAGTTATTGGTCAATCACTTCCTCTGTCAAGACCGCCTCGGGCCCCCTCCGGATACGCGGCCAGTCGCAGGCGCGAAACGCCCACGGCCCCGGGGGGACCTTCGCGGGGTGGAGGTCGGGGGAGGGGCGCTCGTCGTGGAGGGCGGGGGCGGGCCGAAAAGCGGGGGGACGTAGCCGCCCCCGCTCAGCGGGCGCTGAGGGGGCGGAGGTCGGTCCAGATCTCGTCGATACGGGTCAGGCACTCCTCCCGGGTGCCGCGGAAGCCCTCGGGCCGCCAGCCCGGCGGCAGGTCACGGTCCGCCCACCACACCGAGTGCTGGCCCTCGTCGTTCGATACGACCAGATACACGTCGTCCGATCCGCTCATCCCGCTCATCGCCCGCTCCTGTCCGCGCCCACCGGCTCCGCGTTCAGCGCCGCGGCCGCCTCGACGTCGTCGAGCCCGTCGATCTCCTCGACGAGCAGTTCCTCGATCCGTCCGGCCAGCCCGTCCAGGCCCGGCCGGTCGAACACGTCCCGTATCTGGAGGTCCACCTCGACCAGCGCCCGGACCCGGGCCACCACCCGGGTGACCAGCAGGGAGTCCCCGCCCAGCTCGAAGAAGTCGTCGAGCGCGCCGGCCTTCTCCACGCCCAGCACCTCCTGCCAGATCTCGGCCACCAGCGCCTCGGCGTCCGTGCGCGGCGCCACGAACTCGGCCGTCCGCGCCCGCCGGGAGCGGGCCACCGCCAGCAGCACGGGGACGTCGAGCTTGCCGTTGGCGGTCAGCGGCAGCGCGGTGACCACGTCCACGGCGGCGGGCACCTGGTAGGCGGGCAGCCGCTCGGCCAGGTGGTCACGCAGGGCGGTCCCGGCGGCCGGGTCGCCGCCGCGTACCACCGCGAAGGCCAGCAGCGCGCCCTCGTGGGCGAGTACGGCGGCCCTGACCACGTCCGGGTGGCCCAGCAGCACGTTCTCGACCTCGGCGGGCTCCACCCGGTAGCCGCGGATCTTGACCTGGTCGTCGCCGCGGCCCAGGAACTCCAGCGTGCCGTCCGTACGCCACCGGGCCCGGTCGCCGGTCCGGTAGAGACGGCCGCCGGGCGCGCCGTACGGGTCGGGCAGGAAGAGGTCGGCGGTCAGGTCCGGGCGCCCGAGGTAGCCGAGGGCCAGGCCCGTACCGCCCAGGCACAGCTCCCCCGGCGACCCGGGCGGCACCGGGCGCAGCCGCTCGTCCAGCACGTAGGCCCGTACGCCCGGCAGCGGCCGGCCCAGCGGCGGACGCCGCAGGGTGTCGGCGGCGCCGAGGTCCGCCGAGGTGGCGATGACGGTGGCCTCGGTGGGGCCGTAGGTGTTGACCAGGCGTACGGCGTCCCCGTGCAGCTCCCGCCACTGGGCGACCGAGGCCGCGGTGACCTCGGAGCCGCCGAGTACGACCAGCCGCAGCGCGGGCGGCCAGGCGACCGTGTCGCCGAGCAGGCCGAGGGAGACCAGCTCCTGCCAGTGGGCGGTGGTCAGGTCGAGGACGGTGAGCGCGGCGCCGGCCGGGGTGCGCAGCAGATCGGGCAGCATCCGGCCGCCGCCGGGGACCACGACGCAGCGGGCGCCCGAGATCAGCGCGGGCCAGATCTCCTCCACGTGGGTGTCGAAGCCCGCGGAGGCGCACTGGGCGACCCGGTCGGCGGGGGCGAGCGCGTAGCCGTCGGGACCCGCCATCCAGTGCACCCGGGCGGCCACGGCCTCGTGCGGGACGACCACGGCCTTGGGTTCGCCGGTGGTGCCCGAGGTGTAGAGGACGTACGCGGGCCGGCCGGGCGCGGGGGCGGCGGGGGTGAAGCCGGGCAGCGGCTCGGCGGGCAGGCCGTCCGCGCCGACGGGCAGCTCGTCCCCGTCGCCGGCGGGCAGTTCGTCCTCGTCCCCGTCGCCCGCGCGCAGCTCGTCCGCGTCGCCGAGCGTCAGCCGCGCGCCGCCTCGGTCGAGCATGAGGCGGACGCGTTCGGCGGGCAGCGCCGGGTCGATCGGCAGGTAGGCGGCGCCGGCCTTCCAGACCGCGAGCAGGCGGACGATCAGCTCGGCGGAGGGCTCGGCGTGGACGGCGACCACGCCGTCCCTTACCCCGGCGGCGGCCAGCCGGGCGGCCAGGGCCGTGGAGCGCTCGTCCAGCTCGCGGTAGGCGATCCGGGTGTCCCGGTACTCCACCGCGCAGGCGTCCGGGGTACGGGCGGCCTGCGCGGCGAACGCCTCGGGAACGGTCGGCGCGTGCGCGGGCAGCGGTCCGCCGTCGGCGAACCCGGCCTGCTCGGCGAGGTCGTCGCCGACCGGCTCCCCGGCCGGGCGGTGCGGATCGGCGACGGCCGCGGCCAGCAGGTCGACATAGCCGCGGGCCAGCCGGTCGACGGACTCCGCCTCGAACAGCTCGCGGTCGTAGGCGAAGGAGGCCACGTACGCGTCGCCGTCCCGCCACATGTCCAGCATCAGGTCGAACTTGGCCTGGTCGTAACCCGATTCGACCGGCTCCAGGACAACGCCCTTGGGGGTGCGGCCGGTCGCGCCGGCCGTCTGCCGCTGACTCTGGAGGACCAGTACGGTCTGGAAGAGCGGTGGGCGGCTGCCGTCGCCGCGCAGCCCGAGGGCCGAGACGACCTGCTCGACGGGCAGATCCGGGTGGGCGAAGGCGCCCATGACGGCGGAGCGGACCCGGCGCAGCAGGGTGGCGAAGTCCGGACGGCCGTCGAGGTCGGCGCGGATCACGACGGTCTTGGTGAGGTAGCCGAGCACGGCTTCGTGCTCCAGCCGGTGACGGCCCGCGAGCGGGGTGCCGACGCCGAAGTCGTCCTGCCCGGTCCAGCGCGACAGCAGGGCCTGGTAGGCGGCGAGCAACACCATGAAGACGGTGGCGCGTTCGGCGCGCGCGAGCTGTTCGACCGCCGCGGTGAGGTCGGCGGGCAGCCGTACGACCGAGAACGCGGCCCGGTGCGCGGGGTCCTTGGGCCGCGGGCGGTCCAACGGCGGTTCGAGCACGGGGAGTCCGGCGAGCCTCCCGGTCCAGTACGTCAGGGCCTTCTCGCCGTCCGGTCCCGCGAGCCGGACCGTCTCGGAGACCGCGTACGGGCCGAACTGGGCTCGTTCGCCAGGAGCTTGGGGGTCCGGACGGTCGGCGAGGGCGTCCTCGTAGCACTCCATCAGCTCGTCGAGGAGCAGCCCGAGGGACCAGCCGTCGGTGACGATGTGGTGGATCGGTATCGCCAGCACATGGTGGTCGGGCGCGGCGGTGAGCAGCACCGGGCGCAGCAACGGCGGGCGGGCCAGGTCGAAGGGGGCGTTGACCCAGCGGCCGAGCAGCGCGGCGAGCGCGGCCGGGTCGTCGGCCGTGGCGGGGTCGACGTCCAGGTGCTCCAGCGGGATGCCTCGGGGCGCCAAGACGTACTGCCCGACCTCGCCGGTGCCCGGGTCGGCCGCGAAGCGGGTGCGCAGGATCTCGTGCCGTGCCTCGACACGGTCGAATGCCTGCTGGAGCGCGGGGACGGAGAGCGGGCCGCGCCAGCGCATGGCCGGGTAGACGTTGTAGCCCGCGTCGTCCGGGTGGATCTGCTGCGTCAGCCAGAGCCGTCGCTGCTCGGGGGTGACGGGGTAGTCGGCGGATACGGTGCCGCCGCCGTCCTCGGTGCCGGTCACCGGTGACCTCCTGGTGGTGTGCGGGACGCTGCGCTGGGCGGGGTGATGCGGTGCGGGTCCGGGCCCGGACCCGGGCCCGGACCGGGGCGCCGGTGGCGGGCGCGCGACGGCACGGGCACTCCGGCCCGGCGGGCCGCGCCGGCCGGGTGGTGGCGCCGGGCGGCCGGGCCACAGCCGCCAGCCACGCGGAACGCTGCTCTGAGCAGGGCGGTACACGAGTACGAGCCAGAACCTGGGCACCCATGACATGCGTGCGTCGGCACGGACACTCCGGCCAGGCGGCCTGCGCGGGACGTGCGGCCCCGCCAGACGGCCGAGCCACGGCCGCCGCACTCGCCAACCACGCGGAACGCTGCGCTGAGCGGGGTGACGCGCGGGTAGGGGCCCGAACCCGGGCGCCCATGACGTGCGCGCGTCGGCCCGGACACTCCGGCCAGGCGGCCTGCGCGGGACGGGCGGCCCCACCAGACGGCCGAGCCACGGCCGCCGCAGCCGCCGACCACGCGGAACGCTGCTCTGAGCAGGGCGGTACACGAGTACGAGCCAGAACCCGGGCGCCCATGACGTGCGCGCGTCGGCGCGGACACTCCGGGCCGACAGGCCGCGCCGGACGGGCCGGAGAGACCGGCCGGGCGGAGGCACCAGGCGGCCAGGCCGCGGTCGCCGCGGCAACCCACCACGCGGGGCAGGCAGTCGCGCGACCGTGCGGGCCACGCGGGCCGGGCCACCGGGGGCCGCATCAGGGTCCAAGGCGTCGATCGCCCGGCGGGCGGTCCCGCCGGGCGGCCAGACGGCAGGGGGCCGCGCGTCGCGGTCATCGCGCTCCCCCGGCCCGGCCGTCGAGGTACGCGGCCACCGTGGCAAGGCTCTCCAGCACGTCGTCCTCGCCGTCGAGGTCGAGCAGCACGTCGAAGTACGCCTCGACCGCGTCCACCAGCCGCAGCTTGCCCAACGAGCCGACGCCGAGCGCCTGGAGCGGCACCTCGGGCCTCGACAGCAGCTCCGCGGGCTTGACTTCACCGTCCGTGGCGGCCGCGGCCAGCTCCGCCAGTACCTCCAGCACGCCCTGCTCCTTCGCGTCGGTCACAGCGCGGCCTCCACGACCCGGGCGATGCCCGTCACGGTCGGGGTGTCGAAGAAGACGTCGAAGTCCAGCTCCACGTCGAAGCGTTCACGGATGCGCACTCCGATCTGAATGATCGTCAGAGAGTGCCCGCCCAGGTCGAACAGGTCGTCGTCCGGGCCGACATCGGGCGTCCCCAGCACCTCGGCCCAGATCGCCAGCAGTTCCCGGGTGACGTCGCTGTCAGCGCCCCCGGGCGAGGACTCGACAGGCGCCGCAGTGGCTGTCGGCAGCGCCTTGCGGTCCAGCTTCCCGTTGGGCGTCAGCGGCAGCGCGTCCAGCGGGACGAAGAGCTGCGGCACCATGGCCGCCGGCAGCCGCCGGGCCAGGAAGGCCCGTATCTCCGCGCCCTCGGGCGGCGGCGCCCCCTCGCCCACCAGGTAGGCGATCAGCCGTGCCTCGCCCTGGGGGTCGGGCTCGGCCACGACGGCCGCGCCCGCGATGTCCGGATGTTCCAGCAGGCGGGACTCGATCTCGCCCACCTCGATCCGGTGGCCGCGCATCTTCACCTGGTCGTCCATTCGTCCGAGGAAGTCCACCTCCCCGGCCGCGTTCCACGCGGCCAGATCTCCGGTGCGGTAGAGCCGAGCGCCCGGCGGCCCGAAGGGGTCGGGCACAAAGCGGTCGGCGGTCGGGCCCGGCCGCCCGAGATAGCCGTCGGCGAGGCCGTCGCCGCCGATCAGCAGCTCGCCGGGGACGCCGACGGGCGCGGGCCGCAGCCGTTCGTCGACGACATGGACCCGGGTGTTGCCGATCGGCGTCCCGATGCTCACCCGTTCCGGCCGCTCGGGGACCTCCCACCGGGTGGACCAGATCGTCGTCTCCGTGGGCCCGTAGACATTGAGCAGCCGGGCGGTCGCCGCGCGCAGCTCCCGGGCCAGCGCCAGGGGCAGCGCCTCGCCGCCGACCAATGCGGTCAGGCCGGCCGGACCGGTTGACTCCTCCAAGGCGGCCCGCCGCAGACCGCCGGCCAGCAGCACCCGCCAGCCGGACGGCGTGGCCTGCGCGTGCGTGACCCCTTCCGCCGCGATCAGCCGCAGCAGGGCGGGCCCGTTGAGCGCCATCCCGTCGGGTACGACCACCAGCCGCCCGCCGGTGATCAGCGGGAGAAACGTCTCCAGGCCGGAGATGTCGAACGACAGCGAGGTCAGCCCGAGCCATACGTGCCCGGGGCCGGAGTCCAGATCGGCCGCGAAGGAGGTGAGCAGATTGACCAGCGCGCGATGCCCGACGGCCACGCCCTTCGGGCGCCCGGTGGAGCCGGAGGTGTAGAGCACATAGGCGAGTCCGGCGGGTTCGGTCGGCGGCAGGGACGCCGAGTCGTCCGCCGAGTGCGCGGCTCCAGCACTCCCTGGGCCCGGTACGTCCAGCCGCAGCACGCCCGGCGCCCGCGCGGCCAGCCGAGGTTCCAACTCGCCGTCCGCGAGCAGCAGCGCCGCGCCCGAGTCCGCCAGCACGTAGGCCAGCCGGTCCGCCGGGTACGCCGGGTCGAGCGGCACGTACGCGGCCCCCGACCGCAGTACGCCCAGCAGCGCCACCACCGCCCGCTCGGTCCGGTGCAGATGCACCCCGACCAGCGCGCCCGGTCCGATCCCCGCCGCGCGCAGCCGTACCGCCAACTCCACCGAGCGCGCCCGCAGTTCCGCGTACGTCAGTCCGCCGCCGGGGCCCGTGACGGCGAGCGCGTCGGGGCGGGCGGCGGCCTGGGCGTCGAAGAGGTCGACCACCGTACGGTCGGCCGGGTAGTCCCGGCCTGTGGCGTTCCATTCGCGCAGCAGCAGGCGCAGTTCGGGTGCGGCGGGCAGCGGCAGGTCCGCCACCGGCAGGTCCGGGTCGGCCAGCGCGGCGCCCAGCAGCGTCTCCAGGTGCCCGGTGATCCGCAGGGCCTGCTCGCGGTCGAGCACCCCGGCCGGGTACTGGAGGCTCAGCTCGCAGCCCTCGGGGCCCTCGACCGCCTGGAGGTGAAAGGTGTTACGGGCCGTCCGGTTGAAGACCATCCAGCGCACCCGGGTCCGTACGCCGGGGAATTCGGGCGCGGCGGCACGTCTGCGGTAGCCGAGGGACGCCGGGGTGAGCCCGGTCCTGGGCGTCAGTCCGGCGACGACCGCGCCCGGCGGTACGGCCCGGTGCCGGTTGGCCTCGCGCAGTTCGGTGTGCAGGGCGTGGACGAGTACGGCGAAGCTGTGGCCGCTCCCCGCGGGCGCCCGCAGCGGCAGTTCGTTGACGAACGGGCCGATCAGAGCGCGCTGTTCGGGCCCGCGGGTGGACATGGCGACGGAGACGGCCGGATCGGTGTTGCCGTAGCGGCGCAGCAGCGCGTGTACGGCGGCGAGCAGGAGTTCGAACCGGCTCGCGGACAGCCGCCGCGCGGTCGCGGTCAGCGCGGTGTCGAGCGCGGCCGGCAGCGTCCACTCGACCTCCGCGCCCGGCGCCGCGGTCACCGATCCGTGCCGGGCGCCCGGGAGCAGCAACGGTCCTGGCTCGGTCCACCGCCGGTCGAACCACCGCCGGGCGTCGGCGAGTTGCTGTTCGGTGAGGGCCGCTTCCGGCGGAGGCGCGGCGGGCCGGGCGGGGGCCGCGGAACCGGTGAGGGCAGCGGCGTAGTGTCCCGCCAGCGCGTCGGCCAGGACGTCCTTCGACATGCCGTCGAACACCGCGTGGTGGGCGACGACCAGCAACTCCGCTCCCCCGTCGGCGAGTTCGAAGAGCGTGAACCGGATCAGCGGTCCGGCCGACAGGTCGAAGGGCACGGCGACCGCGTCCGCGATCCGCTTCTCCAGGCCCGCCGGGTCGTCCCCGGCGCAGTCCACCCGGACCGGCTCGGCCGTACGGCCGCACGGGCGCGGCACGAGGACACCTTCCACCTCGGCGAAGGCCGCGTCCAGCAGGGGGTGGTCGCGTACGACCGCCGCGCAGGCGTCCGCCAAGGCCCGCCGGTCCAGGCCGACTTCGAAGCCGATGCGCAGGGCCATGTGGTAGGCCGCGCCCACCGGGCCGCATCGCTCGGTGAACCAGATCCCCCGCTGAGCGGAGGTGGCGGTCGGTGCCATGCTGAACGCTCCTTGCTGAGCCGATCGGTACGGGGACGTGCGGTGCTCATGTGCGGGTGCATGACGGCCGGTGGCGGGCGGTGGCGACCGACGGGGCCGGCCGGCCGTCGGCGGCCGGACCAAGGACGTACGCCCCCGAAGCGGCGGCGCTACGCCGGTGCCCGCTCCAGCAGTTCGCGGACACGGTTCTTCAGCGGCTTGCCCACCTCGTTGCGCGGCAGGGCGTCGAGGGCGACCAGCCGGGACGGGATCTCGTGCGCGGCCAGCCGGTCGGCCAGGAAACGCCGCAGCGCCGCCGGGTCGAGCGCGCTCCGCGTCACCACCGCCGCCGCGACACTGCGCCCGAGCACCGGGTGCGGCAGCCCGACGACCGCCGCCTCCAGGACATCGGCGTGTTCGAGCAGCGCCGCCTCGACCTGGAGCGTCGAGACCTTGAAGGCCCCCGACTTGATGATGTCGCTCTCCCGGTCGACCAGGTGCAGATAGCCCTCCTCGTCCAGATAGCCGACGTCGCCCATCCGCACCCAGCCGGGCGCGAAGACCCCGAGCCCGGCCTGCCGGTCGCGGTAGTAACTGCGCTGCGCGCCCGGCGTCCGCAGCAGCACAAGACCCACCTCGCCGGCCGGCAGCGCCCGCCCGTCGGGGCCCGCGACCCGGACCGCTCCCCGGACCGCGCGGCCGAGAGCGTCGGGCCTGCGCGGGTCGTAGACCATCGCGGTCTGCGCGGGCGCGGCCTCGGTGGAGGTGTAGTAGTTGACCAGGGTGGCCCGGGGGAAGGCGGCCGCGAGCCGGGCGGCGAGCGCGGGCGGCAGCGCGGCGGCCGTCGAGCCGAGCAGCCGTACGCAGGACAGGTCGTGGCGGGTGTGGGCGCCGGAGTTGAGGAGTTCGGCGGCCATCGCGGGGACCAGGAAGACGCTGCCGACCTGCCGCTGCTCGATCAGGCGGGCGAACCTGCCGGGTGTGAAGCGGCCCGCGACCAGGGCGGCCGGGTGCGCGTACACCGCGTTGAGCAGCATGTTCTGCCCGGCGTTGGTGCCGACGGGGAAGGTGTGCAGAAAGTGCGCGGAGTGCGCCAGCGGGCGGTGCTTGAGGCCGGTCCGCAGACCGTAGGTGAGATTGGCGTGGGTGGCGGCAACTCCCTTGGGGCGCCCGGTGGTTCCCGAGGTGTAGAGCACCTGGGCCAGATCCTCGGGGCGGACGCACGGCAACTCGTCCACGCCGCGGCCGGCTTCCAGTTCGGCGAGCGGCAGCGCCCAGCGCCCGCCGCCGGAGACCCGCGCGTGCCGGCCGAGCAGCACCGCGGACGCGCCGCTGTGGTCGAGTACGTAGGCGACGGCCTCCGCGGGCTGGCCGTCGGAGACCGGTACGGCCACCGCGCCCGCGAGCAGGGTCCCGCAATAGGCGACGGCGTAGTCGAGCCAGTCCCGGGTGCCGAAGACGAGCGCCACCCGGTCCCCGGCGTGTACACCCTTGGCCAGAAGCGCGCCAGCCACCCTTTGGGAGCGCTCCCACCAGTCGGAGAAGCCCAGTTGGGCTCCCGTGTCGGAGCACAGGGCGATCCGGTCGGGCTGCGCGCGGACGCGGTCCCGCAGAAGGTCGCCGAGCGTGATCCCGGCGACGACAGTCGTACTCACAGCTGTGATGCCCCCTCATGCACAACCCGCATCAGCCAAGCGTTCGTCTTGCGCGGTTCCGTCCCGACCCGGGCCCGCCGTCAGAGCGGCGCGGACAGGGCCACATCGCCGTCGGCGGCCGACACGACCAGGCGCTCGACCCCGAGTGCGAAGTCCCGCATGCCCTTGACCGGCAGATAGCCGGTGTCCGCCGTGACCTGGAGGGACAGACCCCCGGGCGCGTCCGCGATGTGCAGACAGAAACGGCATCCCAGCCGTTCCAGCGGCGACAGCGGCCGCAGTCGCGTCCTGTCCAGCAGCTCGCGCGGACGCGCCCGTTCCCGGGTCGCGGCGCCCGGGCCCCGGCGTTCGGTCCGAAGGTCGTTGACACAGCAGTACGGGTGGACCGGCGCGCCGCGTACCGCCGACTCCGCCGCGACGACGCGCTCCCGGTCGCGCTCGTCGTAGTCCCCGTGCCGGTAACCGGCCAGCGTGGCCCGGCCCGCCCGGCGCTGGAGCTCGTCGAAGGTGTCGGCGCCGTCCACCTCGACCACCAGCAGGGCCTCCATGGAGAGCGTGCTGACCATTTCCCGGACCGTGGCGCCCACCCGGTTGCCGCTGATCGCCAGCAGCGCGCAGATCCGATGTCCCGTCAACTCCCGCAGTGCGGCGGCAGAGGCGGCGATCAGCGTGGTGGCCGTACTCACCGACGCCCGGGCGGCGACCCCGGGCAGCGCCTTCGCCAGCGCCGGGGAGATCAACTCAAGGCGCTGGAAGCGGGGTTGCTCCGGAGCGAAGTGCTCCTTCTCGAACATGGAGACGGGGATACGCTGATGGGAGCGCTCCCACCAGCGGGCCGACGCCTCGGCTCTCCGCCGTCCGTCGGGCGACTCCTGGTGACGGGCGAGGTCCAGCGGCTGCACGGCGCCGGGCGCGGGGGCCAATGTGCCGTCCAGCGCGGCGGCCAGGTCGCGCATCACCACACCGCTGCCCGTGTAGTCGGTGGCGACATGGCAGAAGCCCATCACCACCGCGCGCGGCAGGTTGTCGGCGCCGGCCACGATGCCGATCCGGACCGGCCACGCGTCGGTGTAGTCGTAGCCGCGGGCGCAGTAGAGAGCAGCCAGGCGCTGAGCAACCGCCGCGACGGTGTCGTTGTCCTTGTCGGCGGCCGGACCCGGCGTCCCGGTCCCCACCAGGTCGACGGTCATCTCCCCCGCCGCGTACAGCTGTTGACGGGGTTCGTCCGCGCCCG
Source organism: Streptomyces sp. NBC_00223 (assembly GCF_036199905.1). NCBI lineage: Bacteria > Bacillati > Actinomycetota > Actinomycetes > Kitasatosporales > Streptomycetaceae > Streptomyces > Streptomyces sp. NBC_00223. The sequence goes on along the minus strand of NZ_CP108109.1, from coordinate 5,035,651 downwards.
GGACCAGCCGGGTGCGCAGGGCCTCGTGCCGCTCGACCACCTGTCGCAGCGCGGCCAGCACCTGCGGCACGGTGAACGCCCGATTGCCGTCGAGCCGCAGCGTACGGCTGGAGTTGAAGTAGTGGTCGCCCGGCCGGGTCCGCTCGATCGCCCGCCAGATGGCCCGCTGACCCCAGGTGAGCGAGGCGGTTCCAGTACGGCCGCCCGCGAACTCCAGCGCGACTCGGGACCTGCTCCGCACGGCGCCACCGTGTCCCGCCCCCTGATCCGCGAGGTACTCGGCGGGCACGGCTGACTGCGCTCTCGACACGCCTTCGGCAGGAGCGGTCACCATGCCGGGGACCATACCGGAGGGCCCCACACCCGCCAAATCCGTTCCAGAACAAGGGCGTTGGCCCAGGTCAGGGCGAGTTCAGGGACATTTTCCGGCACTGGACCACCGGCGGAGCGGACGCCCTCGCCGGGGTCCGCCATCGCCTGCCGTGCCCCTGCCGCCACTGGTGTCCCAGCCGCCGCGCGGGCATCGGCCGAGCCGTACCGCAGCCCTGGCCTCAGCCGAGCTGGACCACCGCGCGGGACTTGCCGAGCACCTTCTGGCCCGCGGAGGTCGCCGTGAGGTCGACCCGGACCCGGCCGTCCTCCAGCTTCGCGCCGACCTTCGCGGTCACCTCGATGAGCGCGCCCTTGTCGTCATTGGGGACGACGACCGGCTTGGTGAACCGCACGCCGTACTCGACCACCGCCGAGGGGTCGCCGGTCCAGTCGGTGACGACCCGGATCGCCGAGGCCATGGTGAACATGCCGTGGGCGATCACATCCGGCAGACCGACCTCGCGGGCGAACTTCTCGTTCCAGTGGATCGGGTTGAAGTCGCCGGACGCGCCCGCGTAGCGGATCAGCGTGGCCCTTGTCACCGGGAAGCTGCCCGCGGGCAGTTCGGTGCCGACCTCGACGTCCTCGTAAGCGATCTTCGCCGCCATCACGCCTCCCCGCCCGCCGTGTCGCTCTTCGCCGCTGCCGCTACCGGTTCCGGTGCTGCTTCCGGTGCCGTTTCCGCCGGAGCCCTGGACTCGTCCGCCGGGTTCTCCGCCGCCGGGTTCTCCGCCGCCGGGCTGTCCGCCGGGTCTTCGGCGGGTCGTACGACCAGCTTCATCCACGTCGTCACCACGTGCTCGCCCGACGCCTCGTGGACCTCGCCGCGGATGTCCAGGATCTCGTTGCCCGCCATCGACTTGATCGCCTCGATCGTCGAGGTGACCGAGAGCCGGTCGCCGGCCCGTACCGGACGCTTGTACGCGAACGACTGGTCGCCGTGCACCATGCGGCTGTAGTCGAGACCGAGTTCGGGGTCCATCAGGACCGCGCCCGCCGCCCGGTAGGTGAGCATGAAGGCGAAGGTCGGCGGAGCGATCACATCCGGGTAACCGAGCGCCTTGGCCGCCTCCGGGTCGGTGTACACGGGACTGCCGTCGCCGATCGCCTCGGCGAATTCGCGGATCTTCTCCCGGCCGACCTCATAGGCGGGCTCGGGCGGATAAGTCCGCCCCACGAAGGACTGGTCCAGAGCCATCGGCAACCTCCGGGTACATGAACGTCGAAATATGCCACGAGGCCGTCCCCCAGTGATGACACGGGGACAGCCTCGCGATGATGTTACGGATCGTGCGGGGATGCTACGGCCTGCCGTGTACGTCTGGTGACGTACGGTGGCGTGGACTACAGAGCGTCAGCGCGTCTCGCGGTGCGCGGTGTGCGCGTTGCAACGCGGGCAGTGCTTCTTCATCTCAAGACGGTCCGGGTCGTTACGCCGGTTCTTCTTGGTGATGTAGTTCCGCTCCTTGCACTCCACGCAGGCCAGCGTGATCTTCGGGCGGACGTCGGTGGCGGCCACGTGAGTGCTCCTTGACGAACGGGGTTATGAACATAGGAATAGTAGCCGATCGAGGGACCGATCCCGCAATCGGCTACGTAGAGTAGCGGCGACCGGACTTGAACCGGTGACACAGCGATTATGAGCCGCTTGCTCTACCGACTGAGCTACGCCGCTGCGACGAACTGGCCCCCGCCGACAAAGGCGGGGAACCGATCCATCAGAGCCCCAATACGGAATCGAACCGTAGACCTTCTCCTTACCATGGAGACGCTCTACCGACTGAGCTATTGGGGCGAGCGAGGAAGACATTACACGGTCCGCGGCGATACGTGAAATCCGTATCCCCCAGGGCACATCGGGCCCCGCGGACACCTTCCCCACGACCCTCACCAGTACGACTAATGCCCTCCTGCCGAGCGTGCGCCGCGCCGACCCCTAGGCTCGGACCCCCGACCCCGTCGCCCGTGATCCTGCCTCCCACCGCCCGCCAGGCCCGCACCGGAGGAGCGCGATGACCGACAGCCCCCGCGGCACCGCCGCGGAGACCGCCACCCTGCTGCTGTGCGGCGCCCGGCTGACCGACGGCCGGACCGTCGACGTACGGCTGAGCGGCGCGCGGATCGAGGCCGTCGGCACCGCGGGCAGCCTCGCCGCCCCGGCCGCCCGGCCCTCCGACGGCACCCGCGTCGACCTGCGCGGCTATCTGCTGCTGCCCGCGCCCGTCGAGCCGCACGCCCATCTCGACCTCGCCCTCACCGCGGGCGGCCCGCCGTCAGGCGACACCGAGGACGTACAGCGCCGGGCCACCGAGGCCGCGCTGCTCCAGCTCGGCCACGGCGCCACCGCCGTGCGCAGCCACGTACGGATCGGCGACGTCCAGGGGCTGCGCGCCCTGGAGGCCGTCCTCCAGGCCCGGCAGGCGCTGCGCGGGCTGATCGACGTGCAGGCCGTCGCGGTGCCCCGGATGCTGACCGGCGTCGCCGGCGCGGACGGCCTGGCGATGCTGCGGGACGCGCTCAAGATGGGCGCCGCGGTGGTCGGCGGCTGCCCGGACCTCGACCCCGACCCGAGCGGATATGTGGAGGCCGTGCTGACGACGGCCGCCGAGTTCGGGCTGCCGGTCGATCTGCACACCGCCGCCGGTGACGCCGCGCGACTGGCCCGGCTGGCCGCGATGGCCGGGGGGCTGCGGCCCGGGGTCACCCTCGGCCCCTGCCACCGGCTCGGCACGCTGGGCCCCGACGCGGTGGCCCGTACCGCGGAACGGCTGGCGGCCGCCGGGATCTCCGTGGTCGCCCTCCCGCAGGGCGGCTGCGGGCTGATCGACCGGGGCGGCGTCGCCCCCGTGCGCCGCCTCCGCGCGGCCGGGGTACGCGTCGCCGCGGGCAGCGGCGCGCTCGGCGACCTCTCCAACCCGGTCGGGCGCGGCGACCCGCTGGAGGCGGCCTTCCTGCTGGCCTCGCACGGCGAGTGCGGGCCGCAGCGGTCGTACGGTCTGATCAGCGGTCAGGCGCGGGCCGTGCTGGGCCTTCCGGAGGTACGGGTGGAGGCCGGCTTCCCCGCCGAACTCCTCGCGGTACGCGGCGACAGCCTCGCGGGCGTGCTGTCGCTGGCGTACAGCCGTGTCGTCATCCACCGCGGCCGGGTGGTCTCCCGGACCAGCGCGGTGCGCGAATACTGCGACTCGGCGAGCGAAGTCGCCCTCGACCTCCCACGGCAGTCCCATCGCGAGGCGTAACGTCGGACCATGCGTACGGTGATCGCGGGTGGACACGGGAAGATCGCGCTGCGGCTGGAGCGGCTGCTCACCAGCCGCGGGGACACCGTGGTGGGGCTGATCCGCAACCCCGCCCAGGCCGACGACCTGCGGGCGCTGGGCGCCGAGCCGGTCGTCCTGGACCTGGAGTCGGCGACGGTGGACGAGGTGGCCGGGGTGCTGCGCGGCGCCGACGCGGCCGTCTTCGCGGCCGGCGCGGGTGCGGGCAGCGGCACCGAGCGCAAGCAGACGGTCGACCACGCGGCCGCCGTCCTGCTCGCGGACGCCGCCGAGCGCGCGGGCGTACGCCGGTTCCTCGTGATCTCCTCCATGGGCGCGAACGCCCAGGCCGAGGGCTCGGACCCGGTCTTCACGGCCTATCTGCGCGCGAAGGGCGCGGCCGACGACGCGATCCGCGCGCGTACGGGCCTGGACTGGACGATCGTGCGCCCCGGCGCCCTGACCGACGCCGACCCGACCGACCGGATCGCCCTTTCCGCCACGTCCACCGGGCGCGGTTCCGTCCCGCGCGAGGACGTGGCGACGACGCTGGTGGCGCTGCTGGACGAGCCGGGGACGGCCGGACTGACGCTGGAGCTGATCTCCGGCGGTACGGCGGTACGGGAAGCGGTGGGCGCGGTGGCGCGGGGCTGAGAGGCTCGCGGGCTTTGTGACGTACGGCTGACGGCCCGCGCCGCCGGACGCGGCGCGGGCTGTCGGGACCCCAGGACGACGCCTGGACGTCAGCTGTAGAAGTTGCGCTGCCAGCGGTGCTTGGCGAGCAGGGCCAGCCGGTCGGCGTCGAGCAGGCGCCCGTCGCTGACGGCGGCGTTGCGCTCGGCGTTGCGGACGCTGCGCATGCCGGGGATGACCGTGGAGACGGCCGGGGCGCTCAGCACGAAGCGCAGGGCGGTCTCGGCCAGTTCCTCGCGGGCGATGCCGAGTTCGGCGGTGATCGCGTCCGCATGGCGCTCGACCTCGGCGGGCCGGTCGCCCTTGAAGTAGTTGTTGCGGAAGTCGCCCTCGGGGAAGGTCGTCCCGGCGGTGACCGCTCCGGTCAGACCGCCCTCGTCCAGCGCCACCCGGACGATGACGCCGACGCCGTGCTCCTGGCAGGCGGGGAAGAGCGCGTCGGCCGGGGCCTGGTCGAAGATGTTGTGGATGACCTGGACGCTGTCCACCGCGCCGCTGCGGACCAGGGCGAGCGCGTTGTCCGGCTGGTGGTCGTTGATGGACACACCGAAGAGGCGGATCTTGCCTTCCTCCTTGAGCGCGGCGATCGTCTCCAGCCAGTCCCCGCGGCCGACCCACTCATCGCTCCACACGTGGAACTGGAGCACATCGAAGTGGTCGAGCCCGCTCGCCCGCAGGCTCGTCTCGACGCTCTGCCGGATGTGGTCGCCGGGGAAGGTCTCCGCCGGGTCGAGGCCGTCGGGCGCGGGCCACTTCCCGTTGCGCGGCGGCACCTTGGTGGCCACCAGCACCTCACCGGCCGGCCGCTCCCGTACGGCCTTGCCGACGATCCGCTCGCTCTCGCCGTAGCCGCGGGCGGTGTCGATGAAGTTCACCCCGAGGTCGAGCGCCCGGTGCAGGGCGCGCAGCGACTCGTCCTCGCTGGCCCCGATCCAGGCGGACTCGCCGATTCCCCAGGCTCCGTAACCGATCTCGGAGACGGAAAGCCCGCTTCGTCCCAGTGTTCGATACCGCACACGTCCTCCTCGAAGCCCTGTTCGGACAACCCGCCCGACCCTGACGTCCGCACCCGCCCCGGAAGGCGAGCACAGCGAAGAGGGCCCCCGCTCCGCGCTGTCGCGAATCGAGGACCCTCTCTCATGTGGCGGCACGTGGATTCGAACCACGGTAGGCATAGCCGACGGATTTACAGTCCGTTCCCATTGGCCACTCGGGCATACCGCCATGAGCTGACGCCCCGGACTTTCCGCTGTGGTGCGCGCGGTGGTCCGTGGCGACGACGTAAACGATACCCGATACGCGGGGGTGGTTCGCCACCGGATTGATCAGGGCTTCGGCGGGGTCGGGTGACTAGGCTGGACCGGCGGCGGTCCCCGGTGGGGCCGCAGGTGTCCGGAACCGATGGAACCGGCAGAACCGACAGAACAACCGACAGAACACAGCCAAGGAGCCCACTGAAGATGGCCGACTCCAGTTTCGACATCGTCTCGAAGGTCGAGCGGCAGGAGGTCGACAACGCCCTCAACCAGTCCGCCAAGGAGATCTCCCAGCGGTACGACTTCAAGAACGTCGGGGCGTCGATCTCGTGGTCGGGCGAGAAGATCCTGATGGAGGCGAACTCCGAGGAGCGCGTGAAGGCGATCCTGGACGTCTTCGAGACCAAGCTGGTCAAGCGGGGGATCTCGCTGAAGTCGCTGGACGCGGGTGAGCCGCAGCTCTCCGGCAAGGAGTACAAGATCTTCGCGACGATCGAGGAAGGCATCTCGCAGGAGAACGCCAAGAAGGTCGCGAAGATCATCCGTGACGAGGGTCCGAAGGGCGTCAAGGCCCAGGTGCAGGGCGACGAACTGCGGGTCAGCTCGAAGAGCCGGGACGACCTCCAGGCCATCCAGGCCCTCCTGAAGGGCAAGGACCTGGACTTCGCCCTCCAGTTCGTCAACTACCGCTGACGCACGGCCCGGGGCGGCGGCCGATCACCGCCGCCCCACAGGTGGCCGGTCCGCGGGATCCTCAGGACGCGGGCTGGAGCTGCTTGACGATCGTCAGGGCGTCGTCGACATGGGCGCCGATGTTCGTCATCGAGGAGAACGCGTGCCGGATGACGCCCTCCTGGTCGATCACGAAGGTGATCCGGCCGGGGACCACGCCCAGCGTGGTGGCGCCGTACTGCCGGCGCACCGCCCTGTCCCGGTCCGCCAGCAGGGTGAACGGCAGCTCGTGCCGCCCGGCGAACTTCTCGTGCGACTCGACCGAGTCCGAGCTGACGCCGATCACCTCGGCGCCGGCGTCGGTGAAGCTCTCGTAGCTGTCGCGGAAGCTGCACGCCTCGGCCGTGCAGCCGCGGGTGTTGTCCTTGGGATAGAAGTAGAGGACGACCACCTTTTCGCCCAGCCGGTCGCTGAGCGTCACCTGCTTCCCCGTCTGGTCGGGCAGTGTGAAGTCCGGTGCCTTGTCGCCGACCCGCAGGGTCATGCCCATCTCCTTGGCGTCATGAGGGACAGGGGGAACAGTGAATCAGGGGGCCGAGTGGACCCGCAGAGCGCGCGGGCCCTCAGCGCGTGGCGAACGGCTGGTCGGTCGGCACGATCTCCTTGCCCAGCGGCATCAGCGACAGCGGAATGAGCTTGAAGTTCGCGATGCCGAACGGGATGCCGATGATCGTGAGACACAGCGCCAGGCCGGTGAAGATATGGCCGAGCGCCAGCCACCAGCCGGCCAGGATCAGCCACAGCACATTGCCGACGAGCGAGCCGGCCCCGGCGTCGCGCCGCTCGACCGCGGTGTAGCCGAACGGCCAGAGGGCGTAGATCCCGATCCGGAAGGCCGCTATGCCGAAGGGGATGCCGATGATCGTGATGCACAGGACGAGCCCGGCCAGGAAGTAGCCCAGGCACATCCACAGTCCGCAGAGCACCAGCCAGATCACGTTCAGGACGGTCTTCATCAGGAGCGGCCTGCCATCTCTTCGAGACGGGCGATGCGCTCGGCCATCGGAGGATGGGTCGAGAACAGCTTCGACGCGTCGCCGGGGCGGAAGGGGTTGGCGATCATCATATGACTGGTGGTCTCCAGTCGCGGTTCGGGCGCCAGCGGCCGCTGCTTGGTCCCCACGTCGAGCTTGCGCAGCGCGGAGGCCAGCGCCAGCGGGTCGCCGGTGAGCCGGGCGCCCGAGGCGTCCGCCTCGTACTCCCGCGAGCGGGAGACGGCGAGCTGGATCAGCGAGGCGGCCAGCGGGCCGAGGATCATCAGCAGCAGGATGCCGAGGATGCCGGGGCCGTCGTCGTCGTCCGAGCGGCCGAAGGGGATCAGCCAGGCGAAGTTGGCCATGAAGACGATCGCCGAGGCGAGGGCGCCGGCCACCGACGAGATGAGGATGTCCCGGTTGTAGACGTGGCTCAGCTCGTGGCCGATGACCCCGCGCAGCTCGCGCTCGTCGAGTATCCGCATGATGCCCTCGGTGCAGCAGACCGCCGCGTTGCGCGGATTGCGGCCGGTCGCGAACGCGTTGGGCGCCTCGGTCGGCGAGATGTAGAGCCGGGGCATGGGCTGACGGGCACTCGTCGACAGCTCGCGCACGATCCGGTAGAGCGCGGGTGCCTCGAACTCGCTGACCGGCCGGGCCCGCATCGCGCGCAGGGCGAGCTTGTCGCTGTTCCAGTACGCGTACGCGTTCACGCCCAGGACGAGGACGAGCGCCACGACGAGCCCGGTCCGGCCGAAGAAGAAGCCGCCGATGACCAGGACGATCGCGGACAGACCACCGAGGAGTACGGCGGTCTTCAACCCGTTGTGCCGGCGGTGCACGGTGTGCCCTCCTAGGTGTGCGGCGGGGGGAACCTCCCCCTTCAGGAGAACCTCCTGCTCTGGTCAACGCCACCCGAGCGCCGCTGGTTCCCTCGCGCGCACACAGCGCGACCACCGCACATGCCTCGCCGGGCCCACCCGTACCACCGGATCAGAGCAGCGTGCCCTGCGCGTACCGCAACACGATCTGTGGCGCCCCGGACAGCACGAGCCCGGCGGCCGCGGTCAGCGCGATGGCCACCACCAGGCCGATGGGCGTACGGGCGGCTGACACGACCGCGCCCCCGCCGGCCGGCACGACGCCCCCGGACGGCACGGTCTGACCGCCGGTCACCGCGCCCGCCGGCTCTTGCGGCCGGGCGAAGAGCAGCGCCGTCCACCGCAGGTAGTACACGAGTGCGATCACGACGTTGACGGCCATGATCACCGCGAGCCAGCCGTGCTGGGCGCCGACCGCCGACGAGAAGACGGCGACCTTGGCGAACAGGCCGATCACGCCGGGCGGCAGCCCCGCCAGGCACAGCAGGAAGAAGCCGAGCGCGAGGGCGGCGGCCGGCCGGGACGCGTACAGGCCCCGGTAGTCGTTCAGCCGGCCCGCGGGCGCGCCGCGGGTGACCAGCGCGGCGACGGCGAAGGCCCCGAGGTTCACCACGCCGTACATCAGCGCGTACGCCACGGTGGTGCCGATCTCGTGCGCCGGGCTGTGCGCGGAGGACGCGGCGGCCATGGGCACCAGCAGATAGCCCGCCTGACCGATCGAGGACCAGGCCAGCAGGCGTACGGCGCCGCGCTCGGCGCCGGGGCTCTGCCGCAGGGCGCCAACGTTGCCGACGGTCATGGTGAGCGCGGCCAGTACGCCCAGGGCCGGGCCCCAGACGTCGTCGTACGGCCGGAAGGCGATCACCGTGACCAGGATCAGCCCGGAGAAGCCGGCCGCCTTGCCGACCACCGACAGATAGGCGGCGATGGGCAGCGGCGCGCCCGCGTAGGTGTCGGGCACCCAGAAGTGGAAGGGCGCGACGGCGAGTTTGAAGGCGAAGCCGACCAGGGTGAGGGCGGCGCCGACCTTCGCCAGGGTGTCGAGCTGCGCGGGCACGTGGGTGAGGCCGTCGGCGACGGCGTCCAGGTGGACGGTGCCGGTGGCCGCGTAGACGAAGCTGATGCCGAGCAGCGAGACGGCGGTGGCGGCCACGGAGGAGAGGAAGAACTTGAGCGCGGCCTCGCTCGCCAGCCGGTCGCCCTTGCGCATGGCGACCAGGGCGAAGGCGGGCAGCGTGGTGACCTCCAGGGCCACGATCAGGGTGATCAGGTCCCGGGAGGCGGGCAGCAGGGCGCCGCCCGCGGCCGAGGAGAGCAGCAGGAACCAGTACTCACCGGGCGGCGGGTCGTCGGTGCCGTCGGCGGCAAGGGACAGCAGGGCGGTGAGCAGCGCGCCGCCCAGTACGAGGACCTGGACGACGAGGGTGAAGTGGTCGGCGGCGTACGAGCATTCGGCGCCGGGAGTCTGGCAGAAGGTGCTGCGATGGCCGTCCCGCAGCGGGATCAGGGTGAGTCCGGCGGCGACGAACCCGGCGACGGTGAGCCATCCGAGCAGGACCTTGCGGTCCTTGGCGAGGAAGAGATCGGCGACCAGCACGGCCACCGCGAGGGCCGCGGGGATCACCACCGGGGTCAGGGCCGTCCAGTCGACGGACTGCACGAGGGACGGCATCAGTTGCCTCCGAGCAGGGTGCGTACGGCCGGATCGCTGAGGCCGAGCAGGACGGCGGGCCACAGCCCGGCGAGGACGGTGAGGACGGCGAGCGGCGTCCAGGCGGCGAACTCGAAGCCGAGGACGTCGGCGAAGACCGGCCGCGGCTCACCGGGACCGCCGGTGGTCGCCCCGGCCGACGGGCCGGACGCGTCGGCCGTCGGGTCCGCGGCGGCGCCGATGGTCTCGCGGTCGCCCATGCACACCCGCCGCACCACGGTCAGCAGATACGCGGCGGTCAGCAGCGTGCCGAAGGCGGCGACGGCGGTGAAGGTGAGGAACGCGGGCCGGCTCAGGCCCGCGCCGGGCTTGAAGGCGCCGAACATCGACAGCATCTCGCCCCAGAACCCGGCAAGACCCGGCAGTCCGAGCGAGGCGACGGCCGCGAAGGCGAGCAGCCCGCCGAGCCGCGGCGCCCGGCCGTAGAGCGCGGCCCCGGTGCGGCCCGCGAGCCGGTCGAGGTCGGTGGTGCCGTAGCGCTCCTTGACCGCGCCGATCAGGAAGAAGAGCAGTCCGGTGATGAGGCCGTGGGCGATGTTGGCGAAGAGCGCGCCGTTGACGCCCGTGCGGTTCATCGAGGCGATGCCGAGCAGCACGAAGCCCATGTGGCCGACGGAGGAGTACGCGATCAGCCGCTTGAGGTCGCCGCCGTTGCCCCGCCGCGCGAGCGAGAGGCAGGCCAGCGAGCCGTAGACGATGCCGACGACCGCGAACGCGGCGAGGTAGGGGGCGAAGGTGCGCATGCCGTCGGGCGCCATCGGCAGCACGATCCGGACCAGGCCGTACGTGCCCATCTTCAGCAGCACGCCCGCGAGCAGCACGGAACCGACGGTCGGGGCGGCGGTGTGGGCGTCGGGGAGCCAGCTGTGCAGCGGCCACATCGGGGCCTTCACGGCGAGGCCGAGACCGATGGCGAGGACCGCGATCAACTGCGTGGAGTGACTGAGCGACGACCCGTTGTCAGTGGCGAGTGCCACCATGTCGAATGTGCCCGCTTTCACGCCGATGAGAAGCAGGCCGAGCAGCATGATCACGGAGCCGAGGAGGGTGTAGAGGATGAAGCGCAGGGCCGAGCGTTCGCGGTCTCCCCCGCCCCAGCGGGCGATGAGGAAGTACATCGGGATGAGGACCATCTCGAAGGCGAGGAAGAACAGCATCAGGTCGAGCACGGCGAAGGTGGCGAGCGTGCCCGACTCCAGCAGGAGCAGCAGGGCGACGAAGGCCTTCGGGCTGCCGCCGGCCGGCGGTCGGAAGTAGGAGTGGAGCGCGCACAGGAAGGTCAGCAGCGCGGTCAGGACGAGAAGGGGGAGCGAGATGCCGTCGACACCGAGGTGGAGATGGACACGGAGTGCGGGAATCCAGTCGAGGTCGGTGCCGGCCTGCATCTTCCCGGGGTGGTCGTGGTCGAAGCCGGCCGCGAGCACGATCGAGAGGACGAGTACGGCGCCGGTGACGGTGACGCCGTGCCGCAGCACCGCCTGGCCGGGGTCACGGCCGCGCAGACCGGGCGGGGGCGGCAGCAGGGCGCCGACCGCGCCGAGCAGCGGCAGCACCACGATCGCCGCGAGGACGTACTGGAGTGCGGTGTCGTTCACTGGATCTCACGCTCCGACGGCGACAAGGACGGCGAGGACGACCGCACCGGCCAGCAGCGCGCTGAGGTAGGTCTGGACGTTTCCGGTCTGGGCCTTGCGGACGGCCTTGCCGAGCAGCTTCGGCGTGCCCGCGGCGCCCCGGACATAGGTCTCGATGACCTCGCGGTCCAGGAAGCGCACGAGGTCGGCGGCAGCGAGCACCGGCCGGACGAAGAGCGTGCCGTAGACGGCGTCGAGGTGGAAGCCGCGGGCGGCGTGCCGGTGCAGCGGGCCGAGCAGCAGCCGGCCGGGGTCGCCCAGGTCGTCGGAGCCGGCGACGCTGCCGTAGATCTCCTCGTGGGTGGCCAGGGCCTCGGCCTCGATGAGGGCGGGTTCCGCGTCGGGGTCGGTGGAGACGACGGCACCGATCGGCCGGGCGTGGCGGATGGCGGCGGTCGCCTTCCAGGCGCCGTAGGTGATCAGCACGCCGACCAGGGCGAGACCGGTACCGAGGACGGAGGTGACGAGGGTCGGGCCGAGCGAGCCGCGGTCGAACCAGTCGGGCAGCTCGCGGTAGGCGAGCCCGCCGAAGGCGATGGTCGGGACGGCCAGCACCCACAGCACGGTGGTCATCACGACCGGCTGGCGGCCGTGGTCGGCGATCTCGGGGCCGCTGCCGCGGAAGGCCAGGAGGAACAGCCGGGCGGCGTAGCCGGCGGTGAGCACGGCGGCGACCAGGCCCGCGACGAGTACGGTCCAGCCGACCGCCGACGGCACATGGGCGGTGTCGCCGGCGGAGGCGTGCTCGGCGGCGCGCAGCACGGACTCCTTGGAGAAGAAGCCGGACAGCGGAGGGAGGGCCGCGAGGGCGGCGAGGGCGATGCCCATCGTCCACATCGCGTCGGGGACGCGCTTGTTCAGCGACCCCATACGGGACATGGCGGTGAGCGAGTTGGTGCCGGCGGCGTGGATGACGACGCCCGCGCCGAGGAAGAGCAGCGCCTTGAAGGCGCCGTGCGAGAGGAGGTGGAAGACGGCGGCGTCGCGGTTGCCGACGGCCAGGGCGCCCGCCATGTAGCCGAGTTGGCCGATCGTGGAGTACGCGAGCACCCGTTTGATGTCGTCCTGCGCGAGGGCGGCCAGACCCGAGCCGACCATGGTGACGGCGGCCATCGCGGCGAGCACGGCCAGCGCGGCGGCGGACGCGGTGAACACCGGCAGCAGCCTGGCCACCAGGTAGATGCCGGCCGCGACCATGGTCGCGGCGTGGATCAGCGCGGACACCGGGGTGGGACCGGCCATCGCGTCGGGCAGCCAGGTGTGCAGCGGGAACTGCGCGGACTTGCCGGCGACCCCGGCGAGCAGCAGCAGCGCGATCACGGTCGGGTGGTGGAGCCGCCCCTGCGCGGCGGCGCCGACGATGCCGCTGATCCGGAAGGTGCCCGCGTCGGAGGCGAGCGCGAACACGCCGATCAGGAAGGGGACGTCACCGAGCTTGGTGACCAGGAACGCCTTGATCGAGGCCGCGCGCGCGGTCTCGGTCTCCCAGTAGTGCCCGACCAGGAAGTACGAGCTGATGCCCATGACCTCCCAGCCGACCAGCAGCACCATCAGGTCGCCGGAGTAGACGACCAGGAACATCGCCGCGGTGAACAGCGAGACCAGCGCGGCATACGACGGATAGCGCGGGTCGTCGCGCAGATAGGAGACGGAGTAGAGCTGCACACAGGTGGCGACCAGGCCGACCAGCACGGCGATCAGGACGGCGAAGCCGTCCAGGTGCAGGGCGAGGTCGATCGGCACGGAACCGGTGGTGGCCAGCCGGTGGGCGGCGTCGGTCGGCGTGCCGGTGCCCTGCCGGGCGGCGACGATCGCGGCGAGCACGAAGGCCGTGGCGGTCGGCAGGACGGCCAGCGGCCGTACGAAGCCGGGCGCGCGCCGGCCGAGCAGGAGTCCGGCGGCCGCGCCGAGGAAGGGCAGGAGGGGGACGAGCGCGGCAAGGGCGATCAGGGTCACGCGGCGGCCTCTGCCTTCTCGTCGTCCGCTGCCGCCGCGGGCCCGGCCGGTCCGGGGCCGGGGTCCTCGGGCTGCCCGTGGTCGGCGAGGGCGGTGAGGCGGTCGATGTCGGAGCTGCCGCGGTTGCGGTAGACGAGCAGCACGATCGCCAGGCCGAGCCCGATCTCCGCGGCGGCGATGGTGATGGTGAATAGGGTGAGCGCCTGGCCGGCGTGGAGGGTGTCGCGCAGCCAGATGTCGAAGGCGACCAGGTTGAGGTTGACGGCGTTGAGCATCAGCTCGACGGACATCAGGACCAGGATCGCGTTGCGGCGGGCGAGCACGCCGTAGACGCCGATGGAGAAGAGCAGGACGGCGAGGACGGCGGGATAGGCGAGGTGCATCAGTTCTCCTTGCCGTCGGCCGAGGCCGAGGCCGGGGGCTGGGCCTGAGCCTGGGCCTGGGCGGTCGTGCCGTCGCGCCGGGACAGCACGATCGCGCCGACCAGCGCGGCCAGCAGCAGCACCGACAGCGCCTCGAACGGCAGCACCCAGTGCCGGAACAGGCTCTCGCCGGTGGCCCGGGAGGACCCCTGGGCCACCCCGTGCAGATCGATCCAGGTCGACCGGAAGGCGTCCACGACCACCCACACCAGGGTGCCCGCGGCGGCGACGGCCACCGCCAGGGCGACCCAGCGGTTCTCCGAATCGGCGTCCGGGGAGCGGCCGATGGGCGCCCGGGTCAGCATCAGGCCGAACAGCAGGAGGACGACAACGGAACCGACGTAGATCAGCACCTGCACCCACGCGATGAACTCCGCGGTGAGCAGCAGGTATTCGACGGCCAGCCCGCCGAGGGCGACGACCAGCCACAGGGCGGCGTGCACCAGCTGACGGGTGGTGACGGTGAGGACGGCGGCGCCGAGGGCGGCGAGGCCGACCAGTACGAAGGTGATCTCCACGCCGGTCGGCGAGAGGAAGCCCGGGTGGTGGGCGGCGGCACTGAGGTTCACGCCTCCCCCTCCCCGTTCTCGCGCGGCGCCGACTCGGGCTGCGTCTGCTCGGCCGTCTCGGCCGTCTCGGACCGCGCTGCCCGCTCGGACTCCGCGGCCTTCGCCGCCTTCTCGGCGGCCTTGCGTGCCGCCGCGATCTCCTTCGGCTCCTCGGCCGCCGGGTCGAGCGCGGGCGGCGCGGGTACCGTCCACATCCACTCGCGCAGCTTGTCGCGCTCATGGGTGAGGTCGAGGATGTCCGTCTCGGCGTACTCGAACTCCGGCGACCAGAACAGCGCGTCGAAGGGGCACACCTCGATGCAGATGCCGCAGTACATGCACAGCGAGAAGTCGATGGCGAACCGGTCGAGGACATTGCGGCTGCGCTCGCGCCCGCCGGGCGCGGCGGCCGGCACCGTCTCCTTGTGGGAGTCGATGTAGATGCACCAGTCGGGGCACTCACGGGCGCACAGCATGCAGACCGTGCAGTTCTCCTCGAAGAGCGCGATCACCCCCCGGCTGCGCGGCGGGAGTTCGGGCAGCGCGTCGGGGTACTGGGCGGTGACCGTGCGCTTGGTCATCGTCCGCAGGGTGAGGGCCAGGCCCTTGGCCAGACCGGATCCGGGGATACCCATGGCTACGAGATCACCACCTTGACGACGCCGGTCAAGGCGATCTGGACGAGGGCGAGCGGGATGAGCACGGTCCAGGCGAGTTTCTGCAACTGGTCCTCGCGCAGCCGCGGGTAGGTCACCCGCAGCCAGATCACCACGAAGGCCAGCAGCCCGGTCTTCACCAGCGTCCACAGCCAGCCGACGCTGCCCGACCACGGCCCGTGCCAGCCGCCGAGGAAGAGCACGGTGGTCAGCGCGCAGAGCACGACGATCCCGGCGTACTCGGCGAGCAGGAAGAGCGCGAAGCGCAGCCCGGTGTACTCGGTGTAGGCGCCGAAGATGATCTCCGAGTCGGCGACCGGCATGTCGAACGGCGGCCGTTGCAGCTCGGCGAGCCCCGCGGTGAAGAAGACCAGGCCGCCGATCAGCTGCCACAGCGTCCACCACCAGTGGTACGACGCCACGATGCCGGGCAGCGAGAGGGTGCCGGCCGCCATCGCCACGGAGGCGGCGGCCAGCAGCAGCGGCAGCTCGTAGGCCAACAGCTGGGCTGCCGTGCGCAGGCCGCCGAGCAGCGAGTACTTGTTGGCCGACGCCCAGCCGGCCATGAGCGAGCCGAGGACGCCGACGCCCATGACGGCCAGTACGAAGATCAGCCCGGCGTCGATGGTCTGGCCCACGAAGCCATGGGGTCCGACCGGGATCGCGATCAGCACGAGGAGGTACGGCAGCAGGGCCACGGCGGGCGCGATCTGGAAGACCCGGCGGTCCGCGTCGGCCGGGACGATGTCCTCCTTCTGGGCGAACTTCACCCCGTCCGCGACGAGTTGGGCCCAGCCGTGGAAACCGCCCGCGTACATCGGGCCGAGCCGGCCCTGCATATGGGCCATGACCTTGTGCTCGGCCTGCCCGACCAGCAGCGGGAAGACCAGGAAGACGACAAGGAGGGCGACGAGCCGCAGCAGCACGTCGAGCGTGTCGTTCACTTGTCCTCGCCTCCTTCAAGGGGCTCCTCATCGGCGGACGTACCGCTACCGGCCTCGCCCCCACCGGACGACTCGGGCCGCGCTGGGGGTTCCGGAGCCGCGGACTCCTCCGAGACCTCTGCGGGTTCCGGGACCGTCGGGGTCGCGGGCTCCTCGGGGACAGCCGGGCTCCCGGCGCCCGCCGGAGGTTCGGAGGCCGCGGACTTCCCCGGGACCTCCACAGGTTCGGGGGCCGCCGGGGCCGCCGGCTCCTCCGAACCGGCCGCAGATTCCGAGGTCGCGGACTCCTCGCGGACGGCCGGGCTCCCGGCGCCCGCCGGGGGCTCGGAGGTCGCGGACTCCTCCGGAACCTCCACGGGTTCCGGGACCGCCGGGGTCGCAGACTCCTCGGGGACAGCCGGGCTCCCGGCGCCCGCCGGGGGCTCGGAGGCCGCCGTCTCCTCCGGAACCTCCGCAGGTTCGGGGGCCGCGGACTTCTCCGGGACCTCCACGGGTTCCGGGGCCGCGGACTCCTCCGGGACCTCCGCAGGTTCGGGGGTCGCCGGGGCTGCCGGCTCCTCCGAACCGACCGCAGATTCCGGGGGCGCGGGCTCCTCGCGGACGGCCGGGCTCTCCGGGGCCACGGACTCCTCGGCGGCCTGGGCGCCGGACGCTTCCGGTGTCCGCGCGGGCTGCGCGGCCGCAGGCCGCTCCGGCGCCGGGGCGTCGCCCGGCTCGGAGCGCCGTCCGCCGAACGGCTCGTCGGCTTCCCGCGCCGGAGGCGTCTCGCGGGGCTGCTCCCACGGCGCGTCCGGGGCCCGCCTGCGCGGCTCCCGGGACGGCGCCGAAGCGCCGGGCGCCGCTTCCGTACCGGCTTCCGTACCGGCGGCCTGGCTCGCCGAGCCGTCGGCCACGCTCCGGCTGCGGCGCGCCGGCCGCTCCCCCGCGGCGCCAGCCGCACCCGCACCCGCACGACCTGCGGCGCCAGCCGCACCCGCACCCGCGGCCCGCGGGGTGCGGGCCGGGCGGGCGGGGGCCGGGGGCAACTGCCCCTTGAGCGGCCCCCACTCGTTCGGGTCGGGGACGCCCGGCGGCTGCATCTGCCGCCGCTTCGGCCCGCCGTCGTGCGACTCGCCCGGCTCCTTCGCGCCGGGCCACGCCTTCGCGACCCGGGCGGCCAGCACGAAGTCCTTCCGCAGCGGATGCCCCTCGAACTCCTCGGGCAGCAGCAGCGGTACAAGCCCGGGGTGCCCGGTGAAGTCGACGCCGAACATCTCGTACGTCTCGCGCTCGTGCCAGCTCGCGCCCGGGTAGATCCCGGTCGCGGTGGGCAGCGCGGCGGCCTCGTACGGCACGGTGGTACGGATCAGCAGCCGCCGTACGCCGCCGGTCAGCCGGACGACATGGGCGCAGACCCGGAAGCCCGTGCCGGGTTCGTCGACCGCGCTGAGCCAGTCGAAGAACGTGCAGCCCAGAACGGTCCTGGCGGTCTCCAGGGCGGCGGTCCAGGAGGCGGCGGGCACGTCGACGGTCAGCAGGTCGTACGCCTGCTGAGCGCTCGCGCCCTCGCCGAACACCGCGTCAGCGCCCTCGGGCAGCTGATCGAACCCGCTCACCGCCCACCCGCTTCCGGCCCGGCCGGCGGCGTGACGAGACCGCTGGTCAGCGCGGCGGCCGAGGGCCGCGAGCCGCCCGTGGCGTAACGCTCGCCCAGCGACTCCCGGGCGATCTTCTCCTGGAGCTTGAGGATGCCCTGGAGCAGAGCCTCGGGCCGCGGCGGGCAGCCGGGCACATAGACGTCGACCGGGATGATCTGGTCGACGCCCTTGGTGACGGAGTACGAGTCCCAGTACGGGCCGCCGCAGTTGGAGCAGGCGCCGAAGGAGATGACGTACTTCGGTTCGGGCATCTGCTCGTACAGCCGCTTGACGGCCGGGGCCATCTTGTCGGTGACCGTGCCGGAGACGACCATCAGGTCGGCCTGGCGCGGGCCGGGCGCGAACGGGATGACGCCGAGCCGGATGAAGTCGTGCCGGGACATGGACGCGGCGATGAACTCGATCGCGCAGCAGGCCAGGCCGAAGTTGAAGACCCACAGGCTGTAGCGGCGGCCCCAGTTGAGGACCACCTTCATCGGCTCGGGCGCCAGCCGGGCGAGCGGCCCGAGGCGGCGCGGCTCCGGCAACGGCTCGGGGCCGGCGGCGGCTGTGAGGTCCACGGAGTTCAGGTCCATTCGAGTACGCCCTTCTTCCAGGCGTAGAGCAGCCCGACCGCGAGGAAGCCGATGAAGACGAACATCTCGACCAGCGTGGTGGCGCCGAAGCCCGGCGCGGCGAAGACCGTCGCCCACGGGAAGAGGAAGATCGCGTCCACCGCGAAGATCACATAGAGGAACGAGTACACGTAGTAGCGGATCTGGGTGTGCGCCCAGCCCTCGCCGACCGGGTCGACCCCGCACTCGTACGTGAGCATTTTCTCGCGCGTCGGCACGACGGGCCGCAGCAGTCGGCCGGCCGCGAACGCGACCGTCACGAAGAGCACACCGACGACCGCGACCAGCCCGACGACCGAGTAGCCGTGGAAGTAGTCCACGTCCGTCCGCACCTCGTTCACTCGTGTACCGGTGGTGTCCAGCGATCCGGGTGGATCTTTAGACGATTTATACGGAGGGAGTCTAGGCCCTGGCCTCACGAGCGGACGCAGGCGTCCACCGTTGGTCCCGGCGGGGGCGTACGGCGGGCGGCCGGAGAGCCCTGAGCGGGGGATAACCCCACCCCGACCCGCCCACGCACCCCATGGCGCCGTCCGCCCTCCGCCCGGCAGGCTGGGGTCATGAACACCTCGCCCCAGCCCCGGGCCTCCACCGTGTCGCCCGAGCCGCTGCCGCCGCCGCGCTTCGCGCTCGACCGTGTGACGTGGAAGGAGATCGGGTATCTGCTGCTCAATCTCCCGCTGTCGATCATCGGATTCGTCTATGTCGTGACGATGATCTCGATCGGCCTGGGACTGTCCGTCACGGTGATCGGGCTGCCGCTGCTGGCCATGGGGCTGATCGGCTGCCGGCTGCTCGGCAGGCTGGAGCGGGCGCGGGCCCGTGATCTGCTGCATGTGCACGTGGACGAGCCGCGCCCGCTGCGGCGGAGCACGCTGGGCTTCCTGCCGTGGCTGTGGACGACTTTGAAGGACCCGGTGGCGTGGCGGCACGCGCTGTACTTCGCGATCCGCCTGCCGTGGGGCATCGTGACCTTCACCATCACCCTGGTCGCGCTGTTCGTGGCGTGGCCGGTGCTGCCGTTCCTGACCCGGGGCCTGACGACCGTGGACCGGGGACTGGTCCGCGGGCTGCTCCAGCCGTCGGACGAGCTGGAGCGGCGGATCGCGGAGCTGGAGTCGGACCGCGGGGTCGTGGTCGACCACGCGGCGGCCGATCTGCGGCGGATCGAGCGCGATCTGCACGACGGCGCCCAGGCCCGGCTGGTCGCGCTCGCCATGGACCTCGGCCTGGCCAAGGAGAAACTGCTCGAAGACCCGGAGGCCGCGGCGAAGATGGTCGACGAGGCGCACGGCGAGGTGAAGGTCGCTCTCCAGGAGCTGCGCGACCTGGCCCGCGGCATCCACCCGGCGATCCTCACCGACCGGGGTCTAGACGCGGCCCTGTCGTCGGTCGCCACGCGCTGCACGGTCCCGGTCGCGGTCACCGTCGATCTGGGGGCCCGGCCGGCGGAGGCGATCGAGGGCATCGCGTACTTCACGGTCTCCGAGCTGCTGCAGAACGTCAGCAAGCACAGCGGGGCCCGTAAGGCGTCCGTGGACGTCTGGCGGGCGGACGACCGGCTGATGATCCAGGTACGGGACGACGGGCGCGGCGGGGCCGATGTCTCGGCCGGTTCGGGGCT
The DNA here is from genome assembly GCF_036199905.1 of Streptomyces sp. NBC_00223. Lineage (NCBI taxonomy): Bacteria > Bacillati > Actinomycetota > Actinomycetes > Kitasatosporales > Streptomycetaceae > Streptomyces > Streptomyces sp. NBC_00223. Next base: position 5,015,740 of record NZ_CP108109.1, on the reverse strand, counting down.
CGCGGGTCTCGCGGAACGGCTGGGCTCGGTGGACGGGCTCTTCGTGGTCGGCTCCCCGGTCGGCGGCCCGACCGTGGTGACGGCGGAACTGCCGTGGCGGGACCGGGAGTTCCGCAAGTCCGGTGCGCCCGGCCGCTGAGGGGCCGTTGACGACGGCCAAGCGCTGACGGCCGGTCCCGGCGGGGGCCGGCCGTCGCGGCTTGCCGAGGGGCCGGGCCCAGGAGGTAGGGGTATCCCCACCCCCAAGACGCCGATCCGCACCATGGGTTCGGGGCCGCCGTACGGCCAGTGTGGAGGTATGACGAGCAGAGCGGAAAGGACGGTCCCCACCATGGCGTACGGCTTCCCGCCCGAGGAGCGCGAGCACCGGCTTCCCCTGGCGCTGCGGGCACCCTTCGAGGCGCGTACCTGGCGGGAGCTGTGCTACCTGCTGCTGAACCTGCCGATGGGGATCATCGGCTTCACCTGGACCGTCACCATGCTGTCGCTCGGCGCCGGGCTGCTGATCACCTTCATCGGACTGCCGGTGCTGGTGCTCGCGCTGGGCGGCTGCCGGGTGGTCGGCCGCGTGGAGCGGGCCCGGGCGCGCTCACTGCTGTGGATGGAGATCGACGAGCCGGGTCCCGTACGGACCAAGCGCCGCGGCTTCCTGTCGAAGGTCGGCGGCCAGCTCGGCAGCGGCGTCAACTGGCGGCACACGATCTACTGCCTGATCCACTTCCCGTGGGGCGTGTTCACCTTCTCGGTGGCGATCAGCTTCTTCGTCAACGGCTGGGTCTTCCTCACCTACCCGCTGTGGAAGTGGGTGTTCCCCGCCTACACCAGCCATGACGGCATTCAGGTGTACGGCAGCTCCGACCACCGGCACGACTGGTATCTGGACAGCCCGCTGGACCTGGCGATGTGCGCTGCCATCGGGCTGGTGCTGGTGCTGCTCACCCCGTGGCTGGTGCGGGGCATGGCCCATGTGGACCGGCTGCTGGTGTCCGGGCTGCTCGGGCCGTCGCGGCTGGACAGCCGGGTCACCGAGCTGGAGTCGGACCGCGGGGTCGTGGTCGACACGGCGGCGGCGGACCTGCGGCGGATCGAACGGGACCTGCACGACGGCGCCCAGGCCCGGCTGGTCGCGCTCGCCATGGACCTCGGCCTGGCCAAGGAGAAGCTGCTGGAGGACCCCACAGTGGGCGCGGCGATGGTCGAGGAGGCGCACGGCGAGGTGAAGATCGCGCTCCAGGAGCTGCGCGACCTGGCCCGCGGCATCCACCCGGCGATCCTCACCGACCGCGGGCTCGGCCCGGCGCTCTCGGCGGTGGCCGCGCGGTGCACGGTGCCGGTGACCGTGTCGGTGGAGCTGCTGGCCCGGCCGGTGCCGGCTATCGAGGGGATCGCGTACTTCACGGTCTCCGAGCTGCTGCAGAACATCAGCAAGCACAGCGGCGCCTCACGGGCGGGGGTCGATGTGTGGCAGGTGGAGGACCGGCTGCTCCTTCATGTCACGGACAACGGGCGCGGCGGCGCGTCGGTGGCGGCGGGATCGGGGCTGGCCGGGCTGGCCGAACGGCTCGACTCCGTCGACGGGGTGCTCGTCGTGGACTCGCCGGTGGGCGGGCCCACCCGGATCACGGCCGAGCTGCCGTGGCGGGCCTAAGGACGGGTGTACGGACGGGCGTACGGACGGGCGTACGGACGGGTGCGGGGTCGGGCGTCAAATCCTCGCGGCCGCCCGGACCGGACGCGCGCGCCTCGGGCGGCGTCCTCACCCCCGTCCTCACCCCACCGCCAGGAGCGTCTTGCCCACATTGCGGCCCGCCTGAAGGGACTCGTGGGCCTCGCGGGCGGAGGTGAGCGGGAGTTCGGCGGTGATGTCGAGGGAGATCGTGCCGGACGCGAGCAGCGAGAGGGCGGCCAGCGCGTGGGCCCGGACGGTCGCGGGGCTGCGGCGGCCCAGGTCGCCGATGTTGTAGCCGGTCAGGGAGCGGTTCTGCCTCCAGAACGGGAGCACAGGCAGCGTCAGGTCGGGGTGCCGGGCCGCTTCGCCGTAGACCGTCAGACGGCCGAAGGGCGCCAGGACCTCCAGGCTGGCCAGCCGGGTGGGGCCGCCGATCGGGTCGAGCACCACGTCCACCTCGGGCACGTGGTCCACGAAGGCGTCCCGCAGATGCACCGCGTCGTAGCCGAAGCGCTTGGCGTACGTGGCCTTCGTCGACGAGCCCACCGTGCCGTACACCGCGGCCGCGCCCAGCGCCCGGGCGATCTGGGCGGCCACCGAGCCGACCCCGCCGGCCGCCGCGTGGATCAGCACCGAGTCCCCCGCGACCAGCCGCGCCGCGCCCGCGAGGACGCCGTACGCCGTGGTCAGCACCAGCGCCGCGCCGCCGCCGTCGCGCAGCGAGATCCCGTCCAGCGGGAAGGAGAAGTCGGCGGGCGCGACCGCGTACTCCGCGTAACCGCCGCCGTCGGGGAGATAGGCGGCGACCGGGTCGCCGACGGCCAGCCCGGTGACGCCGGGCCCGAGCGCGGCGATCTCGCCGGAGACCTCATGGCCCGGTACGGCGGTCCCGCGCGGAGCCCCGAAGTCGCCGAGGCGGTGCTGCACCTCGCCGTAGTTCACCCCCGCGTAGGCGACGCGGATCAGCACCTGACCTGGGCCGGGCTCGGGTACCGGAAGCTCCACGGTCCTGAGCACTTCAGGGCCACCGTTGATGTCGAAACCGACCGCGCGCACACGCACTCCTCTCCCCTGCGGACCGCCGGATCGCGGCCTCCGCATTTTGCCGGGCGCAACCTTGCCCACCGAAACCGTATTCCCCATTCCCCCGCTGATGCTGGGATGCTGGAGGAGTCAGTCGGAAATGGGGGCGGAAAAGGGTGGAGGACAGGGTGCGGGTGGTCATCGCCGAGGACTCGGTACTGCTTCGGGAGGGCCTGACCCGGTTGCTCACCGACCGCGGCCATGACGTGGTGGCGGGTGTGGGCGACGCCGTGGGGCTGATCAAGGCGGTACGCGACCTCGCCGACCAGGGCGCGCCGCCCGATGTCGTGGTCGCCGATGTCCGGATGCCCCCGACGCACACCGACGAAGGGGTCCGCGCGGCCGTCCAGCTGCGCCGCGACCACCCGGGCGTGGGGGTGCTCGTACTGTCGCAGTACGTGGAGGAGCAGTACGCGACCGAGCTGCTGGCAGGCAGCACCCGCGGGGTGGGCTACCTCCTCAAGGACCGGGTGGCCGACGTCCGCGAGTTCGTGGACGCGGTGGTCCGGGTCGCCGAGGGCGGCACCGCGCTGGACCCCGAGGTGGTCGCGCAGCTACTGGGCCGCAGCCGAAAGCAGGACGTGCTGGCCGGGCTGACCCCGCGCGAGCGGGAGGTGCTGGGCCTGATGGCCGAGGGCCGGACGAACTCCGCGGTCGCCAAGCAGCTCGTGGTCAGCGACGGCGCCGTCGAGAAGCACGTCAGCAACATCTTCCTGAAGCTGGGCCTGGCGCCGAGTGACGGAGATCACCGCCGGGTGCTCGCGGTGCTCACGTACCTGAACTCGTAACTGTTTTCAGCCTGTCGCGCCGCGGCGGGGCCGATCGTCGGCACGCCGTCGTCCCCCTTTCCTTCCAGATAGCGGGACGTACGGGGAAGGTGACCCTTACCGACGTACGATGCAGGGTGAGCCGCCGCCTCGAAGGAGGTCCGTTTCAGTGACCAGCCAGGTCAGTCCCCTCACCGAGGGACAACCGCCCGTCGCCGCACAGGTGCTCGGCGAACAGCGCAAACCGGCCAAGGAGACCAAGCGTCTCGATCGGGTGATCATCCGGTTTGCCGGGGATTCCGGTGACGGGATGCAGCTCACCGGTGACCGCTTCACCTCGGAGACCGCGTCGTTCGGCAACGACCTGTCGACCCTGCCGAACTTCCCCGCCGAGATCCGCGCCCCCGCAGGCACCCTCCCCGGCGTGTCCTCCTTCCAGCTCCACTTCGCCGACCACGACATCCTCACCCCCGGCGACGCACCCAACGTCCTCGTCGCGATGAACCCCGCCGCCCTCAAAGCCAACCTCCACGACCTCCCCCGCGGCGCCGAGATCATCGTCAACACCGACGAGTTCACCAAACGCGCCATGACCAAAGTCGGCTACACCGCCAGCCCCCTGGACGACGGGTCCCTGGAGGCGTACTCCGTCCACCCCGTGCCGCTGACGACACTGACACTGGAAGCCCTCAAGGACAGCGGACTGGCCCGAAAAGACGCCGAACGCGCCAAGAACATGTTCGCCCTCGGCCTGCTCTCCTGGATGTACCACCGCCCCACCGACGGCACCGAAGCCTTCCTCCGCAAAAAATTCGCGAAGAAACCCGACATCGCCGAAGCGAACATCCTCGCCTACCGCGCCGGGTGGAACTTCGGCGAGACCACCGAGGACTTCGCCGTCTCCTACGAAGTCCAGCCCGCCACCAGCGCCTTCCCCGCCGGCACGTACCGCAACATCTCCGGGAACCTCGCCCTGTCCTACGGCCTCATCGCCGCCTCCACCCAGAGCGAACTGCCGCTGTATCTCGGCTCGTACCCGATCACCCCGGCCTCCGACATCCTCCACGAACTCAGCCGCCACAAGAACTTCGGCGTCAGAACGTTCCAGGCCGAGGACGAGATCGCCGCCATCGGCGCAGCCCTCGGAGCCGCCTTCGGCGGCGCCCTGGCCGTCACCACCACCTCCGGCCCCGGCGTCGCACTCAAATCCGAGACCATCGGCCTGGCCGTGTCCCTGGAGCTGCCGCTGCTGATCATCGACATCCAGCGCGGCGGCCCCTCCACCGGCCTGCCCACCAAAACCGAACAGGCCGACCTCCTCCAGGCCATGTACGGACGCAACGGCGAAGCCCCCGTCCCCATCATCGCCCCCGCAACCCCCGCCGACTGCTTCACCGCAGCGCTGGAGGCCGCCCGCATCGCCCTGGCCTACCGCACGCCGGTCTTCCTGCTCTCCGACGGCTACCTCGCCAACGGCTCCGAACCCTGGCGCATCCCCGAAGTAGCCGAACTCCCCGACCTGCGGGTGCAGTTCGCCACGACGCTGAACCACACCGAGGCGGACGGCAGCGAAACCTTCTGGCCCTACCTCCGCGACCCCGAGACCCTCGCCCGGCCCTGGGCCGTGCCCGGCACCCCCGGCCTGGAACACCGCATCGGCGGGATCGAGAAACAGGACGGCACCGGCAACATCAGCTACGACCCCGCCAACCACGACCTCATGGTCCGCACCCGCCAGGCCAAAATCGACAACATCAAAGTCCCCGACCTTGAAGTCGACGATCCCGGTGGGGAGGCCCGCACGCTGGTGCTCGGGTGGGGCTCGACCTACGGGCCGATCACCGCAGCCGTCCGCCGTATCCGCGCAGAAGGCGGCCACGTCGCCCAGGCACACCTGCGCCACCTCAACCCCTTCCCCGCCAACCTCGGCAACATCCTGGCCGCCTACGACCGCGTCCTCGTCCCCGAAATGAACCTCGGCCAGCTCGCCCACCTCATCCGGGCCAGATACCTGATCGACGCCCACTCATACACACAAGTCACCGGACTGCCCTTCAAAGCCGAACAACTGGCCCGGGCCATCACGGAACTGAGCCCCGAGGGGAGTGCGCATGTCTGAGGCACTGGCACTCGTGCCCAAAGCCGAGGCCAAACAGAGCATGAAGGACTTCAAGTCCGACCAGGAAGTCCGCTGGTGCCCCGGATGCGGCGACTACGCCATCCTCGCGGCCGTCCAGTCCTTCATGCCCGAACTGGGACTGGCCAAGGAAAACGTCGTGTTCATCTCGGGGATCGGGTGCTCGTCCCGTTTTCCCTACTACATGAACACCTACGGCATGCACTCCATCCACGGCCGCGCCCCCGCCATCGCCACCGGCCTCGCCACCTCACGCCGCGATCTGAGTGTGTGGGTCGTGACGGGAGACGGCGACGCCCTGTCCATCGGCGGCAATCATCTGATCCACGCCCTGCGGCGGAACGTCAACCTCAAGATCCTGCTCTTCAACAACCGGATCTACGGACTGACCAAAGGCCAGTACAGCCCCACCTCCGAAATCGGCAAAATCACCAAATCGACACCGATGGGCTCACTGGACGCACCCTTCAACCCGGTGTCGCTGGCGATCGGCGCGGAGGCGTCCTTCGTGGCCCGCACGCTGGACTCGGACCGCAAGCACCTCCAGTCCGTGCTGCGCGCGGCCGCCGCCCACCAGGGCACGGCACTGGTGGAGATCTACCAGAACTGCAACATCTTCAACGACGGCGCCTTCGACGCGCTGAAGGAGAAGGAGACCGCGCAGGAGGCCCTGATCCGCCTTGAGCACGGGCAGCCGATCCGCTTCGGCGCGCCCGCCGAGGACGGTCTGGGCAGCAAGGGCGTGGTACGCGACCCGGCCACCGGTGACCTGCGGGTGATCGATGTGACGGTCGAGGGCACGGCCGGGGTGCTGGTGCACGACGCGCACGCCTCCTCGCCGACGGCCGCGTTCGCGCTGTCCCGGCTGGCCGACCCGGACACCCTGCACCACACGCCGATCGGGGTGCTGCGGGACGTCGACCGGCCGGTCTACGACACGGACATGGCCGAGCAGTTGGAGCAGGCCGTGGTCCGGCAGGGCAAGGGCGACCTGTCGACGATGCTCGCCGGCAGCGACACCTGGACGGTCGTCTGACCGCGTCTCCGTGGGTGCCGTACGACGACCGACGCCCGGCCCGGGTCAGCCCCGGCCGGGCGTCGTCGTGTGCGGCGACCGGCCGCCCGTACGCGCTCAGGCCGTACGGCCTCGGGCGGCAGCCACGCTCAGGCCGTACGGGCGCGCCCCTCGTCGTACTCCCGCTGGGCCGCCGCTATCTCCGTGACGTGGGCCTCGGTCCACCGGGCGAGCGCCTGTACCCGGCCCGCGGCCTGTTCGCCGAGCGGGGTCAGGTCGTAGTCCACGTGCGGCGGGATGACCGGGCGCGCCCGGCGCCGTACGAAACCGTCCCGTTCCAGGGTGCGCAGCGTCTGGGTGAGCATCTTCTCGCTCACCCCGCCGATCCGCCGCCGCAGTTCGCCGAACCGCAGGGTGCCGTCGAGCAGTTCGCACAGCACCAGGACACCCCAGGTGCTGGTGACATGCTCAAGAACGGCCCGCTCAGGGCAGATTACCTTCATGTATGTACCCTACTTCAAAGTGGGTACTTTCCAGAAGTTAGCGCCAGGGTTACGGTGATCATGCGCGCGCCGGACAACGGCGCGATGATCCTCGTCACGGGAGTGAACACCATGAGCATCGTCGTCACCGGAGCCACCGGGCACCTGGGCCGCCTCGTCGTCGCGGACCTGCTCGCCCGCGGGGTCGCGGCCGGGGAGATCGCCGCCGTCGTACGGGACGCGGACAAGGCCGCCGACCTCGCCGCGCAGGGCGTCCAGGTGCGGGTCGCCGACTACGACCTGCCGGAGACCGTCAAGGACGCCTTCCGGGCCGGCGACCGGGTGCTGCTGATCTCGGGCAACGAGGTCGGCCGGCGCATCCCGCAGCACACCGCGGTGGTGGACGCGGCGGCCGAGGCGGGCGTGGCACTGCTCGCGTACACCGGGGTGCTCGGCGGCCCGGAGGCCGACTTCGCGCTGGCCGACGAGCACAAGGCCACCGAGGCGTACATCCTCGACTCGAAGCTGCCGTACGTCTTCCTGCGCAACGGCTGGTACACCGAGGTCTACACCGCCAACATCACCGCGGTCCTGGAGCACGGCGCCGTGATCGGCAACGCGGGGGACGGCCGGATCGCCTCGGCCGCCCGCGCCGACTACGCGGCCGCCGCGGCCGTCGTCCTGGCGGGCGAGGGCCACGAGAACACGGTGTACGAGCTGAGCGGCGACACGGCCTGGAGCCTGGCCGACTACGCGGCGGTGATCGCGGAGCTGAGCGGCCGCGAGATCACGTACCAGAACGTCTCCGCCGAGCAGCGCAAGGAGATCCTGGTCAGCGTGGGGGTGCCGGAGGACTTCGCCGCGGTCCTGGTGGACGTGGACCGGGCGATCGAGCGCGGGCTGCTGGCCGCCACCAGCGGCGACCTGGCCCGGCTGATCGGCCGGCCGACCACGCCGCTGCGCGAGACCGTGGCCGCCGCGCTCCAGGCCTGATCCGGCGCTCTCCCACGGGCTGTCATGACCGTTGTGTGGAACGGGCATGACAGCCCAGGCGTCTCCCCGGTACCGTCTGAGAGCCGCGCGCGGACGCACGGCGGGGAGGTCGGCATGGGCGAGCAGCGCGCGGGACTGGTCTACGGCTTCGTGGCCTATGGCCTGTGGGGTCTCTTCCCGCTCTTCTGGCCGTTGCTCGAACCCGCCGGCGCGCTGGAGATCCTGGCCCATCGGATGGTGTGGTCGCTGGTGGTGGTCACCGTGATCCTGCTGGTGCTGCGGCGCTGGGCGTGGATCAGGGAACTGATACGCCGGCCCCGGCGGTTCGGACTGCTGGCGGTGGCGGCCGCCCTGGTCTCGGCGAACTGGGGCATGTACATCTGGGGCGTCAACTCCGGCCATGTGGTGGAGTGCGCGCTCGGCTACTTCATCAATCCGCTGGTCACCATCGCGCTGGGTGTCCTCGTCCTGCACGAGCGGCTGCGGCCGGTGCAGTGGGCGGCGGTCGGCATCGGCGCCATGGCCGTGGTCGTGCTGGCCATCGGTTACGGGCGGCTGCCGTGGATCGCGCTGAGCCTCGCCTTCTCCTTCGGTCTCTACGGGCTGGTGAAGAAGAAGGTCGCCATGGGCGGTCTGGAGTCGCTGGCGGCGGAGACCTCGGTGCAGTTCTTCCCCGCGCTGGCCTTTCTGCTGGTGCTGGGGCTGCGCGGGAATTCGACCTTCACCCACCACGGGCCCGGGCATGCCTCGCTGCTGGCCGCGTGCGGGCTGGTCACCGCGGTGCCGCTGATCTTCTTCGGCATGTCGGCGACCCGGCTGCCGCTGTCCACGATCGGGCTGATGCAGTATCTGACGCCGGTCTTCCAGTTCCTGATCGGCGTACTGCACTTCCACGAGGCAATGCCGGCGGAACGCTGGGCGGGCTTTCTGCTGGTGTGGGCCGCGCTCGTCATACTGGCCTGGGACGCGCTGCGGTCCGCCCAGCGCTCCCGGAGCGCCCTGACCCGCACGGCGGCCGCCCCGCCGGACACGCGGTCCGAGGGGGCAGGGCCTGCCGAGGCGGCCGGGCGGTCCGAGGGGGCCGTCGAGCCCGCCGAGCCGCCGGTCGGCGGGACCGCGCGTCCGGCCGAACTCTAGGCGCGGCCCGCGGTCAGCCGGCGGGTGATCGCGTCCAGCGCGGACTTCCAGTGCTCGCGCTGCCGGGCGCGCTCCTCCGCGTCGGCCAGCCGCTCCTGGTGGAAGCGCAGCACCGTGCCCGAGCCGGAGGGGGCCATCGCGACCTGGACGGTCGTGTCGTGGGTCCAGCCGGCCGGGCGCCAGGTGAGGCGTATCCGGTCCTGCGTCTGGTAACCGCGGATCTCGCCGCGGGTGCCGTCGGCCGTCTCGTACTCCTCGCCCTTCTCGGTGGGGAGGGCGACCTTCCCCAGCCACAGGGCCAGCCCCTCGGGGCCGACGAGGAAGTCCCAGACCTCGGCGGGCGACAGCGGCAGAATCCTGGACACGCCGATTTCCCAGCCCGCGTCTCGGGTCAGCCCGGTCGGTGCCATGACTCGCTCCCTTCACTCGGTGCCACGGGCGGTGACGGGGATCACCCGTCATGTCCCTCCATCATGGGACCCACCACTGACAACGCCGCCGCGGCCGACGGCGGACCCCACCCCCCTGGGGTATCACGCGGTGATGTCCCGGGAGGTGAACCGCGCCCACGCCGCGGAACCGAACACCGCCGCGTACACCGCCTGAAGGCCCAGGTTCCTGCCGATACCGCCCCACTGCACGGGGTCACGCAGGATGTCGGCGAAGCTCAGCCAGTAGTGCGGGAAGAGATACGGCTGGACGACGTGCAACTGCGGGATGGTGTCCACGATCTGCACGGTGATCAGCAGCCCGACCGTGGTGGCCATGGCGCCGATCCCGCTGTCGGTCAGCGTGGAGACGAACAGTCCGAGGGCACCGACGCCGATCAGCGAGGCCGCGACGAGCACCGCGATCAGCAGCGCCCGCAGCAGGCCGGCGGAGAGCGGGATCGTGGTCCCCGACAAGGTGGTGACCCGGCCGACCGGGAAGAGCGCGGCGCCGACGACCAGCGCGGAGACGGCCACCACCAGCGTGGCGGCCAGACAGAAGACCAGTACGGAGGCGTACTTGGCGAGCAGCAGCCGGGTGCGGCCTGCCGGGGCGACCAGCAGATAGCGCAGGGTGCCGCCGCCTGCCTCGCCGGCCACCGAGTCCCCCGCCACCACGCCGATCGCCATCGGCAGGAAGAACGGCAAGGTCGCGGCGAGCGCGGCGAAGGTCAGGAACAGGCCGTTGTTGCTGACCTGTTCGATGAACGCGGGCCCGTCCCCGTTGCCGCCCCGGCCGGCCGAGCCGCCGCCGCGGGTCTCGATCCGCACCGCGATCCCGACCAGCAGCGGCACCCCGGCGAGCACGGCGAACAGCGCGAGGGTCCGCCACCGCCGGAAGACGGTCACCAGTTCGGAGCGGAACAGCCCCAGCGACCACAGCAGCCGGGGGGCGCGTACGGCGACGGGCGGGTTCGGGCCGCCGCGGTCCTGGTCAGCGTGGTCCTGGTCGCCGCCGTCCTCGGGCACGGCCCGGGCGCCGGGCTCCTCCGCCGTCGTACCCCCCGTCGTACCCGCCTTCGTACCCGCCGTCTCAGCCCGCGACATCGAAACCCTCTCCGGTCAGGGCCACGAACGCGTCCTCCAGCGAGGCCCGTTCGAGGCCGAAGCCGCGTACCCGCACGCCGGCCGCGACCAGGGCCGCGTTCAGTTCGGCGAGGTCCGGCGGGTCGGCGGGCAGTTCGCCCGTGACCCGCCGCTCGTCGGTGACGAGGTCCGCGACGCCGTGTTCCCCGAGCACCCGGGCCGCTTCGGACAGGTCGGGGGTGGTCACCGCGAGCCGCCCCCGGGCGCCCGCGGACAGCTCCGCGACCGGCCCCTGCGTGATCAGCCGGCCGCGGGCCATCACGGCGGCGTGGGTGCAGACCTGCTCGATCTCGTCCAGCAGGTGCGAGGACAGAAAGACCGTGATGCCGTCCCCGGCCAGCTCCCTGACCAGCGAACGGATCTCCCGCATGCCCTGCGGGTCGAGGCCGTTGGTCGGCTCGTCGAGCACCAGCAGCTCACGCGGCTGGAGCAGCGCCGAGGCCAGCCCGAGCCGCTGCTTCATGCCCAGCGAGTACGCCTTGGCCTTCTTCCCGGCCGCCGCCGTCAGCCCGACCCGGTCGAGGGCCGCGCCGACCCTGGCCTTGCGGGTACGGGGGTCAGCGGTCGGGTCGGCCGCGTCGTACCGCAGCAGGTTGTCCCGGCCGGACAGGAAGCCGTACAGCGCGGGGCCCTCGATCAGGGCGCCCACCTTGGGCAGTACGGTCCTGGCGGCGCGGGGCATCGGGCGGTCCAGCACCCGGGCGGTGCCCGCGGTGGGCTCGATCAGGCCCATCAGCATCCGGATGGTGGTGGTCTTCCCCGAACCGTTGGGCCCCAGGAAGCCGAACACGCTGCCGCGCGGCACCCGCAGATCGATGCCGGCCACGGCGAGCGTGCCCCGGTACTGCTTGGCGAGCCCGCGGGTCTCGATCACCACGTCGCCCCGCGGTGCCGCGGCGGGTGACTGTCCCATCGCACTCCCTCGCAACTCTCCCCTGCCTCGCGCACGGCTCCCCGCCGCGCCGCGCTACCGTCCCGCGTCGGCCGCGTCCGTCAGCGCGGACTGGGTGACCGCGCCGACGTAGAGCGTGCCCTTGTCGGTCAGCAGCGCGTTCACCAACCGGGTGTGGAAGAGCGTGCCGGTGCCGAAGGAGCCGCTGACCTGCTTGCCGAAGCTGTTGAGCAGGGAGTCGGCGCCGCCGCCCTTGCCGTTCTTCTCCGCGCCGGACGGCAGCCCGCCCGGAGCCTTGACGACGACGATCGAGTCCCAGCCCTGGCCGATGACCCGCGGCTGGGCGGCCGCGTCGCCCGCGAGGCCCTTCGGCCCCTTGGTGACGACGTCGCTGTCCAGGCCCTTCTGACCCTTGGTCACCACGTCACTGTCGAAACCCTTCGGACCCTTGGTGACGACATCGCTGTCCACGCCCTTCTGACCCTTGGTGACGACGCCCTCCGTCACCTTGACGCCCTTCGGCGGGGTGAAGGTGAAGGTGCTCGCGGACGGCTTGGCGAAGCTGACCCGGGTGAAGCCGATGTCGAAGACCGCCTTGCCGCCGTCCCTCGGGGTCAGGGTGAACTTCAGCGGCACGCCCGTCTTCGCGTCCACCGCGATCCGGATCGCCCCGACCGTGGTCGCGTCGGCGTGCTGCGGGCGGATCAGCAGCTGATACGCGCTGTGGCCGGCCACCCGGGCGGTGCCGTCCACGGTGATCGAGGCCGTGCCGTCGGCCGCCTTGAGTACCTGCCGGGCCGCGGCGGCCGGGGTGGTCGGGAAGTCCTCGGGCAGCTCGCGCTGCCGGTCGGCGCTTTCCGCCGCGGGCAGGGTCTCGTGGTACGCCTGGTCGGACGCGCTGTCGTACGCCCACAGCTGTGTGCCGTTGTGGATCAGGCTGTACTCGGCGGCGGGCTCGATGATCGAGACCTTCTGCCGGTCGGGTCCGTCGGCCGCGACATGGAGCTGGTGGCTGCCCGCGAGCAGTTGGGTGAGCTGTGCCTGCGGCGCCGCGGGCGAGGTCTTCCCGCCGCCAGGACCGCCGCCGTCGGAGGCCCCCGCGCCCCCGAACAGGCCGCTCGCCGCGCCGCTAGACAGCCCCGCCGGCAGCCCGAGGTCCGTGGTGATCCGCACCGAGCCGTCCACCGTTTGACTGTCGGACGCGGCGATCTTCGTCAGCAGCTGCTCCGCCGTGATCGAGGGCAGCGAGGGGTCGCCCGCGTCGGCGAGCGCGGGGACGAGGCTGATGGTCGCGGCGGCCACGCCCGCCACGGCGACGGGCACGGCATAGCGCGCGAGCCGGCGGCCGCGCGGCCCTCCCGCGCCGGGACCCGGCGCCTCTCCCCCGTCGAGCCCGGGCTCGTCGTACTGTGCCGGTTCGATCCGTGCCATGGGATGTCCACCTCCGTTGAGAGCGGCGGTCGGTTGCCTCGCACTCGCCCCACTTCCCAGGCCATTGTCGCCCGGTCCGCCGTGAAGTGGTGTTCCCCATCCCATCAAACCGGCCAACCGGACACATCAGCCGACGGACGCAACCTCGTGTACTCCCGGGGGATGACGTACCCCGAGGCGTCACCCGGGAAGGATCAGGGGCCGAGCGGGAACCCGCACCCCGAACAGCCGCGCCCCGAACAGCCGCGCGCGGAGCGACCGCGCGAGGAGCAGCGCGCGCGGAGGCCGTACGGGACCGGCCCCCGAACGGCTCAGCCCGCCCGGTGGACCACCGCGTCGCACAGCGCGGCCAGCGCGTGCTTGGCCGGGTTGTCCGGCAGCGGGGCGAGCGCGGTCCTGGCCTCGTCGGCGTAGCGCACGGTGTCGCGGCGGGCCTGCTCAAGGGCCGGGTGGGAGCGCAGCAGCTCCAGCGCCTCGGCGTGCAGCCGGTCGTCGGTGAGGTCGCCGTCGAGCAGTTCGACGAGCCGCCGGTCGACGGCCGAGACCATGCCACCGGCCTGCGCGTACCAGCGCCGTACGTGCAGGACCGGCAGGGTCGGGATGCCCTCGCGCAGGTCGGTGCCGGGGGTCTTGCCGGACTCGTGGCTGTCGCTGGCGATGTCCAGGACGTCGTCGGCGAGCTGGAAGGCGGCGCCGATCCGCTCCCCGTACTGGGTGAGGACGTCCACCACGGACTCCTCGGCGCCGGACATCATCGCGCCGAACCGCCCGGACACGGCCATCAGCGAGCTGGTCTTGCCCGCGATGACCTCCAGGTAGTGGTCGAGGGGGTCGCGGCCGTCGCGCGGGCCGACGGTCTCCATGATCTGACCGGTGACCAGGCGTTCGAAGGCCTCGGCCTGGACGCGTACGGCCTCGGGTCCCAGGTCGGCCAGGATGTGCGAGGCGCGGGAGAAGAGGAAGTCGCCGGTGAGGACGGCCACCGAGTTGCCCCAGCGGGAGTTGGCGCTCGGCACTCCGCGGCGGACATCGGCCTCGTCCATGACGTCGTCGTGGTAGAGCGTGGCCAGGTGGGTCAGCTCCACGACGACGGCGGCCGGCACCACGCCGGGCGCGTGCGGGTCGCCGAACTGTGCCCCGAGCATCACGAGCATGGGCCGGAAGCGCTTGCCCCCTGCCTGGAGGAGGTGTCTGGCGGTGTCCGTGATGAAGGGGACGTCGCTCTTGGTGGCCTCCAGCAGGCCCTCCTCGACGGCCGCGAGACCGGCCTGGACGTCCGCATCAAGGGTCTCGTCCCACACGCTCAGCCCGAAGGGCCCGACGACGGTCACGAGGGGTACTCCTGTCGCTGATCTGACATCTGGCGGTCTGAGCTTCGGCGGGGTCCGCGGCTTTTCCCTTACTGCTTACACCGGCAGAGTAGCCGGTCGGGTCTGGATCACCGCCGGGGCATGGCCCTGTACCGGGCCGTAGGCGATCACCGCACATATAATCCGTAATGACTGAATTGATGCCATATGCCCCACCCAAAAGGATGATGCGGAGGAGGAAGGGAATGAACGGCTGATTTCGAATGCTTGACCGAGATGCGTTCACCGCTACGCACGCCCGTCCGGCCCCTCGTCCAACTACACTCGCGACAGCAGCATGTGACATGTCCTCGCTTCGGGTGATTCCCGACATGAAGAGAGAGGAGGTGGATCGATGGCAACCGACCTTGGAGACCTCACAAAGGACCTCAAGGAAGACGAAGCGGAAGCCCACGTGCGCGGGGTGTGCTTCAAGACCGGTCCGCCCGCACGCACCGGGGTGGAGCTGGAGTGGCTGGTCGAAGACCGCTCCGACGCGCGAACACTGATATCAGTCGACCGGCTGGACGCGGCACTCGCGCCGGTCGAGGCCCCCGGGGCGCTCCCCCGGGGCAGCAGACTCACCCGTGAACCGGGTGGCCAGGTGGAGCTGAGCTCCCCGCCCGCGCCCACCCTCGCCGCTTGCGTCGAGGCGATGGCCGCCGATCTGGCCGTACTGCGGCAGGCCCTGGACAGCGCCGGACTCGTTCTCGTCGGCCGAGGGCTCGATCCCTACCGTGAACCGCCCCGCGTGCTCGACCATCCCCGCTACCGGGCGATGGAGGACTACTTCGACCGCGAGGGCCCCTGGGGCCGTACGATGATGCGCCGTACGGCGTCCCTCCAGATCAATCTGGACTCCGGCGACGACTCGGACGACGTGTCCGGCTACCGCCGCCGCTGGGAGCTGGCCCACCGGCTCGGCCCCGTACTCGTCGCGGCCTTCGCCAACTCCCCCTTCCAGAGCGGCCGTCCGACCGGTTGGGTCTCCACCCGGCAGGCCAACTGGTCCCTGATGGACCCCGGCCGCACCTCCCCGCCGCCGCACTCCGCCGACCCCCGTACGGCATGGGCCCGCTACGCGCTGGACGCCCGGGTGCTGTGCGTACGGCCCGACGGCGGTGACGCGGCCGGCCCGCCGGGCGACCCCGCGGCCGACTGGTCCGCGCCGCCGGGGCTGACCTTCCGCGGCTGGCTGCGCGGGGTCCAGGGGCTGCGGCCGCCGACCCTCGGCGACCTGGACTACCACCTCAGTACGCTCTTCCCGCCGGTCCGCCCGCGCGGCTGGCTGGAGCTGCGGATGATCGACGCCCAGGACGGCGACGGCTGGATCGTCCCGACCGTCCTGGCGGCCACCCTGCTGGACGACCCGGTGGCCGCCCGCACGGCCTACGCCGCGACCGCGCCCCTCTGCCAGGGCGGGCATCCGCTGCCCTCCCCGCAGATGTGGCGCCGCGCGGCCAGGCTCGGCCCTGCCGCCCCCGAGCTGGCCAAGGCGGCCCGCATCTGCTTCGCCGCGGCCGAGAACGCGCTGGCGCGCTCCGGCGCGCCCGAGGCCCTGCGCAGGGCCGTCTCCGACTTCGCCGAGCACTATCCAGAGCGAGGCCGATGTCCCGCCCACGACCAGTCCGACGCGCTCAGCCGCGCCTGACCTTCCGGAAGGCTTGTCGTGACAGACCCCCGCACCACGTACGACAGCACTGCCCGAAGCAGCATCACCCCTGACCCATCCGCAACTTCCACCCCTCGTTCACCTTCGGACCCGTCCGCGCGCGCCCTCGCCGCTCTGGAGACCGCCCGGCGCCGGACCCTCGCGCTCACCGACGCCGTGACCGACGCCGATCTCACCGCGCAGCACTCCCCGCTGATGTCCCCCCTGGTCTGGGACCTGGCCCACATCGGCAACCAGGAGGAGCTGTGGCTGGTCCGGGAG
Organism: Streptomyces sp. NBC_00223; assembly: GCF_036199905.1. Lineage (NCBI taxonomy): Bacteria > Bacillati > Actinomycetota > Actinomycetes > Kitasatosporales > Streptomycetaceae > Streptomyces > Streptomyces sp. NBC_00223. Next base: position 4,999,278 of record NZ_CP108109.1, on the reverse strand, counting down.
GCCGGCGGCCGCCCCGGACTGCGCCCCGACCTCGACCACCTCTACGACGCCTTCCAGCACCCGCGCGCCGACCGTCCCGCGCTGCCGCTGCTCGGCCCCGCCGACGCCCGCGCGTACGTCGCCGCCGTCCGGGCCGAGACGCTCGACGTGCTCGCGACGGCCGACACCGGCCAGGACAACCCCGAGCGGCTGCTCGCCGGGGCCTTCGTCTTCGGGATGCTCGCCCAGCACGAGCAGCAGCACGACGAGACGATGCTCGCCACCCACCAGCTGCGCCAGGGCCCTCCCGTACTGGACGCGCCCGCCCCACCACGGGCCGAGGGCGCCGCCGCGCTGCCGCGTGAAGTCCTCGTCCCCGGCGGTCCGTTCACCATGGGCACCAGCACCGATCCGTGGGCGCTGGACAACGAACTGCCCGCGCACACCGTCGACGTACCCGCCTTCTGGCTGGACACCGTGCCGGTCACCAACGCCGCCTACCAGGAGTTCATCGCCGCGGGCGGCTACCGCGACCCGAAGTGGTGGACGCCCGAGGGCTGGCGCCACGTCCAGGAGGCGGGCCTTGAGGCGCCGCTGTTCTGGTCCCGGGACGGCGGCGGCAGCGGCGACTGGGTCCGGCGGCGGTTCGGCCACGTCGAGCCCGTCCCCGGCGACGAGCCCGTGGTCCACGTGTGCTGGTACGAGGCCGACGCCTACGCCCGCTGGGCCGGCCGGCGGCTGCCGACCGAGGCCGAGTGGGAGAAGGCCGCCCGCCACGACCCCGCGACCGGCCGTTCCCGCCGCTACCCGTGGGGCGACGCCGACCCGGGACCCGAGCACGCCAATCTCGGCCAGCGCCATCTGCGGCCCGCGCCCGCGGGCGCCTATCCGGCAGGCGCGGCCCCCAGCGGCGCCCGGCAGCTCGTCGGCGACGTCTGGGAGTGGACGTCCTCGGACTTCTCCCCCTACCCGGGCTTCGCCGTCTTCCCCTACAAGGAGTACTCGGAGGTCTTCTTCGGGCCCGACTACAAGGTGCTGCGCGGCGGCGCCTTCGGAGTGGACCCGGTCGCCGCGCGCGGTACGTTCCGCAACTGGGACTACCCCATCAGGCGGCAGATCTTCTCCGGCTTCCGCACCGCGCGCGACACGGCCCCAGGGGAGGCCGGCTGATGTGCCGTCATCTCGCTTACGTGGGGCCGCCGGTCCCGCTGGCGCGGCTGCTCACCGAGCCCGAGCGCGGGCTGTACGAGCAGTCGTGGCGGCCGCGGCGGCAGCGGTACGGGACGGTGAACGCGGACGGGTTCGGCTTCGGCTGGTACCCGGTCGGCGCCGGGGCTCCGGCCGATGCCGGGGGTCCGGTCGGCGCCGGGTCTCCGGCCGGCGTAGGGGGTCCCGCCGGGGACGACGTCGGCTTTCCGCAGCCCGCCCGCTACCGGCGGGCCGTCCCCTTCTGGGCGGACGCGAACGTCCCGGATCTGGTCCGTACGATCCGCAGCGGCGCCGTACTCGCCGCCGTGCGCTCGGCCACCGAGGGCACCACGCAGGACGAGAGCGCGGCGGCGCCCTTCCGGGACGGGCGCTGGCTGTTCAGTCACAACGGCGCCGTCGCCGACTGGACCCGGCTGCCCACCCCGGGGCTGTCCTCGGCCGAAGTGCTCGCGGCCGAGGCGCGCAGCGACTCGGCGCTGCTGTGGGCGATGGTCGCGGGCCGGCTGCGGCGGGGCGAGGCGCCGGGCGGGGCGCTGGCCGCGGTGGTCCGGGAGGTCGCCGCGGCCCGCCCCACCGCCCGGCTCAACTTCCTTCTCACCGACGGCCGTACGGTCGCCGCCACGGCCTGGGGGGACACGCTCTGGTACCGGGCCGGGCCCGGGGCCGTACTGGTCGCCTCCGAGCCGGACGACGCGGCGGCACTGCCGTTCCCGTACGACCGGCCGGGCGAGGCGCCGGAGGGCGCGTACGACCGGCTGGGGGGAACGTACGGGCAGTGGCGCGAGGTGCCCGACCACTCGCTGCTGCTGGCCACCACCGGGGGCGTACGGCTCGTGCCGCTGCGCCCGCCGGTACCGCCGCGATCCCCCCGCACCCCAGGCAAGGAGCCGCTTCCCATGTCCGAGAGCCGCTTCACCCTCGACGACCGGCTGCCCGCCGGTTACTTCACCGACACCCTCCACGCCGATGTCCGCGGCGGCCTCGGCTCGGCTCCGCGCACGCTGCCGCCGAAGTGGTTCTACGACAAGCGCGGCAGCGAGCTGTTCGAGCGGATCACCGAACTGCCCGAGTACTACCCGACGCGGGCCGAGCACGAGATCCTGACCCGCCGGGCGCCCGAGATCGCCGCGCTGACCCGGGCGAGCACCCTGATCGAGCTGGGCTCGGGGTCCTCCCGCAAGACGCGGCTGCTGCTGGACGCGCTGACGGCGGGCGGCTCGCTCCGGCGGTACGCGCCGCTGGACGTGAGCGCGTCCGCGCTGGAGGAGGCGGGCCGGGCGATCTGCCGCGACTACCCCGAGCTGCGGGTGACCGCGACCGTCGCCGACTTCGAGTCCGGCATCGAGCTGTCCGACGAGCCCGGGCCGCGGGTGCTCGCCTTCCTCGGCAGCACCATCGGCAACTTCGACACCGTTCAGCGGCAGGTCTTCTACCGCACCCTGTCACTCACCCTGAGCAGCGACGACGTGCTGCTGCTCGGCGCGGACCTGGTCAAGGACCCGGACGTCCTGGTCCGCGCCTACGACGACGCGGAGGGGATCACGGCCGAGTTCAACAGAAACGTCCTGCATGTCCTCAACCACGAACTCGGCGCGGACTTCGCACCCGACGCCTACGAGCACGTCGCCCTGTGGAACGCGGACGAGGAGCGCATCGAGATGCGGCTGCGCGCCCGCGCCCCGCAGACCGTCAAGATCCCCGATCTCGATCTGTCGCTCGACATCGCGGCGGGCGAGGATCTGCGCACGGAGCTGTCCTGCAAGTTCCGGCGGGACGCGCTGACGGCGGAGCTGAAGGAGGGGGGCTTCACGGTCCGCCACTGGTGGACCGACTCCGCCTCACGCTTCGCCCTGCTCCTGGCGGTCCCCAACTAGCGGGGGCCCTTCGGCCTGGGGATACGGGAACCGTTCGCCGCAGGCGAGGCGGTTCCCCGCCCCAGCCGGGCGGCTCGCCCCCAAGGTCTGGGGCACTGGCAGCGGCGGTCGGCCCCACCACATATGGGGCCGGCCGCCACCTCTGTCCACTACCCAGCCGCCAGGCAGCGGGCGGGTCAGGAGCCGACGCTGCCCCATCCCGGCGCTCGGCACACGATGCCTCCCCTGGCGCGTCTGCTGCCGGAGATCCCCCGCTCCGCCCACCCCAGGTGATGTCCTCCGACTGGGGCGCCGCCTCCGGCCTGCCGTTCCTGCCCTCCTTGCGCTACGGCCGCAGCATCCTGGCCCCCGCCCACTGGCGCCCGCACCCGGCTGACCTGCCTGGTTCCACGGCGCCACCGGGCGACTGGGGGTAGGGCCCTGGACACAATGCGCGAACGACGGCGCCTTCCTTGCAGCATCGCGGTCGGCTCCGGTGACCAGCGCCCTCGCCTGGTCCGCACGCCACACGACGGCGCAGGAGGCGATCGACCGATGACGGTACTGAATGCCGTGCAGCAGACTGCCGGCCGCAGGCATGGCCGACCGGATCGCCGACGCCCTGACCGTGCCACCACCGTCGGAGCATGGCGACGACTACAGCTCGGGCAGCTCCCGCCGGCGCGACCAGTCACTGTCCAGGGGCGCCGCGGGCGCCGCCGTCCTGGCCTATCTCGTACGGCTGACCGATCCGGTGGCGGCCGCCGAGTGGTTGGCCTCTGAAGTGTGCGGCCCTGCTCAGGGCCTCGGCAGAGGGAGGTCGGGCATCTGTGGGTGGCGCAGGTGCTGCCCGCCGTCGTCGAGGTGCAGCCGAAACGTCTCCGGGCCCGGTCGCCCCGCCGCGTCGTAGGCACTCAAGACCGTTTCGATGCGGTCCCACAGCTTGACCGGGCCGCCTTGTCGTACCTGCCAGGTGCCGTCGCTTGGGGTGAGGGTGGCGGCGGATCCGGTGATGACGTCGACGAGGTGCACCACCTCGCCGACCGTGGTCATCTGTGCGTTCGGTGACGCGCTTTGGGCGAGGAACCGCAGATGGAAGGCTTCCTCTGTGGCGGCGGTGATCCGCTCCGGGCTGTGCTTCGACTTGCGACCGGTCTCGGGGAGGCCGGCGGCCCAGTGGGCGGGGTTCCCGAACGCCGGGGCGGCATGCGTGCGCGCGGACATGAAGGAGACGGTGCCGCTCAGCAGTGGTCCTTCAGCAGTGCCGTCGCCCCCGACGGTCAGCAGGACTCGGGCGAATCCGTAGAGCCAGCCGCTGAGGGTCAGCAAGATCTTCCCTCCGGGCCGGGTCTGGGAGATGAGGGCCGGAGGGACGGCGCGGAAGGAGCACGCGGCCACGATCCGGTCAAAGGGTGTCTCGGGCCAGTACCCGTACAGCCCGTCGGCGACAGCGAGCGTGGGGGTATAGCCCAGGCCGAACAGTGCGTTCGCCGCCGTCCCCAGGCGGTGCGGGTCCACCTCGATGCTCGTGAGGTTGGCGGAACCGAGGCGTTCGCACGCGAGCGCGGTGGAGTAGCCGGTCCCGGTGCCGATCTCCAGCACCGTGTTCCCCTCGGTGATATCCGCGTCCGCCCACATCCGCAGCACGAGCGACGGCAGGGTGGACGACGAGGTCGGGGCCCCGCCGTGTCGGACGGTCGGCTGCTTCCAGTCCACTTCGGCGCCGTCGAACTGGGTGATCAGCGTGGTGTCGGAGTATGCGGCAGCCAGCCACCGGCCGTAGTCGAGCTCGGCGGTGACCGGCTCCCACACGGTCATCCCCTGCCCGTCACGCTCGTTGGCGGGCAGGTAGAAGCCCGGCACGAACCGGTGCCGGGGCACCGTCTCGACCGCCTGGTGCCAAGCCGGATCGGCGAGAACGCCATCCGTGGCGAGGGACTTCGTCATGGCCTCGCGCAGGCGGGCCGCGTCGGTCTCAAGGTCGGCGGGCATGGTCATGGGCCGTCGCTTCCTTTTTGCTCAGGATGTCGGCGAACGCCTCGGTGATGGCCGGGGCTTCGGGCAGCCAGCCCCATTGCCCGTTCGGATTGCATTCGATGGCCGTCCAGGATTCGGGCAGCCGTTCGTCTCCGGTGAGGGCGAAGTCGAAACAGCCGAAGGCCAGGCCGAACGAGGCCAGGTAGCTGTGCAGCGCGGCCTCGATCGGCGCCGGGACGCCGACCGGTGTGTGGATGAGGTTGTTCCAGTCGCCTCGGCGCCAGTCCAGGGCGCTGTCCGGCGCCTCAATCCGGCTGGCGAACGCCTGCCGCCCGACCACGGTGACCCGTGCGTCGCCGGTCTTGGGGACCTCGGCCTGGAACAAGTGCGGCATCACGGTGAGCGAGTCGTCGAAGGTGTCCGGATCGACGCGCTGGGCCCAGATCGCTCCGGCGTGCCCGTCCTCACCTGCGGGCAGGCCGCGGAACGGTTTGTAGATGATGCGGCCGTGCTCAGCGGCGAACTTCCGCGCCTGCTCGGCGTCGTTGGTGACCAGCGTCGCCGGGATGATGAGACCGAGTTCGGCGAAGCGTCGCAGTTGGGCGGGCTTGAAGTCCGCGCGGCTGACGGCGGCCGGGTGGTTCACGTGCCGCGCGCCGCGCAGGCTGTGCAGGATGCCGCTGAGGCCGTGTCGCGCCTCGGTGGTAGCGAAGTCGCGCTGCTGGGCGGGCAGGTGTGCGAACCGGGCGGAGTACGGAGTGGGGCGGCGGTAGTACACCGCCGCCACCTCCCCCAGTTCCACCTCGCGGCTTGTCGTACGCAGCCGCCCGCCCCATGCCCGTACCCCGGCGCCGATTCGGGCGCCGAAGCTCAGTCCGGGCCCGATATCGGCCGGGTCGACCCGGGCAACGGGCACGTCGCGCTTGTTGAGTGCGGCGATGACCAGGTCTGCGGTGACGTCCTCCAGGGACGTGACGACCAGAACGAGGGGAGCCACTGGTCAGTCCGACTCGTAGTCGGTGGTGTTGTCGTCCTGGCTCTGCGGCTGCGGATTCTGCCCGTCGCCGCCGCCGGACACCGAGGCAGTGCCCTTGGTCTTGTTGGTGCCATGCCTACCCATCTCCACCACCTGGTCGGCGGCGTCGGTATAGCGGGCGGTCTGCGTGGCTCCGTCCAGGGTCACTGCCGCGTACGGCGGTGGGCCCACGGGCAGCCGGTCGGTGACCAGCCGCATCGCCCACGGAGCCTCGGGTGCAAGCGTCGCCATACGAAATCCCCTTCCTTCACATCAGGCGGGTATCCGGACGGCTCCCGCCTGAACAGAATCTGCCCACCGCACGCACTCTGACCAGTAGCGTAGGTGTCGCGAACCGTCGCGGAAAAGACACGCTCCGTGACATCACGTCGGGAGGGCGAGTACCTGTGGCCAGTAGGACCAGCAACCCGCACCTCGCCCTGTGGATCGCCGCGACCGGCCTGTCCCACGGCGAGATCGCCCGTCGGGTCGCCGCCGAAGCGGTTCGCCAAGGTCACCGCCAGATCACCCCGGACGCCACCCGCGTCCGCCGCTGGATCGACGGCGAACGCCCCCGCCCTCCGGTGTCCGCTTTGCTCGCCGCCGTGCTCTCCGAGACGGTCGGCCAGCCGCTCACTCCCGGTGATCTCGGCCTCACGGCGGCCGGAGCCGTTCTGGATACGATCCAAGTCCCGCTGCTGACCGAAGCAGCCGCCCAGACTCTGGCCGGATGGACGCAGATGGACCTGTTCATGGACCGCCGAGAAACCCTCAAGCTCGCTGTTGGAGCCCCGCTGATCCTCGCCGCCGAGCGGATGTTGGGTGGCATAGCCCGGCCCTTGAACCGGGCCCAGCAGGGATTCGGCACCGACACCGTCACCGCGCTCGAAGAGGTCACCGCGTTCTTCACCCGAGCCGACGCCACGAAGGGCGGCGGACTGTACCGCTCCGCGATCGTCGCCCAGCTCGCCGAAGTCGCCCGCCGCATTCAGGACGGCGTTCCGGCCGGCCTGCGGGCCCGGGTCTTCGCCGCGACCGCCGACCTGGCCGCGCTCGCCGGATGGGTCAGCCACGATTGCGGCCGGTATGCGACGGCACAGCGCTACTGGAGCTACGGCATCTACGCGGCGGGCGAGGCCGGGCAGCGCGACCGAGGGGTGGAGATCGTCACCCGCATGTCGCACCAGATGATCTACCTCGGTCGCCCGCGCGATGCCCTCGGCCTCCTCGAAGTGGCCGCTGCGAAGGCTGACCGACCTGCGGTGAAGGCCCTGCTCGCCTCGCAGACCGGCCGGGTGCATGCGGCCCTCGGTGATGAGCACCAGGCCGAGACGCATCTGGGCACTGCCGACGATCTTTTGGCAGACGGCCTGGGCGAGGTGCCCCCATGGGTGGCGTACTTCGACGCCGCCGAACACGCCGGCGCCCGTGCTGTCTCCGCCCGCGACCTCGCCGCACTCGGCCGTCCCCACAGTCCCGCGAGCGTCTACTTCCACGACGCGCTGGAGCTGCGGGCCCCTGGCTTCGACCGGGTCCGTGTCATGGACCGCGTCGGGCTGGCCGCCGCGCTGTTCGACGAGGGCGAGGTCGAGCAGGCCGCAACTGCTGCCCAGCGGACGCTGGACGACGCTGCCCGTATCGACTCGGCGCTCGTGGCCTCCCGGCTCAACACCCTGCTCGACGCCATCCGTCCTTACCGCAGTCCCTTGGTCGAGGAGGTCCGGGGACGGGCGAGGGACCTCACCGCCGCCAGGCCGACGACAGTCGCGGCCTGAGACCATCGGAAGCATGGGCAAGCACCGCCGACCCGGGCCACCGAACCAGCCGTCTCGCGCCACCCCGCACGTCGACCCCGCCGATCCCTTCACGCCGTACGAGAAACGGCGCCGCCCGCCCTTGGATCAATATCGCCGCGACCGACCGCTGCACGGCGGTGCCGGCCACCTCCGGCCCGACGAGCCCAGGGCCCTGGAGGAGTGGGATGGCTTCACCTACACCCCTGCCGGGACGGCGCCCGACCTCGCGACGGCCCAGGCATGGGTGCATGCGCTGGAATTCGGCACTGTGGACGGCGAGGAGTAGAGGACGCTCTGAGAGGTTCACGTCATTTGGCGTCATGATTCTGGTCGCGCATCATGTTCCGCAGGGCCTGCCGGGCCGAGATCAGGTCGTCCTGGGCCTCGGTGAGCGCGGCTTGCAGGCGGTCCCGGTCCCCCTCGGCGAGGGTCAGCTTGTGGACAAGCTCCTGGGCCGGTGGCTGGAGGACTGGCGCCAACAGGCACCGGCGGACCCCTGGTGGCCCCTGGTGGCCCGAGCGGATCAGCCTGCCCGAACTTCACGCCGTCCGACCCCGTCAGGACGGGCCGCTGCGGCCCTCGTGGTGCTACGGCACCCCGGGCCTGGCCCGCCGCATTCGAGGGCGCTGGAGCCGCGCTCGCCGATCTGGCCAGACACGGGCACCTCACCCGAGGACTGCGGGCCGTGCTCACCGATCATCTGCTGTTCACCTTCAACCGGCACGGCGTCTCCGCAACCCACCAGGGCACCCTGGCCGCCGCGGCGAGCCACGTGATCCTCCACCGGGCACCGCTACCCGGACCTCAGCTGCGGAGCGGCCACAACCACCCTGTACGCACCGCTACAGTCGGGCCCGTGACGACGCACCCCACCGACGGCGCGGCCCTCGATCCGCATGAACTGATCGAAGCCCTCATCACCAGGATCGACCGCCTCGGGAGCTTCCGCACTCCCCGGGTCAGGGACGCCTTCCGCGCCGTACCCCGGCATGTCTTCCTGCCCGGCGTGGACCTGGCAACCGCCTACGCGCCCAAGCCCGTGGTGACCAAGCGCGCCGAGGACGGCAGCGCGATCTCCTCGGCCTCCAGCCCCAGCATGGTGGCCACCATGCTCGAACAGCTCGACGTCCAGCGGGGCCACCGCGTCCTGGAGATCGGCACGGCCACCGGTATCAACGCCGCCCTCCTGGCGGAGCTGGTCGGCCCGACCGGCTCGGTGGTGACCATCGAACTCGACGACGACCTCGCCGCCGGCGCCCGCATCGGCCTGGCCTCTGCCGGATACGACCAGGTCGAAGTGATCTGCGGTGACGGTGCCCTCGGCGATCCCAGCGGCGGGATGTTCGACGGAATCATCGTCACCGCGGGAGCCTGGGACATCTCCACCGCCTGGTGGCAGCAGCTCGCGATCGGCGGACGTCTGGTCGTGCCGCTTCGCCTGCACGGCAGCGGTCTGACCCGCTCGCTCGCCTTCGACCGCACCGAAGACGCCCGAATGCTCAGCCAGAACGCCGAAGTCTGCGGATTCGTGCCCCTGCGCGGCGCCTCGGAGATGAGCGAACGCCATGTCCGCCTGGCCGACGAGGTCATCCTCAAGATCGACGCTGACGACCTGCCCGACGAGGCCGCCCTCGCCCAGGCCCTGACCCACCCCGCCCGTGATCGGTGGACCGGGATCGAAGTCCGCCACGATGAACCTGCCGCCCACCTCGACCTGTGGCTCGCCACCGTCCCCAGCGGCCTGTGTTTCGGTCGCCTGTCCGTCAGCTCCTCCGCCCGTGCCCTCGGTCTGGCCGACCCTGCCATGCGATGGGCCGGGGCGGGCCTGTACGAGGGCGGCACCCTCGTCTACATCACCGCCCGCCCCGTCAGCGCCGAGGCCAACGAACTGGGCCTCACCGCGCACGGCCCGGACAGCGGCAAGCTCATCGGCCAGGTGTCCGACCTCCTGCACCGCTGGAGCCGGGAACGGCCCGCACAACCCGTTGTCACGGCCCACCCCGCCGTAACACCCGACGACCAACTCGCCCTTGGCGCCCGCGTTACCCGGCCTGAGACCCGCCTGACCATCAACTGGTGACCGAGCGCGATGCCGCACAGCGGCTCCATTCCGGCAACTGGGGCCCAGGTCAGCCAGTCCTGGGCCCCAGGCGGCCCCAAACCCCGGAACCTGTTGTTGGAACTCTTCTTGAAGTGGTTCCGTGAACAGCTTCGACCCCGGCGGCAGGCTCACACAGTCCGTCTCCGTCTCCTTCCACGAGGAGACGCTCGCCGCCGTCCGCGACCGTGTGGGCGAGCGCGGTCTGTCCGCGTACGTCGAGAACGCGGCGCGGCGCCAGATCGAGGGTGACGCGCTCGACGCGCTCATCCGCGATCACGAGGAGCAGCACGGTGGGATCACCGAGGAGGAGATCCTGGCCGCGGAGGCCGACCTGTTCGGGCACGGCACCTCGTCCCGAGATGCCGCGTGAGCGGCAGTTGGGTCCTCGACAGCGAAGCGCTCTCCCAGGTGCTGCGGTCCGACCGGGCCATGGTCGTACGGCTCGCCGTCGCCCGTAAGCGCGACATCCGCGTGACGGCGGCGCAACCCGTCAAAGGTCCGGATCATCTCCCTCTGACCGCCCGGCCCGCCCGACGGGGCCGGGTGGGCGCCGGGAACGGCGGTGGGGTGGGTGGGAGTTGGGTGGGGGTGGCGGGTTTTGACGAGTTCGAGCGGCGGGCGTGGGGTGGGCGGGCCGAGGCGTACGGGCGGAGCTTCGGGCTGCTGTGCGCGCACACCGTGCCGAGGTTGCTGGACGTGGCGGGGGTCGGCGTGGGGGTGCGGGTGCTGGATGTCGGCACCGGTACGGGGACGGTCGCGGCCGCGGCGGGCGCGCGCGGGGCGAAGGTCACGGCGGTGGACGCGGAGCCTTCCATGGTGGTGGCGGCGGGCCGGGCCGCCCCCTCCGCCGAGGTGCGGCTCGCCGTACTGCCCGAACTCCCCTTCGCCGACGACGAGTTCGACGCTGTCGTGGGCAACTTCGTGCTCAACCACGTGGGCCGGCCCGCCGCCGCCCTCGCCGAGCTGCGCCGCGTCACCCGGCCCGGCGGCCGGATCGCCCTGACCGTCTGGGCCTCGCCGCCCGCTTCCGGTCAGGCCCTCCTCGGCCGGGCCGTCCAGGCGGCAGGCGTCACCCGGCCCGCCGACGCGCCCAGGCTCGCCGCCCAGGACGACTTCCCCCGTACGGAGACGGGCTTCGCGGCGCTGCTGGTCGACGCGGGGCTGGCCGCTCCCGCGTGCGAGACGCTGGCCTGGACACACCACGTCGACGCCGAGGCGTGGTGGTCGGGGCCGGCCGCCGGGATCGCCACCATCGGTCAGATCGTCACGGCCCAGCCCCCGGCGGTCATCGCGTCCATCCGCGCGCACTACGACGCGCTCTGCGCGCCCTTCCGCACCCCGGCCGGCCCCCTCGCCCTCCCCCACACCGCCCTCCTCGCCCACGCCACCGCCTGAGACCGCCCGCCCCGAGCCGCGCGCCCCGGTCCCAAGTCAGGCCCAGGGGCTACTGCGGAGGTGAGGTGGTGCAGCGGGTGAGGTGGAGGACGGCTTGGGAGGCGAGGAACCAGGGGGCGGTGGGGTGGCCGTAGGGGAGGTAGTCGTCGGCGGAGGGGGTGAGGCCGCCGTCCGGCGCCGGGGTGAGATAGCCGCCGAAGACGCCCCAGACCCGGGGCTTGCGGGACCGGACGAAGAGCGCGTCGGTCAGATGCGGGCAGTGGCGTAAGGCGAGAGCGGCGCAGGGGCGGCAGACCGGGGGCTTGGTGGTGAGGGCGTCCTCGTGCGCGTCCGGCGCGGGGTCGGCCGGACCGGCCGGGCGGGGGAACAGGAAGAGCCAGCCCCGGGACGTACGGTCGGCCGGTCCGCCACAGACCTGGCACAGCAGGTTCAGCATCGCGTGCCGCTGCCGATGGGAGTGCATCGCGGGGTAGTTGGGGCGGCCCTGGCCGGGTGCGTGGCGAAGGCGCGCCCAGAGCACGCCGTTGCGGTCGCGGTCGGCCGGGGTCTCGTCGCGGTACGCCAGCCCCGAGCCGTCGGGACGTACGGTCAACGCGCCCCCGACGGTGGCCTTTTCGCCGCTCCACGCGGCGGCGTACGGGACCGGCAGGTTCTTCGGTCCCCAGGACAGCGGCCCGGGCGGCGGGGCGGTGACGGTCTGGGCGTGGTGCATCGGATCGGGTTCCTTCCTATCTACGGGAGCGGACAACAGGGAGGCGAGCGGCGGCAGTTCAGCCCGTGTCCGGACGGGACAGCTCTCCCCAGACCCGTTTGCCCCGGGGCAGCGCGTCCGTTCCCCACCGGGCGGTCAGCGCCTCCACGACCAGCAGTCCGCGTCCGCACACCTCCCCGTCCCCCGCGCGTCGGGGAACGGGCCGGGCGTGAGAGCGGTCCGTCACGCAGATCCGTACGGCGCCGGGCCCGGTGCGGACGACGGCCACCCCGACATTCCGGCAGCGCGTGTGCCGTACGGCGTTGCCGGCCAACTCCGAGACCACCAGGGCGCCGTCCTCGGCGAGTTCGTCCAGCCCCCACGCCGCCAGCGCCACCCGTACGATCCCCCGGGCCTCCGCGACGCACGACGCCGTGCGTCGCAGTGTCGCGGAGTACGTCAGTAGTCTGGTCGAGTCGATCACCATGGCCATTGCCCTCACCTCTGCTCTCGGAGGCACGGAGGCCGACCCCTGGGGGCCTGCCGAATTCCTGTGTTCCACCACGGTGACTGCCCTTTATCGAGCACACAAGAGAATCAGCTCTGAATCACCCACCAATAGAAAAGTCACACTATTCAGCGCTCACACATTGACTGGCACGGTGTCCGAGATCTATGCCATGCTTCTCATATCGCCACGAAATACGGGCAGTTCAGCCGGAAGGGCATGCACATGGCCGCACAGCACAGACCAACCGCGCGTCGGATCGCACTCGGCCACGAGCTGCGCGAAATGCGTAGGCGAGCCGGGCTCAGCATCCAGGAAGCGTCGAACGGAATGGCGTTCAGCGACACCAAGTTGCAGCGGGTCGAGACCGGTCTGCAAGACCTGCGCAGCGCTGCGGACTTGCGCAAACTACTGTCCCGCTACGGCGTCACCGACGAGGAGGACGTCGAACGGCTCGTCGCGACCCAACGGGAGGCGTCCAGCCAGGAGTGGTGGACGCCGCACGTGGCCAACATGAGCCCGGGGATGCCGCGCTTCCTCGGCATCGAGTCGGCGGCGCAGGAGATCCGGGCGTACCACCCGACCATCGTCCTGGGCCTGCTCCAGACCGAGGCGTACGCCCGGGCGCGGTATCTGGCCGCCAAGCCCCTGGACGAGACGACGACCGAGTTCGTCGACGACGGCGTACAGATCCGGATGAGGCGGAAGGAGGCGTTGACCCGTGAGGAAGAGCCGCTACGGCTGTGGGCGATCCTCTACGAGCCCGCGCTGCGGCACATCATGGGCAGCACCGACATCATGCGCGAGCAGTACGACGAGATCGCCAGGCTCGCGAGCCTCGACAACGTGACCGTCCAGGTGCTCCCGCTCAGCATGCGCGGGTACCTGTTCGACCACGACTTCAGTATTCTGTTGCTTGGTGGCAGGCTGCCGACCACGATCCAGCTGGACACGGCGCTCGGAACCGTGTCGATCGCCGACAAGCCCCGTGAAGTCGGGCGGTTCTCCCGGCACTTCGAGTCAATGTCCAGGTCTGCTCTGCCGCCGGAGGACACCCCGAAGTTCCTGCATCACCTAGCGCGAGAGATCACGGAATGACGACTCACCTCCGTACTGTTGCGGCTCCGGCGCTCGCCGGTGTCGCCGACTGGTTCAGGTCCTCCTACAGCAGCGCGGGCAACAACTGCGTTGAGGCGGCGGACCTGACCCGTACCGCGTACCGCGCCGTCGCGATCCGCGACTCCAAGGACCCCGAGGGCCCGGCGCTGCTCTTCCCGGCCGACGCGTTCGCCGCTTTCGTCGCGGACACGCGCGCGGGCCGCTACGACCTCTGAGACGCACGCCAGCACCCGCACCCGCGCACCGAAACGGCCCGCTTCCGCAGCACGGAAGCGGGCCGTCAGCGATGGGCCCGGCGCTGTCGTGGGTGCCTTTACCGGGCGGCGTCGGGGTTGGTCCGGCCGAAGCGGGGGAGCGTGGTGGTGGCCGGGAGGGACGAGGCCAGTGTGGGGAGGGCCGCCGCGACGAAGCACAGCCAGAGCGGAAAGCGGCCCAGGGCCAGGCCCGCGGCTGTCGTACCGCCGGAACTGCCCGCGTTGAAGGCGCTGTTGACCCATGTGCCCGCCCGGACCCGGGTCTCCGGCGTGGCGCACTCGTCCGCGGCCATGTAGGCGGTGGACAGCGTGGGGGCGACGAAGAGGCCGGCGCACCCCACCGCGACGGCCAGCGGGAAGATGCCGGGGGCGAGCCCCGCGGCGCCCAGGGACACGGACAGGGCGACCGCCAGGAGCGGCAGGCGCTGCCGGCTCGTCAGCCGCCAGGCGCGGGCGCCGTAGGCCAGGCCGCCGACCGCGCTGCCGACGGAGAGCGCGGCCTGGATCCAGGCCACCGCCGCGATGTGGTGGTGGCGTTCGGCGAAGGCCACCACCAGCAGATCCAGCGCGCCCAGGGACACGCCGACCCCGCCTGCCACCACGGCGGGCGCGAACGGCCCCGTGGCGCCGACCGGTGCCCCCGGACCCGGCTCAGCCGGTCCGGCGGCTTCGCGGTCGGACCGGTCGCGTCGCGTGATCGGCGCGTACGCCAGGGCCAGGGAACCGGCCAGCGCCAGCAGCGCGCTGACGCCGACCCCGAGCGCCGGGTTGCCGAACGCGATGAACAGCCCCGCTACCAAGGGGCCGACGACGTAGAGCAGTTCCTCGGCGACGGTGTCCAGGGAGAAGGCACGCTGCCGCATCTCCCGGTCGGGCATCAGGTCGCTCCACAGAGCTCGCATCACGGGTCCGAGCGGCGGCGCGCAGGCCCCCGCCGAGAGCGTGAGCGCCACGAGCGCCCACACAGGGGTGCCCGGACCCCAGGTCGCGACGGTCAGCGCGGCGAGCAGCACCGCGTACGCCACGGCCATCACGGGCAGTACGCGCCGCGGCCCCCGCCGGTCGATCAGGCGGGCGCGCAGCGGGGCCAGGAAGGAGGTGCTGAGGCCGAAGCAGGCCAGCGCGGTGCCCGCCCAGGCGTAGGAGCCGGTCGCCCGGCTGAGCGCGACCACCAGGGACAGGAAGATCAGGCCGTACGAGAAGCGGCCGACCAGCGCCGCGCCGAAGGTGCGCGGCACATGCGGCTGCCGGAGCACAGCGGAATAGGAAGGTTTCCCCGAAGGAGAGGACATGCGGATTCCCTCATCGAAAGGGCCCGTTGCGGGCGCCGGGGTGAGCAGGCGTGGGAGAGGGCCACAGGGGCCGTCCACGGCCTACGCACGGATGAGGAACACACGCGCTACTTTACCTCGCACCCCCGGTCGCCGCCCTCGACGCTGTCCCGCGGCTTCGGGAACAACGGGCCCGGACGGGGAAAGCGCTGTGGCGCGGCGGCTGGGGGCCGTCGCGCCACAGGTGGTGCAGGGGAGGTCAGCTCGCGGTGCAGGTGGCGCCGTTCAGGGTGAACGAGGTCGGCTTGCTGAAGGTCGAGCCTGTCCAGGTGCCCTGGTAGCCGAAGTTGGCTGTGCCGCCGTTGGCCGGGATCTGGCCGTTGAAGGAGACGTTGGTCGCCTTCACCGCTCCACTGCTGGGCGAGATGTTCGCGTTCCAGACGTTGGAGATCGTCTGGCCGCTGGGCAGCGTGTAGCCGAGGGTCCAGCCATTGACCGCCGTCGAACCGGTGTTGGTGATCGTCACATCGGCTGTGAAGCCACCCGGCCACGAGTTCGGGTTGTACGTCACCTTGCACCCGCCCGGAGTGCCACTGCCACCAGTGGTCGAACCACCCGTGGTCGTCCCGCCGGTCGTGGAACCGCCCGTCGTGGTCCCGCCGGTGGTCGTACCACCCGTCGTGGTCCCGCCGGTCGTCGTACCGCCCGTCGTGGTGCCACCCGTGGTCGTACCGCCCGTCGTGGTGCCACCCGTGGTCGTACCGCCGGTCGTCGTACCGCCCGTGGTGGTGCTGCCACCGTCGGGGGCCACGGCGCGGCCGGTCTGCGGGGAGATCATGCCCGCGCACAGGCCGCGGTTGGCGAGCCCCTGGGCGATGCGCGGGATCGCGGTCAGCGTGTTGGCCGGCCACTCGTGCATGAGGATGATCTGGCCGTTCTGCAACTGCGCGTTGGCCTGCACGATGGCGTCGACGCTCGCGCCGTTCCAGTCCTGCGAGTCGACGTCCCAGATGATCTCGGTCAGCCCGTACTTGGACTCGACCGATTTCAGCGTGGAGTTGGTCTCGCCGTACGGCGGACGGAACAGCTTCGGCGTGCCGCCGCCCGCGTTGGCGATGGCCTGCTGCGTGGAGCCGACCTCGGAGTCGATCTGGGCCTGGCTCTCCTGGATCAGGTGCGGGTGGGTGTAGCTGTGGTTGCCGATCCACATCCCGGCGTTGAGCTCCGCCTTGACCTGGGCCGGGAACTGGGCCGCGTACTGGCCCTCGTTGAACACCGTGGCCCGCAGCCCGTTCTGCTTGAGGGCGTTGAGGATGGCCGGGGTGTGGTCGTTGGACGGGCCGTCGTCGAAGGTGAGGCCGACGTAGCCGTTGCAGGTCGCGGCGTGCGACTCGGTGGCGTTGACGTTGACGGCGACGGTGCCGGCTACCGCCAAGGCGGCGGCGGCCAGTCCCGTGACCAGGGAACGTAGCGACAGATGAGCTGTGATGGGCATAGGGGTTCCTACTCCTGGCGGCGGCAGACCGCGGTGGGGGGAAAGTCGGGCGGCCGAGGAACGGTGGTTCCTCGGCCGCCCGGGGGAAGTGCTGTTCGGAAATGACGAGCCGTCAGCCGTTGGTGCAGGTGGCGCCGTTCAGGGTGAACGAGGTGGGCTTACTGAAGGTCGACCCTGTCCAGGTGCCCTGGTAGCCGAAGTTGGCTGTGCCGCCGTTGGCCGCTACCTGGCCGTTGAAGGAGACGTTGGTCGCCTTCACCGCTCCACTGCTGGGCGAGATGTTCGCGTTCCAGACGTTGGAGATCGTCTGGCCGCTGGGCAGCGTGTAGCCGAGGGTCCAGCCATTGACCGCCGTCGAACCGGTGTTGGTGATCGTCACGTCCGCCGTGAAGCCACCCGGCCACGAGTTCGGGTTGTACGTCACCTTGCACCCGCCCGGAGTACCGCTGCCACCAGTCGTCGAACCACCCGTGGTCGTCCCGCCCGTGGTGGTGCCGCCGGTCGTGGTGCCGCCGGTGGTGGTGCCGCCGGTCGTGGTCCCGCCCGTGGTCGTCCCGCCGGTCGTCGTGCCACCGGTCGTCGTGCCGCCCGTGGTGGTCCCGCCGGTGGTGCTGCCGCTGCCTCCGGCGGTGACGGTGATGTTGGAGCTGCCGCTGCTCTGGTAGCCCTCGGTGGCCAGGATCTGGTAGTTCGGGGTGCCGAGGTTCAGGCCGGCTGTGGCCCACGCGTTGAAGAAGTTGGCCGTGGTGATCGTGCCACCCGTGCGCTTCGCCTGGCGGATCGCCCAGTACTGGTAGAACGTCGCCGTGCCCTGGATCGAGGGCTGGTTGACGCGCTGCGTCCGGTACAGGTCGTACGTACTACCGTCGCTGTTGACCGAGCCCAGCTTGGTGGCGCCGGAACTCGGGTTGTAGGTGCCGTAGTTGTCGACGATGTAGTACTCGATGAGCGGGTTCGTGGTCCAGCCGTAGAGGGCCAGGTAGCAGTTGCCGTTGCAGTTCCACGAGCCCGAGTAGGTCACCGACTGGGTCGTGCCCGGGTTCCAGCCCGTGCCGGCGACGACGTTCTGCGCGGCTGTGTTCCAGGTGAGTTGGTAGTTGCTGCCCGACCCCAGCGTCATCGTGGCGCCGCTGGCCTGCTCCCAGAACGAGTAGAAGTAGCCGTTGTTGGTGCCGGTCGCGTTCGAGGTGATGGTCGTGGCGGCGTTGGCGGTGCCGGGCACGATCGCCGCGACCACGGCCAGTGCCGCGGCGCAGGCGAAGCTGATGAGCAGCCTGATATGACGGAGCCTGCCGCTCCTGGGGTGGAACAGGGCCTTCTTCATGTGCGTGCTTCCTCCTTGTGGGGGCTGGCGTGGGGGCCAGTTGGCATGGCACGACTACGCGGGCGCTCGTCGGTGAGCGTGGGGCGGCGGCGACCGCGCAACGGTGTCGTGCGACGCGGGCGGAACGTGACCGGTCGTCGTGTGCACGACGACCGGGGAACCGGTGGAGCCGGGTCGAAGTGGCGGCCCGGATCGGCAGCCTTTTGCGGGCTACCGACGGCGAACAGTGTTGGTCCGACCCGTCGGACTGTCAACACTTTCGGCAAGAACTTCGAAAGCATCGCATGCGTCAAGATTCCGCCAAGTCGGCTTCTTACCAGGTCAGTTGGCCTTCGTGGTCGACCGGGCCAAGGACGGGCATGGAAATACCCGGGTTCCGAGACCGGAATCCGGGACAGCGTTTCCGAAAGTTTCGAAAGGATTTCGGATCATCACGGCGGCTGCGTCGGGACCGTACGCGGAGGTGCCGGGGCGGCCGTACAGACGGACCGGAGGGACCGTACGCGGAGGTGCCGGAGGGACCGTACGAGAGGCCCGGCGCCCCCGTACCGGCGGGCCGGGGCGGGGCTCCAGGAGGGCCCGTGCGGCACGTGGAACGGCCCGGACACACCGCTGCCCGGGTGCCCTCTCGGAAGAGGGCACCCGGGCAGCGGGAGGAGCGGGAGCGGGCGTACCGCCGCGGCCTCAGCGGACGAAGATGCTCGCCTTGTCCGCCAGGTCGAGGAAGTACTGCGGCGCCAGACCCAGGACGACGGTGACGGCCACGCCCAGCGCGATCGCCGTCGACGTCAGCGGGGACGGGACGGCCACCGACGGACCGTCCGCCTTCGGCTCGCTGAAGAACATCAGCACGATCACCCGGATGTAGAAGAACGCCGCGATGGCCGACGAGATCACACCGACGATGACCAGCGGCATCGCGCCGCCCTGCGCGGCCGCCTTGAAGACCGCGAACTTCCCGGCGAAGCCGGAGGTCAGCGGGATACCGGCGAAGGCCAGCAGGAAGACCGCGAAGACCGCCGCGACCAGCGGCGAGCGCCGCCCGAGCCCGGCCCACCGCGACAGGTGCGTCGCCTCGCCGCCGGCGTCGCGCACCAGCGTGACCACGGCGAACGCGCCCAGCGTGGTGAAGGAGTAGGCCGCGAGGTAGAAGAGGACCGACGAGATGCCCTGCTTGTTCGTCGCGATGACGCCCGCGAGGATGAACCCCGCGTGGGCGATGGACGAGTACGCCAGCAGCCGCTTCACATCGGTCTGCGTGACGGCGATGATCGCGCCGAGCAGCATCGTGGCGATGGCCACACCCCACATGACGGGCCGCCAGTCCCAGCGCATGCCGGGCAGCACCACGTACAGCAGCCGCAGCAGCGCCCCGAAGGCCGCCACCATCGTGCTGGTGGCCATGAAGCCGGTCACCGGCGTGGGCGCGCCCTGGTAGACGTCGGGCTTCCACATGTGGAAGGGCACCGCGCCGACCTTGAAGAGCAGTCCGGCCGCGACCATGGCGAGGCCGATCAGCAGCAGCGCGTCGTTCCCTGTGGTGTTCGCCAGGGCCGGGGTGATCTTCGCCGTGCCGTCGATCACCGAGGAGATCCCCGAGTACGAGACCGTGCCCGAGTAGCCGTAGAGCAGCGCGATGCCGAAGAGCAGGACCGCCGAGGAGAAGGCGCCCAGCAGAAAGTACTTCATGGCGGCTTCCTGCGACATCAGCCGGTTGCGGCGGGCCAGCGCGCACAGGATGTACAGCGGCAGCGAGAAGACCTCAAGGGCGACGAAGAGCGTCAGCAGGTCGTTCGCGGCCGGGAAGACCAGCATGCCGCCGACCGCGAAGAGCAGCAGCGGGAAGACCTCGGTGGAGGTGAACCCGGCCTTGACCGCGGCCTTCTCCTGGTCGCCGCCGGGGACGGCCGAGCCCTGCGCGGCGAAGGAGTCGACGTGCCGGCCGTGGGCCTTGGGGTCGAGCCGCCGTTCGGCGAAGGTGAAGACCGCCACGATCGAGACCAGCAGGATCGTGCCCTGGAGGAACAGCGCCGGGCCGTCGACCGCGACGGCCCCCATGGCCGCGATGTGCGCCTTGGTCGTGCCGTACCCCTTCTCCGCGAGAGCGACGACGGCCGCGAAGGCGGCGGCCAGGCCGATCACGGAGAGGGTGACCTGCGCGGTGTAGCGGGAGCGCCGCGGCAGGAACGCCTCGAAGAGGATGCCGAGCATCGCCGCGCCGAAGACGATCAGGACCGGCGAGAGCTGGGCGTACTCGATGTGCGGGGTGGGGATCTTGTCGACCACGGGCGCCGCTGTCGTCCACAGGCTGTGGACGGAGGCGGTGCTCACGTCGACGGATGCGGATGCGCTCACTTCTTCGCCTCCAGCGCGGGCTTGGGGTCGGTCTTGTGCACGTCGGAGAGCGTGTGCTTGACCGACGGGTTGACGATGTCCGTCACCGGCTTCGGGTACACGCCGAGGAAGAGGAGAAGCGCGATCAGCGGGGCCACCACGACCAGTTCACGTACCTTGAGGTCGCCCATGCCCTCGATCCCGGCCTTGACGGGACCGGTCATGGTCCGCTGGTAGAGCACCAGCACGTACAGCGCGGCCAGCACGATGCCCAGGGTCGCGATGATCCCGAGCACCGGGTAGTTGCTGAACGTGCCGACCAGCACCAGGAATTCGCTGACGAAGGGCGCGAGCCCCGGCAGCGAGAGGGTGGCGAGGCCGCCGATCAGGAAGGTGCCCGCGAGCACCGGGGCGACCTTCTGCACGCCGCCGAAGTCCGCGATGAGCCGCGAGCCCCGCCGGGTGATCAGGAAGCCCGCGACCAGCATCAGCGCGGCCGTCGAGATGCCGTGGTTGACCATGTAGAGGGTCGCGCCGCTCTGGCCCTGGCTCGTCATCGCGAAGATGCCGAGGATGATGAAGCCGAAGTGCGACACGGACGCGTACGCGATCAGCCGCTTGATGTCCCGCTGGCCGACGGCGAGCAGGGCGCCGTAGATGATGCTGATCACCGCGAGCACCAGGATCACCGGCGTGGCCCACTTGGACGCCTCCGGGAAGAGCTGGAGGCAGTAGCGCAGCATCGCGAAGGTGCCGACCTTGTCGACGACCGCGGTGATCAGGACGGCGACCGGCGCGGTGGACTCGCCCATCGCGTTGGGCAGCCAGGTGTGCAGCGGCCACAGCGGGGCCTTCACCGCGAAGGCGAAGAAGAAGCCGAGGAACAGCCAGCGCTCGGTGTCGTTGGCCAGGTGCAGCTTCCCGGAGGCGCGCGCGGCCAGGATGTCCTGGAGCGAGAAGGTGCCCGCGCCGAGCTGGTCGGCGGTGACCGCGTACAGCCCGATGACGGCGGCCAGCATGATCAGTCCGCCGACCAGGTTGTAGAGCAGGAACTTGACCGCGGCGTACGAACGCTGCCGGGCCGCCTCCTCCTCGCCCGCCGCGTGCGCGCGGTCGCCGAAGCCGCCGATGAGGAAGTACATCGGGATGAGCATGGCTTCGAAAAGGATGTAGAAGAGGAAGACGTCGGTGGCCTCGAAGGAGAGCACCACCATGGCCTCGACCATGAGGACCAGCGCGAAGAAGCCCTGGGTGGGCCGCCAGCGCCGGTTGGGGGCCGTGGAGTCCTCCAACGAGTCGGCGTCGTGCCAGCCGGCCAGCATCACGAACGGGATCAGCAGCGCGGTGAGCGCGACGAGGACGACCCCGATGCCGTCCACGCCCAGGTCGTAGCGCAGGCCGAAGCTCTTGACCCAGGCGTGCGACTCGGTCAGCTGGTAGCGGTCACCGCCCGGGTCGAACCGGACCAGCGCGATCGCGGCCAGCGCCAGCGTGCCCAGCGAGAAGAGCAGCGCCGAGTACTTGGCGGCGGTCTTGCGCCCCGCGGGCACGGCCGCCGTGACGACCGCGCCGACGGCCGGGAGGGCGGCGGTGACAGTAAGGAGAGGAAAGGACATCAGTTATCAGACCGCCCTCATGAGAAGGGTCGCGGCGACCACGACCGCGGCGCCACCGAGCATGGAGACGGCGTAGGACCTGACGTAGCCGTTCTGCACCTTGCGGAGGCGGCCGGACAGGCCGCCGACCGAGGCGGCGGTGCCGTTGACGACACCGTCGACCAGGGAGTGGTCCAGGTAGACCAGGGCGCGGGTGAGGTGTTCGCCGCCGCGGACCAGGACCACGTGGTTGAAGTCGTCCTGGAGCAGGTCGCGCCGGGCCGCCTTGGTCAGCAGCGAGCCGCGCGGGGCGACGGCCGGGACGGGCCTGCGCCCGTACATCAGCCAGGCGATGCCCACGCCGACGACCAGCACGACCATGGTGGCGGCCGTGACCGTACCGGCGCCGACCGGCGAGTTGCCCTCGCTGTGGCCGGTGACGGGTTCGAGCCACTTCAGGAAGCGGGAGTTGATGCTGAAGGCGGCGCCCGCGAAGACCGAGCCGACGGCCAGGATGATCATCGGGATGGTCATGGACTTCGGGGACTCGTGCGGGTGCGGCTGGTGGCCGTCCGCGTCCGGCACCCAGCGCTTCTCGCCGAAGAACGTCATCAGCATCACGCGCGTCATGTAGAACGCGGTGATCGCGGCGCCCAGCAGGGCCGCGCTGCCGAGGATCCAGCCCTCGGTGCCGCCCTTGGCGAAGGCCGCCTCGATGATCTTGTCCTTGGAGAAGAAGCCGGACAGCCCGGGGAAGCCGATGATCGCCAGGTAGCCGAGGCCGAAGGTGACGAAGGTGACCGGCATGTACTTGCGCAGGCCGCCGTAACGCCGCATGTCGACCTCGTCGTTCATGCCGTGCATCACCGAACCGGCGCCGAGGAAGAGCCCGGCCTTGAAGAAGCCGTGCGTGACCAGGTGCATGATCGCGAAGACATAGCCGATCGGGCCGAGCCCGGCCGCCATGATCATGTAGCCGATCTGCGACATCGTGGAGCCGGCCAGCGCCTTCTTGATGTCGTCCTTGGCGCAACCGACGATCGCACCGTAGAGGAGCGTGACCGCGCCGACGGTGACGACGGCGGTCTGCGCGTCCGGGGCGGCGTTGAAGATCGCGCCCGAGCGGGTGATCAGATAGACGCCCGCGGTCACCATGGTGGCGGCGTGGATCAGGGCCGAGACCGGGGTCGGGCCCTCCATCGCGTCGCCGAGCCACGACTGGAGCGGTACCTGGGCCGACTTGCCGCACGCGGCCAGCAGCAGCATGAAGCCGATGCCGGTCATGGTGGCGTGCTGCGCGGACCCGGCCTGCGCCGCCCCGGGCAGGACGTCGGAGAAGGCGAAGGAGCCGAAGGTGGTGAACATCAGCATGATGGCCACCGACAGCCCAATGTCGCCGACCCGGTTGACCAGGAACGCCTTCTTGGCCGCGGTCGCCGCGCTCGGCTTGTGCTGCCAGAAGCCGATCAGCAGGTACGAGGCCAGACCGACGCCTTCCCAGCCCGCGTAGAGCAGGAAGTAGTTGTCGGCCAGCACCAGCAGCAGCATCGCCGCGAGGAACAGATTGAGAAAGCCGAAGAAGCGGCGACGGTTCTCGTCGTGCTCCATGTAGCCGATCGAGTAGATGTGGATCAGCGTGCCCACACCGGTGATCAGCAGCACGAAGGTCATCGACAACTGGTCGAGCTGGAAGCCGACGTCGGCGCGGAAACCGCCGACCGGCACCCAGGTGAACAGATGCGAGTGCAGGGCGCGGCTGTCGGCGGCCTTGCCCAGCATGTTCGTGAACAGGGCCACGCCCAGCGCGAACGACACCAGGGCGAGCAGCGTGCCGAGCAGATGGCCGAAGCGGTCGAGCCGCCGGCCTCCGGTCAGCAGGATGCCCGCGCCCAGCAGCGGCGCCGCGACGAGCAGTCCGATCAGGGTTTCCACTGGCGCAGCCCCTCTACAGCTTCATGAGATTGGCGTCGTCGACCGAGGCCGAGTGGCGGGAACGGTACATCGACACGATGATCGCGAGTCCGACCACGACCTCGGCGGCGGCCACGACCATCGTGAAGAAGGCGATGACCTGGCCGTCGAGGTTGCCGTGCAGCCGGGAAAAGGTGACGAACGCCAGGTTGCAGGCGTTCAGCATCAGCTCGACGCACATGAAGACGACGATCGCGTTGCGCCGGATCAGCACCCCGGTCGCACCGATGGTGAACAGCAGTGCCGCCAGGTAAAGGTAGTTCGCCGGATTCACTTGGCACCCTCCTCGGCGGCGGACCGGCCGGTGTCACGCGTGGAGCCCGTGGAGCCCGGGGCGGTGGCACGCGTGGAGCCGAGCGCCTTGCGCTCCGGCTCGCGCTCCAGCCACTCCCCGGAACGCTGGTCGAGTTCGGCCAGCCGGCGCATCGCGTCCTGGGACACGTCGCGGATCTGGCCGCGCTCGCGCAGCGTGGTGCTGACCGACAGCTCCGCGATCGAACCGTCGGGCAGCAGCGCCGGGACGTCCACCGCGTTGTGCCGGGCGTACGTGCCGGGGGCCGGCAGCGGAGTGACCTGCTTGCCCTCGCGCACGCGGTCCTCGGACAGCTGCCGCTGGGTGCGGCGTTCCTCGGTGCGCTCGCGGTGGGTGAGCACCATCGCGCCGATCGCGGCGGTGATCAGCAGGGCGCCGGTGATCTCGAACGCCCAGACGTAGTTGGTGAAGACCAGCTTGGCCAGGCCCTGCACATTGCCCGCGGAGTTGGCGCCGCCGACTCCGGTGAAGGTGTGCAGCGAGGCGTTGGCGATCCCGGCGATCAGCAGGATGCCGAAGCCGAGCCCGCTCAGGGCGGCCAGCCAGCGCTGCCCCTTGATGGTCTCCTTGACCGTGTCGGCGGCGGTGATGCCGACCAGCATGACCACGAAGAGGAAGAGCATCATGATCGCGCCGGTGTAGACGATGATCTGCACCACGCCCAGGAAGTACGCGCCCTGGGCCAGGTAGAAGACCGCCAGGACGATCATGGTCCCGGCCAGCGACAGCGCGCTGTGCACCGACTTCTTCATCAGTACGGTGCCGAGCGCGCCGATCACGGCGACCGTGCCCAGGACCCAGAACTGCACGGCCTCGCCGGTGGAGGTCTGCGACGCGGCGGCGGCGAGCGACATCATGCCTCCGCCCCCGTTCCCGCGGGCGTGGAACCACCGGGGGCCACCGTCTCGGCGTCCTGCGCGGCGGCGTCCTCGGCGGGCAGCGTCTCGTCCAGCTTCTCGCCCTTGGAGACGGCGACCTGCCGTACAGTGCCGGGCGCGGCCTCGGTGACCGCGCCGCGGTAGTAGTCGCCCTCGTCCATGCCGGGGAAGATCGAGTGCGGCGACTCGACCATGCCCTCCTCAAGACCGGACAGCAGCTGTTCCTTGGTGAAGATCAGCGACTCGCGGGTCCGGTCGGCGAGTTCGTACTCGTTGGTCATCGTCAGCGCCCGGGTCGGGCACGCCTCGATGCACAGCCCGCACAGAATGCAGCGGGCGTAGTTGATCTGGTAGACGCGGCCGTAGCGCTCGCCCGGGGAGTAGCGCTCCTCCTCGGTGTTGTCCGCGCCCTCCACGTAGATCGCGTCGGCGGGACACGCCCAGGCGCACAGCTCGCAGCCGACGCACTTCTCCAGGCCGTCGGGGTGCCGGTTGAGCTGGTGGCGGCCGTGGAAGCGCGGTGCGGTCGGCTTCTTGTACTCGGGGTACTGCTCGGTCAGCCGCTTCTTGAACATGGCCTTGAAGGTCACGCCGAAGCCTGCGACCGGGTCCAGGAACTCAGGCATCGCCGTCCTCCTTGTTCTCCTGCTCCGGAGCGTCCGGGCCGGATGCGCCGACGAGTTGGGGCTGCGCCCGGCTGGGGCGCCTCGGCACCCGCTCCGCCTGCTGTCCCGGCAGCGGCGGCACGGGATAGCCGCCCGCCATCGGGTCGAACCTGTCGGGCGGTGCCAGCGGCCCGCCCGCGCCCGATGCCTTCCGCTTCTCCTCGCGGTCCCGGAAGACGTCCACGATCAGCGAAATCAGCAGCAGAGCGACCACCACACCGCCGATGTACAGCACGATCTTGGTGAAGTCGTAGTTCTCGTTGCGCATCGCGCGGACCGCGGCGACCAGCATCAGCCAGACCATCGAGACCGGGATGAGCACCTTCCAGCCGAGCTTCATCAGCTGGTCGTAGCGGACCCGGGGCAGGGTGCCGCGCAGCCAGATGAAGAAGAACAGCAGCAGCTGGACCTTGATGACGAACCAGAGCATCGGCCACCAGCCGTGGTTCGCGCCCTCCCAGAAGGTGGAGATCGGCCAGGGGGCCCGCCAGCCGCCGAGGAAGAGCGTGGTGGCGACCGCGGAGACCGTCACCATGTTCACGTACTCGGCGAGCATGAAGAGCGCGAACTTGATCGAGCTGTACTCGGTGTTGAAGCCGCCGACCAGGTCGCCCTCGGACTCGGGCATGTCGAAGGGCGCGCGGTTGGTCTCGCCGACCATCGTCGCGATGTACACCAGCAGCGAGACCGGCAGCAGGATCGCGTACCAGCGGTCGTGCTGCGCCTCGACGATCTGCGAGGTCGACATCGAGCCGGAGTAGAGGAAGACCGCCGCGAAGGACAGGCCCATCGCGATCTCGTACGAGATCATCTGCGCGGACGCGCGCAGACCGCCGAGCAGCGGATACGTGGAGCCCGACGACCAGCCGGCCAGCACGATGCCGTAGATGCCGACCGAGGCCGTGGCCAGGATGTAGAGCATGCCGATCGGCAGGTCGGTGAGCTGGAGCGCGGTGCGCCGGCCGAAGATCGACACCTCGTTGTCGGCCGGGCCGAAGGGGATCACCGCGAAGGCCATGAAGGCGGGGATCGCGGCCACGATCGGCGCGAGGACGAACACCACCTTGTCCGCGCGCTTGACGGTGATGTCCTCCTTGAGCATCAGCTTGATGCCGTCGGCGAGCGACTGGAGCATGCCCCAGGGGCCGTGCCGGTTGGGGCCGATGCGCAGCTGCATCCAGGCGACGACCTTGCGCTCCCACACAATGGAGAACAGCACGGTCAGCATCGCGAAGGCGAAGCAGAACACGGCCTTGATGACGATCAGCCACCACACGTCGTGGCCGAAGTAGGACAGGGTGCTCGCCGCGGCGAGTTGAGTGGTCATGACCGGGCCTCCGCAAGTGCCGCGCCGATGCCGACGACCTGGCCCGGGCGGGCCCCGGTGTCGGAGGTGACGCCGCCGCCGGTCGAGTTGAGCGGCAGCCACACCACCCGGTCCGGCATGGGAGTGATGGCCAGCGGCAGCGTCGTCGTCCCCTCCGGTCCGGTGACGGTGAGCGGGTCGCCGTCCGCGACCCCGGCCTCGGCGGCGGTGGCCGCGGAGAGCCGGGCGACGGCCGCGTGCCGGGTGCCGGCCAGCGCTTCGTCGCCGTCCTGGAGCCGGCCCTGGTCGAGCAGCAGCCGGTGCCCGGCGAGTACGGCCTGACCGGCCTCGGGGCGCGGCAGCGGCACCGACGTCTCCAGCGGGGAGCCGGCGTAGGGGCCGGCCCATCCGGCGAGACGGTCGAGTTCGGCGCGGGCGGACCGTACGTCCGCCAGGCCGAGCGACACGTCGAGGGCGTCGGCGAGCATGGTCAGCACCCGGGCGTCCGGGAGCTGGTGCCGGGTGACGGCCTGGTCGGGCTTGATCGCGGTCTCGAACATCCGGGCCCGGCCCTCCCAGTTGAGGAAGGTGCCCGGCTTCTCGGCGACCGCGGCGACCGGCAGCACCACGTCGGCGCGCTCGGTGACCTCGCTCGGCCGCTGCTCCAGGCTGACCAGGAAGCCGACCGCGCCGAGCGCGATCCGGGCCCTGGCCGGGTCCGGCAGGTCCGCGATCTCGACTCCGCCGATCACGAGCGCGCCCAGTTCGCCGATGGCCGCGGCCTCGACGATCTGACCGGTGTCGCGGCCGAATCCGGTGGGCAGCGTGGGCAGCCCCCAGACCCGGGCGACCTCGTCGCGGGCCCGCGGGTCGGTGACCGGACGGCCGCCGGGCAGCAGCCCGGGCAGCGCGCCGACCTCGACCGCGCCCCGCTCGCCCGCCCGGCGCGGAATCCACGCCAGGGCCGCGCCGGTGGCGGTGGCCAGCCGCAGCGCGGCGGTCAGCCCGCCGGGCACGGCCGCGAGCCGTTCGCCGACCAGGATCACGGAGCCGGGGGCGCGCAGCGCCTCGGCGGCCTGCCGTCCGGTGTCGTCCAGACCGACGCCGCCGGCCAGCGCGTCCAGCCACTCCGCCTCGGTGCCGGGGGCGGCGGGGAGCAGGATGCCGCTCGCCTTGTCCAGGCCGCGGGTGGAGTGGGTGGCGAGCGCGTAGGTCTGCTGCTTGTGCTTGCGGTGGGCCTTGCGCAGCCGCAGGAAGACCCCGGGGGCCTCCTCCTCGGCTTCGAGCCCGACAAGCAGCACCGAGGGGGCCTGCTCCAGCGAGCGGTTGGTGACGCCACTTCCGTCGAGATCGAAGCCGCGGCCCGCCACCGTGGCGGCCAGGAAGTCGGCCTCCTCGGCGGAGTGGGCGCGGGCCCGGAAGTCGACGTCGTTGGTGCCGAGCACGACCCTGGCGAACTTCGCGTAGGCGTAGGCGTCCTCGACGGTGAGCCGGCCGCCGGCCAGCACGGCCGCCCGGCCGTGGGCGGCGGAGAGCCCGGCCGCGGCGGCGGCCAGCGCCTCGGGCCAGCTCGCGGTGACCAGTTCGCCGTCGGCGTTACGGACCAGGGGGTGGGTCAGCCGCTCGGGCCGCTGTGCGTACCGGAAGCCGAAGCGGCCCTTGTCGCACATCCACTCCTCGTTGACCTCGGGGTCGTCGGCCGCCAGCCGCCGCATGACCTTGCCGCGGCGGTGGTCGGTACGGGTGGCGCAGCCGCCCGCGCAGTGCTCGCACACCGACGGCGAGGAGACCAGGTCGAACGGGCGGGAGCGGAAGCGGTAGGCGGCCGAGGTGAGCGCGCCGACCGGGCAGATCTGGATGGTGTTGCCGGAGAAGTACGACTCGAAGGGGTCGCCCTCGCCGATGCCGATCTGCTGGAGCGCGCCGCGTTCCAGCATCTCGATCATCGGGTCGCCGGCCACCTGGTTGCTGAACCGGGTGCAGCGCGCGCACAGCACACAGCGCTCACGGTCGAGCAGCACCTGGGTGGAGATCGGCAGCGGCTTCTCGTAGGTGCGCTTGCGGCCCTCGAACCGGGTGTCCGGGTCGCCGACCTGCATCGCCTGGTTCTGCAGCGGGCACTCGCCGCCCTTGTCGCAGACCGGGCAGTCCAGCGGGTGGTTGATCAGCAGCAGCTCCATCACACCGCGCTGCGCCTTCTCGGCGACCGGCGAGGTGAGCTGGGTGGAGATCACCATGCCGTCGGTGCAGGTGATGGTGCAGGACGCGACGGGCTTGCGCTGTCCCTCGATCTCGACGATGCACTGGCGGCAGGCACCGACGGGGTCGAGCAGCGGGTGGTCGCAGAACCGCGGGATCGCGATCCCGAGCAGTTCCGCGGCCCGGATCACGAGGGTGCCCTTGGGCACCGAGATCGCGATGCCGTCGATGCTCACGGAGACCAGGTCTTGGGGCGGCACCGCCTGCCCCCCTCCGGAGGGTGCGTTGGTAGTGACGGTCACGCGTGGGCCTCCGTACGGGACTTGTCGGCCCAGGCGGTGGAGCGCGCCGGGTCGAAGGGGCAGCCCTTGCGCTCGATGTGCTCCTCGTACTCCGCGCGGAAGTACTTCAGTGAGGAGAAGATCGGTGCGGCGGCGCCGTCGCCGAGCGCGCAGAAGGACTTGCCGTTGATGTTGTCGGCGATGTCGTTGAGCTTGTCGAGATCCGATTCGAGCCCGCCGCCGCTTTCGATGGACCGCAGCAACTGGACCAGCCAGTAGGTGCCCTCGCGGCACGGCGTGCACTTGCCGCACGACTCGTGTGCGTAGAACTCGGTCCACCGGGTGACGGCCCGCACCACGCAGGTCGTCTCGTCGAAGCACTGAAGTGCCTTGGTGCCGAGCATGGAACCGGCGGCGCCGACGCCCTCGTAGTCCAGGGGGACGTCGAGGTGCTCGTCGGTGAACATCGGGGTCGAGGAACCGCCCGGCGTCCAGAACTTCAGCCGGTGGCCCGGCCGCATGCCGCCGCCCATGTCGAGCAGCTGCCGCAGGGTGATGCCGAGCGGGGCCTCGTACTGGCCGGGGCGGGCGACATGGCCGGACAGCGAATAGAGCGTGAAGCCCGGGGACTTCTCGGTGCCCAGGGATTTGAACCAGTCCTTGCCCCGGTGGATGATCGCGGGAACAGAGGCGATGGACTCCACGTTGTTCACCACCGTGGGGCACGCGTAGAGCCCCTCGACGGCGGGGAAGGGCGGCCGGAGCCTCGGCTGGCCGCGCCGGCCCTCCAGGGAGTCCAGCAGCGCGGTCTCCTCACCGCAGATGTACGCGCCGGCCCCGGCGTGCACGGTGAGTTCGAGGTCGAAGCCGCTGCCCTTGATGTTCCGGCCGAGGTAGCCGGCCTCGTACGCCTCGCGGACCGCCTCGTGCAGTCGGCGCAGCACCGGGACGGTCTCACCGCGGAGGTAGATGAAGGCGTGGTTGGAGCGGATCGCGTAACAGGCGATCACCATGCCCTCGATGAGGGAGTGCGGGTTCGCGAAGAGCAGCGGGATGTCCTTGCACGTCCCGGGCTCGGACTCGTCGGCGTTGACCACCAGGTAGTGCGGCTTGCCGTCCCCCTGGGGGATGAACTGCCACTTCATGCCGGTGGGGAAGCCCGCGCCGCCGCGACCGCGCAGACCGGAGTCCTTCACATACGCGATCACGTCGTCGGGGGCCATCGCGAGGGCCTTGGTCAGGCCCTCGTACCCGTCGTGTCTGCGGTAGGTGTCCAGGGTCCATGACCGCGGATCGTCCCAGAACGCCGACAGTACGGGCGCGAGCAGCTTTTCGGCCGGTTCGACGGTCATCACTCGCCCTCCTCCTCATTGGCGTCGTCCCGGGGGGACTCGGCGCGCTGCGGTACGACCCGGGCCGGGACCTCGCCGCGGTGCAGCCGCAGGCCCGCCAGCGACGCGGGTCCCGCGCCGCCGCTCGCCTCGACGGCGCCCTCGCGCTCGTCGGGGAAGCCGGCCAGGATGCGGGCGGTCTCCTTGTACGTGCACAGGGGCGCGCCGCGGGTCGGGCGGACCTCGCGGCCGGCGATCAGGTCGTCCACCAACTGGCGGGCGGACTGCGGGGTCTGGTTGTCGAAGAACTCCCAGTTGACCATCACCACGGGGGCGAAGTCGCAGGCCGCGTTGCACTCGATGTGTTCGAGGGTGACCTTGCCGTCCTCGGTGGTCTCGTCGTTGCCGACGCCGAGGTGCTCCTTGAGGTCCTCGAAGATCGCGTCGCCGCCCATGACCGCGCAGAGCGTGTTGGTGCACACGCCGACCTGGTAGTCACCGGACGGCTTGCGCCGGTACATGGTGTAGAAGGTGGCGACCGCGGTGACCTCGGCGGTGGTGAGGTCCAGTTGCTCGGCGCAGAAGCGGATGCCGGTGCGGGTGACGTACCCCTCCTCGGACTGCACGAGATGCAGCAGCGGCAGCAGGGCGCTGCGGGCGCCGGGGTAGCGGGCGATCACCTCCTTGGCATCGCGGTCCAGCCGGGCCCGGACGTCGGCCGGGTAGTCGGGCGCGGGCAGCGCGGGGATACCGAGGGAGACCTCGTTCATCGGTCGACACCTCCCATCACGGGGTCGATGGACGCCACCGCGACGATGACGTCGGCGACCTGGCCGCCTTCGCACATCGCCGCCATGGTCTGCAGGTTGGTGAAGGAGGGGTCGCGGAAGTGGACCCGGTAGGGCCGGGTGCCGCCGTCGCTGACCACGTGCACGCCCAGCTCGCCCTTGGCGGACTCGATGGCCGTGTACGCCTGGCCGGCCGGGACCCGGAAGCCCTCGGTGACCAGCTTGAAGTGGTGGATCAGGGCCTCCATCGAGGTGCCCATGATGTTCTTGATGTGGTCGAGCGAGTTGCCCATGCCGTCCGGGCCGAGCGCGAGCTGCGCGGGCCAGGCGATCTTCTTGTCCTCGACCATCACCGGGCCCGGCGCGAGCCGGTCCAGGCACTGGTCGACGATCCGCAGGCTCTGCCGCATCTCCTCCAGGCGGACCAGGAAGCGGCCGTAGGAGTCGGCGGTGTCGGTGGTCGGCACGTCGAACTCGTAGTTCTCGTAACCGCAGTACGGGTCGGCCTTGCGCAGGTCGTGCGGGAGGCCCGCGGCGCGCAGGATCGGACCGGTGGCGCCGAGCGCCATGCAGCCGGCCAGGTCCAGGTAACCGACGTCCTGCATCCGGGCCTTGAAGATCGGGTTGCCGGTGGCGAGCTTGTCGTACTCCGGCAGGTTCTTGCGGAACGTCTTGACGAACTCGCGGACCAGATCGACGGCGCCGGGCGGCAGGTCCTGGGCCAGGCCGCCGGGCCGGACATAGGCGTGGTTCATCCGCAGGCCGGTGATCAGCTCGTAGATGTCGAGGATCATCTCGCGGTCACGGAAGCCGTAGATCATGATCGTGGTGGCGCCCAGCTCCATGCCGCCGGTCGCGATCGCGACCAGGTGCGAGGCGATCCGGTTGAGCTCCATCATCATCACCCGGATCACGGTGGCCCGCTCCGGGACACGGTCGGTGATGTCGAGCAGCTTCTCCACGGCCAGGCAGTACGCCGTCTCGTTGAACAGCGGCGTCAGATAGTCCATGCGCGTCACGAAGGTGGACCCCTGGGTCCACGTCCGGAACTCCATGTTCTTCTCGATGCCGGTGTGCAGATAGCCGATGCCGGAGCGGGCCTCGGTGACCGTCTCGCCGTCGATCTCCAGGATCAGCCGCAGCACACCGTGGGTGGACGGGTGCTGCGGGCCCATGTTGACGATGATCCGCTCGTCGTCGGCCTTGGCCACGGACTCGGCGAGTTCGTCCCAGTCGCCGCCGGTGACGGTGAAGACCCGGCCCTCGGTGGTCTCCCGCTCCTCGGCCTGCGCGGGTGCGTGTGGTGTGGACATCAGCTGTACGACCTCCGCTGGTCGGGAGCCGGGATCTGGGCGCCCTTGTACTCGACGGGGATGCCACCGAGCGGGTAGTCCTTGCGCTGCGGATGACCGGGCCAGTCGTCCGGCATCATGATCCGCGTGAGCGCCTGGTGCCCGTCGAAGACGATGCCGAAGAAGTCGTAGGTCTCGCGCTCGTGCCAGTCGTTCGTCGGGTAGACGGCGACCAGCGAGGGGATGTGCGGGTCGGCGTCGGGCGCGCCGACCTCGATCCGGATCAGCCGGCCGTGGGTGATCGACCGCAGGTGGTAGACGGCGTGCAGCTCGCGGCCGGTGTCCCCGGGGTAGTGCACCCCGCTGACGCCGGTACACAGCTCGAAGCGGAGCGCCGGGTCGTCGCGCAGGGTGCGGGCGACCCGGACCAGGTGCTCGCGCGCGATGTGGAAGGTCAGCTCGCCGCGGTCCACGACGGTCTTCTCGATCGCGTCGGCCGGGGGGAGTCCCTGCTCCTCCAGCGCGCCTTCGAGTTCGTCGGCGACCTCGTCGAAGTAGCCGCCGTACGGCCTGCTGGAGGCGCCGGGCAGCCGGACGGTGCTGACCAGGCCGCCGTAGCCGGAGGTGTCGCCGCCGTCGCCGGCGCCGAACATGCCCTTGCGGACGCCGATGACCTCACCGGAACCGCCGCGCTGGGTCGGCAGGTTCTCGGCGGAGTCAGGGGTGGCAGAAGGATCAGTCACCGCAGGAGCCCCTTCATCTCGATCGTCGGGAGCGCCTGACGAGCCGCTTCCTCCGCCTCGCGGGCGGCCTCTTCGCGGTTCACGCCGAGCTTGCCGTGCTGGATCTTCTCGTGCAGCTTCAGGATCGCGTCGAGCAGCATCTCGGGCCGCGGCGGGCAGCCGGGCAGGTAGATGTCGACGGGCACGACATGGTCGACGCCCTGCACGATCGCGTAGTTGTTGAACATCCCGCCGCTGGAGGCGCAGACGCCCATCGAGATGACCCACTTGGGGTTCGGCATCTGGTCGTAGACCTGCCGCAGCACCGGGGCCATCTTCTGGCTCACCCGGCCCGCGACGATCATCAGGTCCGCCTGCCGCGGCGAACCGCGGAAGACCTCCATGCCGAACCGGGCCATGTCGTACCGCCCGGCTCCCGTGGTCATCATCTCGATGGCGCAGCAGGCGAGGCCGAAGGTGGCCGGGAACACCGACGCCTTACGTACCCATCCCGCCGCGGTCTCCACCGATGTGAGCAGAAATCCGCTCGGCAGTTTCTCTTCGATACCCATGGGTTGTCTCCTGGTCCCCTCGGTCCCCTAGTCCCATTCCAGGCCGCCGCGCCGCCACACGTACGCGTAGGCGACGAAGACGGTGAGCACGAAGAGGAGCATCTCGACGAGCCCGAACATCCCCAGGCGGTCGAAGGTGACGGCCCAGGGATAGAGGAAGACGATCTCGATGTCGAAGACGATGAAGAGCATCGCCGTGAGGTAGTACTTGATCGGGAAGCGCCCGCCGCCTGCCGGTTGCGGAGTGGGCTCGATGCCGCACTCGTACGCTTCCAACTTGGCCCGGTTGTACCGTTTCGGCCCGATGATCGAGGCCATGAAAACGGAGAAGATCGCGAAGCCGGCCGCGAGGCCTCCCAGCACGAGGATGGGCGCGTAGGCGTTCACCGTCCCCCGCTCCTTCCAGTCGACAGTGACTGACATATACGGACCGCGACTCGGTCGGTGTCCCGCGTCACGAAAACGCGAAGATCGCGTCTATGTGAGGCAGTTCACAAGCCCAAGTCGTCTGCATCCTATGCCTCCCGGTCTGTGATCTGCGACACGGGGTACCTCCCCGTCTTTGTGATCTCCACCACCAGGCCAATGATCATGAAGTCGGATGAGCGGTGATCATGGTGCCGTTGCGTCACAAACGATCACTTCATGCCACACGCAAGGGCGTCACCGCTGGTCAGAGCGGTGGGCGCATTATCAAGCGGCCTTCCGACGAGGCAAATTGGCCCTGGACGAAATCGCGTGATAGCTCGGCCCGGCTCCGCCGAACGGGGCCGTGGGGCCCGGAATTGGCCCGCGTGAAACTGTGCACGAGCGCATAGGTAACCGGTCGGGGTAAACCCTCCCAAAGCGCCCGCCAACCATGATCAGGAAACGGTCATTTGGGCCGTGAACACGTCAACTGTGGCGCATCCCACCTTTATTGAACGGAACCATTCGTTCCTGTTATCCAGAGACGCATGTCCCCGAACACACCACGGACTCCCATGTCCGACACGCATAGCCATACCGGCCGCCGACGGCACGCGGCGCCCGGCAACCCGAACTGGGTACGCCGGGCCGGACTCGTCGGCGGCGTCGTCAGCGCGCTCGCTCTGTGCGGCGCGGCCGCTCCGGCACTGGCCGACAACGGCCACCGCTCCCCCAAGGCACACGGCTCGTCCGTCGCCTCCGCCCATACCCACGCCAAGGCCGGGATCGCCCCGCTGTCCACCGCGGTCTCCGCCCAGCGGGCCGCCGAGGCCGTGGAGCACGACTCGATACGGGCGTCCCTGGTGGCCGCCAAGGAGCGTGCCGCCACCGACGCCAGGAAGGCCGCGGCCGAGCAGAAGGCCCGCGACCTGAAGGCCGCGGCCGCCGCCAAGGCCGAGAAGGCCGCCAAGGAGCGCGCCGCGGCCGCCCGAGCCGCCGCCTCGCGCTCCGCCCAGCGGGCCCGGCTGACGGTGACGCCGGTCGCGTCCTCGTCCCCGAGCCCGACCGCCACGGTGACCCCCGCGGCCACCACCGCCCCCGCACCGACGGACACCGCCACGGCGGCGCCCGCCTCGACCGACAAGGCCGCGAGCCTCATCGCGTTCCTCAAGGCCCAGCTGGGCAAGCCGTATGTCTACGGCGCGTCCGGACCCGACTCGTACGACTGCTCCGGTCTCACCCAGACCGCGTTCGCGAGCGTCGGCGTCGACCTCCCGCGCACCTCGCAGGAGCAGTCGACGGTCGGCACCCCTGTGTCCATCAGCGCCCTCCAGGCCGGCGACCTCATCTTCTGGGGTGGCGAGGGCAGCGCCTACCACGTGGGCGTCTACATCGGTAACGGCCAGTACCTGGACGCGGCGAACCCGTCCACGCCTGTCGCCATCCACCAGTTGGCCGACTACATGCCCGACTGGGCAGTCAGGGTCCTCTGAGACCGCGTCGCACGGCAGCGGGAGGATTTCCGCACACCGGCGGACGGCCGCCGCGGCCCCGGGAGCCGCGACGGCCGTCCGCCGCTCCACGCGCGCCCGGACCGGCCCCGGAACTCCCGGCGCCTACGGCAGGGGTTCCGCCCGGGTGCGGGACTGCGGGACGGCCGACGTGCGGTGAGGGCGTCCGGGGTGGCCGGGGGGACGACCGCGAGTTCGCGCGGCAGCGAGCGGGTCCCTACGCGCGCGGGGTGATCTTGGTGAGGCCGTTGATCACCCGGTCCATCGCGTCGCCGCCCATGGGGTCGGTCAGGTTGGCCAGCAGCTTCAGCATGAACCGCATCAGCATGGGGTGGGTGAGGCCGCGCTGTGTGCACAGCTGGAGGACCTTCGGGTTGCCGATCAGCTTCACGAAGGCGCGGCCGAGCGTGTAGT
Organism: Streptomyces sp. NBC_00223; assembly: GCF_036199905.1. NCBI lineage: Bacteria > Bacillati > Actinomycetota > Actinomycetes > Kitasatosporales > Streptomycetaceae > Streptomyces > Streptomyces sp. NBC_00223. The sequence goes on along the minus strand of NZ_CP108109.1, from coordinate 4,962,711 downwards.
AGCCGCCGTAGGTGTCCTTGAGGACGCGCGGGTAGTTGGCCAGGGCCAGTTCGCGCTGGGAGGAGGTCGCCCGGGCGTGCGCCTGGGTGATCACATCGGCGGCGATCTGCCCGGATTCCATCGCGTAGGCGATGCCCTCGCCGTTGAACGGGTTGACCAGCCCGCCCGCGTCGCCGACCAGCAGCAGCCCGCGGGTGTAGTGCGGCTGGCGGTTGAAGGCCATCGGCAGGGCGGCGCCGCGGATCGGCTGGGTCATGTTCTCCGGGGTGTAGCCCCACTCCTCGGGCATGGACCCGACCCACGCCTTGAGCACCTCGCGCCAGTCCAGCTCGCGGAAGGCCGAGGACGAGTTGAGGATGCCGAGGCCGACATTGGACGTACCGTCACCGAGGCCGAAGATCCAGCCGTAGCCCGGCAGTTGGCGCGGCTCGCTGCCCCGCCGGTCCCACAGTTCGAGCCAGGACTCCAGATAGTCGTCCTCGTGCCGGGGCGAGGTGAAGTACGTACGGACCGCGACGCCCATCGGCCGGTCCTCGCGGCGGTGCAGACCCATCGCCAGCGACAGCCGGCTGGAGTTGCCGTCCGCGGCGACCACCAGGGGCGCGGAGAAGGTGACCGGCCGCTTCTCCTCGCCGAGCTTCGTCTCGACCCCGGTGATCCGGCCGGTACGGGGTTCGACGACCGGAGCGCCGACGTTGCAGCGCTCGTACAGCCGGGCGCCGGCCTTCACCGCCTGCTGGGCGAGCAGTTCGTCGAAGTCCTCGCGCTTGCGGACGAGTCCGTAGTCCGGGTAGGAGGCCAGCTCGGGCCAGTCCATCTCCAGCCGCAGGCCGCCGCTGATGATCCGCAGGCCCTTGTTGCGCAGCCAGCCCGCTTCTTCGGAGATGTCGATGCCCATCGAGACCAGCTGCTTGGTCGCGCGCGGGGTGAGGCCGTCGCCGCACACCTTCTCGCGCGGGAACGCGGTCTTCTCCAGCAGCAGGACATCGAGGCCCGACTTGGCGAGGTAGTACGCGGTCGTCGAACCGGCGGGCCCGGCGCCCACGACGATCACGTCGGCGCTGTGCTCGGACAGGACGGTGTCGGTCACGGTGGGACTCTCCCGTTTCGGCGAGGGGCTGCGGGGTGCCAGATGCGGGCCGCGATTCGGCTCGGGTACGAGTCTATGAGGACGCCGCCCCGGGCGCGGCGGCGGCTCTCACGGAACGGCGGTCGTACCGGACCCGACGGCGGGTCACTGGTGGCGCGGGCCCTTCTTTTTGAGCCGGTCCGGCTCCACGACGCCGAGGTCGTGAACGGTGGGGCCGGGGGGCGCGGCCTGCCGCGGAGGTACGTACGGCTGGGGGCCGGGCGCGGCCTGCCGCGGAGGCATGAACGGCTGGGGGCCGCCGACCGGGGCGGGTCGAACACCCAGCACCCGGGCCACGTACGGTCCGACGAGCACACCGCCGAACGCCCACAGCAGGCAGAAGCCCAGCGCCGCGGGCAGGCTCGTCCCCAGCGTGACATGGCCGCCGCCCATCATTCCCAGGCCGCCGGAGCCGTTGCTCGACAGGCCGCCCAGCGCGACCAGCACCGTGAACAGCGCGGTGAACACCCCTGCCACCGCGAACTGTTCGCTCCGGACGCGGGAGCGCCGTACCGCCAGCACCCCGATCAGCAGCGCGCACAGAACGCCCCCGGCGACCACCGCGGCCGTCGACCAGCCGTTCCACACGTGGTCGAGTTCGGACAGACCGAAGGAGAATCGTATGGGAGGGCCCCCGATGGTGATCTCGTTCAGCTTGAACGGCGCTCCCCACGCCAGCCCCAGCCCTGACAGCCCGGCGTTGGGCAGCAGGAGCGCGGTACCGGCCAGACCCCAGCCGCCGGCCGAGTCGTAGTGGTCGGCGACCACCAGGAAGACGATCGCGCCCGCGAGGAGGACGGTGATCAGCAGGGCGAGCGAGGCCGTGCGCAGCGCGCGGTAGAAGGCCGCCAGACCCGGGCGGGTGGCGAGCCAGGTGTGCGGGGCCGGGCCGCAGAGCACCAGCAGGGCCGTCGCCAGGCTGATCAGGAAGGTCCACAGTGCCACCAGGAAGGGCCCGGAGTGCACATGGACGCGGGCGATGGTCGGCTGCCCGACCAGCGCGAGTACGAAGGCGGCCGCCGCGCTCAGCAGCGCGACCCGCACCGCCGCCTCGGGGCCCGCCTGCCGCTTGCGCATGGCCCGCAGGGCGACGACCAGGGCCACGACCCACAACAGGGTGATCGTCAGCGGCAGTACGGACAGCGTGGAGCCGGCGATCCCGTAGGAGTCGGACGAACCGGATGAACCGGAGAGGCCCGAACCGTCGTCGTAGAGGCCCGAGTCGGAGTCGTCGTAGCCGAAGTACGAGTCGTCGTTGCCGTCGTAGCCGCCGAAGTCACCGGAGTCGCCGGAGTCGCCGGGGAGGGAGGAGGTGACGTTCAGCGTGCCGCCGAGGCCCTGCACGAACAGCGCGAGGGCCAGCCGGGTGCGGCCGCCCCAGCCGACCACGTACCCGGGCAGCACGGAGCCCAGGCGGGCGCCGACCACCACTGCCAGCGCGAGGACGCTCAGCGCGGGCGCGGCGGCGACGGCCGCCGGCCTTCCCCAGTCACCGCTGACCACCCGCCGCGCGAACAGCCCGGCGGGCGAGGGACCCGTGGGCACGGGCGGCGGGGCGGGCGTGTACGGCGGGGGCGGCGCGGGGGCGTACGGCGGCGGGGTGTACGCGGCGGGTGGGGCTGTCGGCGGCCCTGCCGGTGGCGTGGTGGGCGGCGGTACGTGTCCGGCCGGAGGCACGGTGGGTGGCGACGGGGTCTGCCCCGGGAGGGCGGGCGCGGTCAGATCCCTGCCGCACCGCGAGCAGAAGCGCGTGTCCGGCGCGTCGGACACGGAATTGCCGCAGGCGGGGCAGTAGGGCATGGACGACTCCGGGGGCGGTCGGGAGACGGCTGGACCTGCCGTCCTTCCCTCAGACACCGCACCCTACGGGCCCGGCTCCCTCGCCCGCCCCCGAAATCCCTTACCCGCGCGGTCAGTCCGCGGACTTGGTGCCGCGGTGGAGGGCGACGATGCCGCCGGTCAGATTGCGCCAGGCGACTGCGGTCCAGCCCGCGCCCTGGAGCCGCGAGGCGAGACCGCGCTGGTCGGGCCAGGCGCGGATGGACTCGGCGAGGTAGACGTACGCGTCCGGATTGCTGCTCACCGCTGTGGCGACCGGCGGCAGGGCGCGCATCAGGTACTCGGTGTAGACGGTGCGGAACGGCCGGTAGGTGGGGTGGCTGAACTCGCAGATGACCAGTCGGCCGCCGGGCTTCGCGACGCGGCGCATCTCACGCAGGGCGGCGTCGGTGTCGTGGACGTTGCGCAGCGCGAAGGAGATGGTGACCGCGTCGAACACGCCGTCGGCGAACGGCAGTCGGGTCGCGTCGCCCGCGGTCAGCGGCAGCTCGGGGTTCCGCTTCTTGCCCTCGCGGAGCATGCCGAGGGAGAAGTCGCAGGGGACGACGTCCGCTCCCGCGGCGGCGAACGGCAGGGAGGAGGTGCCGGTGCCGGCGCCGAGGTCGAGCACGCGCTCGCCGGGGCGTACGGCCAGGGCCTGGGCGACGGCTTTGCGCCAGAGGCGGGCTTGGCCGAGGGAGAGCACGTCGTTGGTGAGGTCGTACTTGGCCGCCACGTCGTCGAACATGGCGGCGACTTCCTGGGGCTGCTTCTCCAAAGAGGCTCGGGTCACGTGACCCACCCTATGCGTCCCCCCGCCGCCCCGATCCCCCGCCCCAACCGGGCGCCCCCGCCTGGGGGTACCCCCAATGCCGTCAAGTTTGGGGGTTGGGTTGTTGGGGTTGGGGTGTTTGTGGGACAGCGGGGGCAGGGCCCCGCTACGGATATGGGTGTCGAGTCCGGATCCGTGGAGGGGCCCTGCTGTGTCTGAGTCTGTCATTACTCGTTCGGTGGCCGCAGGTGCCGGGTGTTTCGCGCCGGGGCATCTGGGGCCGTTGACGTGGCTGCTGCCGTTCTCCGTGGTCGATGAGGTTTTGGCGCGGACGGGCCGGGTGCAGCGGCGGGTGCGTGATCTGCCGGCCCGGGTGGTGGTCTATCTGCTGGTCGCGCAGGGGTTGTGCGGGTCGGTGTCCCTGGGGGCGGTGTACCGGATGGCGGGTGCCGCGCTCGGTGGCGCGGGGTTGCCGGACCCGACCCGGCAGGGCCTGCACGCGGCGCGGGTGCGGCTGGGGTCGCGTCCGCTGCAGTTGCTGTTGCGCGAGTTGTGCCGTCACCCGGCCGCGGTGCCGCAGCCGTGGCGGGGCCTTGAGGTCTGCGCGGTCGACGGCACGGTCCTGGCCGTCCCGGACAGTGCGGCCACCCGGGCCTGGCTGGGCAAGCACAAGCACCGCTACGGCACGGCGGGCTATCCGCTGGTGCAGGTGATCGCCTTGGTCTACTGCTCCACCCGCACCCTGGCCGATGCGGTCTTCGGCCCGGTCTCAGGCCGGGAGTTCGTTCCGGCCCGGCGGCTGCTGCGCAGCCTGCACACGGGAATGCTGGTCCTGCTCGACGCGGGGTTCGACGCGGCCGGGTTCCTGTCGGATCTGGTCGCCACCGGGGCCGACTTCACGGTGCGGCTGCCCCGCACCGCCCGCCTGCCGGCCCTTCAGCGCTACCCCGACGGCTCATGGCTGACGCTGCGGGCCGGCCGCGAAGTCCGCGCGATCGCCGTCACCGTCCAGGTCACCACCGACCAGGGCACCCGCACCAGCACATGGCTGCTGGCCACCAGCCTGCTCAACTGGCGCACCCATCCCGCCGACGCGATCGCCGCCTGTTACCACGACCGGTGGGAAGTCGAGGAAACGTTCTGCTCGGTCAAGTCCACGATGCTCGGCGGCCGGGTCCTGCACTGCACCACCCCAGCCGGCCTGGCCCAGGAGATCCATGCCCTGCTGATCAGCTACCAGCTCCTGCGCCTGGTCATGGCCCGCGCCGGGACCGCCGCAGGGCTGCCCTGCACCGCGATGGGCTTCACCCTGGCCCTGCGTGAAACCGTCAACGGCATCACCACCGCCACCGAGATCGACGGTCCCCCAGACGCCCGACTGCTCGGCGCGGTCGGCACCTACCTCCGCGACCACCCACTACCCCCACGCCGCCTGCGGATATACAACCGCCTCGTCAAACGATCCCTGTCCAAATACGCCGCCGGCAAGATCGGCAACGGCAAGAAACGCCAGACCGTCCCCACCGGCACCGCCCACATCACCGCAACCATCAACCACAACAGCCCAAACTCCCACCCCCACCAGCCCAAACGCCAAACTTGACGGCATTGGGGGTACCCCCAGCACCCCTCAGCCGAGCGGCCCCCTTAGGGGCGCGAGGAACTGCGCGGGCAACCCACCACCGGCCGATGGCCCGGCAACGACAGCAACAGCCCCTCCGGGCCGGTGGCCGAGTGCAGCCGCGCCGTGGCTGATCGCGCAGTTCCTCCCCCAGGCTCCGCCCGGGGGTACCCCCAGCGCCCCTCGGCCGAGCGGCCCCGTTAGGGGCGCGAGGAACCGCGCGAGCAACCCACCACCGGCCGGCGGCCCGGCAACGACAGCAACTGCCCCTTCGGGCCGGTGACGAACCACAGCCGCGTCGTGGCTGATCGCGCAGTTCCTCCCCCAGGCTCCGCCCGGGGGTACCCCCAGCGCCCCTCAGCCGAGCGGCCCCGTTAGGGGCGCGAGGAACTGCGCGGGCAACCCACCACCGGCCGGTGGGTCCGGATACGACAGAAACAGCCCCCTCGGGCCGGTGACGAACCACAGCCGCGTCGTGGCTGATCGCGCAGTTCCCCGCGCCCCTAAACGGAACGTCCCCAGCGCCCCCTAAACGGGACGTTTCCCTTAGGGGCGCGAGGAACTGCGCGAGCAACCCACCACCGGCCGACGGCCCGGCAACGACAGCGACTGCCCCCTCGGGGCGGTGACGGACTGCGCGCCCCTGCGGGCTAGGTGCGGCGGAAGAGGAGGCGGCCGGCCAGGACTGTGGCGACGCAGTTGCCCGCCGCGTCGAAGGCGGCGAGGTCGGCCCGGGCGGCGGGCGCGAGAGGGGGGCGGGGGCCGAGGGGCCCGACCAGGGCCACGCCCACCCGCGCGGCGGCGGCCCGTTCCGCGGGATCGGTCACGACCGCATCCCGCACCGCACAGGCGCCAAGAGCCAAAACCGCGTGCACCCGCTCCCGCGCCGTCGGCGCGTCCGGCAACGGACCTTCGTGCACCGACGCCGGCCCGAGCGTCCCGGGCCAGCGCCGCACCCGCGCCCCCGGATGCGCCGCGCTCAGCTCGGCGAAGGACCCGACCGCGGCGATCCGCTCGCCCTCCACCAGCACCGCCCCGGCGGCCACGGACGGCTGCCCGCCGCCGGGCAGCAGCACGTCCGCCGTGTGCAGCGTCAGCACGCGCGTCCCTCAGCGCTCGACGAGCAGCTTGAGCTCGGGGTGGGCCGTACCGCCCTCGATCGCGGTCGAGGACAGGTGGGAGACCACGTGGTCGTCGACCGGGTCGTTCGCCGGGTCCTCGTGCACGACCAGGTGCTCGTACGTCGTCGCGCGCTGCGCCGGCACCCGCCCGGCGGCGCGGATCAGATGGATCAGCTCCATCCGGTTGGAGCGGTGCTTCGCGCCGGCCGACGAGACCACGTTCTCCTCCAGCATCACCGAACCGAGGTCGTCCGCCCCGTAGTGCAGCGAGAGCTGGCCGACCTCCTTGCCGGTGGTGAGCCAGGAGCCCTGGATGTGGGCGACGTTGTCGAGGAAGATCCGGGCGATGGCGATCATCCGCAGGTACTCGAAGAGCGTGGCCTGCGTCTGGCCCTTCAGGTGGTTGTTCTCGGGCTGGTAGGTGTACGGGATGAAGGCCCGGAAGCCGCCCGTACGGTCCTGGACGTCACGGATCATCCGCAGGTGCTCGATGCGCTCGGCGTTGGTCTCGCCCGTGCCCATCAGCATCGTGGACGTGGACTCGACGCCCAGCCCGTGCGCGGTCTCCATGATCTCCAGCCAGCGCTCGCCCGACTCCTTGAGCGGCGCGATGGCCTTGCGCGGCCGGGCGGGCAGCAGTTCCGCGCCCGCGCCCGCGAAGGAGTCCAGGCCCGCCGCGTGGATCCGGCGGATCGCCTCCTCGACGCCGACCCCGGAGATCTTCGCCATGTGCTCGACCTCGGACGCGCCGAGGGAGTGGATCACCAGCTGCGGGAACTCCCGCTTGATCGCGGCGAAGTGCTCCTCGTAGTACTCCACCCCGTAGTCCGGGTGGTGACCGCCCTGGAACATGATCTGGGTGCCGCCCAACTCGACGGTCTCGGCGCACCGCCGCAGGATGTCGTCGAGCCCGCGGCTCCAGCCCTTCTCCGTGTCCTTGGGCGCGGCGTAGAACGCGCAGAACTTGCACGCCGTCACGCAGACGTTCGTGTAGTTGATGTTCCGCTCGATGATGTACGTCGCGATGTGCTCGGTGCCCGCGTAGCGGCGGCGCCTGATCGCGTCGGCGGCGGAGCCGAGCGCGTGCAGCGGCGCGGAGCGGTACAGGTCGAGCGCCTCTTCCGGCGTGATCCGGCCGCCGGCGGCGGCCCGGTCGAGGACGGCTGCGATGTCGCTCACCGGAGAGGTCGGAGAAGTCACCGGGGCTGTCCCTTCGGAGGGTCTGGGGTGGCGGGCCGGAGGGGCCTGAGCCGGTTCTGGTCGGACCCGGCCCAGCGTACGCCAGCGGCCGCCACCGACTACGGCCCCCCGACGGACGGGTGCGCCGCGGCGGGGACAGTGGCCGCCGCGGCGCGCACCCGTCTGCCGGGGGGCCATAAAGGAATCGGGCAGCGGCCGCTCTCAGCCGTGCAGGCCCTTGGCCAGCTGCTCGTCCGCCTGCTGGAACGCGTCGGCCGCGCTCTCCAGGAACTTCGCCATGCCGTCCAGGCCCTCGATGGTCTTGGTGGCACCGGTGTTGAACTCGCTGTAGGACTGGTCGAACTGCTTCGAGGAACGGTCCGTCACATAGCCGCCGTTGACCAGGTCCTGCACGAACTTCTGGAGCGTGCTCAGCTTCTCGGTGATCTCGTGCTGACCGCTGCGCAGCTTGGTGGCCGCGTCACGCATGTCCTGGTACGTCACATTCACGTTAGCCATGGCGGCTTGACTCCTCGTTCGACGTGCCGCAGGGCCGACCCCCGTGGCTCCTGAGTTGCAGGCTGATCCGATGGTCTGCGGATGATTTAACTTACAGGTGGGGACGTGGCGGTCGCAGCCCCCGGTTCCCGGTACCTGAAGGTCCCGGTGACGGCGTCGAAGATGTCGAAGAAGGAGTCCGCGAGGTCGATCACGGAGCTGCCGGCGGCCACCAGCGCGACCTGGTCCGCCCGTCCCGGCAGCGGGATGAACGTCTGCATCAGCACCGTACGCACGGCCCGCGCGTCGCCCGGCACGGTCACGTCCTCGACGCCGTACGTCCTGGCCGCGAGGCCGGTCTCCGGGATCTCGACGGTGGTCACCTTGCGCCAGGTGTCGCCCTCGCGCGCCGCCTCCTTGGGGCGCAGCCCGGCCACGATCGACGCCGGGTCGGCGGCCGGCAGCCGGCCCTCGGGGGTACGCGCGCCCACCAGCGAGACGGTGACGGTCGCGGTCAGCGGCAGCGCGTCGAAGTTCTGCGCCATGCAGCCGACGTAGACGGCGCCGCTCTCGTACGCGTCGCGGGCGGCCTTGCGCAGGAAGCGGCCCAGGACGTCCCGGTGCGGGGCGAGCGCGGGGTTCTCCTTGACGCGGCGGGCGAGCATCCGGCGTACGGAGTCGTCCCGGGTGGCCGGGTGCAGGTCGAACTCCCACCAGCTCATCGGCACGGTGAGCGAGAAGCCCTCCCGCTCGACGGGCATCACCCGTACGGAGGCGGGCACTTCGGGGCCGGGGCGCTCGCCGGACGGCCGGGCGGCGCTCACTTGCCGTCCCCTTCGGAGGACTTGGCGAGCTGGTCGGCGAGATCCTTGTCGGCCTTCTGGATCTCCCGCACGGCGGTGGCCGCCATCTTCGACAGACCTTCGAGCTGCCCGTCGATCTCCTTGCGGCCGTCCTTCCAGTTGTGCTCGAAGCTGTCGAGCGCGTCGGAGACCTTCGCCGAGCCGAGCTTGGCCTCATAGGCGTCGAAGAGCTTGCGGGTGCCGTTCATCGTCGTGCGCACGGTGTCCAGGTTGTGCGCGAAGTCCTCAAGTCCCGTCAGGTCGACCGCCAGCCGGTCCGGCTTCCCACCCATGGTGTCCCTCCCCCGTCCCTCGGCGGCTCCGCACGCCCGCGTGGCGGCCCGCTCCCACGACCGTACCGAAGTCCGGCCGTGAGCGTCCCGCCCCCGGGGGGAGGTCCTACGGCGGGACCGTCAGCGGCCGGGCAGGAGCTCGACGCGGGCCTGGGCGGGGAAGCCGACGCGGCGGGCGAACTCGGAGATGCCGGTCAGCTGGTCGGCGCCCAGGGAGAAGTCGAGGGTGGTGTAGTAGCGCCGCAGCAGGTCCTCGTCGAAGGACTCCCAGCGGGCGCTCTGCTCGGCGACCTTGTCGACCTCTTCGAGGGACAGGTCGCGGGAGGCGAGGAAGGCGCGGTGGACCTCGTGGACCGCCTCGGGGTGCGCGGCGAGGTAGTCGCGGCGCACGGCCCAGACGGCGAAGACGAAGGGCAGCCCGGTCCAGTCCTTCCACATCTGCCCGAGGTCGTGGACTTCGAGGCCGAGCCGCGGGGCGTCGTGCAGGGACGCGCGCAGGGCGGCGTCGCCGATCAGTACGGCGGCCTGGGCCTCGTGCATCATCAGCGCGAGGTCCGGCGGGCAGCGGTAGTAGTCGGGCGTGACGCCGTAGCGCTCGGTGAGCAGCAGCTCGGCGAGCCGGACCGACGTACGGCTGGTGGAGCCCAGGGCGACCCGCTGGCCGTCGAGCCGGTCCAGCGGCAGCTGGCTGACGATCACGCACGACATGACCGGGCCGTCGCAGCCGACGGCGATGTCGGGGAGAGCGACCAACTGGTCGGCGTGGCGCAGATACTCCATGAGGGTGACCGGGCCGATGTCCAGGTCGCCGTCGATCAGCTGGGCGCTGAGCTTCTCCGGGGTGTCCTTGGTCAGCTCCAGGTCGAGCAGGGCACCGGTTCTGGCGAGACCCCAGTAGAGGGGGACGCAGTTCAGGAACTGGATGTGGCCGACCCGGGGGCGGGTGAGGCCGGGGTCGCCGTCACGCACAGAGGTGTCCATATCGCGGACGCTACTCCTGGGGCGGGCCGCCGCCGCGCCGGGGTGTCCCGGCGTGCCGCGCGCCCGGGTATCGGGGCCGGCGTACGCCCCGCGTACTCGATCGCTCACAATCCGGCCTTCGCGCTCATTTGTGGGAGTGCGCAATCGGGTCGGGGAAACCGCTGGACAAGCCCCGCGCACCACCCGCGCAAGGCCCCTCAGGGAGGGCGCTCACGACCCGTAAAAACGGATCTTGAGGCTCTTCCCCGGCCCAGACCCCACATGCTAGGCTCATCGCAAGTTGCAGTTTGGTTTCCTTGCAGTACAAAGCCTGCGGATCATGTAACCCGCGGGCTTTTGTAGTTTTCAGACATTGCAGTAGCAGGTTCTGGAGCAGGGCAACCCTTTGGGCCCAAGGAGGGCTTTATGGCTACCGGAACCGTGAAGTGGTTCAACGCTGAAAAGGGCTTCGGCTTCATCGCCCAGGACGGCGGCGGCCCGGATGTCTTCGTTCACTACTCCGCGATCAACGCCTCCGGCTTCCGCTCCCTCGAGGAGAACCAGCCGGTGACTTTCGATGTCACTCAGGGCCCGAAGGGTCCGCAGGCGGAGAACGTCACCCCGAACTAGTCGTCGACTAGTCCGGAAGGTCGGCGCAAGCATCGCGCCCAGAACCTGCAGTACCAAGGGGCCCCGCATTTCCTTTGCGGGGCCCCTGCCTTTTGCGGTACACAGCCGCCCGTGCCGCCCGAAACCCGTCCACAACGGCGGCGGTTCGGCGGTTTTCCCGGTACGGCTCCCCGATGTCCTCCCGGCGTCCGCCCGAAGTCCGTCGCGAGGACACGGAAGCGGCCGAAAGCACCCGGAACTCACCGATCGACTCGGCACGCGGGACAGCGGAGTTGACGGCGGAGTTCGCGTCGCCCCGGGCCTTCCCGAGTTCCCCGGGCGGCCCTTGATCACGGATGCGCCGGAAGGGGCGCGCGGCGCCCTTGTGACGCCTGCGCCGCCCGCGCGGCGGGCGGTCCGGGCGGACGTCAGACGGCGTGCGGCTCGCTGTCGCGAGCGCCCCCGCGCGCGGCGTCGTCGGCCTCGTCCTCGGCGCTCGCGCTGGCGGCGAGGTTGGCCGCGAGGTTCTGCCGGGTGCGCTCCACCCGGCCGGAGACCTGGACGGCGGCCTGCTCGCGTACGCCCCGCAGCAGCACCCAGCTGAGCGGCGCGGAGACGAGGAGCGAGAGCAGCGCGACCCACAGGTAGTTCGAGTCACCCAGCCCGGCCGGCAGGACATGCAGCCGGACCAGGCCCCAGATGACCCCGAAGCTGGCGACGATGAGGCCGAAGCGCAGTGCGGTGTAACGGAGCATGCGTCCAGTGAAGCACGCCGCTCTCCCGGCCGGTCGGCCACCCCAAGGTGCGGCGGCGGCCGCGTCGCCCGGCACGGCCCCGCGGACGCCGGCGGAAGGCCGCCGGGAAGGCCCTCAAGGCGCCCTCAGGGCCTCGCCGGAAGGACGTTCAGAGCGTCAGCAGCATGTAGATGTCGTCGCGGTCGTCGCCCGGCGAGACACGGATCGCGCCCGGTACCCGGCCGACCTCCTTGTAGCCGCACGTGGCGTAGAAGAGGTCCACGCCCGTGCCGCCCCGGCAGGTGAGCCGGATCGCCTCTATGCCGTGCAGTTCCCGGGCGGCCCGCTCGACCGCGGCCATCAGCGTCCGGCCGTACCCCTGCCCCTGCCGGCCGGGGTGGACCATGACCGTGTAGAGCCAGACCCAGTGGGTCATCAGCCGGTGGCCGTTGTACGCGAGGAAGGCGGTCGCGGCGACCTCGCCGTCCTCGTCGCGCCCGACCAGCAGCCTGCGCCGCCCGGCCGTGACCTCGGCGAGCGAGCACTCCAGGTCGGGGCGGATGTCGTCCTCCGTCACCGGGGGGACGAAGCCGACGGCACCGCCCGCGTTGGACACGTCGATCCAGAGCGCGAGGATGTCGTCCTTGAGCTCGTCGTCGATCACCGGGTCCAGCTGGCACGTGAGGGACATGCCAGCATCGTAAACATCACCGATCCATACCCCGGCCCGTACGCAGTGTCACGCTGGTCACACCCGCATCGGCTGCGGCGACTCACGGCGGGCGTCGTCCGGGCCCGGGTACTCCCTGATCGTCTCGTAACGGGTGTTGCGCTCCACCGGACGGAAGCCCGCGTCGCGGATCAGTTCGAGAATGTCGTCCCTGGTCAGCTTGTTGGGCGTGCCGTAGTCGTCCGCGTCGTGGGTGATCTTGTACTCCACGACCGAGCCGTCCATGTCGTCGGCGCCGTGGTTGAGCGCGAGCTGCGCGGTGGACAGGCCGTGCATGACCCAGAACACCTTCACATGCGGCACGTTGTCGAAGAGCAGCCGGGAGACCGCGAAGGTGCGGAGCGCCTCGGCGCCGGTCGCCATCGTGGTCCGCGCCTGGAGGGTGTTGCGGACCTTGCCGTCCTTCATGTCCACGAAGTCGTGCTGGTAGCGCAGCGGGATGAAGACCTGGAACCCGCCGGTCTCGTCCTGGAGTTCGCGCAGCCGCAGTACGTGGTCCACCCGGTGCCTGGGCTCCTCGATGTGGCCGTAGAGCATGGTGGCCGGGGTCTTGAGGCCCTTGGAGTGCGCCAGCCGGTGGATCCGCGACCAGTCCTCCCAGTGCGTGCGGTGGTCCACGATGTGCTGGCGGATCTCCCAGTCGAAGATCTCGGCGCCGCCGCCGGTCAGCGACTCAAGGCCCGCGTCGATCAGCTCGTCGAGGATGTCGGAGGCCGACAGCCCGGAGATCGTCTCGAAGTGGTGGATCTCGGTGGCGGTGAATGCCTTGAGCGAGACCTCCGGCAGTGCTTCCTTGAGCGCCTTGAGCGAGCGCGGGTAGTAGCGCCACGGCAGCGTCGGGTGCAGGCCGTTGACGATGTGCAGCTCGGTGAGGTTGTCGCCCTCCATGGCCTTCGCCAGCCGGACGGCCTCCTCGATCCGCATCGTGTACGCGTCCTTCTCGCCCGGCTTGCGCTGGAACGAGCAGTACGCGCAGGACGCGGTGCACACATTGGTCATGTTGAGATGCCGGTTGACGTTGAAGTGGACGACGTCACCGTTCTTCCGCGTCCGCACATGGTGGGCGAGGCCGCCCAGCCAGGCGAGATCGTCGGACTCGTAGAGGGCGACACCGTCCTCACGGGTCAGCCGCTCACCGGCGTGGACCTTCTCCTCCAGCTCGCGCTTGAGCCCCGCGTCCATCCGCTCCTCCTCCTGCCGAACCGAACCGTTCGACAGTACGCCACCGCCGCCGGACGGGATTCCGGGGGCACGGCCCCCGGGCCCGCTCATTCGTCGGGCAGCGCGCCGACCCGGTTCTCCCACTTGGTGGAGAGCACGATGGTCGTACGGGTCCTGGCCACGCCCTTCGTACCGGACAGCCGGCGGATCGTGTGCTCAAGCCCGTCCACGTCGCCGACCCGCACCTTGAGCATGTACGAGTCGTCGCCCGCGATGAACCAGCAGTCCTCGATCTCGTCCAGGTCGCGCAGCCGGCCCGCCACGTCCTCGTGGTCGGCGGCGTCCGAGAGCTGGAGGCCGACCAGCGCGGTCACCCCGAGGCCGAGCGCGGCGGGGGCGACGGTGGCACGGTAGCCGGTGATCACCCCGGCCTGTTCCAGCCGGTTGATCCGGTCGGTGACGCTCGGGCCCGACAGTCCCACGAGCCTGCCCAGCTCCGCGTACGACGCCCGGCCGTTCTCGCGCAACGCCTGGATGAGCTGCCTGTCCACCGCGTCCATCAGTTTGGACCCTCCCGTTCGTCCCGTGACTGCGCTGTCCGGAAATGAATCTAAGGCATAAACGGGTGCATGCCCTGCACATCTATTATCCGGTGGCCGTCCGGCCGTCGCCGGACCCGTCCTGAGCGCCCTCGGGCGCCCGGCCGCCGCCCAACTCGCCCCGCCAGCGCCGGTAGAGGGTGTGCGGAACGCCCGCCGCGTCCAGCGCCCGTCCGGCCACGAAGTCCACCAGGTCCTGGATGTGCGTGGCGCCCGCGTAGAAGGCCGGTGAGGCGGGCAGTACGACCGCGCCCGCGTCGTCCAGCGCCACCAGATGCCGCAGCGTCTGGCCGCCGAGCGGGGTCTCGCGCACCGCCACGACCAGCGGCCGGCGCTCCTTGAGGGTCACGCTCGCCGCGCGCTGCAACAGGTCCTTGGACAGCCCCAGCGCCACCCCGGCCACGCACGCCGTGCTCGCCGGCACGATCAGCATGCCCTTGGCCGGATAGGAGCCGGAGGACGGACCCGCCGCCAGATCGCCGGCCGGCCAGAACCGTACGGACCCCAGCGCGCCCGGGGCATGACGGAAGGCGTCCGGGGAGCCGTCTGCGCCGCGGGCCAGCCAGCGGGCCAGATCCTCGGCCCAGTGGGCGTCGCGGAAGGCGGCGCCGGTCTCGTCCAGCAGCGTGAGGCGGGCCGCCCGGCTGATCACGAGGTCGACGGCCTCGCCCGCGTCGAGCAGCGCGCGCAGCACCGCGGCCGCGTACGGCGTGCCCGAGGCGCCGGAAACTCCCACGACCCAGGGCCTGCGCTTGGTGTCCTCCACGCGGTCGAGCGTAACGGCGTGGCCGAACGCCCGCCGATCCGGGCGCCGGAGCGGGAACCGAACCGGGGTCCACGCGCGTTGTTGACATTGAGGCCACTGGACCGCCAGGGGGGATTCGGTGACATACGGACAGACCGCTCGACGATCCACCGGGCCGGGGGATCGGTTCACCGACGTCCTGCTCTCCCCGCTGCGCGCGGGGGGCCGGGCCACGGCGGCCGCGGCGCTGATGCTGTCGTGGGTGGCGCTGCTGTGGGTGCTCGAAGCGATCGACGTGATCGCCGGGCACCGGCTGGACACCTTCGGCATCGTGCCGCGCAAGGGCAGCGAGCTGCTGGACATCGTGCCGTCCGCGTTCACCCATTTCGGCTTCGGCCATGTGGCCTCCAACAGCCTGCCGTTGCTGGTGCTCGGCTTCATCGCCGCGCTGCGCGGCATCGGCCGCTTCCTCGCGGTGGCCTTCGTCATCATCGTGATCGGCGGATTCGGGGTGTGGCTGATCTCACCGGCGCACACCAACACCGCCGGCGCCTCCGGGCTGATCTTCGGCCTCTTCGGCTATCTGCTGGTCCGCGGCTTCGTGGACCGGCGGGCGCTGGACATCGTGGTGGGCCTGGCGGTCGGCGCGCTCTACGGGTCGATCCTGTGGGGGGTCCTGCCGACCGCCCAAGGGGTGTCCTGGCAGGGCCACTTGTGCGGGCTGATCGGCGGGGTGGCCGCCGCCTTCCTCTTCCGTGAGCGCACGGTGGCCGTCTCGCCCTGACCGTCCGCGCTCCCCCATCCCGGCCGTCCGCGGCCCCGAACCCCGATCCGTACACACCCCGGACCCCGACCGTCCGCGCCCTTTGCGGGCCGACTCCGAGCGGGGGCGTTTCCGCGCCTTCCGGGTCCCGGCAGCCAACCCGCCGGAAAACCACCACGAAAACCCCCGTGAGTTCACAGACCGTGCACAGCTACCCTCAGAGCGAGGGTGGTCCAGACCCATCGTCACCATTTTTCCGTAAGCGTCCAAGGAGTTCGTCATCATCACCATGCGCAAGGGCCTCGCTGCCGCCGGAGTGGTCGCCCTGATAGCCACAGGGTCCGCCGCTTGTGGTGCGGACACCCCGACCACGCCGCAGGGCAAGGTCACGAACGCGTTCGAGAAGCTCAGCAACCAGAAGTCGCTCACCCTGGAGCTGGCCTTCGACGGGTCGGCCGAGCAGATCTACTCGGCCATGAAGGACGAGGACGACTTCACCAAGGACGACGCGAAGGTCCTGTCCGACCTGCGGCTGTCACTGGCCGTCAGCTCCGGGAAGTCGTTCAACCTCCTCAAGGGCACCGAGAAGGGCAGCTCGGGCTACTTCAAGCTGGCCACCGACGAGTCGCGCGACAAGGGCCTGTTCGAGGTCAAGGTCGTGGACGAGAAGGTGTACCTGCGGGTCGACATCAAGGGTCTGGAGAATCTGAGCCCCAGCGCCGCCAACTCCTCCGGCGTCAAGGAGTTCAACGAGTTCCTGGACGGCGCCGACGACCTGCCCTCCTCGCTGGCCTCCGTCAAGGCCGCCCTCAAGGGCGAGTGGATCAGCATCGACCCCAAGGCCTTCGCCGAGTTCGCCAAGAGCATGAGCAAGGACATGGGCGACGGTGCGGACTCGCCGCTCGCCGGACTCCCGGACACCAAGGCGCTGGACGCCAAGAGCCAGAAGAAGGCCGTGGCCGCGCTCCGGGCGGCCTTCGCGCACAACGCCACGTTCGCCGACCTCGGCAAGCGCGACGGCGCCGACCATGTGAAGGTCACCGTGCCCGCGCGGCAGTTCGCCAAGGAGTTCGTGAACGGTCTCGGTTCGCTCACCGACCAGATCCACGACTTCAAGCTGTCGGACGTGGACAAGGTGCCGAACAAGTCGTTCTCGGTCGACGTGGCCATCAAGAACGGCATCGTCACCGGGCTCACCTTCGACATCGCCCAGCTGGACACGGAGGCCACCGGCAAGCTGCCGCTGACGCTGTCCCTGGACAACAACGTCGCTCCGATCGCCGCCCCCGAGGGCGCCAAGCTGCTCAACCCGCAGGACCTGCTCGGCCTGGCGATGTCGGGCTTCAGCAGCTCGGAGGACAGCGACTCGGGCTCGGGCTCGGACTCGGACTCGATCTTCGGCTGAGCCGGGCCCGTGGTACCGCCACCCTGACATGGGCGCGGCCCCGGCGGGAGATTCCGCCGGGGCCGCGCCCTTGCCGTATACGGCCCGCGGGGGCCGCCTGTGCTCCGTACGGCCCGCGGGGGCCGCCTGTGCTCCGTACGGCCCGTGGGGGCCGCCCTGCCGCGTACGACCGCCCGCTACCAGCCCAGCCCGCGCGCGACCAGATCGAGCAGCGCGAAGACGAAGAGCGTGATGCCGATGATCCCGTTCACCGTGAAGAACGCCCGGTTGAGCCGGCTCAGGTCGTGCGGCTTCACGATCGAGTGCTCGTAGAGGAAGGCCCCGGCCACCACCGCCAGGCCCACCCACCAGAAGGCGCCCGCGTCCGTCGCCAGCCCGTACCAGACGAGCAGTCCGGTGGTGACGACATGGCAGACCCGGGCGCCGTACAGCGCGGCCGGGATGCCGAAGCGCGCGGGCACCGACTTCACTCCGTGCGCCCGGTCGGCGGCCACGTCCTGGCAGCCGAAGATCAGGTCGAACCCGCCGATCCACACGCCCACCGCGAGCCCGAGGATCACCGCGTCCCACGACCAGGTACCGGTCACCGCGAGCCAGGCCCCGATCGGGCCCATCGCCTGCGCCACCCCGAGGATCGCGTGCGGGAAGTGGGTGAACCGCTTGCCGTACGGATAGACCACCATCGGCACCACCGCGACCGGCGCGAGCGCCAGGCACAGCGGGTTGAGCAGCGCGGCCGCGCCCAGGAACACCACGACGGCGACCAGCGCGCCCGTCCACGCCGACCGTACGGACAGCGCCCCGGTGACCAGCTCACGGGTCGCGGTACGGGGGTTGCGGGCGTCGATCTCGCGGTCGATGATCCGGTTGCACGCCATGGCGAAGGTCCGCAGACCCACCATCGCGACGGTGACCAGCAGCAGATCGGCCCACCGCACCGAGCCGCTGTCCCGGAACATCGCGGTGAGCGCCGCGATGTACGCGAACGGCAGCGCGAACACGGAGTGCTCGATCATCACCAGCCGCAGGAACGCGGACACGCCGCCGTTCACCGGCCGCGGCCCGGGTCGGCCGCTCTCAAGAATCGCCTCGCCGCTCACAGCCCCGGATCATCCCCGTACGCACGGGGAGCAGGTGCGGCGTGTCCTGTCCTCATCATCGGCTCTTGCCTCACAGCCCGTATTCCTTCCAGCGTTTGGTCACCCGATCGTGGGTCTCCGGGTCGGAGACCACCATCTCCGGCCAGCCGCCGTCACGCGTGTAGCCCTCCTCGGGCAGTTTGCGCGTCGCGTCGATGCCCGCCTTGCCGCCCCAGAACTGCTGGTACGACGAGTGGTCCAGGTGGTCGACCGGGCCCTCGACGACGGTCAGGTCCCGGGCGTAGTCGGTGTTGCCCAGCGCCCGCCAGGCCACCTCGTGCAGATCGTGCACATCGCAGTCCGCGTCCACCACGACGATCAGCTTGGTAAGCGACATCATGTGGGCGCCCCAGATCGCGTGCATCGTCTTCTGCGCGTGCTTGGGGTACTTCTTGTCGATCGAGACGATCGCGCAGTTGTGGAAGCCGCCCGCCTCCGGCAGGTGGTAGTCCACGATGTCCGGCACGATGATCTTGAGCAGCGGCAGGAAGAACCGCTCGGTGGCCCGGCCCAGCGGCCCGTCCTCGGTCGGCGGCCGGCCGACCACGATCGACTGGAAGAGCGGGCGCCTGCGCATCGTCACGCAGTCGACGGTCAGCGCGGGGAAGGGCTCCTGCGGGGTGTAGAAGCCGGTGTGGTCGCCGAACGGCCCCTCCGGCAGCGTCTTCCCGGGCTCCAGCCACCCTTCGAGCACCACCTCGGCCGCGGCCGGCACCTGGAGCGGCACGGTCTTGCAGTCCACCATCTCCACCCGCTTGCCCTGCACGAACCCGGCGAAGAGATATTCGTCGATGTCCCCGGGCAGCGGCGCGGTCGAGGCGTACGTCACGGCGGGCGGGCAGCCGAAGGCGATGGCGACCGGCAGCCGCTCCCCGCGGCGCTGGGCGACCTGGTAGTGGTTGCGGCTGTCCTTGTGGATCTGCCAGTGCATGCCGATCGTGCGGCGGTCGTGCCGCTGGAGCCGGTAGAGGCCGAGGTTGCGCACTCCGGACTCGGGGTCCTTGGTGTGCGTCAGCCCGAGGTTGAAGAAGGACCCGCCGTCCTGCGGCCAGGTGAAGAGCGCGGGCAGCGTCTCCAGGTCCACGTCGTCCCCGGTGAGCACGACCTCCTGGACGGGCGCGTCCCCTGACTTCACCTTCTTCGGCGGCACGTGCATCATCCCGGCGAGCTTGCCGAACGCCTCGCGCACCCCGACGAAGCCGTGCGGGAGTTCGGGCTTGAGCAGCCCGGCGATCTTGTCGCTGATGTCGGAGTACGCGGTCAGACCGAGCGCCTTGAGCAGCCGGCGGTCGGTGCCGTAGACGTTCATCGCCAGGGGCGCGACCGAGCCGCGGACGTTCTCGAAGAGCAGCGCGGGGCCGCCGGCCTTGTTGACCCGGTCGGTGATCTCCCCGACCTCCAGATACGGGTCGACCTCGGCGGTGATCCGCTTGAGGTCGCCGTCCTTCTCCAGGGCCCGGAGGAACGAGCGGAGATCGTCGTAAGCCATGCGCCACAGTCTTCCATCCCGCCCGAGCGGCCGACGCCCGGGCCGTCCGTGCCCCGCGCGGCGGGCCGGTCGTACCGGCTGGCTACCCTGGTGCACTGTCGTGGGGGCGGTCGGCGCCCCCGAATTCCCGGGGGGAATCCCAACTCATGCTGCGGTACACGCCGTACCTGCTGGTCCTCGCACTATGGATCTACGCCTTCGTGGACTGCCTCAACACCCCCGAGCGGGAGGTGCGCGGGCTGCCGAAGGTGGTGTGGGTGCTCATCATCCTGTTCTTCGGCGAGGTCCTGATCGGGCCCATAGCCTGGCTGGTCGCGGGCAAGCGGCGGGCCGGACAACCCGCGCCCGCCGGTGCCACCCCGTCCGAGTGGCACCGCGAGCACCGCCAGGAATGGATCGCGCCGGACGACAACCCGGAGTTCCTGCGCTCCCTCAAGGAGGAGAACCGCAAGGACGAGGCCATGCTCAAGGACTGGGAGGCCGATCTGCGCCGCCGCGAGGAGGAGCTGCGGCGGCGCGAGGGCGGTCCCTCCTCCGACGGCGAGTAGGGCTCAGACCCCGGCGTAGGAGTGCTTGCCGGTGACGAAGATGTTCACGCCGTAGTAGTTGAACAGGAAGCACGCGAAGGCGATCAGCGCCAGGTACGCGGCCTTGCGGCCCTTCCACCCGGCGGTCGCGCGGGCGTGCAGATAACCGGCGTACGCGACCCAGGTGATGAACGACCAGGTCTCCTTGGGGTCCCACTCCCAGTAGTGGCCCCACGCGGCCTGCGCCCAGATCGCGCCCGCGATGATGGTGAACGTCCACAGCGGGAAGACCAGGGCGTTCATCCGGTAGGAGAACTTGTCCAGGGTCGCGGCGGCCGGCAGCCGCCGCAGCACGTCGCCCCAGCGGCCGTTCTGCTCGCCGCCCTCGGTCAGCGCCACCTCGTAGCGGTCACGGACCAGGTAGAGCACCGAGCCGACGGCCGCCAGATAGAAGACCGCGCCGGAGATGATCGCGCACGATACGTGGATCCACAGCCAGTACGAGTGCAGCGCGGGCACCAGCTGGTCGCTGGAGGTGTAGAGCACCGACAGCGCCAGGCCCAGGTCGAGCAGGACCGAGGTGGTCAGGAAGAGCCCGATCCAGCGGACGTCCTTCTTCAGGGCGAGCAGCACCAGATACGCGCCGACGGCGACCATGCCGAACGTCGTCGAGAACTCGTACATGTTGCCCCAGGGGGCGCGCTGCACGGAGGCCGCGCGGAAGACGACGCCGCCCAGGTGCAGCAGCCAGGCCAGCACGGTGAAGGAGACCGCGATCCGGCCGTACAGATCGCCCTTCTCGGTGCCGCCGGCCGCGCCCGGGCCGTCCGCGATGCCGCGGTCGCTCGCCGAGGCGCGGGTGATGACCTTGGGCCGCTCCAGGGTGGTGGTGCCGCCGCCGCGGGCGTCCTTCACCGTGACCGAGGGGACCGCGCCGCCCGCCGCCGCCTGGGTGACGAGGGCGGCCGACTGGACGGCGACCTTGCTGCGACCGCCGAAGACCCACTCGGCCAGATGCCCGAGGAAGGCGAGCGCGTAGACGAACATCGCCGAGCGGATCAGATAGTTGCTGTAGTTCGCGAAGTTCTCGTTGACCGCGGCCGCGATGTTCACGCGCGGGCTCCTTCGTCGTCTGTCAGGGAAGTGGGGTCTGCCGCGCCTTCGGGGGTGCGCGGGCCGGGATCACCGTCGTGCTCCGCCGGGTCCGGTTCCGGTTTCAGGGGGGCGTCGGGCACGAGCTGCATGGCCACGTCGCCGATCTCGTCGGCGATCCGCGCCGACTCGCTGCGGCCGAGACCGCCCAGCTCGACCAGGGTGTCGCCGTCGGCGCCGCGGACCGCGCGCACCCAGATCCGGCGGCGCTGGATGAACAGCGACATCGCCAGGCCCAGGATCGCGCAGGCACCGCTGATCAGCGCCGACTCATTGCCCGCCTGGTGGGAGATGGTGAAGCTGGCCCAGGTCTTGACGCCGTCGAAGGTCAGCGAGCCCTCCCCGTTCGGCAGGGGGATGACTCCGCCCGGCTTGATGACGAGGGCGTTGACGCCGGTCTTCGTGCCGAGCTGGTACTGCTTCATGCCCGTCAGGTCGAGCTGGTAGACGTTCTGCGCGACGCCCGTCTCCATGCCGAGGTCACCGTGGTAGGCGGTGAGCCACAGCAGCGGCTGGGCCAGGTCGGGGAAGAGCGAGATCGGGCCTCGGCTGGGGTCGCCGGTCGGGGTGAAGAAGCCCTTGAACGCGATCTGGTCGGGCTTGCCGTTCTTGTCGATCGCGTCCGGGACCTTGACGACTCCGGTCGACGTCAGATTGCTGTCCTGCGGCAGGAAGGGCACCGGGCCCTTGTAGGCGACCTGGCCCGACCCGTCGCGGACGGTCACCACGGGCGCGTATCCGTGCGCGATCAGATAAACCTTCTCGCCGCCGATGCTCAGCGGGTGGTTGACCTCGATCGAGCCCTTGACGGGCTTGCCGTCGACACCGTTCCAGTAGTGGATGTTGGCCCGGAACGTCCGGGCGGTGCCCTTCTCCGGACCGGAGGTGGCGTAGGAGGCGGAGAAGCTCTCCAGGTCGAAGCCGAACGGCTGGAGGTCGTCGGCGTCGTAGAGCGTGCCGGGCGCGAAGTCGTCGTAGAGCGTCACGTTGTTGACGAAGCTCTCGCCCTCGACGAGCAGCCGGCCGCCCTCGGCCTTGTTGAGCGAGGTGACCGCGAAGGAGATCAGCAGGCCGAAGAGCGCCACATGGAAGAGCAGATTGCCGGCCTCGCGCAGATAGCCCTTCTCGGCGGCCACCGAGCCGCCGTCCTCGGCCAGGCTGGTACGGAACCTGCGCCCGCGCAGCGCCTTGCGGGCCGCCTCGGTGACCTGCTCCGGGCTCGCGTCGGTGCGCCAGGTGCTGTACGCGGGCAGCCGGGTCAGATGGCGGGGGGCGGCCGGCGGCCTGGCCCGCAGCTGTCCGACGAACTGCCAGGTGCGCGGGACGATGCAGCCCGCGAGCGAGACGAACAGCAGGATGTAGATCGCCGAGAACCACGGCGAGCTGTACACGTGGAACAGGCCCAGCCGGTCGTACAGCGGGCTGACGTCGGGGTGCGCCTTCCGGAACGCCTCGACCTTGAGCGCGTTGCTGTTCTGCGGGATCAGCGAGCCGGGGATCGCGGCCAGCGACAGCAGGAAGAGCAGGATCAGGGCGATCCGCATCGAGGTGAGCTGCCGCCACATCCAGCGCGTCCAGCCCAGTACACCGAGGCCGGGGGTGCTGTTCAGGGTGTCGACGGGCTGGGTGCTGAGCTGCGCGCCCGCGGCGCCGAGGCCGTCGGCGGGCTCGGCGTCCACGCCCGTACCGCCGCCGGTCGCCGGGCCGCCGACGGCCCCGGCGGCACCGGCGGCACCGGCGGCACCGGTGGCCGCAGCGGTCTCAGCCGTCTCGGCGGCCCCTGTGTCCCTGGCGTCCCTGGTGTCCTCAGGGGCAGGCCCTTCGTCACGGCCCGGCTTGTGCGTGATGCTCATGGGTTCAGATCCCTGGGGAGAAGCCGGTTGACCAGACCTGCATCTGGTTGGTGATGTGGTCCCAGACGCCGGTGACGAGCAGGACGCCCACCGCGACGAGCATGCTGCCGCCGATCCGCGTGACCCACGCGTAGTGGCGCTTGACCCACCCGAAGGCGCCCAGCGTACGGCGGAAGGCGACGGCGGCCACGATGAACGGCACACCGAGGCCGAGGCAGTAGAAGACCATCAGCAGCGCGCCCCGCCCGGCGCTGGCGTTGGTGAACGACAGGCTCTGCACGGCGGCGAGGGTCGGCCCGACGCAGGGCGTCCAGCCCAGGCCGAACAGCACGCCCAGCAGCGGCGCCCCGGCCAGGCCCATCGCGGGCTTGAAGTGGAAGCGGAACTCGCGCTGGGTGAGGCCGCCCACGAATCCCATGAAGGCCAGGCCGAGCACTATGGTGATCGCGCCGAAGATCCGGGTGAGGACCAGCCGGTGCACCTGGAGTTCCCAGCCGAAGTTGCCGAAGAGCGCGCCCCCGGAGACGAACACCGCGCTGAAGCCGATGACGAACAGCAGCGCGCCCGCGACCATCCGGCCCCGCTTGGCCTCGGCCAGATCGGTGCCGGTCATCCCGGTCACGTACGACAGATAGCCCGGCACCAGGGGCAGGACGCACGGCGAGAAGAAGGAGATCAGCCCGGCCAACATGGCGACCGGTACCGCGGCCAGCAGGGCTCCGTTGAGCACCGTGTGCGTGGGGTCGACCGCGAGGACGGTCAGCGCGCTGTCCGGCACGTCACTTCTCCGCGGCGATCGGGTCGATCAGCTGGTTCAGCTCGTCCACGCTGAGGGCCTTGAGCGCCCGGGCCGCGAGCCGCCCCTGCCGGTCGACGACGAGGGTCGCGGGCAGCGACTGCGGGTTGAGGCTGCCCTTGGGGAAGCGCAGGATCTGCTTGCCGTACGGGTCGTACAGACTCGGGTACGGGATCTTGAAGCGGCTGTCGAAGCGGGCGCCGTTGGAGGGGCTGTCGTCGCGGGTGTTGATGCCGAGGAACTGCACGCCCTTGGCGACGTCGGCATTGGCCACCTGGGCCAGGTTGGGCGCCTCGGCGCGGCAGGGGGCGCACCAGGAGCCCCAGATGTTGATGACGACGACCTTGCCCCTGTAGGCCGCCAGGCTGTCCTGGCCGCCGGCCACGGTCGGGCCCGACAGATCGGGGGCCGGCTTGCGGTCGGCGGGCTTGATGAAGCTGATCTGGCCGCTGCCGCCGACGAAGTTGGAGTTGTCGGCCCCGGACGACATGCCGGTCGAGCAGGCCGCGATCGTGAGCGCCAGCGCCGCGGCCCCGACCAGCGCCGCCGCGCTGCGGAGAGAACGGCGTCGGAGGGCGCGCGTAGGACTCATGTGAAAAGTTTCGCATGGGTCTTCGGGCGATCTTTCCCGCCCCCGACGCCAACACCAAAAACGGCAATTGCCCCAAGTAAGGATCAGGTAGCCGCGGTGGCCCCGGCCGTCGCGGTCCCGGTGGCGCCCTGGGTGACCGTGCCCTGGTCGGGGGCGTCACCCGAGCCCGAACCGCCGCCCGTGGCGCCGGGGCCGGTGCCCGGGGCCACGGTGGGCGCGCCCAGGAACTGCGCCCAGCCGGCGCTCGGCTTCTGGCCGACCTCCAGCGTGCGCAGCTTGTCGAGCACCGCCGGGTCCTGCGCGTCCAGCCAGTCCACGAACTGCCGGAAGGAGACCATCCGGACGTCCTGGTGGCCCTGCGAGGCGATGTGCTTAAGCGTTTCTTCAACGGCGTCCATATAGATGCCGCCGTTCCACTGCTCGAAGTGGTTGCCGATGTAGAAGGGCGCGCGGTTGGTCTCGTAGGCCCGCTGGAAGCCCGCGATGTACGAGGCGGTGGCCTGCGAGCGCCAGCCGGGGTAGTTGCGCGGGTCGGAGGAGGTGGCCGCGTGGGACTGGTTGGCCAGCATGTTGTAGTCCATCGAGAGCACTTCGAACTTGTGCCCGGGGAACGGGATCAGCTGGAGCGGCAGGTCCCACACGCCCTGGCGCTTGGCGGGCCAGATCTGGTCGCCGCCCGGGGAGCTGCAGTCGTACCGCCAGCCCAGCGCCGAGGCGGTCGGCAGCAGGTTGTCCTGGCCGAGCAGGCACGGGGTGCGGCCGCCGACCAGCTCATGCGCGTAGTCGAAGGGCAGCGGCTCCTCGTCGTGCCAGCCGGTGTTCGTCTTCCACTGGGTGACGAAGGACACGGCCTGGTCGATCTCGCTCTTCCAGTCCTCGGGCGTCCAGCGGCCGACGCTGCCGCTGCCCGCGCAGAAGTGGCCGTTGAAGTGGGTGCCGATCTCATGGCCCTCCGCCCACGCCTGGCGGAGGTTGTCCAGCGTCATCCGGATGTGCTCGTCCTTGAGGTATCCGATGTCGGAGGCGCCGAGCGGGCTGTTCGGGGGCGCGTACCGGAGCTTCTTGTCCTCGGGCAGCAGATAGAGGCCGGACAGGAAGAAGCTCATCTTGGCGCCGTGGTCGTTGGCGAGCTTGCGGAAGCGGGGGAAGAGGCCGTTGCCGATCTCGCCCGCGCCGTCCCAGGAGAAGATCACGAACTGCGGGGGCGTCTGGCCGGGCTCCAGCCGGTCGATCGCCGGCTGGCCGTTCTGCGGGCCGGTGTCGGCGGTCGAGCCGTCACCGATCAGCCGGATCTCCGCGGGGGCGGGCGCGGGGGCCTTGCGGCCGGTGCCGCCGGAGTGCCGGCCGGCCGCGGACCCGCTCGGCGACGGGCCGGACAGTCCCCCGGTGTGCGAGCCGCAGCCCGTGACGGCCAGCGCGGCGGCCGCTCCCGCGGTGGTGGTCAGCAGAGTTCTTCGGCTCATGGCACCCATGTGCAGTCCCCGTCTCTCGGCTTCTCCGGCGTACTCGGTGGAGAGCGGTGTGGTGGTCACCCCCCATGACGTTCACAGGTTCCTCATGGTTACGACCCACTCGGCAAAACTTCGCAGACTGCCCCCTAACGGCCCACCGACGTCACCGCATCGCCCGTCCGTACTCCCCCTTTCAGGTGAAAACCCCCTCCCTGAAGAGGGAGGGGGTCGCGGTAGTCGCTTCCGGAACGCGGGGGCCGCCGCTATGCTCCGGCCGCCTTCTGGCCGCCCTTGACCGGCTTCGCGCCCGCCCGCAGATGCGCCGGTACCAGATCGATGGCCGGTTCGCTGTAGCCGACCGAGACGATCCGGTTGCCCTGGAAGGTGAAGCTGGTGAGGCTGGCCAGCGTGCACTGCCGCCGCCGCGGGTCGTGCCACAGCCGGCGCCGCTCGGCGAAGGACCGGACGACCCAGATCGGCAGCTGGTGGCTGACGCACACCGCCTCGTGCCCGCGGGCCGCGTCCCGGGCCGCGCCGAGCGCGCCCATCATCCGTACGACCTGCTCGACATAGGGCTCGCCCCAGCTGGGCTTGAACGGGTTGACCAGGTACTTCCAGTTCGCGGGCTTGCGCAGCGCGCCGTCGCCGACGCCGAAGGTCTTGCCCTCGAAGATGTTCGCGGCCTCGATCAGCCGGTCGTCGGTGGCCAGGTCGAGGCCGTGCGACTTGGCGATCGGCGTGGCCGTCTCCTGGGCGCGCTCCAGCGGCGACGCGACGACATGGGTGATGTCCCGCCCGGCCAGGTGCTCGGCGACCCGGTCGGCCATCTGCCGGCCCAGCTCGGACAGGTGATAGCCGGGGCTGCGGCCGTAGAGCACACCGCCGGGGTTGTGCACCTCGCCGTGCCGCATCAGATGGACGACGGTCAGTTCCGCGTGCTGTTCCGCGTTCTGTTCCGCGTTCAGTTCTGCGTTCTGCTCTGCGTTGCTGCTCATGCGGTGGCCTCCGCTGCGGCACGTGCGGCGGCGGGCAGCGCGGCGGCGATCCGCTCCACGGCCCGCTCGTCGTGTGCGGTCGACACGAACCAGGACTCGAACGCGGACGGCGGCAGGTACACGCCCCGCGCCAGCATCGCGTGGAAGAACGCGGTGAAGCGGAAGGCCTGCTGCCGTTTCGCGTCCTCGAAGTCACGGACCTCGTCGTCCGTGAAGAAGACGGAGAACATATTGCCCGCCGTCTGCACCCGGTGGGCGACCCCCTCCTTGCCGAGCGCCTCGCTCACCAGCCCGCGGACCTCGGCGGACACCGCGTCGACGGTCGCGTACGCCGCCGCGTCCAGCAGCCGCAGCTGGGCGAGGCCCGCGGCGGTGGCGATCGGATTGCCCGACAGCGTGCCCGCCTGGTAGACGGGCCCGGCCGGCGCGAGCAGCGCCATCACGTCCGCGCGGCCGCCGAACGCCGCCGCGGGGAAGCCGCCGCCCATGACCTTGCCGAAGGTCATCAGATCGGGGCGCACCCCGTCGATCCCGTACCAGCCCGCCGCGCTGACCCGGAAGCCGGTCATCACCTCGTCGGAGATGTAGAGCGCGCCCGCGTCCGCGCACGCCTGCTTGAGCAGCGCGTTGAAGTCGTCACGCGGCGGCACGACACCCATGTTGCCCGGCGACGCCTCCGTGATGACGCAGGCGATCTCCCCGGGGTTCGCGGCGAACGCGGCCCGTACCGCCTCGATGTCGTTGTACGGCAATACGATCGTGTCCCCGGCCTGGGCGCCCGTCACCCCAGGGGTGTCAGGCAACCCGAAAGTGGCAACCCCGGAACCCGCGGCGGCCAGCAGCGCGTCCACATGACCGTGATAGCAGCCCGCGAACTTCACCACCTTCGCCCGCCCGGTGAATCCACGGGCCAGCCGGATCGCCGACATGGTCGCCTCGGTGCCGGACGACACCAGCCTTACCCGGTCCAGCGGCTCGACCCGGGCCACCATCGCCTCGGCGAGCGCCACTTCACCCTCACTGGGCGTGCCGAAGGAGGTACCCTTGGTCACGGCGGCCTGTACGGCCGCGATCACCTCGGGGTGCGCGTGGCCGAGGATCATCGGCCCCCACGAGCACACGAGGTCGACGTACTCCCGCCCGTCGGCGTCGGTCAGCCAGGGGCCGGCACCGGAGACCATGAACCGGGGCGTGCCGCCCACGGCACGGAACGCCCGTACCGGAGAGTTCACGCCTCCTGGCGTCACGGCCGCCGCGCGGTCGAAGAGTTCCTGGGACACTGGTGCTTCGTACGGATAGCTCACAGGCACACTCTCTCAAACGCCGGGCGTTGCGCGGCAACGTCTCAACACGGCATCTGAGACGATGATCGGGTTGCATGGTTGGGTCAGCGGATGGTCGGGTAGTGGAATGCAGCAGCGTGGTGGCGGACCGGGCGAAGGGTCGGGCGATCGCGAACCCGAGCACACCCGCCCGACCGGCAGGCGTCGCCGTCCCGCCGACCACGCACCAGACAATCGTTCATACGAAGCGGCCGAGCGTCGTTCAACCGCAGAGGGCAGGAGCAGGGGTGGCCGAGTGGGGGTGACCTACAAGTACTTCGGCGCACCCGACGGTGCCACCGCGGCACGCGTTCCGATCTCCATGCGCCCCGAGGAACTCGGCGGCGACGAACTCGGCCACGGCATGTACACCAAGGTCAAGCCGGAGACGATGGCCGCGATGGTCCTCACCGGCATCGAGGGCATACCTCCGTCGAAGGTCCCCCCGCTCGAACTCGTCGTGCTGCACCCCGACTACGCGGTGGTCCGGCTGCCGGCCTCCGTCGTCGACCCGCTGCGGACCGCCAACGAGGAGTCCCTCGGCGCCGCCGCCTTCATCTGGTCGACCGTCCCCGACCGGCGCGGGCCGCGCGACGCGTTCGTCATCTACCAGATGCTGCACGAGTGGCAGGACTTCGCCCGCCGCTGCGAGGAGTCCGGCCACCAGCTCTACTGCCTGGTCTGGCCGTAGCGTTCTGCGGCTTCCGCCCCTTTCGCCACTGGCGGGTCACCGCAGCGTCTCATAGACGCACGAGCGCCCCTTCCCTACGGTCGGTGTGCCGCCGCGCGCAGGTCCCGTACGACCCCGTCCCGCCCTCGTACGCCCCCGTTCACACGTGCGGCCGCCCGGGGAACTGGGTTCCCCGGGCGGCCGGTTGGGATCACACGTCGGTTTTCAGCTCAGGACGGGGTCACCAGGCCGTGGGGGCCGGAGGGACCACCACCGGCGGGCGGTCGTCGCAGGTGATCGTGTTGGGCAGCTCCCACGAGGCCAGCCACGGGCCGGTGGTGCCGCCGCCGTCGTTGCCGCCGAGGTCGGTCACCCCGAACTCCGAGCCGGAGGGCGCGAAGTTGAACGAGCCGCAGTTGTTGACGCCGACCGCGCCGACGTTGCGCGCGTCCACGTTCTGGAAGGTGGCGCCGCCCGCGGTCCGGGCGCTGAGCACCGACGTCCCCGTGCCGTCGACCTTGATGTCCTTGAAGTGGACATTGGTGATCGAGTACTGGTCCTTCACCGGGAAGTCGGAGACCAGCATGATCGCGTTGTAGGTGTTGTCGAGGAAGTTGTCCCCGGTCACCTGGATGTCCGCGTCGATGTTCTTCTCCAGCGCGTAGAACCAGATGGCCCCGAGGCCGATGTTCCAGTTCAGCTCGTAAGTGCCCGCGCGGACCGTGGTGTTGTTGGTGATCCACAGATGTCCGGTGAACGCCTCGGCGCCGAAGCGCGAGCCGACCTGGATCGCGCTGCCCTCCCTGATCGGGTCGGCGATCAGGTTGTTGGAGATCGTGTTGTCCGTACCGCCGTAGACGGCGACGCCGTTGGCGAGCACGGGCGTCTGCACGGTGTTGTGGTCGATCGTGTTGTTCGCGTCCTCGGTCTTCTCCGACCACAGCGCGATGCCGTCGTCACCCGAGTTGCGGACGAAGTTGTTCGAGATGGCCGAATTGGTCACGCCGGTGTGGAAGTTGATGCCGTCGGCGATCTGGTCGACGATCTCGTTGTCGGTGATCTTGAGGTTCTTCATCGGGCCGTCGAACCACATGCCGACCTTGGTGTGCTGGATGTACAGGCCGTCGATGGTCGAGTTGCTCAGCGAGCCGCCGATGCCGTTCACCTGGTCGGTGTCGATGCGCTCGCGCACATCGCCCTGGATGGCGAAGCCGGACAGGTGGACGTTCGAACTGCCGCCCGCAGAGGCGTCCTTGCCGTAGAAGCCGACACCGGTGTGCACCGAGCCGTCGGCGGCCGGCTTGCTCAGCGTGACCTGGTGGCCCTTGATGATCGTGTACCAGTTGCCCGCGCCCTCGATCGTCACGTTGTCGACGACGATGTGCCGGTTCACCTGGTACGTGCCCGGCGGGATGTAGACCTTGAGGTGGGTGAGCTTGGCGAAGGCGATGGCCTTGTCGATCGCGTCCGCGGAGTCACGGCGGCCGGTCGGGTCGGCGCCGAAGGCCAGCACGTTCGCGGCGATGAGGTCGATCTTCGGGGCGCCGACGAGCTGCGAGTCGAGCAGGTCGACGGTGGTCGTCGCCGCGCCCGCCGGGACGGTGAGCCGCACCTTGTCGCCCGCGCGGTACGTACGGCCGAGCAGCAGCCGCTGCTCGTCGTAGAAGTGGTTCGGGCGGTACGGCTTGGCGAACGTCGGGGTGGGCGTGGTGTCCTGCGGGACGCAGGCGCACTCGGTGACCCAGTAGTCGGGGTGCAGGATGTCGGCGCTCGGGTCGTTCGAGAACGGGTACAGGTTGTACAGCCACGCGTACTGCGAGGTGAGCGTCAGGGACTGCTTGGCGCCGCCGTTCACCGTCACGTTCAGCGGCGAGGTGATGCCGCCGCCGTTCGCCGCGTCCGGGATGCTGTAGCGGACGTTGATCGCGTTGGCCGCGCTCGGCAGGGTGAACTCGACGTACTGACCGGCCTTCAGGGTGACCGCCTTGCGGCCGGACGCCTCCGCGGGGAGCGTGTACGCGTCCCGGCCGGAGATCACCGTGCCGTTGGTCGCCGCGTTCTCCGCCTCCTGCTCGGCGAAGTCGACGTTCGCGCCCCGGCCCGTGACGAGCGACGGGGCGAGTGCCGCGCGGGTGACCGCGGTGGCCGAACCGGCGCCCTGCGAACCGCTGGTGCCCGTGGCGAAGGCCGGGCCGCCGGCCAGGACGCCGAGACCGGAGGCGACCGCCGTCACCGTCGCGACCACCATCGCGGCTCTTCGGCGCGGCCGGCCGGACCGACTGGTCACAGCACCTGTGATGCTCCGTGACATCGAATGCTCGATTCTCTCGGGAGGGTGAACGCCTGAGGCGCTCAACGCGGAGCGACGCCTTCAGGGTGAGGTGACATTAGGGCGCGCGCGGGCCGTTCCACAAGATTGCTGCGAGATGATTTCGCGCGTTTGACGATTAAGTTCGTTGGTCCGTCGGAATCTTTCATCCCAACCGTCAGTCGTTGCGAATCGGGCCCCAGGGGACCCAGGAGTCAGTCGGGTACGGGGCCGGATGGAGCAGGGCGGGTGAGCGGCGGTCGTCGTGGAGTCCGGCCCGCGGTCGTGGTGGAGCCCGGCCCGCGATTGCCGTGGAGTCGGGCCCGCGGTCGTCGTGGAGTCCGACCCGCGGTCGTCGTTGGGTCCGGCCCGGCGCGGCGGCCGCGCCCGTGGGTCCTCACGCCCGTAACTGGCCCGCGCCCGTAGGATCTTGGCGTGAACAGCCACGACGGTGACACGGCGGAAGGCGGCCCCGGGGTGCAGGTGCATGACGAGACGGTCGGCGGCTATCTGGAGCGGCTCGCCTCCCGCGAACCGGCGCCGGGAGGCGGCGCGGCGGCCGCCCTGCACGCGGCGCAGGGCGCGGCGCTGCTCGGGATGGTCGCCCGCTACACGACCGGCGAGAAGTACGCGGCCCACGCCGGGAAGGTCGCCGCGATCACGGCGGAGAGCGACGAACTCCGCGGCCGGGCACTGGAGTTGGTGCAGGAGGACGCCGAGGCGTTCACGGCCGTGACGGACGCGTACAAGCTGCCGCGGGCCGACGACGACCAGAAGGCCGCCCGCTCCCGGGCCATCGCGGCGGCCCTCGCCGGGGCCGCGCGCCCGCCCGCCGAGGTGATCGCGGTCGCGGCCCGGATCGTGGCGCTCGCCGAGGAGTTGCTGCCCGTCGGCAACCCGAACGTCGTGACCGATGTCGCCGCCGCCACGGAGGCGGCCCGCGCCGCGGCCACCACCGCCCGGGTGAACGTCGAGATCAACCTCGGCGGTATCAAGGACGAGACGGTACAGAGCGAACTGGCCGCCGCCGTCGCCGAAGTGGACACGCTCGCGGCCCGCGCGCAGGCCGTGACCGAGGCCGTACGCAAGGAGATCACCCGATGAGCGGGACGACCGGTTCCACCGGGGCCGCTTCGGCTGGGGCCACGCTTCTCAAGGGCGCCGCGCGCGCCGAGTCCCTGCGCGCCGAAACCCTCCGCGTCGCCAAGGAGTTGGCCGACCTCGGCGTCCAGCCCCGGCTGGCCGTGGTCGTGGCCACGGACGACGAGTCGTCGGCCTGGTACGTACGGTCCATCGCCCGGGCCGCGGCCAAGGTCGGCATCGAGTGCGACACCGTACGGCTGCCGTCGGACGCCGAACCGGCCGCGATCCGGGCCGAGTTGGTACGGCTCAGCGCGGACGCCTCGGTGCACGGGATCATCCTCCAGACGCCGTTGCCGCCGGGTGCCGTCGCCGCCGAACTGGCCGACGCCATCGCCCCGGAGAAGGACGTGGACGGCGCCAACCCGCTGAGTCTCGGCCGGTTGGCGGCGGGCCTGCCCGCCTTCGCGCCCGCGACCGCCGAGGCCGTCGTCAGCCTGCTGGACGCGCACGGGATCGAGTTGTCCGGCCGCCGGGTGGCCGTCGTCGGGCGTTCCACGGTGGTCGGCAAGCCGCTCGCCCACCTGCTGCTCGACCGCGACGCGACCGTCACCGTCTGCCACTCCCGTACGACCGACCTCGCGGCCGTGACCTCCGCCGCGGACATCGTGGTCGCGGCGGTCGGCCGGGCCGGGCTGATCCGCGCGGAGCATGTACGGCCGGGCGCGGTCGTGGTGGACGTCGGCACGAACCCCACGCCGGAGGGCGGCCTGACCGGCGACGTGGACGCGGCCTCGGTGGGCCCCAAGGCGGCGGCCCTGTCCCCCGTCCCCGGCGGCGTCGGCCCGATCACGACGGCTCTCCTCCTCCACCACACGGCCTCGGCGGCCCGCTGACCACCACCCCGGCCCTGGCGGGCCGGCCCGCCTTCCGCGCGGGGGCGGTGCGGTTCGCTTCCGCGGGAGACCGTACGCGGCACGAGGTCGATCGCCACGGCGGGCGACGGACCGCCCCTTGACGCGGGCGAAGGCACCTCGCTGTCCGCACGGACAGCGCGCGGGCGCCGGGCCTGCGGTTCACCCCTGCGCGGAAGGCGCTTCCCCCGGAGGCCGTACGCGGCACGGCATCGAACAGCACGGCGGTCAGCGCACCGCCCGTTGACGCGGGCGGAGGCGCGTCGCCGTCCCCACGGACAGCGCGCGGGCGCCGGGCCTGCGGTTCGTCCCCTGCGCCGAAGGCGCTTCCCCGGAGGCCGTACGCAGCACGACGTCGATCGCCACGGCGGGCGACGCACCGCCCCTTGACGCGGGCGGAGGCACCTCGCTGTCCGCACGGACAGCGCGCGGGCGCCGGGCCTGCGGTTCACTCCTGCGCGGAAGGCGCTTCCCCGGGCAGGCCGTACGCGGCACGGCATCGATCAGCACGGCGGCCAGCGCACCGCCCCTTGACGCGGGCGGAGGCGCGTCGCCGTCCGCACGGACAGCGCGCGGGCGCCGGGCCTGCGGTTCGCCCCCGCGCGGAGGGCGCCTCCCCCGAGGCCGTACGCGCACGGCGTCGATCGCCACGGCGGGCGACGCACCGCCGCGTCGTGCTGCGGGCTTTGAGCGTCTGGCGGACCCCTACTGTCCGCGGACGCCCCCTCCGACCGGCGGGAACGCCGCATATGCTGGCCGTCGAGGCCGTCATGGCCACCAGAGCCGTCGAGGTTCCCGAAAGGCAGCGCGACATGAGCCCCCGCCCCCGTACCGCAGTGGTGACCGGCGCGAGCAGCGGCATCGGTGCCGCGACCGCCCGCGAACTCGCCGAAGCCGGCTTCCACGTCGTGCTGACCGCCCGCCGCGTCGACCGCCTGGACGCCGTCGCGAAGGAACTGCGGGCCGGCGGCCACAGCGTCGACGTCCACCCGCTGGACGTCACCGACCGGGCGGCCGTGGACGCGTTCGCCGCCGCCCTGGACGGTCACCCGCCGCTGCACGTCCTGGTGAACAACGCGGGCGGCGCCATCGGCACCGAGCCGGTCGCCA
Source organism: Streptomyces sp. NBC_00223 (assembly GCF_036199905.1). Classification (NCBI taxonomy): domain Bacteria; kingdom Bacillati; phylum Actinomycetota; class Actinomycetes; order Kitasatosporales; family Streptomycetaceae; genus Streptomyces; species Streptomyces sp. NBC_00223. Next base: position 4,928,334 of record NZ_CP108109.1, on the reverse strand, counting down.
CCGCGGACCCCGCCGACTGGCGCACGATGTACGAGGTCAACGTCCTCGGCGTTCTGAACGTCACCCAGGCCCTGTTGCCCGCGCTGACCGCGTCCGGCGACGGCACGGTCGTCGTCCTGTCCTCGACCGCGGGCCTGGCCACGTACGAGGGCGGCGGCGGCTACGTGGCCGCCAAGCACGGCGCGCACGTCATCGCGGAGACGCTGCGGCTCGAGCTCAACGGGAAGCCGGTCCGGGTGATCGAGATCGCCCCGGGCATGGTGAAGACGGAGGAGTTCGCCCTGACCCGGTTCCGCGGCGACGCCGAGCGGGCCGCCTCCGTCTACGCGGGCGTGGCCGAACCGCTCACCGCGGACGACGTGGCGGAAACCGTCGCGTGGGCCGTGTCCCGCCCCGCCCACGTCAACGTCGACCTCCTCGTCCTGCGCCCGCGCGCCCAGGCGTCGAACTCCAAGGTCCACCGCGAGCCCACGCCTTGATATCCGACCCGGAGGAGGGGGACGGCCTCGACGGCCCCGGTCCCGGTCCCGGTCCCGGTCCCGGGGAGCCCGGCGTTCCGGCCACGCACGGCGGCGCCGCCGACGCCCAAGTCCCTTACGCCTCCGACGTGGTGGCCGACTCGCGGGCGGAGCCCCGCCCGCCCCGCCCGTGGAGGTGGGCGCTGGGCGGCGCGGCCGTCGCGGCGGCGCTCTGCGCGGGCGTCCTGTCCCTCGCCCCCGACGGCTGGCGCGACAGTACGCCCGACCTGCACGGTTACCGGCTGGAGGCGAACCCGTGCGGCGGCACCAAGGTGTTCGTCCCGCTGGCCCGCGCGGTCAAGGCCCAGGACACCACCTCGGGCGTCGCCTCCATCGCGCGCGGCACCGTACTGGACCGCGCCCGCTGCGTCTGGTCGGCCTCGGTGCCGGGCAAGGACTGGTCCTCGACCTTCACGGCCGTCGTCGGCGTCGAACTGCACCGGAAGACCGATCCGCGGGCCGAGTTCGAGGACCAGCGGTACTGGGACGCGGCGTCGCTCGACCGCGCCGAGCGGATCACCCCGGCCAAGGGCGTGGGCGACGAGGCGTATCTGCTCGTCCTGCCCAGCGGGGCACAGCAGTTGAAGGTCCTGCACGGCGGCGCGGTCCTCACCGTCACACTCTCCGTGACCACGATCTGGAGCAACCCCGAGTTGGCGGACCCGGACTTGATCCTGAACGGCACCCCCACCCCCGCGCTGACCCCCCTGCGGCCCGCGCTCATCGCCTCGGCCCGTACGGTCCTCGCCGCCCTCCGCGCCTGACGCCCGCCATCACCGCTGCCCGGCCGACCGGGCAGCGGCAAGGGGACCGGGTCGTACGCAGTGGGCGGTGTCCGGGGCCCGCCGCTGGGCCATCTCGCCGGCCTGATCGTCCTCGTGCCTCGCCTGTCCGGAGGGCACGACGGGCCAGATCCCGGGCAAGAAGATCGTCGGCACCCGAACCGTGCGCGAGGGCAACCCATAACCAGCGGCCAGAGCCCCCACCCGCCGCCCGCCTGCCGAGGCCGTGAACGAGCTCTTGCGGACGCGTCAGTCAGCGCGTCTTTTCAGCCGAAATGCTCTGCATGACCGTCCCGCTTGGCACTGTCGGTCAATGTGCCACGTAACGTGATAGTTCACCGACCGCATAGGGCGAAGTCCGGTGCGGAAGACTCGATGTGATGCCACGACACCCGGTCGCGGTCGCCGCGAGCCGTACGACTCGGGGCCGGGCGCACCAGAGCCTCGCTGCGCGGAAGCTCCTGTCCCGGTCGGTGTCAGGCCGCAGCACCCCGTCCGGCGCTCCGCCCGGCGGGTCCATATTTCCACGACGGGAGGGCCCGGGGATGGTCGGACCGACGTGCTGGAACGGGGGTGACGGGGACGGCGCGGACAACCTGCCGGGCCAGCCCTGGACGCCGCCCCCACCGCCACCCCCGGACGGTGAATCACCGCCCGGGGACGGAACGCACCGCAAGTGACGCTCTCCTCTGAGCAGGAAAACCGCGCCGGCGACGAACTGGCGCGGTTCCTCCTCGAAGCCGGAGCTCTGACGCCCGAATGGGCCGAGACGTTCAGGGCCGTACCGCGCTCCCTGTTCCTGCCCGACCTGATGTGGGCTTACGACATGGCCGCCGGCCGGAGTGAGCCGGTCATCCGCGGTGACGACCCCGAGGCATGGCACCGGGCCGCGTACGCGAACATTCCGCTCGTCACCCAGTGGGACGACGGACAGCACACCGGCACCGAGCCGGGGACCGTACCGACCAGCTCGGCGAGTATGCCGTCCGTCGTGGCCGCCATGCTGCGTGAGCTGGACGTGCGCGACGGCATGCGGGTGCTCGAAGTCGGCACCGGAACCGGATGGAACGCCGCCCTGCTCGCCCGGCGCTTGGGCGGGTCCCGTGTGGTCAGCGTCGAAATCGACCCCACCGTCGCCGGACAGGCCCGGGAAGCGCTGAAACGCGTCGGCCTCAACCCCGAAGTGATCCACGGCGACGGCGAGGACGGGTGGCCGGACGGGGCACCGTACGACCGCGTGGTCGCCACAGCCGGGGTCCGGGCCGTACCACCGCGCTGGTTGGAACAGACCCGGCCGGGCGGCACCGTTCTCGTCCCCTGGGGCACCCACTACAGCGACCAGGACGCGCTTGTCCGGCTCACCGTGGACGAGCGCGGCCAGGCGTCCGGCCCGTTCCTGCGGATGGTCGAGTTCATGAAGCTGCGGGCGCAGCGCCTCGACTGGGCCCGCTTCCGCGCGTACGTCCCCGCCTTCCCCGGCGACGCCGACGAGTCCCGTACCCGCCTCACGCTGTCATCTCTGGGCGGCCGCTACGAGCCCGCGTGGTTCGTGGCAGGACTGTGCGTGCCCGACTGCGCCCACGTCGTCAACCCGTCCGGCGAAGGGGCGGGGCGGGCCTGGTTCTTCGACCTGACAAGCCGGTCGTGGGCCGCCGTCGAATTCCGCGGCGGTGAGCCGGACGCCACGGTCCACCAGTCCGGGCCGCGGCGTCTGTGGGACGAGGTCGAGCGCGCCCTGACGTGGTGGGCCGGGCGGGGCAGTCCCGGCATCGACCGGTTCGGCCTCACGGTCGGCCAGGACGGGACCGCTCGCCCCTGGCTCGACCGTCCGGCGCAGACGCTGGCGTTCGCCTGATCCCGCCGGGCCCCCGGCGCGGGGGCGCGGCGGGGGCGCGGCGGGCGGGGTCAGCCCTTGACGCAGACGATTTGCTTGAGCTTCGCGACCACCTGGACCAGGTCGCTCTGCTGGGCGATGACCTTCTCGATCGGCTTGTACGCGCCCGGGATCTCGTCCACCACGCCGGAGTCCTTGCGGCACTCGACGCCCCGCGTCTGCTCCTCCAGGTCCCGCGTCGTGAACCGCTTCTTCGCCGCGTTGCGGCTCATCTTGCGGCCCGCGCCGTGGGAGGCGGAGTTGAAGGCGGCCGCGTTGCCCAGACCGCGGACGATGTACGAACCCGTACCCATCGAACCCGGGATAATCCCGAGGTCACCGCTGCCCGCGCGGATCGCGCCCTTGCGGGTGACCAGCAGGTCCATCCCGTCGTAGCGCTCCTCGCTCACGTAGTTGTGATGGCACGAGATGACCTGGTCGAAGGTCACCTTCGCCTTCCGGAACTCACGGCGCAGCACATCCTGCAGCAGCGCCATCATGATCGCCCGGTTGTACTTCGCGTACTCCTGCGCCCAGAAGAGGTCGTTGCGGTAGGCGGCCATCTGCGGGGTGTCGGCGATGAAGACGGCGAGGTCGCGGTCGACCAGGCCCTGGTTGTGCGGAAGGCGCTGGGCCTCGCCGATGTGGAAGTCGGCCAGCTCCTTGCCGATGTTCCGCGAGCCGGAGTGCAGCATCAGCCACACGGCGTCGGACTCGTCCAGGCACACCTCGACGAAGTGGTTCCCCGAGCCGAGCGTGCCCATCTGCTTGACCGCCCGCTCCTCGCGGAACTTCACCGCGTCCGCCACGCCGGCGAACCGGTCCCAGAAGTCGGACCAGCCGGCCGTCGCCATGCCGTGGAAGGAGCCGGGCTCCACCGGCTCGTCGTGCATTCCTCGGCCCACCGGGATGGCCTCTTCGACCTTGGCGCGCAGCCGGGTGAGGTCGGCCGGCAGATCGGCCGCGCGCAGCGAGGTCTTCACCGCGCTCATCCCGCAGCCGATGTCGACGCCGACCGCCGCCGGGCAGACCGCGCCCTGCATGGCGATGACGGAGCCGACCGTGGCCCCCTTGCCGTAGTGGACGTCGGGCATGACGGCCAGGCCCCTGATCCAGGGCAGCGTGGAGACGTTGCGCAGCTGCTGCATCGCGACGCCCTCGACCGTGGCCGGGTCGGCCCACATACGGATGGGCACCCGGTCGCCCGGTACCTCGGTGTACGGCATGAGTTTCCCCCAGTGATGATCCGGCGGTGACGGCCGGCAACGACGGTCCGGCGGCAAACGGCGGGGTTCCGTATACGTCCTTTACGCCGGAACCACCGGAATCACCGGATACGTGAATGCGTCACCCGATAAACCGCCCCGACGGGCGGATTCGGTACGACGTGCGGTAGACATTGTGTCCACGGCTCGCTCATATGCGCCAAAGATTTTGTGAAACCCTGTGGAACGAGAGAGGGGCCCGCCCAGTGCGGTCTACGCGAAGACTGCCGGCCGCCGCCGGCGCGGCCCTGGTGGCCCTGGCCATCGCCGCCCTCGGCGCCTGCACCGGTTCCGGTTCCCCGGACAGCTCCGCGCCCGACGGCAAGGCCGCGACGATCGACGGCGCCACCGTCTCGCCCGCGCCCCCCGGCAAGTACCAGACGCTCCCCCAGCCGTGCATCGCCGTCGATCTCGACGCGCTGAAGAAGCTGGTCCCGGGCGCGGCGGACTACGCGGGCAGGGAGTCGCTGACGTACGACACCGACCGCCGGGTGGGCTGCACCTGGAAGGGCACGGACAGCGACGGCACGTCCCGCTCGCTGACGATCGACTTCGAGCGCGTGGTGTCGTACGACCCCGCGGTGAGCGACGAGGTGCAGGCGGAGTCGGACTTCGACCGGCAGGCCGCGGCGGCCTCCATCTCGCTGACCCCGGCGGGCGGCAATCCCGAGACGACCCCGCCGACCACCCCGGTGAACACTCCGCCCACGAATCCGGCGGACAACGCGACCGCCGACGCGGCCGGCTCCGACAGCGGCCCGACGACCGACGACGCGGTCACCGACCCGGCGACGGCTGGCCCCGACGGTCCTGACGGCGCCGACGCCAACAGCCCAGACCTGGCCCCGCGGCTCCTGACGGATGTGGGAAACGCCGCATTCATCAATGACGTCCTCAAGGCCCGCACGGCCGCCTCCCACCGCGATGTGACGCTGGTTTTCCGCACGGCGAACGTCCTTGCGACCGTCAGCTACTCGGCGTCATCAGCTCATGACGTGCAGCGATTGAGTAGCGCTGACCTGCAGAAAGGCGCCAAGCAGGTCGCGGAGCAGCTGGAGCACCGGGTCGAGCAGTAGTCGGGGGCCCGGCGCCGGACCCCGTAGGCTGGACGGCCGAGCGTACGGAAGCCGCGTACAACCGCCCACAGCCGCGTACGCACCGGCACCGCGCGCCGGGCACCGGAAGAAGAGCGCGTCACCGCGGCAGGCCGGTGGGCGCGCGCACAGAGGCAGGTAAAGGACCCATGGAACGACGTCGACGCACCGTCCCGCGCCCCGCCGTGCTGCTCGCCTGCGCGGCGGCCGTGCCCGCGCTGCTGATCGCCGGGTGCTCCTCCGGCTCCGGTTCCGGCTCGAAGGACGCCACCGCGTCCGCGTCGGGAAGCGCCTCGCCGACCCCGACGCTCGCCCCGGAGCGGTTCACGACGCTGCCCGACGCCTGCAAGACGGTCACCAAGGCCACCGTGACCGCGCTGGTGCCGAAGACCAAGAGCCTCAGCGGCACCGAGACCCAGACCTCGGACATCAAGGCGCGCGGCGGCTGCTCCTGGACCGGCAACGGCAAGGACGGCTACCAGTACCGCTGGCTGTCGGTCAGCATGGAGCGCTACTCCTCCTCGACCGCGCTGGGGTCCGCCGAGGACCAGGCCAAGAAGCGGTACGCCGCCGAGGTCGCCTCCCTCGGCAAGGCGCCGGGCTTCACCGCCGCCCCGGTCACCGGCGTCGGCGACGAGGCCAGTTCGGTCGGCGGCAAGGCCACCGTCGCCAAGGTCACCTCGCAGAACGGCACGGTGGTGACTCGTACCGGCAATGTCGTGCTCATCGTCGAATTCAACGGCGCCGGCCTCGAAGGCAAGAAGAACCCGACCGCCCAGACCGTACAGAGCGGCGCACAACGGGCGGCCAAGGACGCGCTCTCGGCGGTCGCGGCGGCGAACGCGTAACGACTCACCGCTCAGCTACCCCGCTATCCGTCCGTTTGTCCGACGAACGGGTGGTCGTATCTTCACCCCCGTATGGCAGTCTGGGGCCGCCAGTTGCCAAGGGGCAGGAGGGGTCGCGGGTGGCCGCGATACGTTTGACCAGGACTCACCGGATACTGATCGGTGTGGTCATCACCGGCGCGGTGGTGATCGCGGGGATCGGTTTCGCCGGTTCGTACGCCGCGGTGCGTACGCTCGCCCTGCACAAGGGCTTCGGCTGGTTCGCGAACGTCTTCCCGATCGGTGTGGACGCCGGCATCGTCGTGCTGCTCGCACTCGACCTGCTGCTGACCTGGCTGCGCATCCCGTTCCCGCTGCTGCGGCAGACCGCCTGGCTGCTCACGGCCGCGACCATCGCCTTCAACGGCGCCGCCGCCTGGCCCGACCCGCTCGGCGTCGGCATGCACGCGATCATCCCGGTGCTCTTCGTCGTCTCGGTCGAGGCGGCCCGGCACGCGATCGGCCGGATCGCCGACATCACCGCCGACAAGCACATGGAGTCGGTCCGCATCACCCGCTGGCTCCTCGCGCCCCTGCCCACCTTCCGGCTGTGGCGGCGGATGAAGCTGTGGGAGCTGCGGTCGTACGAGGAGGTCATCCGGCGCGAGCAGGACCGGCTGGTCTACCGGGCCCGGCTGCGCGCGCGGTACGGCGTCGCGTGGCGGCGCAAGGCCCCCATCGAGGCGATCATGCCGCTGCGGCTGGCCCGCTACGGGGTGCCGCTGTCGGAGACGGCGGCTGACGGGCTCTTGGCGGCGGGCATCGAGATCAGCGGGCCGGTCAAGCAGCTGGAGGCGGCGCCGGTGGCGGAGGCCGCGTCGGTGGCCGAGCAGGCGAACGCGGTGGCCGAGGCCGCGCAGGTGGCCGAACCCGCAGCTCCCGCTGCCGCGCCGGAGCCCACCCGGGCGCAGGTGCCGCCCGCGCAGGGGCAGGCGCCCGAAGCCGTAGCCGGACCCGTGCCCGTGCCCGTGGAGCAGCAGGGGCCGTACGAGCAGTACGGACCGTACGGGCCGGAGGAGCAGCACGAGCCGCCGTACGACGAGTTCGACCAGTACGCGGCCTACACCTATGAGCAGCAGCAGGCGTACGCCGAGCAGTGGCAGGGCGCGCCGCACGACAGCCCCTGGTTCGCGGCACAGCAGCACGCTCGGATGGAGGCGCAGTTGCAGGCGCAGCGGATGGAGGCGGAGTTCCAGCAGCCGGTGATGGTGCCCAACGGCCCCAACCGCACCCGCCCGCTGGGCAGCGTCGGCCTCAACGGCGTGAACGGCAACGGGGTGCCGGGGCCCGGGGTGAACGGCCACTTCGCCGACCCCGGACCCGGGTACGAGCCGGGCCCCGCCTACGAGCCCGCGCCCGAGCAGCTGCGGCAGCCGGAGCCGCTGCCCGAGCCGGAACCCGAACCGGAGCCGGAGCCGGAGTCCGGGCCCGAACACGGCCTCAACCTGCCGGAGGGCATCTCGGAGACCGAGGCGTTCTACGGGGCCTACCGCAACTACGTCCGCGAGCAGGGCAACTTCCCCAACGCCCGCCAGTTCGCGCGCTGCCTCTCGGCCACGTACGGCGGCACGCCCCCGGAGGAGCGCAACCTCGTCGCCTCCATCCGCGACTTCCGCTACCGCTTCCAGTCCGAGTCGGACACCGAGCAGATCCCGTAACGCCGGACGGGCACGGAACCGAGCCCGCCCGGCGCCTGAGGGCAAAACAGGCCGCCCGGCGCTTGGGGGAAATCAGCCCGCCCGGCGCTTGAGGGCAGAATCAGCCTGCCCGGCGCTTGAGGGCGGACCGAACCAGGTCCGCCCTGCGTCGGAGGGCCTACAGCCCGGCCCCCAACAGCTGACGCACCCGCTCCTCCCCCACCGCGAGCAGCAACGTCGGCAGCCTCGGCCCCGTGTCCCGCCCGACCAGCAGTTCGTACAGCAGCGCGAAGAACGCCCGCTGCGCCACCTTCAGCTCGGGCGTCGGCTTCGCGTCGGGCGCCAGCCCGGCCTGCACCTTCGGCACGGCGTACACCAGCGTCGTCAGCCCGTCCAGCGACCAGTGCGAGTCCAGTCCGTCGACCAGGAGCTTGAGCGCGCCCCGGTCGGACTCCTCCAGCGCCTCCAGCCGGGCGACGTCCGGCTCGGCCCGCACCACGGTCCGCTGCTCCGCGGGGATCTGCGTCGAGATCCAGTTCTCCGCGCGGTCGAGACGCGGCCGCACCTCGTCCAGCGACGACAGCGGGTTGGCAGGGTCCAGCTCGGAGAGGATCCGCAGGGTCTGCGCCTCGGCGCCCGCCGTGACATCGGCGACGGAGGCGAGCGTGCGGTAGGGCAACGGCCGCGGTGTGGACGGCAGTTCACCGGCCGAGGTGCGTACCGCCCGGCCGTACGCCGCCGCGTCGGCGGGCAGCGCGGAGCCCTCCGCGACCTTGCGGGACAGCGCGTCCCACTCGTCGTAGAGCCGCTGGATCTCCTGGTCGAAGGCGATCTTGAACGACTGGTTCGGCCGGCGGCGTGCGTAGAGCCAGCGCAGGATCTGCGGCTCCATGATCCTCAACGCGTCCCCGGGGGTCGGCACACCGCCCTTGGACGAGGACATCTTCGCCATCCCGGAGATGCCCACGAACGCGTACATCGGCCCGATCGGCTGCTTGCCGCCGAAGATCGGCCCGACGATCTGCCCGCCGACCTGGAAGGACGAGCCCGGCGAGGAGTGGTCGACGCCGGACGGCTCGAAGATCACGCCCTCGTACGCCCAGCGCATCGGCCAGTCGACCTTCCACACCAGCTTGCCGCGGTTGAACTGGGAGAGCAGGACCGTCTCCCCGTGCCCGCAGGCACAGGTGTACGTCAGCTCGGTGGTCTCGTCGTCGTACGCGGTGACCGTGGTGAGGTCCTTGCCGCAGGCGGCGCAGTAGGGCTTGTACGGGAAGTAGCCCGCGCCGCCGCCGCTGCCGTCGTCCTCCTCGGCGGCCCCGGAACCCTCTTCCGCCTCCAACTCGGCGGCGTCCACCGGCTTCTGGCCCTGCTTCTTGGCGCCGGGGCCGGCGGTCTTCTTCGTGCGGTACTGGGCGAGGATCGCGTCGATGTCGGCGCGGTGCCGCATTGCGTGCAGCACCTGGTCCCGGTACACCCCCGAGGTGTACTGCGCGGTCTGGCTGATCCCCTCGTACACGACGCCGAGTTCGGAGAGGGCGTCGATCATCTGGGCCTTGAAGTGCTCGGCCCAGTTCGGGAACGGGGAGCCCTCCGGGGCGGGCACCGAGGTCAGCGGGCGGCCGATGTGCTCGGCCCAGGACTCGTCCACGCCCGGCACGCCCGCCGGGACCTTGCGGAAGCGGTCGTAGTCGTCCCAGGAGATGAGGTGGCGGACCGCGTGGCCGCGCCGCCGCACCTCGTCGGCGACCAGGTGCGGGGTCATGACCTCGCGGAGGTTGCCGAGGTGGATGGGCCCGGAAGGGCTGAGGCCGGAGGCGACGACGACAGGTTTGCCCGGGGCACGTCGCTCCGACTCGGCGATCACGTCGTCGGCGAAACGGGAGACCCAGTCGGTCTCGGTGCTCTGAGCCACGGTCCTCTTCTTCCTGGGGCTTCGTACAGGGGGGCGCCGGGAAGGCCCGGCACAGCCTTCATTCTCCCAGACCGGCCGCCCGCGCTCGTCCACCCCTGTGGACAAACTCCGCCCTGTGGATAACTTGAGCGGCCACCGCGAGGCCCGTGGGACACTGGGATCTCGCCTCGTCGTGAGGCGAAGCCCGGCGTTCCCGACACACGAAACGGCACCTCCATGGCCTCGGTCCCGACCCTCTCCGCTTCGCTCCAGCAGCGCGTCTCCGCCGCCCTCACGGCCGCGGTGCCGTCGGCCGACGGTGCCGACCCGCTGCTGCGCCGAAGCGACCGGGCCGACTTCCAGGCCAACGGTGTGCTGGGCCTGGCCAAGCGGGCGAAGGCCAACCCGCGGGAGCTGGCGGCCGCCGTGCTCGCCGCCCTGCCCACCGACGACCTGATCGCGGAGGTCGAGGTCTCCGGCCCCGGCTTCCTCAACATCTCGGTCGCGGACGCGGCGATCACCGCGAATCTGGCCAGGCGCGCCGAGGACGACCGGCTCGGGGTGCCGCTGAAGGCCGACCCCGGCGTCACCGTCATCGACTACGCGCAGCCGAACGTCGCCAAGGAGATGCACGTCGGCCATCTGCGGTCGTCCGTGATCGGTGACGCGATCGTGAAGATCCTGCGGTTCGGCGGCGAGACGGTGATCCCGCGCCACCACATCGGCGACTGGGGCACCCAGTTCGGCATGCTCGTCCAGTATCTGATCGAGCACCCGCACGAGCTGGACCACACCGAGGACAAGGCCAGCGGTGAGGAGTCGATGTCCCGGCTCAACCGGCTCTACAAGGCGTCGCGGACCCTCTTCGACTCCGACGAGGAGTTCAAGGGCCGGGCCCGGCGCCGGGTGGTCGACCTCCAGGCGGGCGACCCGGAGACCCTCGCCCTGTGGCAGCGGTTCGTGGACGAGTCGAAGATCTACTTCTACTCGGTGTACGACAAGCTGGACATCCCGATCGTGGACGAGGACATCGTCGGCGAGTCCGGTTACAACGACATGCTGGTGGAGACCTGCGAGCTGCTGGAGAAGGCCGGCGTCGCGGTGCACTCGCACGGCGCGCTGTGCGTCTTCTTCGACGACATCAAGGGCAAGGACGGCGAGCCGGTCCCGCTGATCGTCCGCAAGGCCGACGGTGGTTTCGGCTACGCGGCCACCGACCTGTCCGCGGTCCGCAACCGCACGGCCGATCTGCACGCCTCCACCCTGCTGTACGTGGTGGACGCCCGGCAGTCGCTGCACTTCCGGATGGTCTTCGAGACCGCCCGGCGGGCGGGCTGGCTCACCGACGACGTGACGGTCAGGCACCTGCCGTTCGGCACCGTGCTCGGCAAGGACGGCAAGCCGTTCAAGACGCGTGAGGGCGAGAGCGTCCGGCTGGAGGACCTGCTGGACGAGGCGGTCGAGCGGGCGACGGCCGTGGTCCGGGAGAAGGGCGAGAAGATCGGCCTGACCGAGGAGGAGATCGTCGACAACGGCCGGCAGGTCGGCATCGGCGCGGTCAAGTACGCGGACCTGTCCACGTCACTCGGCCGGGACTACACCTTCGACCTCGACCGGATGGTCTCGCTCAACGGCGACACGAGTGTGTACCTCCAGTACGCCTACGCCCGTACGCGGTCGATCTTCCGCAAGGCCGGGGCCGACCAGCTCCCGGCCGCGCACCCGGAGCTGGCCCTCGCGCCGGCCGAGCGGGCGCTCGGGCTGCACCTGGACGCCTTCTCGGACACGCTCGCCGAGATCGCCACGACGTACGAGCCGCACCGGCTGGCCTCGTACCTCTTCCAGCTGGCGTCGCTGTTCACCACGTTCTACGAGCAGTGCCCGGTCCTCACGGCGGACGGCGGCGCGGACCAGGTCGCCAACCGGCTCTTCCTGTGCGACCTCACCGCCCGTACCCTCCATCAGGGCCTCGCCCTCCTCGGCATCCGCACCCCCGAACGGCTGTGAACGCCGACCCGCCCCCGGCTGAGGCCGGGGGCGGGTCGTGGGCCGGGGGTCGTGGGCCGGAGTCAGCTGCGGCGGGGGCCGCGGCTGGTGAAGAGGGCGGCGCCCGCCGTGAGGACCAGGGTCGCGCACAGGTCGTGCGGGGGCGGGCGGGCCAGAGCCAGGGCGTGGTCGAGGTGCCGGTGAGGGCGACCTCGAAGAGCACCGTGCAGGCCAGCGGCCCGAGCCCGGCCGTCGCCCCGCCGACCAGGGCCGCGCAGAGCAGCCCGGCGCCGGTCAGCCCGGCCACGTTGCGCGCCACCGCCGCCGTACCGCCGGGCAGATCCGCGCCGACGGACGCGGCGAGAAGGACGCCGACCGCCACGGCCGTCACCACCAGCACGGTCAGCAGCCGCAGCCACGGCAGCCGCCGGCCACGGCGCGTGTCGGGAGAACAGCTCCCGCAGCGCACCGTCATCGCCCTCCGCCATCAGGGCGATCAGCTCGTCGTCGTCCATCACCACGTCTATTGCACCCCGGACACCCCGGGCCGATCCGGTTCACCCGGCCCCGGAACAGAGCGTTTTCGCACACCCCGGCGCCCGCGGCGGTGACGCGCGGGCCGCCGTACGCGCTGGGGAGCGTGGCCTCGGCCAACTGGGCTGTCTACTCTGAGTCCATGAACAGACAGACCGGTCTGTTCATCACATGAACCGCCCCAACAGGCCCCGCCCCCAGCCAAGGAGCACCCCCATGTCGGAGCAGTCCCCCACCGCCCTCGTCACCGGCGCCACCTCCGGCATCGGCCGCGCCGTCGCCGTACGCCTCGCGAAGGACGGCTTCACCGTGATCGCCGTCGGCCGTGACGCCGAACGCGGCGCCGCCACCGTCGACACGATCACCGGCGCCGGCGGCCGCGCCCGCTTCGTCGCCGCCGACCTCACCTCGCCCGACGACATCACGCGCCTGGCCCGCGACGCCGGCGACATCGACGTCCTGGTCAACAACGCAGGGAAATCCGTCTGGGCCCCGACCGAGGAGCTGTCGGTCGAGGACTTCGACGCGATGTTCGCGGGCAACGTCCGCGCGCCCTTCCTCCTCGTGGCCGCCTTCGCGCCCGCGATGGCCGCCAAGGGCGCCGGCAGCATCGTGAACATCAGCAGCATGGCGGGCAGCTTCGGACTCACCGCGGGCGCCGCGTACGGCGCCACCAAGGCCGCCGTCAACTCGCTGACGCAGGCGTGGACCGCCGAGTACAGCCCACGGGGTGTCCGGGTGAACTCGGTCGCGCCCGGGCCCGTCTACACCCGCCCGGAGGGACGCGCCCTGTTCGACGCGCTGGGAGCCACCACGGCGATGGGCCGGGCCGCCCAGCCGGAGGAGATCGCCGAGGTCGTGGCCTTCCTGGCGTCACCCGCGGCCGGGTACGTCACGGGCGCGATCGTGGCGGTGGACGGCGGCCGTACGGCGATCTGACCGCCGCGGGGCACGGCTTCATGACGCGGACCCGCCGCGCGGCACGGGCGGGCACGGGCGAGTACGGGCGAGTACGGGCCCAACTCGCCGCGCTGTCAGTGCTTACGGCTACCGTCACCACCATGGCGATGCTCCCCAACCCCCTGCCCCGCCTCGCGGACGACCCGACCGGCGCGACGCTCGGCCTGGACCTGCCCCCGGGTACCCTGATCGACGCCACGGAGGACGGGCCCCGGCCCGAAACCGTCCTGTGGCACGCCAACGGCCCTGCGGCGCCCGGCGCGTGGTCGGAGCTGCTGGCCGCGCGGTCGGTCGGCCTCCTGCCCGTCCTCGTCGAGAGCGACAAGCAGCTCGGCGGGAAGTTCTCCGACTGGGACCTCGAACCCGGGATGATGTCGTATCCGGGCGACCACGACCCCGAGGAGGTCCTCGCGGGCTTCTGGACCTGCTACACGGGTGACGAGGACGTCGAGGACGAGAACACAGGCGAGTTGCTCGCCCCTTACGGCCAGGAGTGGCCGGGCCTCGCCGAGGAACCGGAGACCTTCGACGCCGAACCGGACGACCGGGCCGCGGAGATCACCGCCTCGATGGTCGAGACCGGCTGGCTGGACGACCCCCGGATCGCCCTCGTCCACGCCCGCCGCAGCGCCGACATCCCGGCCGCGATCGGCTGGACCGGCCCGCTCAACCACGAGAACGACGTGGCCCGCCTCTGCGCCGTCCTGCGCTCCTGGGAGGACCGCTACGGCATACGCGTCATCGCGCTGTCCGTCGACCGCCTCACCGTCTCGGTCGCGGCCCCGCCCGCCACCCTGGAGGAGGCCGAGGCCCTGGCCGCCGAGCACTTCGCCTTCTGCCCCGACAACATCACCCAGGGCAACCAGGAATCACTGCGCGAGTACGCCCGCAAGGCCGTACTCGGCATGCACGCCTGGAACTTCTGGTGGGACTGAGCCGCACCCCGCACTGACCCGCGCCCCTGACGCCGAGGGCGGCTCAGTGGACGACGACGACCGTGGAGCCGTTGACCGTGTTCTTCCAGATCGCGGTCGCGGCGTCACGGTGGACGCGCAGAGCGCCGGTGTGCAGGGAGGGGTCGGGCGCGGCGATCTTGTCACTGACCGGCGCGGAGAAGGCGACCCAGGTCTCGGCGGTGTACTCGAAGTACACGATGTGCTCGACGGCCACCCCGTCGCCGCCGACCCCGGTCGGGTGCCGGCCGGTGACGTAGTGCGTACCGATCTTCGCGGGGACCGTGCCCGCCTGGACGGGGAAGGTGGTGATCTTCCCGGTCGGCGGCACGACCCACACCCGGTGCTGGCCCAGCGAGTAGACGATCCGCTTGCCCGTCCCGGAGTGCGCGGGGACGGCGGGCGGGGGCGGCGGGGTGTGCGGATGGGTCATGGTGGGCCGGGGCGTGGGAGCCGCCACCGGGGGCTTGGCCGGGACACCGCTGGCCTGGAGCGCGAGGACGGACACCCCGACCATCGCGGCCGCGGTCAGACCCGACACCACGGCCCAGGAGGGTATGCCACGGCTCATCAGAAGACCCCACTACTCGCTCTACAGCCGCTGGGCGACTTCGGTGGCCCAGTACGTCAGGTTCGTCAGGTCCGGGAGGACATCGAATATCCCTGTCATCGTACGACCCCGGTTGGTCCGGTCGTTCGCTTCTCCCGTGCGGAGTTCAGCCGGAGGCCAGGAGAATGCCCACCCGCGTGGTGATCCACCGATCGATCGATTCCAGCAGACCAGGGGTGGCTGCGAGGATATCCCGATGCTCCGGCCAGTGGGCCCGCACCCGCTCCGTCACCTCGACGGCCACGTCGGAGAGATGCGCTCCGGTCACTCCGAGTCGCTGGTCGAGACGTGCTTCAAGTCGGGAGAAGGAAGCCCTGCGCACGGTCTCGAAGCGTTTGCTTCCGTCCAGCTTCAGCCCCAGGTTCTCGGGCTCGTCCGCAGGCGCGTAGCCGACGGTCGAAACCAGGTCGTACACAGGTGAGAGCGTCGGCACCCGCTGATCGGGATAGATCAGCGACCAGTTCTTGAGGTGAGCGTCACCGTTTCCGATCACCACCGAGAAAGCGATACGGCGTACGGCCTCGCGCAGTGCCTCCAGATCGCTCCCGCGATACGCGATGGCCGCGACCGTTTCGAAGCTGCTCCGGTACTTCTCCACCGGCCCCGGATATTTGTTCCGCACCTGTGCGAAGTCCTCAATGTGCACAGCGGTACGGTGGTCGTCCGGCAGCCGGTCGAAACGGCGGACGCCGTAGGCCCATACCTCGCCGTTCGGCCACATGCGGTCCGGTACATGACCGAGTTCGTCGCGGTGGACAAGGCGTACCTCGGGCGCCCGAATGCCCACGGAACGGGCCAGCGACATCATGGCGAACTCGTTGCGGGGAACGTCGGGGTGCCGGTAGTCCGGGAACTTGACCAGCCAGTCCCCGTGCTCGGCGCCCGCCGGCACGGTCAGACGGTCGCCCTGCGCGAGCATGGACAGCTTCAGCGCCACTCCGGCAAGGGAGAAACGCCACGGGGTGTCCTGGTGAAGTGCGCTCCGGGCGCCGGACCCGCCGGACCGTTCACCGTCCGGCCAGTGCCATTCCTCGTCGGGACCCTCAGCGGGCATGACCTGGACCGCGCCGGGAAGATCGTGGCCGACCTGGGCGAGGAGCTCCATCTCCCGGTCCAGGGAGACCTCGCGGTCGTGCGCGATCCACTCGCGCAGCGGCCCCTCGGGGAGCAGGTTGGAGAACCACGGCGGCAGACGGAGCGCCGACGCGTACGGCTTGCCCAGGTTCTCCTCGAAGTAGAGCCCGAGAACAGGTCGGCGACTGTCGTTGAGGTAGGCGTCGTTGAGCACGAACCGGGTGTAGTCGCCTTTCTGGCAGAGCGTCCCGATGCGCTTGCCGTGAAGCAGCACGGCATGGAACTTCTCATCCGGTGGCATCGGGCAGCTCGGTCCATTCGTCGGCGTCGTCCGCGTCACTGTCGAAGTCCAGTTCCTGGAGCGCGGGGGTGTCCTCGTACTCCCACTCCGCCATGCGCGACAGGAAGTTCTCCAGCTGGGCCTCGACGATCTGCTGCCGCTTCCGCAGAAACCCTTCGGCGTCACCGGCTCTGAGATGTCGGACAGCCTCGTCGTCGAGGCAGTAGGAGTGAAGGACGGCGTCCCAGGCAGTGTCGTCGAGGGCAAGCGGCCGCTGAGTGAATCGCGCCGGGAATTCCTGCGCGGGATCGGTGGCGCTGGGCAAGAACAGTCGGTTCGCGGCCCAGAATCTGAGCGAGGGGTCGATACCGCGGGGGAAGATCCGATACACCAGATCGGCTGCCGTCGTCCGGTCGACGAGCGCGCCGGCGAGGTCCCCGAAGTCGTACGCCTCTCCGGTGAACGGCGAACGCGGACGAAGCTCCCACCACGAGCACAGAATGATCTTCGACACCGCCTCATTGGTACGGAACCGCTGCGCACTCGGGACATAGGGCGTCGCGTCCTTCATCGAATGCAGCAGATCCCGCACCGAACGCTGCTCGTCCTGCGGATAAATGCAGGAACACAGCACACGGGCGAGGGATGTGAAGCTCCCCTTGAAGACCGCCGGTCCGGCCAGCACCACGCGCCAGTAAAGGCGGCGCAGCAGTTGCAGATGCCGCTCTTCCGGCTCGGGAAAATGCGCGAAGAACCGCGCGAATACAACAATCAGCGCCTTGTACGGCACCATGGAGAGGTGCGGAACCCCGCCGGTCTCCTGCAGAAAAGTGACAGCGCGGAGGAGCGCCTTCATTCCCTCGGCATACGCGGTGTCCCGGCTCTCCCCCGGGAAGTCCGACTTCGTACGGCGTCGCGTGTCGTCGAACTCCAGCCGGATCTCACGGGAGGGGTCGGGTCCGCGGCGAGCCAGCATCGCGTGCAGCACGGTGTCGTCGTCGATAATGCCGAAGCCGGTGAGCCCGTCAACTTGCGCGGCGATACTGGCGATGGTGAGCCGGTCGTCGGCCCCCTCCTCGTCACCGGCGAACAGCGAGGAGAAGATCTCCGCCCGGCTCAGCCGCTTTCCGAAGTTGTTCATCCGGTCGAAGATGTCGGTGAGGACGTCCTGGTCCTCCTGCTTGACCAGATACACCGGGATCTTGAACTGCCGCAGCCGCTTGGCGATCTGTCGGGCGACCGGGAAATACTCCTTGGCGCTCTTGCCCGTGGTGTCGAAGTAATCGAGGAGCGCGTCGAGGTCGAAAAGAACATGTACAGCGATCTGATGGGGCTGCGGATGCGCCGGACGCGCGATGAAGCTCTTCTCCGCCAGGTCGTAGAAGACATTGAACGGCGCGTGGAGATTTCCCTCGGGGTGGAGGGCGTTGGCGAGGCTGGTGATGCGCTGCTGTCCGTCCACCACCCACAGTGCGTTCTCGGACTCCTGGGCGTCGATGGACAGCGCGCCGAGCGTAATGCGCCCGGCGGGGGAATGCCGCACCCAAAGAAGAAGGCTGCCGATCGGATAGCCCCGGACGATGCTGTCGAAAAGTCGCAGCACATCGTCGGTCCCCCAGCGGAAGCTCCGCTGAAAATGCGGCACCCGCACCTGGCCGGCCCACGCACGCGGAATCAGGTCATCGAGTTCATATGTGTCAGCGCTGGGCTGGGTGTCGAGACCCGCAGTATTCATGGACATCGCCTTGAGGAGGAGACTGGGCCGTAAGGTACACATTGGCAGGCCCATGGGGAGCTATCAATATATTTCCCCGGGCTCCGTCAGCCAGCGGTCACCCGGCCTCCCGGCGCGGCTAAAGCCGCTGGGCGACTTCGGTGGCCCAGTACGTCAGGATCATGTTCGCACCGGCGCGGCGGATGGACGTCAGGGTCTCCATGATCGTACGGTCACGGTCGATCCAGCCGTTCGCGGCGGCGGCCTCGACCATCGCGTACTCCCCCGAGATCTGGTAGGCGGCCACCGGTACGTCCACAGCGTCGGCGACCTTCCGGAGTACGTCAAGATACGGCAGCGCCGGCTTGACCATCACCATGTCGGCGCCCTCGTCCAGGTCGAGGGCGAGTTCGCGCATCGACTCACGGAAGTTCGCGGGGTTCTGCTGATACGTGTTGCGGTCGCCCTCGAGCGAGGAGTTGACCGCCTCCCGGAAGGGACCGTAGAAGGACGAGGCGTACTTCGCGGTGTACGCCAGGATCGCCACGTCCTCGCGGCCGATCTCGTCCAGTGCGTCGCGGATCACACCGACCTGGCCGTCCATCATGCCCGACGGGCCCACGACATGGACGCCCGCGTCGGCCTGGACCTGGGCCATCTCGGCGTAACGCTCCAGCGTCGCGTCGTTGTCCACCCGGCCGGCCTCGTCGAGCACGCCGCAGTGACCGTGGTCGGTGTACTCGTCCAGGCACAGGTCCGACATCACCACGAGCGCGTCGCCGACCTCGGCGACGACGTCCCGGATGGCGACCTGAAGGATCCCCTCCGGGTCGGTGCCCTGGCTGCCGACGGCGTCCTTGACCTCGGGCACGCCGAAGAGCATCAGGCCGCCGACGCCGGCTTCGGCCGCCTCGGAGGCGGCCTTGCGCAGGGTGTCGCGGGTGTGCTGGAACACACCGGGCATGGAGGAGATCGCGACGGGCTCGCGGATGCCCTCGCGGACGAACATCGGGAGGATCAGCTCGGCGGCGTTCAGCCGGGTCTCCGCGACGAGGCGGCGCATGGCGGGGGTCGTACGGAGGCGCCTCGGGCGCGCGACGGGGAATTCGCCGTAGCGGCTGCTCATGGCTGCGCCCTGCCTTTCGTCGGTTTCAGGGGGCACTTCACGGTACGCCCGTGCGGGCGGTGCGGATTCCGACGGGGCGTCGGTTCAGGGGGCCGCGGGGGCCCTCCGGGCGGGGGTTCGGTACGTTGCCGGGTGCCGGTCCGTCGGGGCTTGTCGCGCAGTTCCCCGCGCCCCTGGCGGGGCCTGCCCCGGGCGGGTTCGGTGCGTTGCCGGGTGACCGCGCGTCGTGGCTTGTCGCGCAGTTCCCCGCGCCCCTGGCGGGGGCCGCCCCGGACGGGTTCGGTGCGTTGCCGAGGGACCGCACATCGTGGCTCATCGCGCAGTTCCCCGCGCCCCTGACGGGGGCCGCCCCGGACGGATCCGGTGCGTTGCCGAGGGACCGCACATCGTGGCTCATCGCGCAGTTCCCCGCGCCCCTAAGGCTCGCGCCCGTTCGGCCTCGCGGCCCACCGGGCCCCCGCGCCCCTATGGCTCGCGGCCCCGGTGGGGCCCCGCGCCCCTGGCGGGGCGCGGGGGGGTCAGACGCGGGGGCGGCGGCGGGCGCCGGGGCGGCGCTCGCTGGGGCGGGTGACGGCGTCGCCCGCCGCCTCCGCCGCCTCACGGCGGGCGGTGCCGAAGTCGGCCAGCGCCTGCGCCAACGCGTGGACCGACGGCTCCGGCGCCATCACGTCCACCCGCAGCCCGTGCTCCTCGGCCGTCTTGGCCGTGGCCGGCCCGATGCACGCGATGACCGTCACGTTGTGCGGCTTCCCGGCGATCCCGACCAGATTCCGCACCGTCGAGGACGACGTGAAGAGCACCGCGTCGAAGCCGCCTCCCTTGATCGCCTCCCGGGTGTCCGCCGGCGGCGGCGACGCCCGGACCGTCCGGTAGGCGGTCACGTCGTCGACCTCCCAGCCCAGCTCCACCAGACCGGCGACCAGCGTCTCCGTGGCGATGTCGGCCCGCGGCAGGAACACCCGGTCGATCGGGTCGAAGACCGGGTCGTACGGCGGCCAGTCCTCCAGCAGCCCGGCCGCCGACTGCTCACCGCTGGGCACGAGATCGGGCTTCACCCCGAACTCGACCAGCGCCTGGGCGGTCTGCTCGCCGACCGCCGCGACCTTGATCCCGGCGAAGGCCCGCGCGTCGAGCCCGTACTCCTCGAACTTCTCGCGCACCGCCTTGACCGCGTTGGCCGAGGTGAAGGCGATCCACTCGTAACGGCCGGTGACCAGGCCCTTGACGGCGCGTTCCATCTGCTGCGGGGTGCGCGGCGGCTCGACCGCGATGGTCGGCACCTCGTGCGGCACGGCCCCGTACGAACGCAGCTGGTCGGAGAGCGAGGCGGCCTGCTCCTTCGTCCGGGGGACGAGCACCCGCCAGCCGAAGAGCGGCTTCGTCTCGAACCACGACAGGTGCTCGCGCTGGGCCGTCCGCTCGCCGACGACGGCTATCGCCGAGATCGGCCCCTCGGGCGTCGGCAGCGCCTTGGTGGCCTTGAGCTCGGCGGCGATCGTGCCGAGCGTCGCGGTCCAGGTGCGCTGCCGGGTGGTCGTACCGGCGACGGTGACCGTCAGCAGGGTGTCGGGCTTGCGCCCGGAGGCGATCAGCTCGGCGGCGGTGACGGCCACGGTCTGGAGGGTCGTGGAGACCACCAGGGTCGTGTCGCTCGCGCCGACCTCGGTCCAGCACCGGTCGGAGGCCGTGGCGGCGTCCACGAACCGTACGTCCCCGCTGAGCGGCACCCCCGCGTACGCGGGCACGCCGAGCGCCGCGGCGACGCCGGGCACCACCTCGAAGGGGATGCCCGCACGGGCGCAGGCCAGCATCTCGCCGGCGGCCGAGGCGTCAAGTCCGGGGTCGCCCGAGACGGCACGTACCACCCGCTTACCGGTCCGCGCGGACGCCATGACAAGCTGTGAGGCAGCAGTGGAAAGATCCGCCGACGGGTCCAACAGCCCACCGTCCGCGGTCGGTTCGGCCATGCCCACGTCCGCCCTGGCGTGCGTGCGCACGACGTCGAGCACGTGGCTGTCCCCGACCAGCACGTCGGCGAGGCCGAGCGCCTCCACGGCGCGCAGGGTCAGCAGCCCGGGATCTCCGGGCCCGGCGCCGAGGAAGGTGACGTGACCGGTTACGGGTCCGGCCGCCTTCCCCGCTGTGCCGGCGGCGGGGCCGGCGGTGTTCGTAGTGACGACGGCGGCGGGGTTCAAGGTGTGCGCTCCCCCATAAGACCGGCCGCACCCTTGGCGAGCATCTCGACGGCGAGTTCGCGGCCCAGGGCTCGCGCATCGTCGTCCGATGCCGGTACGGAACCGGTGATGGACATCTGCACCAGCGAGGTGCCGTCGATCGTGCCGACGACGCCGCGCAGACGCAGCTCGGTAGTCTGCCCGTCGGCCACGAGGTCGGCGAGCGCGCCCACAGGCGCGGAACAGCCGGCCTCAAGGGCGGCGAGCAGGGATCGCTCGGCGGTCACGGCGACCCGGGTGAACGGGTCGTCCAGTTCGGCGAGCTGTGCGGCCAACTCCGGTTGGGAGGCGGCGCATTCAACGGCGAGTGCCCCCTGCCCCGGGGCGGGCAGCACTACGTCGGCGGCGATCAGCTCGCTCGCCTCGGCAAGCCTGCCGATACGGTTCAGCCCGGCGGCGGCAAGCACGACCGCGTCGAGTTCACCGGAAGTAACGTACCCGATGCGGGTGTCAACGTTGCCACGGATCGGGACCGTCTCGATCCTCAGACCGTGTGACCGTGCCCACGCGTTGAGCTGCGCCATGCGGCGCGGCGAGCCGGTGCCGACGCGGGCGCCGTCCGGGAGCGCGGCCAGGGCCAGGCCGTCGCGGGCGACCAGCGCGTCCCTGGGGTCCTCACGGACCGGGACGGCGGCCAGCACCAGGTCCTCGGGGGCCGCGGTCGGCAGGTCCTTGAGGCTGTGCACGGCGAAGTCGATGTCGCCGGCGAGCAGCGCGTCGCGCAGGGCGGAGACGAAGACGCCGGTGCCGCCGATCTGCGCGAGGCTTTCCCGCGAGACGTCCCCGTACGTGGTGATCTCGACCAGTTCGACCGGTCGGCCGGTCACCTGCCGTACCTGCTCGGCGACCATGCCGGACTGCGCCATGGCGAGCTTGCTGCGCCGGGTGCCCAGGCGCAGCGCGCGCGGCGCGGCGGAGCCGCCGGCGACGGACCGGCCGGCGGACGCCGTCGGGCCGTCCGGCGACGAGGAGCCGTCGGGTCCTGCCGCGGGCACCGGCCCGGCGACCTCGGGTGCGTGCTCGCTCCCCAAGGCTGCGAAGGTCTCGGTGGCGGTCGCGGGAATGTGCCCGCGGGCCGCAGGCTCAGTGGTCATGCCCGGCCTCGATTCGGTTCTGCGGTGCCCGGGATGGAACCCGGTGCGTCGGCCCGGCTGACGGCGGCGACCGCCTGCGGGTCGAGGTCGAAGAGTTCACGCAGCGCGTCGGCGTACCCGGCGCCGCCGGGCTCGCCCGCGAGCTGCTTGACCCGCACGGTGGGCGCGTGCAGGAGCTTGTCGACGACGCGGCGCACGGTCTGGGCGATCTCCGCGCGCTGCTTGCCGTCCAGATCGGGCAGCCTACCGTCGAGCCGGGAAAGTTCACCCGATACGACATCGGCGGCCATCGCCCGCAGGGCCACCACGGTGGGGGTGATCCGGGCCGCACGCTGGGCGGCTCCGAAGGCGGCGACCTCTTCCGAGACGATCGCCCGCACCTGGTCGACGTCGGCGGCCATGGGCGCGTCGGCGGAAGCGGCGGCGAGCGACTCGATGTCCACGAACCGCACCCCGTCCAGACCGTGGACGGCGGCGTCGACGTCACGCGGCATGGCGAGGTCGAGCACAGCGAGGGGTACGTCACCGGTACGGCGGGCGAGGGCCGCGCGCAGTTCCTCGGCGGTCAGCACCAGGCCGGTGGCACCCGTGCAGGACACCAGGAGGTCGGCGTCGGCGAGCGCGCCGGGGACCTCGGCGATGGTGATCGCGCGGGCCGGCGTGCCCTGTTCGGTGAGCAGCCCTGCCAGCCGCTCGGCGCGCTCGACCGTACGGTTGGCGATGGTCAGCGACGCGACTCCGGCCCTGGCCAGGGTCGCGGCGGCCAGCGAGGACATGGACCCGGCGCCGACCACCACCGCGTGCTTCCCGGCCGGCGGGCCGGTGACGGGGGCGAGCTGGTCCAGGCCGAAGGTGACCAGGGACTGCCCGGCGCGGTCGATGCCGGTCTCGGAGTGGGCCCGCTTGCCGACCCGCAGCGCCTGCTGGAACAGGTCGTTGAGCAGCCGGCCGGCGGTGTGCATCTCCTGGCCGACGGCGAGCGCGTCCTTGATCTGGCCGAGGATCTGCCCCTCGCCGACGACCATCGAGTCCAGGCCGCAGGCCACGGAGAGCAGATGGTGGACGGCCCGGTCCTCGTAGTGCACATAGAGGTGGGGCGTCAGCTCGTCCAGGCCGGCTCCGCTGTGCTGGGCCAGCAGCGTGGTCATCTCGGCGACGCCGGCATGGAACTTGTCGACGTCCGCGTACAGCTCGATGCGGTTGCAGGTGGCCAGCGCGACGGCCTCGGTGGCCGGTTCCGCGGCCAGGGCGTCCTGGAGCAGCTTGGCCCGCGCGTCCCCGGTCAGCGTGGCCTTTTCCAGCACGCTGACGGGCGCGGTGCGATGACTCAGCCCGACGACAAGAAGGCTCATGCCGGCATCACGGCGGGGACGTCCCCGTCCGGGTCCTGACGGCCTTCACCGGCCTTGCGCTGCTCGTGGAAGGCGAGGATCTGCAGCTCGATGGAGAGGTCGACCTTGCGGACGTCCACGCCCTCGGGCACCGTCAGCACGGTGGGGGCGAAGTTGAGGATGGACGTGACGCCCGCGGCCACCAGGCGTTCGGTGACCTCCTGGGCGGCGCCCGCCGGGGTCGCGATCACACCGATGGACACCTGGTTGTCCGCGACGATCGCCTCCAGCTCGTCGATGTGCCGTACGGGCAGGCCCGCGACGAGACGTCCGGCCAGCGCCGGGTCCGCGTCGAGCAGGGCGGCCACCCGGAAGCCGCGCGAGGCGAACCCGCCGTAATTGGCGAGGGCCGCGCCGAGGTTGCCGATACCGACGATGACGACGGGCCAGTCCTGGGTAAGCCCGAGTTCACGGCTGATCTGGTAGACGAGGTACTCCACGTCGTAGCCGACGCCCCGTGTCCCGTAGGAGCCGAGGTAGGAGAAGTCCTTGCGCAGCTTCGCGGAGTTGACGCCCGCGGCCGTGGCGAGTTCCTCCGACGACACAGTGGGCACCGAGCGCTCGGAGAGCGCTGTCAGTGCCCGCAGATACAGCGGGAGCCTGGCGACGGTGGCCTCGGGAATTCCTCGGCCACGGGTCGCCGGTCGGTGAGATCGGCCAGTTGCCACGGTGCTCCTGCGGGTAGAGCTGGGCTGAAGACGACCACGGTCTTTGGGGCCGCCCCGTGGACGCCAGGCT
The DNA here is from genome assembly GCF_036199905.1 of Streptomyces sp. NBC_00223. Classification (NCBI taxonomy): domain Bacteria; kingdom Bacillati; phylum Actinomycetota; class Actinomycetes; order Kitasatosporales; family Streptomycetaceae; genus Streptomyces; species Streptomyces sp. NBC_00223. Next base: position 4,903,690 of record NZ_CP108109.1, on the reverse strand, counting down.
ATGTCTTTGTGAACGCGTGCACAAAGATGGTGTCCGATTTGCCCGTCGGAAGTGATGGGCATCACGCACTCCCATGTCGGACATTCGGTACGGATCGCCGCGCCGAATCGTTGCTGCGGCGCACCCAGAGGGCGTCCACGGCCGCCGATGTCCCGGTCGGCTCGGGCCAGCGCAGAGCCGAGGCCCTGGTCAGAAGCCCGGACAGCCCCTCGACACGCGGCGCGTGATGGGAGAAGAGCCGCGCGGTGGCCTGGGCGTCACCGAGCGCGGTGTGCGGACGCCAGTCCGTGATCCCGATCGCCGCCGCACAGGCCCGAAGCGACAGCCCGTACGGCGCCGGGCCGCTCGCCTCGGCCATCCGCATCGTGCACAACTCCGGCACGGCGGGCAGCCGCAGGCCCACCCGCGCGTACTCGGCGACCAGGAACGCCCGGTCGCCGCCCACGTTGTGGCCGACGAGCACCCGGCCGCGCAGCAGCGTCAGCAGCCTGGCGGCGATCCCGGCGAAGCGCGGCGCCCCGCCCAGGTGCCCGGGCTCGATGCCGTGGATATGGGTGGGCCCGACCGGGCCCTGCGGGTCGACCAGGGTCGTGAACTCGCCCTGCGGCTCCAGATCGCGGTCCAGCAGGACGACGGCCAGCTCCACCACCCGGTGCCGCCGCGAGGACGCGCCGGTGGCCTCAAGGTCCACGACGGCATAGCCGGACGGACCCGCACCGGGGCCCGATACCACCGAGAGCACGCGGCACACTCCTCACGCATCGCCCCCGGATGTACAAATCGCCCTCGATGGTAATCGAAGGTGTACGAGTACGCGTAACGCTCTCAAAACGCCCAGGCGTTCACACGCGCGATCCAGGCGCTCGTGCACGGATTCACGTGGATCCACACGGAATCACGCGTGACTCACGTGGCCGGTCTCACACCCCGGACAGCGCGGTCCGCAGCCGCTTCTCGTCCACCCGCCAGAAGGTGTGCTGCTCGCCGTCGACCAGGACCACCGGGATCTGCTCCCAGTACCGGTCGTACAACTCCGCGTCCTGGGTGATGTCCTGCTCGCGCACGGTGGCGCCGGTCTCGGCCGCGACCTTCTCGATCACCGTCCTGGCGTCGTCGCAGAGGTGGCAGCCGGGCTTGCCGATCAGGGTCACGGTCCTCGCACTCGTCATGGCCGCCATTGTGACGCGTGACGTTCACGCGCCCGCATCCCAGGCGCACCTGACGTTCCCCCGGGCATGGTTATGCTCGCGGCATGGCCGCACTCAGATGGCTCACCCCCCGTAAGCAGTCCGCGACCGAGCGGAGCGTACAGGCCGGCGAGGCCGCAGCGGAGGCCGCGCTCACGACCGGCCCCGAGCCGGAGAACGTACGGGCGGACGCACGCGGCGAAGCCGAGGCAGCCCGGGCCGAACCGCAGTTCCCGGTGGCCGGCGACCCGCGCGCCGCCGCCTTCTTCGACCTCGACAACACCGTGATGCAGGGCGCCGCGCTCTTCCACTTCGGCCGCGGCCTGTACAAGCGGAAGTTCTTCGACAAGCGGGACCTGCTCCGATTCGCCTGGCAGCAGGCGTACTTCCGGCTCGCGGGCGCCGAGGACCCGGCGCACATGCAGGACGCCAGGGACAGCGCGCTGTCCATCGTCAAGGGCCACCGCGTCGAGGAACTGATGTCCATCGGCGAGGAGATCTACGACGAGTACATGGCCGGGAAGATCTGGCCGGGCACCCGCGCCATGGCCCAGGCGCACCTCGACGCCGGGCAGCGGGTCTGGCTGGTGACCGCCGCGCCGCTGGAGACCGCCACGATCATCGCCCGGCGGCTCGGCCTGACGGGCGCGCTCGGCACGGTCGCGGAGTCCGTCGACGGCGTCTACACCGGCCGGCTCGTCGGCGAACCGCTGCACGGGCCCGCGAAGGCCGAGGCGGTACGGGCGCTGGCCACGGCCGAGGACCTGGATCTGTCGCGCTGCGCCGCGTACAGCGACTCCGCCAACGACATCCCGATGCTCTCCCTGGTCGGCCACCCCTACGCGGTGAACCCCGACAGCGGGCTGCGCAGGCACGCGCGCGCCGAGGGCTGGCGGCTGCGCGACTACCGTACGGGCCGCAAGGCGGCGAAGATCGGCATCCCCGCGGCGGCGGGCACGGGCGCACTCGCGGGCGGCGTCCTCGCGGCGGTCGCGATCCACCGCCGCCGGCGCTGAGCCCCGAGGCACATCCCGGCGGCCGCTGAGCCGTATGCCAGCGGCCGCCGAGCCGCGCGGGGTCCCAGTGGCCGCCGAGCCGCGCGGCGGACCCTTCCACGGGCGCCGGACCCGGTACACCGCCGGACGCGTTCCCCACCGGTCGCCGACCGGTCCCGAGCGGTCTCCGACCGCCGGGCACACGGGCACAACACGCACTCCACGCGACCACTTCACAAGCAGAAACGGTCAACTCAGGTCGCTCGTTCGATAATTACTCGATCAGCATTCCGCCCAGGAAGTGGCGGAAACGGCGATTTGAGCAACTCGGTGTAGCGTCGCCTGTACGAAGCGTTATTCTCCTCAGACGCAATCCGGTACCCACGCGTCGCCACGACGGGTGAACGGTCCCGTACTGCACGTGATGGAAGTTCTGCCTCTGGGAGTCCCGTGTACCCACACGACGGGGTTGACACCTCCGGCCTGGCTGCGTTGCGCGCACTGGTGCTCGACCGCCTGATGCGCACAGTCCCCGCGTATGCCGTGCCCGCCCTCGCCACGTCCGGTCCCACCGTCCCCGGCCCGGCGTACGCCCTGGCCGAAGTCAGCACAGCCGCAGGCAGACGCACCCGCAACAGCTCCTCCCGCGACAAGTCCCCCGCCGAACGGGGAGCACACGCCCGCAGGCCACCCTCCGACACCGACAGCGGCCGCATGATGGACCTGGTCGAAGCCGCGCAGGGCGGCGAGACCGAGGCGTTCGGCCGGCTCTACGACCACTACAGCGACACCGTGTACCGGTACATCTACTACCGGGTGGGCTCCAAGGCCACCGCCGAGGACCTGACCAGCGAGACGTTTCTGCGGGCCCTGCGCAGGATCGGCACCTTCACCTGGCAGGGGCGCGACTTCGGCGCCTGGCTGGTCACGATCGCGCGCAATCTGGTCGCCGACCACTTCAAGTCGAGCCGTTTCCGCCTCGAAGTGACCACAGGCGAAATGCTCGACGCCAACGAGGTCGAGCGCAGCCCCGAGGACTCGGTGCTGGAACGGCTCTCCAACCAGGCGCTGATCCAGGCCGTGGACAAGCTCAACCCGCAGCAGAAGGAGTGCGTCACGCTGCGCTTTCTGCAGGGACTGTCCGTGGCCGAGACCGCCCGGGTCATGGGCAAGAACGAGGGCGCCATCAAGACCCTCCAGTACCGGGCGGTCCGTACGCTGGCGCGCCTGCTGCCGGAAGACGCCAGGTGACGATGTGCGTCCCCGCCTGTTCACCCGGCAGCCCCGGCACGATGATCGGACCTGCGTAACCCAACTGGACCGGCACTCGTTGCATCACGTGCAGACACTTCTGTGCCGTGCGCCGCTCACCGCTTTTCACTCGATCGGGTGGACGGAGAAGGGGAACACAACCTTCCGGGCGGCACGGGGAGTCGAGTGTGGAGACGAGAGGAGGTGCCGCCCGTGATCGGACAGGCGACGGCACACCGCCGGGCGAACGCCTTCGCCCAGGCCCTGGAAGACGCTGCCCTGGAGGACGCCGCCGTCCCCGGGGAGAGCACCGGCGCGCCCGATGCCGGCGCGGCCGGCGCCGACGACCCGGGCGCGGGCGAGCGGCACGGCCCGGGCAGGCACGGCTCGGGAACGCACGACTCGGGGGCCCACGGCTCGTCCTCGCACGGCTCCCACGCCGCCGCGCGGCGCGCCGACCCCGAGCGCGCCACGATGCTCGCGCTGGCGGCCGCCCTCAGCGACCACCCCCGCCCGGTCATGGACGCGGAGACGAAGACCGTCCAGCGCGCCCAGCTGATCGCCGCGATGGAGCAGGCGATCGCCGACGGCAGCTTCCGCGCCACGGCGGGCCGCGTCCCCGAGCAGCGCACCGAGCGCGGCAGCCACCGCGCCACCGGTCTGCGCAAGTTCGCGCCGCGCTCCCGGCTCTCGCGGCGGCTCGCCGTCGGCGGTCTCACCATGGGCGTCGCCGCGGGCGCGCTCGGCGGTGTGGCGGCGGCCAGTACGAACGCGCTGCCCGGCGACACCCTCTACGGCCTCAAGCGCAGCATGGAGGACATCAAGCTGGACATGGCGGGCAGCGACACCTCCCGCGGCAAGGTCTATCTCGACATGGCCGCCACCCGTATGCAGGAGGCCCGCCGGCTGATGGACCGGGGCCGCGGCGGCCACCTCGACGACGAGTCGGTCGGTGACGTCCGCAAGGCGCTGTCCGGCATGCACCAGGAGGCGTCCGAGGGCCACCGTCTGCTCACCCAGGCGTACGAGAGGGACGGCTCGCTCCAGCCGATGGAGACGCTCAACTCCTTCGCGGAGTCCCACCGGCAGAGCTGGAGCGATCTGCGCGGCAAGCTGCCCACCCAGCTCACCGATGTCTCCGACCAGGTCACATCGATCTTCGACGCCATAGACCATGAGGTCGCTCCGCTGGCACTGCCCAAGAAGCAGGACGGTGACGGATCCTCGTCCTCGTCCTCGCAGGACGACGACGGCGGCACCTCGGGCTCGCGCCGCACCGGCGGGCAGTCGGGCAGCGCCACGGCCGGCCCGTCCCCCTCCGCGACGGCCGTCGGCCGGACCGGGCAGGACGGCGGGCCGACACCGACCCCGACGGCCTCCAGCGCGGCGCCCAACGGGTTGATCGGCGGCCCCGGCTCCCTGCTGCCCCCGCCCGCCACGGGCGCGGGCACCCCCGGCTCGACCCCGACCAGCACCCCCACCCCGACCCACCACTCGGTGGTCCTTCCCCCGCTGCTCCCGGGCCTCCTGCCGGGCCTCGGTCTCAGCTCGGACGACGACCCGGAGGGTTAGGACACAGCACCCGGCCCGGCGGTCGGTGTTCTTCCGACCTGACGTGTGCGTCATCCGACCCGCACGGCGTCAGAAGAACACCGACCGCCGTTCCACGAGGAGTTCGTACAGCGTGTGCTGGATGGTCTCGCGCACCTGGTCGGTCAGGTTGAAGACCAGCATCGGGTCGTCCGCGGCCTCCGGCGGATAGTCGTCCGTGGGGATCGGCTCGCCGAACTGAATGGTCCACTTCGTCGGAAGCGGAATCATGCCGAGCGGCCCCAGCCAGGGGAACGTCGGGGTCAGCGGGAAGTACGGGATGCCGAGGACACGCGCGAGGGTACGGGAGTTGCCGATCATCGGATAGATCTCCTCCGCGCCCACGACCGAACATGGAATGATCGGCACCTTCGTCCTGAGCGCGGTCGCCACGAAGCCCCCGCGGCCGAAGCGTTGCAGCTTGTAGCGCTCGGCGAAGGGCTTCCCGAGGCCCTTGAAGCCCTCGGGCATCACCCCGACGACCTCCCCGCGCTCCAGCAGCAGTTGGGCGTCCTCCGCGCACGCCAGGGTGTGCCCGGCCTTTCTGGCCAGGTCGTTGACCAGCGGCAGCATGAACACCAGGTCCGCGCCGAGCAGGCGCAGATGCCGTCCGGCCGGGTGGTGGTCGTGCACGGCGACCTGGGTCATCAGCGCGTCGATCGGCAGCGTCCCGGAGTGGTTGGACACCACCAGGGCGCCGCCCTCGGCCGGGATGTTCTCGACGCCCTTCACCTCGACCCGGAAGTACGTCTCGTACAGCGGGCGCAGCAGCGACATCAGCACCTGGTCGGTCAGCTCGGCGTCGTACCCGAACTCGTCGACCTCGTACTCCCCGGTCACCCGGCGGCGCAGAAAGGCCAGCCCCGAGGCGACCTTCCGCTCCCAGGACCCGCCGAGCAGCCTGTCCGCGACGCCGCCGAGCGCGTCGGCGAGGGAAGGCGAGGAGGACGCTGAGGGCGGCTCAGGAGCCGGCGGACCCTCCCCGGGGGCCTCAGAGGGCGTGTCAGAGGGCTTGGCGGGCCCCTCTGAGCCCGTTTCCGGAGTACGGTCCTCCGCTGCCGCCTCGTCCTCCGCCGGCGCCTGCGCGGCCTCGGGCACGGACGACAGCGGCCCGTGCTCCCCGGCCCGCCCCGAAGCCGAAGCGCCCGAACCGGAACCCGTACCGGTACCGGAAGCGGAATCCGCGCCCGGCCCCGAACCGGAAGCACCGGCCGGGCCCTGCTTGCGGCCGCGCGGCCGGGCCCGTCCCGCGCCCGCGCGCCGCCCCCGCGCGTCGTCGTCGAAGGGAATGACCTTGGCGTCCCCCATGGCTCCTGCTCCTTCCGCCGCTGCTCCCTTCGCCGAGGCCCGCCCCCGGCCGTGCACGGCGGTCACCCGCGCTCTCCCGCGTCACCGTCGTGCGGCACCAGCGCCGCGAGCCGGTCCACGGCCCGGCCCATCCGGGCCAGCGGCAGCAGCCCGGGGCCGCGGCTGCGGGCGAAGTCGTGAAAGGTCTCCGCCGTGGTGTACTCCGGCGTGAATCCGAGCGTCTCACGCATCTGGCGGGTGTCCACCACCCTGCCGTGCGTGAGCAGCCGGATCTGCTCCCGGGAGAAGTCCGTGACGCCCGCCGTGCGCAGCAGTTGCCCGACCCAGGTGACGGCCGGCAGCAGTACGGGCACGGTCGGCTTGCCCAGCCGCCGGGCGCTCTGCGACAGCAACAGCACACCGTCGCCCGCGATGTTGAACGTGCCGCTGTTCAGCGTTCCGCGCCGGGCCTCGGTCGACGCGACGACCAGCACCTCGACCACGTCGTCCTCGTGGACGAACTGCAGCCGGGGGTCGTAGCCGAAGACCGTCGGCAGCACCGGCAGGTCGAAGTACTCCACGAGCGGGGTGTCCGCGCGCGGCCCGAGGATGTTGGCGAACCGCAGCACCGCGACCGCGACATCCGGCCGCCGCCGCGCGAAGCCGCGCACATAGCCCTCGACCTCGACCGCGTCCTTCGCGAAACCGCCGCTGGGCAGGGACTTCACCGGGGTCGTCTCGGTGAGCACCGCGGGGTCGCGCGGCGCCGAACCGTAGACGCTGGTGGTCGACTTCACCACCAGCCGCCGTACGGTGGGCGCCTTCTGGCACGCGCCGAGCAGCTGCATCGTGCCGATGACGTTGGTCTCCTTGGCCTGCGTACGGCCGCCGGTGCCCGGGGTGGTGCCGCTGACGTCGAGATGGACCACCGTGTCGACGGAGTGCTGCGCGAGCACCTTGCCGATCAGCGGCTGTCTGATGTCCGCGCGGACGAACTCCGCGTCGCCCAGGTCGTGCTCCGGCGGCACCGCGTCGACCGCGATCACCCGCCCGACCTCGGGCTCCCGCTGCACCCGCCGGACATAGCGGCCGACGAGCTGCCGCGCCGCGCCCGTGACCAGGACCACCTTGCCCACGTTCAGCGCCTTCCTCGGGGGGACGCGGTCACCGTACCTCTACGGTGTTGCGCCGCGATGACGAAACGCCCGCCGTCAGGGGCCGCCGGGTCCGGGGCGCGCGCCCCGGAAAACGTACCCCGGAAACGCCACTGCCCCCTTCGTCCGACCTGAGTCGGAGGAAGGGGGCAGGGAGAGCGGCGTACAGCTCGCTTACTTCTTGTTACGGCGCTGAACTCGCGTCCGCTTCAGAAGCTTGCGGTGCTTCTTCTTGGCCATACGCTTGCGCCGCTTCTTGATGACAGAGCCCACGACTACCCTCGCTTCGGTTTCACTCGGTGCGGGGCGTCCGAGCCCACACGACCTACGTCGGCCAAGCCTACCCGCCCGGAGCGGACGAGCGTAACCGAGGCCCACGCTGTCGGTCACCAGCCCGTTACCGGGCCTTTGGAGCGGGCCTTCTCAGGCAGATTCCACCCCCACGTAGGACTCGCGGAGGTAGTCGTGGACGGCCTGCTCCGGAACCCGGAAGGACCGACCCACGCGAATCGCCGGCAGATGACCGCTGTGCACCAGCCGGTACACCGTCATCTTCGACACTCGCATCACCGCCGCCACTTCGGCGACGGTAAGGAATACGACCTCGTTGAGAGGCCGACTTTCAGTTACGGACATGACACACCTGAACCTTCCGCACATGACGGCCACCGGCTTCCCCTCCGGCGACTCCAAACAGGCATGTGCGCTCCCCCACAGATTAGGGGCGCATGATGCAAGTGGGGAAGAGGAGTTGCGAACGGTTCATTACTGTGCGAGCCACGCCTGATGGAGTACATACCGGGTCAGTGGCCGGTAGTAATCGGACCGCACGGTGTCGTCCAGGGGCACCGCCACCGAGACCCTTCCCTCGGCCTCCGCGACGAAGACGGCGGGGTCGTCGGAGTCCGCCAGACCGATGGCCTCAATCCCCAACTGACCTGCTCCGCAGACGAATCCATGATCTCCGACGACCAGTTTCGGCAGCACTCCGCCCTGCTCCGCGGCGGCTCCCAGCGCCGCCCTGACCGGCAGCGGCGAGTGGGTGTGAGCCCCCAGTTCGGTGCTCTCCTCCGCGCTGCGGGGACCCCCTTCGGCCCCCACCTGCCGGACGACCGCGACCCCGCCGACGTACCTGAGATGGTGTCGACGTACGCCGAACTGAGTGGGCATGTCCATACAGCGGCCGTACGACGGTGTGAGGACAGCGCAGCCCGCCGCCGACAGAGCGGCGGCCAAAGATGCGTAGAAACCGAGGAGACGGTGTGGATGTCCTGTGCCCAAGAGGACAGGAATACGGTCGTGCGCCGCCCGGGCCAGGCGTTCCGCGAAGGCGTCCAGCGCGGCCACCGTGCAGTCCGGATCGATGACGTCCTGCCCCGACGTCTGGGCCGGGTCCGGGGAGACCCCGCAGCGGTCGGCCATGAGCCGCAGCAGCTCGGCGGGGGTCCAGGTGCCCTCCGGGTCCAGGCCGAGGGTCTGGCGGGGGTCGCGGGCGGCGAACGCGCGGTAGCTGCGCAGGCTGTGCTCGCGGGACGTGGAGACGGGGCCGGCGAGCCTGGCGGCTACGAGGTGGGCGCGGAGGGCGCTGACGCTTAGCACGGAGGTGATCCTTGCGGGGATCTTCCGGAAGCGGGGGCCGAACCGGCGGAATTCACTCCGCCGGGACTGCCGGGACCTCCTGGACGGGCGGGTACGCGGGTCGTACGCGCTGTGTACGCGGTGTGTACGCGGTGTGCGCGCCCCCGGCCCGTACGAGTACGCCCCCGCCGGGGCTACGGCAGGAGGCCGTGCAGCGGGAAGGCGGCCCGGCGGGTCGCGAGGATGGCCTGGTCGATCCGGTCCGCGGGGTCGTACCCGGCGTCGTCGAAACCGGCCCAGACCGGCGTACGCCCGTCCGTCATGCGCAGCGGAGCCGTCGCCCGGGTCCTGGCGTAGACCTGGTGCCGCCACTCCTCGGGGATCAGCGTCTCCGGCGCCACCGGCACCCCGGCCGCGATGGCGACCAGGTGGGTCCAGGTGCGCGGTACGACGTCGGTGACCGCGTAGCCGCCACCGCCGAGGGCAAGCCAGCGGCCCTCCGCGTGCTCGTGGGCCAGCGTGTGGCACGTCTCCGCCACCAGCCGCTGCGAGTCCAGCGACACCGCGAAGTGGCCGAGCGGGTCCTCGAAGTGGGTGTCGGCCCCGTGCTGGCTGACCAGGACCTGCGGCCGGAAGGCCGCGACCAGCTCCGGCACCACCGCGTGGAAGGCCCGCAGCCACCCCGCGTCCCCGGTGCCGGCGGGCAGCGCGATGTTGACGGCGCCGCCCTCCGCCGCGGGCCCGCCCGTCTCCTCCGGCCAGCCTGTGTAGGGGAAGAGCGTCCCCGGGTGTTCGTGCAGGGAGATCGTCAGCACCCGGGGGTCGTCCCAGAAGGCCGTCTGCACGCCGTCGCCGTGGTGCACGTCCACATCGACGTACACCACCCGTTCGGCCCCCAGCTCCAGCAGCCGTGCCACGGCGAGCGCCGCGTCGTTGTAGACGCAGAACCCCGCGGCGGCGGCGGGCATCGCGTGGTGCAGCCCGCCCGCGAAGTTCACCGCGTGCGAGACGTCCCCCCGCCACACCGCCTCGGCCGCGGCCACCGACTGACCGGCGATCAGCGCCGAGACCTCGTGCATCCCGGCGAAGGCCGGATTGTCCTCGGTGCCGATCCCGTACGCCGTGTCCGCGGCGCGCGGGTGCTGCGACGCCTGCCGTACCGCGGCCAGATAGTCCGCCCGGTGCACCAGGGCCAGGGTCGAGTCCCCGGCCGGCGGGGCCGCGACCACCGAGAGCGCGCCGTCGAGCCCGAAGGCCCGGATCAGGCTCCGGGTCAGCTCCAGCCGCACCGGGTCCATCGGGTGTCTGGACCCGAAGTCGTACTTGGTTACCTGCTCATCCCACATCAGCTGTGCGCGGCCGCTCATGACCGACACCGTACCCGCCGGGCCCCGCCTCGAAGGACTTGGCGTACAGCAGCGTCGCGCCCACCAGCACCATCGGGACGACCATCGCCCCCCGGTAGCTCCAGGCGTCCCCGAGGGCCCCCACCAGCGGCGAACCGACGAGGAAGCCCACGTAGTTGAAGATGTTCAGCCGGGCGATCGCCGAGTCCGACGCCCCCGGGAAGAGCCGCCCGGCCGCCGCGAAGGTCTGCGGCACGATCACACACAGCCCGAGCCCCAGCAGAGTGAATCCGAGCATGCCGAACCAGGCCCCCGGCGCCGTCGCGACCACCGCGAACCCGGCCATCGCGACCACCGTCCCCAGCCGTACGACCGCCGCGGCGCCGAACCGCCGCACCCCGAAGTCCCCCACCGAGCGTCCGATGAGCGTCGTCACCATGTAGACGGCGTAGGGCACGGTCGACAGCTGCTCGGAGCTGTGCAGCGTGTCCTCCAGGTACTTCGCGCTCCAGTTGGAGACCGTCGAGTCCCCGATGTACGCGAAGGCCATCACCAGGCAGAGCGGCATCAGCAGCCGCATCACGACCGGCTGGGTCTCCCTCGGCTGCCCGGCCGGAGTCCGCTCCTGGTCGGTGTACCAGCGGCTGGCCGCCAGCGTCAGGGGGATGAGGGCGGCGACCGCGGGCCCGTAGAGGGCGAAGAGCGAGATGTGCCAGTGCGCCCCCGACCACGCCAGCGAGGCACCGACGATCCCGCCGAGGCTGTAGGCGGCGTGGAAGCCGAGCATGATGCTCTGCCCGTAGGCCCGCTGGAGGCTCACCCCGAGCATGTTCATCGACGCGTCAAGCCCGCCGACGCACACCCCGAACAGCGCCAGCATGACCGCCGCCACCCACAGCCGGTTCCCGGCCCCCAGGCCGACCAGCACCAGCCCCACCACCGGCTGTGTCCAGCGCAGTACGACGCTCGGCCGCACCCGCTTGACCAGGTGCTCGGTGACGACGCTGCCGGCCCCGGCCAGGATCGGCACGGCGGCCAGGAAGACCGGAAGCAGCCCGTCGCCGATGCCGTAGCGGTCCTGGATCGCCGGGATACGGGTCACGAGCAGCGCGAAGAGCGCTCCCTGCGCGAAGAAGCTGACCGCGAGGGCGGCGCGGCCGTACCGCAGAGAGCGCGGGCGGGTCGCCGGGTGAGCGTCGTCCATGAGCGAGCAGCGTAGGCGCGGAAGCTACGGATGAGTAGGTCCCCGCCAGTCACAATCGCGATCAGGGACGAGCCGGGTCAGCTTTGCTCCGTCGGCGGCTGTCGTGGGCGGCTATGAGCCGGGCGTCCCCGGACGGTCTGCCAGGTCCCCGTCGGCCCGGAACAGCAGATCGGGCAGCTCGGTCATGCTGCCGAAGAGCGCGGTGGCGGCCGCCAGCTTGGCCGCCGGGGTCATCGCGGTGAATCCGTAGACATCCATCCCGGCCGCCCGTGCCGCCTGGACGCCCAGCGGGCTGTCCTCCACCACCGCGCACCGCTCGGGCGCGACGCCCATGGTCCGCGCGGCGTGCAGGAAAAGGTCCGGCGCCGGCTTGCCCCGGCCCACATCCTGGGAGGAGAAGATCCGGCTCTCGTCGAACCTGTCGTAGAGCCCGGTCGTCCGCAGCGCCACCCGAATCCGGTCGTGGTTCCCGGACGACGCCAGGCAGTACGGCACCCCGCTCGCGGCCAGCTTCTCCAGGACGACGTCCACGCCGTCCACCGGCTTCAGCTCACGCTCGAAGGCCGCGAACACCCGTGCGTGAAAAGCGTCGTTGAAGCCCTCGGGCAGCGTCTGCCCCGACCGCTCCAGGACGACGTCATGGACACGGTGGACGGCGGCGCCCATGAAGTCGCGGATCGAGTCCTCATAGGTCGTGGGGTGGCCGACCTCGGTCAGACAGTCGGCCAGGATCTGGTTGGAGATCGGCTCGCTGTCGACGAGGACGCCGTCGTTGTCGAAGATGACCAGTTCGTACCGCACACGAGTACGGTACACAACGCAAAAATGCCTCAACCCCCGGGCATCAGCTCGGGGGTTGAGGCAATCAATAATTGTTCGGCGGTGTCCTACTCTCCCACAGGGTCCCCCCTGCAGTACCATCGGCGCTGAAAGGCTTAGCTTCCGGGTTCGGAATGTAACCGGGCGTTTCCCTAACGCTATGACCACCGAAACACCATGAAACACACACCACACACCCCGAATATGGGAATGTGTGTGATGGCTGATTGTTTCAGAACCACACAGTGGACGCGAGCAACTGAGGACAAGCCCTCGGCCTATTAGTACCGGTCAGCTCCACCCCTTACAGGGCTTCCACATCCGGCCTATCAACCCAGTCGTCTACTGGGAGCCTTACCCCATCAAGTGGGTGGGAGCCCTCATCTCGAAGCAGGCTTCCCGCTTAGATGCTTTCAGCGGTTATCCCTCCCGAACGTAGCCAACCAGCCATGCCCTTGGCAGGACAACTGGCACACCAGAGGTTCGTCCGTCCCGGTCCTCTCGTACTAGGGACAGCCCTTCTCAAGACTCCAACGCGCACAGCGGATAGGGACCGAACTGTCTCACGACGTTCTAAACCCAGCTCGCGTACCGCTTTAATGGGCGAACAGCCCAACCCTTGGGACCGACTCCAGCCCCAGGATGCGACGAGCCGACATCGAGGTGCCAAACCATCCCGTCGATATGGACTCTTGGGGAAGATCAGCCTGTTATCCCCGGGGTACCTTTTATCCGTTGAGCGACGGCGCTTCCACAAGCCACCGCCGGATCACTAGTCCCTACTTTCGTACCTGCTCGACCCGTCAGTCTCACAGTCAAGCTCCCTTGTGCACTTACACTCAACACCTGATTGCCAACCAGGCTGAGGGAACCTTTGGGCGCCTCCGTTACCCTTTAGGAGGCAACCGCCCCAGTTAAACTACCCACCAGACACTGTCCCTGATCCGGATCACGGACCGAGGTTAGACATCCAGCACGACCAGAGTGGTATTTCAACGACGACTCCACCACGGCTGGCGCCGCGATATCAAAGTCTCCCACCTATCCTACACAAGCCGAACCGAACACCAATATCAAGCTATAGTAAAGGTCCCGGGGTCTTTCCGTCCTGCTGCGCGAAACGAGCATCTTTACTCGTAATGCAATTTCACCGGGCCTATGGTTGAGACAGTCGAGAAGTCGTTACGCCATTCGTGCAGGTCGGAACTTACCCGACAAGGAATTTCGCTACCTTAGGATGGTTATAGTTACCACCGCCGTTTACTGGCGCTTAAGTTCTCAGCTTCGCCACACCGAAATGTGACTAACCGGTCCCCTTAACGTTCCAGCACCGGGCAGGCGTCAGTCCGTATACATCGCCTTACGGCTTCGCACGGACCTGTGTTTTTAGTAAACAGTCGCTTCTCGCTGGTCTCTGCGGCCACACCCAGCTCACACAGCAAGTGTGCTCACCAGACGTGGCCCCCCTTCTCCCGAAGTTACGGGGGCATTTTGCCGAGTTCCTTAACCATAGTTCACCCGAACGCCTCGGTATTCTCTACCTGACCACCTGAGTCGGTTTAGGGTACGGGCCGCCATGAAACTCGCTAGAGGCTTTTCTCGACAGCATAGGATCATCCACTTCACCACAATCGGCTCGGCATCAGGTCTCAGGCACAAGTGTGACGGATTTACCTACCACACGCCCTACACCCTTACCCCGGGACAACCACCGCCCGGGCTGGACTACCTTCCTGCGTCACCCCATCGCTTACCTACTACCACCTCGGTTCAGCGGCTCCACCACTCCCCATCACTCCGAAGAGATCAAAGGCGGCTTCACGGCCTTAGCATTAATGGGCTCGATACTGGGCGTTTCAAAGCAGGTACCGGAATATCAACCGGTTGTCCATCGACTACGCCTGTCGGCCTCGCCTTAGGTCCCGACTTACCCTGGGCAGATCAGCTTGACCCAGGAACCCTTAGTCAATCGGCGCAAGAGTTTCCCACTCTTGTATCGCTACTCATGCCTGCATTCTCACTCGTGAACCGTCCACCACTGCCTTCCGGCGCAGCTTCACCCGGCACACGACGCTCCCCTACCCATCACAGCCTCCGTTGGGAGTACATGCTGCAATGACACGACTTCGGCGGTACGCTTGAGCCCCGCTACATTGTCGGCGCGGAATCACTTGACCAGTGAGCTATTACGCACTCTTTCAAGGATGGCTGCTTCTAAGCCAACCTCCTGGTTGTCTCTGCGACTCCACATCCTTTCCCACTTAGCGTACGCTTAGGGGCCTTAGTCGATGCTCTGGGCTGTTTCCCTCTCGACCATGGAGCTTATCCCCCACAGTCTCACTGCCGCGCTCTCACTTACCGGCATTCGGAGTTTGGCTAAGGTCAGTAACCCGGCAGGGCCCATCGCCTATCCAGTGCTCTACCTCCGGCAAGAAACACACGACGCTGCACCTAAATGCATTTCGGGGAGAACCAGCTATCACGGAGTTTGATTGGCCTTTCACCCCTAACCACAGGTCATCCCCCAGGTTTTCAACCCTGGTGGGTTCGGTCCTCCACGACCTCTTACAGCCGCTTCAACCTGCCCATGGCTAGATCACTCCGCTTCGGGTCTTGAGCGTGCTACTCAACCGCCCTATTCGGACTCGCTTTCGCTACGGCTACCCCACACGGGTTAACCTCGCAACACACCGCAAACTCGCAGGCTCATTCTTCAAAAGGCACGCAGTCACGACAGCAACGTGCAAGCACGCACTGCGACGCTCCCACGGCTTGTAGGCACACGGTTTCAGGTACTATTTCACTCCGCTCCCGCGGTACTTTTCACCATTCCCTCACGGTACTATCCGCTATCGGTCACCAGGGAATATTTAGGCTTAACGGGTGGTCCCGCCAGATTCACACAGGATTTCTCGGGCCCTGTGCTACTTGGGTGTCGTACAAGCAAGCCGTACAGATTTCAGCTACGGGGGTCTTACCCTCTACGCCGGACCTTTCGCATGTCCTTCGCCTACCCATACGGTTTCTGACTCGCCTCACTGCCGGCAGACAATGAAAGTACGATCCCACAACCCCGCCCACGCAACCCCTGCCGGGTATCACACGTAAACGGTTTGGCCTCATCCGGTTTCGCTCGCCACTACTCCCGGAATCACGGTTGTTTTCTCTTCCTGCGGGTACTGAGATGTTTCACTTCCCCGCGTTCCCTCCACATGCCCTATGTGTTCAGGCATGGGTGACAGCCCATGACGACTGCCGGGTTTCCCCATTCGGACACCCCCGGATCAAAGCTCGGTTGACAGCTCCCCGGGGCCTATCGTGGCCTCCCACGTCCTTCATCGGTTCCTGGTGCCAAGGCATCCACCGTGCGCCCTTAAAAACTTGGCCACAGATGCTCGCGTCCACTATGCAGTTCTCAAACAACCAACACTCAAGGAAACACGAAACCATTCCCTGAGAACCCAACAGCGCGCCCAACCCGGCCCTCCACACTCACGTTCCACGCCGAAGCAGTACTAGTGACCCCACAGAGCCGTGCCGAATAGTCAACGTTCCACCCATGAGCAACCAGCACCGGACACTCGCCGATGAACTGGCCCTGGACTGCCCTGCGGCAGCCAAGATGCTCCTTAGAAAGGAGGTGATCCAGCCGCACCTTCCGGTACGGCTACCTTGTTACGACTTCGTCCCAATCGCCAGTCCCACCTTCGACGACTCCCTCCCACAAGAGGTTGGGCCACCGGCTTCGGGTGTTACCGACTTTCGTGACGTGACGGGCGGTGTGTACAAGGCCCGGGAACGTATTCACCGCAGCAATGCTGATCTGCGATTACTAGCAACTCCGACTTCATGGGGTCGAGTTGCAGACCCCAATCCGAACTGAGACCGGCTTTTTGAGATTCGCTCCACCTCACGGTATCGCAGCTCATTGTACCGGCCATTGTAGCACGTGTGCAGCCCAAGACATAAGGGGCATGATGACTTGACGTCGTCCCCACCTTCCTCCGAGTTGACCCCGGCGGTCTCCTGTGAGTCCCCATCACCCCGAAAGGCATGCTGGCAACACAGAACAGGGGTTGCGCTCGTTGCGGGACTTAACCCAACATCTCACGACACGAGCTGACGACAGCCATGCACCACCTGTACACCAGCCACAAGGGGGCACCCATCTCTGGATGTTTCTGGTGTATGTCAAGCCTTGGTAAGGTTCTTCGCGTTGCGTCGAATTAAGCCACATGCTCCGCTGCTTGTGCGGGCCCCCGTCAATTCCTTTGAGTTTTAGCCTTGCGGCCGTACTCCCCAGGCGGGGAACTTAATGCGTTAGCTGCGGCACGGACGACGTGGAATGTCGCCCACACCTAGTTCCCAACGTTTACGGCGTGGACTACCAGGGTATCTAATCCTGTTCGCTCCCCACGCTTTCGCTCCTCAGCGTCAGTATCGGCCCAGAGATCCGCCTTCGCCACCGGTGTTCCTCCTGATATCTGCGCATTTCACCGCTACACCAGGAATTCCGATCTCCCCTACCGAACTCTAGCCTGCCCGTATCGAATGCAGACCCGGAGTTAAGCCCCGGGCTTTCACATCCGACGCGACAAGCCGCCTACGAGCTCTTTACGCCCAATAATTCCGGACAACGCTCGCACCCTACGTATTACCGCGGCTGCTGGCACGTAGTTAGCCGGTGCTTCTTCTGCAGGTACCGTCACTTGCGCTTCTTCCCTGCTGAAAGAGGTTTACAACCCGAAGGCCGTCATCCCTCACGCGGCGTCGCTGCATCAGGCTTCCGCCCATTGTGCAATATTCCCCACTGCTGCCTCCCGTAGGAGTCTGGGCCGTGTCTCAGTCCCAGTGTGGCCGGTCGCCCTCTCAGGCCGGCTACCCGTCGTCGCCTTGGTAGGCCATCACCCCACCAACAAGCTGATAGGCCGCGGGCTCATCCTGCACCGCCGAAGCTTTCCACCCACCCCCATGCGAGAGCAGGTCATATCCGGTATTAGACCCCGTTTCCAGGGCTTGTCCCAGAGTGCAGGGCAGATTGCCCACGTGTTACTCACCCGTTCGCCACTGATCCACCCCGAAAGGCTTCACCGTTCGACTTGCATGTGTTAAGCACGCCGCCAGCGTTCGTCCTGAGCCAGGATCAAACTCTCCGTGAATGCTTCCGGGATATCCCGGTCACACACGAAAGAGCGGCACCACAGGGAGGAATAATCCCCGGATGCTCAGCGTCCTCGCTGTGTTTTTTCTTCAAAGGAACCTCATCCCCAGTAAACCAGGGACGGGGTATCAACATATCTGGCGTTGACTTTTGGCACGCTGTTGAGTTCTCAAGGAACGGAAGCTGCCATCAGGACCGTTTCACCGGCCCTTCCGGGCTTTCCCTTCGTTGTGTCTCCGACTCTATCAGACGCTTTCCAGTGCCTGACCCCCAGTCAGCGGGGCTTGTCTTTCCGGCCCTTCGGCCGTTCCGACGAGTGAAACATTAGCCGAACTCCACCGGCCGAACCAAATCGGCCGCTTTCCGTTCCGCATTCCCCATTCCAAAAGCACACACGAGGACGCACACGACGGCACGCCGTCGACGTCCAAGAGATAGCTTGCGGAATGGCTGCCCGGGGACCGACCGGAGTCGGCGCTCACGTCGGACAGCCCGGGGTACGTTACGCACACCGCATGGGCGTGTCAACTCGGCGTCGGCTCTCCCGTTCCCCCGGCGGGCGCGCTACCCTCGCTGCCATGACCACGCATACGCGCAGCACCCAGTGGTGGGCCGCCTAGAGGCGGCCCGGACTGAC
Source organism: Streptomyces sp. NBC_00223 (assembly GCF_036199905.1). Classification (NCBI taxonomy): domain Bacteria; kingdom Bacillati; phylum Actinomycetota; class Actinomycetes; order Kitasatosporales; family Streptomycetaceae; genus Streptomyces; species Streptomyces sp. NBC_00223. Next base: position 4,885,481 of record NZ_CP108109.1, on the reverse strand, counting down.
GTATGCATCCACACGGCCGCCGCCTTCGGCGGCCGTTTGCGTTGTCCCCGGCCGTGGAGCGCGGCGGTCTCCGGCGAGACACAGGAGACAGCAGCGATGAGCAGCAACGCCCGCATCTTGAGCGGTATCAAACCCACCGGGCATCTGACCCTGGGGAACTACCTCGGGGCGCTCCGGCGCTGGGTCGAAGAGGACCAGCACCGGGCGGAGGCGTACTTCTGCGTGGTGGATCTGCACGCGCTCACCGTCGAGCACGACCCCGCGCGGGTTCGCCGGCTGAGTCGGCAGGCGGCGAGTGTGATGCTCGCGGCCGGGCTCGACCCTCAGGTGTGCTCGGTGTTCGTGCAGAGCCATGTGGACGAGCACGCGCGGCTGAGTTACGTGCTGGAGTGCGTGGCGTCCGACGGGGAGATGCGGCGGATGATCCAGTACAAGGAGAAGTCGGCGCGGGCCCAGGCCGCCGGGCAGAGCGTACGGCTGTCGCTGCTGACGTACCCCGTGCTGATGGCGGCGGACATCCTGGCGTACGGCGCCACCGAGGTGCCGGTCGGCGACGACCAGGCCCAGCATGTGGAGCTGACCCGGGATCTGGCCGAGCGGTTCAACCAGCGCTACGGGCACACCTTCGTGATCCCGAGGGCCACCCTTCCCGCGGTGGCCGCGCGGGTGATGGATCTGCAGGACCCCACCACGAAGATGGGCAAGTCGCACGACGCGACCTCCGGGATCATCTATCTGCTCGACGAGCCCGAGGTGATCACGAAGAAGGTGCGGCGGGCGGTGACCGACAGCGAGCCGGGGGTCTCGTACGACCGGCAGGCGCGGCCCGGGGTGGCGAATCTGCTGGAGATCCTGTCCGCCTGTACAGGCAAGGAGCCGGCCGTGCTCGCGGAGTCCTACGACGGGAGCGGTGTGCTCAAGCAGGACACGGCGGAGGCGGTGGTGGAGCTGCTGCGGCCGCTGCGTACCCGGCACGCGGAGATCAGCGCGGACCAGGGATACCTGGACGGGGTGCTGCGGGAGGGGGCGGCGCGGGCCCGGGCCCTCGCCCGGCCGACCGTGGACGCGGCCTACCGGGCGATCGGGCTGCTGCCGCCTGCGTGAGGCGGCCCCCCGGCGGGGGCTGCCCGCCGGGGACTCGCCGAAGGGGCTGCTGCCGGAGGGTCTACTTGCCGGAGGCCAGCTCGCGGCTGCGGTCGCGGGCGGCCTCCAGTGCGGCGATCAGGGCCGCGCGGACGCCGTGGTTCTCCAGTTCGCGGATGGCGCTGATGGTGGTGCCGGCCGGGGAGGTGACGGCCTCGCGCAGCTTGACCGGGTGTTCGCCGCTGTCGCGGAGCATCACGGCGGCGCCGATCGCGGACTGGACGATGAGGTCGTGGGCCTGGGCGCGCGGCAGGCCGAGCAGGATGCCGGCGTCGGTCATGGCCTCGACCAGGTAGTAGAAGTACGCGGGCCCGGAGCCGGACAGCGCGGTGGCGGCGTCCTGCTGCTTCTCGGGCACCCGGAGGGTCTTGCCGACCGGCTGGAAGATCGCCTCCGTGCGCACGAGGTGGGTCTCGTCCGCGTGCTGTCCGGCGGAGATGACGGACATGCCCTCGTCCACCAGGACGGGGGTGTTCGGCATGACCCGGACCACCGCGATGCCGTCGGCGAGGCGGTCTTCGAAGAAGCCGGTCGGGATACCGGCGGCGGCGCTGATGACGAGCCGGTCGGCGCCGAGGTGGGGCGCGAGTTCGTCCAGGAGGGTGCCCATGTCCTGCGGCTTGACCGCGAGGATCAGGGTGTCGGCGCTCTTGGCGGCCTCGGCGTTGGTGACGGCCTCGACGCCGTAGCGGTCGCGCAGTTCGGCGGCGCGTTCCGGGCGGCGGGCGGTGACGAGGAGGTCGGCGGGGGCCCAGCCGGCCCGGATCATGCCGGAGAGCAGGGCCTCGCCGATCTTCCCGGTGCCGAGGACGGCGACTTTCTGCTGCTGGCTCATGGCGGCTCACCTCTTGCGGGACGGAGGGCGTTGGCGGTCATCCTCGCAGGGGCTGGCCGTCCGGCGGTGCCGCGTCCGCCTGCCGATACGGGCGCGCCGGGCCGACGCCGAACGCACCCCCGTACCCCGGGCCGGCCCCCGCCTCAGGCCGTACGGCGCCGCAGGGTCGCGGCTCCCAGGCCCAGCGCGAGCAGCGCGCAGCCCGCGACGACGGCCAGGTCGCGGACGAAGTCGCCGGTCACGCCGGTGTGCCGGACGACCTGGCTCATGCCGTCCACGGCGTACGACATCGGCAGCACGTCGGACAGTCCGCTGAGGACCGGCTGCATCGAGCCGCGCGGGACGAACAGTCCGCAGAGCAGGGTCTGCGGGAGCACCACTGCGGGCATGAACTGCACGGCCTGGAACTCGCTGGCCGCGAAGGCGCTGACGAACAGGCCGAGGGCGATGCCGAGGAAGGCGTCGGCGAGGCAGACCAGGAGCAGCAGCCAGGCGGAGCCCGCGACGTCGAGGCCGAGGACCAGGACGCTCAGACCGGTGGCGAGGGCGGCCTGGGCGATGGCGACGGTCCCGAAGGCGAGGGCGTACCCGGCGAGCAGATCGGCCTTGGCCAGCGGCATGCTGAGCAGGCGTTCCAGGGTGCCCGAGGTGCGTTCGCGCAGGGTGGCGATGGACGTGACCAGGAACATCGTGACGAGCGGGAAGATCCCCAGCAGCGAGGCGCCCGCGGAGTCGAAGGTACGGGGGCTGTCGTCGAACACGTACTTGAGCAGGGTCAGCAGGACGCAGGGGACGACGAGCATCAGGGCGATCGTGCGCGGGTCGTGGCGGAGCTGGCGCAGGACGCGGCGGGCGGTGGCGAGGGTGCGGTCGAGGTTCATCGGGAGGTTCCTTCCTCGGACTGACCGGCCTGACCGGACCGACCGGCTTGTTCGGCCCGTTCGGCCCGTTCCGCCTGTTCCGCCTGTTCTGCCTGGTCCGCCTGGTCCACGAGGTGCAGGAAGGCGTCCTCCACGGTGGCGGCGCCGGTACGGGTGCGCAGGTCGTCGGGGGTGTCGTCGGCGAGGAGGCGTCCGTCGCGCAACAGGAGCAGGCGGTGGCAGCGTTCGGCCTCGTCCATGACGTGGGAGGAGACCAGCAGCGTGGTGCCGCGTTCCTCGGCGAGGCGGTGGAAGAGCTGCCACAGATCGCGGCGCAGCACGGGGTCGAGGCCGACGGTCGGCTCGTCCAGGACGAGGAGTTCGGGCGCGCCGAGCAGGGCGACGGCGAGGGAGACCCGCCCGCGCTGACCGCCGGAGAGCGAGCCGGCGAGCACGTCGGCGTGGGAGACGAGGTCCACGTCGTGCAGGGTCGCGGCGACACTGTCGGCGCGGTCGCGGCGGGGGATGCCGAGTACGGCGGCGTAGTAGTCGAGGTTCTGCCGGGCGGTGAGGTCGCCGTAGACGGAGGGCGACTGGGTGACGTAGCCGACGCGGGGGCGCAGTTCACGGTGGCCCGCGGGCCGGCCGAGGACGTCGAGGGTGCCGCTGACATGGGCCTGCGAGCCGACGACCGCCCGCATGAGGGTGGACTTTCCGCAGCCGCTGGGCCCGAGGAGGCCGGTGATACGGGCTCGGGGGACGGTGAAGGCGAGGTCGTCGAGCACCGTACGGCCGCCGCGTACGACCCGGAGGCCGGCCGCCTCGACCGCGGGCCCGGAGGCATTATTCATCATATGATGAATAAACACCCGCGGGTGGGTACGCGTCAACATCCCGGAGCGAGTGGTGAGGGGCGGGTCAGGGTCATCCCCTATGGCGTTCCGACGGCGGTGGGTGTGACCGTTGCGGTATGAGGCGTTCATCCCGTGAAATCGCTGTTTCCGGCACCGACAAGCGGCAGCTCGCCGTGGCTTCGGCGACCCTCGGACCGTGGCGGCCGGCCGCCGTCGTCGGCGCGCTCGGCGGCGGAGTGTCGCTGGCGCTGCATCTGGTGCACGGCCACTTCGGGCTCGGCATCCTGACCGGCTCGCTGTCCGTGGCCGCGCTGCTCTTCTTCTGCGTGGGCGGCTCGGGCGCCGTCCTCGGCTACAACTCCCGGGGCTCGCGGCGGGATCACCGCATCCGCCGCTGGGCGCGGTCGCACCCCTGGCAGGTGGCGGTGGTGCCGGCCGGGCTGATGTTCTTCACGGACCTGGTGCTGCGGCAGGTGCTGACCAGCCAGGGCTTCTTCAGCACGATCCTGACCGGCCTGTGGCACGCGGCACTGGTCGCGGCGGTCGTGGGTGTGGTCGGGTCGGTGGCGGCGGCCCGGGACTGAGGGGGCCGGCCCGGGCGGGCGGCACGGCTGACCCGTAAAGAGCAGACGCACCCCGCCGGACAGCACGATGTCCCCGCGCCCGGGCGCGGGGACATCGTCGGGTTCTCGGGTCAGACCAGGCCGAGCCAGGACTCCGCGCCGAAGCTGCCCTTGATCTCCGAGGCGATCGTCTCGTGGTTGACCAGGAAGCCCAGCTCGTACACGGTCGTCTTCTGCGGGCCGCGCACTCGTACCCGGACCGGGCTCTCACCGGGGTGCGAGGCCAGGATGCGCTTGAGTTCGGCGACCGCGGGCTGGTTGAGCCTGTGGGACCGCATGAAGAGCTGCACGGGGGGCCGGCCGCCGTGCTCCGCCGAGGAGATGTCCAGTTCGAGCAGTTCCTGACCGGCGATGTTGATCGAGCCGTCGCGGTCGTTGATCCGCCCGGTGACCGCGACCACGCTGTCTTCGAGCAGGGCGTGCTGCACCAGCTGGTACGAGGCCGGGAAGAAGCACACCTCGATCGACGCGTCACGGTCGGAGAGGTAGACGATCGCCCAGGCGTTGCCCTGCTTGGTCATCCGCCGCTCGACCCCGGTGATCAGGCCGGAGAGCTTGACCACGCCCTGGGTCTGGCCCGAGCCGAGCAGCTCCGCGATGGAGGTGTCCCGGTTGCGGGTCAGGATGTGCTCGGCGCCGTCCAGCGGGTGCGCGGAGACATACAGGCCGAGCATCTCCCGTTCGATGGCGAGGAGTTGCTTGCGCGGCCACTCGCCCTCGCCGATGGCGACGTCCAGGCCGAAGCCCGGCGCCGCCGCGTCGCCGCCGCCGTCGAGCGAGCCGAAGAGGTCGTCCTGCCCGTACGCCTCGGCCTTCTTCACCGGGATGATCGCGTCGATCGCGGTGTCGTGGGCGGCGGACAGACCCATCCTGGTGTGGCCGAGGCTGTCGAAGGCGCCGGCCTTGATCAGGGATTCCACGGCACGCTTGTTGAGCGCGTTGATCTCGGACTTCTGCAGGAAGTCGGTGAAGGACGCGTACTTGCCCTTGGACTTGCGGCTCTGGACCATCGACTCGATGACGCTGGTGCCCACGTTCCGGACGGACTTCAGACCGAAGCGCACGTCCTCGCCGACGGCGGTGAAGTCGGCCACCGACTCGTTCACGTCCGGCGGCAGCACCTTGATGCCGAGCTTGCGGGCGTCGGCCAGATAGACGGCCGCCTTGTCCTTGTCGTCGTCCACGGAGGTGAGCAGGGCGGCCATGTACTCGGCGGGGTAGTTCGCCTTGAGGTACGCCGTCCAGTAGGAGACGAGCCCGTAGCCGGCGGTGTGGGACTTGTTGAACGCGTAGCCGGAGAACGGGAGCATGACGTCCCAGAGGGCCTTGATGGCCTCCTCCGAGTAGTTGTTGCCCAGCATGCCGTCGTGGAACTTCTGCCACTGCGCGGCCAGTTCGGCCGGCTTCTTCTTGCCCATCGCGCGGCGCAGCACGTCGGCGCCGCCGAGGGTGTAGCCGGCCAGCTGGCGGGCGATGGCCATGATCTGCTCTTGGTAGACCAGCAGATGGAAGGTCGTACCGAGGATTGGCTCCAGCGGGTCCTTGAGCTCGGGGTGGATCGGCTCGATGGCCTGGCGGCCGTTCTTGCGGTGGGCGTAGTTGGTGTGCGCGTTGGCCGCCATCGGGCCGGGCCGGTAGAGGGCCAGCACCGCGGCGATGTCCTCGAATCGGGTGGGCTCCATCAGCTTCAGCAGCTGCCGCATGGGCCCGCCGTCGAGCTGGAAGACGCCCAGGGTGTCACCGCGGGCCAGCAGCTCGTAGGTCTTGGTGTCGTCCAGCGGAATGGACTCGGTGGTCAGCTCGATGCCGCGGTTGTCCTTGATGACCTTCATCGCGTGGTCGATGATGCCCAGGTTGCGCAGGCCCAGGAAGTCCATCTTGATCATGCCCATGGCTTCGCAACTGGGGTAGTCGAAGCCGGTGATGATCACGCCGTCCTTGTCCCGCCGGTGCAGCGGGATCAGGTCGAGCAGTGGGGTCTTGGACAGGATGACCGCGCAGGCGTGCACGCCGGTGGTGCGGACCAGGCCCTCGATGCCCTTCGCGGTGTCGATGACCTTCTTGACGTCCGGCTCGTTCTCGTACATCTGCCGGACCTCGCCCGCCTCGCCGTAGCGGGGGTGCCCGGAGTCGAAGATGCCGTCGAGCGGGATGCCCTTGCCCATCACGTCGGGCGGCAGCGCCTTGGTGATCCGGTCGCCCATCGAGAAGGGGTAGCCCAGCACCCGGGAGGAGTCCTTGATCGCGGCCTTGGCCTTGATGGTGCCGAAGGTGTTGACCTGGGCGGTGTACTCCTCGCCGTACTTCTCGGTGACGTAGCGGACCATCCGGTCGCGCTGGCGGTCGTCGAAGTCGAGGTCGACGTCGGGGGGGCTGATCCGCTCGGGGTTGAGGAACCGCTCGAAGAGCAGACCGTGCTCCAGCGGGTCCAGCTCGGTGATACGGGTGGCGTAGGCGACCAGCGAGCCGGTCGCCGAGCCGCGGCCGGGGCCGACGGGTACGCCGTTGTCGCGCGCGTACTTGCAGATGTCGGCGACCACGAGGAAGTACGACGAGAAGCCCATCGGACCGATGACCTTCATCTCGATCTCGAAGCGCTCGATCACCTCGTCCGGGAGCGGGGTGCCGTAGCGCCGCTCCAGGCCGATCATGCACTCCTTGCGCAGCCAGGACTCCTGCGTCTCGCCCTCGGGGACGTCGAACTGCGGCATCTGGTCGACGTAGGAGAAGACCTCGTCGTACGGCTGGATACGCTCGGCGATCAGCAGGGTGTTGTCGCAGCCCTCGGGCAGTTCGGAGAAGAGCCGGCGCATCTCGGCGGCGGTCTTGATGTAGTAGCCCGAGCCGTTGAACCGGAAGCGGTTGGGGTCGTCCTTGTTCTTGCCCACGCCGATGCACAGCAGGGTGTCGTGGGCGTCGGACTCGCTCTCGTGCACGTAGTGCGAGTCGTTGGTGACCAGCGGGGGGATGCCGAGCTGCTTGGCGATCCGCATCAGGTTCTCGCGGACGTTGCGCTCCAGGTCCAGGCCGTGGTCCATCAGCTCAAGGAAGTAGTTCTCCTTGCCGAAGATGTCCTGGTACTCGGCGGCGGCCTTCAGGGCCTCGTCGTACTGGTTCAGCCGGAGCCGGGTCTGCACCTCGCCCGAGGGGCAGCCGGTGGTGGCGATGATGCCGCCGGCGTGCTCGGAGATCAGCTCCTTGTCCATGCGGGGCTTGCTGTAGTAGCCCTCGTAGGAGGCGAGCGAGGAGAGCCGGAAGAGGTTGCGCAGCCCGTCGGGGTTCTCGGCCCACATCGTCATGTGGGTGAAGCGGCCGCCGCCGCTGACGTCCTTGCTGCCCTCGCCGTCGTCCCCGACGGCCCGCTGTCCGCCCGGGCCCCAGAAGACGGGCTTCTTGTAGCGCCGCGACTCGGGGGCGAGATACGCCTCGATGCCGATGATCGGTTTGACCGGGGTCTTCTTCGCCACCTGGAAGAACTCGTAGGCGCCGAACATGTTTCCGTGGTCGCTCATCGCGACCGCGGGCATGCCCTCCTCCTCGATCTTCTTGAAGAGGATGGGCAGCTTCTGGGCACCGTCCAGAAGCGAGAACTGGGTGTGATTGTGCAGGTGGACGAAGCTGTCGGACATCCGGACAGGCACCTCCGGGGCTGGTCGCGGGAAGACTCCACCCTAACGCTCCCGGACCTCCGGGGTGCGGCCCGGGAGGACATCGCGCGGCGGTTCGGCGGACGGTGGGGGCATGGCCCCCAGGACGCTTCGGACGGTCCGGGCGTGGTCCGGCCCGCGCGCCTCAGAGGATCGGCGGGCGGCCCAGCCGGGTCATGTGCCACACCGTGCGCCACTTCATCGGCCGACGCGGGCCGCACGGCTTCCGCGCGCCCTCGAAGAAGCCACCCCACCACGCTCTCAGCCCCGTCAGGGACCGCACCCGCGCCATGGCGAGCACGATCCACACGCCGAGATAGACGGGGATCAGCGGCAGCGGCAGTCGGCGGTGGGCCAGCCAGACCCGGTTCCGGGCGGTGAACCGGTAGTGGCCGGCGTGCCGGGCGGGAGAGGTCTTCGGATGCTGGAGGACCAGCTCGGGTTCGTAGCGGATCTTCCATCCGGCGTCGAGCGCGCGCCAGGCGAGATCGTGAGCGGTGTCGCGTTGCCCACCAGCACCACGCGCGCCGCGGGCACGTCCTGCTTCTCCACGGAGGCGAGCAGCGCCTCCAGCTCCCTCGGGCGGTTGCCCATCGTGACGATGACAACTCCGAGGCGCGGTAATGACATGGGGACGAACTCCAGCGGTCGGCGAGGATGCAGATCGTAGTGCCTTGATCGCTTCGGCTCGCCGTTACTGTGCGAGTCATGACCGACGCATACGCGAGCCCTGAGGACGTCGAGGTCGCGACAGCCGCCGCCCAGGCCGGCGCGGAGGTGGTACGCGAGCTGTACGGGCGGCGGCTCACCCGGATCGACAAGGGCGGCGGCGACTTCGCCACCGAGGCCGATGTGGCGGCCGAGAAGGCGATCCTCGGTGTCATCCGCGCCGCGCGGCCCGATGACGCGGTGCTCGGCGAGGAGGGCGGGCAGCGGGGTGCCGCCGACGCCTCACGCCAGTGGTTGGTCGATCCCCTGTGCGGCACGCTCAACTACGCCGTCGGCAACATGCTCGTGGCCGTGAACGTGGCGCTGGCCGGCGGGCCCGCGGCGGTGGCCGACCCCTTCAGCGGCGAGGTCTTCTGCACGGACGGGAAGGCCGCGTGGGTGCGCCGGGACGGGACGGACACACCGCTGGCGCCGACGGCGGCGTCGCGGCTCGTGGACGTCAACCTGGATCCGCCGTTTCCGAGCGCGCCCGCGTTCCGGGCCACGGACCTGCTGGGGCACCCCGCGTTCGTCGAACGGTTCCGGCCGCGCGTCGTGTCCACGACGCTCGCGCTGGCCTGGGTCGCGGCGGGCAAGCGCGCGGCCTACGTCACCGACGGCGACGACTTCTCCCGAAGCGTGCACTTCGCCGCCGGCATCGCCCTGTGCCGGGCGGCGGGCTGCGTGATCACCGGCATCAACGGCGCCCCCATCGGCCCGAACGCCCACGGCATCCTGGCCGCGTCCGACCCCGAAACCCACGCCACCCTGCTCGCGCTCACCCACCCGCACGCCTAGGCCCGCCGTACCTGTGGACGGCGCCGCACCGACTCGGTGTCTGCCGGTAGCCGTCCAGCAGCAGCATCACTCAATAGGGTGATCAGCGGCGCGATACGCCCTGACCCGCGCAGGAGCCCGGTCAGACTCCCGGACCGTGGGAGAAGACGCGACCGCCGAGGCCGTCGATCGGGACGAGCCGCCGCTGTACGCCCAGCCGGACGGCTCCCGGTGGCCCGTGCCGCCGTAGCGGGGCTATCGACTGGCCGACCTGTACCGGCTCGACCTGCCGCCGCATACACAACTGATCGACGGCAGCCTCGTGTTCCCCTGTCCGCAGCAGGTGTTCCACTCCGTCGGCGGGTGTCTTGTCGAGCGCGGGCTGCGCGACGGCCTGCCGGACCACCTGCGCGTGCGTCGGCAGATGTGCGTCGTGATCGACGACCGCAACGTGCCCGAGCCGGACGTGATCGTCGTCAGGGCGGGTTCGGTCCGCGGCCCCGGTCAGACGCTGTACGACGCCGCGAATGTGCTGCTCGCCGTTGAGGTGGTGTCGCCGGAGTCGGAGTCACGTGACCGGGACACCAAGCCGCACAAGTACGCGGCGGCGGGCATCGCGCACTACTGGCGGGTGGAGCGGGCGGACGCCAAGGACCGTCGGCTGGTGGTCTATGTGTACGAGCTGGACCCGGCGAGCAGGGTGTACGCGCTCACCGGGATCCATCGGGGACAGCTCAAGGTCGAGGTGCCGTACCCGATCTCCGTCGATCTGACGGAGATCGATCACCTCTGACGTACACCGTGGAACCGGGTCAGGATTCGAGTTTGGTGATGTCGCGGACCGCGCCGCGGTCCGCGCTCGTGGCCATGGCGGCGTAGGCCCGCAGCGCGGCGGAGACCTTGCGCTCGCGGGCCTTCGGGGCGTAGACGCCGTTCAGGGCCGCGCGGCGGGTGGCCAGTTCCTCGTCGGGGACGAGGAGTTCCATCGTGCGGTTCGGGATGTCGATCCGGATCCGGTCGCCGTCCTCGACCAGGGCGATCGTGCCGCCCGAGGCCGCCTCGGGCGAGGCGTGCCCGATGGAGAGACCCGAGGTCCCGCCGGAGAAGCGGCCGTCGGTGATCAGCGCGCAGGACTTGCCGAGGCCGCGGCCCTTGAGGAACGACGTCGGGTAGAGCATCTCCTGCATGCCCGGCCCGCCGCGCGGCCCCTCGTAGCGGATGACGACGACATCACCGTGGGTGACCTCCTTGCGGAGGATCTTGTCGACGGCCTCCTCCTGGGACTCGCAGACGACCGCCGGGCCCTCGAAGGTCCAGACCGACTCGTCGACGCCCGCGGTCTTCACGACCGCGCCGTCCACCGCGAGGTTGCCGCGGAGCACGGCCAGCCCGCCGTCCTTGGAGTACGCGTGCTCGACGTCGCGGATGCAGCCGCCGGCCGCGTCCGTGTCGAGGGTGTCCCACCGCTCGGACTGCGAGAACGCCTCGGCCGACCGCACGCACCCGGGAGCCGCGTGCCACAGCTCGACGGCCTCCTCGGACGGGGAGCCGCCGCGGACGTCCCAGGTGTCCAGCCACTGCTTGATGGACGGCGAGTGGACGGTGTGCACGTCCTCGTTGAGCAGCCCGCCGCGGTACAGCTCGCCGAGGATCGCGGGGATGCCGCCGGCCCGGTGCACGTCCTCCATGTAGTACGTGCCGCCCGGCGCCACGTTCGGGGCGACCTTGGCCAGGCACGGCACCCGGCGGGAGACCGCGTCCATCTCGGCGAGGCCGTACGGCACCTCGGCCTCCTGGGCTGCGGCCAGCAGGTGCAGGATCGTGTTGGTGGAGCCGCCCATGGAGATGTCCAGGGCCATGGCGTTCTCGAAGGCCGCCTCGGTGGCGATGCTGCGCGGCAGCACGGAGTCGTCGTCCTGCTCGTAGTACCGCTTGGCGAGGTCCACGACGGTGGCGCCGGCCCGCTCGTACAGCGCCCTGCGGGCGGTGTGCGTGGCCAGCACCGAGCCGTTGCCGGGCAGGGCCAGGCCGATCGCCTCGGTGAGGCAGTTCATCGAGTTGGCGGTGAACATGCCGGAACACGAGCCGCAGGTCGGGCAGGCGTTCTCCTCGATCCGGAGGATGTCCTCGTCGGAGACGCTCTCGTTGACCGCGTCGGAGATCGCGTTGATCAGGTCGAGCTTGCGGACCGTGCCGTCGACCAGGGTGGCCCGGCCGGCCTCCATCGGGCCGCCGGAGACGAAGACCGTCGGGATGTTCAGCCGCAGCGCGGCCATCAGCATGCCGGGGGTGATCTTGTCGCAGTTGGAGATGCAGATCAGCGCGTCCGCGCAGTGCGCCTCGACCATGTACTCGACCGAGTCGGCGATCAGGTCGCGGGACGGCAGGGAGTAGAGCATGCCGCCGTGGCCCATCGCGATGCCGTCGTCGACCGCGATCGTGTTGAACTCGCGCGGCACCGCGCCCGCCGCCTTGATCGCCTCGGAGACGATCCGGCCGACCGGCTGGAGGTGGGTGTGTCCGGGTACGAACTCGGTGAAGCTGTTGGCGACCGCGACGATCGGCTTGCCGATGTCCTCGTTCGCGACGCCGGAGGCGCGCATGAGCGCGCGTGCGCCCGCCATGTTGCGGCCGTGGGTGACCGTACGTGACCTCAGCTCGGGCACGGTGTCCACTCCTTGCTTCCCTGGTTCGTACGACGCTGTCCGCGGTGCCGTGCGACGGCTTCCGGGGGCAGTGCGGCTGTGCCGTCGAGGGTACGCCCGTCGCCCAGGATTCGGACCCGTGGTCCGGCATGCGAAACGCTTCCGGCGGGCGGCGGGAACGGCCGTGCGAAGGCCGCACCGACTCGCGACGCCGCCGCCGGCCCGCGCGCACGGCCCCGCTCAGACCCGCGGGTCCGGCGCCGTCAGATAGCGCTGGATCGTCGGCGCGACCATCGCGACCAGCTCCTCCGGCTCAGCGGACGCCAGCGGCTCCACCTTGACGACGTACCTCAGCATCATCATGCCGACCAGCTGCGCGGCGGCCAGCTGCACCCGGATCTCGCGGTCCGGCAGGTCCAGCTCGCCCGCGATCCGCCCCAGCAGCCGCCGGCTGATCAGGCCGCGGAAGACACCGGCCGCGGTCTCGTTGCTGACCGCCGAGCGCATGATGGCCAGCAGCGGCCCGCGCGTGGCCGGGTTCTCCCAGACGCCGAACATGAAGCGGGCCACCCGCTCCCCCATGCCGTCCACCCCTCCGCCGATCGCCTCGGGCGCGGCCAGCGCGGGCGCGAAGGACAGCTCGATCGCGGCGGCGAAGATCTGCTCCTTCGTACCGAAGTAGTGGTGGACCAGGGCGGCGTCCACGCCCGCGGCCCGGCCGATCGAGCGGACCGAGGTCTTGTCGTACCCGCGGGCCGAGAACTCCTCACGGGCCGCGGCGAGGATACGGTCCTTCGTCTCGCCGCTGGGCGGGCCGGACGGCCGGCCCCTGCGGCGGGGCTCCCCGGCAGGGCTCACCGGCCGCCCACCCGCGCGGACGCGCCCAGGTGCAGCCGGGTGAAGGCCAGCGCCTCCGCCAGGTCACCCTCCCGCTCGGCCGCCGACATCGCCCGCCGGGTGTTGACCTCGATCACCACATGCCCGTCGAAGCCGTTCGCGGCCAGCGCCGCCAGCACCTCAGCGCACGGCTGCTTGCCGCGTCCCGGCACCAGGTGCTCGTCCTTCGCGGACCCGCTGCCGTCGGCGAGGTGGACATGGGAGAGCCGGTCGCCCATCCGCCCGACCATGTCGAGCGCGCCGGTACGGGAGGTGGCCGCGTGCGAGAGGTCCACCGTGAAGTGGCGGTAGTCCTCCTTGGTGACGTCCCAGTCGGGGGCGTACGCCAGCATCTCGCGGTCCCGGTAGCGCCACGGGTACATGTTCTCGACCGCGAACCGCACATCCGTCTCGTCGGCCATCCGCCAGAGGCCGCGGACGAAGTCCCTGGCGTAGTTGCGCTGCCACCGGAAGGGCGGGTGGACGACGACCGTGGACGCGCCGAGCCGCTGGGCCGCCGACCGGGCCCGCTGGAGCTTGACCCACGGGTCGGTGGACCACACCCGCTGGGTGATCAGCAGACAGGGCGCGTGGACCGCGAGGATCGGCACCTGGTGGTAGTCGGAGAGCCGCCGCAGCGCCTCCACGTCCTGGCTGACCGGGTCGGTCCACACCATGACCTCGACCCCGTCGTACCCCAGCCGGGCGGCGATCTCGAACGCCGTCGCCGTGGACTCCGGGTAGACCGAGGCGGTGGAAAGCGCGACCTTCGCCCCTGGCACGGTGACGGCACGCCCCGCGCGGGCTTCGTGCGGCTGAGGGCGGTCCACTGGTTCTGCCACGGGAGCTAGCGTACGGCGGCCGCTCGCGCGTACGGCACCGTCATACGCGCCACTGGGCGACCACACTGGCGGGGCCCTCGCGGCCGGGGCGGCCGTTCGAACCCGCCCTGCCGGTGAAACCACCGGCCCCGGGGGACCCGTTCGCCGGGTCGGTGACCATCACGTCGAGCTTGCGCAAAATCACACCCTCCCGCAGCGCCCACGGGCACATCTCCAGCTCCTCGACCCCGAACAGGTCCATCGCGCCCTCCGCGACGAGCGCGCCTGCGAGCAGCTGCGGGGCCCGGCCCTCCGACACGCCCGGCAGCGCGGCGCGCCGCTCCGCGGTCATCTCGGCCAGCCGCGGCACCCACTCCTCCAGGTCGTCGCGCCGCAGCACACGCTGGACGTAGAGGCCGTCCGCGCTGCGCGCCGCGCCGGTGATCCGGGCGAGCTGGCGGAACGTCTTGGAGGTGCCGACCACATGGTCGGGCTTGCCCAGCCGGGTGAACTCGGCGACCGTACGGGCGATCTCGGCCCGCACATGGCGGCGCAGGGCCCGTACCTCGTCGGCCGGGGGCGGGTCGCCGGGCAGCCAGGCGCCGGTCAGCCGGCCCGCGCCCAGCGGCAGCGACACGGCGGCGTCCGGGTACTCGTCCATCCCGAAGCCGACCTCCAGGGAGCCGCCGCCGATGTCCAGGACCAGCAGCCGGCCCGCGGACCAGCCGAACCAGCGGCGTACGGCGAGAAATGTGAGCCTCGACTCGTCCTCGCCGGACAGCACGGTCAGCCGGACGCCGGTCTCGCGCTCGACCCGGGCGAGCACGTCCTCGGCGTTGGGGGCCTCGCGCACGGCGGAGGTGGCGAACGGCAGCACGTCCTCGACGCCCTTGTCCTCGGCCACGCGCACGGCGTCGGCGACCGTACCGACCAGGCGGTCGACGCCGGGGTCGCTGATCGCGCCGTGCTCGTCGAGGAGTTCGGCCAGCCGCAGCTCGGCCTTGTGGGAGTACGCGGGCAGCGGGCGCGCGCCCGGGTGCGCGTCCACCACCAGCAGGTGGACGGTGTTGGAACCCACGTCGAGCACTCCGAGTCGCATGCGCTGACGCTAGCGCGCCGCGGGCCGGGCCGGATACGGCGGTCGACCGGGGCCGCAGTGGCGACCATTCACCGCATTCCGGTCTTACGCTTGGCGCGTGGCGAAGCCGAAGACCCCCAAGGGCAAGAAGAGCGACGAGACCGGGCTGGACTTTGCGCGGGCGTGGGTGGAGTTCGTCGACCCGTCCGACGAGGAACAGGTCTTCCGATGTGATCTGACCTGGCTCACCTCACGCTGGACGTGTGTCTTCGGCAGCGGCTGCCAGGGGATCGTGGCCGGCCGGGCCGACGACGGGTGCTGCTCGCTGGGCGCGCACTTCTCCGATGACGACGACGAGAAGCGGGTCGCCTCGCATGTGGCGAGGCTCACGCCGGAGACCTGGCAGTTCCACGGCATCGGGACCGGGTCCGACGGCTCCTGGGCCGAGGAGAACGAGGACGGCGAGCGGCAGACGCGGGTCGTCGACGGGGCGTGCGTGTTCTCGAACCGGGCCGGGTTCGCCGGCGGGCAGGGGTGCGCGCTGCACGCGCTGGCCCTGCGCGAGGGCCGCGAGCCCCTGGAGACCAAGCCGGACGTGTGCTGGCAGCTGCCGATCCGGCGGACCTTCGACTGGGTGGACCGGCCGGACGAGACGCGGGTGCTGGTCGTGTCGATCGGCGAGTACGACCGGCGGGGGTGGGGGCCCGGGGGCCACGATCTGCACTGGTGGTGCACGTCGGCGCGGTCCGCGCACGGTGCGGGGGAGCCGGTGTACGTCTCCTACCGGGCGGAGCTGACGGAGCTGATGGGCCCCGCGGCCTACGCGGAACTCTCGGCGCTGTGCGCCGCGCGCACAGCCCCGGCGACCCTCCCCCTCGTGGCCCCCCACCCCGCGGACCCCGTCCGGCGGTAACGCCCGCACCTTGGGCCTTCGCCGATCCGGATCATGTGGTGGTCGGCGACGGGGAATCGGTGGGCGGGTCGGTGGGGGGCGCCGACGTGGGGGGTGGGGTGGTGGTCGGGGGCGGGGGCGACGTGGAGGGCGCCGAGGTCGGGGAGGGGGGAGGCGTCGGCACCGACCGGGCGGACGCGCCGCGCAGCCTGACCTCCCCGTCCCCCGGCGAGAAGCCGATCTCCGCCGTCCACTCCCCCACCGGTTCGAGCGACCGGTCCACCACCACCGTGAGAGTGATCGATTCTCCGGGCCGCAGCACCCCGGACCGCGCCGACAGCTCCAGCCAGTACGCCGTGGTGACGGCCGCCCACCGCACCGGCCCCCCTCCCCCGGCCGTCAGCGTCACATAGGTACGCCCGTGCCCCGCCCGCGCGGTGACCGCGAGCCACCCGGCCGCCGAGTGGGCCGACGGCGGCCCGGAGGGCGCGGAGACGCCCACCGAGACGGCGGGCGCGGCCGTCACCGGGGCGGTCGTGCCCAGCTCGCCGGGCGCCCGGGCCGGCGCCGAGGTCGAAGGCCGCGCGCCGCCCTCCTTCTCGTAGGGCACCCCGCCGATCCCGTCGGGCGCCGCCGCGGGCGGTCCGGCACCGGGCGCGTGCCCGTCGGACCCGAGCGGTCCGGCCCGGTACGCCGCCCACAGCGCCAGCACGGGCGCGGCCACGACGGCCGCGACGACCGTCGTCGTGACGGCCCGGTGCCGCAACTTCGCCCGCCGCGCGGCCCGTTCGACCAGGTCCACCGGAAACCCGCGCCGGTCGAACCGCGGTGTCGTGTCCCGCGCCCGCCCGAACCCCGCGTCCATGGCGTACAGCAGCGCCGCGTACGCCGACGACCTCGGCGCCTCGATCAGCGCGAGCACGGCCGTGGCGTCGGAGACCCCGGGCCACGGCCCGGCGGCCACCACCCGCTCGGCCGTGCGCCGGCACAGCCCGCAGTCGTCCACGTGCCGGACGAGTTCGGCGCGCAGCGCCGGGCCGAGCAGCACCCGGGTCTCCCCCGCGAGCCGGGCGATCTCCGGACAGCGCCCGGTGTCGACGACGGCCAGCGCCGTACGGGTGCGCTCGACCTCGCAGGCGGCCCGCGCGAGCCGCTGCCGGGCGGTGTCGGGGTCGAGCCCGAGGACATGCGCGACGTCCTGGGCGGAGAGCTGATGGCGTACGGCCAGTTCCAGCGCCTCGCGCTGCTCGGGCGTGGTGCCGGCCGCCTCCGGCCAGGAGAGCGCGGCGAGTTGGGCGCGGCGCTGCTCGGCGACCTCCGCGGACATCCGCGGCGCGCCCGGCAGTCCGGCCGCGAGCCTCCGCAGACAGGCCCACCGGGCGAGCGCGTAGAGCCAGGGCAGCCGCAGTCCGGAGTCGCGCAGCTTCATCCGCTGCCGCTCGGCGAGCGCGAGCACCTCACCGAGCGCGCCCGCGGCGGCGTCGTGCTCGCAGAGGATGGACAGGCAGTACGTGAACAGGCCGTCGAGATACGGCTCGTAGTGCCCGGGCGGCTGCATGGGCAGCGTGCCCTGCGGTCGCTGACCGCACTCCCGGTCGGGGGACCGGCCGCCGTGGCCCCGCTCCGACTCCCGTTCCGCGCGTGCCCGCCCGGCCGGCGCACGGTGCTTGCGGTGGGCGCCGGGGCTCGGGGCGGGGGTCTCCTGCCTGCTCATCACCGGGCGACGGTAGGCCCGTTACAGGGTCCACTTCAGCACTACTGGCCCCTTTTAATCCTTATGGGTAAGGATCTTCCACGAAAGGGGACAGATCACCCGCTCGTACGAGTGAATACACGCCCGCGCACTCGTCCCCGCTTCCCGTGCGCCCCCTAAGCGCTCCCCCTGAACTTCCCCCTGAAAGCGCGCCCCCGTGAACACCTGCCCGAGACCGTCCCGGCCGGTACCGGCGGCCCGCTGTCGTACCCGCCCGCTAACGTGGCCCGCATGGCTTCCGCCCGTAAACCCGCGTCCAAGGACCGTCCCTCCTACCGCTGCACCGAATGCGGCTGGACCGCGGTCAAGTGGCTCGGCCGGTGCGGCGAGTGCCAGGCGTGGGGCACGGTCGAGGCGTACGGCGGCGCGCCCGCCGTACGGACCACCGCCCCCGGCCGGGTGACCAGCGCCGCCCGTCCCATCGGCCAGGTGGACGGGCGCACGGCCACCGCGCGCAGCACCGGCGTCCCCGAGCTGGACCGGGTGCTCGGCGGCGGCCTCGTGCCCGGCGCGGTGGTGCTGCTCGCGGGCGAGCCCGGCGTCGGCAAGTCCACGCTGCTGCTGGACGTGGCGGCGAAGGCGTCCAGCGAGGGGGGCCCGACGCTGTACGTGACCGCCGAGGAGTCCGCCTCCCAGGTGCGGCTGCGGGCCGACCGGATCGGCGCGGTCGCCGATCACCTCTACCTCGCCGCCGAGACCGATCTGTCCGCGGTCCTCGGGCACCTGGACGACGTGAAGCCGTCCCTGCTCGTGCTGGACTCGGTGCAGACCGTCGCCTCGCCCGAGATCGACGGCGCGCCCGGCGGCATGGCGCAGGTCCGCGAGGTCGCGGGCGCCCTGATCCGCGCCTCCAAGGAGCGCGGGATGTCGACGCTGCTGGTCGGCCACGTGACGAAGGACGGCGCCATCGCCGGGCCCCGGCTGCTGGAGCACCTGGTGGACGTCGTGCTGAGCTTCGAGGGCGACCGGCACGCGCGGCTGCGGCTGATCCGCGGGGTGAAGAACCGCTACGGGGCCACGGACGAGGTCGGCTGCTTCGAACTGCACGACGAGGGCATCACCGGACTCGCCGACCCGTCCGGGCTGTTCCTGACCCGGCGGGACGAGCCGGTGCCGGGCACCTGTCTGACCGTGACACTCGAAGGGCGCCGGCCGCTGGTCGCGGAGGTGCAGGCGCTGACCGTGGACACCCAGATCCCCTCGCCCCGGCGTACGACCTCGGGCCTGGAGACCTCGCGGGTGTCGATGATGCTCGCGGTGCTCGAACAGCGCGGACGTATCAAGTCGATCGGCAAGCAGGACATCTACACGGCGACCGTCGGCGGGGTGAAGCTCACCGAGCCCGCGGCCGACCTCGCGGTGGCGCTGGCGCTGGCCAGCGCGGCGATCGACACCCCGCTGCCGCAGAATCTGGTCGCGATCGGCGAGGTCGGGCTCGCGGGCGAGGTCAGACGCGTCACCGGGGTGCAGCGGCGGCTGTCCGAGGCGCACCGGCTGGGCTTCACCCACGCGCTGGTCCCGCCGGACCCGGGGAAGGTGCCCGCGGGGATGAAGGTGATCGAGGTCGCCGACATCGGGGACGCGCTGCGCACACTGCCCCGACGCTAGCCCGCGCAACCGGTCGGCCGGACCGTACCCGCCCAGGTGAGGACCCCTGCGGGGGCCTCCCGTTCCCGCCCGGCGATCGGAGTCAGCCGCGGGGTTCGGCGGGAAAGACGTAAACTTTGCCCTGGTCTCACCTCTCGCCCAGTGGGCAGTGGGCATCCGTAGCTACCGGAGGATTGCAGAGTGGCAGCCAATGACCGGGCAGGGGGCACCACCCCGGCCCGCAAGGCGGCGGGGGACTCTGCCGGCAGGACCGGCGGGGGCACCGGCGCCGACGGCGGGCTGATGCGCGCCGCGCTGAGCGCCGTCGCGCCCGGCACCTCCCTGCGGGACGGCCTGGAGCGCATCGTCCGCGGCAACACCGGCGGACTCATCGTGCTGGGCATGGACAAGACCGTCGAGTCGCTGTGCACCGGCGGTTTCGTGCTGGACGTGGAGTTCACCGCGACCCGGCTGCGCGAGCTGTGCAAGCTGGACGGCGCGCTGATCCTCGACAAGGACATCACCAAGATCCTGCGGGCCGGGGTCCAGCTCGTGCCGGACCCGACCATCCCGACCGAGGAGACCGGCACCCGGCACCGCACCGCGGACCGGGTCAGCCGGCAGGTCAACTTCCCCGTGGTGTCGGTCAGCCAGTCGATGCGGCTGATCGCGCTGTACGTCGACGGTCAGCGCCGTGTGCTGGAGGACTCCGCCGCGATCCTGTCCCGCGCCAACCAGGCGCTGGCCACACTTGAGCGCTACAAGCTGCGGCTCGACGAGGTGGCGGGCACGCTGTCCGCGCTGGAGATCGAGGACCTGGTCACCGTACGGGACGTCAGCGCGGTCGCCCAGCGGCTGGAGATGGTCCGCCGGATCGCCACGGAGATCGCCGAGTACGTGGTGGAGTTGGGCACCGACGGACGGCTGCTCACGCTTCAGCTGGACGAGCTGATCGCGGGCGTCGAGCCCGAACGCGAGCTGGTCGCCCGGGACTACGTGCCGGAGCCGACGGCCAAGCGCAGCCGTACGGTGCCGGAGGCGCTGGCCGAGCTGGACGCGCTGCCGCAGGGCGATCTGATCGAACTCGTCACGGTGGCAAAGGCGTTGGGCTACACGGGTTCGCCCGAGTCGCTGGACTCCGCGGTGTCGCCGCGTGGTTACCGGCTGCTGGCGAAGGTGCCGAGGCTGCCGAACACGGTGATAGAGCGGTTGGTCGAGCACTTCGGGGGGCTGCAAAAGCTGCTTGCCGCGAGTGTGGACGATCTGCAGACGGTCGACGGGGTCGGGGAGGCGCGAGCCCGCTCCGTGCGAGAGGGGCTCTCGCGGCTGGCCGAGTCCTCCATCCTGGAGCGCTACGTCTAGCCGCTTTTGCGGCAGGCCCGGCAGGTTCACCCCCAGCCCGCCCGGCGATTGAGGGCAGAAAAGCCCGCGCGGCGTTTGAGCGCAGAAGAGCCCGCCCGGCGTTTGAGGGCAGGCTCTGAGCCCACAAGCCGAGCCGGAGGCTAATCCGCGGCGACGTAGAAGGAGAGCTGCTTGGCCGGGTAGCCCGGAAGCTGGGCCTGGATGAGATAGGTGCCGGGGGCGGTCTGCTGCCCCTTGGGCTTGCCGCACTGCGGGGAACTCGTCTTGCCGTCCCAGCGGAGCGTGTACGTGGTGGAGCCGTGCGCGGGCACCTGGAGCAGATTCGCGCCCGTGGCCGGACAGTCGTTCGACGCCCATACGTGGCCGCTGTCCGCCGCCTTGGTGACCGTGAACACCGCGCTCTTCGGCCCGAAGTCGACCTTGCAGGTCACGCCGCCCGCGTTGGTCGCCCGCAGCAGGAAGGTCGGGGTGTCGCCGGGCGAGTACGAGTTCTTGGCGCTGGCCAGCGAGAGCGTGACGGAACCGGGGGCGCACGTGGGCAGCGAGGCGTCGGCGGGCACCGGCCGGGCGGGGGTCGGTGTACCGGCGGCGCCGCCCACCGAGGTGCCGGACGACGTACCCGTGCCGGCGCCGTCCGACGGATCGCCACTCGGTGTCGAACCGGCGGTCCCGGAGGAGCCCGAGGACCCCGCGGTGTCCGCCGTACCGGTCGAACCGCCGTCGCCCGCGCCGCCGTTGGCGGCGCCGTCGTCACCGGGCTCGGTGTCCCGGCCGCCGGGCCGGCCGCTGAAGTGCGTACCGGACGGGTCGGGGCCCGGGGTGATCGAGGCGACCGGGGTGTGGGAGCCGGCGGGCGCGCCCGAGTCCTGACCACCGCCCCCGCCACGGGAGTTGAGCAGCCAGATCGCGATCAGGGCGGCCACTGCGAGCAGGCACAGCGCAACGACCCGCCGTCGCCAGTAAATAGAGGACGGCAGAGGTCCCACGGGATTGCGCATCGAGCCCACAGACGAACTCTATGGGAGATCACCCGCGTGTCGCCGCATCACCCGCCCGCTCTTTGCCGATCATCACGTTTACGGTGGGCACGATCATGGACAAAGGGCGCGCGGTCGCTGTCCGCGACCGTTGTCGGTGCCGTGTGCGAGGATCGGAAGGCCATGAGCACAGACCTCCCCCAAGCCCCCGCGACCACCCGCCCGCCCACCGCCCCGACGGTCGCGGCCACCACGCCCGTCACCGTCACGCCCGTCACCGCCGCGCCAGAGGCCGCCTCACCCGCGGCCGCCGCGCCCGCGGCCGCCGGCGGGTCCGCCGCGCCGGCCACGCCGCCGGCCGCCGCCGTGACCGAGCTGCACGACCTGGTGATCGACTGGTTCGACGACCACGCCCGCGATCTGCCGTGGCGGCGCCCGGACGCCGGTCCCTGGTCGGTGATGGTCAGCGAGTTCATGCTCCAGCAGACCCCGGTCAGCCGAGTGCTGCCGGTGCACGAGGAGTGGCTGACCCGCTGGCCCCGCCCGGCCGATCTGGCCGCCGAGTCCCCCGGTGAGGCGGTGCGCGCCTGGGGCCGGCTCGGTTATCCGCGCAGAGCGCTGCGGCTGCACGCGGCCGCGACCGCCATAGCGCAGCAGCACGGCGGCGAAGTCCCGCGCGACCACGCGGAGTTGCTGGCGCTGCCGGGCATCGGCGAGTACACGGCGGCGGCCGTGGCCTCCTTCGCGTACGGGCGGCGGCACATCGTGCTCGACACCAATGTGCGGCGGGTCTTCGCGCGGCTCGTGGCGGGCGTCGAATACCCGCCGAACGCGACGACGGCCGCCGAGCGCCGGATGGCCGACGCGCTGCTGCCGCTCGACGAGGCGACGGCCGCGCGCTGGGCGGCGGCCACCATGGAGCTGGGCGCCCTGGTGTGCGGCGCCCGCTCCCCCGAGTGCGGGGCCTGCCCGGTGGCGGCGCGCTGCACCTGGCGGCTGGCGGGCTCGCCCGCCCACGACGGTCCGCCGCGCCGCGGTCAGACGTACGCGGGCACCGACCGGCAGGTGCGCGGCAGGCTGCTGGCCGTGCTGCGGGCGACGACCGGGCCCGTACCGCAGGCCGCCCTCGACGCCGTCTGGCACGAGCCGGTGCAGCGGGCCCGCGCGCTGGACGGACTGGTCGAGGACGGATTGGTGGAACCGCTCGCCGACGGCTTCTACCGTCTGCCCGCGTAAGCCGGTCGCCCACGTACCCGTGCCGGCCGCGCAACCCCGCGCGCCCGCACCCCGGTTGCCGCGCGATCGGTCCGCGCGGCCGCGTCGCCCGCCCGGCCGCGCAAGCCCGTCAGTCGGCCGCGCAGGCCCATCTGCCGTCCGCCGCGCCCGGATTCGCCCCGCGCATACCCTTCGGCGCATTCGTCCGGCACCCGCGCCCGGCTCTGTTACACAACCGATGGATTGCTGTGCGGCCACCGAGCGTTGGCGGTGGCCAAAGCCCAACATCCGCTCCGTAGCGTCGAGATCGGCCGGTGGGAGATCTTCCCGCCCGGCCGCTCGGGCAAACGGGGTGGAGGCGCACATGGCTGCGGACGGCGCGGTACTGGACTTCGAGGAGTACGTACGGACCCGTCAGGACGCCCTGTTGCGCAGCGCCCGCCGGCTGGTGCCGAACCCCATCGACGCCCAGGACCTCGTACAGACCGCGCTCGTACGCACCTACCCGCGCTGGCACGGCATCGCGGACAAGACCCTCGCGGACGCGTACATGCGCCGGGTCATGATCAACACCCGGACCGAGTGGTGGCGCAACCGCAAGCTGGAGGAGGTCCCGACCGTCGAGCTGCCGGACGCCACCGTGGACGACGGCGCCGAGCAGCGCGCCGACCGCGAGATGCTGCGCGACGTCATGCGGGTGCTCGCGCCCAAGCAGCGGCAGGTCGTCATGTTGCGGCACTACGGCCAGTTGAGCACCGAGGAGACGGCTCTTGCCCTCGGGATGTCCACCGGTACGGTGAAGAGCACGCTGCACCGGGCACTGGCCCGGCTGCGGTACGAGCTGGAGCACGGCCGATACGGCTACACACGCAGGGAGGACCGGTGCGCGGCGTAGCCCCGATCGCCACGATGAGCGTGCTCTGCGCGTGTGCCGTGGTCGCGGGCTGCGGTACGACGGCCACCGGGGCCCGCAGGGAGGGGCCAGCGCCGACCGCGACCATGAAGACGCCCTCCACCGCGGCGCCCGCCATCGCCGCCGACCCGGCCGCGCTGGCGGTCATGGTCCGCAAGGACACCGGGGTCAGCGCGGACGTGCGCGAGGACCTCACCCCGTGCGTGGGCGACCGCTACCCGATGGACACCGACGCGGGCGACCTCACCGAGGGCGACGGCCCGGACCTGGTCGTCAATGTGACGACCTGCGGTGACGGGCTCGGCATCGCGTCCTACGTCTACCGGATGATCAACGGCAAGTACCTGAACGTGTTCGCCGACGAGCGGCCTCCGGTCTACGCCAGCGTCGAGGACGGCCGGCTCCAGATCGTCCACGAGGTCTACCGGACCGACGACCCGGTGGCGTACCCGACCGGCGAGGAGGCCGTGACCTACGTGTGGCGTGCCAATCGGTTCGTCCAGGTCGCGCGCTCGTTCTCGGACTTCGACGCGAAGACGCCCAGCGCCTCGCCCGAGCCGACCTCCACCGATCCGGCGCCGCTGCCGAGGTCCGTCCTGCTCGACCCCGGGCTGCCCAGTGCCGCCGCGCCCGGCACCGCCGCCGAGACCGCCACCGCTCCGGGCACCGGGGCGACCCCGACCGCTCCCTCGACGGCCACTGCCCCCGCCCCGACGGCCACCGTCCCGGTCGGGGGACGATAGGGCCATGGCCGCCACCCACGCACCCCATGTCACCCATGTCCTCTTCGTCGAGGACGACGACGTCATCCGTGAGGCGACCACCCTCGCCCTCGAACGGGACGGCTTCCAGGTCACCGCCGCCCCCGACGGCGTGACCGGGCTGACGGCCTTCCGCGCCGACCGGCCCGACCTCGCCCTGCTCGACGTGATGGTGCCGGGCCTGGACGGGGTGAGCCTGTGCCGCCGGATCAGGGACGAGTCGACCGTGCCCGTGATCATGGTGTCCGCGCGGGCCGACGCGATCGATGTCGTGCTCGGCCTGGAGGCGGGCGCCGACGACTACGTGACCAAGCCGTTCGACGGCGCCGTGCTGGTGGCCAGGATCAGGGCCGTACTGCGCCGTTTCCGGGCCTCTTCCGCCGAGGACACGGACGAGGTCACGCTGCTGTCCTTCGGCGACATCGAGATCGACCCCGAGGGCATGGAGGTCACCCGGGGCGGCGAGCGGCTGGCCCTGACCCCGACCGAGATGCGGCTGCTGCTGGAGTTCGCGGGCGCGCCGGGCACCGTACTGTCCCGCGACCGGCTGCTGGAGCGGGTCTGGGACTACGAGTGGGGCGGCGACACCCGGGTGGTGGACGTCCATGTCCAGCGGCTGCGGGCGAAGATCGGCCAGGAGCGGCTGGAGACCGTCCGCGGCTTCGGTTACAAGCTGCGGGCCTGAGCGATGCGTGCCTTCTTCCGCAGCGGACTGCGCTGGAAACTCAGCGTGGCCATCGCCGGGGTGTCCGCGCTGGTCGCTGTCGCGCTGAGCCTGGTCGTGCACAACGCGGCCCAGGTCAGCATGATCAACAGCACCCGTGACGTCCAGGACGAGCGGGTGCAGTCGGCGCTGCGGATCTACGAGACCACCGGCCGGCTGGTCTTCTACGCCCGGCTGGACGACCCCGACCTGCCCAAGGCGCTCAAGGACTACGCCGCCAAGGGCCAGCGCGCCACCTACGTCGAGAACAGCGGCGACGGCACCCCCACGGTCTGGGCCGAGACCCCCGCGAACGACGGCGGGGTGCTCTCGTTGAAGAGCACCTTCACCGACCGCTACTCGGTGCTGGTCGACCTGGACCGGGCGCTGATGGTCGGCGCGCTCGCGGTCGTCGTCGGCGGTACGGCGATCGGCGTGCTGATCGGCGGCCGGATGTCGCGGCGGCTGCGCAAGGCGGCCACGGCGGCCCGCAAGGTCGCCGACGGCGACACCGACGTACGGGTGCGCGAGGCCATCGGCGGCCGCCGGGTGCGGGACGAGACCGATGAGCTGGCCCGGGCCGTGGACGCCATGGCCGACGCCCTCCAGCTGCGGCTCGAAGCCGAGCGCCGGGTCACCGCCGACATCGCGCACGAGCTGCGCACCCCCGTCACCGGCCTGGTCACCGCCGCCGAGCTGCTGCCGCCGGGCCGCCCCTCGGAGCTGGTACGGGACCGGGTGCACGCGCTGCGCACCCTGGTCGAGGACGTGCTGGAGGTGGCCAGGCTGGACGGCGCCGCCGAGCACGCCGACCTCCAGGACGTGGCGCTGGGCGAGTTCGTCCGCCGCCGGGTGCCCGCCTTCGCGCCCGACGCCAAGGTCCTGGTGACGGAGGACGCGGTCGTGCAGACCGATCCCCGGCGCCTTGAGCGCATCCTCGGCAACCTGCTGGCGAACGCCAACCGGCACGGCGAGCCGCAGATCGAGGTGGTGGTCGACGGCCCCTACGTACGGGTGCGCGACCACGGCCCCGGCTTCGCCCCCGCGCTGCTGCGGGAGGGGCCGAGCCGCTTCCGCACCGGCAGCTCGGACCGCTCCGGCAGCGGGCACGGGCTGGGGCTGACCATCGCCGCCGGGCAGGCCCGGGTGCTGGGCGCCCGGCTGACCTTCCGCAACGCCCCCGAGGAGGACGGCGGAGGCGCGGTGGCCCAGCTGCTGCTGCCGCGCTGAGGCCGCCCGCCCCCACGGCGTATGACGAGGACGCACGACGACATACGACGACGGCGGCGCGGGGGTTTCCCGCGCCGCCGTCGTACCTGCTGTGCTGTGGTGGCGGCTACCGCCGCCCGGTCAGATCGCCTCGGCCAGCTCGGCGGGCTGACCGTCGTCGGTGGCGGGCTTGCCGGCCGAGCCCCGCAGCGGGATCTCGACGATGAACCAGGCCGCGATGAAGCCGACGACGCTGACCACCGCGCCCCACAGGAAGACGGTGTGGGTGCCGGAGGCGACCGCGTGGAAGTAGGCGTCCTTCACGGTGTCCGGCAGCTTGGCGATGGTCGCCGGGTCCAGCTGGGCCCCGCTCTTGGTGGCCGACGAGCCGGCGGCCGCGCCGCTGTCCATGGCGTTCTGCACCTTGTGCGCGAACAGCGCGCCGAAGAGCGACACACCGAAGGAGCCGCCGATCGTACGGAACAGGGTGGACGACGAGGAGCCGACACCCATGTCCTTCATCTCCACGCTGTTCTGAGCGATCAGCATGGTGATCTGCATGATGAAGCCCATGCCCATGCCGAGCACGGCCATGAAGATGCCCGAGGTCACCCGGCTGGTGTGCACGTCCATGGTGGACAGCAGATAGAGGCCGACGGTGATCAGGGCGCCGCCGATGATCGGGAAGATCTTGTAGCGGCCGCTGGAGCTGGTGACCCGGCCGGCCACCATCGACACGACCATCATGGCGAGCAGCAGCGGGAGCAGCAGCAGTCCGGAGTTGGTCGCGGAGGCGCCCTGGACGGTCTGCTGGTAGAGCGGCAGGAAGGTCATCGAGCCGAACATCGTGAAGCCGACCAGGAAGCCGATCAGCGAGATCAGCGAGAAGTTGCCGTTGCGGAAGATCCGCAGCGGCAGCACGGGCTCGGCGGCTCGGGTCTCGGCGTAGAGGAACGCGCCCAGCGCGGCGAGGCCGAGGATCAGCAGCCCGATGATCATCCCGGAGCCCCAGGCGTACTGGGTCCCGCCCCACGTGGTGAGCAGCACCAGCGAGGTGATGGCCACGGTGAGCAGCGCCGCGCCCAGGTAGTCGATCCGGCTCTCGGCCCGCTTCTTGGGCAGGTGCAGCACGATGGTGACCATGGCGAGGGCGACCGCGCCGATGGGCAGGTTGATGTAGAAGCTCCAGCGCCAGCCCCAGTTGTCGGTGATGGAGCCGCCGACCAGCGGGCCGCCGATCATGGCGATGGCCATCACACCGGCGATCAGACCCTGGTACTTGCCGCGCTCGCGGGGCGGGATCAGCTCGCCGATGATCGCCATCACGCCGACCATCAGACCGCCTGCGCCCAGACCCTGGACGGCGCGGAAACTGATCAGCTGGTCCATCGACTGCGACATTCCGGAGAGCACGGAGCCGAGCAGGAAGAGCACGATCGAGGTGAGGAAGATGCCCTTGCGGCCGTACATGTCGCCGAGCTTGCCCCAGATGGGGGTCGAGGCGGCTGTGGCCAGGGTGTAGGAGGTGACCACCCACGAGAGGTGGCTGAGGCCGCCGAGTTCGCCGACGATCGTCGGCATCGCGGTGCCGACGATCATGTTGTCGAGCATCGCGAGCAGCATCGCGATCATCAGGCCGACCATGACCACGCGCACACTGCGCTCGCGCGGTTCCTTGGTGGCGGGCGGCGCATCGGTCTGGGACATGACCGTGGTTCCTTCCCCCGGGAGAGGGCGGTCGTTCAGAGGATGCTTACTTGCCGCCCGGCTAGTATATCTACCTGCGACAAGCTACGGTCCTTACTAGCCGGGCGTCAAGTAAGTGCGTAGGGTCGAAGAAAGGCCGTACGGTGGGCCCGTCGGGCCCGTCACTCCGTGTTCGCGGGGTGACGCGTAGTGCACAGCAGGAGAGCGACAGCCATGGCCACACCGCAGCAGCCGCGCCGCGGCGACACGCGCCGCCGCATCCAGGACGTCGCCCTGGAACTCTTCGCCCGCCACGGGTACGAGAAGACCTCGCTGCGGGAGATCGCCGAGCACCTCGACGTCACCAAGGCCGCGCTGTACTACCACTTCAAGACCAAGGAAGACATCCTCATCAGCATCGCCGACGATCTGGCCAAGCCGATCGACGAGCTGATCGTCTGGGCCGAGTCACAGCCCCGCACGCTGGCCACCAAGCAGGAGATGCTGCGCCGCTACAGCGTCGCGCTGTGGAATGCCGAGGACCTTTTCCGCTTCATCCAGGAGAACCAGGCCACGGTCCGCGACCTGGCCATCGGCCAGACCTTCAAGACCAGGCTCGCCGCCCTGAACGGGCTGCTCAAGGAGTCCGACGCCCCCATGACCGCGCAGGTGCGCAGCATCACCGCGCTCTTCGCGATGCACGCCGGCATGTTCGCGATGCAGAACATCGAGGGCGACCCCGAGGAGAAGCGCGCGGCCATCCTCGAAGTCGCCCTCGATCTTGTCGCCCAGTCGGAGCCGGGCGGTGCTCATGGGGTGAACTCCCCGGCGGATGCCTTGACACCTACCGGGTGACGTTCCCTGTTTTCCCGCCTTACGGGTTGACGCCGTGCGTCCGCAGGAAGTGCAGCGGCTCGACGGAGGAGCCGTAGTACGGCGTCGTACGGACCTCGAAGTGCAGGTGCGGGCCGGTCGAGTTGCCGGTGGAACCGGACTTGCCGATCGTCTCGCCGGTGTTCACGTGCTCGCCGACCGTGACACCTATCTTCGACAGGTGGCCGTACTGCGAGTACAGGTGGTCGGCGTGCTTGATCACGATGTTGTTGCCGTACGCGCCACCCCAGCCCGCCGTCACGACGGTGCCGCTGTGGACGGCCCGGACGGTGGTGCCGGTGGGCACGACGAAGTCCTGACCGGAGTGGGTGTGGGCCCAGTGCGGGCCGGCCTGGGCGTAGCCCGCGCCGAGCACGTAACCGGTGGTCGGGGTGACCCAGCCCTTGGCACGGGCCTTGCGGTCGGCGGCGGCCTTCGCCTCGGCGCGCTTCTTGGCGTCGGCCTCGGCCTTGCGGTGCTCGGCGTCGGTCTGCTTCTTCGCCTCGGCCTTCGTGGCGGCGGCCTTCTGGTCGGTCGCCTGCTTCTGCACCGTCTGGGAGACACTGCTCGCGGATCCCGCGGCGAGGAAGCCCTCGTGCTGGCCGTCGGCGGCCAGCGCCGCCGTGGAGCCGAGCGCGATTGCCGCGACCAGTCCTCCGGTCACCACGGCGACACGGCCGCGGGTGATGGACTTGTGGCTGCGGTTCTTCTTCGTCGTGTTCATACGCATGGAGAGAATGACCTCCTGGGTGGGGGAGCGACGTTCCGGCTGCGGCCCGTCGCAGATCCTTGGTAACCCGGGCTCCCACCCGCCGACAAGGACCCCCCTTACTAGGCGAGGTCGTAGCCGGAACGGCTCGGACTTCCCCGATCCACCCCGCGAAAACATCCCTGAAGTCCGATATGCGAATCGGTGCAGGTGGGCTCAAGTCGGACATACGGCGCAGTCGGCCCGCGCCTCCGCCATGCGCCGCGCACCCCCCGCCGCAACCCCGGGGGCCGTCCACTATTCCGGTTAGTAAGTGGTCCGCGTCACGTGGGACACCTCACCCGGGTACGGTGGGATGCCCTGACTCAGAGGGGGGCCACGGCCATGCCGGCACACGACGACGCGCTCGCCGACATCACCGGAATCGAGCTGGCCGACGCGGTCGAGGCCGTCCGCCAGGGCCTGATCACGGGCGCGGCCCGCGGCGTCGGCCAGGCCGTACGGTTCGAGGTCGGCGAGATCCACATGGAGTTCGCCGTGCAGCTCCAGCGGACCAGGACCGGGAGCGGGGGCGTCAAGGCGTGGGTCGTGGAGGTGGGCGGCGAGGCGGAGCGCAGCTCCGGCCGCACCCACACGGTCTCCTTCACGCTCCGCCCCAAGGACGCGGCCACCGGCACCTACCTGGAGATCGGCGCCCCCCGCGACGGCGGCGGCGCCGCGCTGAGCTACGAGTGAGCCCGACACCGCGCCCGCGGGGTGGGCCGGCGGGCCGCCCGCGACGGCGGACGAAAGCCGGGGCGGGCCGCCCACGACCTGCGGGTCCCCCGGCTGACCAGCCCGCCCGGACAGCTCACGGACGAGACGGCCGAGTTCGAGCACCGCTACGGCACCTACCTCGCCACACGGCACGGCACCCTGCGGATCTTCGGCCTCGACCTCACCGACCGCAAGCGGGCCACCTGGCCGCTGGACGCCGCGTACTACAGCCTGGAGGCCGCGCCGACCGGCCGGTCCGGGACGATCGAGGAGGCGGTGGCCGCCGGGGTGCTCGCCGGTTTCCTGCCCGGCGCGGGGGACGCCGCTCTGGGCCTGCGAAGGCCCCCTTCCGGCCCGCTAGCCGGCCGAGCAGGCGCTCGCCGGGCACGACCGGGTGCTGCTGCGCGGGGTCGCCGGGTCGGGCAAGACCACGCTCGTCCAGTGGCTCGCGGTCACCACGGCACGGTGGCCCGGCTTTTCCCCTCACTGAGCCAGCTGTCTTTGCTGCCGACCGGCGCCATGTCCGTCGACCTCGCGCCGCTGGCCGGGCTGACCCGGCTCACCAAGGTGGCGTTGCCCTCGTCTGTCGCGGTCCTCAACGCGGACCGCATCCCGCACGTCACGGTGACCGTCCTGGACGAAGAAACGGGCTCGGCCCCGGACCTGTAGGTCCGGGGCCGAGCCCGTGGTCGTGCTTACCGCGCCGGAGGCGTTACGCCTCCTTGGAGAGGTTCGGTCCGCCCGCCGTCTCGACCGGCGGGGTGTCGGCCACAGTGACCTTCTCCTCGCCGCGGAAGGTGAACTTCGCGTTCTCCCCCTCGCCCTCGACGTCCACGACGACGATGTGACCGGGACGCAGCTCGCCGAAGAGGATCTTCTCGGAGAGCGAGTCCTCGATCTCGCGCTGGATCGTCCGACGCAGCGGCCGGGCGCCGAGCACCGGGTCGTAGCCGTGCTTGGAGAGCAGCACCTTGGCCTCGGAGCTGAGTTCGATGCCCATGTCGCGGTCGCGGAGCCGCTCGTCCACCCGGCCGATCATCAGGTCGACGATCTGAAGGATGTCGTCCTGGGTCAGCTGCGGGAAGACGATGACGTCGTCCACACGGTTGAGGAACTCCGGCCGGAAGTGCTGCTTGAGCTCGTCGCTGACCTTGTTCTTCATCCGCTCGTACCCGGTCTTGGTGTCGCCCTGGGCGGCGAAGCCGAGGTTGAACCCCTTGGAGATGTCCCGGGTGCCGAGGTTGGTGGTCATGATGATCACCGTGTTCTTGAAGTCCACGACCCGGCCTTGGGAGTCGGTCAGCCGACCGTCCTCCAGGATCTGCAACAGGCTGTTGAAGATGTCGGGGTGGGCCTTCTCGACCTCGTCGAAGAGCACGACGGAGAACGGCTTGCGGCGCACCTTCTCGGTGAGCTGGCCGCCCTCCTCGTAGCCGACGTAGCCGGGCGGGGAGCCGAAGAGCCGGGAGAC
Organism: Streptomyces sp. NBC_00223; assembly: GCF_036199905.1. NCBI lineage: Bacteria > Bacillati > Actinomycetota > Actinomycetes > Kitasatosporales > Streptomycetaceae > Streptomyces > Streptomyces sp. NBC_00223. Next base: position 4,853,747 of record NZ_CP108109.1, on the reverse strand, counting down.
GGTGTGCTTCTCGCTGAACTCCGACATGTCGAGGGAGATCAGCGCGTCCTCGTCGCCGAACAGGAACTCGGCGAGCGCCTTGGACAGCTCGGTCTTACCGACGCCGGACGGGCCGGCGAAGATGAACGAGCCACCGGGACGCTTGGGGTCCTTCAGACCCGCACGGGTGCGGCGGATGGCCTTGGAGAGCGCCTTGACGGCGTCCTTCTGGCCGATGACGCGCTTGTGGAGCTCGTCCTCCATGCGCAGCAGCCGGGAGGACTCCTCCTCGGTCAGCTTGAAGACCGGGATGCCGGTGGCGGTGGCCAGGACTTCGGCGATCAGCTCGCCGTCGACCTCGGCGACGACGTCCATGTCGCCGGCCTTCCACTCCTTCTCCCGCTTGGCCTTCGCGGCGAGCAGCTGCTTCTCGTTGTCCCGCAGGGAGGCGGCCTTCTCGAAGTCCTGCGAGTCGATCGCGGACTCCTTCTCGCGGCGCACGTCGGCGATCTTCTCGTCGAACTCGCGGAGGTCCGGCGGCGCGGTCATCCGGCGGATGCGCATCCGGGAGCCGGCCTCGTCGATCAGGTCGATCGCCTTGTCCGGCAGGAAGCGGTCCGAGATGTAGCGGTCGGCCAGCGTGGCCGCCTGCACCAGGGCCTCGTCGGTGATGGACACCCGGTGGTGCGCCTCGTAGCGGTCCCGCAGGCCCTTGAGGATCTCGATGGTGTGCGGCAGCGACGGCTCGGCGACCTGGATGGGCTGGAAGCGGCGCTCAAGGGCCGCGTCCTTCTCCAGGTACTTGCGGTACTCGTCGAGCGTGGTGGCGCCGATGGTCTGGAGCTCACCCCGGGCCAGCATCGGCTTGAGGATCGAGGCCGCGTCGATCGCACCCTCGGCGGCGCCCGCGCCGACCAGGGTGTGCAGCTCGTCGATGAACAGGATGATGTCGCCGCGGGTGCGGATCTCCTTGAGCACCTTCTTCAGGCGCTCCTCGAAGTCACCGCGGTACCGGGAGCCGGCCACCAGGGCGCCGAGGTCAAGGGTGTAGAGCTGCTTGTCCTTGAGCGTCTCGGGCACCTCGCCCTTGACGATCGCCTGGGCCAGGCCCTCGACGACGGCGGTCTTGCCGACGCCGGGCTCGCCGATCAGGACGGGGTTGTTCTTGGTACGGCGGGACAGCACCTGCATGACCCGCTCGATCTCCTTCTCGCGCCCGATCACCGGGTCGAGCTTGGTCTCACGAGCGGCCTGGGTGAGGTTGCGGCCGAACTGGTCCAGGACGAGCGAGGTCGAGGGGGTGCCCTCGGCCGGCCCGCCGGCCGTGGCCGACTCCTTCCCGCCGGAGTAACCGGAGAGCAGCTGGATGACCTGCTGCCTGACCCGGTTGAGATCGGCGCCCAGCTTCACCAGGACCTGGGCGGCGACGCCCTCGCCCTCGCGGATCAGGCCGAGCAGGATGTGCTCGGTGCCGATGTAGTTGTGGCCGAGCTGAAGGGCCTCGCGGAGCGACAGCTCCAGGACCTTCTTGGCCCGGGGGGTGAAGGGGATGTGCCCGGACGGGGCCTGCTGGCCCTGACCGATGATCTCCTCCACCTGCTGACGGACCGCCTCGAGCGAAATCCCGAGGCTCTCCAGGGCCTTAGCGGCGACACCCTCACCCTCGTGGATCAGGCCCAGGAGGATGTGCTCGGTGCCGATGTAGTTGTGGTTGAGCATCCGGGCTTCTTCCTGAGCCAGGACGACAACCCGCCGCGCGCGGTCGGTGAACCTCTCGAACATCGTTAATCGCTCCTCAGAGCGGTCGGGCAGTGAGGGGGCGGTCCCCTCCCTGTCCTTCCGCATGCTAGTCCCGCACAGCGGCGCCGCTCACGTATCACTCCTCGCTCTCGCGGGGAAAGCTGCGCTACCGGCTGACGTCACTCCCACAACCTCGATGGTGCGAGACGATGTTCCCCCAGGCCAGGCAAACGCCCCTTTATCAAGTACGCCCGTGGCGAACGCCCGCCCCGCCTGATCGAACACCAGCCCTTCCCACTAGGTACTTCTTACCCTCGGTCGCCGACAATCCACCCCCCGGAGGACTTCCGGAGTGCGCTAAGGGCGAACAACTTCACGCGAGGGTCGCGGGGGTCCTCCCGCGTGCGGTGCCGCGCCCGTACGGCCGTCCGTGCCGGTGCCGCCGGCCGGGTGCCGGGGTCCGGCCGTCCGGTGACATGACGTATTCATCACCCAACCGTCCGTAACCCTTGCCCCGTCCGGCAGTTGCACTCGACATGGGCTGGTACGAGCACGAGCTGGGGTGGCCGGTCACGGGATCGCTGCCCCCGGGTCTGGTCACAGGGGTGCGGTTCGACGCACTGGACGTTCCCGCGGAGGCCGGGTTCGCGATGCTGAGCCGGTTCTCCCGGCCGGACCAGCTGGGGCCGGTGGCCCTGGACGGCCATCGCATCCGGCTGCTGGTCGCCGCCGGCTCCGCGGAGGAGTTGCCGGGGCTGCTCGAATGGCTGGAGTGGGGCGGTATCCCACTGGATCTGTCCGCCCTCGGCTCCGGACAGCACATGCGCGCCCCGGCCCACCCCGAGTGGGGCCGCCGGGAGGCCGCGTACGACCGGTCGGCACCGGTGTGGCTGCGGCCGCCCCGGCCGGGTTTCGACGTGGAGTCCGCCGTGCCCGCGCTGCGTGTGGCGGGCCAGGCCGATGGAACGGGGGTCACCATCGGTCTGCCGGCGCTGGTGGCAGCCCTGGCAACGGCATGCCATCGGATCACCCTGCGGGCCCGTGGCCAGAATCAGCCGTGGGCCTTCTCGTACGCCTCACGGATGGTCGCGGGGACGCGGCCGCGGTCGTTGACCTCGTAGCCCTTCTCCTTCGCCCAGGCGCGGATCTTCGCCGTGTCGGGACCGGAGCCGCCACTGCCGCGGACGGCCTTGGTACGCCCGCGCCCGGCGCGCCCGCCGGTGCGGCGGCCACTGTCCGTGTACGGGTTGAGCAACCCGCGCAGCTTGTCGGCATTCTCCGTGGTGAGGTCGATCTCATACGTCACACCGTCGAGTGCGAACGTCACGGTCTCGTCGGCCTCGCCACCGTCGAGGTCGTCAACAAGAAGGACCTGAACCTTCTGTGCCACCGGCTTCCCTTTCATCGAAAACGGATTAACGGTAAAAGCAAAGCGTCTTTCCCCGGAAAACACAAACCCCTTGCGCGAAGAGGTGCGCGAAGAGGATCGTACGAGGTAGCGCGATCCGGACAAACCGGATCACTCAGAGTTGCAGTAGCATGCGACTGTTACCCAAGGTGTTGGGTTTCACTCGCTCCAGGTCGAGGAACTCCGCGACACCCTCGTCATTGGAACGCAGCAGCTCCCCGAAGACATCGCCGTCCACCGGGGTCTCGCCGATCTCGACGAAGCCGTGCTTGGCGAAGAAGTCCACTTCGAAGGTGAGGCAGAAAATACGCCTGACGCCGAGCCAGCGGGCGGTCTGCAGCAACTTCGCGAGCAACTGGTGGCCGACCCCCTTGCCGCGCATCGCGGGGTCCACCGCGAGCGTTCTGACCTCGGCCAGGTCCTCCCACATCACATGCAGCGCGCCGCAAGCGACGACACTCGCGTCCTCGTCGCGTTCCGCCACCCAGAACTCCTGGATGTCCTCATAAAGCGTCACGGTCGCCTTGTCGAGCAGGATGCCGTCGCGGACATAGGAGTCCAGCAGCCGCCGTAGGGCGATCACATCGCCCGTGCGGGCCCTGCGGATGGTGACGTCATTCGACATGAGGGGCATGGGCGGACGCTATCGCCCTTCGGGTTCCTCCGACCCGGAGGGGTCCACGGACTGGATGATGCGCAATGCGTCGCGCACCGCTTCCCGCTGTTCCGGGGTCATCATGCCGAAGAAGTGCACGAGGGCCGCCGCGGGGTTGTCGCTCGCGGCCCATCCCTCGTTCATCAGTGCGGCCGAGTATGCCGCTCTCGTCGAAACCGCCTCATAGCGATAAGCGCGGCCTTCCGCCGTGCGGCGCAGCCAGCCCTTCTGCCGCAGGTTGTCCATTACGGTCATCACCGTTGTGTACGCGATGGAACGATCCTGCGCGAGATCCTCCAGAACCTCACGAACGGTGACCGGGCGGTTCCACTCCCACACCCGGGTCATCACGGCGTCTTCGAGCTCTCCCAGTGGTCGGGGCACACCGGAAATACTACGGGCCCACAATGATAAATGCCCGAATTGCCGCTTTCCGGAGTTGCGCGGTCCTGCTCAGCTCTCCTCGACGGCCGACCGATTCGCCGCTTCGGCACGGGCGAACGCGGCGTCGACGGCCGCGTCCTCCTTCGCCTTGTTGGCACCGCCCTGATTCTTGATGATGGTCACGATGAGGCCGATGAAGAAGACCGCCATCACCAGCGGCGGCACGATCGCGGAAACGTAGTCCATACCGCCCAGCGTAGCCACGCCGTCGAAGACGCTTTTGCCCGCCCCTGTTGTCCGTCCCCGCGCGGGCGGTTCACACTCTCGGGTCATGGGAGATCACCTGAATGTGTCCGAGCCGATGCCGGCGGATGTCGGCGTCGGTACCGGGACGGGCCGGTGCCGGGTGAACCCTACGAGGTCGCTGTGCTCCGCACGCAACCGTGTGACACCACCGCGCTGATCGGGAACCGGGCCGGGAATCCGCGCAATGCGGTGTACGGCGACGGCCCCGGATTCCGACGCCGGGCGAGTTGCCGGGCACGGGTCACGGAAGAAAGCCGGACGCCGATGAGAAGCCCGACAGGCCCCGCCCGAGAGCGTGCGCCCGCTACACACAGTCGGCGCGACGCGGTTCAGGACCGTGGCGATCGGTGGGTGCGCGCCGCTCACGGCACGTCAGACGCTGCCGTCGGCGGCCCGGTGGTCCAATCTGGCCAGGGCGGCCGTCATCGGCTGAGCGGGGCCGCCGGACACGCCGGTACCGGATCCGGGGACACGTAGGTTCGAAAGGGCGTCTGCACCATGGCGGAACGGGACCAGGAGCCGGTCGGGGCGCTGCTCGACGGGCTCTCCGCGAAGGCCCGCAAGTCGCTCGCGGCGGCGGGCTTCGACCTGCCGAGGCTGCGCGGGCTGGCCTCGACCGAGCAGGGCGAGCGGCAGGTCCGGCACATCGTCACCGAGTTCGGGGTCGTACCGGCCGAGGGCAGACTCACCACCGACAGCTCCCCCTCGCTCCGCAAGGAGGTCGCCACGGGGTGGGGGCTGGTCGTGCTGGGCGCGGTCGTGGGACTGGCGGCCGTGCTGGCCACCACGGTGCTGGTCGACCGGCCGCTCGGCCTGCTGATCGCCGCCCTGGGCGCGGGCGGGATGGTGTTCCTGGTGATCAGGACCCCGCAGTCGCGCGGCCGGGAGGCCGCCGTCCTGCTGAGCCTGTCCGCGGTGGCCGTGCTGTACTTCACCTCGTTCCTGAGCGCCCCGCAGTGGTATCTCGCGGCCCGCGGCAAGCAGGTCGCCGCCACGCTGGAGCCGCCGTCCCCGGCGTGGGCGGCGCGCGGCAGCCGGGTGGCCTACTGCCGGGTGCGGCTGCCGGACGGCTCCACGCGGCAGGTGGACCAGGACGACCGGACGTGCGCGGGCGACACGGGCGCGACCGTCCAGGTCGTATACGACCCCGGAGGCCGTCTGGCGCCCGTCCTCGGCGCCAAACGGACCCTGGGCCGGATCAGCCGCCTCGTCGCGGCCGGGGCGGGGATCGCCCTGCTCGCCACGGCGGCGGGGGCGGTGGCGGCCGCGGGCCGCCGCAAGGACGAGCCCTGAGCGACGGCGGCGGAGCCGGCCCGGTCGCCCGGTGGCCGGATCTCGCCGCCCGCCGGTCGCGCGGGACCGAACCGGCCGCCGTACCCATCGGCGCCGGTCCCGCCCGCCGGTCGCGCGGAACCGGCGTCGTGTGGGGGCGGAGGCGGGCCTTCCGGCCGGGCCGGCGCCGCGGGGCCACTACCGTGAGCAGTCGGTGACGCCCTGCCGATGGGCTCGCCTCGACTTCGCACGCGCGATCGCGAACCGCCCGCCGCGCCCGCCGCCGACGTTCTCCGCCCCCTGGAGCAACCGGCGGCGGCGCCGGTCGGGCGGCTTCGACACGGTCGCCACGACCCCGCAGTGGATGGCGTGATGGTGACAGGGCATGACGACTGGACGGTGTACTTCGGCGTTCCGCGCGGGGCGGTCGTCCTGCCGGTGCACGACGAGCCCGACCCCGGGCCGTGGGCGCGGAAGGCGGCGCGGGGGCAGCTGGGCCCGGAAACGCCCGACGAGTTGGTGGACGACCTGGCCGACGCGCTGACGGAGGCGACGCTGGACGCGCGTATGCGCAACCCGGTCAGCGCGTTCTTCTTCTGCCCCGACCCGACGCTCGGCGAGCTGGCCCGGATCGAGGTGTCGAACCTCGACCCGGACGACGAGCTGCCCGAGGTGACCGTCGAGCGGATGGCCGAATTCCTGGCCACGCCCACCGAGCGTTCGGTGAACCGGCCCGAGACGGAGTACGGCGACCTGCCGATCGGGCCCGCCGTCCGGGTCTGCCACCAGTACGTGGACCGGGGCATGGGCCCTGGCGCGGACGTCGCCGGGCCCGGCACGATCCTCCAGACCTGCGCGTACGCGGCCCGGCCGCCGGAGATCGGCTCCGCGGTGCTGCTGATGGTCAGCTGGCGGGCGCTGGCCTACTCCGACGAGCTCTTCGACCTCACCGACCGGCTGGCCCAGGCGCTGCGGCTGGTCAGAGGGTCGGTGACGGACTGACCGGCCCGAAAGCGGGCCGAGCCGCCGGGGGCGTCCCCGGCGGCTCGGGCACTGCGGACGGTCGCCCGTCTCAGGCGCTGCGGGCGGTCTCCTCGGGCTTGGGGGCGGTCCGCTTGCGGCGGTGCGGGGGCCAGATCTCGCCGGGGGTGGGAATCGGGCGGCTCGGGGTCTCGGGAGTCGCCGGGGTGCCGGGCTTCGGCGCGGGCTTGTCCGGCTTCTCCTCCGGCTTCGGCTCGTCGGCGAGCCCGGGCAGGGTCAGCAGGCGGCGCGGCGCGGACATATGGGCCTCCAGGCGCAGTCGGACGTCGTTCTCCGCGAGGGTTTCGCAGCGGCGCAGCAGTCGGGTGCGCCGGTGGTACTCCGGGCCGGTGCAGGGCAGCGCGCGCAGGCGGCGCAACGCGGCCAGGTCGTCCGGCCCGGGTGGGTAGCCGTCGGCGAGCGCGGCGGTCAGGCGTTCCAGGTAGCCGCTCGCGGTGCCGGGCAGCGCCTGTCGGTAGCGGCGCAGCTCGTCCAGGAGGAAGGCGTGCAGCCGGCCCGCCTCCCGTACCGCCTCGTCGACCGCCTCCGTGAGCCGGAGACAGTCCCGAACGTACTCGGCCGAGCGGGGTGCGACGACGGCGGCGACCGTGGCCGCGGCGGCGTCTGCGGTACGGCTGGGGTGCAGCACCTCCGCGAGCGCGCGTCGCAGCACGCGCAGTTCGTCCGCGCTGAACGCCATTCCGCCGCGGGTTCCGTGGGGCGTGGGCATGCATGGACTTTAAGTGCTAAGAGGACAAACATCGCGTAACGCGATATACGCGGTGCGTCGGGCCTGTCCGTACGCCCTCACGACCGGGCGCCCCGCCCTCTCCCGGTGATCCGGGCCCCCGGGAGGGGCAGGGGCTCAGGACGGGGAGACGTTGCGTTCGTAGACCAGGCGGAGGCCGATCAGCGTCAGCCAGGGCTCGTGCGCGTCGATGATGGACGCCTCGCCCAGCACCAGCGGGGCCAGACCGCCCGTGGCGATGACCGTCACGTCGTCGGGGTCGTCGGCCAGCTCGCGGGCCATCCGCTCGGCGATGCCGTCGGCCTGGCCGGCGAAACCGTAGAGGATGCCGGACTGCATCGCCTCGATCGTGTTCTTGCCGATGACGCTGCGCGGCCGGGCCAGCTCGATCTTGCGCAGCTGGGCGCCGCGCACCCCGAGCGCGTCCACCGAGATCTCGATGCCGGGGGCGATCGCGCCGCCCACGTACTCCCCGCGCGCCGAGACCGCGTCGAAGGTCGTCGCCGTGCCGAAGTCGACCACGATGCACGGCCCGTTGTAGAGGTGCACGGCGGCCAGCGAGTTGATGATCCGGTCGGAGCCGACCTCCTTGGGGTGGTCGACCAGGATCGGCACGCCCGTCTTGACGCCCGGCTCGACCAGGACCGACGGGACGTCGCCGTAGTAGCGGCGGGTCACCTCGCGCAGCTCGTGCAGCACCGAGGGCACCGTCGAGCAGATCGAGATGCCGTCGATGCCGTCCCCGAGGTCGCCCAGCAGCGGATGCATGCCCATCAGCCCCTGGAGCAGGACCGCCAGCTCGTCCGCCGTGCGGCGCGGGTCCGTGGAGATCCGCCAGTGCTCGACGATCTCGTCGCCGTCGAAAAGACCGAGGACGGTGTGGGTGTTGCCGACGTCGATGGTGAGCAGCATCCGCCTCTACGCTTCCGCTCGCAGGTCGAGGCCGATGTCCAGGATCGGGGAGGAGTGGGTGAGCGCGCCCACCGCCAGGAAGTTCACCCCGGTGTCCGCGTAGGCGCGGGCGGTCTCCAGGGTGAGCCGGCCGGAGGACTCCAGGAAGGCCCGGCCGCCGACGACCGCGACGGCCTCGGCGGTCTCGGCCGGGGTGAAGTTGTCCAGCAGGATCAGGTCGGCCCCGGCCTCCAGCACCTCGCGCACCTGGTGCAGGGTGTCCACCTCGACCTCGATGGGCACGTCGGGGAACTCCTCGCGGACCAGCTTGAACGCCTGCGCGACACCGCCCGCCGCGATCACGTGGTTGTCCTTGACCAGCGCCGCGTCCGACAGCGACATCCGGTGGTTGATCCCGCCGCCGCAGCGCACCGCGTACTTCTCCAGCGCGCGCAGCCCCGGCGTGGTCTTGCGGGTGTCGCGCACCACGGTGGTGGTGCCCTCCAGGACGTCCGCCCAGGCCCGGGTGGCCGTGGCGATCCCGGACAGCCGGCACAGCAGGTTGAGCGCGCTGCGCTCGCCGGTGAGCAGGTCGCGGGTGCGGGTCCGTACGGTCAGCAGCTTCTGCCCGGCCACCACCCGGTCGCCGTCCTCGACGTGCCGCTCGACCTCGAACTCGTCGGTGCAGACCACCGACAGCACCGCCTCGGCGATCCGCAGCCCGGCGACCGTACCGGCGTCGCGCGCGACGAAGTCGCCGACCGAGCGGGCGTCCTCGGGAACGGTCGCCACGGTGGTGACGTCCACGCCCTGGTCGAGGTCCTCCTCGATGGCCAGGTGCGCGATGTCCTCGACCTGTACGGGGTCGAGACCGGCGTCGGCGAGCAGCTGGGCGAGGTCCGGGTCGAGACCGCACTCCAGCGGGTCGAGGCCGTACTCCTCGTCGAAGTGTCCGTCGCCGCAGCCGCAGCCGTCCCCGCAGCCTCCGCCGGTCTCAGCGGGCGGGCCGATCTGCGGCAGTGGGAGCGAGACGGGCTGGGGTCGGTCGGGGCTGGTCACTGCTGCTCCTTCAAAGCGGGTGCGGCGCGGTCGCGGTCGTGGGGGGCGGGCGGGGCGGTGCGCGGCGCCGGCCGCGCGGCGCTGCCCGGCCCGGTGTGCGGCGCGGCCCCATCATCCCCGATCCGGACCCCCTCCACGGCACGGGTGCCCGGGAAATCGGGCCCGTCGGTGGTGCGGACGGCGAGCGTACGGTGCGGGGTCAGACGTACGACCAGGTGGCGGCGCCAGCGCGGGTCGTCGCGGTCCGGGCGGTCCTCGCGCCAGTGGCAGCCGCGGGTCTCCTCGCGGCGCCGGGCGGCGGCCACCAGCACCCGCGCGACCAGGCCCAGGTTGGTCGCCTCCCAGGTCTCCACGCACGGCTCGGCGGTCTTGCCGTCCCGGTCGTACGCCTCCACCGCCGCGGTGTGCAGCCGCTCCAGCGCGCCCGCCGCCTCGGTCAGGCTGTCGGCGCTGCGCAGCACCCCGGCGCCGGCGGTCATGATCCGCTGGATCCGGTAGCGCGCCTCGGAGGCCAGCAGCGGGGTGCCCGCCGGGTCGGGGACGACCGGCTCGCCGGGGCTCGCGGGAGCCGCCAGGATGTCGGCGGCGATCCGCTCGGCGAAGACCAGGCCCTCCAGCAGGGAGTTCGAGGCGAGCCGGTTGGCGCCGTGCACACCCGTGCAGGCGACCTCGCCGCACGCGTACAGGCCCGGCACGGTCGTACGGCCGCTGAGGTCGGTACGGACCCCGCCGGAGGCGTAGTGGGCGGCGGGCGCGACCGGGATCGGCCCGGTCACCGGGTCGATGCCGTGGCTCCGGCAGGCGGCGAGGATCGTCGGGAAACGCTGCTCCCACATCTCGGCGCCGAAGTGCCGGGCGTCGAGGTACATGTGCTCGGCGCCGGTCTCCTGCATCCGGCGCGTGATGCCCTTGGCGACGATGTCGCGGGGGGCCAGCTCGGCCAGCTCGTGCTGTCCGACCATGAACCGCGTCCCGTCGGCGTCCACCAGGTGGGCGCCCTCGCCCCGGACCGCCTCGGACACCAGCGGCTGCTGACCCTCCGCGTCGGGGCCGAGCCACAGCACGGTCGGGTGGAACTGCACGAACTCCAGGTCGCTGACCTCGGCCCCCGCGCGCAGCGCCAGCGCCACGCCGTCGCCGGTCGACACCGAGGGGTTGGTGGTCGCGGAGAAGACCTGGCCCATGCCGCCGGTGGCCAGGACGACCGCGCGGGCCCGTACCGCGCCCACCCCGTCCCGCCGGCCCTCGCCCATCACATGCAGGGTGACGCCCGCGCTGCGGCCCTCGGCGTCGGTGAGCAGGTCGAGCACGAGGGCGTTCTCGACGAAGTCGATGCCGGCCGCGCGGACCGCCTCGATCAGCGCGCGGGAGATCTCGGCGCCGGTCGCGTCACCACCCGCGTGGGCGATACGGCGTCGGTGGTGGCCACCCTCGCGGGTGAGCAGGATCTCGCCGCTGTCCGCGTCGGTGTCGAAGTGCGCGCCGGTCGAGATCAGCCGGCGGACGGCGGCCGGGCCCTCGGTGACCAGGGCGCGTACGGCCGGCTCGTCGCACAGGCCCGCGCCCGCGACAAGGGTGTCGTCCAGGTGCTGGGCCGGGGTGTCGCCCTCGCCGAGGGCCGCGGCGATGCCGCCCTGCGCCCAGCGGGTGGAGCCGTCGTCCAGATGCGCCTTCGTGACCACCGTGACCTTGGCGCCGGACGCGGCACACCGCAGCGCGACCGTCAGCCCCGCCACGCCGGAGCCGACCACCACGACGTCGGCGTCGAGGGTCCAGCCGGGGGCGGGGGCGTGCAGGCGTATGCCGGTGCTGTCGCCGGGGGCGGCGGGGGTCGCGGTCATTCGGGGGCTCCGAACTCCAGGGGAAGGTTGTCGATCAGACGGGTGCCGCCCACCTTGGCGGCGACCGCGAGGACGGCCGGGCCGGTGTGGTCCGGCGCGGCCTCGGTGAAGTCGGCGGGGTCGATCAGGGCGAGGTAGTCGACGGCGACGGGGGGCTCGGCGTCTGCGGCCGCGTCCAGCACGGCGCGGGCGGCCCGTACGGCGGCGGCCGGGCCGCGGGGGGCGGCCTCGCGGCCGGTGAACAGGGCCCGGGACAGCTCGCGGGCGGAGATACGTTCCGCCTCCGACAGGTAGCGGTTGCGGCTGGACAGCGCGAGGCCGTCGCCCTCCCTGACCGTCGGTACGGCGACGATCTCGACGCCGAAGTTCAGGTCGGTGACCATGCGGCGGATCAGCGCGAGCTGCTGGGCGTCCTTCTGGCCGTAGAACGCGGCCGCGGGCCGGGTCAGGTGCAGCAGCTTGGCGACGACGGTGAGCATGCCGTCGAAGTGGCCGGGCCGGGACGCGCCCTCGAAGCGCTCGCCCATGGGGCCGGCGGCTATGCGCACCTCGGGCTGTCCGCCCGGGTACACCTCGTCGGCGGGCGGCGCGAAGACGGTGTCGGCCCCGGCCGCCGTCGCGAGCTCCAGGTCGGCGTCCAGGGTGCGGGGATAGCGGTCGAGGTCTTCGTTCGGGCCGAACTGGAGCGGGTTGACGAAGACGGTCACGGTGACGCGGCCGCTGTCGCCCGCGTGGGCGCGGGCCGCCCGGATCAGGGCGGCGTGGCCCTCGTGGAGCGCGCCCATCGTCATCACGACGGCGTCGGCCGGGGCGAGTTCGTCCGCGCGGTGGACGAGCAGGGTCATCGGGTCCCTCCGTCGGCGAGGGCGTCGAGCAGCGCCTCGGCGTATTCGGCTTTGAGCATTCCGTTGGCCAGGGCGCGGTCCGCGGTGGCGCGGGCCATGGCCACGTACGAGGGAACGTTCTCGGGGGCGTGCGCGCGCAGCTCCGCGAGGTGGGCGGCGACGGTGCCGGCGTCGCCGCGGGCCACCGGGCCGGTGAGGGCGGCGTCGCCGGAGCGCAGCGCGTTGTCGAGGGCGGCGCCGAGCAGGGGGCCGAGCATCCGGCCGGGTTCGCCGACGCCGGCGGTGCGGAGCAGGTCCATCGCCTGGGCCACCAGGGTGACGAGGTGGTTCGCGCCGATCGCGAGGGCGGCGTGGTAGAGCGGGCGGGCGGCCTCCTCGATCCACTGCGGCTCGGCGCCCATCTCGATGACGAGGACTTCGGCGGCCATCCGCAGTTCCGCCGGGGCGGTGACGCCGAAGCAGCAGCCGACCAGGCGCTCGACGTCGACGGCCGTGCCGGTGAAGGTCATCGCGGGGTGCAGCGCGAGGGGCAGGGCCCCGGCGCGGCGGGCGGGGTCGAGTACGGCGGCGCCGTAGCGGCCGGAGGTGTGCACGAGGAGTTGGCCGGGGCGTACGGCGCCGGTGCGGGCGAGGCCCGCGACCAGGTCGGGGAGCGCGTCGTCGGGGACGGTGAGCAGGACGAGGTCGGCGCGGGCCAGTACGGCGGCGGGTTCCATCAGCGGGACGCCGGGGAGCAGCGCTTCGGCTCTGCGGCGGGAGGCGTCGGACACGCCGGAGGCGGCGACGGGGCGGTGGCCGGCGAGTTTCAGCGCGGCGGCGAGTGCGGGGCCTACGCGGCCGGTTCCGACGACTCCGACGGTCAGTCGGGCCGGCTTTTCGTCAACGACCACTGTTTTTTGCGCCTCCCGTTCCAGTCCTGCCCCGAGGTACCGGACGCCTTCTCGTCAATCCTACGCGAACGCCTGCGCGGCGGGCGTTCCCGGGGCCCCTGGCGCGCCCCACCCCGCCGCCGCGGCGGGAAGCGGACTCGGGCGGACCGGCGGTCCCAAACCCGCCCCAGGCGGGGGCAGGGGTGTCCGGTGAGTTCGGCACCGCCGAAACGCCACATCCCGCGTCCCACCGCCGCGGCGGAATCTGGAGGCGCCATCGCCCCCAGAACCCCGGGCCCAGGGCCCGAAAGCCCGCCGCCGGACCGGCGCGGATCCGGGGGCGCCGCCCCCAAGACCCCCACCCGGGCTCGGGGCGAGCACCGAAAAACCCTCCGCCGCCGCGGCGGGAAGCGGACTCGGGCGGACCGGCGGTCCCAAACCCGCCCCCGGCCGGGGCAGGGGCGTGCGGTGAGTTCGGCACCGCCGAAACGGCACATCCCGCGTCCCACCGCCGCGGCGGAGATTGGGGGCGGCGCCGCCCCCAGAACCCCGGCCCGGGCTCGGGGCGAGCACCGAAAACCCCCGCCGCTGCGGCGGGAAGCGAACTCAGCCAGACCGGCGGTGCCAAACCCGCCCCCGGCCGGGGCAGGGGCGTGCGGTGAGTTCGGCACCGCCGAAACGCCACATCCCGCGTCCCGCCGTTGCGGCGGGGATTTGGGGTGCGGCCATCCCCCGAAGGCCCCGGCCCACGGCACGTGGGTGGTGAGTTCGGCACCGCCGAAACGGCACATCCCGCGTCCCGCCGTTGCGGCGGGGATTGGGGGGTGCCGCCGCCCCCAGAGCCCCGGGCCCGGGGCCCGAAAGCCCGCCGCCGGACCGGCGGATCCGGGGGCACCGCCCCCAGAGGCCCGGCCCGGGCTCGGGGCGAGCCCGAAAGACCCCCGCCGCCGCGGCGGGAAGCGGACTCAACCGGCCCGGCGGTCCCAAACCCGCCCCAGGCGGGGGCAGGGGTGCGGTGAGTTCGGCACCGCCGAAACGGCACATCCCGCGTCCCGCCGTTGCGGCGGGGGCTGGGGGCGGGCGCCGGAGGCGAGGTGTGGGGGAGGATGGGGGGATGGGTGATGACGGAGGCAAGGTACGGCGGCGGGACGCGGTGCGGGGCTGCGCGCGGGTGCTGTCGAGACCCGCGCCGACGAAGCTGGGGGAAAAGCTCGCGCAGCTCAGTGCCGACGCGGACGGCGTCCACGACCTGGACGCCGAAGCCGACTTCTACGGTGACGGCGTCGTCGCCGCCGTAGAAGCGAAGGTCGCCGAACTGCTCGGCACAGAGGACGCCGCCTTCTTCCCGACCGGCACCATGGCCCAGCAAGCCGCCCTGCGCGCCTGGGCCGGCCGTACCGGCAACCCCACGGTCGCCCTCCACCCCCTCGCCCACCCCGAAGTGCACGAGCGCGACGCCCTCCGCACCGTCAGCGGCCTGCGCACCGTCCACCCGACCACCGCACCGCGCCTGCCGACCGCGGCGGACATCCGCGACTTCGAGGAGCCCTTCGGCACCCTGATGCTCGAACTGCCGCTGCGCGACGCCGGCTTCGTACTCCCGACGTGGGAAGAGCTGACGCAGACCGTCGCCGCCGCCCGCGAGCGCGACGCGGTCGTGCACTTCGACGGCGCCCGCCTGTGGGAGTGCCCGCCGCACTTCGGCCACTCGCTCCAGGAGATCGCCGGCCTCGCGGACAGCGTCTACGTGAGCTTCTACAAGTCGCTCGGCGGCATCTCCGGCGCCGCCCTGGCCGCCTCCGGCGATCTGATCGCGGAGGCGAAGGCCTGGCGGCACCGCTACGGCGGCCTGCTCTTCCAGCAGTTCCCCGCGGCCCTGTCCGCCCTCGCGGGGCTGCGGAACGAGCTGCCGCGACTGCCCTCCTACGTCGCGCACGCCAAGACCGTCGCCACCGCCCTGCGCGACGGCCTCGCGGACGCGGGCCTGACCTGGCCCCGGGTGCATCCGGAGCCGCCGCACACCCACCAGTTCCAGCTGTGGCTGCCCTACCCGGCCGACGCGCTCAACGACGCGTCGCTGCGCCAGGCCGAACAGACCGGCGTCAGCCTCTTCGGCACCGGCCTCTTCCACGAGCCCGGGCTGCCGGGCCTGTCCACGACCGAGGTGACGGTCGCCGCCTCCGCCCTGGAGTGGACGGCGCCCGACATCCACGCGGCGGCCGCGTCCTTCGCCCACTGCCTGGACAGCCTCGACTGAGCCCCGTCGACCGGCCGGGGCCCGCCGGCTACTCGGCCCCGCCCGCGACCCGCAGCAGCAGCTTCCCCGTACTCGTACGGGACTCCACCAGCTCATGCGCCCGCGCCGCGTCCTCCAGCGCGAACTCCGCGCTGACCGGCAGCTCCACCCCGCCCTCGGTGACCGCGTGGAAGGCGCGGTCGGCGAGCGACCGCAGCGCCGCAGGATCGTCCGCAGCCATCGTGAGGATGGAGAACCCGGCGACCGACACGCCCAGCGGATACGTCTGGGCGGGCCCGACCTGCCAGGGCTCCTCGTTGCCCGCGTTGCCGAAGGAGACCAGCCGCCCGAAACGCCCGACGACCGCGAGCGTACGGCGGAACGTCTCGCCGCCGACCGGGTCGAGCGCGATGTCCACACCCCGCCCGCCGGTCGCCGCGCGCACATCCGCGTCGAAGGTGGTCGCCTCGAACACCTGGTCGTAGCCGGACTTGAGGGCGTGCTCGGCCTTGTCGAGGCTGGAGACGACCCCGTAGACCGCCGACGCGCCGCCCATCCGGGCGAGCTGGCCCGCGACCGTGCCGACCCCGCCGGCCGCGCCCTGGACGAGTACGGTGTCGCCCTCGCGCAGCCTGCCGACCTCGTGCAGCAGGGCGTACGCGGTGGGCAGCACGCTGGGCAGGGTCGCGCCGGTGCGCAGCGAGAGCCCGGCGGGGACCGGGAAGACCGTGGCGGCGGGCGCGACGGCGACCTCCGCGTACCCGCCGCCGCCGATGAACGCGGCGACCTCCTGGCCGGGGACGAAGTCGGTCACGCCCTCGCCGACCTCCCGGACCAGCCCGGAGACCTCAAGGCCGGGGCGGAAGGGCAGGCCGGGTATGCGGTAGCCCTCCGCGCGGGCCTTGATGTCGGCGAAGTTCACCCCCGCGTAGGCGACGTCGATGGTGACCTCGCCGGGGCCGGGCACGGGTACCGGCACCTCGGCGACCGTGAGTACCTCAGGACCGCCGAGTTCTTCGAAGACGATGGCGCGCATGTCGTACTCCCCCTGACACGGTTCGAACTGGTCGGGGCTCAGTCTGCCCTGCCGGTCCGGTAGTGGTCCTACCTTTTCCGACACCGCATGGACTAGTACGCGCCACCGCCCGCCCTGACCAGGCCGGACTCATAGGCCAGCACCACCGCCTGCACCCGGTCGCGCAGGTCCAGTTTGGTGAGAATGCGGCCGACATGTGTCTTGACCGTCGCCTCGGAGAGCACGAGCTTCGCGGCGATCTCCCCGTTCGACAGGCCCTGGGCGACCAGCAGCAGCACCTCGCGCTCGCGGTCGGTCAGCCGGTCGATCTCCTTGTGCTGATCGGCGGCGCCGGAGCTGGGCAGCATCGGGGTGAAGCGGTCGAGCAGCCGCCGGGTGGTGCTCGGGGCGACCACCGCGTCACCGCTGTGGACCAGCCGGATCGCGGTGAGCAGTTCGTCCGGCGGCACGTCCTTGAGCATGAAGCCGCTCGCGCCCGCCTTGAGCGCGGCGAAGGCGTACTCGTCGAGGTCGAAGGTGGTCAGGATGAGTACGCGCGGGCCGCCGGGCTCGCCGCGGTCGCCTCCGCGGATCTTCCGGGTCGCCTCCACACCGTCCATCCGCGGCATCCGGACGTCCATCAGCACGACGTCCACCCGGGTGTGCCGCAGCACCTCAAGCGCCTCGGCGCCGTCGCCCGCCTCGGCGACGACCTCCATGTCCGGCTGGGCGGCGAGCACCATCCGGAAGCCGGTGCGCAGCAGCACCTGGTCGTCGACGAGCATGACGCGGATCGCCATTACGTGGTCCTTCCCGAGAGGGTCAGTGGGGGGCTGTGAGGACGGTGAGGGCAGTACGGTCGGCGGGCTCACCGCGGCGGGCCGCCGCGACGGCAAGGGGTACCGCCCGGCAGGCGGCCCCGGGGCGTACGGTCTCTCACCGCACCGCCCGGAGGGGCAGCACCGCGCTGATCCGGAAGCCGCCGCCCGGCCGGGGCCCGGCGTCCAGCGTGCCCCCGATCATCCCGATGCGTTCCCGCATGCCGATCAGGCCCTGGCCGAGTCCGTCCCGGCCGCCCTGCTCGTACACCTCGTGCCGCGCGCCCCGGCCGTCGTCCTCGATCAGCAGGTCGAGCGCGGAGTCGCCGAAGCCCAGCTGGACCTTGGCGCTCACCCCGTCGCCGCCGTGCTTGCGCACATTGGTCAGCGCCTCCTGCACGATCCGGTACGCGGTCAGCTCGATGCCGCTGGACAGCGGCCGGGCCTCACCGGCCACCTCGAACCGTACGGGCAGGCCCGCGCCGCGCACCTGGTCGATGAGGTCGGCGAGCTGGTCGACGCCGGGCTGCGGCACGTACTCGCCGCCCGCGTCGTCCCCGGCCCGCAGCAGGCCGAGCAGCCGGCGCATCTCGGCGAGGGCCTGGCGGCCGGTGCTGGAGATCGTGCTGAGGGCCTGCTTGGCCTGGTCGGGCGCCGCGTCCAGGACGTACGCGGCCCCGTCGGCCTGGACGACCATCACCGAGACGTTGTGGGCGACCACGTCGTGCAGCTCGCGGGCGATCCGGGCCCGCTCGGCGGCGACCGCGGCCTTGGACTGCGCCTCGCGCTCCCGGTGGAGGCGGGCGGCCCGCTCCTCCAGCTCCGCGTAGTACGCCCGCCGGGTGCGCAGCCGGTCGCCGACCACCCAGGACAGCGCGAAGATCACGGCCAGGAAGAAGGTCTGGAGCAGTGTCGTCCAGACCGTCGCGTACGGCTCGTCCGGCGGCCAGCGGAGCATCGACACCGGGGCCGCGGCCAGGCCCGCGATCAGGGCCAGCCGCGAGGACCAGCGCTGCCCGTTGGAGGCGCAGGTGTAGATGATGACGAGGAAGGCGGCGTCGCCCGGATTCGTCCGCACGTCGCACGCGAGCTGGGCGAGTCCGGCGGCGAGGGCGAGCAGCAGCATCTTCTCCGGCGCGCGCCGCCGCAGGGTCACGACCAGCGCGAGGGCGATCGACAGGGGGATCGCCGCGAGCCGGGAGGTCAGGGACTTGTCGTGGCTCGCCGCGACCCACACCGCGCACACCGCGAGGAGGACGAGGGCCCAGAAGCCGTCGACCCACGTGGGGTGTCTGCGGAAAAAGTCGTAGATGCGCTGCACATCACCCAGCGTAGGCACGGGAACCCGTCACGGGGTCACCCCGCAGAGCGATCTCCCCTACGCCCCAAGGTGGACCCCGGCCCCTACCGCCTTGGGGCGGCCCGGCCGGGGGGCGGGTGTGACACGGATCATCCGGCGCGGCGGTGCGCGTTGCGCGAGGAGGCGGCGCGGGACCGCTTCTCGACGTACATCCGCTGGTCGGCGGAGTGCAGCACCTCTTCGGCTGTCATACCGCAGCCGGCCCAGCCGATGCCGAAGCTCGCGCCGACCCGTACCGCCCGGCCGTCGACACGGATCGGGGGCGTGATCGCGTTGCGCAGCCGGACCGCGAGGTCGGTCGCGTCGGCCGGGGCGAGGCCGTCGGCGAGGACGACGAACTCGTCGCCGCCGAGCCGGGCGACGGTGTCGCCGTCGCGCACGGCCCCGGTCAGCCGCCGGGCCACCTCGATCAGTACGGCGTCGCCGGTGTGGTGGCCGAAGCGGTCGTTGATGGACTTGAAGCCGTCGAGGTCGCAGAAGAGGACCGCGAGGCCCTTGCCGCTCTGCTCGTCGTCGCTCTCGTCGGGGGCGACGGTATGGGTGTGGGAGTCCAGCGTGCCCAGCGGCTCGGCCATCTCGTCGGGGCCGTAGCCGTAGCTGAAGGCGAAGTCGTCCGGGCCCTCGGCCTCGGCGGCCAGCGCGGCCGAGTCCTTGTCCAGGGGGCGCGAACACAGCCGGGCGGACAGCCGGGCCCGCAGTTCGGCGCTGTTGGGCAGGCCGGTGAGCGAGTCGTGGCTGGCCCGGTGGGCGAGCTGGAGTTCGCGGCTCTTGCGCTCCTCGATGTCCTCGACGTGGGTGAGCAGGAAGCGCGGCCCGTCGGTGGTGTCGGCGACGACCGAATTGCGCAGCGAGACCCACACATAGGTGCCGTCGCGGCGGGCCAGGCGCAGTTCGGCCCGGCCGCCCTCGGCGGAGGTGCGCAGCAGCAGGCCGACGTCCTCGGGGTGGACGAGGTCGGAGAAGGAGTAGCGCCGCATGGTGGACGCCGAGCGGCCGAGCAGCCGGCACAGCGCGTCGTTGGCCCGCAGCAGCTTGCCGTGCTGGTCGCCGCCCATCTCGGCGATGGCCATGCCGCTGGGCGCGTACTCGAACGCCTGCCGGAAGCTCTCCTCGCTGGCCCGCAGCGCCTGCTGGTCGCGTTCCAGTCGGACCAGGGCACGCTGCATATTGGCGCGCATCCGGGCGTTGCTGATCGCGATGCCGGCCTGGAAGGCGTACATCTGGAGCGCTTCGCAGCCCCAGGGGCCGGGGTGGCGGCCGCTGGTCGGGCGGTCGACGGAGATGATGCCGATCAGTTCGCTGCCGACGGTCTGCGAGGAGTACATGGGCGCGTAGAGCCGGTCGCCGGGATGCCACTCGTCCGGGAAGCGCGGCAGCGGGCCCTCGGTGTGCCACTGCGGGACGTCGTCGTCGATGAGCACCCAGCCCTCGGTGTGCGGGATGAACCGCAGCGAGCCCCAGCGCTCCCCCATGGTGAGCCTTCGCTCCCAGGAGGCGCGGGAGCCGACCCGCCCGGCGAGCAGCGCCTCTCCGGCGGCGCTGCCGGCGAAGGCGGCCACCACGAGGTCACCGTCCGGCCGTACCAGGTTGACGGCGGCGAGTTCGTATCCCAGGCCCCGCACCACCCCGTCGGCCACGGCTTGCAGGGTGTCGGCGAGGCTCCGTGCCGCATTGAGGTCCGCCACGACCTGATGCACCTGACGCAGGGTCGCGAGGCGGACATACGGCTCCGACTCGGTGTCCATGCCCCTCTCCACGCCCTCGACAGCGACTCCAGTGAAATCCGTTTCCGGTCGTCGTTCCGCCCGGTCGCCCGGGCCTGCGCTGCTACGCACTCACACTCGTCCGATTACACCGGCAACTGAATCACAGCGAGCTGTACGGTCGGTACACAGGGTCAACAATTCCTGCTCCTTGTGACTCAAGTCACATCATCACGTAAGCAGTTGAACACGCAACGTAGAGCTCTGGTCCTAGGACCAGGGCCGATGCGGATTACAACCACCGCCCGATGCCCATGTTTTCCACCGCCCCGTAACGTGAGGAGCGTGCTTCACACTTCGCCTGGCAGGCATTCTGGGACCACCATGGGTCAGATCGCCAATACCGATGAGTTCCGCGCCGCCATGACCCGCCTCGCCGCGGGCGTGGTGCTCCTCAGCGCGCACGACGCCGAGGACGGCCCGCGCGGCGAGGACGTCGGCATGACCGCGACGGCCTTCATGTCGGTGTCCCTGGAGCCGCCGCTGGTGCTGGCGAGTGTACGGGCCGGCTCCCGAATGGACGAGTTGCTGGAACGGCAACCTCGCTGGGCCGCCTCCGTGCTGAGCGAGAGCCAGCGGCACATCGCCGGGCGGTTCGCGATGCGCGGGCGGATCAGCGACCGGCTGCTCTTCGAGGACATCTCGTACTACCGGGGTCAGGAGTCGGGCGCGCCCGTGCTCGGCGGGGCGCTGGCGACAGTCGAGTGCGAGACCGAGCAGCGGGTGGAGGCGGGCGACCACACGCTCGTGATCGGCCGGGTGCTGACCGCGCGGACGCCCAGCGCGGACGGCGGACCGCTGACGTACTTCCGGGGGCGGTACCGCTTCCTGGCGTGAGCAGGCCCGGTCCCAGGCGGGGCCTGCCGGGGGTACGGGCGCGCGGTCGTGGCTCTGCCGGGGTACGGCCGTACGGGTGCGCGGGCCCTCGCGGGGACTTCGGCGGGTGCGGGCACGCAGGGGCTTTCGCGGGTGCGGCCGACCGGGCGCGGTTCATTGGATACGGCCGTACGGGTGTACCGGCTGCACGGCCGCGCGGGCTCAGTCCCAGCCGCCGCCGCGGTCCCGCTTGGTCTGGCTGCGCTGCTTCTTCACTCTCAGCCGCCGCTCATTGATCCCCCGGGGGATCTTCGTGGGGCGGCGGGCCCGGGGCGGCGGGGCGGTCGCCTGGGCGAGGATCGCGGCCAGCCGGGCCGCGGCCGTCTCCCGGTTGCGCCACTGCGAGCGGTGCTCGGACGCCTTCACCGACAGCACACCGCCGGTCAGCCGGCCCGCGAGCCGTTCCAGCGCGCGTTCCTTCCACACCGGCGGCAGCGAAGAAGTGTTCGCCAGGTCGAAGCGCAACTCCACCTGACTGTCGCTGGTGTTCACATGCTGGCCGCCGGGCCCGGACGAACGCGAGAAACGCCACATCAGCTCGGCCTCCGGCACGGAGACCGAACCGCGTATGACGAGTGGTCCGGACATGTGTCCCATGATCCCGCGTCCGGGCCGGTCCGTCACGCCGATTTCCGCTCCCGCGCGGAACCGTACGATCCCCGCTTCGCGTTTTGACGGATGACGGTAGTTTCGTCGGCAACACCTACGACCACAAAAGGGGACTTCCCATGGCGGTAAGCCTGTCCAAGGGCGGCAACGTCTCGCTGACCAAAGAAGCGCCCGGCCTGACGGCCGTGACGGTCGGCCTCGGCTGGGACGCCAGGACCACCACCGGTACGGAGTTCGACCTCGACGCGAGCGCCATCGCGGTCAACGCGGGCGGCAAGGTCTACTCGGACGGCCACTTCGTTTTCTTCAACAACAAGCAGAGCCCGGACCAGACCATCGTGCACACCGGTGACAACCGCACCGGTGAGGGCGAGGGCGACGACGAGCAGATCAACGTCAACCTCGCGGCCCTGCCCGCCGACATCGAGAAGATCGTCTTCCCGGTCTCGATCTACGACGCCGAGACCCGCAGCCAGAACTTCGGCCAGGTCCGCAACGCCTACATCCGCATCCTCAACCAGGCCGGTGGCGCCGAGATCGCCCGCTACGACCTGAGCGAGGACGCGGCCACCGAGACCGCCATGGTCTTCGGCGAGCTGTACCGCAATGGCGCCGAGTGGAAGTTCCGCGCGGTCGGCCAGGGTTACGCCTCGGGTCTGGTCGGCATCGCGACCGACTTCGGCGTCACGCTCTGACGCACACGACGGCGGCTCCGGCCGCCACCCGGCACGCGACCGGCGCGTGTCCGCACGGGCGGCCCCGTATCCCCGGAGCACTTCGGGGGGTACGGGGCCGCCCGTCGGCGTGGGGGACCCGGGCGCATGGCACGATCAGCCGCGTGATCGACCTCGGATACGCCCTCTCCCGCCGCTTCCCCGACCCGCCGCAGACCGAGTACCGGACGGCGGACGTCCACGCGCTGCGGCACGACCTGTTCTGCGGGGACGTGTATCTGGCCGAGGGCGAGCGGGAGTTGTCCACAGCCTGGGGATGGGTGCCGGTGCTGGACTTCGCGTGGGCGCTGTGCGACATCGTGGAACGGCTCGACCGCGACCCGCGCGGCAGCCGGGCGGCCCGCCCGCAGTACGCCGAACTGGACTTCACCGAGTCCACCGACCGGCTGCGCTTCGTGCGGCGGTTCGGGCATGTGGACGTGACCGCCGACTGGGCGGAGGACGAGCCGCCGCTGTCCCTCCAGCACACCGCCCTGCGCCGGGAGGCCCGGGACTTCCTGCACGATGTGGTGGCCGATCTGACGGACATGCACGAGGGGCTGGACGGCAATCCGATCATCTGGGAGCTGCTGGCCCGCTTCCCCCGGGTGTGAGGGCGCCGCGTTCCCGTCCTCCCCGTCTCATGTTCGCCGAGGGCGAACACGGCCCACTCGACTGACCCCACTTGGGAACTCCTTGACGATCCCCAAGAGTTCTCCCCATGCACAGCCCACTCACGTACGACCGCTTCGCGGTCCCGTACCGAACCGCTCAGGAGTGACCGTCATGGCCCTGTGGGACCGCTTCAAAGAGTCCGCCCAGTCGATGCAGACCCAGCTCGTCGCCAAGAAGAACGACCTGAAGAGCGGCGCTTTCCGCGACGCCAGCATGGCGATGTGCGCGCTGGTGTCCGCCGCCGACGGCACCATCGACCCCGCGGAGCGCCAGCGGGTCGCGTCGCTGATCGCCACCAACGAGGTGCTCCAGAACTTCCCGGGCCCCGACCTCCAGCGCCGCTTCGACGACTACCTCGGCAAGCTCACCGCGGACTTCGCCCTGGGCAAGGTCAGCGTGCTCCAGGAGATCGCCAAGGTCCAGAAGAAGCCGGCCGAGGCCCGCGCCGTCATCCAGATCGGTATCGTCATCGGCGGCGCGGACGGCGTCTTCGACAAGTCCGAGCAGGCTGTGGTGCGCGAGGCGTGCTTCGCGGTGGGCCTCAACCCCGCGGAGTTCGACCTCTGAGTTCGGAGGGGCCGTCTGAATGCCGGGTGACGAGGAGTTCGCGCTCTCGATCTACCAGGCGCTGCGCGCGCAGGGCGGCGGAGCCGCCGAGGAGATCAGCGCGGCGGCCGGGCTGGACGCCGAGCAGTCCGAGCGGGGCTGGCGGCGGCTGCGCGCACTCGGCCTGGTCCAGGACCACGGCGGCTCCGTCGAGCCGGTCGAGCCGGACACCGCGCTGATCAGGACGATGGACGCGTTCCACGCCAACGCGGCCGAGCGGGTGCGTACCGCCGCCACGTTGCAGAACGCGACGCAGACCCTGATGACGGTGTACCGGCCGGCCGTCGCCCGCGAGGCGTCACAGGTCGAGGTCGAATTCCTCGTCGACCGGCGCCGCAAGGACCGCGCCCTCCAGGAACTCAACGGCACCACCCGGAAGTTCGCGGACTCGCTGCACCCGGGCCCGATGCCGCCGGCCCAGGTGCTGGAGGACTCGCTCGGCCGCGACGCGGAGATGATCGCCCGGGGCGTACGGGTCCGGGCGATCTACCCGCAGTCGCTCCTCCAGAGCACCCGCTCGGCCCGCTACCTCAGCGATCTGTCCGAACTGGGCGCCGAGGTGCGGCTCGTCGACCACGCGCCCTTCGACCTGCTGATCATGGACCACATGGTGGCCTGTCTGCCGGCCAACCCCGACGACCCGCCGCGCTCGATGATCCTGATCCGGGGGGCCGCCCTGATCAGGACCTACGTCGCGATGTACGAGGACTACTGGCTGCGGTCCACCCCGTACGAGCACGGGCTCTCCGGCCAGGGCGACGGCGAGAGCGACCTCACTCCGCAGGAGCGGGTGGTCATCCGGCTGATGTCGGACGGCCTGAGCGACGATCAGATCGCCCGGAAGATGGGCGTGCACCGCCGTACGGTCCAGCGGGCCGTCGCCAAGCTGATGGAACGGCTCCAGGCGTCCAGCCGGTTCGAGGCGGGCCTGAAGCTGGCGCAGGACCGCGAGTACGCTCGCGCGCTGCGTCCTCCCGTGACGCGTCCGTCCGCTCCGGTACGGTGAGTCGCCCGCTCCCGCGCAGTGGACGCGCGGGAGCGGGCGACTCCCTGTAGTGGGGACCGTTGGGCCGGTCGACCCCCACCCCCTCCGCCGAGGACTCCCCCCCGGGGCGACCGGGCGAGCAGTCCGGTCGCGCCCTCGGCGGCTTCGGCCGCGGCGGATTTGGGGAAAGCCGCGGTCGGCGGCACTCTCGGGAGACGGGGAGTCACGCCGCGAGGTGCCGTAACTGATTGGTACCCGATCGCGGCACTCGGTGACTACTGCCGATTTGTCCCTCCACGTGTCCGAACGGCCGGTGAAAGCGCTTCCCACCTGCGGATTAGTCGCGAACTGGGGGGTCATGTCCAAAAAGCGACACGTACCAAAGTGGACACCTCCGAGCGCCGCTCGAAGCGCGCGCCGCTCGCCCCGGGCCGGCACGGCCCGCCCCCCGGCCCCGGCGTCCCGTCCCGGGCCGACGCCCGACCCCCGTCTCGGGGCGAGGCCCCGGCCCCGTTCGCAGGGCGACGCCCAGCCCGGAGGGCGACTGGCACCGCCGGGCAGGTCGAATCCGCGTCCCGCCGTCGCGGCGGGGATGCGGTGGGCGCCAGCCCACAGACCGTGCCCCCGGCCCGGAGGGCGACTGGCACCGCCGGGCAGGTCGAATCCGCGTCCCGCCGTCGCGGCGGGGATGCGGTGGGCGCCAGCCCGCAGACCGTGCCCCCGGCCCGGAGGGCGACTGGCACCGCCGGGCAGGTCGAATCCGCGTCCCGCCGTCGCGGCGGGGATGCGGTGGGCGCCAGCCCACAGACCGTGCCCCAGGCAGGGGCTCCCGAGAGGCAACCGGGTTGCCAATTGCCGCCGCAGCGGCCGGAAGCGAGACGTAGCCAGCCCGGCGGTACCAAACCCGCCCAGGAAACCCAGATGCCGACCCGAGACCGCCACACACGGCACCCCGGCCCGGAGGGCGACTGGCACCGCCGGGCAGGTCGAATCCGCGTCCCGCCGTCGCGCCGGGGATGCGGCGGGCGCCAGCCCACAGACCGTGCCCCCGGCAGGGGCTCCCGAGAGGCAACCGGGTTGCCAATTGCCGCCGCGGCGGCGGGAAGCGGGGCGGGGCGGCTCGGCGGTGCCGAACCGGCCGGAGGGGGGCCGTTCCGGCGCGGAGCGTCAGGGGCGCGTGAGGATGATGCGGGTGATGTCCACGCGGGACTTCGCGCCGAGTTTGCGGTACGCGCGGGTCAGCGCCGCCTCGACCGTCTTCACGCTGACCACCAGGCCCGCCGCGATCTCGCGGTTCGTCGCGCCCTGAGCGACGCGGACCACGACGCTGCGCTCGGTCGTCGTGAGCCGCTCCGACCACGGACCCTCCGCGGCCGGCCGCACGGCCCCCGTCTCCGCCCGGTCCCGTTCGGCCCGCGCCACCGAGACCATCGCCTTGGCGCCCGCCCTGGTGAAGATCCGCAGCGCCTCGGCGAAGGCCGCGCGGGAGGACTCCTCGTCCCCGAGGCGGCGGTGCACCCGCCCGAGCGCCAGCCGCGTACGGGCCTCCTCCAGCGGGTAGCGCACCGCGCCGAGCCGCGCGGCGGCGTCGTCGAGTCCGGCGGCCGCCAGGTCGAGTTCGCCCCGGGCCTCGTGGACCAGCGCGGCCGCCCGGTCCAGGGTGGCCAGGACGCCGACCCGCCCCAGGTGCTCGGCCTGGCAGCGGGCCCGCGCGAGCACCGCCTCCGCCTCGTCAGGCGCGCCGCTGCGCGCCAGCGCCTCGGCGAGGTCCGCGTGCCAGCGCCGGGTCGCCGGGTCCCGCTGGCCCTGGGCGGTCTCCATCTCCCCCGTCCGCCGCAGGAGTTGGGCCGCCTGCGCGCTCTGATCGCCGAACAGCCGGATCCGCGCCTCGGCGTGCAGGGCCCTCGGCAGGAACAGCCGGTCGTCGTCGTCCTCGCTGTGCCGCCGGGCCGCCTCGGCCGCCGCCAACGCCTGGCCCAGGCTGCCGCCCTCGGTCTCGGCGAGCGCCACCGTGTACCAGGCCGGCCCCTGGCTCAGCCCCGCCTGTTCGGCGATCCGCAGGCTCTGCCGGGCGACGGTCAGCGCCTGCCGGCAGCGGCCGCGCTGGATCTCGACCTGCGCGAGGCCGATCAGACACTGGCTCAGGCTCTCGGCCGAACCGCGCTGCCGCAGCCGGTACACCAGGGAGCGCAGCTCGGTCCTGGCCTCGTCCAGCCGGTCGTGCGCCAGATGGAAGCGGTGCTTGAGGTAGATCGGCCCGTTGTGGTCGGTCATCACCCGGGCATCGTGCGGCGCGGCCAGCGCGAGCGCGAGGGTGGCCTCCGCCTCGGGCAGGCCGAGGAAGAGTTCGAGCGCCGACCGCTGGGTCAGCGCCAGGAGTTCGGTGCGCCGGTCACCCGCGCGCCGGGCGAGATCGGCGGACCGTACGGCGTAGTCGTGCGCGCGGGCCGCCGAGCCGCCGACCATCCACTCGCGCCAGCTCATCCGGTAGTGGAGCTGGGCCAGCAGCCCGGGATCGCCGCCCGCGTCCCGTACGGCCTCCGGGAGCACGTCCGCGATCTCGGCCATGGCCTGGCCGCAGGAGTCGATGACGACGTTCCAGGCGCGTACCCGGGTGGCCGGGTCCGCGAGGTCGCCGAGCACTTCGTGGGCGAGCCGCCGGGCGAAGGCGAAGTCCCCGGCGGCCACCGCGTCCTCCGCCGCCGTGAGCCGCCGCTCGATGTCGACGGTCCGCTCGGCCGCCGGGGTGTGCTCGGCGGCCAGGCGCCCGAGCCGCGCCGCGGTCCCCGGCGCACCGCGGCGCCGCGCGGCCGTGGCGGCGTCGGCGAGCCGGCCGGCGATCTCCGCGTCCGGGCCCGCGGTGAGCAGGGCGAGATGGCGTACGCGCTCGACCGGGTCGTCGGTCGCCGCGGCCAGGGCGCGGTGCGCGCCCACCCTGGCGTCGTGCGTGGCCTCGGCCTGGAGCACGGCCGTGGTCAGCGGGTCGAGGAAGCGGATGACGCCCTGCGCCGGCGACTCCAGGAAGCCCCGCCGTACGCACAGGTCGACATCGGCCGAGGCGTCGCGGCAGCCGGCCCGGTACAGCAGTTCCACGGTGGGGCCCGTGGCGGCGCTCGCGGTGAGCAGGGTGCGGCGGGCGCCCGCCGGTAGGGCGTCGAGCCGGGCCCGGATCGGACCGCGCAGGCTCTCCGGGACCGGCAACGGCTCGGTGGGGTCGGGCAGTTCGCCCCCGGCCGCCTGGACCCGTTCGCCGAGCCCCCGGCTGAGGGCCAGCACCGTACGGGGGTTGCCGCCGCCCGCCAGGTGCAGCCGGGAGAGCAGCGGACGCGGCCAGGCGGGTTCGTCGTGGGCGTCGAGCATTTCGGCGACCTCGTGGACGGTCATGGGCGGCACCGGCACTCTGCGCACCGGGCGCGGACACATCGCCTCGGCCTCGAAGGCGCCCAGGTGCGCGGGGCCTTCCGGTGAACGGCCGCCGGGGTCGGCCGAGTCGTACGGCGAGGCTCCCTCGCACCGGGCGACCAGTACGGCCGGGCCGTCCCCGGCGGCGCGTCCGGCGACGAACGCCAGCGCCTGGGCCGTCGGTGTGTCGAGCCACTGCGCGTCGTCGACGACCAGCAGCACCGGGCCGGTCCTGGCCAGGTGGGTCAGGACGCCGCGGACGGCGATCCGCAGGATGAGCTGGTCGCGGCCGCCGTCCCCGCCGCTGCCCGCGGGCAGCGGCGAGCGCAGCAACGCCCCTTCCAGCAGGGCGCGTTCATGGTCGCCGAGCGTGCGGAAGGTCTCCTCGCCGACGTCGGCGAGCAGGTCGATGAGGCCGAGGTACGGGCTGTGGCGTTCCGAGGGCGACGGCGAGCAGCGCAGGACCCGGTGGCCGAGGGCGGCGTGCTCCCGTGCCACCTCGGAGAGCAGCGTGGTCCTGCCGATGCCCGCGGGCCCGGTGACCAGGACCCCGCCGCCGTCCGCGAGGCGTGTCCCGACGGCGTCGACCAGCGCGTTCCGTGCGGCGGCAGGTCTGCGTCCGGCCCGCGGACCCACCCGGGTCCTCACCGATGGAACGCTCGGCTCGGTCATCGCAAGCCCTCCGGACGCAGCCTCGTTCACCTACCGACGTGGATCATGAACTGGTCACTCCTCGTGCGGCGCCGAATGTAGGACTGTCCTGTGCGCGGGTCAACACCCGCGCGCGGAGCCCCTGGTGGGCCTGCCGGACAGGCAGACGACCGAGCCGGCGGTGGGGAGATCGCCGGCTCGGTCGGGTCGTGGTGTGCGGTCTGGGATGGACGGTCCGAGGTACCCGGAAGGGGATGGACCGGTGGGCGGCGCGGTCGCACCGCCCACCGGGTCACCGGGTCACCGGGTCGTCAGGTCACGGGCTCGTCAGGCACCGGTTCAGCAGGCGCCCTTGTCCGTCCAGACCGCCCAGGAGGCCGGGGCGTCCGGCGTGGCACCGGTGGAGTACCAGGTGGAGAGCCACTTGTGGCCGCTGTACGAGACCTGGTCGCCCGGTACGTAGGCGGTGGTCGCGCTCCAGGCCGGCAGGTTGCCGCAGCCCTGCGGCGGGTTGCCGCCTCCGGTGACGGTCCAGGTGAAGGTCGCGGAGCCGGTGGCGTTGTCCGTGTTCTTCGCCGTGACGGTCACCGAGGAGGTGCCGGCCGTGGTCGGGGTGCCCGAGATCAGGCCGCTGGTGGCGTTGACGGACAGCCCGGCCGGAAGTCCGGTCGCGCTGTAGCCGAGCGTCTTGCCCCCGGGGTCGGACGCCTGGATCTGGAGGCTGACCGCGGTGCCGACGGTGCTGTTCTGATTGCCGGGGCTGGTGACCGACGGGCTGCCGGGCTGGCTGTTGCAGGTCCCGGGTACGGGGTCGGAGCCGGTGACGCTCACCGCCGCCCAGGCGGCGTTGATGGTGTTGTACTCGGTGCAGTGCGCGCCGTAGAGGTCGGCGGCGGCCTTCAGCGAGTCGATCCGGGCCTGGGCGTAGTTCTCCCGGCTGTTGGCGTAGGAGGCCAGCGCCTTGTACCAGATCTTGCCGGCCTTGTCGTTGCCGATGCCGGTGACCGTGCTGTTGTTGCAGGTCGGGCTGTTGCCGTAACCGTGGTTGCCGCTGCCGACGGCGGCGAGGAAGAACCAGTGGTTGAGCGGGCCCATCGAGTAGTGCGGGTCCAGGCTGCCGTTGCCGCTGGTGTAGCAGTCGGGCGAGTGGCCGTCGAGCGAGGGCTGGTACATCCAGCGCAGCGGCTGGTTGTTGCCGTTGATGTTGATCAGCTCGCCCATGGTGTAGTCGGGCGTGTCCACGGGGTTGTTGGCGTAGAACTCGACCAGCGTGCCGAAGATGTCGCTGGTGCCCTCGTTCATGCCGCCGGTCTCGCCGGTCTCGTCCCAGCCGGTGAGCGCGCCGCTGACGCCGTGGCTCATCTCGTGCCCGGCGACGTCGAGTTCGACCAGCGGGCGGGCGTTGCCCTGGCCGTCGCCGTACGTCATCTGGCTGCCGTCCCAGAAGGCGTTCACATACGCGTTGCCGTAGTGGGTGCGGGACGGGACGCCCTGGCCGTTGCCGAAGATGCCGTTGCGGCCCTGGACGTTCTTGTAGTAGTCGAAGGTCTCCGCGGCGCCGTAGTGGGCGTCGACCCCGGCGGAGGAGGCGTCGCTGTTGGTGCCGTTGCCGAAGCGCCCGGTGGAGCTGGTGAAGACGCTGCCGGTGCCGCTGGTCGCGTGGTTGAGGTTGGTGGTGTAGCCGTTGCCGTGCGACGGGTCCTGCATCGTGTAGCCGCTGCCGGACTGCGAGACGTCGATGGAGACCTGGCCGCTGTAGATCGACTGGCCGGTGGCCGCGACGTTGGGGGTGACGGCGCCTTGCGGAGCGGCGGAGAGCGGGCCGCTCACGGGGTGGACGTCACCGGGTGCCGCGAAGGTGTCGATCTCGTCGCTGGTGCTGACGACGCTTCCCGTACGGGCGTCCACCTGTACGTGCAGCCGGCTCGGGGTCTGGTCGGCGCGCGTACCGCTGACGACCGTCTCCCAGACCAGGGCGGCGCTGCTGCCGCTCATCCGCACGGCGAGGGAGGGGGTGGAGACCGCGTCGACGCGGCCCTGGAAGGCGCCCTTCGACACGGCGGCGGCCCGGGCCGAGGTCAGCCGGGGGGTGGTGGAGACCTCGCCGGTCGTCCTGGCGCCGGTGGCCAGCGAGTCGAACGTCCCGTCCTTCTTCAGGTGCACGACGACGTCGCCGCCGTAGGTGGGCAGGCCCTTGTACGTGCGGTCGAAGCGGACGTCGGCCGAACCGTCCCGGTCGACCACCAGGTTCCGGACGGTGAAGGCGTCGCCGCCGGTCTTGTGCGCGGCGCTCGCGTGGGCGGACAGCGCCTTGCGCGCGTTGTCGGTGACGCGACTGCGGACGGCGGCCGAGGGGTCGGCCGTGAAGGGGGCCGCCGAGAAGGCCGTGTGACCGGCCGGCTGGGGCCGCGAGTGCGGCGCGGGAGCCGCCGTCGCCGCGGGTAGGGCGACGGCGGCGGCGGTCACGCAGGCCAGCGTGACCGTCGAGAGTCTCGCGATTGTTCGTATGCGCATGGGACCGGGGTTTCCTTTCACCTCATGCATGGGGGGACCGCAGAATCGCGTCGCGGTACGGGAGACCTCGGACGGGTGCGGTCTCGTACCGGCGGACACCGCTCGCGGGTGGAGCGGCGCCGCCGCATGAGTGTGGGGAACGCGGGATGGCGGCAGGGAGGCACTGGGTCAACGCGTAGGGGTATCCCTATACGGGCCTGTGGGCGCGGCACTTGGGCTTTCGGCCGGTCCGCGTCCGCCTGACCAGGTCGGATGTCGGCGCTGCGGTGTAGACCTGTCCCAGTGGTCTACACCGCGGAGACGGCCGGTCCGGCGGGCTCGCGGTCGCGGTCTCGCGGCCGACCGCATGGCGACGCCCCGGCCACCGGCGGGTGGGCGGGCCGGCCGGGGTGGCGTCAGTGGGTGCCGGGTGGCGGGGGCTGGGTGTGGAGGTGGTGGGTGAGGGTGTCGCCGAGTGCGGTGGTGGGGGCGCCGGTGTGGGGGATGCCGAGCTGGGTGGCGAGGGTGACGACGTGCAGGCGGGTGGTGGCTTCGAGGAGTTGGGCGTAGGTGTCGGTGGTGGTGCGGACGCGCCGCCGGCCGGTGAGGGCGATGGCGACGGACAGGGGGAGGGCGGGCCACCACCACAGGGTGAGGGGGAGGTAGAGCAGGGCCCAGGCGGTGAGGGTGGTGGCTTTGGTGAGGGCGGTGCGGGCGGTGGTCACGTCGTCGCGGGCGGGTTCGGGCAGGGTGGTCCACAGGTAGGGCCAGACGATCGGCAGGTGGAGGTGCAGGTCGCGGTCCAGGCGCACGGTGACGGCGTGGAGGCGGTCGCCACTCCAGGTCGGCCGGTCGGGTTGCTCCAGGCTGATACGGGACCACTTCCGGTAATCGGCGTGGCGCGCGTCGCGGGCGGCGCTGAGTTCGGCCTCGGTCTGCGGAGGTTGAGTACGGTCGCGGGCGCGGGCCTCAGCAGCGGTGAGGAGTTGGTGGTAGGCGGTGTGGGCCTCGGTCCACGTCTGCCGGCGCCGGTCGGTCCGCTGCTCGGCGAGGGTGCGCAGGGGGTGCGGCCAGGTTCGCCAGTCGGGGGCGAGGGTGAGGCGTTCCACCGCGGAGGCGAGGGCTTGGGCGGCCAGGCCGGCGGCTGCGGCGCCGGCGAGGGCGGCGGACAGGAGGACGATCTGTCCGCCGGTGGTGTTCGCGGTGGGGTTCTTCGTCTGGTGGGTGACGGCGGTGGTGAGCCGGTGCAGGTCCAGTGCGTGTGTCCAGCCCAGGGTGTGGGCGGTGGCGGCCGCGGCGAGATAGAAGGCTCCGGGAAGGACGAGCAGGGTGAGCCAGCGTTCGGCGAGTTTGCCGGTGAGTCCGGACCAGAACCCGTTCACCTGGCAGGCCGAGGTGCGGTCACAGGATGGTCCTTTCCAGTTCCCGGCCGGTGATCGCGCAGGTCAGGGGGAACACGGTGGACTGATCGGGGTGCCGTCCCGCGCAACTGCCCATCGGACACAGGTAGAGCGCCTCGAACGGGGAGCCGCCGGGGATGCCGGGGATGCCGGGCAGATGAAAGCCCCGCCCGGCGGACGCCTGCCACACGCCCAGCGGGTCTCCCGCGGCCTGGACCACGCGGTGGAGTTCCTGGAGGAGGTCGCGCAGTTCGCCGTGGCCGGGGCGCCGAGCGGCAGTGACAGCGGTGGTGAGGGCGCGCAGCTCGGGCGGGTCGCCTCCGCCGACCTGACCCGGAGTCAGAAGGCGGCGCAGATAGTCCAGCCGCCGGCACACATAGGCCAGCGCCTCGTCGGTGCCGTCGTCGGACTGGTCGGTGGCTGCGCCCGCCATGGTCCCCCCATGTGTGCTTCGCGGCGTCGGTGTCGCGCTGGACCCTGGTGATGACCCGCCGAGCGGCGCGCCGGTCAGATCAGGTCAGCGAGCAGTGGCGACGATATCGGCAGAACACACCCCGCACCCGAAGAAGCCGGTAATAACCTCAACACACCGGAAAGACAAAGGGGTTGGGGGACAGGTGGCTGAGCGCGATGTACTCCTGGCAGCGATGGTGGCACGCCTGCGGTACGCCCAGGACAGCCAGGATTTCTCCCCGCTGCTGGAACGGGCCGCTGTGGCCGAGGCGGAACACCTTGCCCGGCTCCTTGACGACCAGGACAGCGAAGCCCGGTACTACCTGGGCTGGCTGCACTGGTACCGCTACCGCTCACTGCCCCGATTCCGAGGCCGCAAGGATCTCAGAACCGCACGGGCCATGCTCACCTACTGCTTCGTCCATGGCTTTCCCGATGAAGCGCTGCCCGATCCCCTGCTTCCCACTCTCGCCGGCGGCGCCGTCTCCACCGCCATCGCCATGCTTCACCGAACGCTCAACTCAGCCGAACCCGCCGTCATCACCGCCACCGTTCATCTGTGGCAACGCATCCTGACCCACACCCCCGCCGGCCACCCCAACCGCGCCATGTACCTCAACAACCTGGGGGGCGCGCTACAGGCGCGGTTCGAAGGGTCCGGCACCCTGACCGACCTCGACGAAGCCATCACCGCCGGCCGCCAAGCCGTCGAAACCACCCCCACCAAACACCGCGACCGGGCCATGTACCTCAACAACCTGGGGGGCAAGCTGTGGGCCCGGTTCGAAAGATCCGGCGCGCTGACCGACCTCGACGAGGCCATCACCGCCGGCCGCCAAGCCGTGAAGGCCACCTCCACCAGACACCCCCACTACGCCGGATACCTCAGCAACCTGGGCAACATACTGCGGACCCGGTCCGAGAGGTCCGGCGCCCTGACCGACCTCGACGAGGCCATCACCGTCGTCCGCCAAGCCGTCGAAGCCACCCCCACCGACCACCCCAACCGCGCCGGACGTCTCAACAACCTGGGGATCGCGCTGCGGGCCCGGTTCGAAAGATCCGGCGCCCTGACCGACCTCGACGAAGCCATCACCGCCGGTCGCCAAGCCGTCGAAGCCGCCCACACCGACGACCGCGACCAGGCCATGTACGTCACCAACCTGGGGATCGCGCTGCGGGCCCGGTTCGAAAGGTCCGGCGCCCTGGCCGACCTCGACGAGGCCATCACCGTCGTCCGCCAGGCCGTGAAGACCACCCCCACCCAACACCGCCATCGCGCCGCTTACCTCAGCAACCTGGGCAACGCGCTGCGGACCCGGTTCGAAAGATCCGGTGCCGTGGCCGACCTCAACGAGGCCATCACCGCCGGCCGCCAAGCCGTCGAAACCACCCCCACCGAACACCCCAACCACACCGCCTACCTCAGCAACCTGGGGATCTCGCTGCGGACCCGGTTCGAAAGTTCCGGCGTCCTGACCGACCTCGACGAGGCCATCACCGTCGTCCGCCAGGCCGTGAAGATCACCCCCACCGACCACCCCGACCGGGGCATGTACCTCAGCAACCTGGGCAACGCGCTGCGGGCCCGGTTCGAAAGCTCCGGCGCCCTGACCGACCTCAACGAGGCCATCACCATCGGCCGCCAAGCCGTCGAAACCACCCCCACCGACCACCCCAATCACGCGGGCTACCTCAGTAACCTGGGGATCTCGCTGCGGACCCGGTTCGAAAGGTTCGGCACCACGGCCGACCTCAACGAGGCCGTGCGGGTGCGGGCGGCGGCCGCGGAGGTGGATTCGGCCGCGCCGCTGCTGCGTGTCCAGGAGGGGCGTGCCGCGGGTGTTCTGCTGGCCGGGTCGGATCCGGGGCGTGCCGCACGGTTGTTGGAGAGTGCGGTGCGGTTGCTGCCGGAGGTGGCGCCACGAGGGCTGGACCGGCGGGATCAGCAGGAACTGCTGGGCGGGTTGGCGGGGCTGGCCGGGGACGCGGCGGCGCTGGTGCTGGCCGACCGGTCCGTTCCGGAGGCCGAACGGGCGTCCAGAGCACTGGGGTTGCTGGAGTCGGGGCGGGGGTTGCTGCTGGCGCAGGTGATGGAGGTCCGGGGTGATCTGACGGACCTGCGTGCTCTGCGTCCGGATCTGGCGCAACGGTTCACCGAGCTGCGCGACCTGCTCGACCAGCCACCATCCGGCTCGACGTGGTTCGCCACAGCCAACGCCGGGCCGGGTTCCGTTCAGGACCGGGAGACACAGGACCGGCGGAGAGTGGCAGCTGAGCTGCGCAAACTGCTGGAGGAAATTCGCCTCCTGGAGGGGTTCACCTCCTTCGCGCTCCCGCCGACGGTGAAGGACCTGCTCAGGCAGGCAGGGCAGGGACCGGTGGTGACGTTCAACGTCAACGGATTCCGCAGCGACGCCCTGCTCCTCACCGAACAGGGCATCACGGCCGTGCCGCTTCGCGGTCTGACACCCGACGGGGTCATCGCCCGTATCAACGCCTTCCACCGGGCCCTGGCCGACAGCGGCGACCCCGATCCCGAAGCCGACCGGGCCGCCGCGCAGCAGCAGGTCCGCGACATCCTGGCCTGGCTGTGGGACACCGCCGTCGGCCCGGTCCTGGACGCCCTCGGCTTCAACGAGTCCCCCGCCGACGGGCAGGAGTGGCCGCACGTGTGGTGGGCGCCCGGCGGACTGCTCAGCCTCCTGCCCCTGCACGCCGCCGGCCACCACACCTCCCCCGGCGACCCGGGCCACCGAGCCCGGACGGCCCTGGACCGGGTCGTCTCCTCCTACACCCCCACCATCGCCGCCCTCGGCTACGCCCGGCAGCACACCGCACCGCCACCCGCCCGGGCCCGGACACTCATCGTCGCGATGCCCACCACTCCCGGCCTGCCACGCCAAGGCCGACTGTCGGCAGTGACCCGCGAAGCCGCCCGACTCCAGGCCCGGCTGCCCCGCCCGGTCCTGCTCACGGAACCCGACGCCGACACCGGCAGCACCGGGACGGAGGATCGGATCCCGACAAGAGCAACGGTCTTCGCCCACCTCGCCGAGGCCACGATCGCGCACTTCGCCTGCCACGGCGCCAGCCATCCCACCGACCCCTCCCAGAGCCTGCTGCTCCTGCACGACTGGGAGCAGGACCCGCTCAGCGTCGCCAGCCTCGCCCCGGTCAACCTCGACCACGCCCGCCTGGCCTACCTGTCGGCCTGCTCCACCACCCTCGCCCTCAACCAGCAGTTGCTCGACGAGTCGATCCACCTGACGGCCGCATTCCAGCTCGCCGGATTCCCCCACGTCATCGGCACCCTCTGGGAGATCGACGACTCACACGCCGCCGACATCGCCGACACCTTCTACACCCGCCTCACCGACAGCGAGAAGAACGTCGACACCGACCGGGCCGCACACGCGCTGCACAGCACCATCCGCGCCCAGCGCGATCAACTGCCCCTCACCCCCTCGCTGTGGGCCGCCCACGTGCACGCCGGCACCTGACACCCCCTGCGGCCCGCACACCGCGGAGACGGCCGGTCCGGCGGGCTCGCGGTCGCGGTCTCGCGGGGGCGGCACGGCGATGCCCCGGCCACCGGGCGGTGGGCGAGGCATCGTCGGGGCGGGCCGGTTGGGGCGGGCCGGTTGGGGCCGGGCGCTACTTCTTCTTGATCGCGGTGGTCACCGCGGAGTGGGCGGTGGCGTGTCCGTCCGTGTTGGTGGCGGTGACGTTGACGCGCAGCCGCTTGCCGACGTCGGCCGCCGCGAGACGGTAGGTGGTGTGGATGGCGCCGTGGATCGAGGCGCAGCCCGTTCCCCTGGAGTTGCAGCGCTGCCACTGGTAGGCGTAGTGGATCGGGGTGACGCCGGTCCAGGTGCCGGCGTGCGCGGTGAGCAGCTTGCCCTTGGCCTTGGTGCCCGTGACGGTCGGGGCCTTGGTCTTCACCGGGGGCGCCTTCTTGACCACGGCGGTGACCTTGGAGGCGACCGGTCCCGCCGTCCCGCCGATGTTGTCGGCGTAGACGCGGACGCGGACACGGCTGCCGATGTCCTTGTGCGTGAGGCGGTAGGTGGTCGAGGTCGCCCCGGAGAGGTTCACGCACGACGACGAGTCGGCGGTGCAGCGCTGCCACTGGTAGGCGTAACTGATCGGCCCCTTGCCGGTCCAGGTGCCGCGGGCGGCGGTCAGCACGCGGCCGTTGGCCGCGGTGCCGCTCACGGTGGGCAGCGCGTGGTCGACCGGCTTGAGGGCCTGGACCGCCACGGTGTGGACCCCACCGACGGCCACCTGGGTGATCCCGCCGGCGGAAACGGCCACGGGGGTCGTGCTGTCGGTCGTGGTGCCGTCGCCCAACTCCCCGTACCCGTTGTAACCCCAGGCCCACGCGGAGCCGTCCGACCGGACGGCCGCGTCGTGGGAGTAGCCGGTCGAGACCTGCACCACGCCGGACAGCCCGGTCACCCGGACCGGAGTGGTGCGGCTGGTGTTGGTGCCGTCGCCCAGCTCCCCGAACTGGTTGTCGCCCCAGGTCCACACAGTGCCGTCCGACCGCACGGCCGCGCTGCTGAGGTAGCCGGCGGAGACCGATACCGCCTTCGACAGCCCGGTCACCCGGGCCGGAGTGGCGTGGTTGGTGTTGGTGCCGTCGCCCAACTGCCCGTACCCGTTGTATCCCCAGCCCCACACGGAGCCGTCCGACCGCAAGGCGAGGGTGAACCAGGCACCCGCCGCCACCTCGACCACGCCCGTGAGCCCCGGCACCTGCACCGGGGTGCTGCGCTTGGTGGTGGTGCCGTCGCCCAGCTCCCCGAACTGGTTGTCGCCCCAGGTCCACACGGTCCCGTCCGACCGCAGGGCCACGGTGTGCACGGTGTTCACCGAAACCTGCTTGACCTGGGCCAGGTTGAGCACCTGTACCGGCTCGCTCCGGTCGGTGGTGGTGCCGTCGCCCAACTGCCCGTACTGGTTGTAACCCCAGGTCCACAGGGTGCCGTCCGACCGCACGGCCGCGGTGTCGGAACTCCCGGCCGCCACCTGCACGAACTTCCCGGTCAGTCCGCTCACTGGCGCCGGAGTGGGCCGGTCGGTCTTGGTCCCGTCGCCCAACTGGCCGTTCCCGTTGGCGCCCCAGGTCCGGACCTCGCCGTTCCACAGCAGCGCGGCAGTGTGGTAATTGCCCGCGGCCACCTGGGTCACTCCGCCCCCCGGCATCACCGCCACAGGTGCGCTGCGGCTGATGTTGGTGCTGTCGCCCAGCTCCCCGTAATTGTTGTAACCCCAGGCCAGCCCTCTCGAGTCGGTGGCCGTGGCAGCCGTGGCGGCCTGGGCGGTCGACGGTACGGCGGCCAGGGCGGCGGTCGCCGCAAGGGCCACTGATACGACCGGCGCGAGCAGCCGGGAGAACGTACGGCGGCCATCGCTCGCGGCGGCCATGGGTCTCTCTGCCTGTGGTCCCTGATGCATGTCCCCACCCCTTCACTCGCCGGCCCCCGGAAGGGGACCGGAACAGTCAGCTGTCCGCTGTGCATCGGAGGACGAGGACCGCGCGGAGTCGGTTCCGCTTTCCCGGCGGGCGCGGGATCGACACAAGTCCCTCACGGATGGCGGCCGTTCGGACCTGCGCCGATATACGGAACGCGTAGCCCGAACGGTCCACCGCGCGCGCCCGAACAACCGCCCATGTCGCAGACGACGTACGGCCGCCAGGCGCCCAACGCCGCCCCGGGCCCGGCACCGACGAACCACCGCGGGACGTCGGCCGTAACGGGCTCCGCTTGCGTAACTGTGGTCGTGGTTACGGGCGCTGCCGCGGCGGCGGCTTCGGCACCGACCCATCCGGACAGATCGCACTGTCCGAATATCACTACTTTTCAATTCACGTGTTCCCGATCATGCTCTTCGCGTGAAAACCGAAATCCGCCTGCCTGGGGCGTCCCGCTGACCGGCACCGGACGCGGTGACACCGCTGAAGCCGACCGCCGCTTCCGGGTCTGGATGCGCGGGAATCTGGATCGCGCGGCCGCCCATTTCGTCCTCGCGGTCGCAGCCGAGCCCGTCTTCGGCTGGCGCGACCGTTCCGTCGGCGCGCCTGCGGACGGCCCTCATGGCCGTCGCTGGCTACGCGTCGTCTCCGAGCAACCGCAGTGGGCGCGGGGGCCCGGCTGGACGGGCAACACCGACGCGAACGTCCTCCTCGGCCTGCCCAAGCCACGGGTGCTCGCCACGCACGAATGGGCCGAGGGCGAGTGGCGCCACCAGCGTGCCGAGGTCATGACCTTCATGCCCGGAACACCCGTCTCACCCAGCGATGCCGCTCCGCCGGGCCTCGGCCAAGACCTTTCCCCCGCCTGGTGGACGGGCCTGCGGAACGCTCTGGCCCGACTGGCCCCCACCGTCACCGACCGGGTGAACGCCGATCAGGCCAAGGTCGACCGCCGCGTCGAGGCGGCCTTCGGCACCGGTGTCCGCGTCCGCGTCCGGCGATGGGAGACCGTTCACGGGGACCTCCACTGGGCCAACCTGCTCAACCCGCTGGGCATCCTGGACTGGGAACTGTGGGGACGCGGGCCCGTCGGCACCGACGCCGCCACGCTGTACTGCTACAGCCTCACCGCCCCGGCGCTGGCCCAGAAGGTCCGCGACACCTTCCCCGTGCTGGACACCCCGGACGGCCGTCTCGCGCAACTGCACGTCGCCGCACGTCTCCTGCATCGGATCGGCCTGGGGGACCACCCCCAACTTGCCGCGCCCCTTGGCCGACTGGTGAACGGGCTTCTGGGCGCGGGTCGGTGACCGTCACGACTCGCGCGGAGCGTGACTGGCTGCGGGCTGCCGGGGGCTACGCCGGGGTGCCGTGGTCCGCGTCCCGGTCGGGCGCGAGGTCCTTTAAAGGAACGGGAAAGAACCCCACCCGACCAAAACCCGGGTGAGCCAAGGGCGCTGTCGCTCGATCGGGTGATGAAACGTCCGTATATCGGAGCGGTGCGGTACGTTCGGCCGCAGCAACCGCACATACGACGGCCCCCGGTGGGACTGGCATCCACGCCGAGGGCCTGACCGTTCAGGAAGAAATCCGCTTCCCAATGGCTGACACGCATTCTAACGCGGGCCTGTCCGCGTACCCGCTCCCCGAAGGCGCGCCCCGCGCCGGGGTGATCCACGTACGGCACCCGCACACCGACCGTTTCACCGTGGTCGGCAACCATCTGGCCCAGCACCCGGACCTGTCCGCCGTGGCGATCGGGCTCGCCGTGCACATCCTGTCGCTGCCGGACGGGGCATCGGTCACCGTCAAGGCGCTGACGCTGCGCTTCCGCGAAGGCGAGACGACGGTCCGGCGGGCGCTGAACGAGCTGGTGGCGGCCGGCTATCTGGAGCGGCGCCGGGTCCCACTGGGCGGCGGCCGGTTCGCCACCCGCACGTTCGCGTACGACCGGCCCGGCCATGGGACCACTGACCCGCCGCCGGACCGTCCCGCAGGGCCCGGCGGCGGGCGCGCACGGCCCACGAACGCCCCGGCGGCTCCCGTACCCCTGCGGCGGAGGACGCCCACCGCGTCCGCGAGGCCGGCCACGACACTCGCGCACTCCCACCCCGTGCCCGTAAGCGGCCCCGCCGCCGACATCCTCGCCCGGTTACGTCTCGCCGACCCGCGACTGCTGCTGTCCGCACGCGATGTGCTCGCCCTCGCCCCGGCCGTCGACACCTGGCTGGCCCGCGCGGCCACTCCCGCGCAGATCGTCCGCACCCTGACCGCGAACCTGCCACCGCAGCAGGTACCGATCCACCACCCCGCCCGCTTCCTGGAGTACCGCCTCACCACCCACCTCCCACCACCGCTCCCGGCCACGCCGAGAGCCATGGCCGCCGACCGCCCACCGCCCCTGATCACCTGCGACGGCTGCGACCGCGCGATCCGCTCCCACGACCCCACCGCCCACTGCGCCGACTGCCGCACCGGCGACCGGGCCGGGTGACGGCGGCGTCGTCCCTCCGGGGGGCTGGTAGCGGTCTGTTCGAGTTGGGGAGAAACCGCTCCGGGACCAGTTCGGTGCGGGCACAATGTCGCTTGCCGTGGCGCAGATCCGGCCGATGCCCCAGGTGGCCCGGTGACTGCCGGCCGGGTTCGAGCGGCTTAAGCGCGCCTAAAGCGAGGAAGCGCCAGACTGCCGACGGCCGCGTTTCGCAGATGGTAAGGGCCCAATGGGGTCCGGCGAGTCGTCCGGTCGCGGTCACCACACCAGGACTGCCACGAGGGGGACGAAACGTGAGACCACTGCGCCGGGCCCCCCAGCGGACGAGGACGGTCCTGATCACCGGAGCCGGACCGGGAGCCGGAGCCGGACCGAGCCTGAGCGAGGGCGTGCGCGGCCGACGCCGCGGTCTGATCGCCTCGCCGGAGGTTGGGCGTCCAGTGGTCGTCGATCCGTCGTGAGTACGTGGGGAAGTTCGGGGGATCTGGACACGCCGGTTGTTACGGCGGGCAGGTGGGCCGGGACCGCCCAATCGGTCGCGGCCGGGCCGGTCACCGCCGTCAAGAGGTTTCGCGCCCGGCGTCGACCTGCATTACCCGTGGGCGGCCGAGGTGTGCCCGCCGGGCCTGGCCACTCGTCCCGGTCAGCGGTACGCCGACCGCCTTGCCGCCGCCTTGCCGACCAGTCGCACGGCCTCACAGGCATCGCTGGAACCGACCCGGCCGGTCGCCGCGCCGAGTGCGACGTTCCGGCCCGCGGTGATCGCTGCGGCGCTGCGCGGCCCCCGTGCGTCCACGCTTTCGAGAAGCACTCCTACGGGGCCTGTGGCCGAACCGGAGATGTACGTCATTCCCGGGGCGGGCCACTCACTCAATGTCCATCGCAGTGCTTCGGCTTGGTTTTCACCAGCACGCATGTGATCGGCGTATCAAGCAATGAGCTGTGCGATACAGCCGGGGCCGCGCGGAAGAGGCTGGCCGCCAGGGCCGCCGCCGACAGAAGGAACGGAAAACGATGTTGAATAGGCTGGCAAATTCAGTCCTGGCCAAGCCCAAACGGATCCTGCTGGTCACCCTGCTTGTGGTCCTGTGTGCCGGGAGCGTCGCAGGGGGCCTGACGTCCCGGCTGACGATGGGCGGTTACGAGAGCAGCAGCACTCAGTCGGCGAAGGCCGCCACCGTTTTGCAGGACACCTTCAAGCAGGGCGAGCCCAATCTGACGCTGCTGGTCACCGACCCGCGGGGGATCGACGACCCTGCCGTAGCGGAGGCCGGGCAGGCTCTGACCCAGCAGCTGGCAGGTGAGAAGGACGTCACCAACGTGGTGTCCTACTGGAGTTCGGGCAAGGCCACGGCCCTACGGGGCACCGCGGGCAAGCAGGCGCTCGTCCTCGCGCGGATCAACGGAGACTTCAACCACGTCGTCGACCGGGCCGACCAGCTCCGCAAGTCGTACACCGGCAAGGTCCAGGGCCTTCACGTGGAGCTCGGCGGTAACGCGCTGATGTGGAAGGAGAACACCAGCCAGGCCACCAAGGACTCGACGAAGGCGGAATCCATCGTCTTCCCCGTGGTCATGATCGTGCTCGTGCTCATCTTCGGCAGCCTCGTCGCGGCAGCGTTCCCGCTGGCGGTGGCCTTCGCCACCATGCTGTTGGTGATGGGCCTGCTGTGGGCGCTGACCTTCTTCATGGAAGCGTCCAACTTCGTCAGCAATGTCACCACGTTCCTCGGTCTCGGCCTCGCCATCGACTACAGCCTGCTGTTCATGACCCGATACCGCGAAGAGCGGGGGCTGGGTGCCGAACTGCCCGAGGCCATCCGGACGACCATACGTACCGTGGGGCGGACGGTGATCTTCTCCGCGACCACCCTGGCCGTGTCGTTCGCCGCGCTGCTGGCCCTGCCGTTCACCATGTTCAGGTCGCTCGCGGTGGGAGCTCTGCTGACCGCTCTGGCGGCGGCCGCCGGCACGCTGATCATCGTGCCGTCGCTGCTTGTCTGGGCCGGCCCGCGGGTCGAGAAGTTCCGGCTCGTCCGCCGCCGGGCCCGTCCGGTACAGGACGGGGAGGGCTTCTGGCACCGGCTCGCCGTCTTCGTCATGCGCAGGCCCGTCCCGGTACTGCTCGTGGTCCTCGCCTTCCTCACGCTGCTGGGTTCGCCGGTCTTCGGCATGAAGCTACGGCTGCCGGACGAGCAGGTGCTGCCCAAGTCGGCCCAGTCGGCCACCGTGTTGCAGGAGATCCACAAGGGGTTCAACACCCAGGAGCAGCAGGCCATCCAGGTCGTGGCGACCGGCATCGGGTCGCCGTCCTCCCGTACCGCTGACATCGACGCGTACGCCCAGAGGCTCTCCGGGATACCCGGAGTCGCCCGCGTCGACGCGCTGACCGGCAGCTATGCCCGAAGTGTGCTGGTGGCGCCGCCGACGGCCGGGTCGCAGCAGTTCGCCGCGGCCGACGCCACGTATCTGTCAGTGGTGCCGTCGGTGGACGGGTACTCCCAGCAGGGCAAGGCACTGGTCGGGCGGCTGCACGCCGCGAAGGCGCCCTTCAAGGTGATCCTCGGAGGCGCACCCGCCGTCTCCGTCGATACCTTCCGCATCCTGGCCGACCGTCTTCCGATCTCGCTGGCCATCCTGGTCATCGGAAGCTTCATCCTGCTCTTCCTGCTGACGGGGAGTGTCCTCCTGCCGCTGAAGGCGATCGTGCTCAGCACGCTGAGCCTGGCCGCGACCTTCGGCGCCCTCGTCTTCATCTTCCAGAACGGCCATCTCCAGTGGCTCGTGGGCGGCTTCATCGTGACGGGGGCGATCACCTGGACGGTCCCGGTGCTGGTCTTCGCCATCTCGTTCGGTCTGTCCATGGACTACGAGGTCTTCATGCTGTCCCGGATCAAGGAGGAGTACGAC
Organism: Streptomyces sp. NBC_00223; assembly: GCF_036199905.1. NCBI lineage: Bacteria > Bacillati > Actinomycetota > Actinomycetes > Kitasatosporales > Streptomycetaceae > Streptomyces > Streptomyces sp. NBC_00223. The sequence goes on along the minus strand of NZ_CP108109.1, from coordinate 4,809,792 downwards.
CGGACCGGGAACAATGAGCAGGCGGTCGCGGTCGGCCTGGAACGGGTCGGCAAGGTGGTGACCTACGCGGCCCTGCTGCTCTCCATCGTCTTCGTGGCTCTGGCCACGTCGAGCATCAGCTACTTGAAGGCCATCGGCATCGGTCTTCCGCTGGCCGTTCTCATGGATGCCACCCTGATCCGCGGCGCGATGCTCCCGGCGCTCATGCGGTTGATGGGACGCGCCAACTGGTGGGCGCCCGGTCCGCTCCGACGGTTCCACCAGCGGTTCGGCATCAGCGAGGAGCCGGCCGTGCGGGCGGCACCGGCCGACGAGCCGGCACTCGAGTCCCAGGGGTAGGCCGGCTCCGTACAGCTGTGATTTCCCCGGCCGGGGCGGCTCCCGCCCCGGCCTCTGCCGAGAGGGGGGATCGAACTGGAGGGCATCCTGCTGGACCGCTTGGAGCGGGCCTCGGAGGTGACCGTACTCGGTGTCCCCGGACAACTGCCCGTACCCGTCCTGTGCATGCGCGAGAACCAGCTCGACCCGGCGGAGTGGCAACGGGCCGTCAAGGGGCTGCCGGAACTGGCCGCACCGCACCTCGTCCCTTGGGAGGAGTCCCTTGGGAGGAGGTGCCTCGCACCGCCACTTGGAAGGTGCGTCGGCTCGAACTGCGGGAGCAGGTTCTGGGTTCCCAGGAGGTCATCGGCACCGGCCGTTGGACCTGACGATACCTACCGAGAGGAGAGAAGGGCGATGCCAAGATGGACGGACTCGTACTGATCCACCTGATGGGACATCCACCGGTGTCCCTGAAGGCCCACACCCTGGCGTCCTGGGCCTACTGGCCCCTGGAAGTCGTCCAGGGGATTGCCTGGAGCTACACCTACGCGGCGCTGATCAGACGCGGTGCCCTCGACAAGTACCTCGGGATGCCGCTCATCGCGATGGTGCTCAACCTCGCGTGGGAGTTCACCTACGCCTTCGTGCTGCCCACCCCGCCTGCCCAGAAGGCGGTGAACGTGGTGTGGGTGGCGCTCGACGTCATCATCCTCTATCAGGCGCTCAAGTACGGGCGGAAGGACTACTCGTGGGTGCCTGCGCGAGTCTTTCCCTGGGTGGTGGCGGCCCTGCTCGGCTATGCCACGGTCTTCCACATCCTGCTGGGGCGTGAGTTCGCCGACTACTACGGCATCTACGGGGCTCAGGGCATCAACGTCTACATGAGCGGGGCTTACATCGGCCTGCTCCGCAGCAGGGGTTCCTCCGCCGGGCAGTCGATGCATGTGGCGGTCGCCAAGTGCGCCGGGACGTTCAGCGTCACGCTGATGTTCCTCGCGATGTTCCCCGGACGGTGGCTGCTGCTCTTCTTCGGCCTGACGGTCTTCGTGCTGGACCTTGGGTACTGCACGCTGCTTTACCGGCGGATCAAGGCCGAGGGCGCGAACCCGTGGACGGGATCCTGGCGACGCCCCGCCGGAACGACAGCGGACCTGCCCGAGGCGGCGCTCCAGGGGACGGACCTGACGAAGAGCGCTGCCGGCTGATCCCGATGTCGCGGCGGTCGGCGCGGGGATCGCCGGCCTGGCGGCCGTGCGATCTCTACGACCAGTGCGGCGTTGTGCAGCTGATGCACGCCCGGCTGGTTGACCTCGTACTCCTCGCTATGGAGGCGGAACCGCATCGGCTCGCCGTCGATGAGCTCCGGCTCCACCACCTCCGGCCTGGGCGGAGACGATCGCCACCTGGGCGTTCGTGGCGAACTCTCCCAGCACCTTGGCCACGTCGGTGACGTCCTGGTAGGCGCCGCCGTCCCCGACGTGGTCAAGGTCGACGTTCGTGACGACGGCAGTGTGCGCCCGGCAGTTCAGCAGGCTCTTGTCGGACTCGTCCGCCTCGATCACCAAGGCGCCGCCGAAGCCGGCCGCCGCGTGGACGCCGGGCGTCCGCAGCAGCGCGACGTCCAAGCGCCACAGGGTGGCTGTCTGATTCTCCGCGCGCCCCGGCCTCAGTCCCCGTTCGCGGCCAACCGCCGGGCAATACGGTCGCGGGTCTGTGTGGCTCGGGGGTCGTCGTATTCGGTGAGGTGGGTGAGGGCTTGGGTCCAGTGGTGGTGGGCGGTGGTGGGGTCGGTGGGGTGGAGTGCGGTGGCGAGGCAGTCGAGTTCGAGTGCGTGTTGCCAGGTGTCGCCGAGGTGGTGGTGGGCGGTGGCGGCTTGGCGGTGGAAGTCGGCGGCTTCCTGGGCGCGGTTGAGGTGGAGGTAGGTCTGTCCGGTGCCGCGCCAGGCGAGTGCTTCGCGGCTGTGGTCGCCGAGGCGGCGGTGGAGCATCGCGGACCGCTGGTAGGAGGTCAGTGCGTCGCCGTACTGGCCGGCGGCCTGCTGGGCGTTGCCGAGGGTGATCAGCCAGAAGCCTTCCAGGCGGTGGTTGCGGAGGGCGAGCGCGATGTCGAGCGCTTCGTGCGCACACCGTAGTGCTTCCTCGATCTCGGCCTGCTCCCGGTGGAGTTCGGCGGCGAGAAAGAGGATCTCGCCCTCGCCACTGCGATCGTGGAGGGACCGGTGGGCGGCCAGGGCCTGCTGGATGACGGCGGCGGCTTCGGTGAGGTGGCCGGCGCTCAGGTGTGCGCCTGCGAGGTTGGTCAGGGCGGTCGCGGCCCAGTGTGCACTGCCCAGTTGTCGGAAAAGGTCGAGGGCTTCCACGAAATCGTGTGTGGCGTCGTCAAGTTGTCGAGTGCGCAGGTGTGTGAGGCCGATGAGGTTGAGCGCGTGGGCCTCTTCCAGTCGGTTGCCGGAGGCACGGGAGATCTCCAGTGCCCGGTTGAGGCAGTCAAGGGCGTCGTCGTGACGGTTCGCCCCTCGGTAGCCCATACCGAGGAAGGTGAGGAGAAGAAGCTGAGCGCTCTGCTCACCCGCACGCTCGGCGGCTTCCAGGCCGGTGAGCCCCGAATCGATCCAGTCGGTGACGGGGGCGGAGGGCGGCAGGGCGTTCCACAGGACGGTGGCGAGTTGCCAGGTGAGGTGGTCGAGTCCGGCTGCTGCGGCGGCCCGGACCGCGTGTAGGGCGTTGGTGTGCTCGCGTTCGGTCCAGTCGACGGCGGTGTCGTAGTCGGTGAACGTCAGCGGCCTTGTGTCAGGCCCGGGGTCGGGGAGCGGCAGATGTTCCTCGGCCGGTCTGATCCAGGTCTGGGCGGCGTCGGCGGTGTGGAGGTACCAGTGCAGGGCCCGGCGCAGGGCGGCTTCGCGTTGGTCGGGGGGTTCGTCGTGGTGGGCCTGGTCGGTGGCGTAGGCGCGGAGCAGGTCGTGGAACTGGTAGCGGTCGGGGGCGGTCTGCTCCAGTAGGTGGGCTCCGGTGAGGTTGTCGAGGAGTTGGCGGGTGCGGGTGGGGCTGTGTCCGGTCAGGGCTGAGGCTGCGTGGAGGCTGAAGTCGGGGCCGGGGTGCAGGCCCAGGAGGCGGAAGAGGCGGGCGGTGGGGGCGGGCAGGGCGCGGTAGGACCAGGTGAAGACGGTGCGGACGGCGTCGGCTTCTTCGTCGTCTCCGGTGCTGAGGGTGTCCCAGAGTGCGGATTCGTCGCGCAGGTCGGTGATGAGGTCGTCCAGGCGCAGGTGGGGGTGGGTGGCGGCGCGTTCGGCGGCGATCCGCAGAGCAAGGGGGAGGCGGGCGCACAGCCGGGCGAGTTCGGTCAGCTTGTCCTGGTCGTCCTCGGGCCGGTACCCGGCGGTCACGGCCCGCAGCAGCGCGACGGCCTCGGGTTCGGGGAGGGTGCCCAGGGTGAGGCGGCGGGCTCCGTCGCGTATGGCCAGGCCGGTCAGGCGGCTGCGGCTGGTGACCACGACAAGGCTGTCCCCGGTGCCGGGCAGCAGCGGGCGGACCTGGGCTGCGGTGGCCGCGTTGTCCAGGAGGACCAGCATCCGGCGCCCGGCCAGCAGCGAACGGTACAGCCCCGCGGCGTCGTCCACATCCTGCGGCACCTCGGCGGCCGGTACGCCCAGCGCGCGCAGGAAGCCGCGTAACGCCTGTGCGGGAGTGACGGGCTCGCCCGGGTCGTAGCCGCGCAGGTTCACATACAGCTGCCCGTCGGGGAAACGGTCACTGACCTGATGCGCCCAGCGCAACGCCAGGGAGGTTTTACCCGCACCGGCCGTACCGGCGATCACGTACACCGACAGCACCAGCGCACTGCCGTCCCGGCCCGCCAGCACCGCATCCAGCTCACCCAACTCACCCGACCTGTTGACGAAACCGTGCACATCGGCCGGCAACTGGCGCGGGGTGGGTCCGGGGGCGCCGGGCCGCCCGGAACTGTCCGGCCCGTGGAAGTGGATGTCCCCGGTGACGTTCCCGGCCTGCACTACATCACGCGAGGTCCCCGACAGGTCGTTGGACGAAACCGAAGGGCGGCCGTCACCGTCACGGGGGGTGCTCAACCTTCACTCAGCTCTGCTCAGCACCGGCGGCGGGAGAGGTGCCACCACACGGTCGAAGTACGAGGCCACGTCCTCACCGACCGCGTACAACTCCCTGACGTACGCCACCCACGGGCCGACAACTGCGGGATCGACGTGGCGGATTGCGCCGTCCGGCACCCCGGCGTCGGTGTACAGCACCCGATACAGCGTGCGCTCGCCGACGATCGTCAACTCCGGCAGCAAGGCCGCGGACTCCGCAGCGGCGACGACCGACGAAGGCAGCACACGGATCTTCTCCCCGTACCGCGCGCGCTGCTGAAGCGAGTGCAACTCCCATTGCACATACGGCGTCAGCGGCTCTTCGACCACACGCACCCGGTGGAAGACCGAGCCCCGACGCTCGTCGTCCAGGGCGATGGCCCGCAGGGAATCGTGCCGCTCTTCGAGAAGAAGAAGGGCGTCGTGCCAGTCGCCCCTCCGCAGTGCGTCCCGGCTGGGACTGCCCATCTCCTCGAAGTGCTGGAGCCGTTCGAGCTTCCACGAGTCGCAGTCGCGGACCGCCTCTTCCCGTTCCGCGAAGTCGCTGTTGTAGGCGTCGTTGGTGAGCCGTTCGCCCTGTCCGGCAGGCAGTGCGGGGGCATGGAGGTCAGGCATCCGGGATGTCCGCCTTCGCCGCGCTGAGCATGTTGCCGGGAATGACGACCAGCCGTTCGCCCTCACCCAATGCCACGCCCTCCGGCAAGCCGGCGGCGTATGCGGCAGTGAGATCCCGGCCAATGACGGCGACATCACCGTTGCTGAGCTGCCAGATGTCCGGGCACTGAGTCCTGCCGTCGGAGTTGCCCAGTTCTTCCGCCGACTTGCCCAGCCTGCGTTCGAATAACGCGGCCGGATCGGCTTCCCACGCCTGTGCCATTCCCGCCCCCTGGATCGCTACGGACCGTCGCTCCAACAATACTTGGAGTACCGAACGCCTCCCAGGTCCCCGCACGGCCTTCATACGCCCAGTTGGCGCCGGCCGAGCACGGCCCCTCGGTCGTCTTCGCCCAAGGGAGGCTGGGTTCGTCAGCGCTACAGCGGGCTTTCCACCCACGACGTCGTCTTCAGCGGGCGCGTACAACTCCCTGACGTACGCCACCCGCAGGCCAACAACTGCGGGATGGGTGTGGCGGATCGCGTGGGCTCCCCGCGCCCGCGGGGGTGGTCTCGTAGTCACCCGCCCGGGCGCTGCAACGAGCGCCCGGGGACCGATCCCGTGCCACGCCGACAGGGCAGCCCACTCAAGCCCGCTCAGCCCGCAAGATTCAACTGGGGCTTTCTTCCTTACCGTTGGTACGCTGAGGATGAGGTGATGCGCAATGCCGCTGCCAGAGAACGTCCGGAATTATCGTCGCCGCGCCGGCCTGACCCAGGAAGAACTAGCCGATGCTGCGGGGCATTCGGTCGGCGTCGTACGGAAGATCGAGCAGGGCGGGAGCGCTCGGGTCGAGACCCTGCACGATCTGGCGCGCGCCCTGGGCGTTCCCACCTCCGCCCTCTTTGAGACGGCGGCCCCGGAGCCTGTACGGGCCCGTGAGGGTGACACGGTCCGCCTTGCTGAGCTTCGGAAGGCATTGATGCCGCCTGTAGGGCTGGTGGACATCTTCGTGGAACCGATTCCGGTGGACCTCATCGCGCTTCAACGGCACATTGACGATGCCCACGCCCTTTATCACGTGGACCGGTACGACTCAGTCGCGCGGACCCTGCCCGGCATCTTGCGGGAATCCGAGAGCGCCGTGGCAATCAGCGATCCGGGCAGCAGGACGAGACGGAAGGCTCTTGCCGTACGTGCCGGGGCTCTCCTGGTGACGGGCAAGTATCTGACTCAGGTGCGGCGTTACGATCTCGCCTATCACGCGCTCTCGCGCGGCATCGTGGATGCCAGGGAGGCTGAGCAGACCTTGACGGCCGCCACGGGCGTCGTGGGCCTGAGTTGGCTCCTGCTTCGTCAGGACCGTTTTGACGAAGCCGAAAGCCTGGCGGCTTCCACGGCCGCCGAGATCGAGCCACGCATGTCCCAGGCAACACCCGGGCAACTCGCAGCCTGGGGGGAGCTGTGCCAGCGAGTGGCATCGGCGGCCCTGCGCAACAACCGCCCCGAAGTGGCCAAGGATGCTCGCCGGATGGCTGCCACAGCCGCCAGCGCGCTCGACATGGAGCACGTCAACTTCCGGGAGCACTGGACGACCTTTGGACCGGCAACCGCGGAAGCGAAGGCGATTGAGGACCTTTCGCTGGCCGGGGATGCCCGTGGCGTGCTCCGCCGTGCCGACGACGGACCTGTGAATGCCAGAGCCCTGAAGCGACTTGGCAGGCCAAGTCCGAACAATTGGTTCCGTCATCGCCTCGATGTGGCGAAGGCGCATGCCACTCTTGGCAGTCATCAGGACGCCATTGACGAGCTTGTCGTCATCAAGGCGCAGGCTCCGGAGTGGTTGAGTCACCAGAGGATGGCCGGGTACATCGTCCGCGATGTCCTGTCGAAGAGGAAGCGTACGCTGACTCGTGAAATGCGGGACATGGCGTCCCATCTGGACGTTTCCGGTTAGCTGCAACGAAACGTGATAGCTGGGCAACGCTTGGCCGAGAACTGCATCATTACGTGTCTGGGCTCGCAGATCTGACCGTATGTAACTTCATCGTCATGGCAGGCAACGAACAGCAGGCGCAAACGATTATCGGACCGGTAGTCGAAGAAAGTGCCGGCTTACTTCCGGAATCCAACCCCTTGGGTCAGGTCGTGAAGCGCTGGCCCCAGTCGTCACGATCGGTGGGGCGAGCCCGCGCCTGCCTTTACGACACGTTGCGGGACTGGGGCCTTCTCAGCCTTTCCGGAGCGGCCGCACTTGTGCTCTCCGAGTTGGTGACGAATGCCATCGCGCACGGCAAGGTGGACGGCCGTTACATCGAGACGTGGTTTGTCTGGGACCGCGATGGTGTTCGTATTGAGGTGCACGACGCGGGCGACCAGTGGCCGGAAGTGCGGAATGCTGCCGAGGACGATGAGCGTGGGCGCGGGCTCGCGCTCGTGGACGCGCTGGTTGGGACCGGGGGTTGGGGCGTGAGCAAGCGCGAGGGCGTGGGCAAACGCGTATGGGCGAGGCTGACTTTGGGCCACTGCGGCGGTGAGTAGCCCGCACGTGCATTGGCATGCGGCGGTGGCGACGGGAACAGCCCTCCCCCTGGCGGTGTCCGCGGTTTCTCCGTTGGTGGTGCGGGAGTGGGTGTTCCGGCCGCGGGGTGTGTACGCGGCTACGTTCGACCGGCCCGAGGACGCGTTGTCGTGGCTCGGGGTGACGTTGGAGGGTGTTGCGCCGATGCCGGGGGATCTGTCGCCCGACGACCGGATCGCGTACGCCCGCGAACACCTGGCCCTCCACCCGGCGCAGGCCGATCCCGTGTATTCGGCGAGCGGCTACCTCGTACAGGACCTGGTCGCCTGCCGGGTTGACCACGAGGTGTACCGGAGTTCCTTGTCTGTGCGGGAGAAGAGGTTCGCCCCGCACGGGTGAGGGGGTCTGATTCCGGCTTGACTCTGCGCTCACCGACTGCGAGCGCATTGCGGACAGACCCACATGGTGGGGGCTGCACGTCCGGACGTGCAGCCCCCCCCAGAACACACCACCCCAGACCCCTCGGCCCTGACCTTCTCCCCGGGGCCGAGGCCGGTGAAGGACTCCCCGACCGGATGCCGGCAGGCGCGCGGGGGGCCGCACGGCCGGGTCCACCCCCGTGCAGGCCCCTACTGCCACGCGCGCCCGCGCCCGGTCCCCGGCCTGGCGCCACAGGCGGGGTCAGCGGGAGACCTTCGCCCCGGGGGTCACGCCGGACACAGACGGCGTGACCCCCACCCCCACCCCATCTCGTTGGAGAGGACCGTCCGGTCATGACCCGCACCCGCCCCCGTACCCGGCCCCGCACGCTGCACCAGGAACCCCGGGCCGTCACCTGGGCCCGCGAGAAGGCCGGACTGACCAAACGCGCCCTCGCCCAGGAGATCGGGATCTCCGAAGTGCTCATGGGCGAGATCGAATCCGGCTGGCGCAGCGCCACCCCCGCCAACCTCGCCAGAATCGCCCGCGCTCTCAACTGCCCCCTGGTCGTCCTCGAACGCGCACGCGCAGCCGCCACGGCACAGCACCCGGCCACCTCCGATCTTCCCGACCCCGGAGCCGAAACCATGACTGCGCCGACCACCGCCGAGCAGGCTCAGGCCCCCGCCGGGACCTGGACCCTGACCACGACCAACGGCTACACCGCCACCGGTCACCTGCCCGGCTGGGCCGAGGACGACCCGAGCGCGGACGGCGTACCGCTGGACCGGCTGTCCGCGCAGCTCGCGGACATCACCCACCGCGCCCCCTTCGACGGCCTCTGCGTCCAGGCCGTCCACGGCGCCGGCCCCGCCGAACCCAACGAAATCCTCAGCGGCAGCATCGAATGCGTCCCCTACGCCGACCACCCCGAACCCAACATCCCCGTCGTCAACCTCCGCATCATCGACGACCACTGGATCACCAGCCTCGGCCCCACCCAACTCGCCGACCTCGCCACCGCGTTACGCACCCACGCCGACCACCTCGACCACCACGTCGCTCCTGCCCTCACCGCCGCCCGCGACGACTGGGCCGCCCGTCGCGGCGGCAAGCCATAGGCTGACGGGGACGGTTGGCGTAGACATGGGCGTGGAGGTGCGGGCGATGGGCGATTCGTTCCGTACGTCGGTTTCAGTGAAAGTGACGGAATCCGCCACCTGCGCGCGGTAAACACCCAGGTCATCTAGGGTGCTCCCCGCACGCGCGGGGATGGTCCCTTCGGATTCATATAAAGATGAGTATGAATCCGGTGCTCCCCGCACGCGCGGGGATGGTCCCTTCCACGCCCGCCACATCGGGTCATCCGAGTGGTGCTCCCCGCACGCGCGGGGATGGTCCCTCCGCGCCCCACCATCCACCGCGCCCCCGTTCGTGCTCCCCGCACGCGCGGGGATGGTCCCCCGCCCAAGTAGCCGGTGATCATGCCGCCGAGGTGCTCCCCGCACGCGCGGGGTTGGTCCCATCCCCGCAGCCGTCGCCCAGACCGTCGCGCGGTGCTCCCCGCATGTGCGGGGATGGTCCCGCGGGCGCGCACGACGTGGCCACGACCAGCCAGTGCTCCCCGCACGCGCGGGGATGGTCCCCCCTTCGTCCTCCAGTGCTGGGCCGAAGACCCGTGCTCCCCGCCTTCGCGGGGTTGGCGTGTGGACGGGGGCGAGGTCAGAGGGTGGTGGGGGTCGGGGCGGCGGCGACGGACGTGGCCGGGCGGGGTGGGAGGTCGAGGCCGAGGTTTTCGCGCAACGTGTCGCCCTCGTAGTCCTCGGCGACGATCTTCCGCTTGCGCAGCTCGCTCAGCAGGCCGTTGACGACGAAGTCGTGCTGGCGCGGGTCCGCGAAGCCGCCGAGTGTGATGACGTCCAGGACGCCCGCCCGGAAGCGTTCCTCGACGGCGTCGGCGAGCTGTTCGGGCGTACCGGCGACGGCCCAGTGCCCGGTGTCCTGGGCCGCGATCACGAGTTCCCGCAGTGTGTAGCCCTGTCGCGCGTAGCCGGTGAAGATGTCGACCCGGCCGCGGCGGCGGTTGACCGACGTGATGTCCGGCAGCAGGCTCTCCGGCAGCTTCGAGTCGAGCGGGACCTCCGAGAGATCGACCCCGCCGCCGAGCATGTCGGCCACCAGGGCGCGGCCGCCTTCGAAGTCGATCGACTCGCGCTTCTCGCGCACGAGCCGCCGTACCTCCTCCTCGGTGGCGCCGTACGTGGCGTGGAACGAGCTGAAGATCAGCGGCAGTCCGCCGGCCCGGCCGAGCTGTTCGGCCTGGGCGCGGATCTTCCGGGTGAAGTCCAACGCGATGTCGAGGGTGGGCAGCGAGGTGAAGACGACCTCGGCGTAACGGGCGCCCAGGGCTGTACCCGCCTCGGACTGACCGGCCTGGAACTGCACCGGGCGCCGCTGCGGCAACGGCGGGATGTTCAGCGGACCGGCCACCGAGAAGAACTTGCCGGAGTGGTCGATGGGGTGCACCCGCTCCGGGTGCAGCACCGCCTTCCCGTCCGGGCCGACGGTCAGCGCGCCCGGCTCCCAGCTGTCCCACAGCGCGTTGACGACCTCCAGCGTCTCCGCGGCCCTCGCGTAGCGCTCCTCGGGGCTGGGCAGGTCGCCGGGGCCGAAGTTCTCCTCGCCGATCGAGGACGTCACCAGATTCCAGGCGGCCCGCCCGTTGCTGACGTGGTCGAGGGTCCCGAACAGCCGGGCCAGGTTGTACGGGTGGTGGAAGGTGGTCGAGACCGTGGCGATCAGCCCGATCCGCGAGGTCACCTGGCTCAGCGCCGAGACGAAGACCAACGGCTCCTGCGAGCCGATCGCGCCCTGCGCGCCGAAGCTGAGCAGGTCGGCGGTGAACAGCGCGTCGATCCGCGCGGCCTCGGCGAGTTTCGCCACGCGGACGGCGGTGTCCAGCGTGGACCGGGTGGGGTCGACCGCCAGGTCGTAGGTCTCCGACACACCGCCGGCTCCGGTTACGGTCTTCAGTGTCCTGGGCCGCTTCGCGCTCACAACTCGTCCATTCTCACCGACGTCGGTGACGTCTCGGGGCAGCGGAATCTTCGGGGGGAACGGGCACCGGGCGCGTACCGGACCTGGTCCGGGCGCGCGTCTTCTCGGGTGCGCGCGGGCACGCGGAGGCGCGTGGGCCCGCAGGGGGAGGTGGAGCGGATCGTCAGCGACAGAGCGCGGCGTGGGTACGGCAGAGGTCCACGTGCCGGCGCTTCGTCCCGATCGGCAGCGGAACCGTGGTTCCGACCGACCCGACGTGCGATGCGCTCACGGTGACTCCCGTCGGCCGGGCGTCGACGCCCGGCGGCGCCGCGGAACGCGACGCGTGGTGACCGCGGCCTCGACGAATCGGATCGCTCGGCCGCTCTTGTTTCTTATTGGTGCGGAACGAACGTACGTGGCGGGTGGGCGCACTTGTCAAGAGCGGATGCCCTTCGGGCGGAGGTTGGGGGTCGGCGCGCGCGCCGCGGCGGGCGCGTCCCCGCGCCGGCGGGCGGCGGTGTACCGCGCGGGCCGACGACGGCGTTTCGGGCCGATCGACGGCAGCGTTCCGCGCCGGACGGCGCCCATGTTCCGGACCGGTCACGGCTACGTCCTGCGCCGGACGGCCACGGCGCCCCCGACCAACCGACGGCCACGTTCCGCGCCGGACGGTGGCCCCGCTCTCGACCAGACGGCGAGACGGCGTTCTCGACCGGTCGGCGGCAGGATTCGGGACCGGCCTAAACCCGTATATACAGGACCTTTTGGACAGAGTCCGTGCGCGGGTCAGGGTAGAGTCGTCGCGGTGACGGCGGCCCTGGGCCGCGTCCCAGCCGTGCGGGCGGGCACCGATGGCCGTCCGCCGCCGTGTCGGGGCCGACGACGCCCCCGCAGAAACCCGCGAGCAGGAGAGACGAAGCGTGCGCATGATTCTGTCGCCCGCCGCCGCCTGCTGCCCGCCCTGATGTCACCCACGCGCTGAGCCGTACCGCCCGTCACCGGCGGTACGGCCCCCGCGACCGGACCTCCGCCCGCGACGCCGGGCGATCCGCGCACCGCCGCCCAGGCCCTGCGCGTCCCCCGCGCGGCCCTCCTCGGCCGCGCCCGAGCACGAACAGGTCTCCCGTGCAGTCCCCCGCCAAGCCGCCGTCCCCGTCCCCGTCTCCCTCCCCGTCCCCGTCCGCGCGCCTCCGCGGCCTGCCCCGGCCCGTCTGGCTCTCACCGAAGGTCTTCCGTGTCGAGGTCCTGGCCGGCCTCGTGGTGGGCCTGGCGCTGATTCCCGAGGCGATCTCGTTCTCCGTCATCGCCGGAGTCGACCCCAAGGTGGGCCTGTTCGCCGCGTGCACGATGGCGATGGTCATCGCCTTCGTCGGCGGCCGCCCGGCGATGATCTCCGCCTCCACCGGCGCCGTCGCCCTGGTCGTGGCGCCCGTCACCCGCCAGCACGGTCTGGGCTATCTGATCGCCACGGTCATCCTCGCCGGGATCTTCCAGATCGTGCTGGGCTCGCTCGGGGTGGCCAAGCTGATGCGGTTCGTGCCGCGTTCGGTGATGGTCGGCTTCGTCAACGCGCTGGGCATCCTGCTGTTCACCGCGCAGATCCCCAACCTCCACGACGTGCCCTGGGCGGTCTATCCGCTGGTCGTCGCGGGCCTGGCGATGATGGTGTTCTTTCCCCGGATCACCAAGGCGGTGCCCGCGCCGCTGGTGTCGATCGTGATCCTGACCGTGATCACGGTGGCGGCCGGGATCGCGGTGCCCACGGTCGGCGACAAGGGCAAGCTGCCGTCGTCACTGCCGGTGCCGGGGCTGCCCGACGTCCCGTTCACCGTCCACACGCTCACCGTCATCGCGCCCTACGCGCTGGCGATGGCGCTGGTCGGGCTGATGGAGTCGCTGATGACCGCCAAGCTGGTGGACGACATCACCGACACCGACTCCAACAAGACCCGGGAGTGCGTCGGCCAGGGTGTCGCCAACATCGTCACCGGGTTCTTCGGCGGCATGGGCGGCTGCGCGATGATCGGCCAGACCATGATCAACGTCAAGAACGGCGCCCGCACCCGGCTCTCGACGTTCCTGGCCGGGTTCTTCCTGCTGATCCTGTGCATCGCGCTCGGGCCGATAGTCTCCGACATCCCGATGGCCGCCCTGGTCGCGGTCATGGTCCTGGTCTCGGTCGGCACCTTCGACTGGCACTCGGTCAGGCCCGCCACGCTCAAGCGGATGCCGGTCGGCGAGACCGCCGTCATGGTCGTCACCGTGGCCGTCGTGGTCGTGACCCGCAACCTGTCGATCGGTGTCGTGGTCGGGACCGTCACCGCCATGGTGATCTTCGCCCGCCGGGTCGCCCACCACGCCGACGTCACGGCCTCCACCGATCCCGACGGAGGGACAGTCGTCTACGCCGTCACCGGCGAGCTGTTCTTCGCCTCCTCCAACGACCTGGTCAACCGGTTCGACTACGCGGGCGACCCCGGCCGGGTCGTCATCGACCTCACCGACGCCCATGTCTGGGACGCCTCCTCGGTGGCCGCCCTCGACGCGATCACCGGCAAGTACGCCGGGCGCGGCAAGAACGTCGAGATCGTCGGCCTCAACGAGGCCAGCGCGAAGATGCACGGCAACCTCAGCGGCGAACTCACCAGCCACTGACCCGCCCCCGCTCCACGACCGCCGCCCGTACCCGAGAGGCGGCGCTCGTGGGGCGGCCGGTGCCCCACACCAGGACATGCCAATACGTACTAAAGCGTGCCAAAGCGGGCAGCCCCGGCTACGGCGAAAGCGGCGACCCCGGGGTCAGAGCGTCGCGAAGGGGGACCCGCCCGCGGCGAGCGTGGCGTCGAGCGTCGCCGGGTGGAGGACGTGGTCGCGTACGAGGTAGGTGGCTCCGGCGATCCCGGCCCGGGACTTGAACTTGGTCGGCACGATCTGCAACTGCCGTGTGGCAAGCGGCAGTGAGCGCTGGTAGATGACCTCGCGGACGCCCGCCATCAGATGGTCGCCGACGGTGTTGAGCCGACCGCCGAGGACGATGATGTCCGGGTTGAGCAGGCTGGTCGCGTAGGCGACGGCCTCGCCGAGGATCCGGCCCGCGGTCCGCAGGGCGGCGACGGCGGCGCTGTCCCCGCGCTTGACCTGGTCGACGACATCGCGCGCGTCGTGGCCGTCGTTCTGGTGACGGCCGCGCAGATCGCGGGCCAGCGCCCAGCCGCCGATGAGGGATTCCAGGCAGCCCCGGTTGCCGCAGCGGCACTGCGGGTCGCCGAAGCCGGTGATGTGGGCGTGGCCGATGTCGCCCGCCGCCCCCTGGGCGCCCCGGTTGACGCGTCCGCCGATGACCATTCCGCTGCCGACGCCGGTGCCGGCCTTGATGTAGAGCAGATGCGGCTGGTCGCGCCAGAACCGCCGGTGCTCGGCGAGGGTGAGCAGATTGACGTCGTTGTCGATGAGGATCGGGACCTGCCAAGTCCGGCGCAAATGTCCGCGAATGTCGTAATCGTCCCACCCGGACATGATGGACCAGCCGAGTACGCGGCCGGCCTCGTAGTCGACGGGCGCGGGCAGTCCCAGTCCGATGCCGGCGACCGCCTTGTCGGCGAGGCCGGCGTTGCCGATCATCTCCCGTACGGTCGCCGTGATCTTGTCGAGGAGCACATCGGGGCCCTCCCCGAGGACGAGCCGCTCGACGCGTTCGGTGAGGATGCCCGCGCTGAGGTCCGTGACGGCGACCCGAGTCCGCTCCTCCCCGACGTCCACGCTGATGATCAGCCCCGCGGAGGGGTCGAGTTGCAGCGTCCGGGACGGCCGGCCGCGCGAGGGCACGCTCTGGTCGCTCTCCCGGATCAGGCCGGCGGCGAACAGCACGTCGAGCCGCTGACCGACCGTCGACCGGGACAGGCCGGTCAGCTGGGAGATGGCGGTCCGGGTCCGGGCCTGGCCCGTGGTGATCAGTTCCAGGATGCGTCCGGGGCCCTCGTCCGCGCGCCAGGGAACCGGGCCGGCCGGGGCCGTACTTGTCGTATCGGTCATCTCGCTCCGCTCTCGGGAAGTCGCGCGTCACTGTAGTGAACCACCGATTTACGTCGGCCACCATACATAAGAAGGTTCTTTCTGCTTGACAGGCGATAGAACGATACGCAATATCGACGTAACAACCCGGTCATGTCGACGCCCGAAGCGAATAAACCCGCTGCGGGGCCGAGATGACGGCCCTGCGTCCAGGAGGACTCAATGAAGATCGTCCGACGTGTTCCCACCCCGGCCCGGATCGCGGCCCTCACCATCGCCTGTGCCGTCGCCGCCGTGGGATGCGGCTCGGGCGGCGGGTCCGGCGGTGGCTCGGGCGGCGCCCCCACCCTCGGGATCGTCGAACTGAACCTGAGCAACCCGTTCTTCAACACCCTGGAAAAGGGGACCGAGGCCGCAGCGAAGGCCAAGGGCTGGAAGGTCATGAAGGCCGAGGCCAAGACTCCGGGCGACTCGGCGACGCAGGTGACCGCCATCGAGAACATGATCGCCAACAAGGTGAAGGCGATCGTCGTCACCCCGGCCAACGCGACCGCGCTCAACGGCGTACTGAAGAAGGCCCAGGACAAGGGCATTCTCGTGCTCACCGTCAACGCGGCCCTCGACCCGACCGACGCCGCGGACGCGACCTACGCCACCGACAACGTCACGGCGGGCAAGCTCATCGGCGAGTGGGCCAAGGCGTCCTCCCCGAGCGACCCGCATGTCGCGCTGCTGGACTTCGACCTCTCGGACAAGCCGGCCGCCGACCGTCACAACGGATTCCTCAGCGGCTACGGCATCACCGCCAAGTCCCCGGTCGTGGCGGGCAGCGCGCTGACCCAGGGCACGGTGGACACCGGCCAGTCCCAGATGGAGAACCTGCTGTCGGCCCACCCCGACATCAATGTCGTCTACACGATCAACGAGCCCGTCGCGCACGGCGCCTACACCGCCCTCAAGAACAAGGGCCTGGCCGCGAAGACCGTCCTGGTCTCGGTCGACGGCGCGTGCAGCGGTGTCGAGGACGTGAAGAAGGGCATCATCGGCGCCACCGCGATGCAGTTCCCCGACAAGATGGGTGAGATGGCCGTCGCCGCCGCCGATCAGTACGTCAAGGACGGCACCAAGCCCAAGGGCGGCATCATCGACTCGGGCACGGTCCTCATCACCGACCACCCGGTGGCCGGCGTCGACTCCCAGTCCTCCGATTGGGGCCTGAGCCACTGCTGGGGTCCCAAGTGACCACCGCTCATGACGTCGACGTCGCGGCCCTCGAAAGGGGCCTCGGCCCCCGCCGGGACCTCCGCGGCCTGGCGTCCCATCAGATCGCCGGGCCGCTCGCGGCCCTGATCGTCGCGATCGTCGTGTTCGCCCTGTCGACGAGCACGTTCTTCAACTCCGAGAACCTGTCGCTGATCGCCCAGCAGTCCGTCGTGGTGGGCACCCTGGCGCTCGGTCAGACCCTGATCATCCTGACGTCGGGCATCGACCTGGCGAACGGCGCGATCATGGTCCTCGGATCGGTCGTCATCGGGAAGATGGCCGTCCACGGCAACCCGGTCCTGGCCGCGCTGGTCGGTCTGGTGATCTGTGTGGCGGTCGGCTCGGTCAACGGCATGCTGGTGTCGTTCCTGAAGCTGCCACCCTTCATCGTCACCCTCGGTGTCATGTCGGTGGTCGCCGCGTCGGCCCGGCTCTACACCTCCTCGCAGAGCTACACCATCGGATCCGACTTCCTGACCGTGCTCAACGAGGGGCCGACGGTCGGCGGGGTGACCATCACCTACGGGGTCATGCTGTGGATCGCCCTCACCGCGGTGCTGGGCTACGCCCTCAGCCAGACCTCCTGGGGGGTGCGGGTCTACGCCGTCGGTGACAACGACAAGGCGGCGGCGCTCGCCGGGATCAAGGTCAAGCGGGTCCTGCTGAGCGTGTACGTGGTCGCGGCGGTCATCTACTTCTTCGCCGCCTGGCAGGCACTCGGCCGCACCCCGACCGCCGACCCCAGCGGGTACGCCAACGGCAACCTCGACAGCATCACCGCGGTCGTCATCGGAGGCACCAGCCTCTTCGGCGGCCGGGGCGGGGTCCTCGGCACGTTCATCGGCGCGCTCATCGTGACCGTGCTCCAGAACGGGCTCACCCAGGCCGGTATCGACTCGCTCTACCAGCAGGTCGCCACCGGGGTCCTGGTGGTCATCGCCGTCGGTGTCGACCACCTCGTCCGAAGGAGGCAGACACGATGACCGGCTCCGACTCCGTACCGAACGTGATGGAGGCCCGCGGCCTGACCAAGCGTTACGGCCATGTGGTCGCCATGGACAACAGCGACTTCGATCTGCGCCCGGGGGAGATTCTCGCCGTCATCGGCGACAACGGGGCCGGCAAGTCCACCCTGATCAAGTCGCTGACCGGAGCGGTCATCCCCGACGAGGGCACCTTGCTCCTCGACGGGGAGCCCGTACAGTTCCGCAACCCCCTCGACGCCCGCAACGCCGGCATCGAGACCGTGTACCAGGAGCTGGGCGTCGCGCCGGCGCTCGACATCTCCCAGAACCTGTACCTGGGCCGGGAGCAGCGCCGTAAGGGAATTCTCGGCACCGTCTTCCGGCAGCTGGACAAGGGCGCCATGCGGCACGGCTCGGCACGGCACATGGTCGACCTGGGCATCCGTATCCAGTCCATCGGCCAGAAGGTCGAGACCCTGTCCGGCGGGCAGCGCCAGGCCGTCGCCGTCGCGCGGGTCGCCGCCTGGGCGACCCGGGTCGTGGTCATGGACGAGCCGACCGCGGCCCTGGGTGTCCGCGAGACCAACCAGGTCCTCGACCTGATCCTCCGGGTCCGTGACAGGGGGCTGCCCGTGGTGCTCATCAGCCACAACATGCCCAATGTCTTCCAGGTCGCCGACCGTATCCACATTCACCGGCTGGGACGCCGTATCGCGCTGGTCGACCCGAAGAACACCTCCATGGAGGAGGCCGTCGCCCTCATGACCGGTGCCAAGTCGCCCGAGGCGGCCGAGCAGTCCGAACCGCCGCCGCGGCACCCGAGCGACCAGGCGGTACTCACGCAACTGACGAAGGGCGAGCAGCGATGAACCCCCAACCGACCATCGGCACCGAGCGGACGAGGGAGGCCGAGGCCGTCCGCATCGAGGATCTGGTCGCGGCGGCCCGCGCACTGATCGTCCCGGGCGGGCGGCGGGTTCTCGGCATCACCGGCGCCCCCGGTTCGGGCAAGTCCACCCTCGGCGAGACCATCGTGTCCGCCCTCGGCGACCAGGCGGTGCTTGTCGGGCTCGACGGCTTCCACCTGGCCAACGCCGAGCTGGACCGGCTGGGACGGCGGGCCCGCAAGGGAGCCGCCGACACCTTCGACGCCGCCGGGTACGTCAACCTTCTGCGCCGGCTGCGCGCGCAGGAGGACGAGACCGTCTACACCTCGTTCTTCGACCGGAGCATGGAGGAGTCCATCTCCTGCGCGGTGCCCATCGCGCGCGACGTGCCCCTGATCGTCACCGAGGGCAATTACCTGCTGGTCGACGAGGGCCCCTGGGGTCCGGTGCGCGGACTGCTCGACCAGTGCTGGTACCTGGACCCGGGCGACGGCGTCCGCTTCGACCGGCTGATCGCCCGCCACATCTCCTTCGGACGCTCCGCCGAGGAGGCGTACGAGCGCTCGCACGGCTCGGACCAGCGCAACGCGGAGCTCATCGAGAGCACTCGCCCGCACGCGGACCGGATCGTCCGGGTGCCGGCCGTGACATCACAGACCCCGTTCATCGAGGAGGCAACCGCATGAGCGTCCTGGACCAGTTCCGGCTCGACGGGAAGGTAGCCGTCGTCACCGGCGGAAACCGCGGCATCGGCAAGGCCATCGCGACCGCGCTGGCCGAGGCGGGCGCCTCGGTCGCGATCGCCAGCCGGGACGAGGCGCGCAACGGCGAGGCCGTGGCCGAACTGGCGGCCCTCGGCGGCACCGTGATCTCCACGCGGACCGACGTCACCAGCCGCGAAGCCCTCGTCGCCATGCGCGACCAGGTCACCGAGCAGCTGGGCCCGATCGACATTCTCGTCAACAACGCCGGCGTGGGCATCCACGGCGAGTCGCTGACCATCGACGACGAGAACTGGGACCGGGTCATGGCCACCAACCTCAACGCGGTCTGGAAGGCCAGCCAGGTGGTCGGCGAGTCCATGGTCGAGCGCGGCACCGGTTCCATCGTCAACGTCGGATCGATGTCCGGCATGATCATCAACCGTCCGCAGTGGCACGCCCCTTACGCCGTCTCCAAGGCCGGGGTCCACCACATGACCCGGTCGCTGGCCGCGGAGTGGGCACCCCGCTCGGTACGGGTGAACGCGATCGCCCCCGGCTACACCAAGACCGAGATCTCCGACATCGACCTCCCCGAGTACAAGCACTACTGGATCGACGAAGTCCCGATGCAGCGGTACGCGCAGGCCTCGGAGATCGCCCCGGCCGCCCTCTACCTGGCCAGCCCGGCGTCGTCCTTCGTCACCGGATCGGTCCTCGTCATCGACGGCGGCTACACCCTGTGGTGAACCGACCCCCGGTGCGGCCGGCGCCCTCCGCGGCGCCCTGCGGACCACCGGACAGGCCCCTCCCGTACGCGACATCCCGTACACCGTGTCCCGTATGCACCCATCTCGTCGAAGTCGAAGGAGCGCTCGGTGACGAGCACTGACACCTCTCGTCCCGCCCGCTTCGAGTGGACCGAGGACGACGCGCGGGCCGTCGTCACCGCGCGCGTCCTGGCCATGGACGCGGTGGAGGAGGCGGGCCACGGCCATCCCGGCACGGCCGTCAGCCTCGCCCCCGCGGCCCATCTGATCTTCCAGCGCTTTCTGCGGCACGACCCCGCCGACCCGGCCTGGCCCGGCCGGGACCGCTTCGTCCTGTCCTGCGGGCACTCCAGCCTGACCCTCTACATCCAGCTCCACCTCACCGGTTACCCGCTGACGCTGGACGACCTGCGCGCGTACCGGAAGAGGGGCAGCCTCACCCCGGCCCACCCCGAGTGGGGCCACACGCCGGGTGTGGAGACCACGACCGGGCCGCTCGGCCAGGGCATCGCCACCGCGGTGGGCATGGCCATGGGCGCCCGCCGTGAGCGGGGGCTGTTCGACCCGGACGCGCCGGAGGGCACGAGCCCGTTCGACCACCGTGTCTTCGTGCTGTGCTCCGACGGCGACATCCAGGAGGGCATCAGCGCGGAGGCGAGCGCCTTCGCCGGCCATCAGAAGCTGGGCAACCTCGTCGTGGTCTACGACGACAACCGCATCTCCATCGAGGGCAGCACCGAACTCGCGGCGAGCGAGGACGTGGCCGCCCGCTACGCCGCCTACGGGTGGCACGTGCAGACGGTGGACCTGGCCGCCGACGGCGACATCGACCTCGCCGGGCTGTCCCGGGCGCTGGAGGAGGCGACGGCCGAGACGGACCGCCCCTCGATCGTCGTGATGCGCAGTGTCATCGCCTGGTCCGTTCCCGGCGCGCAGAACACGCCCGGGTCCCATGGCTCCGCGCTCGGCGCCGAGGCCATCCGCGCGGCGAAGACCGTCCTGGGCGTGGACCCGGACACGGCCTTCGACGTACCGGCGGAGGTCCACGAGCGCACCGCGTCGGCGGCGCGCGAGGCCGGGGCCCGCGCGCACAGTGCCTGGGACAAGGACTTCGCCGCGTGGGCGAACGAGCACCCCGACGCGCACGAGCTGCTGCTGCGGCTGGAGAGCGGGCGGACGCCCGCCGGGTTCGAGGACGCGCGGCCGACGTTCGAGGCCGGTGCACCGGTCGCCACCCGCAAGGCGTTCGGCCGGGCGCTGAAGGCCGCGGCGGCGGAGCTGCCCGAGCTGTGGGGCGGCTCGGCCGACCTCGGCGAGTCCAACAACACGACGGTCGACGGCACCTCGTCGTTCCTGCCCGCGTCGAGTGACCTGCCCGGCGCGGACCCGGCCGGCCGGACGATCCACTGGGGCATCCGCGAGCACTTCATGGCCGCGGCCATGAACGGCATCGCGCTCTCCGGCCTCAGCCGGCCGTACGGCGGCACGTTCCTCGTGTTCAGCGACTACATGAAGCCAGCGGTACGGCTCGCGGCGCTGATGCGGCTGCCGGCCGTCTACGTCTGGACCCACGACTCGATCGGGCTCGGCGAGGACGGGCCCACGCATCAGCCGATCGAGCACCTGGCCTCGCTGCGCGCCCTTCCCGGACTGGACGTGGTGCGGCCCGGTGACGCCAACGAGACGGCGATCACGCTGTGGAAGGTGCTCTCCGGGCGCGGCAGGCCGACGGGGTTCAGCCTCAGCCGGCAGGATCTGCCGGTGTTCCCGGACAGCGGGGACGGGTTCCGGCCGGCCGCCGACGCCGTTCGGGGCGGGTACGTCCGCTGGGAGGCGCCCGCTTCGGACGCCTCGGCCGAACCGGACGTGGTCGTCATCGCCACCGGGTCCGAGGTGGCCGTGGCGGTCACGGCGGCGCGCGCGCTCGCCGACGAGGGAATCCGGGCGCGGGTCGTCTCCATGCCGTGCCGTGAGTGGTTCGACGAGCAGCCGTCGTCGTACCGGGACAGCGTGATCCCGCCGGCCGTGCGCCGCCGGATCACCGTGGAGGCGGGCGTCAGTCAGAGCTGGCACGATCTGCTGGGCCTGGACGGGCGGGCGGTGAGCGTCGAGGAGTTCGGCGCGTCGGCGTCGGCCGCGGAGCTCTTCGAGCACTTCGGCATCACCCCGGAAGCGGTCGCCGGGGCCGCCCGCTCCCTGATCGGCGGTACCGCCCCCGACGCGTGACCCGCGCTCACGGGCGGAAGCCGAGGGCCCTGGGGGGAGGGCCCTTGCGAGGGGGAGGGACGTGCACACCACGTCCCTCCCCGTCCGCACGAGCGAGCCGCAGAGGCCGGCCGACCGATGAAGGTCGCCGGCGTTCGACCTGTCGGGGGTCAGCGTTGGCCGCGGAAGAGGCGGGTGACGACCAGTGCGGCGAACGCGATGACGGCGATCACCATGAGGACGAGCAGGCCGTCGAAGACGTGGGCGTACATGGGGAGTCGCTCCTCGGTCGTGGGGGACGCACAGCAAGGCCCGCGCGGTCGTACCGACCTACTGACGGACTGTCGGATCACCCTAGTGTCGTGGCGATCAATCCCGCGCGGGTTCGCGGAAGTTCACCGCGCCCGTTCCGCGCCCCGGTTCGGCGCCCCCGTTACGTACCCGTTCCGCGCCTGTCATCGGCGCGTGTAGCAGGGGTATGACAAGAACCCGGACTCTTGCCGCGGGTTCGATGACAAGTATTCACGCGCGCCCGCCGGACATGGCAGTGAGCGGGCGGAAATCCTCGAACTCCCGCTGTGCCGGGCGGCCGTCCGCCGATTTCGTTGACACCGTCCGACGGCGGACAGCAACATCGGGGTCCAGTCGACGTGTAAATCACAGACGGCCCCGGACCGGGAGTGGCAGGGATGGAATCCATGGCGAATGTGGAACCTTCGGGTCATCGGCCCCTCACCCGTAAGAAGGTGATTCTGGCCGAACCGAGAGGTTTCTGCGCGGGAGTTCGCCGCGCCATCTCGATCGTCGAGGAGTCCCTGCTCAAGTACGGCGCCCCTGTCTATGTGCGCAAGGAGATCGTCCACAACCACTACGTGGTGCGCTCCCTCCAGCAGCGCGGCGCCGTCTTCGTCGACTCGGAGGAGGACGTGCCCGAGGGCGCGGTCTGCGTGTTCTCCGCGCACGGCGTCTCCCCGGCGGTGCGCGGCAACGCCCAGGACCGGCAGTTGGAGGTCATCGACGCCACCTGCCCGCTGGTGTCCAAGGTGCACCAGGAGGCCCGGCGGTTCGCCCGCGACGGCAAGACGATCCTGCTGATCGGCCACGCGGACCACGAGGAGGTGGAGGGCACCTTCGGCGAGGCGCCGGACCGCACGGTCATCGTGGAATCGGTCGAGGCGGTCAGGGAACTGCCGTTCCCCGCCGACCATCCGGTGGGTTATCTCACCCAGACGACACTTTCCCTGGACGAGACCGCCGATATCATCGACGCGCTCAGCGAGCGTTTTCCCTCGCTCAACAAGCCCGCCAAGGACGACATCTGCTACGCCAGCCAGAACCGGCAGAACGCGGTCAAGGCAATTGCCGAGCGCAGCGACCTCATTCTGGTGGTGGGTTCCGCGAATTCCAGTAATTCCATTCGTATGGTCGAAGTGGCCGCCGGCCTGGGAACGCGTGCCTATCTGGTGCCCGAGGTGGGCGACCTCAGGGAGGAATGGCTGACCGGGGTCGACACGGTCGGCGTCAGCGCCGGCGCCAGCGCTCCCGAGATCCTGGTGGAGCAGGTCGTCGACCGGCTCGGCGAACTCGGCTACGAGGACATCGAATTGGCGCAGGTCGCGGTCGAGAACGTGGTCTTCGGTCTGCCGGCCAGTCTGTCCGGCGCCACCGGCGACACCCGGCCCGTCGCGCCCTGACCCTCCGTACGCCGCCACCGCGGACCTCTCGTACGTGGTCGCGTCCCGGCCACCCCTGCCCGTGCACCGGCCGCCCCGGCCTGCCCGTACGCCGTCCCGGCCCCTTCCGTACGCCGTCGCGTCCCGACCCTTCCGTACGTCGCCAGCAGCGCAGACCTCCAAGGAGAAGGCAACGCCGTGTCCATCATCAGCACCCGTCCGGTCTCGGCCTCGGTCATCACCCAGACCCGCGCGCAGATGCTCACCCGTGTCGAGTCGCGGCTCAACACGTTCGTCCGGGAACAGCGTGAGCGCTGGCACAGCGTCAACCCGCGTGCCGCGCAGCCCATCGACGCGATCTCCGCGCTGGTCCGCAGTGGCGGCAAGCGGCTGCGGCCGGTGTTCTGTCTGAGCGGCTATCTGTCCGCCGGCGGTGATCCGCGCTCGCAGATGGCCGTGGACGCCTCCGCGGCCCTGGAGCTGCTCCAGGCGTTCGCGCTCATCCACGACGACGTCGTGGACAACTCCGCGCTGCGCCGCGGCACCCCCACCGTCCATGTGGCGCAGGCCGCCGAGCACACGGCCCGCGGCTGGCAGGGCGAGGCCCGCCGGTTCGGCGAGGGCGTGGCGGTGCTCGCCGGCGACCTGGCGTTCGTCTACGCCGACCAGATGGCCGCGCGCTTCTCGGTCCCGGCCCGCCGGGTGTGGGACGAGCTGCGCGCCGAGATGATCATCGGCCAGCACCTGGACATCGCGGTCGCGGCCGAAGCCGTCGTGGACCCCTCGCTCTCCCGCTGGATCGCGGTCTGCAAGTCGGGCCGCTACACGATCCACCGCCCGCTGGTGCTGGGCGCCACCCTCGCCGGCCGGCCCGACCTCGCCGACGCCTTCGAGGGCTACGGACTGGCGCTCGGCGAGGCGTTCCAGCTGCGTGACGACCTCATCGACGCCTTCGGCGACACCGACGCCGCCGGCAAGCCGACCGGCCTGGACTTCTCCGAGCACAAGATGACGCTGCTGCTGGCCCTGGCCGCCGAGACCGATCCGCAGGTGCAGCGCCTGCTCGAACAGGGCGGGGCCACCCCCTGGGACGCGGACGAGCTGCGCCGGGTGCTGGAGGAGACCGGCGTACGCCGCCAGGTCGAGCAGACCATCGCCCAGCTCGTCGACCGGGCGTGCCAGTCCCTCGCCGACTGCGACCTCGCGCCGGAGTGGCGTCAGGAGTTCTCCCGCCTGGCCACCCAGGTCGCCTACCGCAACAGCTGACCGGCCGGACAGCCGGGACCACGACCACGGCCGACAGGCAGTCCGTCGGCCGGCCGCCGTACCCGCCGCCGACCCACCGCCGGCCCGACACCGGTCCACCTCCGACTCATCTCCGACTCACCTGCGAATCCTGACCGGCTCCCACCGGCCCACTACCGGACATCGACTGGAAGAGAACGGACCCCAACATGCCCCGAACACTCATCGTCGGCTTCGGAAGGGCCGGGCACGACCTGCACTGGCAGGTGCTGAACCGGCTGCGCGGCACCGAGCCAGGCCGTGCCGCCATCAGCGCCGAGCCACCCGTCGTCGTGGACCCCGCGGTGGACGACCGGACCGTTCGGGACGCCTGCTGTCTGCCGACACCCGACCTGGCCCGCGCGGCCGAGCTGCTGGACCCCGCCGACACGGTCGTCCATCTGTGCACGCCGCCGACGGACCGGCTTGAGGTGCTGCGGGAGCTGGCCACGCTCGGCTTCCGGCAGATCCTCGTGGAGAAGCCGCTGATCAGCACCCCGGAGGAGCTGGCGCCGATCGACGCGCTGCGACGGGCGTACGGGCTGCGGCTGATCGTGGTGGCGCCCTGGCTGCACAGCACGCTCACCGAGCGGCTGCACGACCTGGTCCGGCAGCGCACGCTCGGCGACCTGGAGAGCGTCTTCGTCGCGCAGCTCAAGCCGCGCATGACGCGGACGCTGCGGACGCAGGGCCACCCCACCGCGTTCGACGTCGAACTGCCGCACTCCGTGGGCCTGGTGCTGAAGCTGGCCGGTGACGGCGACGTCGCCGGCGCCGAGCTCCACGACATGCGGCTCGGCAACGTGGTGGTCCGCGACATGGGCGCCGCCCGGCTCCATCTGACCCACCACTCCTCGGTCAGCACGGAGATCTTCACCGATCTGGCCTCGCCGATCCGGGAACGGGTGATCCGGCTCGGCTTCAGCCGGGGCTGGGCGGTGGGGCACTTCCCGATCAGCGAGGCCGACGACCACGCCCATCTCTCCACCTCCCTCGACCAGGGCGACTTCCCCGCCGCCGTCTTCCGCGACGACTCGCTCGGCCGCTTCCTGCTCAGCGCCTACCAGCGGCTGGCCGGCGGCGCCGACCTCGAAGCCGACTTCGCCCTCAACAGCCGGGTCAGCGCGATCCTCAGCGAGGCCAAGGAGCAGTCCCGGCTCGGCCGGGCCGCCGACGCCGCCGTCGAACCGCTGTTCACCGCCGACATCCCCCGCTTCCCCCAGATCCCTACCGAGGCCGTTCCCCATGCTTCATGACCACCAATCACAGCTCGTCGCCGCGCCGACCGGCCACGGCGAGGCCGTCGGCGGCGTGCTCTTCGCCGGAGTCGGCGACGAGGCCGCCTCCGACCTGGCCGGACAGATCGACGCGGTGGGAAGGCAGTTGGGCTGGCAGCTCATCGAACTGCGCACCGTGGACGGGGTGCCGCTCGCCGAACTGGACGATCGGGCCTTCGACCGCTGCGTGGCCTCGCTGGCCGCCGCCGGACTGTCCACCGCCTGTGTCGACTCCCGGATCGCCGGCTGGTCGCGGCCGGTGAGCGGCAGCCTCGCGGACGACCTCGCCGAACTGGACGTGCTGGCCGCCCGCTGCGCCGCCCTGGGCACCCGCTATGTCCGGATCATGTCCTATCCCAACGACGGTCTGTCGGAGCAGGACTGGGTGGCCGAGGTGCTGCGCAGGACCAAGCTGCTCGCGCGGCGCGCCGAGGACTCGGGCCTGGTGCTGCTGCACGAGAACTGCTCCGGGTGGGCCGGCACCAGCGCGGAGCGGATGCTGCGCCTGGTCGAGGAGACCGACTCCCCCGCGCTGCGGCTGATGTTCGACACCGGCAACGGCGCCGCCTACGGCTACCCCAGCCTCCCCATGCTGACCGAACTCCTGGACCGGGCACCCGAACTGGTCGCCCACGTGCACGTCAAGGACGCGGTCGGCGCGGGTGACGACGCCTCCTACACCATGCCGGGCGACGGCGAGAGCGATGTCGCGGCCTGCCTGCGGCTGCTGGTGGAGCACGACTTCACCGGCGTGTG
Source organism: Streptomyces sp. NBC_00223 (assembly GCF_036199905.1). Classification (NCBI taxonomy): domain Bacteria; kingdom Bacillati; phylum Actinomycetota; class Actinomycetes; order Kitasatosporales; family Streptomycetaceae; genus Streptomyces; species Streptomyces sp. NBC_00223. The sequence goes on along the minus strand of NZ_CP108109.1, from coordinate 4,782,999 downwards.
GTCCATCGAGCCGCATGTGAACGTGCAGCCGCACAAGGGCCTGTTCACGGAGGGACGCAAGGGCGTACCGGCCTTCGTGGAGTACGGCAGGCGGCTGGAGTCCCTGGTGTGGGACGAGGTACTGGGCTCGCGGCGACCGGGCGGAGGGCCACGATGACCACGGCCACCGTCACAGCGCCTGATGCGGCCCCCGCGAGCGACCGGGCCTCCTTCGACGGCACCGAACACGCCCTGCTCCTCGACCTGTTGGCCCTGCCGACCGCCGGCCCACTGGAAGGCGTGCCCGCCGACCGGGTCCGGCTGTGGGAGGTCCAGCGGAGATACGCCGACGCCGCGGCGCGGCTGGGCTTCGTGACCGTCTCCCACAGCGCGCCCGACCCGTCGTGGGCGCACGACGCCCTGACGCCCGCGAGCGTCGTCCGCGCCGCCGACGCCGACCCGGGGTTCCTCGCGTGCCAGCCGAGCCTGGTCCTGCGCCTGGGGCCGGAACGCGGCCGCGCGCGCACGGTGATGTTCAACGTCCACCTCGACACGGTGGCCGGTGACCAGCCCGCGGGCTTCGTGGACGGCCGGTTCCTCGGCCGGGGCGCCATCGACGCCAAGGGGCCGGCCGTGGCCCTGCTGTCCGGGATACGCGCCGCGCTGGCCGCCGACCCGCTGCTCACCCGGAGGATCACGGTGCTGATCCAGGCCGTCTCCGGCGAAGAGGGCGGCGCCATGGGCGTGTTCGGCACCCGCCCGCTGATCGCCGCCGGCCACTACGGGCGGCTGAACATCTTCTGCGAGCCCACCGGCCGCCGTGTGCTCACCCGCTCGACGGCCGCCACGACCGCCCGTATCACCGTGTCCGGCGAGGACGCCATCGACGACGCCCCCGCCGCCGGCCACAACGCCGGGGTACTGCTCGGCCACCTCGGCGCGCACCTGGCCCGCGACCTGCCCGCCGCCACCGCCGAGGGCCAGGTGTGCGTGGCCGGCCTTCAGACCGGGCCCCTGCACAACAAGGTCTACGGCACCGGGCAGTTGCTGGTGAACTGCTCCTACGGCCGGTCCGACGACGGCACCCGGCTGCGTACCGCGCTGGAGAACGTGGTCCGCGCGGGTGCGGCCGACTTCCGCCGGCGGTACGCGGACGTACCGCTGCTGCGGCGGACCGCCGCGGACGCGGAACGCCTTGTCGGGGTCGAGTGGCTGAAGACCGGGCTCCCGGTGCTGCGGTCCGACGACCACTGGGCGGAGGCCCTGCTCACCGAGCGGGTCGGGCTGGCCCGCTGGCCTTCGGACGAACCGGCCTTCACCTGTGACGCGATCTGGGCCGACGGCCTGCCGGGCGCGTTCACCGCGGTGTACGGACCGGGCGCGCTCGACACCAACAACGCGCACGCCGAGGGCGAGTTCGCGGACCTCGCCGAACTGGAGGGCTACGCGGCGGACATCGGCCGCCTGCTGACCGTCTTCGCGGACGCCACCGCCGACTTCACGTCCGACCTCCCGACTGATTTCTCGTCCGGCCCCTTGTCCGATTCCTTGTCCGGCCCCTTGTCCGACCTTTCCGCCGCCGCGGCCGCCCGTACGGCCGCCTGTGACCATCTTCCTGTTGACGAAGAGGACTCGTGATGACCACCGTCGTCGATCCGATCAACGACCGCACCACCGCAGATTCCGCCACCGCCCTCGCCGACGCGTCCAGTTGGGACCGCGAGCAGAGCGTGCGGGTGGACTACCGGGAACTGGTGTCCTTCGCCGCCGAGGTGTTCACCGCCCGCGGTCTGTCGCCCGAGCGCAGCGCCAAGGCGGCCGCCGCCCTGGTGCACGGCGACCTCACCGGCGTCACCTCGCACGGGCTGACCAACCTCACCCGCCTCTACCTCCCGCTGCTGGACGAGGGCCGGGCCGACCCCGCCGCCGATCTGGAGGTCGTCGCCGACCGAGGCGCGGCAGTGCTGGTCGACTCCCACAACGCGCTGGGCCTGTGGTCGGCGGGCGCGGCCATGGACCTGGCGCTGGAGCGGGCCGAGGAGCACGGCATCGGCCTGGTCTCCCTCTACAACGGCACCCACTTCGGCTGCGCGGGCCACTTCACCGGCCTGGTCGCCGAGGCGGGCGCGATCGCCCTGCTGGCGGGCAACTGCGGCGGCCAGCGGATCATCCGCCCGCCGGGCGGCGCGGTGCCGCTGCTGGGCACCAACCCGTTCAGCATCGCCTCGCCCGGCGGCGAACACCCGCCGTACGTCCTGGACATGAGCACCTCGGTGGTGCCGACCGGCCGGGTCCGGCAGGCCGCGCGGGCCGGGCAGCAGGTGCCCGAGGGCTGGCTGGTCGACGACCACGGCGCCCCGGTCACCGACCCGGCGGCGTTCGACCGCGGCGAGGCGCACCTGGCGTGGCTGGGCGGCACGCCGGAGAACGGCGCGTTCAAGGGCTACGGGCTGAGCCTGATGGTCGAGACGCTGGCCGCGCTGCTGCCGGGCGCCGGACTGGGCCCGACCGCCGGGGCGCTGGCCGATCCGGGCTCGGGCCGTGACGACAACATCGGCTTCTGCGCCCTGGTGATCGCCCCGGGCCGGCTGCGCGACCCCGAGCGCTTCCAGCAGGACGCGGCCGGCCTGTTCGGCACGCTGCTGGCCAGCCCTTCCGTGAACCCCGACGTGCCCGTCAGCTACCCCGGGGTCCCGGAGTACCACCGGGCCGCGCGGCACCGCGCGGACGGTGTGCCGCTCGCGCCCGCCCTCTACGCCGAACTCGCCGACCTGGCGGGCACGTTGAACCTGACCTCGCCCGCGCTGCTGGGAGGGACCCGGTGAGCACCGACACCACGAAGACCCCGGCCGGGACGTCCGGCGACGGCGCCCGCGGCCCCGTCAGGATCGGCATCATCGGCCTCGGCGTCATCTCCCGCTTCTACATCGAGGCGCTGCCGCAGCTGCCGCAGGTGGAGCTGGTGGCCGTGTGCGACCTCAACCCCGAGGTGCTGGAACCGTTCCGCGACCGGACGCCGGTCTACCTCGACCACCGGGACCTGCTCGCCAGGACCGACCTCGACGCGGTCGTCGTCAACGTCCCCAACGACGCCCACCACGCGATCTGCCGCGACGCGCTCGCCGCCGGGGTGTCGGTGTGCGTGGAGAAGCCGCTGGCCATCACCCTCGACGAGGGCCGTGAGCTGCGCGCGCTGGCCGACCGGGGCGGCAAGGTGCTCTTCACCGCCTACCACCGGCGCTACAACAGCAATGTCCTCGACCTGCTGGCCGCCCTGCCCCAGGACAGCCCGATCGCGGATGTCACCGTCCGCTACTGGGAGAAGATCGAGGAGCACGTCGGCCGGGACCGCTGGTACCTGGACCCGAAGCGCTGCGGCGGCGGCTGCGTCGCCGACAACGGCCCCAACGCCATCGACCTGGTGCACCTCTTCCTCGGCCCGGTCGACCTGGCCGCCGCCAAGGTGACCAGGACCGACGACGGTGTGGACCGGCAGGCCGTCATCGACCTGGCCGCCCCCGGCGGCGCCCGCGCGGTGGTGGACCTGGACTGGGCGTACGAGGACGGCGAGGTGAAGGACGTCGTGGTGCGGCTCGCCGACGGCCGTACCTTCGCCGCCGACATGCTCGCGGGCTACCCGGCCTTCAAGAGTTCCCTCGGCCACGAGTACGTGGGTGTCCTCGCGGAGTTCGCCGGGCTGCTCGACGGCACCGGCGGCGGCGGGCCCGACGGCCTGGAGACCCTGGAACTCGTGCACGCCGTCTACGGGACGGAGGCCGCCGGGGCCGGGACCGCGCTGCCCGTCTGACCGCCGCGGCCCGGCAACCGCCCCGCCCTCGCGCCGGCCCGTCCCCGGGCCGGCGCCCCGCGCCCGTACCCCCTCGCACGTACTCCCGCGCCCGTACCCCCGCGCACGTCACCGGCCGACCGGTCTCAACGGAGAGAACCCGTCCCAAAGGAGAGAACTGCCATGGCACACCCTGAGAACGGCCTGAAGAACGGCGTCAACGGCGTGATCGTGAAGGTGCTCAAGCACCGCAGGGACGATCGCGGCATGACCCTGGAGCCGTTCGCCAGCCGGTGCGTGCGCGAGGGGGAGATCCACGAGCTGGTGACGACCGACCAGACCGACACGCGGCCCGGCGCGACCGTCGACCGGGTCGGCTTCCTGGGGTTCGTGGAGCTGACCAGCGGCGGGGTCCTCGACCGCGGTGACGAGGTGTGGGTCGGCGACCAGCTGATCGGCACGGTGCTTGGCTACGACGCCTGTCACTACCCCAACCACTACAACGTGCTGATCGCCACCGACGGGCCGCGTACCGGGCCGGAGATCGGCCTTGAGCCGGCCTCGCGGATCCACTTCGTGCCCGCCGAGGGCCACCGCGCCCCGGCCGCCGCACCCACGGAAACCGACGCCGCGGCCGCCGGCGCTCCCCTGCTCGCCGACCTCCGCGGCCCGCGCGACCTGCGTGTCCTGGACCACGACCAACTGGACTCGCTGGCCGCGGAGATCCGCCGCACCCTGGTGGAGAAGGTCTCCAGGACCGGCGGCCACCTGGGCCCGAACCTGGGCGTGGTCGAGCTGACCATCGCGCTGCACCGGGTCTTCGACTCCCCCCGCGACCGGCTGCTCTTCGACACCGGCCACCAGGCGTACGTCCACAAGATGCTCACCGGGCGCGCCGACGGCTTCGACGACCTGCGGCAGGAGGGCGGCCTGTCCGGCTACCCCTCGCGCACCGAGTCCGAGCACGACCTCGTCGAGAACTCGCACGCCTCCACCGCCCTCTCCTACGCCGACGGGCTGGCCAAGGCCCACCAGCTGACCGGCGACACCCACCGATCCGTGGTCGCGGTGGTCGGCGACGGCGCCCTGACCGGCGGTATGTGCTGGGAGGCCATCAACAACATCGCCGCGGCCAAGGACCGCCCGGTGATCATCGTCGTCAACGACAACGGCCGCTCCTACGCCCCGACCATCGGCGGCCTCGCCGAGCATCTGTACACGCTGCGCACCTCGCACAAGTACGAGCGGTTCATGGAGTGGGGCAAGACCGCGGCCCGCCGCACCCCCGTCATCGGCGAGGGTCTTTACGGCGCGCTGCACGGCGCCAAGGCCGGGCTGAAGGACATCGTCACGCCGCGCAACATGTTCGACGGCCTGGGCCTGAAGTACATCGGCCCGGTCGACGGGCACGACATCGAGGCCGTCGAGCACGCGCTGCGCCGGGCCCGGCACTTCGAGGGACCCGTCCTCGTGCACTGCGTCACCGTCAAGGGCGCCGGCTACGCGCCCGCGGAGGGCAATGAACTGGACCGCTGCCACGCGGTCGGCAGCATCGACCCGCTGACCGGCAAGTCCACCGCGAAGCCCACCGGGCGGTCCTGGACCTCGGTGTTCTCCGCCGCGCTGGTCGCGGCCGGGCACCGCAGACGGGACGTGGTCGCCATCACCGCGGCGATGCTGGAGCCCACCGGGCTGCGGGACTTCTCGCTCGCCTTCCCGCAGCGCACCTTCGACGTCGGGATCGCCGAGCAGCACGCGGTGACCTCGGCCGCCGGGCTGGCGATGGGCGGACTGCACCCGGTGGTGGCGATGTACGCCACGTTCTTCGGCCGGGCCTTCGACCAGGCCCTCATGGACGCGGCGCTGCACCGCCTGCCGATCACCTTCGTACTCGACCGGGCGGGCGTCACCGGGGACGACGGCGCCAGCCACAACGGCATGTGGGATCTGTCGCTGCTCCAGATCGTCCCCGGTATGAGGATCGCCGTACCGCGCGACGGCACCCGGCTGACCGAGCTGTTCGACCAGGCGCTGGCCGTCGAGGACGGCCCGACCGCCGTCCGCTTCCCGAAGGGCCCGGTGCAGAGCGACATCGCGGCCGTCGACCAGGCCGGCGGCATGGACGTGCTGCACCGCGGTACGACCGAGGACGTGCTGATCGTCGCGGTCGGCGCGATGGCGCAGACCTGCCTCGACGCGGCCTCGCTGCTGGCCACCGAGGGCATCGGCAGCACCGTCGTCGACCCGCGCTGGATCAAGCCGGTCGACGAGGCGCTGGCCCCGCTGGCCGCGCGCCACCGGCTGGTCGTCACCGTCGAGGACAACGGCCTGACCGGCGGCGCCGGTTCGTCGGTCGCCCAGGCCCTGCACACCGCCGGGGTCGAGACGCCGGTACGGATGCTGGGCATCCCGCAGGAGTTCCTCGACCACGCCAAGCGCGCCGACATCCTGCGCGCGATCGGACTGACGTCGAGCGACATCGCCGCCACGATCTCGGGCGCCCTGACCCGGGCGGAAAGGACGCGGACCGCCGAGCACCTTGTCTAGGGCCGCCGGCCGGCGAGTGCGTGGCGCCCGTACGTCATGAACGTCCGCGCGCCACGTACCCCCGCCGCTCGCCGTACCTCCCGCGTGCCCCTTGCTCCCGTACTGCCGTACGCCATGAACGCCGCACCGCCCCGTACGCCCGCCCCGCCTCGGCCCGTCCCCACCGCACCGGAAGGACCACCGCCATGACCGTGCTGCTCAACACCCCCGTCCTGCCGCCCAGACCGATCGCCGAGCGCCGCAAGTCCCGTCAGGTCATGGTGGGCGACGTGCCCGTCGGCGGAGACGCCCCCGTCTCCGTGCAGTCCATGACCACGACGGTGACAGCCGACGTCAACGCCACGCTCCAGCAGATCGCCGAGCTGACCGCCTCCGGCTGCCAGATCGTCCGCGTCGCCGTCCCCACCCAGGACGACGCCGACGCGCTCTCGGAGATCGCCCGCAAGTCCAAGATCCCGGTCATCGCCGACATCCACTTCCAGCCCAAGTACGTCTTCGCCGCGATCGACGCGGGCTGCGCGGCGGTGCGGGTCAACCCGGGGAACATCAAGCAGTTCGACGACAAGGTCAAGGAGATCGCCAAGGCCGCCTCGGCCGCGGGCATCCCGATCCGGATCGGCGTCAACGCGGGCTCGCTCGACAAGCGGCTGCTGGCGAAGTACGGCAAGGCCACCCCCGAGGCGCTGGTGGAGTCCGCGCTGTGGGAGTGCTCGCTCTTCGAGGAGCACGACTTCCGGGACATCAAGATCTCCGTCAAGCACAACGACCCGGTCGTGATGGTCAACGCCTACCGGCTGCTGGCCGCGTCCTGCGACTACCCCCTGCACCTCGGCGTCACCGAGGCCGGCCCGGCCTTCCAGGGCACGATCAAGTCCGCGGTGGCCTTCGGCTCGCTGCTCGGCGACGGCATCGGGGACACCATCCGGGTGTCGCTGTCCACGCCGCCGGTCGAGGAGGTCAAGGTCGGGCTCCAGATCCTGGAGTCGCTCAACCTCAAGCAGCGCGGCCTCGAAATCGTCTCCTGCCCCGGCTGCGGCCGCGCCCAGGTCGACGTGTGGAAGCTGGCCGAGGAGGTCACCGCCGGCCTCGACGGTCTCGACGCCCCGCTGCGGGTCGCGGTGATGGGCTGCGTCGTCAACGGCCCCGGCGAGGCGCGCGAGGCCGACCTCGGTGTGGCGTCGGGCAATGGCAAGGGCCAGATCTTCATCAAGGGCCGGCCGGTCAAGACCGTGCCCGAGTCCAAGATCGTGGAGACGCTCATCGAGGAGGCCATGAAGATCGTCGAGGCCATGCCGGCGGAGGAGCGCGACGGCACGGGGAAGCCCTCGGTCGCGGTCCTGTGAGCCGGGTGGTGGCGCCACGTGCGGCGGCCCCGGGGAGTGGTCCACTCCCCGGGGGCCCGCCGACCCGGTCCGCGGACCGGGGGCCACGGGACGGGGGCCGCGGGACGGGGGCCGCGGGACCGGCCCCGCCGGACCGGGGTCCTCACGCGGGCGTTCGCCGAACCGGCGTCGACACAGCGGGCGTTCGCCGAACCGGCGTCGACGGACCGGTGCCCGCCCGAGCGGCCCCGGCGGACCGGGGGCGGCCCGAAGCAGCGCTCCCATGACGGGCGTTCGCCGAACCTGTGCTCGCCCGCCCGCCGGGCGCTACGCCGAGGGCTCGGGGGGCTCCGTGGGGGCCTGGCGCTGGGGCCTCGCGCGGGGCGGGGGACGGCGGTTGAGGCGGTCGCTCAACTCGCCGCGTCTGACCTCGCCATGGTCGCTGCGCGGCAGGCCGCCCACGAGTTCGAGCCGCGTCGGCAGATGGGCCTCGGTCACCCCGAGGTCGGCCAGGTGCCGGCGGACGCTGTTGAGGTCGGGCGGGGCGCCCTCGGGGACGACGACGGCGCAGGCGAGTTCGCCGTAACGCGGGTCGTTGTAGGCGACGACGGCGGCCTCGCGGACGGCCGGATGCCGCAGCAGCCGGTCCTCGATCTCCACGACCGGCAGCAGGAACAGCCCGCCGACCTCGCCGATGTCCCGCGAGACGACCCGCAGTTCACCGTGTTCGTCCACGCTGACCAGCTCGCCGGTCTCCCGCCAGCCGTTCTCGTGCTCCCAGGTCAGGGACAGCCCGTCCCGGCCGCGCCCCCAGACCGCCAGGCAGGAGGACGGGCCGCGCATCCGCAGCCGGTACAGGTCCCCGTCCCCGCCTGTACCCGGGCCGTCGTTCCCGACCGGGTCGAGCGCGGTCTCCACGCCCCACGGCGTACGGTCGGCGGCCGGGTCGGAGGTGCCGGCCGGCGTGGCCGCGGCGGTGTCCTCGGGCGGGCCGGCGGCGAGGCCGAGTTCGGGGGTGCCCCACGACACCTGCAACGGCACGTGCAGCGCGTCGTGCACCTGGCGGACCAGCCGGGTCGTGGTGGACGCCGGGTCGGCGGACAGCGCCCGGCGCAGGGCGGTGGGCTCCGGCCCGCCGCGCCGCTGCCGCTCGGCGGCCAGCTCCGACCAGTGCAGCGGCATGGCGTACGCGTGCCCGACCCCGCCGTCCGCGAGCAGGTCGAGGGCGGTGGCGGGGTCCCAGACGTCCTGGAGCACGCAGGTGCCGCCGGAGACGATCGGGGCGATCACCGCGTGCAGGAAGGACGGCAGGGAGGCCACGGGCAGCGCGGTGTAACAGACCCGCGCGTCCCCCGGGCCGCCGTCCCCGGCACCGCTCACGGCACCGGCCGGGGCACCGCCCGAGCCGCCGCCGACGCCCCCGCTCGTACTCCCGCCGACCGTACTGAGCGACGCGTAGAGCGTGTTCGGGGAGTGCATGAACATCGCGTGGCTCTCCCGCAGCCCCACCGTGGAGACGATCAGGCAGGTACGGTCCGCCGCGCCGGACGGCAGCGGCAGCCAGCCGGTGCTGCGGCGGCGCTCGTGCGGGGTGTGCACAAAGTACGAGTCGAAGTCGGTCGCCCGCGTCGCGGCGGCGTCCCCGATGACCACCCGGTGCCGCAGATAGGGCAGGTGCGGCACGAGGTCGGCCAGGGCCTCGGCCAGCGGCGCGCCGCCCCACAGATCGGGCACGACGCACAACCGGGGCTGCGCCGCGGTCAGTACGGCCTGCATGTCCTTGGTGCCGTAGGTCGGCAGGAGGGGCACGGCGATCGACCCGACCCGCAGGCACGCGAAGAACAGCGCGGTGGACTCCCACCAGTTGGGCAGCTGGTAGGCGACGGGGTCACCGGGCCGGATACCGAGCGAGGCCAGTGCGTACGCGAACCGGTCGACGTATCCGGCCAGTTGGGCGTACGACAGCCGCACCGTCCGCGCGGTGGGCGGACGGTGGGCCCGGTGGGCGATGACGGCGGGCCGGTCCGGGTGGGCGGCGGCTCCCCGGTAGAGGTCGTGCAGCACCGTGTCCGTACGCCACCAGCCCTGCTGCCGGAAACGCTCGGCGAGGTCGGCGGGCGGTCGTACGGCGGCGAGCAGATCGGCCAGCGGCACACCGCCGTCCAGCGCCGCCGGGCCGGGACCGTCGGGCTCGGTGTTCACTCCCGCCTGCCCACGGCCCAGGCCACCTGTATCCGTGAGTGGCATCCGAGTTTGCGCATGATGTGCCTCACATGGTTGACGACGGTCCACTCCGCGATGCAGAGCTGGGTGGCGACCTGGCGGTTGGTCATGCCCTCCGCGACCAGCAGCGCCACCTGGAGCTGACGGGGAGTCAGCACGGACGCCTCCGGACGGGCGCCGCCCTGCGCGTTCGCGGGCTCCAGCGCGGCCAGCGCCTCGGCGACCAGCGCGGCCGGCCACAGCCTGGCCCCCTCCTGCCAGGCGGCGGCGAAGACCGTCCAGCCCAGTTGGCGGCGCAGTCCGTACACGGCCTCGCGCACGCGGTGCCACAGCGCGTCGGGCCCCTTGCTGCCGCACTGCCGCCGCAGCGCGTCGGCGCCCGCCAACAGCCTTGCGGCGCGCTGGGGTTGGCCTGCGGTGTCATGGATGACGAGCGCGAACGCCTCGACGGCCGCCGGGAGGTCGGTGCGCTCGCCGATGGCGTCGTACAGACCGAGGCTTTCCCGCAGGGCGGCGCGCGCGGCGGCCTGGTCGTCGCTGTGCAGATGCAGCCCGGCCTGGAGGACGAGGGCCGAGGCCAGATCCCGGGTCTCGCCGTTCTGCCGGTAGATACGGATCGCGCGGGAGAGGAGTTCACCGGCGTGCTGGGCCTGGCCGCCGTCGTGCAGCGCCTCCGCGAGCGCGACCCCGGCGCCGGCGGTGCCGGTCGTGTCGCCCAGGGACTCCAGCGTCGTACGCGCGGCTCCGAGCAGCGACTGGCCGACCGCGCGGTCACCGCAACGGAACAGCGCCAGACCCATCCGGGCCGACGCGCGGGCTCCGGCCTGCGCGTCGCGTAACTGCTTGAACAGGGCGACGGCCCTGCGGTGGCGGTGGGAGGCGCCGTCGTGGTCGCCGCGCGCCGCCGCGAACCGCCCGGCGCCGTCGCACAGCCGGGCCCGCAGGCGTACGGCGGTCTCGCCGTCCCAGCCCCGCAGTTCCTCGGCGGCGGCGTCGAACTCCCGCAGCGCGTCCTCGACACAGCCGCGGATCAGCCACGGCCGCAGGCACGCGGCCAGCAGGGCGGCGTGTTCGAGCCGGTCGCCGGTACGTTCCAGGTGGCCGAGCGCGGCTCGGATGTTGTCGTGCTCGGCCGCCGCCACCTGGAGCCAGCGCTGCTGCTCCGAGCCGGTGAAGCGGCCCTCGACGGTGTGCATCAGCTTCTGGAAGTAGCGGGCGTGGACATCCCGGATCTCCTGCGCCGCCTCCTCCTCCAACTGCTGCAAGGCGTGGCAGCGGATGGTCCGGGGCATCGCGAGGCGGCTGTCGCCGTGTGCCTGCTCGTCCAGTTGGAGTATGTGACGGTCGAGCAGGGCCTCGATGGCCTCGGACGTGGCCCGGGGCGGCAGCGGGGAGACCCGCTCGGCGGCGGCCAGCGTCATTCCGCCCTCGAAAACGGCCAGTTGACGCAGCAGTTGCAGCTGTCCCGGGTCGAGGCCGCGGCAGCTCCACATGGCCATGTCGTGCAGGGAGCGCTGCCGCAGAGGGGCGTCGACCGGGCCCAGGATGTGGCTGTCGCCGCCGCGCTCCAGCCAGGACGGCAGCTCGTTCAGCGGGAACAACCGCAGCCGGGTGGCCACCAGTTCCAGCACCAGCGGGACTCCCTCCAGCGCGTTGCAGACGTCGATGACCGCGTCGAGGTTCTCGGCCGTCAGACAGAAGTGCGGATTGGCCCGGCGGGCCCGCTGCACGAACAGCTTCACCGCCGGGTTCTCCTGGACCTCGACGACATCGGGCTCCGTCAGGCGGCCGGGGACGGCGAGCGGCAGTACCGGCAGCAGATGCTCCCCGTAAACGCCCAGCGCCTGCTGGCCGGTGGCGAGCACGGTCAACCGTCCCTCCTGGTCGAGGAGTTCGGCGACCCGGGTGGCCATCACCCCGATCGCGGCCTCCACGCCGTCGAGGACGAGCAGCGCGCGCCCGGGTCCGCCCAGCCCGGCGACCGCGCGGTCCAGCCGGTCGAGCAGTTCGGCGGGGGCGGCGTACGCGGGGACGTCCAGGACGGCGACGCGGTGTCCGAAGAGGCCGCCGGAGGTACGGACGGCCGCGTGGGCGAGGCTGCTCTTGCCGACCCCGGCGGCACCGGTCAGGGTGATCAACCGCGCCGTGGCGTCCTGCAACCTCCCCTGGACGGCGATCAGTTCAAGCTCCCGCCCGATGAGCGCGGCTTCCCGCCGGCCGGCGGGAGAAGCGCCGGCTTCCGCGGTGACAGCTGGATTCGGCGGCGGCCGTAGTTCAGTCGTCATGTTCCCCCTTCGAAGGCCAGACCGGAATCTCGTCCTTCGTACACCGAGCCGCACCACGGAAATCATGCGGCGGGCTCACCGGACTGGGGGTCACGGTACGAATCAGCCACTTAAGCGCCTCTGAAAGGAGGACCGCGGGCCGCGGCAGCCGACTTCGCCGCCCTCGTGGCGGGTTCGGCGCCGCGATCTTTAGTCGACGTAAAGGCGGCGACTGCCAGCATGCGCGGCACGCCCTCGGCACTCCGCCGGGGTGCGCAAGCAAGGACGGCCCTCACATCGGCGAGGTCTTTCAGGAGGACCAGGACAGTGCTCACTCACAGCAAGAGGGTGACTCGTCTCGATCGGGTGATCATCCGGTTTGCCGGGGATTCCGGTGACGGGATGCAGCTCACCGGTGACCGCTTCACCTCGGAGACCGCGTCGTTCGGCAACGACCTGTCGACCCTGCCGAACTTCCCCGCCGAGATCCGCGCCCCCGCAGGCACCCTCCCCGGCGTGTCCTCCTTCCAGCTCCACTTCGCCGACCACGACATCCTCACCCCCGGCGACGCACCCAACGTCCTCGTCGCGATGAACCCCGCCGCCCTCAAAGCCAACCTCCACGACCTCCCCCGCGGCGCCGAGATCATCGTCAACACCGACGAGTTCACCAAACGCGCCATGACGAAGGTCGGGTACGCGGCCAGTCCGCTGGACGACGGGTCCCTGGAGGCGTACTCGGTCCACCCGGTGCCGCTGACGACACTGACACTGGAAGCCCTCAAGGACAGCGGACTGGCCCGAAAAGACGCCGAACGCGCCAAGAACATGTTCGCCCTCGGCCTGCTCTCCTGGATGTACCACCGCCCCACCGACGGCACCGAAGCCTTCCTCCGCAAAAAATTCGCGAAGAAACCCGACATCGCCGAAGCGAACATCCTCGCCTACCGCGCCGGGTGGAACTTCGGCGAGACCACCGAGGACTTCGCCGTCTCCTACGAAGTCCAGCCCGCCACCAGCGCCTTCCCCGCCGGCACGTACCGCAACATCTCCGGGAACCTCGCCCTGTCCTACGGCCTCATCGCCGCCTCCACCCAGAGCGAACTGCCGCTGTATCTCGGCTCGTACCCGATCACCCCGGCCTCCGACATCCTCCACGAACTCAGCCGCCACAAGAACTTCGGCGTCAGAACGTTCCAGGCCGAGGACGAGATCGCCGCCATCGGCGCAGCCCTCGGAGCCGCCTTCGGCGGCGCCCTGGCCGTCACCACCACCTCCGGCCCCGGCGTCGCACTCAAATCCGAGACCATCGGCCTGGCCGTGTCCCTGGAGCTGCCGCTGCTGATCATCGACATCCAGCGCGGCGGCCCCTCCACCGGCCTGCCCACCAAAACCGAACAGGCCGACCTCCTCCAGGCCATGTACGGACGCAACGGCGAAGCCCCCGTCCCCATCATCGCCCCCGCAACCCCCGCCGACTGCTTCACCGCAGCGCTGGAGGCCGCCCGCATCGCCCTGGCCTACCGCACGCCGGTCTTCCTGCTCTCCGACGGCTACCTCGCCAACGGCTCCGAACCCTGGCGCATCCCCGAAGTAGCCGAACTCCCCGACCTGCGGGTGCAGTTCGCCACGACGCTGAACCACACCGAGGCGGACGGCAGCGAAACCTTCTGGCCCTACCTCCGCGACCCCGAGACCCTCGCCCGGCCCTGGGCCGTGCCCGGCACCCCCGGCCTGGAACACCGCATCGGCGGGATCGAGAAACAGGACGGCACCGGCAACATCAGCTACGACCCCGCCAACCACGACCTCATGGTCCGCACCCGCCAGGCCAAAATCGACAACATCAAAGTCCCCGACCTTGAAGTCGACGATCCCGGTGGGGAGGCCCGCACGCTGGTGCTCGGGTGGGGCTCGACCTACGGGCCGATCACCGCAGCCGTCCGCCGTATCCGCGCAGAAGGCGGCCACGTCGCCCAGGCACACCTGCGCCACCTCAACCCCTTCCCCGCCAACCTCGGCAACATCCTGGCCGCCTACGACCGCGTCCTCGTCCCCGAAATGAACCTCGGCCAGCTCGCCCACCTCATCCGGGCCAGATACCTGATCGACGCCCACTCATACACACAAGTCACCGGACTGCCCTTCAAAGCCGAACAACTGGCCCGGGCCATCACGGAACTGAGCCCCGAGGGGAGTGCGCATGTCTGAGGCACTGGCACTCGTGCCCAAAGCCGAGGCCAAACAGAGCATGAAGGACTTCAAGTCCGACCAGGAAGTCCGCTGGTGCCCCGGATGCGGCGACTACGCCATCCTCGCGGCCGTCCAGTCCTTCATGCCCGAACTCGGCCTCGCCAAGGAAAACGTCGTGTTCATCTCGGGGATCGGGTGCTCGTCCCGTTTTCCCTACTACATGAACACCTACGGCATGCACTCCATCCACGGCCGCGCCCCCGCCATCGCCACCGGCCTCGCCACCTCACGCCGCGATCTGAGTGTGTGGGTCGTGACGGGAGACGGCGACGCCCTGTCCATCGGCGGCAATCATCTGATCCACGCCCTGCGGCGGAACGTCAACCTCAAGATCCTGCTCTTCAACAACCGGATCTACGGACTGACCAAAGGCCAGTACAGCCCCACCTCCGAAATCGGCAAAATCACCAAATCGACACCGATGGGCTCACTGGACGCACCCTTCAACCCCCTCGCCCTGGCGATCGGCGCCGAAGCCTCCTTCGTCGCCCGGACCATCGACTCCGACCGCGCCCATCTCCAGTCCGTACTGCGCGCGGCCGCCGCCCACCAGGGCACGGCACTGGTGGAGATCTACCAGAACTGCAACATCTTCAACGACGGCGCCTTCGACGCGCTCAAGGACCGGACCACCGCCGAGAGCGCGCTGATCCGCCTTGAGCACGGCGAACCCGTCCTGTTCGGGACCCCGGACCACCGACTGGGCATGTTCTGCAACGAGTCCGGCCGCCTCCACACCGCGCCGGTCACCGCCGACAACGCGTCCCGCGTCGTCGTCCACGACGCCCGTACCGACGACCCCGCGCGGGCGTTCGCGCTCGCCCGTCAGCAGGTCCCCGTACCGATCGGGGTGCTGCGGGACATCGACCGGCCGGTCTACGACACGCAGATGGCCGAGCAGTTGGAGCAGGCCGTGGTCCGGCAGGGCAAGGGCGACCTGTCCACGATGCTCGCCGGCAGCGACACCTGGACCGTACGCCCCGCCGCCGCCAGCCCCGCGAGTCCCCACTCCAGGAGCACCGTATGACCTACGTGATCGCCGAGCCCTGTGTCGACGTCAAGGACCGGGCCTGCGTCGAGGAGTGCCCGGTCGACTGCATCTACGAGGGCCCGCGGATGCTCTATGTGCACCCCGACGAGTGCGTGGACTGCGGGGCGTGCGAGCCGGTCTGTCCGGTCGAGGCCATCTTCTACGAGGACGACGTGCCGACCGAGTGGGCGCCGTTCCAGCGGGCGAACGCGGAGTTCTTCGACGCGGTCGGCTCCCCGGGCGGGGCGTCGGGCCACGGGCCGCTCGCCGCCGACCACCCGGTCGTGGCCGAGTCGGCGGGCGGTGTCGTATGAGGGACACGGCCGGCACTGACACGACCGCCACCACGACGACGCGCGGCCCGATGGCCGATCCGCTGGCCGCCGTACCGCCGGACAGCGGCCCGCGCGAGCTGGTCGTCCTGGGCGCGACCGGGTCGATCGGCACCCAGGCGGTCGACGTGGTGACCCGTAACCCCGACCGCTTCCGAGTGGTCGCGCTGGCGGCGGGCACAGGGAATCTGGCGCTGCTGGCCCGGCAGGCGCTGGACCTGGGCGTTTCCCAGGTGGGCACCTCACGGGCCGAGGCCGGGCCCGCGCTGGCGGAGGAGCTGCGGCGGTACGCGGACGGCCGGCCGCTGCCGCGGATCGTGGCGGGGCCGGACGCCGCCACCGAACTGGCGGGCGCCGAGTGCCACACGGTCCTCAACGCCGTGACCGGTTCGGTCGGCCTTGCCCCGACGCTGGCCGCGCTGGAGGCGGGCAGGACGCTGGCGCTGGCGAACAAGGAGTCGCTGGTCGCCGGCGGGCCGCTGGTCGAGCGGCTGGCCCGGCGCGGACAGGTCGTACCCGTCGACTCCGAGCACTCGGCGCTCTTCCAGTGCCTGGCGGGCAACTCCCGCGCCGAGGTCCGCCGGCTGGTGCTGACCGCGAGCGGCGGGCCGTTCCGCGGCCGCGACCGCGCCTCGCTCGACCGGGTCACCCCGGCCGAGGCCCTGGCGCACCCGACCTGGTCCATGGGTCCGCTGGTGACGGTGAACTCGGCGACGATGGTGAACAAGGGCCTTGAGGTGATCGAGGCCGGGCTGCTCTTCGGCATCGGGCTCGACCGGATCGACGTCGTGGTCCATCCGCAGTCGGTGGTGCACTCGATGGTCGAGTACACCGACGGCTCGACGCTGGCCCAGGTCAGCCCGCCCGACATGCGCGTCCCGATCGCGCTCGGTCTCGGCTGGCCCGGGCGCGTCGAGGACGCGGCACCCGCCTGCGACTGGTCCACCGCGGGAACCTGGCAGTTCTTCCCGCTCGACGGGGAGGCGTTCCCCGCGGTGGACCTGGCGCGGCGGGCGGGCCGGGCCGGCGGCGTGGCCCCGGCGGTCTTCAACGCCGCCAACGAGGAGTGCGTGCGGCTCTTCCTCGACGGCGCCGTACCGTTCACCGGCATCGTGGACACGGTGGCGAAGGTGCTCGACGACGTCGCGGCCGCCGCGCCCTCGACTCCCCTCGCCCTGGCCGACATTCAGACCGCGGAGCGCCGCGCCCGTGAGCGCGTGCGGAGCCTGGCGGCCTGAGGCCGGGACCGGCCTGTCGCGGACGGCCCGGCGCCGACGTACCCGACGGGCGTGATCACCGCCTCGCCGGCCCGCGTCGCGCCGGTCGTCCCAGCTGTCCCGGGCGGCGCGAGGCCGGTCATGAGCTCCGGCGGCCGCCGCCACGCCGCCGTACCGGAAGGAGCGGCACCGGGCATCGTCCGCGGGACACGGGCGAGGGGTGCCCGGGCCGGCTCCGGCCCGGGCTACCGGTCAGCCCCAGCCGATGTCGTCGGGGCCGTAGCCGGTCGGCTTCACGGTCGGGTGCGGCGTGGGCACGGCCGGGCCGCCGCCGGCGGCGTGGGCCGGAATCTGCACGCCCGCTATGACGGCCGAGACGGCCAGCACGGGCAGGAGTCTGCCGATGACTTTGTCCTTGATCTGCACAAACTGCATTTCAGCCCCCTGTTGGTGAGACAACTCTCCACGAAACGACTTTGCGTAAAGCCGATACCGCCCGTCCGGAGATCGATCGGGCCGCGGAATCAGAGTGCTCCCGGCCGGACGGCAGAGCTACGCCAGCCGAGCGCAGAAAAGTTGCATGGCATCAAGTTCGAGGGGCCCCGGGGCCAATGCCGCACGTCATGAGTTGATCACGCCGACGCTGGGATCGGGGTGGCGGGAGTGGCGCTGGATAATGGTGTGACGTGCTCCCCGGGTCGTTTGACGGAGAAGGGGGAATTCGGCCGCATTTCATATCGCCGGGGTAACTGCGGCCCTGACAGGTCGGGTTGAGGTGATTTCGCTTGATCGCGATTCGCCGATTCCGCTCCCGCGCCGCGCGCCCCTTGCGCACGGGGGGCGTTGCCGCGCGAGGGCGCCCGCGGCGACCGGGCGGGTCGGCCCGCGCGGTACGGGGACTCGGGGCCCGGCGGGACTGACCGATCGGTAGGCACGCCGCGCCCGCGGGCCCGGCGAGTGCTCACTCCGCGTACACCGCACGCCCGTTGGGGCGGCGAGGGGCCATGACGACCGGCGCGACGCGGGCCGGCGAGGCGGTGATCACGCCCGCCGGGTACGCCGGCCGCGGCGGCGGCCGCCGGAGCTCATGACCGGCCTCGCGCCGCCCGCAACAGCTGAGATGAATCGCGGGTAAGTCATATACCTTACCCAGGCGCTCTTGTGTATAGTCACCCACGAACAGTGCACCTCACGAAAGGAATTGCATCGCGCATGCTATCGGGGGACTATCACAATGAGAATGGATTTACGGAATTAGACGACGCAAGCGTTCTCGCATACCGACACGCGGTGCGGCTCGGCAGATTTTCAGCCGAGGCCCTGAGCACTGAGCTGAAGCTCGATACGGCCGATATCGACCGTATCGAGCGGGTACTGCGCAACCTGCGCCTCATCCACCCGATGCCGGGTTTTCCGGACATACTCGTACCGGTGGGGCCCGCGACGGCCACCTCGGAGCTGGTCGGGCCGACGGAGGAGCAGATCCGCAACCTTCAGTTCGCGGTCATGGAGATACGCACCCGATTGATGTCGCTCGCCCCCACGTATTTCGAGGACCGGCGGGAGCGCAATCGGGTCGAGGCCTTCGACGTCATATCCGATGTCTCGATGGTGCAGGCGATGCTCAACGACTACGCGCACCGCTGCACGTCGGAGTTAATGACCGTGCAGCCCGGCGGCGCGCGGCCCGCGGCCCTGCTCTCCGCGGTCCGCAGCCCGCTGAGCGCGGCCCTGGAACGCGGCGTCAAGATGCGGACGATCTACCAGCACCCGGCCCGCAGCGACCTCGCCACCCGGGCGTACGTCGCCGACGCCACCGCACTGGGCGCCGAGATCCGGACCACGGACGAGGTGATCGACCGGATGATCATCTACGATCACGAAGTCGCTTTCCTGCCCGAGCGGAATGTGGTCGGCCGTGCCCCCGGCGCGGTCATCGTTCGGGAACCGACGCTCGTGGGGTATCTGTGCGCCGTTTTAGAACATCTCTGGAATTCGGCAATGCCCTTCAACCCCAACACGGAGGTCAGCGACTCGATCAACGAGGACATGAAGCTGGCGATAATCCGGCTCATGGCCAAGGGGTTCAAGGACGAAATGATAGCCAGGCGGCTCGGCATGTCCGTGCGCACGTGCCGTCGGCACATCGCCGAGATCATGGAGAAATTCGAAACGTCGAGCCGTTTCCAGGCCGGGGTGGAAATCACCCGGGCCGGACTGCTGGACACGCTCGCCCACGACGAGTGAACGCGCACACCCGGTAGGCACCGCGCCCCCGTCCGGGCGCCGGTACCCACCGGTCTGCGGTCTACGACGCGGTGAGTCCCGCGTCGTAGACCGCGACACTGATCCGGTGCGGACCGTCCACCAGGAACGAGCGGAACGCCCACTCAGTACCGGGGCCGGATGTCCCGTCGGGCCGGTGCATTCGTACGGGTTCACCGTCCGGCCCGAAGCCGAACTCGTTGAAGCGGAACCGCGCCGACTGGCCGACCGCCTTCCTGTACGCCTCTTTCAGTGTCAGCAACTGGAGCAGGGTGGCGTTCCGTTCGGCCGCGGGCAGCGCCGTCAGCGACATCAGCTCGTACGGGGTGCAGACGTGGGAGGCGAGCCTGCTCTCGTCCAGCGGGTGGTCGGCCCGTCGGACGTCCACGCCGACCAGGCCCCGGGTGGTCATCCCGACCACCGTCAGCCCGTCGGTGTGGCTGACGCTGATGTCGATGTCCTCGCGGCCGCGCAAGTACGGCCGCCCGGTGGGCCCGTAGCGCACTTCCAGCGCCTCCGGACTGCCGCCGACCACCTCGGCGCCGACCGAGGTCAGCAGCCGGCGCGAGAACAGAAAGCGCAGCGCGACCTCCGGGTGCGCCAACTCCAGGTAGCGCGACCAGTCCTGGCCCAGCCGCTCCCTGACCGGCCGCTCGTCGTCGGGCTCGGCCGCCCAGTCGGACGGCCGCGCGTAGAGCACGACGGTGCCCCGGGCGGACAGCTCGGCGCGCGCCAGGGCCCAGTCGGCCGGGGTGGCGCGGACAGCCAGCGGCTCGTCCTGGCAATGGGGGAATTCGCGGCGTCCGCTCACCGAAGCCGTCCTTCACCCATCAGCACTCTCCGTCACTTACGAGGGCCAGCAGCGGCGTGAGGTGGCGTACGAGAGCGGCGACCGTGGGGTGGTCCCCCACCAGGGTGGGCCCCACAGACAGGCGCAGTTCGTCCTCCAGGTCGCCGCACAGGATCAGCGCGAACACCGAGTCGACGCCGTAGTCGACGAGCGGCACCGACTCCTCGATGGAGGCGGCGGTCCGCCCCACGTAGGCCGCGATGCGGTCGGTGAGCCAGCCCCGCAGCTCGGCGGCGAGCTGATCGGTCCCGACGTGGCGATCGGTCATGGCGTGACTCCTTGGTCGGTGCGGTGACCGGGCCCGAAGTGCGCGCGGGAGCGGCGGAGCCGGGTGCGCGGGCGACCGGACCGGGACCGGGCTCAGCGGTGTGCCGCGGCCGGCCCGGGGCTCGGTGCGGTCCGGCGGAAGGGGGTGCCGGGGCACCTCCGCGCCCGCCTGCGCGGTCCGCCCGGTCGTGGTCGTGGCCATCGCGTGGTGCCGTCCGTTCCGGTCAGGCCGCGCCGCAGGGCCGGGTGCGCGCGAAGCGGTCGAGCACCCGGTCCACGAGCCGTCCGGCGACACCGGTGTACGCGGCGGGCGCGCACAGTTCGGCCAGTTCGTCGGGGGTGCGCACACCTTTGAGCGCGTCGTGGTCGGCGAGCGTTTCTGCGAGCGGGCGGCCGGCCGTGGCGGCGGCCGCCGACGCCTCGCTCACCACGGCCTTGGCGCGGACCCGGCCCAGGTCGGTGGAGAGCACGGCGGCGAGCCGTTCGGAGACCACCAGGCCGCCGCTCAACTCCAGGTTGGCGCCCATGCGTTCGGAGTGGACGACCAGGCCCTCGGTGAGTTCGGCCGCGGTGTGCGCGGCGCCGCCGGCCAGCCGCAGGCTGTCGCGCAGCGGCTGCCACTCGGCGTGCCAGGCCCCCGCGGGCCGCTCGTCGTCGTGCACGGCGACCTGGAACAACGTGGCCGCGAGGGACGGCAGTTGATACGACGCCGAGCGGATCAGCGCGGACAGCGCCGGGTTGCGCTTGTGCGGCATCGCGGAGGACGTGCCGCGGCCGTCCGCCGCCGGTTCGGCCAACTCGCCCGTCTCGGTGCGGGACAGCAGCTGGACGTCGGCGGCGATCGTGCCGAGCGCGGCACCGAGCCGGGCGAGCGCGGAGCCCAGGGCGGTGAGCGGGGTACGGACGGTGTGCCAGGGCACGAGTGGCTCGGCCAGGCCGAGTTCGGCGGCGAGCAGTCCTGGCAGCTGCTCCACGCAGCGGTCGGCCTCGGCCGGGGAGGGCGCGTGCAGCCGGGCGTACTCCAGATAGCCCGCCAAGGTGCCCGCCGCTCCCCCGAGCTGGACCGGCAGCCGGTCCTGGAGGAGCAGCAGTTCCTCCTCCGCGTCGAGGACGCCCTGCAACCAGCCGGCCGCCTTGAGGCCGAAGGTGGAGGGCACGGCGTGCTGTCCCAGCGTGCGGGCCGCCATGGGGGTGTCGCGGTGCCGGCGGGCGAGCGCCGCCAGGGCGGCGGCGGTCCGGGACACATCGGCCAGGACGAGGGCGAGCGTGCGCGACGCGACCAGCATCAGCCCGGTGTCGAGCACGTCCTGACTGGTGGACCCCTGGTGGACGTAGTGCGCCGCGTCGGGGTCCTCGGCGGCGACCAGCCGGGTCAGCGCGCGCACCAGCGGTACGACGGGGTTGGCGGCGTCGCGGCCCGCGACGGCCAGGGCGGCCAGGTCGAACCGCTCGGCGCGGGCGAGTGCGGTGATCACGCGGGCGGCGCTTTCCGGTACGACACCGAGCACGGCCTGACTGCGGGCAAGCGCCGCCTCGGTGTCGAGCATGGCCTGCAAGCAGGCCAGGTCCCCGGTGGCGGCCTCGGTCGGGACACCGGCCCGCACGGGGGCGAACAGACCGGTGTCCAGGGCGGCTTCGGCTTCGGCTTCGGCGACCGCGTCCGGCCGGTCGGGCACGGCGGGTTCGGAAAGCCCGGCCCCCGGCACAGGGTCGAGGACGTACTCCTCCGTGCTCTGGCGTGACGTGGTCACCGGTGCTCCTAGCGGATGGGCAGGGGTCGGACCCGCGCGGTGTCGGACCCGGCCACCGCGGCGGCGAGGCCCAGCACGGCGAGCGCGATGGCGTCGGAATCGCCCAGCGTCACCGAGTTGACGCCGGGACGCACCCCCGCGGCGGTCACCCAGTGCACGGACTCGGTGGGGACGCCGTAGGCGAACCGGCGCGGATGAGGCGTGCCGTCGCCGCGTATCACCTGGTACGGCCGCTCGGTGACCGCCAGGCCGCCGGTCTGGTAGTCGCCCAGCTCGGGGTCCGGGATCGTGTACGGGCGGCACTGCCCGGTGTCGAGCAGGTCGCGCAGCAGCGGGTCGGTGGTCCGGCGCAGGTCGATGTCCGGCAGCCGCGCCTCGATGAGCGCGGTGACCCGGACCATCGAACCCGGCACGGCCCTCGACTCGACGGTGAAGACGCCCTGTTCCTCGTCGGGCGTGACCCGCATGTCGGGCCCGAGCACGTCCAGCACGCCCGCCTCCATCAGCGCGATCATCTGCTCGACGCGCAGGGCGGGCGGCCCGATGGACAGGAAGGCGTTGAGCGGGGTGTACCAGCGCTCCAGGTCGTCCCGGTGCGAGCGCCCGGTGAGGCCGCCGTGGTCGACCACGAGCCGCACCTCGTTGCGCAGGTCGCGCAGCACGTCCAGGGCCGCCTTGACCGGGCCGTCGATGTTTCCCTCCTCGGCGGCGACGAGGTCGTCCCGCAGCAGGCCGAGCAGCCAACCGCGGTAGTCCGCCGGGGAGTCGAAGGTACGGCCGGCGTACGGCCGGGCGATCCGGTCCCAGTCCCACCGGTCGTCCGCGCCGATACCGAAGGCGTCGAGCACCCCCGTCTCCTCGGCCGAACCGCCGGGAGCGTCCAGATAGCGCGTACGGAACCGGTCCACCTCGCAGGTGCACTCACGCCGGGCCAGCAGCGCGCTGTAGTAGACCGTCTCGGCCTCCTTGGCGACGATCGGCCACAGGTCCCGGCGGAAGTCCAGCCCGCCGTCGGTCTTGCGCAGCGTCTCGATCGTCGCGGGGTTGAGGATCAGCGGCTCGTGCCGCCCGTGCGCGCCCTTCTGGTTGCGGCCGCGCGACTGGTACGGCAGGCCGCGCCGCGACGACGCGTACAGCCGCGGCTCCAGGCCGGAGGGCCGGTAGCGCAGGGTGCCGTCGTCGGCGCGGACGAAGGCGCCGCCGCGGCCGAGGGTGAGCAGCGCCAGGTGGTCGAAGAAGTTGAGGCCGAGGCCGCGCAGCGCGACCGGCTGTCCGGGGGTCAGCGCGGACAGATCGGTGTCGGCGGGGTTCTCCGGGCGCAGATACGTCAGTCCGCGGGCGACGGCGAAGGCCGCGAGCGCGCGCTCGTCGGCGCCGGGTTCGACCGGCAGGTGGCCCTGGGCGAGCACGACGGCGTGCAGGCCCGGAATCGAGGTGCCGTCGTCGAGCGTGACGACCTGCCGGCCGTCGCCCTCGTCGCGCAGCCGCGCGGCCCGGCAGGGGTGCACCTCCACCCGGATGTTCGCGGGCGCGTCGCGTACCACCCGGCGGAACGCCCAGTGCAGGTAGTGACCGTAGAAGCCCCTGGTGGGGTACGAGTCGGGGGTCAGCGCGCAGGCTTCGGTGTAGACCTCTTCCGGGTACTCCCAGCCGTGGTCCAGCAGGCCGAGCGGGCCCATCAGCCGCAGGAACGACGCCCATTCGTACAGGCTCGGCCCCGGCCTGAGCACGCCGGCCATCTCGACGGTCGTGTCGGTGAAGATCGTCACCTGCGAGCTGACGGTGTTCATCAGCAGCTGGGGAGGCTGGTCGGTGCGCCACACCGCGCCGGCGCCGGGGGGCCGGTCGTCCACCACGTGGACGACCAGTTCGGTGCCGGCCAGTTGCTCGTATCCGTTCGCGCACAGCCGCTCCAGGACGGAGAGGCCACGCGGGCCGGCGCCGATGATGCAGACCTCGATTGTTCCTTCGCTCACGTGAATGTCTCCGTCTCCGGTTCCACGGTGCCGTCGGGATCGGTCAGACGCCCAGGTCCTCGCGGTCGGGGTGGCGCGGCCGGCGCGGCCCGCCGGCCGTCGCGGCCGCCGGCGGTCGGGAGGCCAGGGGCGCCGGCGTCGCCGCGCTCCGGCGCCGGGGCGCGCGGCAGCGGGATGAACGTCGTGTGGCGCGGCATGGTCGTCCCTCGGTAGCGTCCGGCCACCGTGCGGCAGCGGCTGCGCCCAGCATCGTCGGTGGGTGCTAAAGCGGTGCTTGCAGCAGGTCCGGGCGCCGGGGCGGGCCCCGGCGGGGTGCGGTCAGCGCCGGTCCGCGGCGGGCGGCTCCGGTACGGACGGCTGCCGGGCGGCGGGCTGCCGGGCGGACGGCGTTACGGCGGGTGCGGGCGCCGGTACGGGCACGGGCGCCCGGGGCAGCAGGAAGTGGACCGCCAGGCCCACCAGCAGGCCCCAGAACGGCGAGCCGATCTGCCAGGCGCTCACGCCCGACGCGGTGGTCAGGAAGGCCGCCACACCGGCGGTCGCGTCGGCGGAACCGGTCAGCGTCGTGGTCATCGCCGAGGCGAAGGTGCCGAGCAGCGCCAGACCGGCCACCGCCTGGAAGAGCAGCGCGGGCGCGGCCCCCAGCAGGACGGCGAACATCCCGGCGGCGGCGCCGAACACCAGATAGGCCGCGCCCGCGCTGAGCGAGGCGATCCAGCGTTTGCGGGGGTCGGCGTGGCTGCCGGGGCCGACCATCAGCGCGGCCGTGCTCGCGGCGAGGTTGAGGCTGAACGCCCCGCTGAACGAGCCCAGCGCGGTGGCCGTCCCGCCGGCCAGCAGGACCGACCGGGTGGGCGGCCGGTAGCCGTAGTGGGCGAGCACGGCCAGGCCCGGTACGTTCTGGGACGCCATGGTGACGATGTACAGCGGCAGGGCGAGTCCGACGAGCGCGCCGACACTGAACGCGGGCAGGGTGAACGTCGGTTCCGGCAGTACGGTGGCGGCCGTCAGGTGCGGCAGCGGGCGTTCGACGAGCACGACGGCGATCGCGGTGAGCAGCGCCAGCGGGACCTGCCAGCGGCGGGCCCAGCGCAGCGCCAGCGCCCACACGACGAGTACGGGTCCGGCCAGGTCGGGCATCGTCGCCACGGCCCGGATCGGCGCGAGGCACAGCGGGAGCAGGATGCCGGCCAGGATCGCGGTCGCCACGCCCGGGGGAATCGCGGCCAGCGCGCGCCGGACCCGTTCGGACGCGCCGCTCACCGCGTAGCTGACGCCCGCGACGGCGAATGCGCCGACCGCGTACCGGTATCCGCCGGAGTGCCCGCCCACCGCGGCGAGCATGGCCGCGCCCGGGGTGGACCAGGCGATGCTGATCGGCTGGCGGTGGCGCACGGCGAACCACGCGGACAGCAGGCCCATCGCGACGCACAGCGTCAGCAGCGCGGACACCGCCTGCCGGCTGTCGGCCCCCACCGCGTGCAGCCCGGTGAGCACGAGCGCGAACGATCCGGCGAAGCCGACCACCGCGGCCACCACCCCAGCACTGACCGCCTGCGCCACCCCACCGCCATCGCCCCCGGCAGGGTCGGCGGTCGGTGCCAGGCCCGGGGCCCCGGCCGGCCCCGAACTCGGAACCGCGGAGTTGGCGGCCTCAACGGCCCCCGCCGGGGCCCGGCCTGCGGCCGGGGTCGGGCCCTGCGTCGGGGCCGGGGACGCGATCGGGCCCGGGCCAGCAGGCGTGGCCTGAGAGATACCAGGCGGCTCAGCCGAACTCCGTTCCGGCACGCCGAGGTTGCCAGGACCGACAGCCCGTGCCGGGTCAACGGCCTCCGCCGGGCCCGCGACCGCGACCGGTGTCGGGCTCGGCCCCGCAGGTACGACCTGCGGCGAATCCGGGGGCAGGGCCCGGCTCGGAGCCACTGGGCAGCCAGGGCCCACGGCCTGTACCGGGTCAACGGCCCCCGCTGGGGCCGGGCCTGCGGCCTGGGTCGGGGGCCTGATCGAGACCGCGTCCGCGGCCGGGTCTGGGGCCTGTGTCCGAGGCGTGGGGGGTGGCGGGGTTGGGGGCGGGCCGGAGGTCAGCATGCTTCGTCCCAGCGGATGACGCGGCCCTCCAACGGCGCCGCCGGCGGGACCTGGGCCTCGGGGTCGGGCGACGGGGGCGGGCCCGGCACGACGGCGGTCGGGGTGTGCACGACCACCTCGGTCGACGCGGCCCGGGGGCCACCTGCGGACGCCGGGACGGCGGCCGGTCCCGAAGAGGGCCTCGCGCGACCGCCGTTGGCGAACACCACCGCGACGAACGGAATGACCGCACCGCCCGCCAGCATGATCAGCGCGAGCACCCGCAGACTGTGCCAGCACGCCACTCCGGCGGCCAGACACGCCACCCGCACCACCATGGCGAACATATAGCGCCGCTGACGGCCGTGCACATCCTCGCTCAGACTCGGCCGCGCGCTGGTGATGCGCTCCACGGCTCGGCGCGAGGGGAGGTGTCTGCGCATGGGATCACCTTTCGCGGTCCCCTCGGGCGCCGTCCCGTCGGGCGCCGCGCCGAAGGGAGTCGGTTGCGGGAGCGGTCGAGCCGGCCGGATGCGACCCGGACCGTCCCCGGAGGTCCGGCCCCCTCGACCCGCGTGGGCGACCCGTCGAGCCGACGGCGACCGGACGGCCGTCCGGTCGCCTTCCGTACCCGCGCCGCCGGACCACCCGGCGGGGGTCCGGCCGATCCGGCGGCGGAGGCTGCGGAAGGGGCACGAGAAGTCTGCGCGGTCCCCCCTTAAGCCCGGCTAAGGCGCGGAGTGTCCTCCTGGTCGGCGGCCAGCTGCCGCCACAGCGCCCGCTGCTTTCTGGGCATGCGCGCGTCCGGGTTCCAGCGCTCGGGGTGGCCGGGGGCCGGGCCGCCCGACGCGGCGGCGACCGCCTCCGCGATCGGCAGGTCCGGCGTGGGGACGGGCACCCAGATCCTGCCGACCGCCGCCAGCCCGTCGACAAACTGCCAGTACCTGCTCGCTTTGCTCATCGTGGCCCTCCACAATCCTGGGCGGTGCTCCTCACCGCATGCGGAGTGTGCGGCCCGGCGGCCGGACGGGTGTTATAGCAACGCCCCTGACAGCCCTATGGCAAAGGCCCGTCGACCGGCTGCCCGCGGGCCGCCCGAAGCCGTACGGCCGCCCGCAGAGGCCGGAACGCCGCGGGCCCGGTGGCCGCCCCGCAGACGCGGGGACCACCGGGCCCGGACACGGCGGCACCCGGACCCGCTCACCGGGCCCGGGTGCCGCCGAGCGTGCTGCCACGCAAGGCGTCCAGAAGGAGACGGCTACTCGGGCGACCCCGACTCCCGGCCGTGCTCCGCGGGAACGCCGCTCTCCTCGCGCGCCGCGGGGACCACCGCCACGGCGGTCGGCGAACCGCCGTCCGTCCCCTGGCCGTTCAGAGCCGCGTGACCGTTCGCGTGGCCGTTCACCTGACCGTTCCCATGACCGTTGAGGTGCCCGTTCGCGTGCCCGTTGTGGGACAGGGCCTCGTGGTACTCCGCCCGGGTCGGCGGCTCGACCTGGTTGCCGTACAGCCAGCGGCTGAGCCGGTACCGTACGCGGTCGCGCCGCAGATTCGGGTTGCGGACGCCGTCGATCTCGGCGACCGGCTTCGGCAGCGGCTTGACGACCTCGCGGGAGACCAGGGTGAAGACGGACTGGGTCGGCAGCGGCGCGTGGATCTCGATGTACTCGCCGTGCGGCAGCCGGTGGATCATGCCGGTCTCCCGGCCGTGCAGGACCTTGTCGCGGTCGCGCCGCTGGAGGCCCAGGCAGATCCGCCGGGTGGCGATGTACACCAGCGGCGGCACCACGAAGACGGTGACCCGGACCACGTTGGTGATCTCGTTGATGGACAGGTGGAAGCGGTCGGCGAGAATGTCGTTGGCACCGCCGAAGAGCAACAGCAGATACAGCGCGCACCAGGCGACGCCGAACGCGGTCCGCGTCGGGTGGTCGCGCGGCCGGTCCAGCAGGTGGTGCTCACGGCGGTCCCCGGTGACCCAGGACTCCAGGAACGGCCACAGCAGCAGCACACCGGCCATCAGGCCCGGCACCACCATGGCGGGCACCAGGATGTTCAGGGCGAGGGTATGGCCGAACGCCTCGATCTCCCAGTTCGGGAAGATGCGCAGCGCGCCTTCGAGGAAGCCCATGTACCAGTCGGGCTGCGAACCGGCCGAGATCTGGTCCGGGCGATAAGGGCCGAACAACCAGATCGGGTTGATCTGGACCAGCGCCGCGCTGGCCACGATGACACCCAGCACCAGGAAGAAGAAGCCGCCCGCCTTCGCCACGTACACCGGCAGCAGAGGCTGGCCCACCACGTTCTTCTCGGTGTGGCCCGGGCCGGGGAACTGCGTGTGCTTGTGGACACCGACCATCACGACGTGCACCACGACCATGCCGAGCAGGATGCCGGGCACCAGCAGGATGTGCACGGAGTAGAGCCGGCCGATCACGTCGTGGCCTGGGAACTCCCCGCCGAACATGAAGGACGACAGATACGAGCCGACCAGCGGCATGGCGAGCACGACGCCTTCGGCGATCCGCAGACCCGTACCGGAGAGCAGGTCGTCCGGCAGCGAGTAGCCGGCGAAGCCCTCAAGAATGAGCAGGATCAGCATCACGAAGCCGATGACCCAGTTCAGCTCACGGGGGCGGCGGAACGAGCCGGTGAAGAAGTGCCGCAGCAGATGGCAGCAGGTGGCCCCGATCATGATCAGGGCGGCCCAGTGGTGGATCTGGCGGACCATCAGGCCGGCCCGGACGTCGAAGCTGATCCGCAGGGTCGACTCGTACGCCTCGGACATGTGCACGTTGTGCATGGGCAGGTACGAGCCGTGGTAGACGACCTCGTTCATGCCCGGCTTGAAGAACAGCGTGAGGTAGATGCCCGTGAGGATCAGGATGATGAAGCTGTAGAGGGCCATCTCGCCGAACATGAAGGACCAGTGTTCGGGGAAGACCTTGCGGATCAGACCCTTGGCCTTGTAGATGCCGAGGCGCCCGTCGAGGTATTCGGCGACTTTCTCGCCGCCGGACACCGAGGACCTGGACGCGCTGGATTCGAGGTTGCTCATGCCGGGCTGCTTCCGGAGGGCGCGCCGGTCTCCGGTCGGGGAGCCAGACCGCGCAGGGCGTGTTCGGTGAGCGAGTCCGCCAGATCGGCGGTGAGCGGACCGGTGTTGAGAAGCAACCGGAACCAGATCGGGCCGAAGACCATGTCGACGGCCGTGTTCAGGTCCAGGTCCGTCCTCAACTGGCCCTGCTCCTGAGCCAGTTCGAAACGGGCGCGGGCGGCGGCGCGGTTGGGGCCGAAGACGTGCTTGAGGAAGAAGCCGGCCAGCCGCTGGTCACGCGACGCCTCGGCGGTCAGCGCCACCAGATGCGGTCCGATGTGCGGGTCGGCGAACACCTCGATCGTGGCGGCCAGTTGCGCGCGGAGGTCCACGGTCAGATCGCCGGTGGCGCCGAAGGTCATCCGGGGTGCGACCGAACCCAGCAGCGCCTCGGCGACCAGCAGCTTCCGGTCCGGCCACCGACTGTGCAGGGTCTCCACGTCCACCCCGGCTCGGGCGGCGATGTCGGAGATGTCGAACTCGTGGAAAGCCCTCTCACGGCACAGTGCCAGCGCCGCGTCGACGGCCGACTCCCGCCATCGCCCCGAATCCGTGGCCGTGGGGGCCTGCTCCAGATTGGTCATGCCATCGAATATAGGAAGGCCCCGCACCAGCGACGGCAGTCCGCCGATGGCAACATCTTGCCATGCAGGAACTCTCCTCAGTGGATGCTTAGCCCGACATTTCCCACACCGCACCGACATCACCCGGTCCGTCAACGCCGAACGCCCCGGCCGGAGTTCGGCGCGGGGCGTTCAGGCAGGGCGAAGCGGCGCCCGTCACGGCGGCGCCGGCATCGGGCGGGGCCGGGTCGGGTCGGGAAGGGTCGGGAAGGGTCGGGAAGAGCGGGGCCGGGAAGGATACGCGTCAGCGTTCCAGCAGCGCCCTCACCCTCGGCACCGCGAGGTCGGCGGAGGCGATCGCGGCCTCGCTGCTCGGCCGCAGATAGACCCAGTCTCCGGCGTACTCGATCGGGCTGGGGTCGCGCCGGACGAACGCCCCGCGCAGCGCGAGCGACTTGGGCGGCGCCTCCGGCAGCGCGTCGCGCCAGCGGATGACGTCGGTGCCCACGCACGCCTCCCGCAGTCCGTCGACGAGCTGCCGCTCACCCTCCTCCAGCACCATCCGGGAGACCTCCTCGTCACTGGCGTCGAGGAGTTCCGGCACCCGGTGCGGCGCGATCAGCAGCGAGATCAGTCCCTTGCCCGCGGGGGCGCGCTCCGGGCACTTGTTGTGCTCCACCGTGCAGCCGACCAGCAGCGGACTCTCGCCGCGGGCCAGCAGCGCCGCGTACAGCTTCGGACCCATCCGGCGGCGGCGCGGTTCGAGCGGCCGGTCGAGCATGCAGGCCACCCGCATCACGGAGGAGAACGTCGAGGAGTGCAGGAAGTCGCTCTCCACGGCGGGCGCGTCCGGGTACACGTCGGGGATCTGCGGCGACGGCAGGGTCAGCACCGCGGCGCGCGCGGTCACCTCGCTGCCGTCGGCGCAGCTGATCCGGGCGCCGGCGCCGTCCCGCCGTACGTTGACCACCCGCCGGCCGAGGTGGACCGTCAGGTTCTTCGCCAGCGTGCGGGCCATCGTGTCCTGGCCGTGGCGGTAGGTGCGCCAGCGCAGGATGCCACGGGTGCCCTGCACGATGGCCATCAGCGGCGCGGCGCCCGAGCGTTCGGGTATCCAGCCGAACGCCGAGGCGGAGATCGGCTCCAGCATGTGGTCGACGAGATCGGGGTGGTACTTCTGGCCCAGTTCGGTGACGGTCATCGTGCCGAGGACCGACTCCTCGATCCGCTCGGGGTCCAGGGCGCCGGGCTTGCCGGTGTGCGCCATCATCCGCAGCATCTGGAACCAGGCGCCCGGGGACAGACCCGCGCGGGTCAGCACGGACTTCGGGTGACCCATCCACGGATACGCCCGGCCGCCGCGCCACAGCGCCACCGGAGGGCGGATCCGGTGCACGTCGCCGGACTCCTCCAGGCCCAGTTCACGGATCATCCGCCAGGTGGCGGGATAGCCGTACGGGGCCAGGGTCTCGGCGCCGCGGTCGATGACGTATCCGTCGATACGGCCGCAGCGCATCCGGCCGCCGGCCTCGGACTCGGACTCGAAGAGTTCGACCCGGTAACCGGCCTGTGCCAGCTTGTGGGCGGTGACCAGTCCGGCGATGCCGGCGCCGATCACCGCGACGTCCAGATCTGTCATGATCGTCTCCCCTTTCGGCGGGTCATGTCCACCGGCCGGTGCCGACCGCGGCGCTGGTGCCCAGCAGTTGTTCACGGAGTTCCAGCCGGCGCACCTTCCAGGTGGCGGTACGCGGCACCTGCTCCCACGGGACCAGCAGCGGCTCGGCGAGCGGCGGCAGGTCCTCGGTGGCGCGCTTCCAGTCCGCCGGGTCCAGCTCGTTGTCGCGCATGCACAGCACCGGGATCGGGTCCTGGTCGGGAACGCCGAGCAGGGTCACGTCGATCGCCCGCTCCAGCCGGTCGAGCAGGACGCTCTCCAGCTCGATGCTGCTGCCGCCGGGGATGGTGTCGACCTCCCGGTCCTCCAGCCGCATCCGGCCCAGCCAGCCGCGGGTGCCGACGTCACCGGTGTTCCACCACTCGCCGTCGACCTTCTCGGTGTGCCGGTCCTCCTCGCCCAGGTAGGTGATGCAGCGCGCCCGGGTGGAGACCATCAGGATGCCGGGCTTCCCGCGCGGCTGGCGCCGCCCGGTCAGCGGGTCGACGACCCGGACCTTGGCCAGGAAGGGCACGGTCCAGCCGATGTCGTTGGTGACGGAGGTCGGCTTGTCGGTCTTGGCGATGCTGCGGCGGGTGAAGAAGGCCGCGCACACGGGACCGACCTCGCTCTGCCCCCAACTCTGGCCCCAGATCGGGTGCTTGGTCTTGCTCGCGCCGAGGAACTTGCGCACGGTACGGGGGTGCACCGCGTCGAAGGTGCCCACGTACAGCCGTACCTGCTCGAAGAGTTCGGGGCGGTTGTCGGCCAACTCCTCCCAGCGCTGGAAGATGTTGGGGCACGCCTCCAGGGTGGTCGGGCGGTGCTCGGCCAGGGCGCGGGCGGCGTTGTCCAGGCTCGGGTCGGAGATGATCGACAGCGCGGTGGGCGCCAGCGTGAGCTGTCCTGCGGTCCAGGAGACCGAGCGGGCGTGGGCGTAGGTGAAGGACGTGCCGACCACGTCGGTACGGCGGCTGGCGACCACGGGGAAGCGGATGGTCTCCATGCGGGCGCCGGCACCGAGGATGGTGGAGCCGGAGTTGACCACGAGCTTGGGCACACCGGTGGTGCCCGAGCTGTGGGTGATGATCATCGGCTCGTCGTCGGGGCGGAAGTTCACCGGGGCGGTGGGCGAGCCGAGCAGATCGCTCAGCGGGATCGTGCCCTCGGGCGCCTCCGGGGCCGTGGGGTCGAGGCTGGGGACGGCGATCGTACGGATGCCGGGCTCGGCGAGGGTGGTGCCGGCCTTCGCGGCCCGCTGGAGCATGGTGGTGCTCGCCACCAGCAGGTCGGGGCGGAGGTTGCGGAGCATCCCCTGCACCGAGGCGAGCGAGGCCAGCGGGGCCAGTTCGGCCGGCAGCGCCCCGATCCTGGCCGCCGCCGCGGTCAGGATGAGCATGTCGAAGTGGTTGTCCTTGACGATGCCGACCTTCTGGCCGCGCCGCAGACCGGCCGCGTAGAGCCAGTTGCTGGCCTGGTGGACCAGGTCGGCCAGGGCGGCGCCGTCGTAGCGGGTGCCGCCGTCGGGGGCGATGTCGAAGGGGCGGTCCAGGAGCATGACCGTCTGGCGGCGCGCTTCGGCGTGCCGGTCGAAGACAAGGCCGATATTGGTCGGCCGTGATGCACCCATGAGGTCTCCCTATGGTGTGTGGGCGGCCCGTCGGGCCGTTCTGTAGGCGTTGCAAGACCAGAAGGGGTGCGGACCGCGCGTCCCGCGGTGCTGGTCCGCGGGACGCGCGGTCCGCCGGGTACCGGCCGACCGGAGTGCTACCGCAGGCTGCTCTGGGCCCGCGCGGCCGGGGCGGGAGCGGCGCCCTGCGCCGCGGCGGGTTCGAAGCTGTCCGGACCGTCGCTCTCGTGCAGACCGAACTTCTGGTGAAGGGCGCGCAGCGGCTTGGGCGCCCACCAGTTGGCCCGGCCCATCAGCTTCATCAGCGCGGGCAGCAGAACGCCGCGGATGAGCGTGGCGTCCATGAGGATCGCCAGCGGCAGACCGACGCCGATCGCCTTCATGTAGCTGATGCCGGAGGTGACGAGCACCAGGAAGACGATCGACAGCAGCAGCGCCGCGTAGGTGATGATCTTGCCGACCCGGCCGAGGCCCGCCACGACGGCCTGTTCGTTGTCGCCGGTGCGGTCGTACTCCTCCTTGATCCGGGCGAGCATGAAGACCTCGTAGTCCATCGACAGCGCGAAGGCGACTCCGAAGATCAGTACGGGCACGGTCCAGGTGATACCGCCGGTGACGATGAAGTCGCCGACCAGGCCCTTGAGATGGCCCTGCTGGAAGATGAAGACCAGGG
The DNA here is from genome assembly GCF_036199905.1 of Streptomyces sp. NBC_00223. Taxonomy (NCBI): domain Bacteria; kingdom Bacillati; phylum Actinomycetota; class Actinomycetes; order Kitasatosporales; family Streptomycetaceae; genus Streptomyces; species Streptomyces sp. NBC_00223. The sequence goes on along the minus strand of NZ_CP108109.1, from coordinate 4,749,249 downwards.
CGCCGAAGGTGGCCGTCAGACTGCACCCGGTCAGCACCATCGCCTTGATCGGCAGCAGCACGCTCCCGGTGAGCAGGAACAGCAGCACGAACATCCCGACGAACAGGATGGCCGCCGCGATCGGCAGCCGGTGGGCCAGTGTGTGGAAGGTGTCGACGCTGGTCGCCGCCATACCGCCGACGATCACCTGGAACGGCGCCTTGGTGCCGCGCACGTGCGACACCAGCCGCTTGCCCTGGTCGGAGTACGGGTCCACCGTCGGCACGATCGACAGGTAGGTCGCCCGGCCGCTGGTGAAGCGGGCGTTGGCGTCCGTGGCGGGCGCCACCAGCCGGCCCTTGGCGTAGCTGCCGGTCGAGGCGTCGACCCGGGCCACGTCGGGCAGCGCGGACAGCCGCTGGGCGTAGTCGCCGACCGCGTCCGCGGAGGCGCCGCCGGTGTTGAGGGCGACGGCCTGGAGCGCCTGCTGCTCGTGGGTGTCGAAGTTCGTGGCGAGGACCTTGGCGACCGCGGCGGACTGCGAGGACGCGGGCAGCACGCTCTCGTCCGGCAGCCGCAGCTTCATCTGGAAGGCGGGCAGGCCCAGGACGACCACGACGATCACCGCGAGCAGCGCGGCGCCGACCGGGCGGCGCATCACTCCGCCGGCCACCCCGTGCCAGAACTTGCTGCCGTCGAGCGACGCCTCGGCCCGGCGGCGGCTCAGCCGCCCCTTGTCGACGCGCGGGCCGAGCCACTTCAGCAGCGCCGGGACCAGGACCACCGTGCACAGCGCGGCCAGCAGGGAGGTGGTGACGCAGCCGATCGCGAGCGAGGTGAACATCGTGAACGGCAGCACCAGCAGGCCGAGGAAGGCCACGGCCACGGTCAGCGCCGAGAACAGCGCGGTACGGCCGGCGGTCCGCATGGTGCGCCGCAGCGCGTCGTCGACGTCCCGGCCGCGCCGCAACTCCTCCCGGTAGCGGCTGACGAACAGCAGGCTGTAGTCGATGCCGAGACCGATGCCGAGGAATGTCGTGGTGTTGACGACCACGTTGGAGGTGTCCACGGCGAAGGTGAGGCCGAAGAGCACGCCCATCGACAGCAGCATCGCGCTGATCGCGACCGACAGCGGCAGCAGCGCGGCGACCGCGCTGCCGAAGACGATCATCAGGACGATCAGCACCAGCGGGAAGACGGTGCCGTCCGCCTTGGTGGCGTCCTTCGCGGACTGGGAGGTGTTCTCCTTCCACATCATCGCCGAGCCGCCGACCTTGACCTGAAGGCCGTCGACCGTGCCGTGGTAGTGGGAGTCGACGGTCTTGACCCGGTCGATGGCGTCGTCGAAGTCCCCGGTGATGCGGCCCAGGATCAGCGCCTGGTTGCCGTCCTTGCTGCGCAGCGCGGCCGCGTGGCCGGCCGTCCAGTAGGAGGTGACGTTGGTGACGTGCGCCTCGGCGGCGACCTTGTCGGCCAGGCGGGCACCGGCCGCCTCGGCGGTGGCGGAGTCCACGCCGCCGGGCGCGGTGACCACCATCACCAGATTCGGCTCGCCCTGCTTGAAGACCTTCTGCAGGGCGTCGGCGGCCTTCGACGACGCGGTCGTGGAGGACTCGTAGCCGCCCATGGTCAAGTGCTTCTGCAGTCCGCCGGCGGCGCCACCGGCCATGAAGACCAGCAGCAGCGTCACCAGGACCACGGCGCGCGGCTTACGGATGATCAGGCGTGCCCACCTGTCCAGCATGGGGGGTCCCTTCAACTCAACTTCAACGGCGGATCGGTCAGGCGGCGAGGTGCGCCCGGAGCCAGTCGTGGATCAACTGGTAGGTCCGCGGCGCGGTGCGGTGCAGGTTCAGCGAGTGGCCGGTGCCCGGCAGGACGTGCGTGGTCAGGCTCGCGCTGGAGGTGTAGAAGTCCTTCTCGAACTCCTCCACCGCCTCGGAGGTGGCCGCGAAGCCGACGTCGGCGCTGCTGAACAGGGCGTCGTGCTCGCCGACCACCAGCAGCACATGCGCGGTGATCGCGTTGGAGAACTCGCTGAGGTAGGTCTGCGGAAGGGACTCGCCCTCGCCGATGGTGGCCGTCGACTTCATCTGCTCGTTGTGCAGCGACAGTTCCTCGTCGATGCCCTCGGCGTACTCCAGCATCTTCGCCCGCAGGCCGGGCCGCTGGGTCATGTACCACTGCGGGAGGGAGGGGTCGGCCAGGACCGGGTCCTCACTGCCGGGGTGGAAGAAGTTGATCACCTCGTCGTACATCGGCGAGGTGGTGTGCAGCATGCCGGTGACCACCACGCCGTCGACGTCGGCGTGCCGGGCGGCGGCGACGATCGCCAGGCCGGCGCCGTAGGAGTGGCCGACGGACACCACGCGGGCGAAGGAGTGCCCGCCCGGGGTGCCCTCGCGCAGCGCGGCGACGATGGGCTTGAGGGTCTCCACATGGGTGTCGGCGGTGACCTCGTTGGCGGGCGGCCTGCTGCTGGCGCCGGTGCCGATCCGGTCGAGCAGCAGCACCGCGTACCCGGCGCGGACCATGTGGGCGGCGTAGTCGTACTCGCCGGGCACCTGCCAGTAGCGCCGGTCGTAGGTCAGGCCGGGGAGCAGCAGCTGTACGGTGTCGGCGCCGCCGGCCGGGATCAGCAGCTGGGCGCTGATCTTCCAGCGGGCCGACGGGTCGACGGAGGGGACCACCTCGAAGGTGATGTCCTCACGGACGATGTCCTGCCCGCTCCCGGTCGGGTCGGAGGCGGCGGGGGCGGAGCCGGGCGGCGGGTGGAGCGACATGGTGACGGTTCTCCTTCACACAGCGGTGGTACGGGGTCGGGTCGGTCGGCGGACGGGGTACGGCGGCGGGCCGGGCGTCAGCCGCCGGTCACGGAGGGGTGCTGGGTCGTCGGGGCCGGGTCGGCGGGCGCGGTCCCGGTCGTCGTGGTCCGGCGGGCGCGGGTCGCGTTCGCGCCGTGCGTGGTGCTGGGCGGCGCGGTGGGCGCCTGGCCCCGCGGGCCCCTGACGGCGGCGGCGATGACGCCCGGCCGGAAGACCGCGGTGGGCGCCGCGGTGAGCTGGGTGAGTTCGAGCAGGACCCGCGCGGCGGTGGGGTTGGTCGGGGCGGTCGCCGCGATCCGGCTGATGTAGCGCTGGCTCAGCCGGGTCACCAGGTCGGGCGGGCACGGTTCGGCGGCCCACGGGTACTGGAGGTCGACGCCGGTGGCGATCTGCCAGGCGGCCAGGATGTGCCGGGCCTGGGCGCGGCGCAGCCCGTAGGTGAGGGCGCGCGTGGTGCCGTGCCGGCCCAGGGCGTCGTCCAGCAGCAGCGCGCACTGCACGGCGACCGACATGCCCTGCCCGTAGGAGGGGTTGAAGCCCGCGGCGGCGTCGCCGAGGACGAGGAAGCCGTCGGGCCAGCGCCGCATCTTCTCGTAGTGGTGCCAGCGGTTCTCGGTGCGCCCGGAGCCGTGCACGGGGCCGAGCGGGGTGGCGTGCTCGATCGCCTCGTGCAGCACCGGGGAGCGCAGCGTCTTGGCGTACTCCAGGAAGCCCGCGTGGTCGGTGGGCGGGCGCTCGCCGCCGCTGGCGGAGAGCGACACCATCCACTTGCCGCCCTCGATGGGGTTGAGGATGCCCTGGCGCGGGGTGTCGGGGGTGGCCAGGATGAGCATGCACTTCCAGTCCGCGACGTGTCCCAGCGGCGGCGCGAACACCGTGGTGGCGTAGGCCGTCCTGGCGTCGACCACGGTCTCCGGCGCGGTGCCGTAGCCGAGTTCCTCCAGCCACTGCGGGGCCCGGGACTTGCGCCCGGCGGCGTCGACCACGAAGCCGGCCGGCAGGATCTCGGGGCGGGTCCACCCGGTCTCGGAGTCGGGCTCGCGGCGGCGCACCCACACACCGCTGACGGTGTCGTCGCGGCCGGCCCGCAGGGACACCGCCTCGGTCTGCTCCATGAAGGTGACCTTGGGGTGGTCCCGCAGCCGGGCGCGGAGCACCGAGTCGAGGGTGTCGCGGCTGCCGGTGAGCATCGTCAGGTCCGAGTCGAACCGCGGTATCCAGCCGCCCGGTCCGAACATCAGCATGTCCTGCGGCATGCGCACGGTCACCATGCCGTGGGTGTCCAGCTCCCGGGTGATGCCGGGCAGCAGCCGCTCAAGTCCCCGGTGCCCGGCGGCCATCAGATTGTGGGCGTGCCGGGACTGGGCGACACCGCGCCGCCAGACCGGGCCGTGCGGCAGCCGGTCGCGCTCGATGACGGTGACGTGGTCGAGGTGGTGGGCGAGTGCCGCCGCCGCGGCCATGCCGGCGAGGCTGGCGCCGATGACAACGGCCCGGCGCTCGCTGCCGTGTTCGTCGGCGGAACCTGAGATCAGTCGCATGGGTCGATGCCTCCTTGGTTCGGCGGGTGCGGAGCGGGCACCCGTCGCGCCGCCCCGGTCCGGGCGCGGTCGCCGTCCTGGGCGCCGTCGCCGGTGCGGGATCGGCCGGGCGCGGGCAGGCGCCCGCCCGAGCCGGTACGGCCCGGGGCCGTCTCGTCGAGCGCGGCGACGACGCCGGGCACGGCCTCCGTCAGACGGTGGCGCGGCCGCCACCCCAGCTCGGTGCGCGCGGCGCCGTTCGCGACGCGGTAGGACGTGGTCAGCGAAGCGGTCAGCGGCGCGCCCAGGGCCAGCTTCGCGGCGAGGGACGGCACCGAGCCGGTACGGGCGCCCGGCACATGGCGGGCGACCTCCTCGGCCAGTTCGCGCCAGGTCAGCGGGGTGTCGTCGACGAGGTTGTAGTGCCGGCCGGCCCGGCCGTGCTCCAGCGCCGCCAGATACCCGGCGGCCAGGTCCTCAAGGTGGACACAGCTGAAGTAGTTGCGCCCGCCGGCCACGTACCGCACGGTTCCCGACCGCGCCTGGTCGTAGAACGCGGTGCGGAAGTTGCCGCCCGGCCCGTAGACGAAGCCGACGACGACGGTCACCGCGTCCAGGCCGTGTTGTGCGGCGCCCTGCGCCAACTCGGCCATTCCGGCGGCGTGTTCACGGCCGACCGGGGACGGATTGAGCGGGGTGGCCTCGGTGATCCACTCCTCGCCGTGGTCGCCGTAGACGAAGGCGCCCGATGTGTAGACCAGCCGGGTGCCGCCGTCCCGGCAGGCGGCGGCCAGCGCGGTGCGCGCCACCCGCTCGGCCCGGTGCATCCGGGCCAGCGGGCGCGCGCCGAGCCGGGCCGGGGCGCGCAGTTGGGCGGTGTGCACCACGGCGTCGGCCCGCCGGGCCAGGTCGGTGTACGTCGGCGGGTCGGTGATGTCGCCGACCGCGACCCGCGCGCCCGCGCCGGCCGCCGCGATGGCCCGGTCGGGTGAGCGCACCAGCGCGGTGACGTCGTGGCCGGCCTCCAGCAGCGCGCGGCAGACGGCGCCGCCGACGAAGCCGTTGCCGCCGGTGACCAGAACTCGCCGCCCGGTCACAGCAGTTCCACATTCGCGGCGACCGGGAGCCGGCGGCGGCAGTCCAGTACGTAGGCGGCGTGCTCGGCGACCATGTCGTAGTCGAAGGCGTCGTGGTCGGTGAGCAGCACCACCGCGTCGGCCGCGGCGACCTCCTCGACGGTCAGGTCCACCCGGATCAGGCGTTCGCCCGTCGGCGTGTCCTCCACGACGTGCGGGTCGACCGCCCGTACCTCGGCGCCCAGCGCGAGCAGCGCCTCGGTGGCGCGCAGCGCGGGCGACTCCCGTGCGTCGCCGGTGTTGGCCTTGTAGGCGAGGCCCAGGACGAGGATGCGCGAGCCGTTGACCGCGAGACGGCGCTTGTTGAGGGCGGAGACCACCCGCTGGGTCACGTAGGTGGGCATGTGGTCGTTGACGTCGTTGGCCAGCTCCACAAAGCGGAAGCGGCGGCCGAGCGCCCGGTTGACCCGCCAGGACAGATAGACCGGGTCGACCGGCAGGCAGTGGCCGCCGACGCCGGGGCCGGGGGTGAAGCGCATGAATCCGAAGGGCTTGGAGGAGGCGGCGTCGATGGCCTCCCACACGTCGATGCCCAAGTCGCGGGCGAAGACCGCCAGTTCGTTGATGAGCGCGACATTCACATGGCGGAAGGTGTTCTCGACCAGCTTGGTCAGCTCGGCGGTCTTCGGCGAGGCCACCGGCACCGTGGTGTCGATGATCCCGCCGTAGAACTCGTCGACGGCCTTCAGCGAGTCGGGGTCGATGCCGGAGACGACCTTGGGCGTGTTCTTGAGCGTCCACGTGGTGTTGCCGGGGTCGATGCGCTCGGGGCTGTAGCCGAGGTGGAAGTCGCTGCCCGCGATGAGCCCCGAGTGCTCCTCCAGCAGCGGCGCGACCAGTTCCTCGGTGGTGCCGGGATAGGTGGTCGACTCCAGGACGACCGTGGAGCCCGGGCGGAGGTAGCGGGCCAGGATACGGGTGGCGGACTCGATGTGGCTGAGGTCGGGAACGCCCTCGCGCAGCGGCGTGGGCACGCTGATCACAGCCACGTCGAAGCCGTCCAACGCGCCCTCGTCCGTGGTCGGTTCATAGGTGCCGGCGGCCAGCACCCGGCTCAGGGCGTGCGAGGAAACGTCTTCCACGAACGACTCCGCCGCGCAGAGGCGCTTGATCCGGTCGGCGTCGACGTCGAATCCGACGACGTTGTGCCCCTGATCCGCGGCCAGCACGGCCAGCGGCAGGCCGACGTATCCCTGCCCCATTACGACGATCTTTGCCATCACCGATGTCCGTTCCGTGAGGAGTGCCAATGAGGAGGTGGAGTGTGGGGAGCCGTCGAGCTGCGGGCGGTGGTCGGCGTGCGGCGGCGCGGGTCGGCGGCGTCCGGTCAGGTCCAGCGGCCGGTGCCGTAGGTGGCCTGGGAGTGCAGCACCCGCTCGCGCAGATCGGCGCGGCGGACCTTCCAGGTGCCGGTGCGCGGGAAGTCCTCCCACGCGATGACGTGCGGGCGGGCGAGTTCGGGCAGGCCCGCGCTCGCGGTGCGCCACTCGTCCTCGGTCAGATCGGGCCCGGTCAGGCTGATCACGGGCACCGGCAGCCCGCCCGGGTCACCGAGCACGATCACCTCGGTGGCCCGCTCCAGCCGTTCCAGCAGCAGCGACTCCAGTTCGATACCGCTGGTGCCGGGGATGATGTCGACCTCGCGGTCGACGATGCGCAGCACACCGGTGCGCGAACGCACCCCGATGTCACCGGTGTTCCACCAGCCGTCCCACTTCTTCTCGCCGTGCCGGTCGTCCTCGCCCAGGTACGTCAGGCAGAGGCCCTTGGTGCGGACCAGGACGACGCCCTGCTGCCCGGACGGCACGGCGGCCCGGCTCTCCGGGTCCACCAGACTGACCTTGGTGACGAACGGGATCGGCCGGCCCACCGTGCTGGTGACCGGGTGCTCGGCCTTGGCCCCGCGCTCCAGCTTGCCGCGGGTGTAGAGCGCCATGGCGACGGGCCCGGTCTCGCTCTGCCCCCACACCTGGCCCCAGACCGGCATCCGCCGGCTGCTCACGCCCAGGAACTTGCGGACGGTCCGCGGGTGGATCGCGTCGAAGGTGTTGAGATACGCCCGCACGCCACTGAACAGGTGCGCGTGGGTGTCGACCAGCGGCTCCCAGCGCTGGTAGATGTTCGGGCACGCCTCGACGATGGTCGGCCGGTGCTCCTCCAGCGTCGCCTGCACGGTCTCCGGCTCGGAGCCGGAGAGCACCACCACCTTGCGCGGCGGCCGGGCGAGTTGGGCGAAGGTCCAGGTGATGGCGCGGCCGTGCACGAAGGCGATGGAGGACGCGAAGGTGTCCGAGGGCCGCACCGACAGACCCGGCAGCGGCATCGTCTCCATCTTGGTGAGCGCGCCGATCAGGGTGTCGGGCGAGTGCACGACCAGCTTGGGCACACCGGTCGTACCCGAGGTGTGGGTGCAGATCATCGGCTCGTCGTTGCCGCGCAGATCCATCACGGGCACATCGGCGCCGGCCAGGTCGCCCAGGCCGATCACGCCGGGGAACCGCGCCGGGTCGCCGTCCACCGCGATCACCGCGGTGTCGGGACCGGTCAGCTTGACCTGCTCCGCCGCCGCGGCGGCCAGCACCTCGGCGGACGCCACCAGCACCTTCGGCTCGAACCTGGCCATCATCGTGGCGAGCACCCCGGGGGCGTTGGTGGCCGAGATCATCGCCGGCAGGGCGCCGATCCGGGCCGCCGCGGCGGCGAGCAGCACCACGTCGTGGTGGTTCTGCTTGACGATCGCCAGCCGCTCGCCGCGGCGCAGCCCCGCCGCGTACAGCCGGCCGGACATGTCCGCCACGAGGCGGGCCAGCGCGCCCACGTCGTAGCTGCGGCCGGACTCAGGGGCGATGTCGAAGGGGCGGTCGAGGTGCCAGGTGGGGGTGGTGGCCCCGGCGTAGGTCTCGAACAGGCCACCGAGGTTCTTGTGCCGTTCGGAAGTGCTCATGGCAAGCCCTGTCTGTAGGTGGGGAACATGGACCCCGGCGGGAGGTCGGCGAAGGCGGGCGGGAGGGCGGGCGGGCACGGTGCGGCCGGATCAGTGGAAGGCGACGAGGTTGGCGGCGAGCAGCGCGACCACACCGAGCCGGTGTGCCTTGCCGCCCCAGCGGCGGGCGGTCAGCGGGTCGTCGAGCAGCAGGCCCTCGATGAGCTGACGCAGCCGCAGCGCGACGACGGGGAGCAGGAAGAGCGGGAACCACCAGGGGACGGCGCCGGTGACCGCGCCGACCACCAGGACGACGGTCTCGGCGGCGCTGACGGCGGCGATCACCTTCCGGTAGATCCGCCACGGCAGCATGACCGCCCAGGTGCGGCGGCCCGCCGCCCGGTCGCCTTCGATGTCCTTGATGTTGGAGTAGAGCGACACCAGCACGCTCCACAGACCGAAGAGCACCGCCTGTACGATCGCGGGCCCGGTGGCGTGCCCGGTGATCAGCGGCACCGGCACGAAGACCACCAGCGCGGTGCTGGTGAAGAGCACCAGCTCCTGGCAGCCGTGGTAGCTCAGCCGCAGCCCGTAGGAGTACTGGACGCTGATGAAGACCAGCAGCGCCATGAGCCCGAGGTCCCACGGCGGCCGGTGCGGCGCGATCGTCAGCACGGTGACGGCCAGGGCCAGCAGCCCGACGCCCAGGGCCCCGTAGCCGAAGCCGAGTGCCTGACGCAGTGTCAGGGTGCCGTCGAGCAGCGGCTTGAGGTCACGGCGGCGCAACTGCTGTGCCGGGTCGTAGTTGACGTGGTCGCTGCCGTCGCGGAAGCCGGTGATGTCGTCGAAGGCGACCGTGGCCGCGCACACCCCGATCCAGCCGACGGTGACCACCAGCAGCGTGCCGATGGTGCCCGCCGACCACCGGTACGAGCCGGGCAGCATGGTCCACACCACCAGGGCCGACAGGTAGTAGTCGAAGAACGACAGCTTCCCGAGTTTGGCGTAGGCCCGCCACCGGGGCTGCTTCGGCCGGCCGGGCCCATCGGTGGGCGCGGGGCTTCCGGGCGCCCCTGGAGTCCCGGGGACCCGCGCTACGGTCTGGCTCACGACTCGTCGTCTCCTTCCGTTGGTGCGCTCGCGGCCGGCCCTACCGCGCGGCGGCGGGCGCGGCGGCGCCCCCGGGCAGCGGCTTGCGGGCCGTGGTGGATATCAGGACCTGGCTGAGCCAGGTGTGCTCCGGGTCGCCCATCTCGGCGACGGCCCGGTCGATACGGCCCCGGTCGACCAGCCCGGCGGCGACGATCTCGGGAGCCATGAACTCCAGCCAGAGCTGGTAGTGCCGGGCCTGCGGCGAACCGCCGTGCACCATGACGACCCGGCCCTCGGCGGCGACCTCGTCGAGCCCCGCGGCCCGGGCCAGGGCGTAGTCGACATGCCCGCCGCGCGGGTCGTGCCCGGCAGCGCGCATCAGCCCGTACCCGGCGGCGCGCACGTCCTGGAGGAAGTCCTCGGAGACGACGCTGCGGAAGAGCGTGGAGGAGTCGGTGTCCTCCAGGAAGAGGATGCCGCCGGGCTTGAGGGCGGAAACCAGTTTGGCGATCACGCCCGCGCGGTCGGGAAGGTGCTGGACGAGCATGCGGGCGTGCACGAGGTCGAAGGCGTCGGCGGGCAGTTCGTCGGTACGGATGTCCGTGCGCCACACCTCGACGCCGTCGTCGGCGAGCACGCCGAGCCGTTCCGTCTGGAGGTCGGCGGCGACCACCCGGCCGGTGGGACCGGCCAGTCCGGCCAGGTGGCGGGCCGCGGAGCCGGAGCCGGCGCCCACCTCCAAGCAGTGCCAGCCCTCGGCCACACCGAGCGCGGCGAAGCGCTCGAAGGTGCCGGGGTCCCAGATGGCCTCGTTGGTGTGGAGGCGCTCGGTCTCCTTGTCCCAGGTCGGGTCGAAGACGTACTCCTGCCCCGCACCGCCCGGCGCGGCGGTGGCGGACGCCGTGGTGATGGTCATGATCGGTGGGTCCCTTCGAACTCGGTCGCGGACACGGGCGGTACGGGCGAGGCTGATCCCGATCGGCTCGGGTCGGGTCGGGTGCCCGGTCAGGCGTAGAACTCGCAGACGGTGTCGGCGACGCGCTCGACGTCGGCGTCGGTCATGTGCGGCCAGATCGGGATGGCGAGGTTGGTGGCGCTGGCGTGCCGGGAGTTGGGCCAGTCCGCGCCCTCGGGCGCGTACGCGGAGAAGGCCGGTTGCAGCGGCAGCGGCCGCGGGTAGTAGACGTGGCTGCCGATGGAGTTCTCGTTGAGGTAGGCACGCAGGTCGTCGCGGCGCTGCACCTGGATCGAGTAGACGTAGTAGCAGCGGCCGTTGCGGCCGGCCGGCGGCGCCTTCACGTCGTCGTCGGACAGCTCCGCGAACCGCTCGGTGTAGTAGTCGGCGATCTTGGCGCGCCGCTCCAGCCGGTCGGCGAAGGTGGGCAGCCGGTGCAGCTGGAAGGCGGCCAGCACCTCGTCGAAGCGGCTGTTGCGGCCGATCCGGTGGTGCAGGAAGCGGTTGACGCCGTCCTGGCCGTGGTTGCGCAGCATCCGCACCGCGCGGTCGAGTGCGGCGTCGTCGGTGAGCACCACACCGCCCTCACCGGCCGTGCCGAGCGCCTTCACCTGGAAGAAGGAGAAGACACCGAGCGTCCCCCAGCGGCCGGCCGGCACCCCGTCGAGCACCGCGCCCTGGGCCACCGCAGCGTCCTCGATCACCGGGATGCCGTACTCGGCCGCGATCTGGGTGATCTTGGGCATGTCGGCCATGATCGAGAAGACATGGGCGGGCATCAGCGCCTTGGTCCGCTCGGTGATCAGACCCGGCAGCACATCGGGGTCCATGACCATCGTCCACGGGTCGATGTCGGCGAAGACCGGGGTGGCACCGGCGTTGACGACCGCGCTGGCCACCGGCTGGCAGCAGAACGCGGGCACGATCACCTCGTCGCCCTCGCCGATGTCGAGCGCGGCCACGGACAGTTCCAGGGCGCCGGTGCCGCTGGCGCAGGCGGCCACGTGGGCCGCGCCGGTGTCGGCGGCGATCTCCTGCTCCAACTGCTGGGTGCGCCGGCCGAGGATGAACCGCTGCTCGGGGTCGACACCCACGTCGTACAGCGCTTGCAGCAGGGCGTCCCGGTCGGCCTCGAAGAGGTCGGGCGGGAAGAACGGCAGGATGCTCATGAGGCGCTCCCGGAGAAGAAGTCCCGTATCGCGTCCACGACGCGGTCCATGGCGTCCTGGCTCAGGTCGGGGTAGAACGGCAGCGCCAGCGCCCGCCGGCAGGCCGCCTCGGCGTGCGGGAAGTCGCCCGGCTCATAACCGAGTTCGGCGAAGCAGGGCTGGACGTGCAGCGGGATCGGGTAGTACGTCTCGGTGCCGATGCCGCGCCGGGTGAGGGCCGCGGCCAGCTCGTCCCGGCGGTCCGCCTCGATCTGGTAGACGTAGAACACCGGCTCGTGGCCCGCCGGATGGTCGACGACCGTGGGCAGCCGGGTGATGCCCTCGATACCGGAGAGCCGCTCGGTGTACGCGTCCGCCAGTTCGCGGCGGCGGGCGATGTCGGCCGGCAGCCGGTCGAGCTTGGCCATCAGGACGGCCGCCTGGAGGTCGTCCATCTTGCTGTTGGTCCCGGACACACCCGACAGGTTCGAGATGCCCATGATGTGGTCGATGGTCTTGCCCATCCGGCCGTGGTGCCGCAGGATCGCCGCCTGCTCGGCCACGGCGGGGTCGTCGGTGAGGATCATCCCGGCGTCGCCGACCGCGCCCAGCGTCTTGGTGGGGAAGAACGACAGCACACCGCCGCTGCCGAGCAGTCCGGCGTGCCGGCCGCCCTGCCACATGCCGATGCCCTCGGCGCTGTCCTCCAGCACCGTCAGTCCGTGCCGTCCGGCCACCTCGCCGATCGCCGTCATGTCGGCCATCTGACAGAACAGATGGGCGGGCATCACGGCCACGCTGCCCTCGGTGACCGCGGACTCCAGCGACTCCGGGTCCATCGCGTACGTGACCGGGTCGATGTCGGTGAACACCGGCCGGGCGCCGATCAGCGAGACCGCGGTGGCGGTGGCGGCGAAGGTGAACGCCGGGACCAGCACCTCGTCGCCGCGCCGCACTCCGGCCGCGCGCAGCAGCAGCACCAGCGCGTCGGTGCCGTTGTTGACGGCGATGGCGTGCCGCGCGCCGGTGTAGGCCGCCACGGCCCGCTCCAGCTCGGCGACCTTGCGGCCGTGCGAGTACTTGCCGCGGTCGAGCACCTGCCCGGCGTGCGCGGCGATCGACGGCCACAGCTCGCGGAAGGTGCGGGCCTGGGTGAAGAACGGTACGGCCGTGTCGTCGTCGGGCGGTGCGCCGCCGGCGGGGTCCTGCGCGGCGGCGGCCGTCGCGTCGGCGTCGGTCGGGCCCGGGTCGGCCGTCTTCGCGGGCGCCCCGGAAGCCACTGAGGTGTTCACGCTGCTCCTCGCTTTCTGGTTCTGGTCCTTCCGCGGACGGCAGCGCCGCGGTGCGGGCAGTCGGCGATGTTCGTCACCCGGGCGCCCGGCACGGGCCCGTACGCGGTCGTCGCCGTCAGCCCGGCGCTCCGCAGGCTCGCGGCGACCGCGCCGGCGCCCGCCGCGTCACGGGCGAGGAACGCCACGGTCGGGCCGGAGCCGCTGACCATCGCCCGTAGCGCGCCGGCCGCCATCCCGTGGCGCATGACGTCGCCGAGCGCGGGGCGCAGGCTCACGGCCGCGGCCTCCAGGTCGTTGCGCAGGGCGCGGCCGGCCGATTCGGCGTCACCGGCCATGACCGCCGCCGCCAGTTCCGGCGCGGCCGCCGTCAGCGGGCCGGCCGGCACGTCGCCGATCCGGTGCCGGGCGCCGCGCAGCCGGTCCAGCTCGGCGAAGACCGCGGGTGTGCTCAGTCCCTCGTCGACGGTCGCGAACGCCCAGTGCAGGGGCCGCCGTACCGCCCATGAGGTCAGCAACTCCCCCCGGCCGCGCCCCATCGCGACGCCTCCGGCCAGGGCGAACGGCACGTCGCTGCCGAGTTGGGCGGCGACATGGCGCAGCGTCGTGAACTGGGTCGGGCCGCCCCACAGCGCTCCGCAGCCGACCAGCGCGGCGGCCGCGTCGGCGCTGCCGCCGGCCATTCCGCCGGCCACCGGGATGCACTTGTCGATGTGCACGTGCACCGCGGGCGCGATTCCCCACCGGGCGGCCAGCGCGGTCGCCGCGCGCCACACCAGGTTCGAGGAGTCGAGCGGTACCCGGTCGGTGCCCGTCCCGGACACGGTCACCCGCAGACGGTCGGACCGGGACACGGTCACCTCGTCGAAGAGCGAGACCGCCTGGAAGACGTTCACCAGTTCGTGGAAGCCGTCCGGTCGCAGTCCCGCCACACCCAGGTGGAGATTGACCTTCGCCGGCGCGCGGACCGTCACACTCGCCACCTGCCGGTCCCGTATCACCGAAATCACCCGCCTTCCCCGGATCGATCCGTACCTCCGCGGTCGGGCAATTCGCCGTCACACGTGGCCTGTTGTGATCGCACGGAGGCAGTGTGCAGAAGCGGGGCATGGAGGCCGCTAAAGCCGTTCGCGCGGTCCTCGGGGGTGGGCGGAGGCGGTCCAGGACGGTCCGCCGAGGCCCTGGCGGGCATGGTGTGGACAACGCCCGGAGCGGCAACGACAGTGGTGGAAGGGGCGGTTGAGGCGACCACGGCGGGGCGTTGGCGAAGGCGGTCCGCGCGCCCCCGGCACCGGCGGCCCCGACCCCGGCGGTCGTAACAACTTGCCGTGCAACATGTAGCCATCGAGCTTGACTTGGCCACCCATCCCTGCGTCGTCAAGGTGGGCCATGAGTCCTTCCCCCGCGTCGAGTGCTCGCCGCCGCGGTCGCCTTCGCAAGGACTCGCACGCCCACCACAACCGGGGGACCTGATGCCATTCAGCGGTACGTTCACCGATCCCGATCCCGATCTCCATTCGGACATCGACATCGGTCTGGTCACCCGGAACCTCATCCACCGCCCGACCGGGATCCGCGCCCCGCTGCCGGGCACCGCGCTGCCGGAGGCCGAGTACTTCCTGATCGCCGGACCGGTGCCGGACCGGCGGCCGTTCGCCCTCGGCGGTCCGGGGACGCTGCACGACAGCCATGTCTTCGTACAGGTCGCCCAGCAGGTCGGCGTTTTCATCGCCAACCACTACTTCCAGGTGCCGGCCGACCGCCCGGGCGTCCTCTACAAGGTGGACCTCGGCGCACCCCATCGCGCCGAGCGCGGCGGCCCCGGGGACATGGACCTCATGGGCCTGGGCGACCGTGCGCAGATGTCGATGGACATCTGCGCCCGGCCCCGCCACACCGTCAACCAGGTGCCCAGGGGCCTGCGGTTCGAGGCGAATCTGCACATCGACGGCGCCGAGAGCTGTGTCGGAGCCGCCGACCTGGTGTTCCTGACCCCGAATGTGCACCGCGGCCACCGCGCCTCCAGCCGGCTGGCGACCGTCGCGGCCCTTACGCCGGAGCAGGACGCCCGGGAGCGCGAACTGCCGCACCGGCCGTGCGAACCCGAGGCGGTGGCGCGCGAGGACCCGGGCGACGTGCTGGTGGCCGACCCGCACACCGACGGCGACACGCTGACCAGCCGCGTCCTCGTGGACACCGCGCACCCGGTGTACTACGCGGAGACCAGCGACAGCGTGCCGGGACCGCTCCAGATCGAGGCGCTGCGCCAGATGGCGCTGCTGGCCGCCGCGCACTTCCACGGCTTCCACCCGCTGCGCACCGACCTGATCCGTACCACCGTCCACTTCCGGGCCTACGCCGAGAACGACCTGCCGCTGAGCTGCCACGCCACCGTCGAACCGCTGTGGGCGCGACAGGGCGGGCCGGCCGCCACGCGGGTCGCCCTCAGCCTCGTCCAACAGGGCCGCACCGTCGCGGACGCCACCGTCACCGCCGCTCGGGCGTACTGACCGGGCGGCTCGCAGCGGTTCTCATCCGCACATCCGCGTGATCGATCGGGGGAGCATCATGCACACCATTTCCGTACGGGCCGCCGTCCGGACCACAGGCGCGCCCGCGGCCGGGGCGGCGTACGCGTCGGGGGCCGCGTCCGGCGGCGCATCGGCGTCCGGCCTCGCGTCGGCGTCCGGCGTCAGGGCCGCGTCGAGTGTCCGGTCCGTGGCGAGCGTCCGGTCCGTGGCGAGCGTCCGGTCCGTGGCGAGCGGGAAGTCCGCCGCCCGTGCCTTCCGGGACCGGCCATGAGATACCGGGTGCTCGGCCCGCTGACGGTCGACGGCGCCGCCGGCCCCGCCACGCCCGGCGCCGAGAAGCTCCGGGTGGTGCTCGCCACCCTCGTCCTGCACACCAACTCCGTGGTGTCGGTACAGACGTTGATGGACGAGCTGTGGCCGGAGCACGCGCCCCGCACCGCGACCACGACCCTCCAGGTCTATGTCTCGCAACTGCGCAAGATCCTCGACACCGCCGACCCCGTGCACGGCCGCCGGCTGCTCGTCACCCAACCGCCCGGCTACCAGCTCCAGGTGGACCCGCCGAGCCTGGACATCTCGCTCTTCACCGCGCTGCACGCCCAGGGCCACGAGGCCATCCACGCGCATCAGTACCGCCGCGCCTCCGGTCTGCTGCGCGAGGCGCTCAACGTCTGGCGCGCGCCCGTGATGCTGCCCGACCTCCCGCACGGCCCCTCCCTGCACACGGCGGCCACCCACTGGGGGGAGGTGCGGCTGGCCGCGTTGGAGGCCCGGATCCGCGCGGATCTGCGCATGGGCCAACATCACGCGCTTGTCGGTGAGTTGCGCAGCCTCAGCGACGAACACCCGCTCAACGAGGACCTGCACGCCCAGCTCATGGTCGCCCTTTACCGCACCGGCCGGCACGCCGACGCCCTGCTGGCCTACGGGCGGCTGCGCGAGAACAAGGTCAACGAGCTGGGCATCGAGCCCGGCGCCAATCTGCGCCGGCTCCATCAGCGCATCCTCAAGGGCGACTCCGAACTGCTCCGCCCGGCGCCGGGCGCGGCGGACGAGCCCGGCCCGCCCGTCCGGAGAGCGCTGCCGCCGGGCCCCACGGAATCGCGTACGGACGCCCGGCCGGCCGCCGACGCCGAGGCGCCCACTGTAGGGCCGGTGGCGGCGGCAAAGGACGCGGACGACCGCTCCGAAGCGGCGCCCGACCCCTGGCCGCACCTGCCGCCCGGCGGCATCACCCGGCTGCCCCCGAAGCCGGCCCGCCTGCTCGGGCGCGGGCCGGAGACCGACGCGCTGCACCACTTCCTCGACCGCGCGATTCCGCTGGTCACGATCCACGGGCGGCCCGGCACCGGCAGGACCGCGCTGGCCGTGCTCGCCGCGCACTCCCGCCGGGACACCCACCCGCACGCGCAGGTGCTGATCGACCTCCACCCGGGGCCGCACCGTCGGCTGTCCGCCCAGGAGGCCGTCGCCCTGTTCCTGGCCACCACGCGCACCCCGCTCCCCCCGGACGCGCCCGTCGATCAACTCACCGCCACCACACAGGACATCCTCAACACCCACAAGGTCGTGCTCGTCCTCGACAACGCCACCGCCGTGGAGCAGATCGCGCCGTTCATCCCGTCCCGGCCCGGCAGCACCGTCCTGGTGACGGCCCTCCACCCGCTGATCCCCCACACCCCCCACATTCGCCTCGGCCCACTGGACACGGCACACGCGGTCCAATTGCTCACCGACGAGGCCGCGTTGGGCGGGACGAAGGGGTACGAGCCCTGGTACGGCCACGGGTTGGGGTACGGCGACGGGCCGGCCGGGTGTCCCGCGGGTAAGCGCGGCTCCGGCGCACCCGCGTCCGTATCCGCGTCGACCGCCACCGCTTCCGGGCCCGACGCCCTGACCGGCGCCGCCTTCGCGGGAATCGTCGGCGCCGAACTGGACGCCCTGATCGACGCCGACTACCGGACCGCGCCGCCGCAGCCGGTGTCCCGTTACGCCGCCTCCGTCGTCCGGTGGTGCGACAACCTGCCCCTCGCGCTGCACGCCGTCGCGGCCCAACTCCACGCCAACCAGCACCTGACGGTCCAGGACGTCTACCACCGGCTGCGCGACCCGGAGCACCGGCTGAACCGTCTCACGGCCGACGAGCCCGGCGTCCGTACGGCGCTCGACCTGCCGTACCACCACCTCACGCCCGAGCAGCGGCACCACTACCGGCTGCTCGCGCTGCTGCCGGCCGGGCCGGTGCCGCAGTGGACGGCGCGGGCGCTGTTCCGTACCTCCGCGCACGAGGCCACGGAGACCCTGGACACGCTGACCCGCGAGCAACTCCTCCTGGCGGTGCACCAGCACGGCCACCTCGCCTACCGCCTCCCCGGCCTGCACCATCTGCACGCGGCTCAACTGCTCGGGGCCGAGGAGACACCCGACGGCATCCGCTCTCATCTGGCCCAACTCGCCCACGCGTACCTGCCGTTGGTACGGCAGGCGGGTCGCCGACTGGTGAGCCGGACGGTACCGCCGTGGGGCGGGGTCGGGGCTGCGACGCGGCGCCAGGACGCGGGCCCCGGCCCGGACGGGGGCTGCTGGACGTGGAACCCCAAGGAGCACACCTGGGCGTGGGGGCCGGACGAGCCGACGCCCGGGGCCCGCGTACCGTCCGACGCCGCTCGGCCCGACGCCGCCGTGTCCGTACCGGTCCGTCCCGCCGCCACCCGGTGGGCGCCCGTCGAGTGGGTCGCGGAACCGTCGTATCCGTGGGGGCCCGCGCCCGCTTCGGCCACGCACCCCGCGTACGCGCTCGACGAGACCGCGTCGGCCTGTCCCGGCTTCGCGCTCCACCCGTTCACCGGGGCCGCCGCTCTGGCACCGCCGCCGGACCCGGGCACGTGCGGCGATCCGCTGCCGCCGCTTGAGCAGGTGCCGTCCGACGCGTGCGGGTACCGTGCGACCGCGGACCGCGCGGGCGGATCGGCGGACGGGGACCCGGACTCGGTCATGGGCGATCTCGTCGGCGACCAGCCCCTCCAGTGGTTCGCCGACCACCACGCCGTGCTGGTGGGCCTCGTGCACAGCCTCACCCATCGCGGGCTGCCGCAGTTGGCATGGCATCTCGCGCAGCACCTCACCCCGTACCTCGCGCTCACCGCGAACTGGTACGACTGGCTGGCCCTGCAACGCCACACCCTCTACCACCTGCCGCAGCCGCCGCACCCCGCGCAGGTGCGGACCGCACTGGCCTCGCTGGACGAGCTGCGCCGCCGGCAGAACCCGGACGCGCCCGAACTCCCCCCGGGCGAGGGTCCGTGCCCGCCGCAGCCCCGAACACACCGGCTCCGTATGCCCGTTCCGATGTCGCGGCCGGGAGGCGCGGGTACGGGGACGGGCGCGGGTGCGGTACGGGCCCGGCAGGTCACGGCCGCTACGGGTGCCACGGCCGCTACGGGTGCCGGACCTCGCAGCGATCCTTGAACCCCTGCCCGACCAGGCCGAAGGCGCTGTTCGCCCGCGAGCGGTAGTTCTCCACCGCGATCATCGCGGTGAGCTCCACGAAGGCCGGTTCGCCGAGTTCGCCGATCAGGCGCTGTGTCATCTCGTCCGTGACGGTCGGCACGGTCTGCGTCATCGCCTCGGCGAACTCCATCACCCGGCGTTCCAGATCGGTGTACACGCCCTCGGTCGTACGCCAGTCGGGAACGTGGCGCAGCTTCTCGGGGGCGACGCCGCGCTCGTGGTTCTCCCAGTAGCCGAAGTCCATGCACCAGGAGCAGCCCACGACCCCGGCCGAGGCCAGCACGGCGAGTGCCTTGAGCCCGGGGTCGAGCTTGTTCCACTTGCCGATCCGCATCTCGAACCGGCTGGTGGCCATCAGCACCTTGGTGTTGTGCGCGAACGCCTTCCCGGGATCGAGCACCTTCCCGTACGCGCGCTTGGAGTACCAGGCGCCGATCCGGTACGCGAGACTACGGGGAGGGGTGAGCGAAATACGGGCCATGACTACTGCCTCCTTGTTCAGGGTCTTCCCCGAGAAGACAACCCAGCCCCGCCGGACATAACACGTCCCCGCCGCGAGCGCCCCGCGCGCAGGCGCCGGCAGCAGAGAGGAACCCGAGCGGCCCATGGACCCTTCGCACGATGCCGACATCCACCGGATCGTCGACTCCCTCACCCGCAGAGCCGCCGCCCGCGGCCTGCCGCACCTCAACTTCCTCGGTTCGGTCCGGGAACTCGTCGGCACCGGGGAACCCGATACGGCGATCGACTGGCTGATCAACGGCGTCAACGCGTTCCGGCTCCCCATGCGGCACGCCGAATACGCGCGACTTCTCGCGATCGCCGAGCTGCTGGACGGGCCGGACAGCGTCACCGACATCGATCCGGACCTCCTCATCGAGGACACGGACGACGCGTAGCCCCCCAACGGGACGCGAGGCGGCGGTCGCCGACGCCTGCGTGGGCCCGAGGGCTCACGGCGCGGGCGGCACGCGGACGACCGTGCCGCCCGCGCGCAGGGAGGCCGTCGCCGCGTAGCCGGCGGCGACCGCGTCGCGCGCGGCGACCGGCGAGGTCAGCGTCTCCCCGCCGTCGCGGGCGTACCGCAGGAACTCCTCGACGACGGCCGGGTCGGCGCCGCCGTGGTCGGTGTCGTCCGCCGGTATCTCGACGGTCAGGTCCGCCTCTGCGCGGTAGCCGGAACGCCGGGCGTTCCACACCTTGATCGTGGCGCCGTCGAGGTCGCCGAAGTTCTCCAGGCGTCCGTGGGTGCCGATGACGGTGTAGTTGCGCCAGTAGTCGGGCGTGTAGTGGCACTGCTGGTACGTGGCCAGGACGCCGTTGGCCAGCCGGAGGTTGACGACGCTCAGGTCCTCGACGTCGATGACGGGGTGCAGCCCGCGCTGGGTGTCCGGCGGCCAGTTCGTCGCCGGGTCGAACCACTCGGGCATGAGCTGGTCGCCCCGGTCCGCCCGGTCGGGGTTGCCGCCGTAGACACCGAGTGCGCCGAACGCGCTGACGTGCGTGGCCGGCGCGCCGCCGAGCCAGTGGATGACGTCGAGGTCGTGAGCGCCCTTCTGCAGCAGGAGCCCGGTGCTGCGGGCCCGGTCGGCGTGCCAGTCCTTGAAGTAGTAGTCACCGCCGTGCCCGACGAAGTGACGGCACCAGATGGAGGTGACCCTGCCGATGCGGCCGTCGGTGATGAGTTCGCGCATCGCGGTGACGAAGGGCGCGTGGCGCAGGTTGTGGCCGACGTAGAGGCGGGCGCCGCCGGCCCGGGCAGCGGCGAGGATCCGGTCGCAGCCGTCGGTGGTGATGGCGAGCGGCTTCTCGACGAAGGTGGCGACGCCGGCGTTGAGGAGATCGACGGTGATCGGTTCGTGGAGGTCGTCGGGGGCCAGGACGAGCGCCGCGTCGATCCCCGTGAGGTCGAGTTCGCGGTGGTCGGCGTACCGGGCGACGCCGGGACCGAAACGCCGCCGCGCGTCCTCGTGGGCCGCCGGCCGCGGATCGACGCAGGCCACGACGCGGGCACCGCGGCCGGGCCGGTGTGCGAGATCGGCGAGGTGGCCGCGGGCACCGAGGCCGACGATCGCGAGACGGAGGTCGGTCACCGCGCCACCCCGGTGCGGCGGAGGGCGGCCGTGGCGGCGGGCGTTCGGTGCCGGCTGCCTCCGGTCGGCGTGCTGCGGTCGCGGCGGAACATGCGCGGTCCTTCCGTGGGAGTGTGCGGGGGTCGGGGAGGGGCACGACGGTCCGGCCGGGGGCGCGACCCGAGCGCCGCGCCCCCGGCCGGGTGGGTCAGGAGACGGTGATCCGGTCGATGTCGGGTGCCCAGTCCGACGCGTTGGCGAGGGTGACGGTGTTGGCCGTACCGGCGGGCAGGGTCACGGTCACCGGGACCGAACCGACGGTGTTCCAGTCGGCGGTGGCCGGGAAGTTCACCGTGACGGCCGGCGCGGAGTCGATCTGGACGGTGGCGCTGCGGCTCACGGAGGAGACGTAGTACACGGTGAGGGTCTTCGTCCCGCCGCTGCCGCCGTCGACCCCGGTGAGGGTGAGCTTCGCGCCCTTTCCGACGTAGCCGACCTTGGCGCCGCCGGAGCATCCGGAGCAGCTCGCGACGACGGCTCCGCCGGTCAGGGTGTTCGCCGGGGCCTCGGCCTCGTAACTGCCCGGCGCCGGCGGGGCGGTGGTGCCGCCGACGACGATCCGGTCGATGTCCGGCGCCCAGCCGGAGGGGTTGGCGATCCTGATCGTGTTGCCGGCGCCGGCCGCGAGCGTCAGCGTCACCGACGCCGTGCCGAGCGTGTTCCAGTCCCCGGTGGACGGGAAGGTGACGGTCGTGGCGGCGCCGCCGTTGACGCTGATCGTCGCGGTCCGGGTCTCGGCGGTGGCGTAGTGCACGGTCACGGTCTTCGTCCCGCCGCTGCCGCCGTCGACCCCGGTGAACGTCAGGGCGCCGCCGTTGCCGAGGTAGCCGACCTTCGCGCCGCCCGAGCAGACCGCGCACGCGGCGACCGCGGCCGTACCGGTCAGGGTGTTGCCGGGTGCCTCCGCCTCGTAACTGCCGCCGGATCCGCCCCCGGTACCGCCGGTGTCACCGCCTGTGTCACCGCCCGATCCGCCGACCCCCATCGTCCCCAGGCCCAGCCAGCCGTCGGCGTTCTGCGTGGCGTTGGCGAAGCGGAGCTTCTTGGCGTTCGCGCTGACGGCCTCCAGCGGGTTCTTCACCCGCAGCACGAGCTGGTAGTCGCCGGTGGCCACCGAGGACAGGTCGACGGCGGTCTGGAAGTACTGCGGGTAGCCGTAGTCGAGGTAGGTGGGGTCGGGGCCGAGACCCCAGTCGGGGAACGCCCGGATCTTCCCCGGCATGACGGTCCGCAGGTCCCAGGGGGTGTCCCAGGTCTTGACGACGTGCCCGGCGCCGTCCTTGAGCCCGAGCGTGACCGTCCACGGGTAGTAGAAGGGCGCGACGCCGTCGTTGGTCATCCGCACGCCGACCGTCGCCGTGCCGCTCGCGGAGTTCTTGAAGTAGGCGTCGGTGACGCCGAGGTCGTAGCCCATCAGCCGGACCGCGGCGCCGACATTGGGGTCGGTGGGCGAGTAGCTCTGGCTGGTCTCGTCGATCTTCCAGGTGGTGTGCTCCAGCTCGATGCAGGCCTTGATGTTGTCGGCCTGACCCGAGCCGCCCGGCCAGGACGAGAAGACCGACGACTGGATCTCCGGGCGGACCTCACCGCCCATCGAGTCGGTGATCCACTTGTTCTCGGTGCCCTCGTTCAGTTCGAGCTGCAACTGCGCGTAGTCGGCGCCGCCGAGTGACTGCGGCAGGGTGACCCCGGCGAGCGGGCTGCCCTCGCGGTAGCAGAACGAGTCGTCGTGGTAGCCGATATCGAGGTTGTTCGCGGCGCCGCCGCCGGAGGTCGGATAGCGCACCTCCAGCTTGGTCCTGCTGAAGGCGTTGTCGTAGTCCTGGATGATCTGGGCGGCGTGCGCGTCGGTGGGCATGAAGTTCGGGTAGCTGTCACCGGTCGTGTCGGTGTCGTACGGCCAGGTGTGCCACTCCCCCCACAGGCCGACCAGGCCCAGGTTGATGAACCCGATACGGGGGTCGCCGTCGTAGCGGGCGCCGTAGGCGGCGATGAACGCGCCGAGGGCGTTGAGCAGGTACGGGCTGTCGTAGTCGGGGCTGGTCGTTCCCCAGTACGTGTTGGTGCGGTAGGCGACCTTCCCGTCGAAGCAGTGCGGGACGGCGTCGGCGGGGTGGCTGCCGGTGCCGCCCGGATACTCCATGTAGAAGCGGATCGCCGCCTGGTTGCCGTAGGACGCGATCTCGTTGAGCGCGTTGTCCACGATGCTCCAGTCGAAGCTGCCGCAGTTGTTCGGGTCGGTCATCACCTCGGACAGCCCGAAGTAGCTCCATTGCAGCGAGCGCGGGTATCCCGCGTTCTCGTCGCCGCCCGGGGAGTAGAAGGTCGCGAAGCCCTTGAGCGGGTTGTCCAGCGGGCCGGGCGCGGACGCCAGGGGGTGCGCCTGGAGGGACGGGTGGGGGGCGGCGGGCGCCGCCGGTCGCGCCGGGGCGCCGTGCGGCACCGCGACGAAGGCGGGAGCGGGGCCGGCGGCGTTCGCGGCGTTGGCGGCCGCGGTGTTCACGGGGAGCACGGCGAACGCGACGGCGAATACGGCGGTGCAGAGGGCGATCAGTGCGGTCAGACCGCGTGGGGGTGCGAGGGTGCGCATGAACCAACCTCCTGTGGAAGGCCGTGGGGGACCTGTGTTCCGGCCCGCGCGTGCGGCGCGCGCCGGAACACCTACGGGATGAGATGGCGCTGTTCGCGCGGGTGGAGTCGATCGGCGGTCGGAGGACGAGGACCCGGCCGAGGAGGAGCCGCCACGCGCCGCCGGCGGACCCCGGCCGCGTGTGCCCACAGGTCGTACCTCCCTTCCGTTGCCCTTCTGATACGAAGAGGTGTTGACAAAATTACGAAGGGCTTCATCATTATTGAAGTACGGATCAGCCTGTGGCAAGAGTCACATCCAAGATCGACATCGACGGACGGAAGAGGAGGTCAGATGACCGCTCTGATGGGCCGGGCATCGCGCCGAGCGATAGCCGTGGGCCGTGACGGGCGACCTGCCCCGGAGGCCCGAAGACGCCCCCGCGATGACCGACGGGTGGCGCCGCTGTTCATCGCGCCGGTCCTGATCGGCTTCGCGGTCTTCTACGTGTACCCGACGGTCCGCGGCGTGTGGTTCTCGCTGACCGACTACAGCCTTCTCAACACGCCGTCCTACGTCGGTGCCGACAACTACAAGCACCTGCTGCACGATGAGCAGTTCTGGAACGCGCTGAGGGTCACCGCCTACTACGTCGTCATCAACATCGTCTCGCAGACCGTGCTCGCCCTCGGGCTCGCGGCGCTGATGCACCGGCTGACGCGCTCAGCCGTACTGCGCGCGACCCTCCTTCTGCCGTGGCTGGTCCCGAACGTCACCGTCGGCCTGCTGTGGGCGTGGCTGCTCGACGCCAATCTGGGGTTCGCCAACCACCTGCTGCACTCGATGGGCTTCGGCGGCGTCTCGTTCTACTCGCCGACCTGGGCGATGCCGTCGGTGGCACTGGTCAACACCTGGGCGTACACCGGATACACCGCGCTGCTGTTCTACGCCGGCATGCTCCAGATCCCGCAGGAGCTCTACGAGAGCGCGCTGGTCGACGGCGCCGGGGAGATCAGGATGTTCCGGCGGATCACCCTGCCGCTGCTGCGCCCGATCCTCGCGCTCGTCCTGGTCGTCTCGCTGATCGGTTCGTTCCAGATCTTCGACACCGTGGCCGTGGTCTACCAGGGCTCGCCCATCCCGGCGACCCGGGTCATCTACTTCTACATCTACCAACAGGCGTTCGGCTTCTTCCACATGGGATACGCCTCCGCCGTGGCCATGGTCCTCGTCGTCATTCTCGGGCTGCTCACCTTTGTGCAACTGCGGCTGCTGCGCGCCTCGCGCTCGGACCTCGCCTAACCAGGAGTTCTGATGTCAATTTCCCGAGGCAGACGCATGGGGCGCGGCATGGCGTGGGCGATCCTGATCGCCGCGGTGCTGGTGACCGTCTTCCCGTTCTACTGGATGCTGCGCACCGCGCTGACACCGTCGGCGGACCTCTTCTCCGACGCCGGATCGCTGTGGCCGCGCCACCCCACACTGATCAACTTCGAACGGGTGCTGGGGATGACCAGCCCGGAGGAGGCCCGTGCCGCCGGCGGCTCCGGCGCGCAGATCAACTTCCTCTGGTACACGCTGAACTCGGTCATCTACAGCGGGGTGATCGCGATCGTGCAGACCTTCTTCTGCGCGATGGCCGGCTACGCGTTCGCCCGGCTGCGGTTCCCCGGCCGTGACCTGATCTTCGGCGTACTGGTCGCCGCGCTGATGGTCCCGCCGATCTTCACGCTGCTGCCCAACTTCGCGCTCGTCAAGAACCTCGGCCTGATGAACACCTTCGCCGGACTCGTCGCGCCGAGCGTGCTGATGACGCCGTTCGCGGTGTTCTTCCTGCGCCAGTTCTTCCTGTCCATCCCCAAGGAGGTGGAGGAGGCGGCCGTGCTCGACGGCGTGAACCGGTGGGGCGCGTTCTGGCGCATCATCGTGCCGATGAGCCGGGGCCCGCTCATCACCATCGGGCTGACCACCACCGTCTGGGCGTGGAAGGACTTCCTCTGGCCGCTGCTGGTCGGCCGGGCGGAGGACACCCGCGTACTCACCGTCGCCCTCGGGGTGTTCCTCCAGCAGTCGCCCAACACCCAGCCGGACTGGACCGGTCTGATGGCCGGCTCGACGCTGTCCGTCCTGCCGGTCCTGATCCTGCTGATCTTCCTGGGGAAGCGGCTGGTCCAGTCGCTCAACTTCACCGGAATCAAGTAACTCCCCTCCGCCGAACCACTCTTCGCCAATCCCCCCTCCACCACATCGCCCTTCACCAACTCCCTTCGCCAACCCCCCTCGCCAATCCCCCCTCCGCCGACCTCCGTTCGTCACCCCCACCCTCCGCTCCACCGATCCGAACCCGAGAGGACACCCCATGAGACATTCCGCGCAGGTCGCGGCGGCCACGCTGGTCGCCGTCGCGCTCGTCGGCACCATGGCCTCGTGCAGCGGCAAGAACTCCGACAGCGCGTCCGACGGCAAGGTGACCGTCAACTACTGGCTGTGGGACGACAACCAGACCGCCTCCTACCAGGAGTGCGCGGACGCCTTCCACACCGCGAACCCGAACATCACGGTCAAGATCACCCAGACGGCGTGGGCCCAGTACTGGCAGAACCTGACCACCCAGCTCGCCTCCGGAGACGCCCCCGACGTCTGGACCGACCACGTCTCCTACTATCCGCAGCTCGTCAGCAACAACCAGATCCTCGACATCCAGCCCTACGTCGAGCGGGACAAGGTCGACCTGGCGCAGTACCAGAGCGGCCTCGCCGACCTGTTCGTCAAGGACGGCAAGCGCTACGGCCTGCCGAAGGACTGGGACACGATGGCCCTGGTCTACAACACCGACCTGCTGTCCAAGCAGGGCGTCGACACGGCCGCGCTGTCCGACCTGACGTGGAACCCGAAGGACGGCGGCACCCTGGAGCAGGTCATCGCCAAGGCCACCGTCGACAAGAACGGCCACAACGGCCTGGACCCGGCCTTCGACAAGAACAACGTCAAGGTCTTCGGCTTCCTGCCCGAGTGGGCCGACGGTTCGCAGGGCCAGAACGGCTGGGGCGACTTCGCGGTGAGCGACGGCTTCACCTTCCTGGACAAGAACCCGTGGGGCAGCCACTACAACTACGACGACCCCAAGCTCGCCGACACGATCGACTGGTACAAGCAGCTGATCGCCAAGGGCTACACGCCGAAGTTCGACAAGCAGTCCACCCTCGGCCGTGACGCCGTGATGGACGCAGGACAGGGCGCGATCACCATCACCGGCTCATGGACGATCAACTCGTATCTGTCGGCGACCGCGAAGCAGAAGTACGCGTTCGCGCCACTGCCCACCGGCCCGGCCGGCCGCAAGACCGCGATCAACGGGCTGTCCGACGCGATCTTCGCCGGCACCAAGCACAAGGAACAGGCCTGGCAGTGGGTCAAGTTCCTCGGCTCCAGCGCCTGCCAGGACCTCGTCGCCAAGAACGCCGTCGTCTTCCCGGCGATCAAGGAGGCCAGCGCCAAGTCCCTCGCCGCGCACCAGGCCAAGGGCCAGGACGTGCATGTCTTCACCGACGAGGCCGCGGCGCCCGACGGCACCTTCTTCCTGCCGGTCACCGATCACGGCAACGAGATCAGCCAGGCCGTCCAGGACGCCGTCCAGTCGGCCATCCTCGGCCAGAGCGACGCCGCCTCCGCGCTGAAGAAGGCGAACGACACGGTCAACGCGATGTTCAAGTAGCCGACCCCGTAAGGCGACGGGACACCGATCGGCGGCGGAGCGCAGTACGGGGGCGCTCCGCGGCGCCGCAGACCGCATCTCTCGTACGGGGGCCCATCGCGGCGCCGTACACCGTATTTCTCATCCACCTCATTTCTAAGGAGAGTCATGGCGCTGCTCGTGGAGCTGGCCGGGCGCACTTTCGCCCTGGAGTTGGGCGGTCCCGGCGCGCCGCAGCCGGTCGAGGGAGGCGTCGTCCTCCCACCCGGCCGGGCGGCCGTGCTGCACAACCTGGGCGACTCGCTGTTCTACCGGCACGGCCAGAACTCGTGGAGCCCGTGCGGATGGCGGCACCTGTCCGAACCTCCGCTGCGCATCGCCGACCCCCGCAGACGCGTCACCGCCGACGACCCCCGGTGGGACGACCCGTACCGCCACCACTCCTCGGCGGTCGCCGCCCTTCAGGGCCCCGACGGAAACGTCCTGCTCCTCGGCTCCCTCGGCCTGGGCACCCCGCGACTGTCCGCCGACCTCGACACCCTGGCCGGCTGGTACGAGACCGCCGGGGCGCCGTGGTTCCTGGCCTACGGACCGGAACAGCAGGTGTTCGCCGACTACACCCGCCACCTCGGGCAGCGGCTCGGGGCCCGGGACCGCAAGGCCGGCAACGTGTGGTGCAGTTGGTACGCGTACTACGAGGGCATCACCGAGGCGCAACTCGCCGTGGACATCGCCTCACTGCGCGGACTGCCCTTCGACGTCGTCCAGATCGACGACGGCTGGGAGACGAAGGTCGGCGACTGGTATCCGAACGCCAAGTTCCCCTCCGGCATGGCCGCGCTGGCCGGGCGCGTCACCGACGTGGGCATGGTCCCCGGTCTGTGGCTGGCGCCGTTCATCGCGCTGCCCGACTCCGACACGGCGAGGCAGCGCCCCGAGCTGCTGCTCCGCGACGAGACCGGCCGACCGGCCGTCGCCGGGTACAACTGGGGCGCCGAATACTGGGCCCTGGACCTCACCAAGCAGGCCGCCCGCGACCATGTCGCCGAGATGATCCACCGCATCGTGCACGAGTGGGGCTTCCGCTATCTCAAGCTCGACTTCATCAACGGCGCGCTCGCGCCCGCGGCCCGCGCCGAAGGAGTCGACCGCGAACAGGTCTACCGCGACGCCCTCGCGCTGGTCCGCTCGGTGGCCGGCGACGATGTCTATCTGCTCGGCAGCGGCGCCGTCCTGCTGCCTTCGCTCGGCCTCCTCGACGGGCTGCGCAGCGGCCCCGACGTGGCACCGATGTGGCAGAACTACGCGACCGACGACCCGTCCGACGCCATGGCCCGCAACGCGGTGGCCAACTCCGTGCACCGGCTGTGGCAGGCACCGCTGGCCGAGGTCGACCCCGATGTCGTGTACTTCCGCAGCCGCCTCAATCTGCTC
Organism: Streptomyces sp. NBC_00223; assembly: GCF_036199905.1. Taxonomy (NCBI): domain Bacteria; kingdom Bacillati; phylum Actinomycetota; class Actinomycetes; order Kitasatosporales; family Streptomycetaceae; genus Streptomyces; species Streptomyces sp. NBC_00223. The sequence continues at coordinate 4,720,512 of NZ_CP108109.1, read as the reverse complement.
ACCGAGCAGCAGCTCGGATGGCTGCGCGACCTCGCCGACATCTGCGGATTCCGGGGCGTGTCCGACCCGCCCGGCTGGCTCAGCCCCGATGAACTCGACGCCATGACCGCCTACATGGCGCGTCGCCCGCGGATCGAGCACCTGGACCGTTACCGGTACGCCATCGACGGTCGTGAGGTCGATTTCGGGCCCGCTGTCAACCCCTCGGCAACTGACGGGTTGTACCCGATCTCATGAGATACGGATAGGATTCGTAAAGACCCCAGCATTATTCGCGGGGCCGGACACAGAGCGAAAAGGGGTTGTGCGTTGACCGACATGGCAGCCACCGGTACCGACCTGAACCGGCTCCGCGAACTCAACTCGCTGAGCATCGTTCGGGCGCTGCGGGGCAATCCACCATCGACGGTCACCGAACTCGCCGCCCGTACCGGACTGTCCCGTCCGTCCGCCGATGTCATCGTCCAGGCACTCGTCGCGGACGGCTGGGCCGCCGTCGTCGAACCGAGCGGGAACAGCATCGTCGGAAGGCCGGCCCGCCGCTACCAGTTCCGCGCGGACACCGGTCATGTCCTCGGTATCGACGTCGGCGGCCACAAGATCCTGGCCATGATCGCCGACCTCGACGGCACCGTCGTCCACAGCACCCGTATCGCGGTCGCCCCGGAGGCCGACCCGGCGACCCGGCTGGCGGCGATGGACACCGTCATCGCGGACTGCCTGGCCGGGGCCGGGATGAGCGGCGACGACCTGTGGGCCGTCACCGTGGGCGTCACCGGTCCCGTCGACGCGACCGGCCGCACCACCTTGTTCACGCCCCTGCCCGGATGGACGAGCGTCAACCCGGCGGAGCACCTCGGCGCCCGGTTCGCGGCGCCGATCCGGGTCGAGAACGACTGCAAGCTCGCCGCCGTCGCCGAGCGCTGGCACGGTGTGGCCCGCGACGCCGACGACATCGTCTACCTGCTGGCGGGCATGCGTACGGGCGCCGGACTGATCATCGACGGCACCCTGCGGCGCGGCTACGGCGGCGCCGCCGGCGAGATCGGCGCCCTGCGCCAGGTCCGCTGGCTCGACGCCCCCGCCCATCTCCAGAACTGCCCCGGCCTGCCGGAGACCGTCGCCCCCGACGACGCCGCCGGCTGGGTGTTCTCCGCCGCCCGCGCCGGCGACAAGGCGGCCAGGACCGCGGTCCGCCGCTACGTACGCGATCTCGCGGTCGGCACGGCGGCGCTGGTGCTCACACTCGACCCGCAGATCGTGGTCGTCGGCGGCGGGTACTCCCGGTCCGCGGACATCCTCCTCGAACCTCTGGAACGCGAGCTTCAGCGGCTGTGCCTGCGGGTGCCCGAGATCCGCGCGTCGACCCTCGGCGACGAGGGGGTCGCCCTCGGCGCTCTCCGTCTCGCCCTCGACGAGGTCGACAACCGCCTCTTCGGCACGGGCCTCTCCGCCCCCCTCCCCCCACGCCGCCAGTAACCGGGGCCCGGCGGGCTCACGCGGCGAGCGCGGAGACGGCGGTGAGCGCGGAGACGGCGGTGACCGTTCTCGCCCGTCCGCCGGAGAGCCGCGCAGTGGTGCGCGCCGCGGTGCGCCGTACTGCCGGATCGTCGCGGGTGGGTGCGGCGGCCGGGGGCGGGGGCGGTGAATGTCCCGGGGCTCCCGTCGCTCAGGCCGCCCATATCCCGGCCCACGCGCCTGGGCGCACGGGTCCGGCGCTCGGCCGAGTATGAGGACATGGCATTCGAGACGTCCCGACGACAGGGAAAAGAGAGCATGACGACGCCCGCTGTGGAGGCTCAGCCGAGCCGACGGTCCCGTTCCGGGCAGGTGCGGAAGCGCGGCGCCGGGCGGCGGGTTCTGCTGTTCACGCTGACCGCGCTCGTCGCCGGAGCCACGGGAGTGGCCGGCGCCTTGCTCTGTCAGAGGATCAACGCTCCGGACACGTCCGCCGTCGACGCACAGGCCGCGGAACTCGCCCAGGATCTGCGCCGAGACCTGACCGTGGGCTTCACCTCGCCGGGGCACACCTTCGGGGGGCAGTTCACCGAGGGCACGCTCGTCGACCAGGCCCAGGCACACGGCGGAGTGCTGCTGAGCGCCGGCCCGGCACAGCGGCAGACCGGGGGCGCCGTCCACACGGCAACGGTCATGTTGGGGCTGGTGCCCCCCGCCACGGAGACCGTATCCGCGGACGCCTACCCCGTCCGCTGCTACCGCTACACGATCTTCCGGGCGACTTCGGAGTCGAGGTCCACGCCGTTCATCTCCGCCAGGGCCACGACGTAGAGCAGCACGTCGGCCAGTTCCTCCCCGAGGTCGGGCAGACCCTTTCGCCAGGCAGTGAACGCCTCGCCGACCTCAGCGGTCAGGAGCCCGAACTCCAAAGCCGTATCCGTGGTGTTGAACCCCTTGAGGCTCTTGTTCTCCCAGGCGAGCCTCTGGGCGGATGCGATGTCCACGACCCCTCCGGCGGCGATACAGCGAATGCTGCCGCAGCCTAACGGGAGCGACGGCTCCCCGTGCCGGCTCCGATCCCCCTCACCCTGTTGACCGGAGTTCAAAGGCCGTGGTTCAGCAGGGCGGTTGACACACGACCGTTCCCCACCCGCGCCACGCGTGGTGGACGAGCACGTGCGCGATCTGATCGCATGAGGTGGTGGAGACCACCCCCAACCCCCGGCCCCGTATCGCCGTCGTCACCGGAGCAAACCGCGGCCTGGGGTACGCCCTGGCCTCCAAGCTCGCCCATCAGGGCCTGACCGTCGTCCTCACCGCACGCCGCCTTTCCGACGCCGAGGCCGCCGTTGCCACGTTGATGGACGACAACGTGCATGTCCGCCCCGGCGAACTGGACATCGTCGCTCCCGCCAGCGTCAATCGTCTGTTCTCCGACATCGAACGGGAATACGGCCGGCTGGATGTACTGATCAACAACGCTGCCATTGCCATCGATCGCGGTCAGAAACCCTCGCAGGCCGACATCGAAACCGTCGCGGCCACCCTGGACGTCAATGTGCTGGGCACCTGGCGGTGCTGCAAACAGGCCGTCCGGCTCATGCGCAAGGGCGGATACGGGCGGATCACGAACGTCAGCAGTCACATGGGCAGCCTGGCCGGGACCCACGATCCGGGTAGCGCCGCCTACCGTGTCTCCAAGACCGCCGTGAACGAGCTCACCCGGATCTTCGCAGCCGAGACCCGAGGCGAGAACATCCTCGTCAACTCCGCATCACCGGGCACGGTCGAGACCCGTATGAGCTACGGCACCTCTCGCTATACCGCCGCAGAGGCCGCCGAGGAGATGCTGTGGCTCAGCCTGCTACCCGACGACGGGCCCACCGGCGGCTTCTTCCACGGCCGCGAAACCCTGGACTGGTGAAGTCCTGGAAGCCGCAGGCTCGCTGTTGCGGATGGACGGGCAACCGTACGATGCCGCCTGTGATCAAGGAAATGGCCGCGTGCCGAGTCGAGACGCCAGGGCAGTCCGATGGTCTGCCTGCCGGCGGCGCGGGGAGCCGGCGGCGATGAACGACGCCGTCACACCGCCACGGTCGATGGACGTCACCTCGGTCTTTCCCGAACTGGCCGCCCACGCGAGGACAACGGTTCGGCTGCACCCTGTACCGGCGAATCCCGGCCCACGTGAAAGCTCCGTGGGAGGACCGCCGGCCTGGCCGGAAAACGAGGCATGGCCGACCTGCCCGGGCGGCCGTCACCCGAGGCACGGTCCGCCGCACCGCCCCGTCAACGTCCGGGGCGAGCGATCGACGGTGTTCGCTTACCACGGCGAGATCACCTGGGACGGGATTCCACCGGACACGTCATGGCCCTTGCTGCCCGTCCTGCAGGTGTTCGCGCGTGACGTGCCCTGGTATGACGGGTTTCCGGAGGGCATGGATGTCCTCCAGATCCTGTGGTGTCCGTTTCAGCACTTCTACGACGATCCGACGGTGCCCTACAACGGAATCGCCGGACCGTGGGTCCAGATCCGCTACCGCAACACGGGCGACCTGGGCGACCGGTTCCTGACGCCGCCCGAGCCGGTGGCCGTCGGCGAGCCCGGCTATCTGCCCACCCCGTGCCTGCTGCGGCCGGAGCCAGTGACCGAGTACCCCCATCCGGGCGTCCTGGGAGAGGAGTTCGAAGCCAGGGTCGAGGAGTGGGAGCAGGCGACCTTCGCGGACCCGGAGTGGCCCGAGGATGGGGAACCCCGCTACTCCTGGGATCTCTCAACAGCCCCGGGCTGGAAACTGGGTGGCCATGAGCCCTGGAACTACCACGGCTACGACGGGCCGGTGCGGTGCGGAACGTGCGGCAGCGCGATGCGCTTCGTGGCGGCGATCGCCAGCATCGAATGGGACGGCGGCACGGAAAGCTGGGCGCCTGTTGCCTTCCTCGAAGGGAGTCCGACCGCCCAGCTTCGCCGCCAACAGGCAACCCATGTCAGCCTCGGGAAGCAGGAAACCATGCGCGTCTTCGCCTGCCCCCTGTCCACGGACCACCCGGTCATCAGCGACCTGATGTAGGGCCCGCAGCATCCACTCTCATCGCGGCCCGCTCAGGTCACGACCGTCCCTGCCCCCTCGACCAGCGGCCCGCGCAATGCGGCTCCCCCGGCCGTTCAAGGCCGGGGCCGGCCCTGAACGGGCAGACTCCTCCGCGCGCACCTCCTCGGAGCGGACGAGACACTCAGGAGTAGGGCAGCAGCGCCGCGGTGTCCAAGTCGAAGTCGAACGGCTGGGGGATGCTCAGCTTTTCACCGAAGTCGGCGTCCTCGCGGCGGTGATACTTCCTGCCGTCGGGGAGGCTGAAGAGAGTGACGGTCTTCAGCCTGGCATCGACCACCAGGTACAGCGGGATTCCCATGATGGGGTAGTCCCTGACCTTGCCCACCCAGTCGTTCTCGGGGTTCGAGGGCGAGACCAACTCGACAGCGATGACCGCGGTCTCCGCCGGGACCTGGTTGTCCGTGGTCTCCAGGACGTCAGCCGGCAGGTACGTCAGGTCAGGATTACGGCTCTTGCCCACGCCGGGAGAGACGAGGTCGGTGTTCTCGCTCGGCACCAGGTCACCCGGGCTGTGCGCGTCGAACTGGCGCCTGACCACCAGGAGATTGCGCTGATGGATACCGGAGGGGCCGACCATCATGACGATGCTGTCGCCCGAGATCTCTGCCTTGAACCCCTCCGGCAGACTCCTGCGGGCCTCTTCGAGGAGTGCGAAGTGCTGCGGGTCCATGCTGCCGTGCCTCCCGAGGACGAGCCGACCGGTCTCCCACACTAACGGTGACCTGCCACCCGGGACCTGCGGCCGCTCGTGGACGCTCTCGGCAGACCGGCATCCTCCACTGAGACCAGAATCGAGACCCGCCGACACCAAGGCGGCCCCGTGCCCGCCGACGCCGCCGTATCCACTGACAGGAAAACCCCAGCTCAGACACCGTCTGGGCTGGGGTTCAGGAGAGCCCCCTGTCGGGTTCGAACCGACGACCTACGCTTTACAAGATCTTCCGGGGTGGGTGGCTGACCTGCGGAGACGCAACAATCGCACCGCTGACCAGCGGAAATGGTGCTCGCCTCTTGCCAGTGGTGCGCACGGGCTTCCGGCCCCATGTGTGCTGAATCCGTGCTCGCTGCCCCATCGATTGGGGCGACCTGCTACCGCTCCCGGCCGCCTGTAGGCACCACCAATGCCTCGGTGCCGCGGGGAAAATAGTCAGCTCTCTGCTGGGCTCGCGCCGCCCTCGTTGGTGGTGGTCCTGTGCCACAAGGCGACAGTGGCGGCAGCGTGCAGCGCGAGCGCGGCGTCCTGCTTGGATACCTGCTGCATGAGACCGTGCAGCGCACTGTTGCGCAGGTTCAGGCTCAACGGGTCCGACAGCAGCAGCGTAAGGTAGGCCCGCTCGGCATCCGGTGTAAGCCCCTTGAGTCCGGCAAGCAATTCGCCGAGGCCGACGAAGGTTCCCAGGCCGTTTCGCGCGGCGGCCGGTTCCGTGTAGACGACCAAGCCCAGTTCCATCGACGCTGACCGAAGCGCCGTTTCCAGGCGCGGAACGGCGCACAGGAGTGCCTCTTCATACCAGCCTGCGGCAAAGTGGCCGAAGGCGCGCACCAGGCCGTCGGAGACCTGTTCGTCGAATATACCCTCGGTCAGGAAGCCAGCAATCGCTTCCGGCGTCGTCCGGGGGTCGGCCAGGATCCGGCCGAGGATCTCGGCTGCGAACACGCCCCAAAACGTGATGCCGCGCGTGTCGTGATCGATGACAGCCTGGGCGAAGCGAGCGTCGTCTCCGGAGAGGATCTTGACGGGCAGTCCCTGCACGTTGAGCTTGACGAGCGTGGTCAGATAGTAAATCGGCGATTCGCGCATCGCGGCGCGCACCTGCTCGGCGACTGCATCGCGATCGGCCTGGACAGGGCAGTAGCTGCCGAACCTGGCGAGCCATGCGCGTGGATCGTCTCCCGCGAGGAACTGGCCAATGAACGCCTCAACGTGCTCGGACGGAAGGTTTACCTCTGCGGAGAACTCGACGAGACCCTGGTCGCCGCGGCTAATTTCCTGCAAGCGCACCAGCAGGCGCTGCGTGTCCTCGCGTAGACCCACGGTGCGCGCCACCGCCAGGGCCTGCTCAAGGTGGCGAATCGCGACCAGCGGCGCGGCGGCGTCTTCCGCTGCCCGCTCCCACAACTCCACGATGTCGGTGGCGACGGTCCGGCGCGCCTCGGGATCTGCCCCTGCCAACTGCAGGCGCAACTGCATGACCGCATCGAGGTTGAAGGGATCCGCGCTGAACGCAGTACCGGCGGCGTCTAGGAGGCCAGCCAGCTCCACGGGACGTTGCTTGGCCGAAAGCGCGGCCAACCGGGTCAGTAGCCGCAGGCACGGTCCCGGCATCGGTTCGGGATTCACCAGGACTTGCTTCGCCGCTGAAACGAGCTCTCCAACGGTCTCGACAGTATGCTTCTTCATCCCCGCCTCGGCGGTGATGTCAAGCGCACGAGTCAGACAGTCTGCTCGATACACTTCCGCGATACTCGGGTAGGCCCACAGTGCGCGCAGAGCCTGCTGTGCGGCCTGGGCGTACACGTACGGCTTGGTACCAAACCGGCGCAACCACAGCAGATCCGCGAGCCGTGCGACCACCAGCGGGTATGCGGCAAGAAGATCAAGGGCGTCCGCCCAGGCCGAGAGCGTTTCCTCCGTCGCCTCACCCAGCGGCTCAGGATGGCAGCTTCCACCGATCTCGAACATCGGAGCGTAGATTCGCGAACCCGGATCCTTGAGATGCGGTCGTGGCACTGGGTGGTACTGCAACGCTCGAACGACGGAGGCGGCGTGCGCCTGCGGTTCGGGTCCGAGTAGCGCGATCATGCGCGCAGCCGTCTCGTGCTGATCCAGACCCTCGTCAAGGGCCATCTTCAGTGCGGCGATCGTCCCGTCGTGCCACTCGTGCGCCAGCGCCATTGTCCATGCCCCCGCTGTAGCCGCCCCTCGCAAGGCTTTGACGGATCGTACGCCGCCTCCTGCGGTCACCCGGGCGATTTTCTGTAGGCGCCGCTTCGGAGGCGTACCTGCGATGGATCGCCGCCGCGGTCTCGGGAGGAGCAGGGGTGCCGGCCGGTCATTCGCCCGCGTAGCCGATGGCCAGGAGGTGGGAGCTGGCCGCGAGGAGTTCAGGGTAGGGCTCGGCCAGACGGGCCGCGGTCAGGGCGGACTCGAAGAGTTCCTCGCTCGGCGGGGCGCCGGTGCTCTGCTCGACGGCTTTGAGGAGCGACCAAGTGGGGCCTTCGACGCCGAAGACCTGGACATCGCGCAGTCCCGCGGCCTCCAGCTCGGCGACCAGCTCCTCCCCACGATGGAAGTAGGAGACGGTGAAGCCGCGTCGGCCGTCGTAGGTGGCGGTGGCGAGGATGTCCGCGATCGACCTCCGTAGACGCTCGGTGTGAAGGTGGGCCAGTGCTGTGTGTTCGAAGACGGAGGCGTAGCGGTTGATGGCCGCCGCCGCGACGAGTCCGCCGGGGCGGGCCACGCGGGCCACCTCGCGGAGGGCCTGGAGCCGTTCGTCGCGGTCGGGCAGGTGGTACAACGGGCCGAGCAGAGTCACCACGTCGTACGAGGCGTCCTCGGAGGCGAGGCTGCGCGCGTCCCCGATGGAGGCCGCACAGACGTGGCGTGCCTGCTCGACATGGCGGGCGACGGGATCGACGAGGTCCACCTCGTAGCCGTCCTCGACCAACCACCGCGCGTGCACACCGGTACCGCCACCGACATCGAGCACGCGGGCGGGCGCCTTCGGTAGGAAGCGGCGCAACAGCTCCTGCGTGCGCAGCAGTTCCAGCCGCCCATCGGCGGAAGAGGTCAGTCGGCTCCCTTCGTCGAAGACGTGGGTGTAGAAGGTGATGACCTCGGGCGCCAGCTCGGGGGACGACATGACGGCAGTATCCTCTGCACCGGTGGACCAGTCCAGCCCACGACCTCACGAGGAGCCATGGCACTACTGAAGTACGAAGAGATCGCAGAGTCGCTACGCGTCCGCATGGCCAGCGGCGAGTTTCCGCCCGGAGCGACGCTCCCGTCGGGTCGAGACCTCGCCGAGCAGTGGCAGGTGGCGCGGGCAACGGTGGTCAAGGCGATGGACGTACTCCGCAATGACGGCGTGGTCGAGGCGCGGCAGGGCGCCGGCTTCGTCGTGACCGAGACGGCGATCGGGCGGCCCGCCGGCAACAGGAAGTCGGGCAGCGCACGGGTGACCGGCGGCATGCCGTTCACGCGGATCGGCGACCCCGAGCACACCATCCCGCCCGCTCACATCGCCACCGCGCTCGGCCTGCCCGAAGGCATGACCGCGCTGCGTCGCGCACGGCTGATGCAGCTGCCAGACGGCACGCCGCACAGCTACGTCGAAGCGTGGTTCCCACCGGACGTGGTCGACAAGGCACCGCGCCTGGAACAACGCGCGCCGATCGCCGAGGGGACCACGAGGTACGTCACCCGACAGACCGGACGCACTCCTGCCGAGGGCGTGGACGTGACGACTGCTCGCCTGGCCACTGAGCAGGAGGCACGCCACCTGCACCTCGACACCCCGGCGGCGGTGGCCGTCGTGCTCCATATCGCGTACGACCGGGAAGGCCACCCCTTGGCGTGCGAGGAAGGCGTCACACCGGGGTCACTCTGGGAGCAGACGGACACCTATCCGATGTGACCGACCGACCGTTGAGGGCACGGTCCGCCACCACCTCGCTCCAACCTTCGGCGCACAAGCGCACACGCTGACCTGACCTTTCGTCCTGGGCAATGACCAAGACACCAGCAGGACTTGACTGGACTGGTCCACCGGTCCAGTCTGTTCATGGTGGTTAGTCACCTCGGCATCCGCAAGGTGCCGTGTTCCGCGATGTGTTGATGAAGGGGTGGGATTGGGATGCCCAGTCGTAGTTCTCCGCAGTTGGCGCCGCCACGCGTTGGCCTGCTGGCAACAGCCAAAGGGGCGTGGCGGCGTGTCACCTCACCCGAATTCTCGGTGGCCCCGGAGGAGGCAGACGTCGTGACTGCACGGCGAGCGGTCACGCGGATCGTCCAGGAATGGCAGCTGCCGTTGGCGGAAGAACGGCTCGAAGACCTGCAACTGCTGTCCGGCGAGGTGATCGCCAACGCCATCCGCCACACCCAGGCAGCATGTTCTGTGCGAGTGCGGTGGACCGGAGTCCGGGTACGGGTTGAGGTCACCGACTCCAGCCCCGTACGCCCGAAGCCGCGCAGCAGTTCGCCGGACGCCGAGGACGGGCGGGGGCTACTGCTCGTGGACGCGCTCGCCGCCGACTGGGGCAGCTTCTACGATCCGGTCGGGAAAGTGGTCTGGTTCGAGGTCGCGTCCAGCATCCGGCCTGCGAGGCGGGAGCAGCCGCCACCGTGGAGTACGCCAGGGTCGTGGGCGATCACGACCACAGACAATGCCGTCGCGGCCGGGTACCTGCCGGCCTGGGCCGAGGACGACCCGACTGAGGTCGGCGTGCCCACGGAGGAGCTGCCGCAGCGGCTGGCAGAGGTCAACCACCGCGCCTTCTTCGAGGGCCCGATGGTGCCGCTCACCGCTCCAGACCTGTGGAACGGTGTCGAGGAGGACTCGGTCTTCGAGGGCAGCATCGACTGCAATCCCTACGACCCCGACCAGCGTCTGCGCGTACCCGTGGTCAATCTTCAGGTCAGCGTCGGACGCTGGATTCTCGGCCTCGGCCCGGACGGCCTCGCTGACATCGCCGTCAAGCTCCGAGCCCACGCCGACCTACTCGACCACAAGGTCCGCCCCGCCCTCATCGCCGCCCGCAACGACTGGGCCGCACACCACCAAGGGTGAGCAGGTGGTCGAGGCCAGCAGCCTCGTGAGACGGACCCCCGGCCATGTGCCCTCGTCCCCCGGCGAGGGCACACGCGTTGGACGGGCCATCGGACCGTCCAACGCGACAACTTGCTCTGCTGGGGCAAGGAGTCCTTACCCCACAACTTGCTCTTCCGGGGTAAGCGCTGCTTACCCCACAACTTGCTCGCGGCCTCTCCGCCTCGCTCAGCACTCGCCTGGTCCGGCGTCCTTCACTTCCATCGGCTGCGACATCGGCCGGGGCCGTGTGCGACCCGTCCCACCCGTTGCGGTCCTGGTCAGCACAGGTACGGGTGGATGGCCCGATGCGGGTCGACCCGTCACAGGCGCATCACCCGCCCCGCGCTGACCTGCGCCGGGACGGGTGATGCGGGTCAGTGAGGGTCACCCGCTGGCCGGGGCGGGAGGCTCAAGCTGGGGGCAATAGCGCGCCCAGGCGTCGGTGAACTGGTTGCGGGCGAAGCCCCGACGCTGGCTACCGTCACGGAACCGACGGTTGGACGCGCTGATCCCGAAGTCCTTGAGCAGCAACTGCAGTGCGCGTGCGGTCAGCCCGCTCACGCCGTACTCGCCCCACGGGGCCTCGGTGTCGGCTTTCAGCCCCGCAAGGATCTGTCCGGTGGCCAGCGCCTCGGGATCGCCACACGCGGCGAACACCGCCCGGATATCTGCCAGCAACCGGGTCGGCAGACCCACCTCCTGGTCGTTGCCCTCCTCGTGCGAGGTCATCACCCGGCAGGCGTGGCGTGCCCGCTGCGGCCATTGGCCACCGGCGAGGTCTGCGACCGCCACCAGCGGCTCCCAGGTATCCGCAGCCCGGTCCTCCACCGGCATCACCGGCTCCATACATGCTGCCGTGTCGGTCAACGGCGCGGTCCACGCTGCCAATCGGGCACGCAGCTCGTGCAGGATCGGGGTGTCCCGGCGGGCACGGAATGGCCGGACCGTCTCCCCAGGGCCGCGCCTGCGCATCCGGATCACGACTGCCCGATCCATGATCGTGTCGGGCAGGTCACCGATGCCCGCGAGTGCCGCCATCGCGAAGGTCCGGAACTTCGTCGGCTTGTGCTCCGGCCCGACCACCCGGGTCGTGGGGCGGTTGCGCTGGTGGCCGGAGTTGAGCAGGCCGCGCATCTCCTCGTTCTTCTCCGCGACCTTGGCGCTGCCGAAGATCGTGTCGGCCTCGTCCACCAGCAGCGTCGGCGGCTGCTCGGTGATCGACCGGAAGATCGCCGCCGGGGTCGAGTTCACCGTGATGAACGGGTCGTGGACCGTGTCGTGCAGCACGTCCAGCAGCCGCGACTTGCCGCACCGCTTCGCCGGACCCACCACCGCCAACCGCGGTGCATGCTGCCAGGCCACCTGGAGATGGCTCGCCGCGATCCACAACGTCACCGCGTCCAGTGCTTCCTCGCTCGGCATGACCACGTAGCGGGCCACCGCTGACCGCACCTCGGTCAGCAGGTCAGCGCCTTCTGCCGTCGCGTCGTGACCGGTCGGGACGCCCGGCCCGGTCGGCTGACCGGCCGTATCGACCGGCGGCCGGTCAGCGACCGCGGTCACCCGGTCAGTGACCGACCCCGAGTCACGGGTCACCCGGTCACCGACCGGATTTCGGTCAGATCCAGCCGCAACCCGGTCAGCAGCGGACAGGGCACGCGCGGTCAACCGATCGGCCACCACCGCTATCGGTGCCTGGGCGACGTCACGGGTTGGCGGCGGGGAGGTCTCGCCGCCGGGCTGACCGGGTATCGCCACCGGCGGCCATACCGGCTTCTCGGGTGCGCCGCTCGGGCGCGGAGTCGTACGCTGCATGGGTATCTCCTCCACCGGCGGCACCGGGCTGGCAGGCCCGCACCGCCTGGTTGATCGTTCAGACGCGGTTCAGGGGAGTTCGCGGCCTCCGGCGTTGACGCGCTGGAGGCCGCTCTGCGTTGACGGGTGTTCGGTCAGGCCACGAGGTCGACGGCCTGCTGGTCGACCCATGCCTCGACCTCCACCCAGCGGTAGCGGAGGTGCCGGCCCACCTTGTGGGCCTTCGGGCCGAGGCCCCGGTGCCGCCACTGGTAGAGCGTGGCGACGGGGACGCCGAGGTACGCCGACAGTTCGGCGGGGGTGGCCAGCGGGCGTCGCTCATTCGAGGTTTTCTGTCCGGTCGGCATTGCGCGATTCCTTTCACCAGTGCGGATGGCTGTGCTCGGCCAACATAGCCACGCGGTGGGCGAGCCATCCAGCGAGATTGTGACCGGAAAAGACGGACCGACCAAATGAGCTGTGTCCGGCCGGAGCACCAGTCGGAAAGGGGTCGCGATGAAGGTCCGGACGGTTCCAAGAGCGCCGGAAAGCAGCACCCAACGCACCAGAGTTGCCTGTTCATCAGCCATGATCGCCCTGTGGACAGCGCAGCACGTGGCATCACCAGTCAGCATTGGGAAAGCGCCGGACCATATCACCGCGACGACCACAAGGGAACCGAAAGCCGTAAGACGCGGAAGTGGCCTCTATCACAGAATTACGGCTTGCCCAAACCTCGAACTCCAAGGGAATCTCCCACGTCACCAATCGAGCGCGCCGCAAAGGCACGCGGAAAAGGGAGATCCCGTGGAGGACAAGCTCAGCCTTCGACGGCACCGGACCGGTGCGTGATGGCGCGCGTCTGGGTCGAGGACCGCGCTGGCCACACCGCCTACGTCCAGGCCGCCGCCAAGGCCAAGAAGGCGGGCCGCACACCGCCCGGCCGCTGGCGCCTGCGGTGGTACGGCCCTGACGGCAGCCCCAAGATGAAGACGTTCAGCCGACGGGTCGACGCCGACACGGAACGGTCCCGCCTTGAGGCCCGGCTCGGTGACGGCTCCTACCGCGACCCCGCCGCCGCACGCGCGAAGTTCGGCGAGATAGCCGAGGCATGGCTGGCGGCGCAGGCGCACCTCAAGCGGTCGACCAGGAACCGGTACCGGGGCATGCTCGACCTTCATGTCCTGCCGAGGTGGGGCACGACACCGTTGGACCGCGTCCGGTACGACGACGTGGCGCAGTGGCTGGCCGACCTGTCGGCCGGGCGGACGGCCACCGGCCACGAGCTGAGCGCGCGGAGCGTACGGAAGGCGTATGTCGTGCTCAGCAGCGTCCTCGGCTACGCGGTCAAGTCGCAGCGGCTGAGCCACAACCCGGCGGTCGACATCCCGTTGCCGAGGCCAGCTCAGCCCGAACAGGTCTACCTCGACGTGGTCCAGGTGGAAGCACTCGCCGAAGCGGCAGGCCCGTACGGGCTGTTCATCCGGCTGCTCGGCTACACCGGACTGCGCTGGGGCGAGGCGTCGGCCCTCACTGTGGGCCGAGTGGACCTCGATGCGCGACGGGCTCACGTGGTGCAGGCGTATGTCGACGAGAAGGGCGCCCTCCACCTGGACACCCCCAAGAACCACGAGCGCCGCTCAGTGCCACTCCCCCGGTTCCTCCTCGCTGAACTGGCCGCCCACATCAACGGCCGCACGCCGGACCAGCTCCTCTTCACCGCACCCCAGGGCGGCCCCTTGCGGATCAGCAACTTCCGCAGCCGCTTCTTCGACCCGGCGGTCCGTGCGGCCGGACTCGGCCACCTCCACCTGACCCCGCACAAGCTGCGCCACAGCGCCGCCTCGCTCGCCATCGCCAGCGGCGCCGACGTGAACGTCATCCAGACGATGCTCGGCCACAAGTCCGCGACACTCACCCTCGACGTCTACGGGCACCTCTTCCCCGACCGCCTTGACGAGGTCTCCGACAAGATGGACGAACGCCGGACCATGTTGCTCGCCAAGGCCCGAGCAGGCACTGTCACAACTATGACGGACACGCCGCCTGTCAAAAATCCCATCGTCCAGCACCGAAAGCGTTCAACGACTGCCTGATCACGCAACACACCACCGGCGGCAGTGAACGGCGCCCCGTTCCAGGGCTAGGTCTGCGCCCATTGCCCTGGAACGGGATAGGCCCCGGACATATCACCTCTCGGCAGTGATCGACCGGAAGACAGTGTCCGTCAGGTCAGGGGGGTAGACGAGTCGTTCGTCGGATCGATCGCGACGGGAGCGTCTCCCGCAGTATTCCGAAGTTTCAGGCCCGCGACCGCGGCAAATGCTTCAACCGTCTGCTTGATCGCGCGAGAGTTGAAAGCGACCCCAAGATTCAACTCCTTCGCGATTTTTACATGCGGTGCCGCCACCTCGACAGGGAACGCGTCCCCCCGCACCCACGTCTGCGCAATGATGCCGATGAGGGCTACCCGAGTGCCGATCTGCAGTCCTCCGGGACCGCGATACGCCCCCTCATTGAAGAGGAATACCGGACTGCCGCTGCTGCCGCCAAACACCGATCCATCGACGAGGAACGTAGGGGTTCCCCCCATATCTAGGTCCAGCGGGGTCGCCGTGATTCCTCGGCGCACGATGGGTGTCAGGTGCTTGGGATCGTGGCGGCCATCAGGATATCCAACGAAGGTGATCTCTTCGATGGCGTCGGTGTATAGGTTCGGTATCTCAGTGGCAAGCACCGACATGGGCAGAGCCCTGGTGAACAGGAGACCCCCGTGTTGCTCGAAGATCGGGGCCAACGGTACGACCGCTACGTCGACGCTCGCGTCGGGGTGCCCAATCCAATTGGCCGGAGCGAGAGTCACATCTACGCCCTGCCCGAGGTCTGGCTCGTCTACGTCATCCTTTCGCTTGATGAAGTGTGCTGTGAGCCGCGCCGAGTTAGCTACGACGTGCTTGTTGGTGACCAGGAGCGGACTGATGCGTCCTTCCTCCACTAGATCCACGAAGAGCAAAAATCCTGTCCCGCTGGTCGTTATGCCCGATTTCAGGACGTTGGTGATACGGACCGTGGAGAAGAGGAGCTGCCGGCCGGGGGTGTCTACGTTCACCGATGAAGCATCCCACCACTACAGCGAGATTGTGCGCCTAATCCGAATTATCCCGAATGAAGTCGATCTACTGGGCCTGCTCTTCGTTGACTTCACGCCTGGCCTTCCGGCAGTGCCCCTTCGCGGCGGAGTTAGAAAGGTCTGCAACGACCTGACCTCGCCCGGCAGAAAGGATGCCGCTTTCACACCGGTCGAGGGCGGGGTCCTCGGCGCACGTCCTTCATGAGGGCCGCCACCGCGTCGGCAGACCGCTGCATCGCCAGGTCCCGTACCGCCTGCGGCGCCTCGCGGTCGTCCGCGATGAAGATGCGCCCGTCGATCTCCCGGGTCACGGTCTTCCAGCCAAGGTGCCGGCCCGCCGCGCGGGCAGCCCGGCGGATCTCGCCCGCGTCACCGCCCAGTTCTTCAATGTCGGCCTCGGCCAGCGTCACGCTGCCGTAGAAGCCTTCGTACTCCGGCTTCAGCGATCCGCGCATCAGGCTCTCGACGCGCGCCACAAGCTTGTCGTACCGCCGCTGCGCCAACTCGTCCGTGCTCGCCATCCCAACCGCCTCCCTCGCGCCGCGTACCGGCGCGATGTGTGTCGAATGTGTGCCGGACACCTTGAGCCCGGCACACCATTACCAAGGAGACAGCTGCTGACCTGCGGAAACTCAGAGCCCCCTGTCGGGTTCGAACCGACGACCTACGCTTTACAAGAGCGTCGCTCTGGCCAGCTGAGCTAAGGAGGCGCACCAGCAGTGTAGCGGGCGCCGCGCGGGGGCAGGGTGACGAAAATCCCGTACCGGTGGCTGGTGACAAGGGTCGATCCGGCAGGTAGCGTCACGGGAAGTCCGTGTATGACGGACTAGACCAATCCGGATCACCTCCGGAGTCTTCCTTTACTCGGATCGTCCGGCACGTTCCTGCCGGTGAAGGGACTGCACAGTCATGGCTACTGTTACGTTCGACAAGGCGACCCGGATCTACCCCGGTGGCGACAAGCCCGCGGTGGACGGGCTCGAGATCGAGGTCGGGGACGGCGAGTTCCTCGTGCTGGTCGGCCCCTCGGGCTGCGGCAAGTCGACCTCCCTGCGCATGCTCGCGGGTCTGGAGGACGTCAACGCCGGCGCCATCCGCATCGGTGAGCGCGACGTCACGCACCTGCCGCCGAAGGACCGGGACATCGCGATGGTGTTCCAGAACTACGCGCTCTACCCGCACATGACCGTCGCGGACAACATGGGCTTCGCCCTCAAGATCGCCGGCATCAACAAGACCGAGATCCGCCGCCGGGTCGAGGAAGCCGCCAAGATCCTCGACCTCACCGAGTACCTGGCCCGCAAGCCGAAGGCGCTCTCCGGTGGTCAGCGCCAGCGTGTCGCGATGGGCCGCGCGATCGTCCGTGAGCCGCAGGTCTTCCTCATGGACGAGCCGCTGTCGAACCTCGACGCCAAGCTCCGTGTGCAGACCCGTACGCAGATCGCCAGCCTCCAGCGCCGCCTGGGCGTCACCACCGTCTACGTCACCCACGACCAGGTCGAGGCCATGACGATGGGCGACCGCGTGGCGGTGCTCAAGGACGGTCTGCTCCAGCAGGTCGACAGCCCGCGCAACATGTACGACCGCCCGGCCAACCTCTTCGTCGCGGGCTTCATCGGCTCCCCGGCGATGAACCTGGTCGAGGTCCCGATCACCGACGGCGGCGTGCGCTTCGGCAACGCGGTCGTGAACGTCGCGCGTGACGCGGTGCAGGCGGCGGCCGACAAGGGTGACCGTACGGTCACCGTCGGCGTCCGTCCCGAGCACTTCGACATCGTGAGCGCCGAGAACGGCGGCGGCCTGTCCAAGGGCGCCCCCGCGGGCCTGGCCGTGACCGTCAACGTGGTCGAGGAGCTCGGCGCCGACGGCTTCGTCTACGGCTCCGCGGACGTCGAGGGCGAGCACAAGGAGGTCGTCATCCGTGTCGGCGGCCGCCAGATCCCGGACAAGGGTTCCGTGCTGCACGTCGTGCCGCGCGCGGGCGAGACCCACGTGTTCGCCACCTCCACCGGCGAGCGCCTGAGCGACTGACGACTGACGGCGGCCGCACCACGGCCGCCGTAGCCGCAGCCTTACGAGGGCGGTCGGCCGGTACGTATCCGCGTACCGGCCGGCCGCCCTTCGCCGTACCCGGACGGCGGCCACCGGACCCCGGACGCAACGCACCCGCACCCGCACCCGCACCCATGGACGCGAACCCCCAGCCCCGCGCCCAAGGACGCGCAACCGAATCGCACCCTTAGCGCGAAAACCGAACCCCACCCAAGGACGCGAAAACCGCCGCCCGAGGCCCCGCCGCCAAGGCGCCCGCAACCCCCGCCCATAGATACGCATATGAGGCCTTTCGGGTCCGTTCGTCAACACTCGAACACCCCGCGCGGAGATTTCACTCCCCCGGGAGGGTGACTAAATGTCGCCAAATCATCACCAGTCGCTACCATCCGATGCGTGAACCAGGTAGCTCGCCGTCTCGGCAAGACATTCGCGCTCGTTCTTCCGGTCGTTCTCGTGCTGTCGGGAACGCTCGCCGTCACCCGCGTCCCGTGGGCGGTCTCCTCGGCGGACGCGCAGGTACTGACCGCCGCCGCCAAGAGCCCGCAGAACGCGGCCAAGGCGCCCCAGGAGGCGCTGCGCAGCCGTCTGCTGGCCGAACTCCAGGAGAAGGACCCCGGGGTGGCCCTGACCGATCTCCAGGTCGCCATGGCCAAGCAGCCGTCCCTCGCCCGCTACTGCGTCTCCATCGCCCGCTCGCTGGGCCGCGCGGCGGTCGCCAAGTACGACGGCGCCACGCAGCGCGCCCAGGCGTGGTCCCGCCCGGTGTGCGACACGGCCTTCGCCACCGGAGTCGCTTCGGTCGGCTGACCCCGCGAGCACCCCGCACGCACCCGCACCGCACCGCGGCGCACGCACCCGCACCCCGCACGCACCCGCACCGCGAGCACGACCCCCCGCCCGCGACAGCCCCTCGACAGGCACCCCGACGCATCGGACGCATCAGGCGTACGGCCCTCCCTCCAAGGGCCGTACGCCGCCGTCGCATAGGGTGCGCTGCATGACGCGCGCCCACCACGGACCCCCACCCGTCCCCCAAGTCGTCACCCCTGTCACGCAGGCCGTACTCCTGGCCGGCGGGCAGGGCTCACGGCTGCGCCCGTACACCGACGACCGGCCGAAGCCGATGGTCGAGATCCCGGGCACGGGGACGCCGATCATCGGCCATCAGCTCGCCTGGCTGGCCGCCGAGGGGGTCACCGACGCCGTGGTCTCCTGCGGCCATCTCGCCGAGGTGCTCCAGGAGTGGCTGAACGCCACGCCGTTGCCGCTGAACGTCACCACCGTCGTCGAGCGCGAGCCGCTCGGCCGCGGCGGCGGTCTGAAGTACGCGGCCGCGTCCCTGCCCCGCCCGGACGAGCCCTGGTACGCCACCAACGGCGACATCTGGACGCGTTTCTCGCTGCGCGAGATGGCTGCCTTCCACGAGGAACGGGACGCCGTCGCGACCCTGGCGCTGGCCCGGCCGCGCATCCCCTGGGGCGCCGTGGAGACCAACGAGTTCGGCCAGGTGCTGGACTTCATCGAGTCGCCGCCGTCGCCGTATCTGATCAACGCCGGTGTCTACGTCTTCGCGCCCGAGTTCACCGAACTGCTGCCGGACCTGGGCGACCACGAGCGGACGACCTTCCCACGGCTGGCCCGCGAACGGCGGCTGGCCGGCTTCCAGATCCCGCAGGGCGCCTACTGGCGGGCGATCGACACCGCGAAGGACCTCAGCGAGGCGGCGAAGGAGTTGGGCGCCCACAAGGTGTGAGCGCCGCGGTGTACGCCCACGGAGGCGTCCACCCGCGCCGGGAGCCCTCAGGGGCCACCAACGGCCGTCAGAGGCCGCGAGAGGGCCGAGCACCGGCCCCGCGCACACAGTGAACACAGGACGGCGGCCCGTACCGGGGAGGGATCGGTACGGGCCGCCGCCGTCTTGCGGTTGGCTCTGCGTCCAGGTGCGTCCAGGTGCGTCCAGGTGCGTCCAGGTGCGTCCGGGCGCCTCACGTACGTCCAGGCACCTCAAGCGCGAGGCAGGTCAGGCGCGTTCAGTCACGCCCACCCGCACCCGGCCACGTCCCCCCGCGCTCACCACACCCCCAAAGCAGCACCTCACGCCATCCCCCGCGGAGCACCATGCCGCCCGCCGGAGTTCATGCCCAGCAGCAGCCCGGTCGGCGAGTGACTGCCCAGCAGCCCCCCGATCGCGCCCTGCGAGGGCTTCGTCTCCGGCTGCGGCGGCTCGGGCGCGGGCGGAGCCGGAGGCGCGGGCGGGGCGGGCGGCGGATCAGCGGCGCCGCCACCGGCACCACCGGCGGACCCGCCGCTCGATCCCGAGCCCGATCCCCCGGCGCCCGGCGCCGTACCCGTACCGCCGCCGGCGCCCGTCCCGCTCGTACCGCTGGTGGCCGTGCCGCCCGCGGCCTGCGTGTGCCCGGGCTCGGTGGTCGGCGCCTGGGTGGCGGTCTCCTTGCGCGCTTCCCCGGTGGACGACGCGGAGCCGGTCGGGGCCGGGGAGGAGCCCTCGTCGCCCGCGCCTCCGCTCACCTCGGGCAGCGGAGCGCCCGGCAGGTTGTTGGTCGGCGTCACCATGGGGGCCGGCCCGTCCTGGTGCGTGCTGCTGGCCCGTACGGCCGCGCCGAGGACCGAGCCGATCAGCAGGGTGAGACCGATGACGACCGTGGCCATGACGGTCCCGCGGCGCAGCACCCGGCGGCGCAGGTCCCACAGGGAGACCCGGGGGCCGAGCCGGCGCCAGGCGTCACCGGCGAGGTGGCCGTCGATCGAGTAGACCGGGGCGCCCGCGATGACCAGCGGGCTCCAGGCAGCCAGGAAGATGAAGTCGGGGGCGTCGTAGACCGGGACGGTCCGCCAGCTCACGGTGACGAGCAGGGCGATCGACAGGGCCGCGCCGAAGGCGGCCGCGACACGCTGCCAGAGGCCGAAGACGGTCAGCACGCCCACCACGACCTGGAGGAAGGCGATGCTCAGACCCGCGCCCACCGGGTGGTTGAGCGCGGCGTCGCGCAGCGGCTCGGCGGCCGCCCACGGGTGCAGCGAGGACAGCCACTTGACCATCGAGCCGCGCTCGCCGCCGTCGAAGTAGACGCGGTCGCAGAGCTTGCCCATGCCGGCGTAGATGGAGATGAAGCCGAGGAAGACGCGCAGCGGCAGCAGCACGATGCCGAGGTTCATCCGGCGGCCCGGGTACCAGGCGTGCCGCACCCGACGGCCGCTGCGGTCGCGCGGGCGGCGCTCGGCCTCCCGCTCGTCCTCGTACCCGTCGTATCCCTCGTAGCCGTCGTACCCGTCCGCGGCGCCGCCGACGTAGCCGACCGAGGGCTCGTCCGGGTCGTACGCGCCGCGCGCCGGGCGTACGCCGTCGAGAAGGCCGGTGGGCGAGTGCGGGGAGCGCTGGCCCACGACGGTCGGCCTGACGGTCGTCTCGTCGATCCGCGGCAGCACCTGGGTGCCGCCGCCCGTACCGGCCCGCCGGACCGCCTGCATCAGCTCACCGGCCAGCGGGTCGCCGGGCGCGGCCTGCCCGGACCACACCACGGGCGCCAGCCGACGCCGTCCGGCGGTCGCGTTGCGGGATCCGACCGGAATCCTCGCCGTGTCGTCAAGGCTGAGGGCACGCGCCGAGGTCGCGCCGAGCTGCACCCGGAAGCTCGCGTGGTTGACGATGACCTGGGCGGGATCGCTCGGAACCCGTGCCATGGTCATCACACGCTCGTCGAATCCGGGCGACCCTCCCCCCGTGGGAGTGCGGGGTGTTCTGGTGTCCACACTCATCTAACCGAGTGACGCACCTTTAGGACACTGCCCGGGCGCCGTTGATGTCCGAGACCCGACAAGCCGGACCAAAGGCGCGAGTCCACCCGTACGGCTGAGCGAAGCCCGCCCGTACGGCCACCCGCGGCCCGACCTGGGCCTTCGCCACACCCGCCGGCCGACCGACCGGCCGACCGCCTCGTACAGCGCCTACGCCCGCCGGCCGACCGCCTCGTGAAGCGACCACGCCCACCGGCCGGTCACGTCCGTACGGCGACTACGCCCGGCGGCGGGACGCCTCGTACAGCACCACGCCCGCGGCGACGCCGGCGTTCAGCGACTCCGCCGCGCCGCCCGGCATGGGAATCCGGACCAGCAGGTCGCAGGTCTCGCCGACCAGTCGGGAGAGCCCCTTGCCCTCGCTGCCCGCGACGATCACGACCGGGCCGGAGAGCGCTTCGAGGTCCTGGAGTTCGACATCGCCGTCGGCCGCGAGACCGACCACGAGCAGCCCGGCCTTCTGGTACGCCTCAAGGGTGCGGGTGAGGTTGGTGGCGCGGGCCACCGACACCCGGGCCGCGGTCCCGGCCGAGGTCTTCCAGGCGCCCGCGGTCATCCCGGCGGCGCGCCGCTCGGGCACCACGACGCCGTGGCCGCCGAAGGCGGCGACGGAACGGACGACCGCGCCCAGGTTGCGCGGGTCGGTGACGCCGTCGAGCGCGACGATCAGCGGGTCGGCGCCCTCGTCGTGCGCGGCGGCCACCAGGTCCTCGGGGTGCGCGTACTCGTACGGCGGGATCTGCAGCACCAGGCCCTGGTGGTTCAGGCCCGAGGTGATCCGGTCGAGTTCGGGCCTGGCCGCCTCCATCAGCGGCACCCCGCGGTCCGTGGCGAGCTTGAGCGCCTCACGGACCCGGTCGTCGTTGTCGATGAACTGCTGGACGTAGACGGCGGTCGCCGGGATGTCCGCGCGCAGCGCCTCGACGACGGGGTTGCGGCCGACCACCATCTCGGAGGTGGACTTGGCGCCGCGGCCCGAGGGGCGGCGGGACTGGCCGGAGACCGTCCGCTTGGCCGCGGCGTTGGCGACCCGGTTCTTCTTGTGGCCCTTGCGCGCCTCGGCGGGCGGTGTCGGGCCCTTGCCCTCAAGGCCCCTGCGCCGCTGCCCGCCGCTGCCGACCGTGGCGCCCTTCTTGTTGCTGGTACGGCGGTTCTTGCGCTGGCTGTTCCCGGCCATGGGGCACTCTCACTTCTTCGGTCGTGCTCGTCAGACGTAAAACGTACAAAGTCCTCTGGGCGGACGGTCAGGCGGTCGGTCGGCCGCGCGGGCGCCGGGCGGTCAGCCGCGCAGCGTCCAGCGCGAACCCGTCGGCGTGTCCTCGATCTCCAGGCCCGCCTGGACGAGCTGGTCGCGGATCGCGTCGGCGGTGCCGTAGTCCTTGCGGGACCGGGCGGACTGCCGCTGCTCCAGCACGAGCCTGACCAGGGAGTCCACGACGCCGTGCAGATCGTCGCCGCGGTCCGCGCCCGCCCAGTGCGGATCGAGCGGGTCGAGGCCCAGCACTCCGAGCATCGCACGGACCTCGGCGAGCCGCGCGACCGCCGTCTCCTTGTCGTCGGCGGTGAGCGCGCTGTTGCCCTGCCGGACGGTGGTGTGGACGACGGCGAGCGCCTGCGGGACGCCCAGGTCGTCGTCCATCGCCTCGGCGAAGGCGGGCGGCACCTCGGCGGCGGGGGGGACGACCTTGCCCGCCTTCTCGGTGACCCGCTGGACGAAGCCCTCGATCCGCGCGAACGCCGACTCGGCCTCGCGCAGGGCCTCCTCGCTGTACTCGATCATCGACCGGTAGTGCGGGGTGCCCAGGTAGTAACGCAGCACGATCGGCCGCCAGCGCTGGACCATGTCGGAGACCAGCACCGAGTTGTCGAGCGACTTGCTCATCTTCTCGCCGCTCATGGTGACCCACGCGTTGTGCACCCAGTAGCGGGCGAACTCGTCGCCGTACGCCTTGGCCTGGGCGATCTCGTTCTCGTGGTGCGGGAAGATCAGGTCGATGCCGCCGCCGTGGATGTCGAAGACACCGCCGAGGTACTTGTGGGCCATCGCCGAGCACTCCAGGTGCCAGCCGGGCCGGCCGCGACCCCAGGGCGTGTCCCAGGACGGCTCGCCGGGCTTGGCCGACTTCCACATGGCGAAGTCCCGCTGGTCGCGCTTGCCGGTCTCGCCGTCGCCCTCGGGCTGCCTGAGGTTGTCCAACTCCTGGTTGGACAGCTCCAGATAGCCCTCGTACGACCGCACGTCGAAGTAGACGTTGCCGTCCGAGACATAGGCGTGGCCGCGCTCGATGAGCCCCTGCATCATCTCGATCATCTCGGGCACATGACCGGTCGCCCGGGGCTCGTACGAGGGCGGCTGGCAGCCCAGCGCGTCGTAGCCGGCGGTGAAGGCGCGCTCGTTCTCGTACCCGATGGACCACCAGGGACGGCCCTGGTCGGCGGCCTTGCGGATGATCTTGTCGTCGATGTCCGTGACGTTGCGGACGAAGGTGACCTCGTACCCGCGGTGGCGGAACCACCGTTGCAGGATGTCGAAGTTGAGCCCCGACCTGATGTGTCCGATGTGCGGGGCCGCCTGCACCGTCGCACCACACAGGTAGATCGAGACACAGCCCGGCTTGAGCGGGGTGAAATCACGGACCTGGCGCGCGTTGGTGTCGTACAGGCGAATAGTCACGCCTCAAGGGTAGTGGGCCGAGGCGTGTGCCTTGTGCCCCCCGGCACAGGGCACACACAACGGTGACAATTCACGGTGCCGCGGCGCCCTTGATCAGTTGCGCTCGACGACCCGCTCGGGGGTGACCCGGACGACCACCCGGACGTCACCGGGCTTGTCCGCGGAGTACGGCTCACCGGTGTACTTCACGCTCAGCGCGTCGATCAGCTCGCGCCCGCCCTCGGGGCTCTGGGTGGCGGTGCCGCGGATCTCCAGGTACGAGTACGCGTTGCCCAGCGGGTGGATGAGCAGGGTGACGCGGGGGTCCCGGGCCACGTTCAGGTGCTTGCGGCGGCCTTCGAGGGTGGAGATGAGCACGTCGTCGCCTTCGCGCGTCACCCACACCACGGACAGCTGCGGCTGCCCGTCGGGCTGGATCGTGGCGAGGGTCGCGAAGTTCGTGCCGTCGATCAGCTCGTGGGCGGAGGCGGACAGGGCTGCCATGACGGTCCTTTCATCGAGTAAGTGATCTTCCGGCTACGCAACGTTCGTCCGTCGCGGGGAATTCCCTCGATCACTCGTTCGAGTGAGCACGGATCACCAGGGCCGTGGCGATCGCCGCCAGACCCTCGCCGCGCCCGGTGAAACCGAGCCCGTCACTGGTGGCCGCGCTGACCGCGACGGGCGCGCCGACGGCGGCGGACAGCACCCGCTGGGCCTCGTCCCGCCGCTTGCCGATCTTCGGGCGCAGGCCCACCACCTGCACGGCCACGTTGCCGATCACGAAGCCCGCCTCGCGGACGATCCGGGCCGCCTCGGTGAGCAGCGCGACGCCCGAGGCGCCGGACCACTCCGGGCGGCCGGTGCCGAAGTGCGCGCCGAGGTCGCCGAGGCCGGCCGCGGAGAAGAGCGCGTTGCAGGCGGCGTGCGCCACCACGTCGGCGTCGGAGTGCCCGGCCAGGCCCGTCCCCTCGCCCTCCCAGAGCAGGCCCGCGCACCACAGCTCGCGGCCCTCCTCGAAGGCGTGGATGTCGGTGCCGATGCCGACCTGGGGAAGCGCGAAGCCGGGCGGCGGCGGGGGTACGGGGAGGTCGGCGCGCGGCTCGGGCTCGGACGGCTCCACGCCGGGCGGCTCGACGGCCGAGACGTCGGCGCCCAGCACCTCGGCGCTCTCGGCGCCCTGCTCAAGCGCGGCCTGCTCAAGGGCGCTCCGCTCCGCGGCGGAAGGCTGTCCCGGCTCCCTGCCCGACGGCTCGGTGCCGGACGGCTCCACCCCCGGCGGCTCGGCGCCCAGTGGCTCAGTACCCATCGGTGGCCCTCCTGCGGGCGAGTACGGCCTCGGCGAGCACGAGGTCCAGCGGACGGGTCACCTTGAACGCCTCCTCGTGGCCGGGCACCACCAGCACCGGCACCCCGAGCTGCTCGACCATGCTCGCGTCGTCCGTGACGTCCTGGGTGACACTGGCGTGCGCCTTGGCGAGGGTGGCCCGGTCGAAGCCCTGCGGGGTCTGTACGGCCCTCAGCAGCGCGCGCTGAGGGGTGCCGGTGACCACGCCGGTGGCCGGGTCGACGCTCTTGACGGTGTCGGCGAGCGGCAGCCCCGGTACGACGGCGGGCGCGCCGCCGCGTACCGCCTCGGCCACGGCCTCGACGGTCTCCACCGGGACCAGCGGGCGGGCCGCGTCGTGGACCAGCACCACGTCGACGTCGTCGGGCAGCGCGGCCAGGCCGAGCCGTACCGAGTCCTGGCGGGCCTCACCGCCGGGCACGACCCTGACTTCGGTGTTCGCGGGCAGGCCGTGGGCGTCGAGCAGCGCCCTGACCTCGTCGGCGCCCTCCGGGGGCGCGACCACGACGATCACCTGGACGGCGCGGGCGCGGGCCATCGCGCGCACCGCGTGGACGAGGATCGGGACCCCGCCGAGGGTGCGCAGCGCCTTGGGCGCGCCGGGGCCGAGCCGGACACCACGTCCGGCGGCGGGGATGACGGCTGCGGTACGCAGGTTTGTGTCCTTGGATGAGATGGGTATCGCCTGGGGGTACCCCCGGCGACGCGCCGGGGAGTGCCGGCCACGGAGTTCTTCCTCCGGACCCCTTCCGTGAAGTCGGGGGGAAGAACTCTCGCCGGCACGCCCGGCTGACGGCACAGGCGTACGCGCACGGGTGCACAGGCACAAGTGCGCGCGGACAAGCATGCCGCAGCACCCGGTCATCGCGCTCAACCGGGTGCCGCGGCAAAGTCCCTCGGTGGTGACCGGGGGTGCGTCTACGTAGGTCGGGACATCACATCGACGTGTGGGGCACGCCGCCAGGACTCGACACGAGAGCGTCCGGAGGACGGTCTTACGACGCGAGAACCTCGTCGAGCAGCGCCTCGGCCTTGTCCTCGTTGGTGTTCTCCGCGAGTGCCAGTTCGCTGACCAGGATCTGCCGGGCCTTGGCGAGCATGCGCTTCTCGCCGGCCGACAGGCCGCGCTCACGCTCACGACGCCACAGGTCGCGAACGACTTCCGCGACCTTGATGACATCACCGGACGCGAGCTTCTCCAGATTTGCCTTGTATCGCCGGGACCAGTTGGTGGGCTCCTCGGTGTACGGCGCGCGCAGCACCTCGAAGACTCGGTCCAGACCTTCCTGACCGACCACGTCGCGTACGCCGACGAACTCCGCATTGTCCGCGGGCACACGTACCGTCAAGTCGCCCTGGGCGACCTTGAGCACCAAGTAGGTCTTGTCCACGCCTTTGATCTGGCGAATTTCGATAGCCTCGATCAGCGCGGCCCCGTGATGGGGATAGACCACGGTGTCGCCAACCTTGAACGTCATGTGACAGGTACCCCTTCCGTGGCTATCCAGAGTAACACGGGAACGGCCTCATCTGAATGGCGTTTTCGCAGGTCAGGGCGTATCTCAGGGCTTGACAAGGGCCCCCGCGACGTGCTGGAGGGTGCCCCATTGGCGAGGTATTCGCAGGTCGGAGCGGGTATACGGCGAGGGCGAAACGTGCCCGTTACAGGCCCGGAAGACCCCGAACTCGGGGTGATACGTCCGGATTTGTCCCTCCCGGATGAGTGGATCGTCGCTACTCCGTTCGGGTTCGTGACGGCTTCCCACCAGGTGAAGATCGAATTTTGCACTCCCGTGGAAGAGCGCGGGAAAACCGATCGCGGCTGATCATGCGCGGCATGGCGTACGGCTTGTGCGCGCGCTTGTCCGGGAACTCGTCGGTGAGCTTGCACGGAAGCTTGTGCACAGGCTTGTGGACGACCTTGTGCGTGGCCTTGCGGGCGAGGCCGGTAAACGCCGCGCGGTAATGCGGGACCCGGTGCGCGGGCGCGGGGACGGCTCGGTAATCTAAGGCCGCTAGAAGATCTTCCACACCTGCCCAAGGAGATGCCGCCGCCGTGGTCCGCAGCTTCCGTCGCGGCGCCCTCGCCGCCGTACTCGTGCTCTCGCTCGCACCCCTCGCCGCCTGCGCCGCAGGGGACGACGCGCAGACGCTGGAGGTTCACCCGGACAGCGCGTCCGCCACGGTCGGCGTCATCAAGGTGCAGAACGCCTACGTGCTCACCGACCCGAACGGCCCCGCCTCGGTCACCGCCCGGCTCTTCAACAACGGCTCGTCGGAGCAGACGCTGCAGGCCGTCCAGCTGGGCTCCTCGCTCTCCGCGCGGCTGTCCGGCCCGCACGGCGCCGGCGCCGTCACCGTCCCGCCGCACGGCAGCGTGCTGCTGGGCGGCAAGGGCAACCCGGCCGCCGTCATCGACTCCGGCAACGAGTCGCTGCGCGACGGCGACGTGCAGAAGGCGATCTTCGTCTTCAGCGGCACCGGGCCGGTCGCGCTCCCGATCAATGTGACGCCGGCCACCGGCTACTTCGCGCCCTACGGTCCCGGCTCGGCGCCGACCACGGCTCCCCCGTCGCCGACCGACACCCCCTCGGACACCGCGACCGGCTCGGCCTCGGACACGTCGACCCCGACGGACACCGCCACCCCCGACGGCAAGGACACGTCTCCCGCCACGCCGTAAGCGCCGGGTCGCCGCCTTGGCGGTCACAGGGCGTACGGCGGAGGGGTCCGGCCATGTGTGGCCGGACCCCTCCGCCGTGTCTTCCCCACCCGTCCCCCACGACCGGTTTCGGACCCTGTTCGCGTCCTGGGCGCGAATCCCGGGACCGCGACCCTTACGGGCCCTCACACCGCTTACGGCTCGAACTTGTAGCCAAGGCCGCGAACCGTCACCAGGAAGCGCGGCGCGCCCGGGTCCGGCTCGATCTTGGCCCGCAGCCGCTTGACGTGGACATCGAGGGTCTTGGTGTCGCCGACGTAGTCCGCGCCCCACACCCGGTCGATGAGCTGCATCCGGGTGAGCACCCGGCCCGCGTTGCGCAGCAGCATCTCCAGCAGGTCGAACTCCTTGAGCGGCAGATCCACCTTGCCGCCCGCGACCGTGACGACGTGCCGGTCCACGTCCATCCGTACCGGACCGGCCTCGAGTGCGGCCGGGGAGATCTCCTCGGGCTCACCGCGGCGGCGGAGCACCGCGCGGATGCGGGCGACCAGCTCCCGCGAGGAGAAGGGCTTGGTCACATAGTCGTCCGCGCCGATTTCCAGGCCGACGACCTTGTCGATCTCGCTGTCCTTGGCGGTCACCATGATCACCGGGACATTGGACTTGAGCCGCAGCTGGCGGCAGACCTCGGTGCCGGGCAGGCCCGGCAGCATCAGGTCGAGCAGTACCAGATCGGCACCGTTGCGCTCGAACTCGTCCAGCGCGTCGGGCCCGGTCGCGGATATCGCGACCTCGAAGCCCTCCTTGCGGAGCATGTACGACAGCGCGTCGCTGAAGGACTCTTCGTCCTCGACGACGAGTACGCGTGTCACGGAAGGACCTCCGGGGCGGGGATGTGTTCGGGGAGGGACGGGAAAAGCTTGTCGTCCGACGGCTCGTCGGCCGGTTCTGCGTCCGCTTCGGCATCCGGGTCGGTGCCGGGCGGAAGCGCGCGGTCGCGGGCGATCCCTGCCTCGGGAAGCCGCAGTGTGAAGGTGGAGCCCTGTCCCTCGGCGCTCCACACCGTGACCTCTCCGCCGTGCGAGGCGGCCACGTGCTTGACGATGGACAGGCCGAGCCCGGTGCCGCCGGTCGCCCGCGAGCGCGCCGGGTCGACCCGGTAGAAGCGCTCGAAGACCCGGTCGCGGTCCTTCTCGGAGATGCCGATGCCCTGGTCGGTCACGGAGATCTCGATCAGATCCCCGCCGGACGCCTTGATCCGGCGCCCGGCGATACCGACCCGGGTACGGGCGGGGCTGTAGTTGACGGCGTTCTCGACGAGATTGCCGAGAGCCGCGGCAAGCTGGCCCCGGTTCCCCCAAATGTACAGGTCAGGGGTGGTGCCGGTGGCCATGGTGATCTGTTTGGTGTTGGCCTGGTGACGGCAGCGGTCGACGGCCTCGGCGACGAGATCGTCCACCGCGACCGGCTCGGCGTCGTCCAGCAGGTCGTCGTCCTGGACCCGGGAGAGGTCGATGATCTCCTGGACCAGGCTGGTCAGCCGGGTGGCCTCGATCTGCATCCGCCCGGCGAAGCGGTTGACCGCCTCGGGGTCGTCGGCCGCGTCCATCACGGCCTCGGACAGCAGCGAGAGCGCGCCGACCGGGGTCTTGAGCTCATGGCTGACGTTCGCCACGAAGTCGCGGCGTACGGCCTCGATCCGCCGGGCCTCGGTGAGGTCCTCGA
Source organism: Streptomyces sp. NBC_00223 (assembly GCF_036199905.1). Classification (NCBI taxonomy): domain Bacteria; kingdom Bacillati; phylum Actinomycetota; class Actinomycetes; order Kitasatosporales; family Streptomycetaceae; genus Streptomyces; species Streptomyces sp. NBC_00223. The sequence goes on along the minus strand of NZ_CP108109.1, from coordinate 4,690,945 downwards.
CCAGCAGCAGCACCAGCCGCGAGCCCAGGGGCGCGACCCGGGCGGAGACCGCCAGGCCCTCGCCCCGGCCCGCGCCGCGGCGCGGCAGGTCCAGCTCCACCTGGCGTATCTCCCCGTCCCGCCGGGTCTCTCGGGCCATCTGCAGCATCTGGTCGACGGCCAGCCGGCCGCCGCGTACCAGACCGAGCGCGTACGCCGCCGAGCTGGCCTTGACCACGACGTCGCCCTCGTCCAGGACGACCGCCGAGGAGCGGAGCACGGACAGCACGGTGTCCACGCCCGGCGGCAGTACGGCGCTCGCGTGCGGCCGCAGTGCGGTGCGGGTGGGGCGGGCGAGCTCGCGCTCGCTCCAGCGGAACGCGAGCACGGCGATCACACCGGTCAGCAGACCGGCGATCGCACTGGCTGCGGCGACTGCCGCGTTCACGTCCATGCGTCCAGGTTAGGTGGCTCGCTCAAGCAATCCACAAGCCTGAGACGTACCTCTCGGACGCACGTTGCCAAGAGTTCACCTTGACGTGGGTGCCGGTTCATCCGGGAGGCGCGGCCGGTACGCGTAGGGCCATCAGCGTGGCAGCGTGGAGGAGACGCCTCTGTACCCACGGAAGGACAGCGATGCGCGACGCATATCACGAGGAGCTCGACTCGATCGGTGACGGGCTGGTCGAGATGGCCCGGCTGGTCGGCTCCGCGATCGGCCGGGCCACCACCGCGCTGCTCGACGCCGACCTGAACATCGCGGAGAGCGTCATCGCCGCGGACGAGAAGGTCGACGACCTCCAGCGCGAGCTGGAGAACCGGGCGATCACCCTGCTGGCCCGGCAGCAGCCGGTCGCGACCGACCTGCGGATCGTCGTCACGTCGCTGCGGATGAGCGCGGACCTGGAGCGGTCGGGCGACCTCGCCCGGCATGTGGCCAAGCTCGCCCGGCTGCGCTTCCCGGTGTCGGCGGTGCCGCGCGACCTGCACACCACGATCCTGGAGATGGGTCAGCTCGCCCAGCGGCTGGTGGCCAAGGCGGGCGAGGTCATCGTCAGCAAGGACGTGGACGACGCGCTGCAGCTCGAAGCGGACGACGACCGGATGGACGAGCTGCACCGCACGCTCTTCCAGCACCTGCTGGACGACCGCTGGAAGCACGGCATCGAGACGGCGGTCGACGTCACGCTGGTCGGACGGTATTACGAGCGGTTCGCGGACCACGCGGTGTCGGTGGCCAAGCGGGTCGTCTACCTGGTGACGGGCGAGCACGCGGACGAGCTGAGCGCGGGGCCGACGCAGGTGGAGGGGGCGTAAGGGGCTTTCCGCCGGGTGGGGGCCGGCCTCCGGCGGGTGGGGGCGCCGGGTTCGCGGGGACGGGGGCGGCCGGGCGTACGGCTTGGGTGCGTACGTCCGGGTGGCTCACCGGCCACGCGGGGGCGGCGCTCCGGCTGTCCGGCCGGTCCGCGGGCGCGGGGGCGTGCGCGGAGCCGGCTCGGCGTACCGGGTGATCGGGTTCGGGCGTTATGCCCTTGTGCGCCGTTGATGCGCCGGAACGTGGCGAGGTTCACTGATGACGACGAAGCCTGAGGAGGGTGAACTGATGCCGGAATCCCCGATGCCGTCCCCCGTACGCCACCAGCCCACGCCCGACGCCGCGCCACTGCGCATCCCGCTCCCGCTGGTCGCCGCGTGCGGCTGCGGCTCGGGCTGCGGCTGCGGCTGCCAGTCCGGCAACCCCTGCCAGTGCAGCGGCTGCACCCACTAGCTCCCCGCCCCGCCCGCCCACGCGAAAGCCCCCTCCCCACGGAAACCCGCGGGTCGGGGGCTCTTCCACGCCCGGCGTCGAAGCCCTGCTTCCCGACCTGCCTCGCGCCTTACTTCTTGCCCTGGTTCTTGACCGCCTCTATGGCCGCCGCGGCCGCGTCCGGGTCGAGGTAGCGGCCGCCCGGGGTGAGGGGGCGGAAGTCGGCGTCGAGGTCGTAGGAGAGCGGGATGCCCGTGGGGATGTTCAGGCCCGCGATGTCCGCGTCGGAGACGCCGTCGAGGTGCTTGACCAGGGCCCGCAGCGAGTTGCCGTGCGCCGCGACCAGGACCGTACGGCCGGTGAGCAGGTCCGGCACGATGCCGTCGTACCAGTACGGCAGCATCCGCGTGACGACGTCCTTGAGGCACTCCGTGCGCGGCCGCAGCTCCGGCGGGATCGTCGCGTAGCGCGGGTCGTCGGACTGCGAGTAGTCGGCGCCGTCGGCCAGCGGCGGCGGGGGGGTGTCGTACGAGCGGCGCCACAGCATGAACTGCTCCTCGCCGAACTCCGCGAGGGTCTGCGCCTTGTCCTTGCCCTGGAGCGCGCCGTAGTGCCGCTCGTTCAGCCGCCAGGAGCGGTGCACCGGAATCCAGTGCCGGTCGGCGGCCTCCAGCGCGAGCTGCGCGGTGCGGATCGCGCGCTTCTGCAGCGAGGTGTGCACCACGTCGGGGAGCAGGCCGGCGTCCTTGAGCAGCTCACCGCCCCGGACCGCCTCCTTCTCGCCCTTGTCGTTGAGATCGACGTCCACCCAGCCGGTGAACAGGTTCTTCGCGTTCCACTCGCTCTCGCCGTGGCGGAGCAGAATCAGCTTGTACGCAGCAGCAGCCATACCCCTGAGCGTAATGGAGGTGCCCGCCCGCCCCTCAGCCGCCCTCGCTCACCGCCCGCCCCTCCCGCCGCCGGCCCTCCCCCCGGGGACGGTCAGCCGTCCTCGCCCGTCAGGCGGGCGAAGGCCGCCAGATTGCGGGTGGACTCGCCGCGCGACACCCGCCACGCGTACTCCTTGCGGATCGCGGACGCGAAGCCCAGTTCGAGCAGCACATTGAAGGAGCCGTCCGCGTTCTCCACCACCGCGCCGAGCAGCCGGTCGATCTCCTCGGCGGTCACCGCGGCCAGCGGCAGCCGTCCGGAGAGATAAACGTCGCCGAGCCGGTCGACGCCGTAACTCACGCCGTACAGACGGAGGTTGCGCTCCAGCAGCCAGCGGTAGAAGGCCTCGTGGTTCTCGTCGGGCCGGCGCACCACGAAGGCGTTGACCGACAGGGTGTGCCGCCCGACGATCAGCTGGCAGGTCGTGGACAGCTTGCGGGTGCCGGGCAGTTGGACGACGTACGCGCCCTCGTTCGGCGACTCCCAGGGCAATTCCGCTTCCCGCAGGGCCTGTTCGATCGCCCGCCTGGCCGCCGCGACGCCAGGCGTCCCGTCGGCGCCGCCCGTCTCGTTCACCGGACTCACCGCGTCACCCACCGCGCCGTTCACCCCGCCGTCCTCAGCCATGGGCCGATCGTAGGTGACGGCGGTGCTCCTGCTGCGCTGCCGCGTACACCTCGGCCGTGTCCGCCGCCGCCGTGTCCCAGCCGAAGTCGCGCGCGTGCCGGGCCGCCTCCTCGCCGAGCACCGTGCCCAGCCCCGGCTGGTCGACGAAGCGCCGCAGCACCCTCGCGTAGTCGCGCGGATCGTGTCCGGGGACGAGGAAGCCGGTGCGCTCGTCGCTCACCGCGACCGGCAGCCCGCCGACCGCCGCCGCGACCACGGGCGTCCCGCACGCCTGCGCCTCTATGGCGACCAGGCCGAAGGACTCGTTGTACGACGGCATGACCAGCACGGTCGCCGCCCGGTACCAGTCCGCGAGCCGTTCCTGGTCCACCGGCGGCTGGAACCGTACGACATCGGACACCCCGAGCCGCGCGGCCAGCTTGTGCAGCGCCTCGGGCTTGGCCAGGCCGGTGCCGCTCGGGCCGCCGACGATCGGTACGACGATACGTTCGCGCAGTGTCGGGTCCTCGTCCAGCAGCACGGCGACGGCGCGAATCAGCACGTCAGGGGCCTTGAGCGGCTGAATCCGGCCGGCGAAGAGCGGGATCACCGCGTCCTGCGGCAGCCCGAGCCTGGCCCGGGCGGCGGCGCGGCCGGGCGCGGGCCGGAAACGGTCGAGGTTGACGCCCGGATGGACGACGGCGACCTTGCCGGGCGCCGCGTCGTAGTGCCGTACGAGCTCGCCGGCCTCCTCGTCCGTGTTCGCTATCAGCCGGTCTGCGGCCGAGACCACCTGGGTCTCGCCGATGACGCGGGCGACGGGCTCGGGGCAGTCGTCCTCGGCGAGGGCGGCGTTCTTCACCTTGGCCATGGTGTGCATCGCGTGCACCAGCGGGACGCCCCAGCGCTGGGCGGCCAGCCAGCCGACATGGCCGGACAGCCAGTAGTGCGAGTGCACGAGGTCGTAGTGGCCCGGGCGGTGCACGGCCCACGCCTGCATCACGCCGTGGGTGAAGGCGCACAACTGCGCGGGCAGCTCCTCCTTGGCGAGCCCTTCGTAGGGCCCGGCGTCCACATGCCGTACGGTCACGCCCGGCGCCAGCTCCACCGTGCAGGGCAGGCCGCCCGTGGTCGCCCGGGTGAAGATCTCGACCTCGATGTCCCGCTCGGCGAGGCGCTTGGCCAGCTCCACGATGTAGACGTTCATCCCGCCGGCGTCACCCGTGCCCGGCTGGTGGAGTGGCGAGGTGTGCACGCTCAGCATGGCCACCCGGCGTACGCGCCGCCCGGCGCCCCACCGCTTGTGCGGGCCATTGCCACGCAGCGCGCCGAGCCGGGACGTGTACTGGGTCACCATGCGTTCCTTCCGCCGGACCGAGGCCGAGAACCCCCGTGACAACCTTGCTCAACATGGGAATCGTTCATTCCATTTCCTGTTGCACCGATATTTGCCGAACCAATAGCTTCCGGGGCCGGTACGGGTGCCGGGCCCGGGTGTTCGCTCGGACACCTGTTCGGGTGATGGTCCGCGGGCGGGCGCGTTCCTCTCCGGGTGCCCGGTCCGCCGGGGCCCACGCCTCCGCCACCCCCGTACCGCCGTCTACGCTCGTCGTATGAACGGCGTGCGCGCGGTCGGCGTGGTGACCAGGGGGACCACGAACCCGAACCGGCTGCGCCGCATGGACCGCTGGATCGCCGCCACCCACGCCCATGAGCTGCGGCGTACGGCCGATCCGGTCGCCGTCGACCTCGGTTACGGCGCCGCGCCCTGGACCGCCGTCGAACTGCTCGGCCGGCTGAGGGACGTACGGCCGGACGCGGCGGTGGTCGGCGTCGAGATCGATCCGGCGCGGGTCGCGGCGGCGGGGCCGTACGCACGCGACGGGCTGACCTTCGTGCACGGCGGCTTCGAGGTGCCGCTGCCCGGGGGGCCGGGCGGCCCTGATGGACATGGCAGACCGGGCGTACCTGGCGGGCCGGGTGGGCCGGGTGGGCCTGGTGGCCGCCGCCCGGTGCTGATCCGCGCGGCGAACGTGCTGCGGCAGTACGACGAGGCCGAGGTCGCCGCCGTCTGGGCGCGGCTGCGGGCCCGGCTGGCGCCCGGCGGGCTGCTGGTGGAGGGCACCTGCGACGAGATCGGACGGCGGCACGTCTGGGTGGCGCTCGGCCCCGAGGGCCCTCGCACGGTCACCTTCGCCACCCGGCTCGCCTCCCTCGACCGCCCGTCCGACCTGGCCGAACGCCTGCCCAAGGCGCTGATCCACCGCAATGTGCCGGGCGAGCCGGTGCACGCGTTCCTCACCGCCTTCGACCGCGCGTGGGCGAGCGCGGCGCCGCTGTCGTCGCTGGGCGCGCGGCAGCGGTGGATCCGGGCGGTACGGGATCTGCGGGACGGCGGCTGGCCGGTGGTGGACGGGCCGGGGCGGTGGCGGCAGGGAGAGGTCACGGTGGCGTGGGCGGCGCTGGCGCCGAAGGGGTGAGGGGTTTCGCGGGGGCGGCGCGGGGCTGTCGCGGGTGGCCTCACGCGGTCCGGCCGCCGCGCGCGGAGGGGGCCTGAGGCAGTCCGGAGGCGGGCCTCGCGGGGTCCGAGGGCCGCGTGATGTTCGTCATGCGCGGATACCCACATCGACGGCGAAATCCCCCTCTGGCCACCGCGTATGGCCCTGAGCGGCCGGAGTCCGCCCTCCCGCGTCGCCGTCTCCAGCCACTAGGGTCGCCTGACTGACGACCCTCGGGGGGAGGGAAGGAGTCCCGTGATGTCCGCTGCGAAGCGCGGCGCGGAACGACCCTCAGCCACCGCGTCCGGGGCCGAGGGCGACACGGCCGCGCCCGAGGACGATTCCGGCTCCTCAACGCCCCCGCGTGTTCCCGTCACCCTGCCCCGCCAGCGCCAGGACACCGCGGGCCCGGCCTCGTTCACCCTGCTGGTGATCGGCGACGACCCGACCGGGGCCTTCACCGCGCCCCACTTCCAGGACGGCGGCGGCCCGCGCATCCGCGTCCTGAGGGCCCGTAACCTCACCGCCGCCGGCCGGCTGCTCACCGACGACGTGCACTGCGTGCTGCTCGATCTGCCCGATGTGCTGGAGGGGCTGCGCCAGGTGACGCGGCTCGCGCCCGGCACCGCGGTGCTCGTCCTGACCGACGGCGGGGAGGACGGCGAAGGGGACGGCAGCGGGGACGGCAGCGGGGACGGCAGCGGCTGGGACAGCGCGGAGAGCCGGCTCGCCGCCGCCGAGGCCGTACGCGCCGGCGCGCAGGACCATCTCTCCCGGCACGAGATCAGCGCCGCGACGATCACCCGGGCGGTCCGCTACGCCGTCGAACGCAAACGGGCCGATCTCGCACAGCGCCAGCTCACCGAGACCCGGCTGCTCGCGCAGGGGAACGCCCGGTTGGAGCGCGGGCTGCTGCCGACGCCGCTGCTCGAAGGGGCCGACGGGCTGCGGTTCACGGCGCGCTACCGTCCCGGCCGCAGCCGCGCGCTGCTCGGCGGCGACTTCTACGACACCGTGCGCACCGCGGACGGCACCGTGCACGCGATGATCGGCGACGTCTGCGGGCACGGCCCGGACGCGGCCGCCCTCGGGGTCGAACTGCGCATCGCCTGGCGGGCGCTGACCTTCGCCGGGCTCGGCGGCGCCACCCTGCTGCGTACGCTCCAGCAGGTGCTGATCCACGAACGCGCCGACGACGAGATCTTCGCGACCCTGTGCGCCGTGGACATCGCACCCGACGGCCGTAGCGCGGACCTCCATCTCGCCGGGCACCCGGCCCCGCTGCTGACCGGTCCCGGCCTGGCGCCCGCGCTGCTGCCGTACGAGGACGGCGGCCCGGCGCTGGGGCTGCTGCCGGACGCCGAGTGGGAGCGTGTCCCGGTCCGGCTCGACGGCGACTGGAGTCTGATGCTCTACACCGACGGCCTGATCGAGGGCCGGGTGCCGGGCGAGGGCAGACCGCGGCTGGGCCAGGACGGGATGGTCGACATCACGGCGCGGCTGCTGGCGGCCGGTCTGGGCGGCGAGGAGCTGCTGGACGCGGTCGTGACGGAAGTGCGGGGGCTCAACGGCGGGGAGCTGACGGACGACGTGGCCGTCGTACTGCTGGAACGGCGCGGGGCGTAGGCGCGGGTCCGGCTGCCGGCGCGCTCAGCCGTTGTACGGGCCGTAGGGGCCGTCGCTGCTGCTGCCGCCGTTACGGCGCCGGGGGCCACGAGGGCCGCGGCCGGCCACCTCACGCAGCGCGGGCCGTACGTCGACCATGTACACGATCACCGCGATGAGCCCGATCACGGGCAGGAACGACATCACCGAGAACAGCTTCATCACCGCGGCCGCGATGCCGAGGATGATCAGCCAGAACGCCTTGGTGTTCTTGTCCGCCGCCCGGTACGCGTCCTCGCGGTGGATCGCCGCGTCGATGAACGCGAAGAGCGCGAAGAGGAAAAGCGCCCAGGAGAGGAGGGCGATCACCCCGAAGAAGCCCAAGATCAGCACGCCGTCCACCACCCTGTTCGCTGTTTGCCGACTGCCACCGTACCGTTCCTGTCCAAAGAACGGGCCGGGCACGCGATGCGTGCCCGGCCCGTTCGGCCTGTTCGCCATGCGCGTACAACAGACGTCACTCGGCGGACTTCTTCGGCGTGCTCCGGCGCGCGCCGGACTTCTTCGGGGCCGCGGACTCGTCCTCGGCCCAGGAGTCGTCGGCGCGGGAGTCGTCGGCCCGGGAGTCCTCGGCCCGGGAGTCCTCGGCCGCGTCGGCCTTCTCGGACTTCTCGGTCTTCACCTCCACCACGGAGGGGATCTCCATGACGTGGTCGGTGCTGTCCCCGCGCCAGGTGGCGACGGCGCCCTTGCCGCGTACGGCCAGGTCGTCGTACGTCTCGCGGGCCTTGACGGCGTACTCGGCGGCGCGGCCGACGCCCTGGAGGGCCAGGCCCTGCACGGACTCGCCCAGCTTCTTGAGGTCCAACTCGCCGATCCGCTCGTTGAGCTTGGCCTGCGCGTCCTTCGCCTGCGCCGTGACCCGCTCCTGCACGGCCCTGGGGTCGGTGGCCCGCAGCTTCTCGATCCGCTCCGGCGCGCGCTCGCGGATCTGCTCGAAGCGCTCCGGCGCCCGCTCGCGGATCTTCTCGATCAGCCCCGGCACCTCGCGCAGCTTCTCGGCGGCGAGGTCCGCGGTGCCGGCGACCGCGTAGAGCGGGGTCGGGTTGCGGAGGCTCTTCACGATGTCATCGGTGATCGTCATTGCTCGGTTTCCTCCCGGGCGGGGACGGGCGCCTGGGGGGTGCCCGTCTCCTGCGTGTCGTGTGCGTCTGCTTGTCGGGCCGGTGGTGCCTGTTCGGCTTGTGCGGCTTGCGCGGTGTCGGTGGCGTCGGCGGGGGGTGCGGAGGCCGCGACCGCGGCGGCGTTCTCCTTGCGGAAGGACTCGTAGATCTGGATGAGCACCTGCTTCTGGCGCTCGTTGATCGACGGGTCGGTGAGGATCGCGGCCGGCACTTCCAGCTCGTCCCGCTCCCGGGCGTCGAGCATCCCCGCCTGCACGTAGAGCGTCTCGGCGGAGATCCGCAGCGCCTTCGCGAGCTGCTGCAGAATGTCCGCGCTGGGCTTGCGCAGCCCGCGCTCGATCTGGCTGAGGTACGGGTTCGACACCCCCGCGGCGTCGGCCAGCTGCCGCAGGCTCAACTGCGCGCTGCGCCGCTGCTCCCGCAGAAACTCACCGACGTTGCCCACCTTGAGAGCACCCATGCCTCCACCATGCTCCCCGCCGCTAACTTTTGCAAGCACCTCGCTTGCAACTGTGCCCCTCGCATACGACTGGGCGCGTGTGGCTGAGCGCGCTGGTTGTCACTTGAGCAGGGCAACTGTCACTGTCCGGGCCTTCCTCTCCGAGGAGCACCAGTGACATTCGCCATGCGCATCACCTGGACGCTTGCGGGATCCGGGTGGGTCGACTGCACCCTTGAAGATCGCCAGGAAAAAGTCGAGCTCACCACGTCCTACATCACCAGTGCGTCCGAAGAGCTCCTGACCGCGGTGGCCCGGCTCGTCGCCGGCGAGACAGAAATTCGTGCCCAGTTCGATGCCGAGCCGACTGCCTACCGGTGGATCTTCTACCGCGAAGGCGAGGACATCTGGCTCCGCGTGCTGGAGCTACGTCACGGCAGCGATCACGACAACAAGGGAACCGAGATCTGGTCCAGCCAGCTCAGCATGGACCAGCTCGCCCGCACCGTGATCCGCTGCTTCGACGAGGTCGCGCAGACTTACGGCGAGAGCGGCTATCGAGGCAGGTGGGGCGAACACTTCCCACGAACCGAGCTCGAAGCCCTCAGACGCCTCGGGCACGCCCCCACCGCAGCGACAACACATAGCCGCACCGGCCCGCGGCAAAGCAACGGCGGCCCTACTCCAGACTCCAGCGTCGCACTCCAGCCGGGCCGCTGAGTTCGCGACGTCCGCCCCCGCACACCCGTGCGCGCCGCCGCCTAAGATCGCACATCACGACGGAGCACAGTAAGCAGGGGGAGGGCCAGGAAAACCGTGCGATTCGGCGTATTTTATGACGACCGTCGCTTGGCCGAAGGTGGCGCCATGGCGGAGGATCTTTTCGATGCGCTCCTCGTCCACGACACCTGGGACGACGACGGATACCGCACCATGTTCACGTTGCGCGTTGTGACCAGGGAGGGCTGGATCGAGGTCGGCACAGTGAAGATTGGCCACGTGGCGACGGATGGCGAGAAAGTTCCCGCCAACTATCTGCTCCCGGAGCGCTTCAGCCGCCTGGACAGCTCGCGCTATTTCTCGGTAGGCCAGGATGAAAGCTATTACTACACGCTGAGCGAGATACCCAGCGCCATCCGGGAGGAAGTACTCACCGCGCTCCGGGATATCGCCTATGACGAGGACTCCTTCCGCCTCGCGCGGAACCAAGATGTGACCCGCACTTCGCTACTGCGCTTCGTCAAGATGTCGACCGTGCGCGGGCAGCTGCGGCGCATCGCACGCGGCGGAGCGCGCCGGGTAAGTTTCGATATCGCCTACGAGCCGCCGCTGCCACCGGCAATGGATTCCGTGCGGTTCGAATTCAAGGTCGAACCAGGCTCCCGGCCAGCCAGCAACGTGCACGCCCTGACCGGACGGAACGGCGTGGGGAAGTCATATGTACTTTCCCACTTGGCCCGCGCCGTCGCTGCGGTCGAGCCGCAGATATATGAGCTCGGGCGGATTATCGAGTACGGCCGCGAGGGCCGATCCTTCAACAACCTGGTGACTGTCTCGTTCAGCGCCTTTGACGACTTCCCGCTCGTCGAGGGCGACGAAATGTTCGTCGCTTCCTATGTGGGCCTGCGTGTTCAGGGTTCACGATCCCCCAGGTTCAAGACCCCTGGCGGGCTCAGGAAGGACTTCGCGCAGGCCATGAAGGCATGTCTGACGCGCGAGCGCAGCCCACAATGGATCAGGGCATTGCGCACCCTCGACTATCCCGGGAGCGGACTCCTGGAGGAGGGATGGCTGGAGAACTTCGAGAACACCGCAAGCCTGAACAGCCGCGAGAATAAGGCCCGGCAGCTCTTCCGCCGCCTCAGCGCCGGCCACCGGCTCGTTCTGCTCACCATGACCCGGCTCATCGAGCACGTGAGTGAGCGGACCCTCGTCATCATCGATGAGCCGGAAACCCACCTCCATCCGCCCCTGCTGTCCGCGTTCATGCGGGCGCTGTCCGATCTGCTCGCCGAGCGCAACGGGCTGGCCATCGTCGCCACACACTCTCCGGTTGTACTCCAAGAGATTCCTGCCCACTGCGTCTGGAAGCTCTGGCGCTACGGCGGGCAACTCGGAGCCGCGCAGCCCCGCATCGAAACGTACGGCGAGAACGTCGGCGTGCTGACTCACGAGGTCTTCGGTCTGGAACTCACCGAAGCCGGCTTTCTGCACGAACTACGACGTCTGGTCGACGTCGGCTACTCCTACGACGCTGTCCTGGAACACTTCAGTGGACGGCTTGGCAGTGAGGCACAGTTGGTGCTCAGCGCCTTGCTCGGCCAGCGCGACGACGTGGAGGGACACGGCTGATGCAGCACATAGATCCTCCGACCTTCGACGCACGCGACGTCTACACCACCTGCATCGCCAACGCCCGCCCAAATAGCCGAAAACGGCTGGAGTCGTTCACCGACGCGGTGGCCGATGCGGCAAGTGCGTACGAGGCAGCCGCTCAGGGCCAGGCTCTTCACACCCTCACCGGCCTCGCCGCCAAGCCTGGCACCCGTCGCGACCGCAAGGCACTGGAGGGGGTCTACACCGACCGGTTGGCCAAGGACCGTGCTCCGGGCCGCCGCATCTACGAGGCGCTCAAAGGTACGACCGACCAAGAAGGCCGTCGACGGGATAACCGGTGTCCCCTGTGCGGGGAGGGCCTGGTAACCACGCTCGATCACCACCTACCCAAGAACACGTACCCGCTGCTCAGCGTGGTACCGGTTAACCTCATCCCGGCTTGCCGCGACTGCAACACCGGCAAGCGCGCGACAGTCCCCGTCAATGCTGGTGACCAGACCCTGCACCCCTACTTCGACGACTTCTCCCACCACTCCTGGCTTCGAGCTCGTCTCAGGAGGCCACGCGGCAATGAGCAGCCGTCGATGAAGTTCTTCGTTTCCCCCCACCCTGATTGGAGCGACACACTCACAGAACGCCTCCAGAAACACCTGAAGGTGTTCGACTTGGACTACCGGTACAGCCTTCTGGTGAGTAGCCACATCGCATCCACCAACCACGACCTCACGATGATGCCCACTAACTCCGTCGCCCCCTGGCTTGAGCACAAGGCCGAGGGCTGGCGCTACCGGGGTAACCCCAACACGATGGGCTATGCCCTGTTCAAGGCCCTGGCGGCCGACAAGTGGTACGTCAACGGCGGCTGGCGCGGCTCAAGCCCGGAGACAAACCTCGACTAATCGGCCCGACAGCCACTCTCCGAGAAGGCCGATTTGAGGACACGCCACGACTTCGGAGAAGAGGGTGCAACAGCTCACTAGGGGCTGGACGTGACGCCGCAGTCAGTCCGCCGCGGGACCGACCGATGGCGTGGTCATCGGGTTCGCCGACCGGGCCCCCTTCTACGGCCCCCGGCCAAGCGCAGAGCCGACGGGCTTGCCGTCGGTTCTCTCTCGTGTCGTGGTTTGGGCGCACCAAACGCGGCACGACTCCGCTCGACGGCAGAGCTACTGGGTTCGATGTCAACGGACAGCTGCTCAGGTTGAGTGAGACAGGCCAGCCACTGCCGTCTCGCTCAACCTGAGCCACCCCAGGTCACCGCCTCACGATGGCCCACTTCCATTGAGACGGGACAGTCACCACGGGTCGCGTCGCCGATACCCCTCCGAGCGTGCCCCGTTGCCACCGCCCTTGGGGATCGGTCCGCGGGCGATGATGTCGCCCATGGCCATCATGCTCTTGGAGCGGTTCATGCTGACGATCCGCAGTGGGAACGAGACCCACGCCTCGCGCCGAAGATAGATCGACAGGGCTTGATCGACGCGACTGGCCTGGTGGATGAGCGGCAGCATGAGCTCCCGCGCCTGTTCCTCGTCCGGGGCGTCAAGCAGCCGCTCGGCGATTCCGAGCACCGCGCCCATGAGAAGCGGGTCCAGCGGTGGGTCGGTGAAGGGACGCGAGCTGTGCTTCTTTCCGGGCCGGTCACGAAGGGCTGCTGCTCGAGTAAGGCGCTCTTCGGCTTCCCGGTCAAGGGCCTTCGCGAGCGCCGGGGTCGCGGCGAAGGAGCGAGCCGCAGGCCAGGAGAGGAATACGAGGCCGAGCAGGGCCCTCAGATCGGCGAAGTAGTCGGCGGCGGGGACCAGCCAGCCTACGCTCGGGGTCACGGCCGGGCCGGTGGGGTCGAGGAGCTTCAGGAGCCGTCGCTGGAGGTCGAGGAGATGTTCCAGCGTCTGCGGATCGGGGGCAGTCTTGGGGCCAGTCCCGACTGGTTCCGAGAGCTGTGCGCCACAGGCCGGCTGGAGGCGCCCGACGGTGCGCGGCGCGATCGTGGTCCGGCACTGCGTCGGGTGGAGATCCTCGTCCCAGGGGCGGGCGATGATGCTGTTCATCTCGACCGCATGGACGGGCTGACGGCAGGCCGGGCAGTCGGTCCGCAGGAGGCGACGGTGCCGAGGGCAGGCAAAGACCGGCGGAAGACGCCAGGAAAGCCGCCAGGCCCCGCCGTGGCGCCGTTGGATCTCGCTCCCGTCCCCGGTGAGGCACTGCGGGCAGTACCGAGTCGCCCGTGTCAGCAGCCATGAGTTGCTGTTGACCATCCTCGCGGCACTGCTGCGCGGAGTGAACCTCCCGTTCAGCGGCCCATACCTGTCGGTGAGTGAGGAGGTCAGCAGTCGGCTAACCTCCCCAGGGACAAGCCGAGTGGTCCGAGCGAAGGTCTGGAGCTGTTCGGGTTCCAAGTTGTGCAACAACCGGATGGGAACGCGGAAGAACACATTCTCCTTGCGTTCGCCGGTGAGCCCAGTGCGGACGGCGACCGCTCCGGGAGACGTCCCAGCCCGGTGCGCAAGGCGCAGGATGTAGCCGGTCAGCGTCTCGTCGGACAGTGGGTCAAGACTGCGAGGCAACGGGCGCATGGCCACATGATGCTTCGTCTCACGGCGCAGCACATGCCCCCACTGATCCTGATCTGGCGGGGGAAGACCATCCCAGCCCACTGCGCCCGACCTCGAAACATGGCCATGCTCGCCGATACACTCGCAGCACTCATTGGCAGCCCTCGGAGCGTGTACAAGTGCCGCACAGCCTGCAGGAAGAGATCGATGACCGATCTCGCGAGATTCACACCGATCGCTATAGCATGTCGATCAATGAGGTCGCGGCCATGTACTTGGACGGAGACCTTGAGACACACCCGGAGTTTCAGCGAATTTTTCGTTGGACTCTGGAGCAACAATCTCGCTTGATCGAGAGCGTGTTTCTCGGGATTCCGGTTCCTCCAATCTTCGTTGCCCAGAGGGCGGACGGTGTATGGGACGTCGTCGACGGAGTCCAGCGACTTTCCACGATTTTCCGCTTCATGGGCGTACTAAAGGATGACGAAGGGCAGCTCGACGTCCCCCCAGGGCGGTGTCGTTCAGTCGCTTGGTCCGGTTTGATCACGTGATGCCGAGGGTGGCGAGCGGGCGGGTGGCGTCGCGTGCGTGGTGGCGGAGACTGGCGGCGATGCCGGTGTGTCCGGCGAGGCGGAGGGCTCCGATGGCGAGGTTGCGGAGGCTGGCCATGGCTCGTGGGGCTGTGCCGGTGCGGACGCGGGAGGCGTCCTCGGCGTAGGTGGTGTCGCGTATGTGGTGGAGTTGGTTCTCGATGCCCCAGTGTCCGCGGACGTGGTGCGCGATTTCGTCGGCCTGTGCTTGCTCGGCGGCCAGGTCGGTGACCGCGTAGACGCGTTCGAGAGTGACCTTGCCAGTGGCGACGATGCGGCGGCGGCGCACGATCTGGACGGCCTGCGCGGCGTGCGGGAAGTCCAGGTCGGCGACGGTGGCGGTCTTGACCCGGCGGATCTCGTTGCGGCCGTGCGCGGTGGCGCGGGTCTTGTCCAGCAACGGCACGTCTCGCCAGGGCAGGTGCTTGAGGCGTTTGTGCAGCAACGGCTGGTTCCCCTTGATCACGGCGATGTAGTGGGCTTTCTTGTCCTCGACGAGGAAGCGGGCGTGCGCGGTCTGGGAGTGCAGGGCGTCGAAGGTGACCACGGTGTCGGTCAGGTCGAGCTCTGCGAGCAGGGGCCGGAAGACGGTGATTTCGTTGGTCTTGCCGTCCACCTCGCGCTGGGCGGTGACCAGGCCGGTGCCGGTCATCGCGGCAAGGAGGTGGACTTGGCTGCCGTCCGCGCGGCGGGCGCCCCGCACCGTCTTTCCGTCCACGGCCAGGGAACGCCGGGACTGCTTGAACAGGTCCTGGTCCCTCGGTGTGCGGCCGGGGTCCCGAGCGGCGAGCCAGGTGCCGATCGCGTTGTCGAGTGCGTTGCCGTCGATGCGTTGCAGGATTCGGCGCACGGTGGCCTCGGCCGGAGCGGTCGGGCCGCTGGGTTCCCGGTTCGGGCCGCCGAGGGCGGCAAGCACGGTGGCCGGGGCGTCTGCGGCCCACTCCGCGATCGCGGTCAGGGATCTCGCGCCGGCCAGCACCGCGCAGGCGGTCAGCGCGAGGACGAAGGCGAGGGGATGGCGGCGGCCCTTGGCCCGGCGCGGATCGGGTACCACGGCGAGACAGTCCAGCAGTTCCGGATGTTCCTCGGGCGCGGGAGGCCGGGCGGTAGTGAGCTGGCCCAGACTGGCAGGGATGGGCGATGATGAGCGGCCAGGCACGGTCTTCCGTTGCGGTGATCAGGGACTCGACACCTCATGATCACCCGGAGGCCGTGCCTGCCTCCGTTCCGGCCCGGTCTACGGATATGGCGGCCAGCCGAGCCACATGAATCGCCATCAAGCCGGTCAGACCGTCTGAACGACGCCGCCCTGGACGTCCCCCTCCCACTGACAAGCGGAGAGTACTTGACATCACTCTCTGGCGTCGTCTGGGACGCGGATGCCGTCTCGCCAGACTCGGAAATCCCCGCATCCGCCGTCAGGGAAATCTCGGAATCCCAGCGCCGAGTCTTCAAGCGCGCACGCCTCGATTTCCAGATCGTACAAAAAGAAAGTGACGATCAGGCAAAGTTTGACCTGTTTCAGCGCTTGAACAGTGGAACTCGGCTTTCGGAACAGGAGGCACGAAACTGCCTTGCCGTAATGCTGGATCCAAGCTTCTCGAAGTGGCTCGACAACCTCGCAGCACAAGATTACTACACGACCGTTGTTGACATCACGGAAAGAAAAGAGCGGGAATCGTACGGGACCGAGAACGTCCTGCGCTACCTAGCGTGCGCCCGCACCTCCATTCAGGAACTGCGAAAAATGGGAGACTTTGGCGAGTTCCTCACGGACCGCATGAGGGAATTTGTCACCGATTCCAGTTTCGACAGAGACCAGGAAGCGGAACGGTTCCGATTCGTCTTCGCCATCCTGAAAGAAGCCTTGGGCGATAAATCGTTCCGCCGCTACTACAGCGACGGCGATCGATTCACTGGAGCATTCAGCGTCTCCGCATTCGAGGCCATCACCAGCGGAATCGCGAGGAACTACGACTTTTGGAAGAGTGTCAGCGAAGAAGATCGCCCTTCGATTATTCGCGGCCGCGTGAAGGATGTCTGGCAAGACGAGACCTTCGGACTCCGAAGCGGCGGAGGAAAGAGCGCCAATAGGCGCATTCCATACATGGTGGAGGTAGGCGAGCGAATCTTTCAGGGCTAATAATGCGGACGTCTGGAGAGCTCGAAGACGCACTGGATGAGGACCTCGCGTGGCGCAGAGTTGAGATGCAGAGCATCCTCGGCCATATTCGTGCAGCACGAGGCCCAAGCAGAAATGGACTTTGTCGCGCCGGCGTCGCCCTCCTCTATGCTCACCGGGAGGGGTACGCAAAGAGATCGCTCTCGAATTATCTACAGTATGTCGCTCGTCGAAAACTGAAGACCTCGGAGCTGCAAGACTGCTTTGTCGCGCTTGCGATGGAGGCGACCATCGCCAAGGAGCAAAACCTCACGGCCTCCAAGAAGTCCATTAGGCGAATCGCACTGCTGAGATATAAAAGATGACCGCCCATTCATCCCATCAAAGGATGGCATCGACACCCAGTCGAACCTGAATAGCGACCTACTCTTCGATGTATTGGGGTCGCTAGGGTTGAACGCGGCACCCTTCGAAACAAAGAGAATGCTGATCGACCACTCGCTTCTCGCCGCCCGCAACAAGATCGCCCACGGGGAGTTTCTGGCACTCGATCGCGAAGGCTACGAAGAACTACACGCCGAGGTGATCTTGATAATTGAGACAATTCGAAATCTGGTAGTTGACGCTGTAGGCAATCAGCTCTACAGGAAGAGCAGCACTGGTTGATGGGTCACCGGGAATAGCGCCTTCCGCTCGTTCACGGCGCATGGTGCCGCTGTAGGTGCTTAACCCTCGGTTCAGGCCACTCGGCTGAAGCCCTGATTCGCGATCCGCTGGCCCATCCGCTGGAACGCGCCACGGTCCTGGCGCGAGGTCAGGAGGATGGCCCGGAGCGGGTAGGAGGTCCCGCTGAGGCGCCGGAACTGGTAACTCATCGAAAAGTTCAGCTCCTTGGCTCCATCAATGATCGGCGCCATCAACTCGTGCGTCTCGTTCTCGTCCGGAGCCGACAGGAGCCGTGCGGCGATGCCCAGCACCGCGCCTGCGACGGCGGGATCCGCCGCCGGATCGCTGTAGTGGTGCGAGGCCTGAAGCCGTCGGCCGGCCTCAGCCTCAGCACGGGACTTGGCGAACTCAGCGTGCCGTTTCTCTGCCTCCCGGTCGACCAGCACGGCCAGGGCCTCCGTGTCGGCGAGTTCCCTGGGGCGGGGCCACGTCATGAAGATCAACGCACTCAGGGCGCGTAGATCAATGAAATACTGGGCCGCTGGAATCAGCCATCCGAAGCTGCCCACTTCCTTCGGCCCATTGGGGTCCAAGAGCCTGTCCCTCTCTGTCAAAGTAGATCGAGTCGGGCATACTGGATGATTCATTGAGTCGAGGGCGGAGAAGGAGTAGTGCCCGGGTGGCCAGCACGAATGACCACGGGACCCCTGATCCGCAGGTGGAAGCCCGCTCGACCGGCCCGCGCCGGTATACCGCGGAGTACAAGGCGAGGATCCTCGCCTTGTACGAGACGTTGGACAAGAAGGGCAAAGGTGCCCTGCTGCGGCGGGAGGGCCTGTACTCGTCGTTGATCACAACGTGGCGGCAGCAGCGGGACAAGGGCGCCCTGGACGCGCTCGCCGCGCCGGCCGGACGGCCGAAGGCGGACCCGCGGGACAGGGAGATCGCGAAGCTGAAGGCGGAGAGGGACCGGCTGGAGGCCGATCTCGCCAAGGCCCGCACCGTGATCGAGGTTCAGGGAAAACTCTCCGCGCTGCTCGACCAGTTCGCCACGGACAGCGCCCCGAACCAGAACGGCGAGAAGGACCAGTGACCGGGGCCGACCCCGCGGCCGGGTTCGACGCTGCCCGCTACCAGGCCCTCGAAGAGCTCACCGGGCTGGTCGGACGCGTCCAGGCATGCGCCGCGCTCGGCGTGAGCCGGGCCACCTACTACCGCCACCACCGCCAGAGCCCCGCCCCGGCCAGGCCGCGGCAAAAACGACGCCGGCACCCCCGCGCGCTCACCCCGGAGGAGGAGATACGGGTCCTCGACGTGCTCCACTGCCCGGAGTTCGCCGACATGGCGCCCGCCGAGATCTACGCCATCCTTCTGGACCGGGGTGTCTACCTGTGCTCGGAGTCGACGATGTATCGGCTCCTGCGACGCCGTGGCGAGGTCCGTGAACGCCGCCGCCAGGCCGTCCACCCGCCCCGGGCGGTGCCCGAGCTGATCGCCGAGGGCCCGAACCGGGTCTGGAGCTGGGACATCACGAAGCTGAAGGGGCCGGTCAAGGGCGTCTACTACTGCCTCTACACGATCATCGACATCTTCAGCCGCTACACGGTCGGCTGGATGATCGCCGACCGGGAGAACAAGGACCTCGCCGGGCGGTTCCTGTCCGAGACGATCGCCAAGTACGGCATCGGGCCAGGCCGGTTGACGATCCACTCGGACCGCGGGTCCCCGATGGTCGCGCAGAACGTCGCCCAGATGATGGCCGCTCTCGGCGTCACCAAGTCGCATTCGCGGCCGAAGACGTCGAACGACAACCCGTACAGCGAGAGCCAGTACAAGACCCTGAAATACCGGCACGACTTCCCGGACCGTTTCGGCTCCCTCGAGGACGCCCGGGCATGGTGCACCCATTTCTTCACCTGGTACAACGAGGAGCACCGGCACTCCGGGATCGGCCTGCACACCCCCTACGACATGCACTTCGGCCTCGCCGAGCAGCTCCGCGAGATGCGTGCCGACGTCCTCCAGGCGGTCTACGCGAAGCACCCCGAGCGCTTCGTCCGCAAGCCGCCGGAGCCGCCGAAACTCCCCGCAGCAGCCTGGATCAACAAACCGGCACAAGACGGCCCACTGATCCCGGCACAGCGTTAGAACGATCTACCTGCCTTGATCGCTTTGACAGGTTCCGTGTCGAAGTAGTGCTGAAGCCTCAGCAACGCGGCGACCGCGGAGGGAGCGTGAGGAAGTCGGTCCGCCTCGGCGCCGGCCAGACCCGCACCGCAGATCACTCGTGTGCCAGGGAGGGTGGCTCTGCACTGAGCGGGGTGCAGGCCCGCTTCGGAGGCTCGGGCGATCAGGCTGCCGGCGCGTGCTGCGTTGATGTCCTGCCCGCAGCGAGGGCAGCCGTACAGCAGCGGGCGCTGATGACGTAGACAGGCGAAGACAGGAGGCAATCTCCAGGACCGGTGCCAACGCCCTCCATGACGCTCTTCGATCTCGGTTCCGTCACCGGAGAGGCATCGCGGGCAGTACCGGGTCACCCTGGTGAGAATCCAGCGGTTGTTGTGGACCATTCCCGTGGGCGTACGGAACTCGGCCAGCAGACGTGCGTTCAACGGACCGTAGCGCTCGCCCAACGGAGAGATCAGCAGCGCCCGGGCCTCGTCATGCGTGAGGCGAGTCGCGCGGGCGAACGCGTCGAGCCGCTGCTCGTCCAGGTCGTGCAGAAGGCGTACGGGAATGCCGTTTCGACCGCGTCCCTGAACGACGAGCCCTGTCCGGACGGCGATCTCCAAAGGTGCGGCGCCGAACTGGTTCGCGAGCCGGAGAAGGTAGCCGTGGATCGATTCGTCTTCCAGCGGGTCGAGGCTCCGGGGCAGAGGACGTAGTCGGTCCGCCATCAGGCATCGGCGGCGGGGAGGCCGCCCTGGTCGTCGAAGACGGTGTTCCGGCCGCGCTTGCGCCGCTTGGGCGGTGCTCCTCTTCCTTCGTCCTTGAGCACGGGGACCTCGCCGGAGCCCGGGTCCCGCCCGGGGACGTTGCCGAGGTTGATGGGGATCTCCTGGAGCAGATCGATGGTCAGGTTCTCCTGGCCGTTCTCCATAGCCTTGGTGCAGCCGTCCTCGATAAGGCGTTTCAGCAGCCCGACGATCCCCTCGGTGCGGCGGAACAGGTACTCGGGCATCGTGCCGTCGGTGAGCATGCCCGGCGTCGCCCGAAAGAGCCGTAGTTGGTCTTCGACGCCGGCGAGGTGGTTGACCCAGGCGGCGATGCCGTCGGTGGTGTCGTAGTGGAACGGGTCGAGGTTGATCATGTCGAAGCGGCGTTCGGTCTGGGTGGCTGCCTCGTCGTTGTGGCTTCTGCCGCGTTTGACGGGCGACAGCACCGTCTGGCCGGTGCGCGGGTCGTGACGTCCTTCCCGTAGCAGCCCGGAGCCGGGGATGTTGACGCCGATGAGGACGAGCGTGACGTTCAGGCTCATCAGGTCCCGGATGAGATCGAGGGTGTCCTGGTCGTCCTCCCGGTGCATCTTCAGCCGGGTGATGTCGTCGAGCAGCAGCGCTGTGGTGCAGTGCGCGTGCAGGGACTCGCGGACGTTGCGGATCAGCCCCCGCAGGGTCTTGGCGTGCGGGGCTCCGTAGAAGTCCAGGATCGCCTCGCACAGTCCCTTCGGCGTGGCCTTGACCGGCGTCTGGCAGTAGGCCACCGGCAGGAAGAGGTCCCGGGTGCCGGGAATCGCGTTCGGGTTGAGCTGGTGGTGCAGGTCGCGCCAGAAGTCCTCGAACTCGGCGGCGGTCTCGCACGCCGTCTCCGTCTTTCCCTGGTAGCCGCCACCGTTGATCATCAGTCCGTCGCGGGTGCCGGGTGTCTGCTTCAGCGCGTTGTTCTGGAGTCTGGCTCGCATCAGCGCGGTGACCTGCGCGCTCATCGGGGTTTCCTGCATCCGCAGGTTCACATGGGTCGCCGCTCGGTGCAGGTCGTGCAGCCCGCGCTTTCGGGGGCTCATGGCCCGGTACTGGTCCAGCGTCAGTCTCGGGGCCGGAATGAAGGCTCCTCGTGTCCGCCGCCACTGTTGGTATCCCTCGTGGGTGACCCGGTTCGGTGAGGGACCGATCCGGAGGAACGGGACCACACCGTCCTGTGGTCCACTCTGGCCGTCTGCCACGTCATTCCCCTCCGGCCGGGAGCGAACCGCCGCCCGGCTCAACCTCGCCGTTCTCGTCCCCGTCGGGCAGGATGAACAAGTTCCTCTTGCGGTAGCTGGCGCCCAGCGGGGGCGGCAGCGCGGGCCGGGTCGGCCCGGCTTCTTCTCTGCGTCGGCGGCGCTCAGCGTCCAGGCTCTCCTCGGCTCTGCGCGCCTGCTCCGGCCAGTGCAGGTGAACGACGGTGTCTCCTGCCGCCCGGGCGGCAGGCTCCTCCTCGGCCCGCGGCGCCGGGCGGTCGGCGGCAGCGGTATTGGCCTGGATGACATCGCGGGCGTATTCGGTGCGCTGGGACTTCTTCAGGCGCGTCGGCCAGTGCGCGACCGGTGTGTGCAGGCCGATCATGTCGAGGAGAAGCGGCAGGAGTTCGGCGTCCGTCTTCGGTTTCAGTCCCGCCTTCTGGGCCCGCTGCAAGAGGTCGCGCACCCGTGCGTCGCCGAAGGCCGGCGTCCTGCCCTCCGGCGGGAGCCCGGTCCAGCGCAGCGGGTGCCATGCGTGGGTGAGCGGGTCCTGGAAGAACACGGTGCGGCGGTCACGGGGCTCGCGGTGGACGATCCACTGCCCCTTGCGTCTGCCGCCGCGGGTTGACCGCTGGTCACGGTAGGGATCCAGAGCCGGACCGTCGTAGCAGAGCCCACGGATCTTCACTCCGCGGCGGCCGTGAATCTTCGTCACCGAGTGCTGCGGCAGCAGCTGGTAGTAGAGCTCGGGCGAGGGGATCTCCATCGCGAAGCCATCCTGGGCGAACGAGGCCGCGAAGAGCGAGTTCGGGCTGTGGTCGCCGCCCGGGTCCCAGCTCGGCGCGTACTCGCCCAGGCGGCGCTGTTGCCACACCTTCACGATCCACGTCGCGATCATGTGCTCCATCTGCTCGATGGTCCACGTCGCGTCGCCCTCCGGGTCGGCCCCGCGGTCGGCAACATCGACCCCGGTGTAGCCCAGCAGATGCTCGAACAGCAGAGACCGGATGCTACCGAAGGCCCTCTCCACGACCTGCTTGTCCGTGGGACGCAGGACCCTGGAGGGAAGGAGGTTGCAGCCGAGCACGCGCTGAACGTCAACGAGATGGTGATTGCGGTAGACCGACCCATGGTCGGTGGTCACGGTCTCCGGGGCGAAGAACGGCAACCCGGCAACCTCATGCCCGGCGAACTCGGCGACCACGGCGGCAGGCAACCCCGGGTAAGGCCACTCCATCTCCTCGCCCCAGTCCGCCCGCATCGGCAGCGGCAGCATCACGTCCCGCAGCAGCATCGCCACGTCCACCGAGGTGTCGGAGACGAGCGTGAGACGGAAGGCGCATAGCGAGTGCGTGTAGACATCCATGGCGAGAGTCAGGTGGACCTTCACCGGATCGCCGAACACACCCTCACGGACCATGATGGGCAGCACCGTGCTGTCCAGCGCCACCACCTGCCAGGGCGGTGGACCACCACATGACCGGCCTTGGTGGGCAGCTGGGCCGAGCGCTCATAGCGCTGACGTGCCCCGCTCGGGCCGAACCACTCCTTCCAGACCCTCAGCAGGGTGTGATAGCCCGGGACAGCGGTGTCCGGGCCGAAGGTCTCTCGTACGTACTGGTGGATCATGGCCTCGCGGGTGCGGCCGTCCACCCGGGAGCGGTGCAGCGTCTCCGCCCGCACCGCGAAGATCGCCTCCCGGACCTCCTCACTGATGCTCGGATGCCCGCCGCTCTCCCGCAGCCATCGGTCGTCCGCGCAGCCGATCAGCCCGAAGCGGCTGCGGTTCTTCTCCCAGCGGATCAGCGTGCGGTAGCCCACCTCCGCGAGGCCAAGCAGCTTCGCTTCCTCACGGTTCAGGGCTTTGAGTTCGGCGACCTTCGCCAAGCGCCGTTCGGTCAGCGTGGTCATCTCCGGGTCGTACTCGGGCTTCGGTTCCCCCAGCCCCGGCCGCAGTGGATCGCCGCTGCGGAACCCCGTCTTCACTTCCAGCAGATGAGCCACACGCAGGTCGGCCAGCCGGCGCCTGTCCGGCTTCAAGTCCCCCACCGAAGCGGGCTGCCGACCACGGCCCGCCCCCGAGCCCGACGTCCGGGACGAAGGTCGGCAGTGCTGGTGATTGGCCAGGAATCGGAACGTCAAGCGCTGCCTTGACCCGTCGGGTCCCACCAACTGGACCCGCCCGAGATGCGGTTCACGCCGCTCGACGATCCATTCGACGTCATCGAGCACCACCCCGGCACCCACGGACAGGTCCAGCGCGTGAGCGGTACTCACGACGACTCCGATCCGAGAACGACCGTGGAACTGTCCCCGAGAGGCCGGCCCAGATCGATGCCGACCCGGCGGTGCCACAGCAGATGCAGCAGATGGGCCCGGGCGACCGGCTCGAACGCGCTTCCCGCCGCGATCTCCCCGAAAGTCATAGCCACACCGGCCCCGGCGAGCAGGCCCGGCCTGACACCCAGCGGATCCGCGAGCGGCCGACGCCTGGCCGACATGGCATCCACCGCCATCAGCACGTACGGCTTCCACCGCGCAGCCACCGTGTAGTGCCAGCCGCAGGCCAACGCAGCCTCAGCCGCCGCGGCGAAGGACTCCCGGTCCTCATCTCCGATCAGATCAGCAGGGCGGACGTCGATCAACCAGATGCCCAGGCGGCTTACCACAAGGAAATCGGGGGTGTGCCTGCGCCATCCGACGGCTGTAAGGAACCTCAGCCGAAGCGGCTGCGAGAGGACCTCGACCACGCCACCGGCGAAATCCAGAACCAGCAGCAGCCCGGCCTCCTCCAGACTCTCGAAGCCGTGCAGACGACCGGTACTGACCATGTACTCAAGCCCGGGACGATGACGCTGATCACGCCGCCACGTGAAACCCCGCATCGGCCCCAGCCCGGTGACTGGAACGGCTGCCAGATCAGCCACCGCGCTTGTGACCTCACCCCCTGCGTATCGCCAGGTAGCCGTCCACGACCGCGTCCACCCCTCGCCCAGATCGAGCGCCTGACGCCCTGCGCCGACGGAGACCGGCACGAGCAGGTCGTCCCACCTGCACGCATGCGACCACAGGGGCTCGTACGCCGCACCGTCAGCCGTCCGGACGTGTACCCCGCCAGATCCTTGAACCTCCGCCACGTCTCCAGGGAAGCGAAGCCCGGCGCACGCCGTAGGCGATCTTCGGTACTGGTGACAACAAGACCGCAAACGATCTCAGCGTGACAAAAATCCTGCACTTCCGGTGACAACAATCCCGCTCACGCCGTCGCGGGGGCTGACGTCGGGACGACTCCCAGGTGACAACCTGAACCGTTCCGGGTCCGGTGGAGACTCTAGATCTTGACTGTGACCTGGTGTTTCTTGTCGGTCTGGTGGTAGTTGGCTTCGTATTCTGCGGGCGGGATGTGGCCTATTTCACCGTGCAGGCGGTGGTGGTTGTACCAGTCGACCCATTCGGCGGTGGCCAGTTCGACGTCGGACAGGGTTCGCCATGGCCGGCGGGGCTTGATCAGTTCGGTCTTGAACAGGCCGATCGTGGATTCCATCAGGGCGTTGTCGTATGCGTCGCCGACGGATCCGATGGAGGCGGCGATGCCCTCCCGCTGAAGGTGTTCAGCGAGGGCGAAAGAGGTGTATTGGCTGGACTCAACCGGTTGTTGCAACACCGGCTTTTTGAAGCAAGAGTAGCTGCTCGCTGAACGCCTCGGCGGGGGTCCTCCAACCAAGTGTCTTGCGCGGTCTGGTGTTCAGCGTGTGAGCAATGGCTGCGATTTCTTCGGCGGACCAGCGCGAGAGATCGGTGCCCTTCGGAAAATACTGGCGCAGGAGTCCGTTGGTGTTCTCGTTCGTGCCGCGCTGCCATGGGCTGTGCGGATCGGCGAAGAACACGGGGATGCCGGTTTCGACCTGGAACAGCGTGTGCGCCGACATTTCCTTGCCGCGGTCCCACGTCAGCGACCGCCTCAGCTGCCCGGGGAGCATCGACATCGTGTTGGCGAGTGCCTTCTTCATGGAGATCGCTCCGTAGCCGGCCAGTGCGGGGCCGTTCTTCGTTCGGGGGATCGTGCCGTATCCCTCTTCGCGGGGCAGGTGAACCAGCATGGTGAACCGGGTCGACCGCTCGACAACGGTGCCGATCGCGGAACGCTCCAGCCCGATGATCAAATCCCCTTCCCAGTGGCCGGAGACAGCACGGTCCTCGGCCTCGGCGGGTCTCTCGCTGATCAACGCTTCTGGTGTGACGTGCGCCCAGGTCTTCCGCCGTGACCGCGCCCGCGGCGCACGCAGAGCGCGGCCGGTCCGAAGGCATAGGATGAGTTCGCGTTTCAGCGCCCCGCGGCCCTGGATGTAGAGGGCCTGGTAGATCGCCTCGTGACTGATGCGCATGGATTTATCATCCGGGAAATCAAGCCTGATCCGGTTCGCGATCTGCTCTGGGCTCCATGCCCGAACCCAAGCACGATCCTGGCGATGTGGCTTGTTCCGCCCCGTCCACGAGCCCGTCACCGGTCCCGCGATCGGCATGCCGCCAGAGGTGGTGATCTGGCCGGACAGCCTCTCCTGGACATAGGCGTGCAACCGCGGATTGGCGACCAGTTTTGCTGTCTTCGGACGCCGGGCCGCCATATCTGCTTTCCACTGTGCCACCGACGCCCGGTAGTCGAGCTTCCCGCTTCTTGTGGCGGCATTGCGTCGCAGCTCACGGGAGATCGTGCCTGGATCACGACCGACGTCCCGGGCGATCTCGCGTACTCCCTTGCCCCGCGCCCTGAGCAACGCGATCTCCTCCCGCTCGCAAAACGACAGGTATCTGCCCGAGGGCGGCTTCGGATCGAACGGTCGCATGCCGCCACACTGTCGGTACCAGCGCGTTGCGACCGCCGGCGCCACGCCAACGACGGCGGCGGCCTCCTCAGGCAGAAGACCCTTGGCGATCTCCGTCCAAAACGCCCCCTCGACATGACGCTGATACTTCGGATGCCCCGGAGACCTCAGCTTCGGACGCAGCGCCCGGTCCGCTGCCTGCTGACGACGCACCATCCAACACCTCCACGAACACGAGGTGTTGCGACCACCAGTTGAATCCGCCTTGCGACCCGGCGTCGCTGTGGTGTACCAGTTGGCCGTGCTGGTGGCGGCTGCCTTCCCGGTCGCGCTGCCACAGGCCCATTTCCACCGCGGCCAGGACGAGTTCGGTGTGTTTGGTGGTAGCCGCGGACCAGCCGACGATGCGGCGGGAGAAAGTGTCGACGACGAAAGCGACATAGACCGTGCCTGCCCACTCCCAGGGCTTGATCAAGTTCCGGTGAGGTCGGGCTTGGGGGTGATGCCCAGGATGGGGAGGGCTCGTTGTGGTTGGTCGCGGATGGCGCGGGTGGTCTTGGCGATGTTGGTCGCTCCGAGGGTTTTGAGGGCTCCGATGGCGAGGTTGCGGAAGGCGGCCATGGTGCGGGGTGCGTTGCCGGCGTGGACGGTGGAGGCGTCCTCGGCGAAGGTGCGGTCGCGGATGTGGTGCTGAGCCTCCACGATCCAGTGTCCGCGCAGGTAGGAGGCGAGTTCGGCCGGTTTTGCCTGGTGGGCGTCGAGACTGGTGACCGCATAGACGGTCTCGCGGGTCTCCTTCGCGCCGGCCGCCTTGCGGCGGCGGTGGACGCGGATGGCGAGCTTCGCGTAAGGGAAGGCGATGCCGCCGAGGTTGTCGGCGATGGCGAGGGTCTTGATCGACCGGGACTCCCGGCGGCCGTGCCCTGTGTTCGAGTTGGTGTGCTGGACCGCCACCGCGTTCCAGTCCAGACCGTCCAACTGCGTCCAGACGATGGGCTGGTTGGGCTTGACGACCGCGACGTAGTGCGCCTTCTTGACCTCGACCAGCCAGGTGACGTTGGCCTTCACGGTGTGCAGCGCGTCGAAGGTGACCACCTCCCCGTCCAGGTCGAGCGGTGCGAGCAGGGGCCGGAAGTGCCGCACCTCGTTGGTCTTGGACCCGACCTCGGCCTGGGCGAGGGTGACCGGGCGGCCGTGGGTGACGGCGGACAGCAGGTGCCGGCGGGGCTGGTCCAGGCGGGCGGAGCCGCGCAGTGCCTTGCCGTCCACGGCGATCACCCGCCGTCCACCCGGGGCATCTGCGGTCGCAGCGGCGTGGCGGTGGACCAGCCAGGCGCCCACAGCCGCGTCGAGTGCGTCGGCGTCGAGGCGTTCGAGGAGCCGCCCGATCGCCGACCTGGACGGCGCGTGCCGCCGGCGCAGCAGGTGACGGCGGACACCGAGGGTGGCGAGCAGTCGGGCGTCAGCGCGGGCGCCCCACTCGGCGAGTTCGTCGATGGTCCGGGCTCCGGAGACCGCGGCTGCCGCGCAGACCAGCAAGATCGAGGCCAGCGAGTACCAGCGGTCCCGCCGGGAACGCGGATCAGGAACCGCTTCCAGGCAGACGCGCAGGTCAGGCACATCGTTTGGCTCAAGAGGACCCAACTTGGCCAACACAGCAGGGATCGAGGAAGATGAGACAGCGGACACGGGAACCTCTTTGATCACTCGGCTTCGACACCTGAATGATCACGGACCCCGTGTCCGCTCCCTCATCCACCCCAACCCGCCCCAACCTCAGACGGGTTGGACGATCCCGGGAACTTGCACAAGCCCTGCACCCAACCCCCACCACCAGCCGCCGAACCTTAACTACCCGGCATTGCCACTAGCCCCCGCCCGTCCCCGAACCGAGCGAAGTAGTCCGGAGCGTGCGAGATGCGCTTACCCCGCTCGTCCTTCCAGAACAGCCACAGAGGCTGTGACAGCAGCCCCGTCACCTCCGGCGTGAAGTCCACAGCATCGCGTGATCCCGCTCCAGCCACGATTCGAACCTGAGGTTCCCCCGGTGTGCGGGTGTGGCTGACTAGCTGGTCGGGGCGGGTTGACGTGGTTTCAGGTTCGTTGGTTCGGTCGTCGCCCGGTTGGCGTAGTGCTTCTCTTCGTACTCGATCGGGCTGAGGTAGCCGAGCCGTTTTTGGATGCGGCGGGGGTTGTAGAAGCC
Source organism: Streptomyces sp. NBC_00223 (assembly GCF_036199905.1). NCBI lineage: Bacteria > Bacillati > Actinomycetota > Actinomycetes > Kitasatosporales > Streptomycetaceae > Streptomyces > Streptomyces sp. NBC_00223. Next base: position 4,662,505 of record NZ_CP108109.1, on the reverse strand, counting down.
GTCGATGTACTCGAAGAGCGCGAGGTTTGCTTCGGCTCTGGTGGCGAAGACGCGGCCGCGGATGCACTCGGTCTTGACCAGCATCCACAGGTTCTCCGCGAGGGCATTGTCGAACGAGTCGCCGACCGAGCCCATGGATGCCTGGATCCCGGCCCTGACCAGGCGTGTTGTGAGTTTCACCGAGGTGTATTGGGTGCCGTGGTCCGCGTGGTGGACGAGTTCGCCGGGCGCGACTTCGGGGCTGGCCAGGGCGTATTCCAGCGAGGTCAGGACCAGGTCGGCGTCCGCGCGGGCGGAGGTCTCCCATGCCACGACCCGGCGGGAGAACGCGTCCCGGATCGCCGATAGCCACAAAGGCCCCTCCTGGGTGGAGATCATGGTGAGGTCGGTGACCCACAATCGGTTCGGCCCGTTCGCGGTGAAGTCGCGTTGCACCAGGTCAGGAGCGAGTTCGGCGTCGGGGTCCCGGCGGGTGAAACTCTTGCCCCGGCGGGGGCTGATCCCGGCCAGGCCGGCCTGGCGCATGAGCCGCTCGACGCGCTTGCGGCCGACATGGACACCCTCGCGCTTGAGGACGGCGTGCACGCGGGGTGAGCCGTAGATCCCGCCGGACTCGTCGTGGATCTGGCGGATCCTGCTGGTCAGCCCGGCGTCCTGGCGGCGCCGTTCGCACGGCTCGGTCACGGCTTGGCGCCAGCGGTAGTAGGTGGAGGAGGGGATGTCCAGTTCCCGGAGTACGGGCTCGGCCCCCAGGTGCGAGTGCTCATCGAGGAGCGCGGTCATCGGGGCCGGGTCGGGTCGAGCTGGGCCGCGAAAAAAGCCGAGGCCGTCCGCAGGACCTCATTGGCACGCTTGAGCTGGGCATTCTCCTTGCGCAGGGCGGCCAGCTCCTCCCGCTCGGCAGTGGTCAGCACATCGTCCCGTTCGCCGGCGTCCGCCTCGGCCTGGCGGATCCAGTTGCGCAGGGCCTCGTGGTGCACGCCGAGTTCCTCGGCCATGCGACGGATCACGGGCTTCGGCTCGGCCGCCCGGTACATCCGCACCGCACGCTCACGCAACTCCAGCGGGTACTTCCTCGGGGCAGGCATCGTCAGGGCCCCTCTCATGAAACCCATCTGACCTGCTGTCACCATTCCCCGCATCTCGGGGGAACCTCAACCCGAATTCTGGAAGGAGTTCAGTTCTCTGGGGCAGGAAGTTGACTACTTTGTGACCGCCCGGCTGTTCGACGGAACGCCCGCGGTATGGCCTCAAGAAATCAACTACATCAAATGGCGACATCTGGTTGCAACCGAGCTAGGCGTGGACCCGATGGCCGTCCAGCTAGTCGGAAGCGCACGCCTGGGATACTCCATAAACCCGAGGAAGAACTTTAGGAAGTTCCAGGAAGACTCGGACTTGGACATCGCGGTGATCTCTCCAGAGCTGTTCGATAGGGCATGGGCTGAGCTCCGAGAAATCATAGAGGACGAGCTCTTCTCTCAGAAGAAGAACTACCTGCGCAAGCTGGTTTTCGAGGAGTGCATCGCCCTAGACATCGTGCTGCCACGGCTTTCCTTTGGCGAGCAGTGGTCACGGTCCAGAGATCTCTTCATCCAGGATCTCGGTAGCGCCTTCAGGAACTGTGAGGTCAATTACCGCCTGTACCGCAACCACAGGTCACTCAGAAGCTATCAGGTGAAAAGTGTGAACATTGCGCGCGATCGCGCTATCGAGGAGGGCGTACACCATGGCTGATCACGGACTCAAGTTCGAGATCGAGTCGAAAACGGTAGCGGAGTTTCGGTCGCTGGACAAGTCCGGCGAGCTAATCCTCCAGCCCGAGTACCAGCGCCAGGCCGTTTGGCCCGAACGTGCCAAGGTCTCTTTGATGGAGACCATCCTCCTCGGGTATCCGATCCCGGAGATCTACCTCGCGTACGAGACATCGCCGGAAAGGGAACAGACCGCTTCCGTTGTCGACGGTCAGCAGCGACTCACCTCCTTGCTTGATTTTCTGAAAAATAAGTTCCCTCTGGACGGGCTAGAGGACGAGACACTAAGCGAGAAGTTCGAGGGAAAGCTCTTCAAAGAGCTACCCGACGATGTGCGTCAAGAGTTCTTCCAATACCGATTCCCGATTCGGCGCCTTTCTAACCTTGCCGACGAGTTTGTGCGCGCAGTTTTTGCTCGCGTCAACAGGGTCAACATGGTACTGACGGAACAAGAGCTAAGAAATGCTTTGCTACCTGGCCCGTTCAACGACTTCCTCAAAGACTGCGCGGCTCATCAGCTAAGCACAGAATCCGGCGTCTTCAGTGGTGAGCGACGTAAACGAGGCGGCGATCTGGAGTTCTACGCCGAGGTCTTCGGCACCTGCATCTTCGGACTGTCCAATAAAAAGACCGAACTCAACGAACGCTATGACGAGATTTCCACAGATTTCGAAGACTATCAGCGTCGTTCAGTGGAATTTCTAGAACTACTGACGCTCCTCAGCAGTACCATCAAGTGGGTCGGCCGAACCAGATGGTCGAACATCGTCGACATGTTCACGCTTCTACATGTCGCCTGGGGACTGCGCAAGGAACTAGGAAACGCCGGCCCGGACCAGAAAAAACAGATTCGGGACCTTCTGGACCTGTTCCAGCGCGCAGTCTCAGACAAAAAGCGCAATGGCGGTAACGAAGAAACTGCTGGCCTTTTGGCATCTCTTGCAGCCATGGCCAACATGACGACCGAGCAGGTCAAAAATATCGTCGAAGAGTACACTTCGGGGATCCGGAACTCGTCCGACCTGGGCTCACGCCGAGTCCGCTCTCAGCAGCTGACATTGATTCTTTCAAAGAAGCTCTAGAGCGACCAAATTAAGCTTGCCCTTTAGGCCCTGACCTCGAACGATGCCTGAATTGGATCACTCGGACGGGGGTACGTCGGGTACGAGGACGGCCTTCGTCTAATCTTTCACTCCGCCACAGGTGCAATATGACTTCGGCGTATTCTGCTGATGCCTGGTTGCTGACGTCTCAGCGCGGGCGGGCCCGCTGCAGAGCAGGCACGGACGTCCGTGATCATCGAGTTCTTTACGCTCTGTGACCTTGGACTGCCCGTGCCCGCCTGTGGGGGCCAGCCGGACCCCGTTGTCGTCGATCACCTCGGTGACGAGCTGCTGAGGCCAATCCACATACCGGCCTACGGGTTGGCACAACGCCTGTCTCCATCGCGCATATCAGGGCCGGTTCGGAAGCTGCGGCCGGTCAGGTAGAGAGGGAGGAAACGGCGCTTGGCATGAAGTTCCCAAGGCTCCCATCCGTCGCCGGCCCGCCCGCATGCCCTTCGAGTGGTCTGGCGTCGCGCTGGATCTGACCGAGCACGACGCACCACGTCTCCCCTTCGTCTTTCGGGCGCCACGCGGCAACGACACTGCCGTCCCAGGAGAACTGAACAGGGCCAGGTCACGGTCGCCGCCAAATACCAGAACATATAGGCCTCCTGAGAGCGCAACAGGAGATCAGAGTCGTCCCGACAACTTTGGTGGGACGCCCCGGCCTGGGACCGTCCCACCGAAAACGACAACTCCCTGATCAGAACAGGCCCGTCTGCTCACTTCTGCTGGGAACGGACAGTGAGTAGCCGAGTTGGCCGACTGAGCTTTCCGCGGTCAGCGCGCCGTCACGGGACATCCCGTCGTGTGAGCGCCTTCGTGACCGGCTCGCCACTACGCCGCGCGTACGTCATCCGTTCACGCACCTCGCGCAGGGTCCGAGGGCGGTACCCGGGTCCGGCGCAGCAGCTCTTGTGGAAGCCCACGCCCGCGTTGAAGAGAACCGTGAGGGTTCGCCACGCGGCGGAGTCCCGCCGCCGGGGCGCGGCGAACGCCGAACCGGCATGGATCATCGGCTCCGCACAGCGCGGACAGACTCGCTGCCTCGTCCTGTCGTACGGCTGCTTGTAGGAGACCCGGCAGGAGAGGCAGACGTACGAGGTCTTCGCATGGGCCATGAGGTCAGCCTAGAGATGGTCCCGGAAGCCAGCCAACGGATTCACGTACGAAAGGGCCGGAGGTCGGCGGCGCGCGGGCTGCCCCGGCTCAACTGGCCAACAGAAGGGCTCAGTCACACCTCCTGGCAGGTGCGTGCGCTTCGTCACCGGACCGGTATCACGCTCGACCGGGTCCGCGGGATCGCTGAAGCCGTGCTTCATCCCAAGGGGGACAAGGGCGCCTGAGCTCTGATCGGTCCGGAGCGCCGAACCGATCGCGCGCCCGGCCCGCGGGCCTTCCCGCGCGCCGACACGCAGAACGCCGCAGTCCCCCGCTCGGGGAAACTGCGGCGAACCGCCGTACGAAACCGGCTGTGTACGACGTACGGACCCGTGCCGGCGCCGCTGGGATCGTCAGGCGGCCTGCGTCCGTGCCAATGTCAGCGCGGCGGCACGGCGTGCGGCGTTCATCGGGTCGACCAGGACACCCGCTCCCTGCCCGGGCCGGTTGATCCGCCAGTCACGGAGCTTGTCCGCCAGCCGGTGGACGCGCGGATCGGCCGGGGCGAGACCGATCTCGAAGTGGGCCTCGTCGGGGATCCTGAAGTCCCCGCCCCAGGTCACGACGCCGTCGCACTCGGCCAGGATGTCCCGGATGACATCGACCTGGTACGGGTGGAAGCCGCCGCGGACTCCCGGCGGATAGCTTCCGGGCCGGATGTCGAGCGCGGTGCCGGAAGCATGGTTGGACGCGTGGCCCTTCACCGTGCCGGGGCTCTTGAAGCCGACGACGTCGCCAGGGCGCAGGGACTCGATCTCGTAGTGGAAACGGCGGACGCAGTGCACGAGGATGATCTCCACGTCCCCGATCGCCACCTGGACCTCGCAGCCGGTCCCGGGTATCGGACGCGTCCACACGCTGCCCCCGGCGTCGGAGGCGGTGTTGACGGTCCAGCCGTTGGCGGACCGCGCGCCGGGCTGGACCCGCGCCGCGTCCCGCTGGGCGCGGGCGGCGCCGGCCGTACTCAGCCGGCCGGGCGGAGGCGGGGTGTCCGCGAACGCGGTATCGGTCAGCAGCGACCCCGCCGTCGCGGCCGCGGCGACACCGATCGCTGAGCGCACGAACATGCGCCGGGTTGATGTCATCGGCACGATTCCTCTTTCATCGGGTTTCGTCGGGTTTCGTCGGGCCTGTGGCGGTCAGGACCGCTCCAGGGCTTGCCACAGGTCGGGGAAGATCGCGAACACGGTGGCGGGAACGAGCGTGACGATCACGGTGAACACCCAGTAGGGACGCCCCGGGAGCCTGGTCCACCTGCGTACGGCGATGTTCGCCGCCGCCCACAGCGCGCAGTAGACCCCCACCACGAGGATCAGCAGCACCAGCCACGGAAGGACTCCGTCGTTGTCGGTCGGATCACGGTGGGTCAGCCCGATCGACGCCAGCGGGTGGTCCGCCAGAAATGTCCAGAGCAGGCCCAGCGGAAAGGTCCCGACGCAACCGAGCACGGTGTTGACGGCAGCGGGCACCGCCCAGGCGGCGCGGGAGGCGGAGGCGGTCGTATCACTCACCGGTTCATCATGCGGTGTTGCGAAGAGGTGCTTCGTACTTCTCGAACACCCGGTACAGGCCGATGAGCTGCTGACCGTAGTCCGCCGCGTCGAGCCGGCTCCGCTGAGCCTTGATGGCCTGGTTCTGCAACTGGGTCTCGACCGAGAAGTAGACCGTGACCAGACCGGTGCTCGTCTTGCAGGCGACGTCGGCCACGGCCATGGAGATCTCGCGCGAGAGCTGGATTCCCTGGGAGGAGAACGCGAGGTTGAGCGCGTCATACGGATTGCCGACGGCGTAGCCCTTGGTCTTCATGCACGCCGACCAGGACCGGTCGGCGGCGAGCACGCGCGGGTCCTTCTTCATCCGCTCCCAGTTCTGTGTGTCGATCCGGCCGGCCGGCGTCTCGTCGAAGGTGCCGACCACTCGGTCGGACTCTCCTACGCAACCGCCTTCCGGTATCGGCACACCGTGGTATGTCGCGGGAAGTTTCGCGCCCTTCGGAACGAAAAGGTCGTACACCATGTCGGCGTTGACGTCGTAGAAGTCGTACGACGTCACCTTGCGGTTCTGTGACGCCGGCAGCTGATAGCCATCGCGCTGTGCCAGTCGCGGATCGCTGACACCGTACCTACGCGCCAGATTTGCCGAGTCGTAGGAGATCGGGGGGACCTGGTCCGCGGGTGGAGGGTTGAAATCGAATCCGAAGCGGGCCATACAGGTTCTTTGGACCGCGTTCTTCGCCTCCTGGATCGAGACGAGATCCGGATACGTCTCCAGACAGGACTCGATGGGCAGCCGGAGCCCTTTGACCAGTCCGCTGGAAACGGTGGGCGTCGGCCAGTTCGCCGTATGTGCGGTTGCCGTCGGATAACAGCGATCCCATATGGGGCCAGGGCGGTGTCGTTCAGTCGCTTGGTCCGGTTTGATCACGTGATGCCGAGGGTGGCGAGCGGGCGGGTGGCGTCGCGTGCGTGGTGGCGGAGACTGGCGGCGATGCCGGTGTGTCCGGCGAGGCGGAGGGCTCCGATGGCGAGGTTGCGGAGGCTGGCCATGGCTCGTGGGGCTGTGCCGGTGCGGACGCGGGAGGCGTCCTCGGCGTAGGTGGTGTCGCGTATGTGGTGGAGTTGGTTCTCGATGCCCCAGTGTCCGCGGACGTGGTGCGCGATTTCGTCGGCCTGTGCTTGCTCGGCGGCCAGGTCGGTGACCGCGTAGACGCGTTCGAGAGTGACCTTGCCAGTGGCGACGATGCGGCGGCGGCGCACGATCTGGACGGCCTGCGCGGCGTGCGGGAAGTCCAGGTCGGCGACGGTGGCGGTCTTGACCCGGCGGATCTCGTTGCGGCCGTGCGCGGTGGCGCGGGTCTTGTCCAGCAACGGCACGTCTCGCCAGGGCAGGTGCTTGAGGCGTTTGTGCAGCAACGGCTGGTTCCCCTTGATCACGGCGATGTAGTGGGCTTTCTTGTCCTCGACGAGGAAGCGGGCGTGCGCGGTCTGGGAGTGCAGGGCGTCGAAGGTGACCACGGTGTCGGTCAGGTCGAGCTCTGCGAGCAGGGGCCGGAAGACGGTGATTTCGTTGGTCTTGCCGTCCACCTCGCGCTGGGCGGTGACCAGGCCGGTGCCGGTCATCGCGGCAAGGAGGTGGACTTGGCTGCCGTCCGCGCGGCGGGCGCCCCGCACCGTCTTTCCGTCCACGGCCAGGGAACGCCGGGACTGCTTGAACAGGTCCTGGTCCCTCGGTGTGCGGCCGGGGTCCCGAGCGGCGAGCCAGGTGCCGATCGCGTTGTCGAGTGCGTTGCCGTCGATGCGTTGCAGGATTCGGCGCACGGTGGCCTCGGCCGGAGCGGTCGGGCCGCTGGGTTCCCGGTTCGGGCCGCCGAGGGCGGCAAGCACGGTGGCCGGGGCGTCTGCGGCCCACTCCGCGATCGCGGTCAGGGATCTCGCGCCGGCCAGCACCGCGCAGGCGGTCAGCGCGAGGACGAAGGCGAGGGGATGGCGGCGGCCCTTGGCCCGGCGCGGATCGGGTACCACGGCGAGACAGTCCAGCAGTTCCGGATGTTCCTCGGGCGCGGGAGGCCGGGCGGTAGTGAGCTGGCCCAGACTGGCAGGGATGGGCGATGATGAGCGGCCAGGCACGGTCTTCCGTTGCGGTGATCAGGGACTCGACACCTCATGATCACCCGGAGGCCGTGCCTGCCTCCGTTCCGGCCCGGTCTACGGATATGGCGGCCAGCCGAGCCACATGAATCGCCATCAAGCCGGTCAGACCGTCTGAACGACGCCGCCCTGCCATATGGGGCACGATGGTTTATCCGGGTCGCGATGAATGTGTTCTTGCGATAGAGAGCCATGTCATGTGTTCGGACCATCTTTCAGACAATCCCGTATGGTCGACGCACATCGCGGCCGGCCGGCTGACCAGGGCTTGTGCAAGTTCCCGGGATCGTCCAACCCGTCTGAGGTTGGGGCGGGTTGGGGTGGATGAGGGAGCGGACACGGGGTCCGTGATCATTCAGGTGTCGAAGCCGAGTGATCAAAGAGGTTCCCGTGTCCGCTGTCTCATCTTCCTCGATCCCTGCTGTGTTGGCCAAGTTGGGTCCTCTTGAGCCAAACGATGTGCCTGACCTGCGCGTCTGCCTGGAAGCGGTTCCTGATCCGCGTTCCCGGCGGGGCCGCTGGTACTCGCTGGCCTCGATCTTGCTGGTCTGCGCGGCAGCCGCGGTCTCCGGAGCCCGGACCATCGACGAACTCGCCGAGTGGGGCGCCCGCGCTGACGCCCGACTGCTCGCCACCCTCGGTGTCCGCCGTCACCTGCTGCGCCGGCGGCACGCGCCGTCCAGGTCGGCGATCGGGCGGCTCCTCGAACGCCTCGACGCCGACGCACTCGACGCGGCTGTGGGCGCCTGGCTGGTCCACCGCCACGCCGCTGCGACCGCAGATGCCCCGGGTGGACGGCGGGTGATCGCCGTGGACGGCAAGGCACTGCGCGGCTCCGCCCGCCTGGACCAGCCCCGCCGGCACCTGCTGTCCGCCGTCACCCACGGCCGCCCGGTCACCCTCGCCCAGGCCGAGGTCGGGTCCAAGACCAACGAGGTGCGGCACTTCCGGCCCCTGCTCGCACCGCTCGACCTGGACGGGGAGGTGGTCACCTTCGACGCACTGCACACCGTGAAGGCCAACGTCACCTGGCTGGTCGAGGTCAAGAAGGCGCACTACGTCGCGGTCGTCAAGCCCAACCAGCCCATCGTCTGGACGCAGTTGGACGGTCTGGACTGGAACGCGGTGGCGGTCCAGCACACCAACTCGAACACAGGGCACGGCCGCCGCGAGTCCCGCTCGATCAAGACCCTCGCCATCGCCGACAACCTCGGCGGCATCGCCTTCCCCCACGCCAAGCTCGCCATCCGCGTCCACCGCCGCCGCAAGGCGGCCGGCGCGAAGGAGACCCGCGAGACCGTCTACGCGGTCACCAGTCTCGACGCCCACCAGGCAAAACCGGCCGAACTCGCCTCCTACCTGCGCGGACACTGGATCGTGGAGGCTCAGCACCACATCCGCGACCGCACCTTCGCCGAGGACGCCTCCACCGTCCACGCCGGCAACGCACCCCGCACCATGGCCGCCTTCCGCAACCTCGCCATCGGAGCCCTCAAAACCCTCGGAGCGACCAACATCGCCAAGACCACCCGCGCCATCCGCGACCAACCACAACGAGCCCTCCCCATCCTGGGCATCACCCCCAAGCCCGACCTCACCGGAACTTGATCAAGCCCTGCCGGCTGACCGGACGACCGACTGACCGGACGACCGAACGACCGGCCGACTGACCGGCTGACCGGCGGGTCGTGGCCGGCCGCCGGCCGGGGGCGGACGGTCAGTCGGCCATCGCGCGGCGTACGGCCGCGGCGAGTTCGGCGATCTGCCGCTGGGAGATGTCCGCGGACAGGATCGCCTGCGAGCCGTGGAAGGCGCCGGGCCACTGGTGCAGTTCGACCGACACGCCCGCCTCCAGCAGGCGCCGCGCGTAGTCGATGTCCTCGTCCCGGTTCGGGTCGAACTCCGAGGCGGAGACGTAGGCGGGCGGCAGGCCGGACAGGTCGGCCGCCCGCGCCGGAGCCGCGTACGGAGTGGCCGGCGCGGAACCCAGGTAGTGCCCCCACGCCTCGGAGACCCGGTCGCGATTCGACCAGGGCGTATCGGTGAAGTTCCGCGCCGACCACGTCTGTTGCCGGTCGTCGAGCGGGGGCTCGTTGAGCAGCTGGAAGCGGATCGACGGCCCCTGCTCGTCCCGCGCCCGCAACGCCACCGCGGCCGCGAGCGACGAGCCGGAGCTGTGACCGCCGATCGCGATCCGCTCCGGGTCGACGCCGAGTTCGGCCGCGTGCTCGGCCGTCCACGTCAGCACGGCGTAGGAGTCGTCCAGAGCGGCCGGGAACCGGTGCTCGGGCGCCAGCCGGTAGTCCACCGAGATCACCACCGCTCCGGAGGCGGAGGCGATCCGGGCGGCCCACGGGTGTTCGCTGTCCAGGCCGCCGCAGACCCATCCGCCGCCGTGCAGCCAGATGAGGACGCCGCGCGCCTCGTGCGGCCGGTAGATCCGTACCGGCACGTCCGGATCGCCGGGCACGGTGAGGGAGTTGATCTCCAGGCCGGAGGTGTCCGGCGCCGGCCGAGAGGAGGCCAGGTCGGCGAAGATCTTGCGCGCGGCGACCGGGTCGTTCAGGTCGAGCTTGGGCAACAGCGGGATGAACGCTTCGAGTTCGGGATTCATGACGCCCATCCTCACGGCCGTCGCCCCACACGGTCATCCGCCGTCCGTCGGGCATCCCGCCCGGATCGCGCACCGATCGGCGCCTCTCCTCCCCGCGCGTGCCGCCCTATCCTCCTGGTATGGAGGCACTGGCCGTACGGTTGTCGGGGCTGGACTCGTACGTCGGAGGCGCGATCTGCGTCGTCGCGTTCTACGACACGCTGATGCGCAGACGGGTCGACCTCCCGGCACTCGCCCGGGCCTCGGCGGGGCTGGCCGAGTGCGTGGCCGGGCTTCGACTCCACGGCACAGGGCGGGCGATCCGCGTCCTGCCCGACGGCGGGGAAGCACCCGCCCCGCCGTCACCCGCGTCCAGCACGGCGCCGATCACCCTCGACGACGAGGAGATCGGCACGGTGTGGCTGGAACGCCCCGGGCCGGCGAGTCCGCTCGACGACGTGCTGCTCGACCGGCTCGCGATCGCCGCCGCGGCCGCCGTCGAGCGGTACGGTCCGGCCCGTACCACCATGGCCGACCCCGCCCTCGTCGAGCTGGTGATCAGCTCCGACAGCGACGAGGCGGCGCGGGCCCGGGCGCTGCGGCTGCTGGGCTTCGCCGTCGATCTGCCGGTCCGCGTCGTGGCCGTACGCTCGCGACTGCCGCTCGACCGGGTCGGCGGCATCATCTGCCCGGGCCGCCCGGTGAAGGCGGCGCTGCTCGCCGACGTGGGTGTCATCCTGGCGACCACCGTGGACCCCGCCCGTTTTCCCGCGGGTGTACGCGCGGGCGTCGGCGCCGCCGCGAGCCCCGACCGGTCCTGGCGGCAGGCCCGCACCGCGCTCCGCTTCACCTCCTCACGCGAACCGGTCATCCGCTACGCCGATCTGGGCGCGCTGGCGCTCCTCGCCGAGATCCCGCAGGACGCCGTACGGGACAACGCGGACGTGGCGGCGATCGTCCGCGTGGCCGGCAACCCGGAGGATCTGGAGACGCTGGACGCCTACTGCGCCACCGGCTCCCTGCGTCAGGCCGCCGACCTTCTCCATCTGCACCACAGCAGCGTGGCCCGCCGCCTCGACCAGATCGGCAAGGCCCTCGCCATCGAACTCACCGGGCCGACCGGCCTCACCCGCGCCAGACTCGCCCTCACCGCCTGGCGCCTCCTCCCCGACTGAAAGGACCCCGCCCCGACGACGGACTAAGTCGAACGTCCGGAAGCGGCCCGCCGCGGGCTCCGCTCCGACCCGGTCCCTTCACCGGGAGCAGCGGTCGCCGCCCAGGCCGCGGCGACCAGAGGGCGGTGCAGGTCCTGGACCGCGCGTGGGGTCACGAACGCTCGCGCGGTGTCAGCCCGGTGAGCGCGCGGTGGGCGGCGGGCATCGCGGATCGCCGTCCTGGGCGCACTGATCCCCGGCACGTTCGGCGGCCCGCCTCCCGATCGCGAAGGTGCTCCACAACGAACAGCCGGTCAGCCCGCGGCCGCGAAGCCCACAACGAACAGCCAGTCAGCCCCCCGCGTGTTCGGCCAGGGCCTCGCGCAGCGCCGTCAGCCGGGTGATCTCCGCGTCCAGCGCCGCCAGTCTGCGCGCGACCACATCCGTGAACGCGCCCGCGTGCTCGCCCGAGCCGCACCGGGGGCGGGGGTCCGCCGCGAGCAGGTGCAGCCGGTGCGCCCGCTCGCGCAGGTCCTCGACGGTGAGCCCGAGGGCCAGCAGCTCCCGGATCAGCCGCACCCTGGCGACCTCGGCGGGCCCGTACCGCCGCTGGCCGGACGCCGTACGGGACGGCGGCGGCAGCAGCCCGCGCTGCTCGTAGAACCTCAGCGCCCGAGGGGTCGTGCCCGCCGCTGCCGCCGCGTCCCCGATCCGCATCCGCCGCCGCCTCCCGCCATGAGCTACAGCTCCACCACGACGGCCCCGAAGTGCCGCCCCGCCATCAGTTCGGGCAACGCCGACGGAGCCCGATCGATGCCCGCGATCGTCGAATACGGGAAACGGATGTCGCCGGAGCGCAGCCAGCCGCCGAAGCGTTCGAGCCATTCGGCGTGTACGTCGGGGTGGTCGGCGCCGGAGTAGCCGCGCAGCGAGATCCCCTTGACGACGATCCGGTAGGAGTCGATCTCCACGGGTGAGCTGCCGCCGGCCCGCCCGGCGGACAACTGCCCTGACAGGGCGCCGACCAGGGCGAACCGTGCCCCCGGGCGGGCCGCGTCGACGGCGGCGGTCAGCTGTTCGCCGCCGACCGTGTCCAGCAGGACGTCGATGCCGTCGGGCGCCGCCTCGGCGAGCTGCGCGGCGACGCCGCGGTCGGTTCCGCGCAGCACCACGGCGTCGTAGCCCAGCTCGGCGGTCAGCCGTTCGGCCTTCGCCGGCGAGGAGGTGCTGCCGATCACCCGCCCGGCACCCAGTAGCCGGGCGATCTGGCCCGCCAGCGTGCCCACCGCGCCCGCCGCCCCGGTGACGAAGACGGTGTCGCCCTCGCGCACCTGCGCGAGCCGGGTCAGCGCGCCGTACGCGGACGACCCCTGGGCGAGGTACGCGACCGGATCGGGCAACTCCCCCCGGAGCGGGCCGCATTCGGCGACGGCCACCCGCGCGTACTCCCGCCAGCCGCGCAGGTGCGTGACGGTGTCGCCGGGCCGCAGCGGGCTGTCGTCGGGCGCGGCCACGACCTCGCCGACGGCGGGCCCGAAGAGCGTGTCCCCGCCGTGCACCGGGGGCAGCGGCACGCCCTCGACCTCGCCCCCGATCAGGGTCCGCAGGCCGGGGAAGACCAGGGTGTAACGGTTTCTGACGAGCACATGGCCCGGTCCGGCCTCGGGCAGCGGTGTCTCCACGACGGCGAAGTGCTCGGGCGCGGGCAGCCCCTCGGGGACGGCGACAAGTTGGACTTCGCGCACGGTACGCGGCAGGGCGGCGGGGGCTGACGTCATGGTCGTACTCCTCTGCGGCTCGGGGACGGCGGCACGCCCGCCGTCCGGCCGCGGCGACGCTAACCCCTGACGCGCGGGTCAGGGTCAAGCCGACTTCAGGCCCCGGCCCGGCCGTGCCGGAAACCGGCCCGCCCACGTCCGGCACCCCCGCCGCCGACCGGCCCCCGCCCGGCCCCGACCGAGCCCCGACCGCGCCGCCGTTCACTCCCGCTGGGCGCTCTTGACACCCGGGACCCACCCGCAGAGTCTGGGCAGGCGTGCGCCGGAGCACCCTCGGCGCCGCCGATTCCGCACTGCGCGAGCCGAGTTGAGCCGGTACGTACGCCGAGGAGGAGCCGTCATGCGCGGGCCAGACGCGTACCCGACCGTGTCAGGCGTCGCGGCGGCGGCCCGCGTACTGACCCGGCGCCACCCCGACCTGTGCCGGATGCGACTGGCCGGGGAGTCCCGGGCCGGACGGCCGCTGTGGCTGCTGTCGGTCGGGCACGGCAGCCGGCATGTCCTGGTCGTCGCGGGCCCCCACCCGGACGAGCAGGCGGGCGGCGCGACCGTGCTGTGGCTGGCCGAGCAGGCGGTGCACGACCGGCGGCGTACCGCGCAGGCCGATCTGACCTGGGACTTCCTGCTCTGCCTCGACCCGGACGGCGCCGTGCTCAACGAGACGGGCCCGGCCGGACCGCGCCCGCCCGCCGTCCACTACCGGCACACCTACCGGCCCGCGCCGACCGAACACCCCGAACACTCGGGCCACTTCTGCCTTCCGGGTGACGAACTCCCCGAGACCCGCGCCCTGTTGGCCGCGATCGACGAGCTGCGGCCGGTGTTGCAGTGCTCACTGCACGGTACGGACGTCGGCGGCGGTTGGGTGCGGCTGACGGCCGATCTCCCGGGCCTGGCGGAGCCGTTCGGAAAGTACGCGGCCGAACTCGACATACCCGTGCAGACCGGTACGTACGACGCGCTGTTCTGGCCCAGCTCCGGACCCGGGGTGTACGTGATGCCGCCCGCCGGGGCGCCGGAGGGGTTCGCGAGCGGTCCTGAGCACTCGCCGGGGTCCACCTGGACCCGCCCGCAGCGGTACGGCGGCCTCACGGCGCTGGTCGAGACGCCGATGTGGGCGACCCGCCGGGTGGCCGACCCCGAGCCGCACCCCGACCCGGCGCACGCGGTGTCCGTGCTGGCCGCGCGGCTGCGCAAGGACGGGGTGACCGCGGCGGGCTCGCTCGAACGGGCGCTGCCGCTTCTCGACGCCGCCGACGGCCCGCTGCGGCGCGGGGTCGAGCAGACGGTCGGCGCGTTCCCCGGCCTCGCGGACGACTACGAACGCCTCGCGGAGCACACCCCGGCCGGGCTGACCGCGGCGCATGTCGCCGCCCTGGACATCGCCGCGCGGCGCCTCCCGCTGGGGGCCGCCGGGATGCTGCTGCGGCTGCTGGACGAGCAGCGGCTCGACCAGGACCCGCACAGCGAACCGGCCCGGCTGCGCTCCCGGCTGGAACGGCGGCTCGACGCGGGCGCCCGCGACCTGTTGGGCACGGCGGACGCCCGCTGGGTGCCGGTCTACGACCAGGTGGAACTCCAGGCCAGAACGGTGCTCGCGGCGGTCGACCTGCTGCCCTGAGACCCCCCTCCGGCGCGGTACCCCACCCCCGACCGCGGCCGTTCGCCGCATTGCGCACGGCCCGCTGTGTCCTCAATCGCCGGACGGGCTGAAAATCAGCCCGTCCGGCGATCGAGGTCCGTTGCTCAGCCGGTCACGCCCGGCGGGCTCCCACTGCCGCACGCCGGGCAGTCCGCCCTCCTCGGATGCCGCTGGAGCACCGGATCGCCGAGCGCCATCAGATTCAGCCCGTACCGGAAGCCCGGTTCCATCGGCGGGACCCCGCTGAGCAGCGCCAGTGCCGCGTGCGCGACCAGCGTTCCGGACAGTTCAGCGGTGACCGCGCTCGCCGGGTTCCACGGCATCCGCGGCGACGCCGCGTCCTCGCTCTGGCCCGGCCGCAGCCGCAGATCGCGCCGCTCGACCTCGCCCGCCCGCTGGCACTCCCAGCAGGGCCCGGCCCCGGGTACATGCACCCCTGCGGTCACCAGCGGTCCGCGGTAACCGCCCTCCACCCAGGGCACGTTGAGCGCCAGGCAGACCCGGTTGGCCCAGCGTCTGATCTCGGCCGGCCGGTCGGCGCCCAGCACCAGCAGGTCGTACCGGCTGCGGCCGAGCGCGCCGCCGGCCGGCCCGCCGCTGACACCGCACCCGACCCGCGGTGTCCCGCCCTCCAGGAGCGCGGCCAGATCCTCCGGCCCCCGTACCTCACGGCGCTCCCCGGTGACCGTCACATCGGAGTTGAGCGCCCGCAGCGCGACCAGCGCGGCTTCCGCCTTCGGGTGGCCGATGTCGGCCTCGCGGTAGAGCAACTGACGGTTGAGATTGGACAGTTCGACCACATCGGGGTCCACGGCGTGGAGATGGCCCACGCCGGAGGCGACCAGGATCTGCGCGGCCGCGCCTCCCGTGCCGCCCACTCCGAGCACCAGCACCCTGGCCCGCCGTAATCGCAGTTGCGCGTTCCAGGCACTGGCCCGCGGGCTGAGGTCCATCCAGCGCAGCAGCGCCACCCCGCGGGCATGCCGTACCCGGTCCCGGTCGCCGAGTTCGGCCGGGAGCGGGGCCGCGGCGTCGTCGACATAACCGGCCTCCCGCAGATCCGCCATGGCCGACCACACCGTGGCCCGGGTGACGCCCGGATGGCCGGCCGTCACCTCCTCGGCGATCTGGGCCGCCGTACGGCTGCCGTCCATCACCTCCGTCAACGTCCAGACCCATCCGTCCGGGTCCTCGATCTCCGCACCGATCCCGTAAATGACGCTGCCGATACGGACGTTGCCATCGGCTGTGCGATAGGCGCGGTGCTCGGGTTTGATCCGCGGCCGGTGCAGTCCACCGGCCGCGGAAGTACCCGCCACCCCTCCCGTTTCCGCCGGTGCCGTCACGTGACCCCCTTGTCTCGCGTAGCAGCCTCGCACTGGCGGCCCTCTCGTAGCAGCCATGCCCCTTGACACTCTCGCCGGGTCGCCGCAGCCTTGGCAAGGCATCGGGCAACCGGCGGTAACTCGCCAACTCCCGTGTGCAGAAACCGACTTGGACAGAGAGGAGAACTCGTGGCCGCCGCGATCGTCATCCGCCCACTGGACAAGAGGGAGACCACAGGCGACAGCAACTCCAACGGCACGTGACGTCGGCGATGGCCGACGCGTATCCGAGCGTCGCGGGGGTCGCTGCTGCGGCCTCCGCGTTCGCGCGCTTCCACCCGCGACTGTCCGCCCTGCGGGAGTTCGGGCGTTCCCGCGAGGGCCGGCCGCTGCATCTGCTCACCGCGGGGCACGGCCGGCGCAACGTCCTGGTGGTGGCGGGACCGCACTCGGACGAACGGATCGGCTCGGCGACCGCGCTGCGGCTGGCCGAACGCGTCGCCCGCGACCCGCGGTTGCACGCGGGCGCGGACGCGGCGTGGCACTTCGTGCTCTGTCTCGACCCGGACGGCACCATGCGCAGTGAGGCCGGGCCGGCCGTCCGGCGCACTCCCGCCGAGCACTTCCGGCACGCCTACCGGCCGCCCGCCGACGAACAGCCCGAGTGGGCGCCCTCGATCCGCCCGGCGGGCGATCAACTGCCCGAGTCCCAGGCGCTGATGGACCTCATCGACGAGCTGCGGCCGTTTCTCCAGTGCTCGTTGCACGGCAACGACCTCGGCGGCTCCTGGGTCCAGCTGACCCGGGACATCCCCGGCCTGGCCGAGCCGCTGGGCAAGCTCTCCGCCGAGCGGGACGTGCCCGTGCAGACCGGCACGTACGACGCCCTGTACTGGACGGTGTCGGGCCCCGGCGTCTATGTGCTGCCGCAGCCGGGCAGCCGCGCGCAGTTCGACAGCCTCCCGGAGGACGTCAACGGCTCCACCTGGATCCGCCCCCACCGCTACGGCGGGATGACCGCGCTGTTCGAGGTCCCGATGTGGGCCAGCCGCAAGGTCGCCGACACCGCTCCCCACCCGGACCCGGCACACGCGCTGGCGGAGCTGGCCGGGCTGCTGCGGCGCCAGTCGGACCGTACGGGCGCGCTGCTCGGCGACGTACGGCCGCTGCTGCCGGCGGACCACCGTACGGGCAGCTCGGGGCAGGCGTACGGGTCACTGCTGCGGGTCGCCGAGGGGCTGGTGGCCATCTGCCCGAACGTCGCGGACGACTGGGAGCGGCTGCACCCCTCCCCCGTGCCGCTGACCCGGGCCCATCTGACCGCCCTGGACATCGCGGCCCGGCGGATCTCGCTGCGGGCGGTCGGAACGCTGCTGCGGCTGCTCGACGGCCTGCCGGGCGCGGCCGAGGCGCGGGTGCGGGCGGCCTGCGAGGAGCAGCTCGACCAGTGGGCGGGCGAGCTGGAGACCGGGCACGAGCTGGTGTGGGTGCCGGTCTCCGACCAGGTGGAACTCCAGTCGGAGACCGTGCTCGCCGCTTTCCGGCTGCTCAGCGAGGGATCCCGGCCGCCCTGCTGAGCCGGCCGGGACCCGATACGGGCGGCTACGCCGGGACGCCCGCCGACAGCTCGGCCGCCACCAGCTCCGCCACCTGTACGGCGTTGAGCGCGGCGCCC
Source organism: Streptomyces sp. NBC_00223 (assembly GCF_036199905.1). Classification (NCBI taxonomy): domain Bacteria; kingdom Bacillati; phylum Actinomycetota; class Actinomycetes; order Kitasatosporales; family Streptomycetaceae; genus Streptomyces; species Streptomyces sp. NBC_00223. Next base: position 4,644,670 of record NZ_CP108109.1, on the reverse strand, counting down.
TTGCGCAGGTTGTCGTTGGACAGGAAGAGCGCGAGGCCGTGCTCGACGGTCTCGTCCACCCGGATCCGGCCCACGTAGGACGGGTCGCGGCCCGCCGCCTGGAGCGGGGTGGGGATCTCGGACAGCTCCACGCCGGGCGCGGCGCCCAGCAGCTCGTACGCCCGCTCGACGCTGATCGGCCGCGCGAACCGGGCGTTGACCTGCAAGGAGTGTCCGGAGAAGACGGGCACGCGCACGCAGGTGCCGGAGACCTTGAGGTCCGGGATCTCCAGGATCTTGCGGGACTCGTGGCGGAGCTTCTGCTCCTCGTCGGTCTCGAAGCTGCCGTCGTCGACCAGGTTTCCGGCCAGCGGCACGACGTTGTAGGCGATCGGGCGGGCGTACACGGCGGGCTCGGGGAACTCCAGGGCCGCGCCGTCGAAGGTCAGCCGGTCGGCGTGCTCGGTGACCTGGGACGCCTGGCCGTGCAGCTCGGCCACGCCGGACAGACCGGAGCCGGACACCGCCTGGTAGGTCGTGGCGACCAGCGCGGTCAGCCCGGCCTCGTCGTGCAGCGGGCGCAGCACGGGCATGGCGGCCATCGTGGTGCAGTTCGGGTTGGCGATGATGCCCTTGGGACGCTTGGCGATCGCGTGCGGATTGACCTCGGAGACCACCAACGGCACCTCGGGGTCGCGGCGCCAGGCGGAGGAGTTGTCGATCACGACCGCGCCCTGGGCCGCGACCTTCTCGGCCAGCGCCCGGGAGGTGGCGCCGCCCGCCGAGAACAGCACGATGTCCAGGCCGCTGTAGTCCGCGGTGGCCGCGTCCTCGACGGTGATGTCACCCGCGGGCACACCCGGACCGCCGGGGCCGTCGGGGGAGCCGTCCCAGGGCAGGGTGCGCCCGGCGGAACGGGCCGACGCGAACAGCCGCAGCTGTGTCACGGGAAACTTCCGCTCGGCCAGCACCTTGCGCATGACCCCGCCGACCTGTCCGGTCGCTCCGACGATTCCGATCCTCATTGCCGCCTTCTCTCCGATCTGGTCGAGTCTTCCGGTGGCGCCGTGGATGCCCGCCGGTTCGAGTATCCCCCGGCGCGGGCTCGGGGGAGGAGCGGTTTCAGGTGACGAGACGGACCCTGGTCAGGGCCTCCGCCAGCGCCTGCGGGCTCGCGGGCAGCAGCGGCAGCCGTACGTCCGGGGTGGGGATACGGCCCTGGGCGTGCAGCACGGCCTTCACGACCGCCGGATTCGGCTCGCTGAACACCGCGGCGGCCAGCGCGGACAGCCGGTGGCCGAGCGCGCGGTCGCCGGTCTCGGCCAGTTCGGCCCACCGCCCGGTGACCAGGTGCGCGCTGGCGAGGATGCCGCCCTGGGCGCCGAGGGCGAACAGCGCGGGCGCGAAGGCATCGTCCCCGGCCAGCACCTCGAAGCCCTCGGGGCGCTCGCCGAGCAGCGCGACCGCCCCGGCGTCGATGCCGCCGGCCGCGTACTTCACCCCGGTGACACCGTCGATCCCGGCCAGCTCGCGCAGCGCGCGGGCGGTCAGCTGCTGCCCGGTGCGCACCGGGATGTGGTAGACGAGCAGCGGTACGGGGCTGCTCGTGGCCAGCGCCCGGAAGTGGGCGAGCACGCCCGCCTCGCCGGGGCGGGTGAAGGACGGCACGGTCACCAGGGCGGCGTCGGGGACGTCGGGCAGCGTGGCGAGCGCGGCCAGGTCGGCGGCGGCCCGGCGGGTGTCGCCCGCGCCGACCCCGACGACGAAGCGCGCCCCGCGCTCGCGGCAGGCCCGGCCCACGGCGGCGATCACCGCGGCCCGCTCCTCCGTGTCGAGGGCCGCCGCCTCCCCGGTGGTCCCGAGCGCGACGAGGCCGGCGGCGCCGTCCCGCAGCACCTCGCGCGCGAGCTCTTCCAGGGCGTCGAGCGCCACCTGTCCATCCGGCCCGAACGGCGTGATCAGCGGTACGAGGATCATGTCCGCGAGTCTCGCCCGCCGTTGTCCGCAAGGTCCAGTTAATTGTCGTGCAGGGAACTCTTAAGCAGTTCTACCCTTCCCGCATGTACGAGATCTCCGCCGATCCGGCCCGCCTCGATGTCCCCCGCGTCCACAAGTGGCTGTCCACCGACGCCTACTGGGCGCTCGACCGCCCGCTCGCCAAGCAGGAGGCCGCGATAGCGGGCTCGCTCAACTTCGGCGCCTACGACACCGTGACCGGCGAGCAGCACGGCTACGCCCGGGTGGTCACCGACTTCGCCACCTTCGCGTGGCTCTGCGACGTGTACGTCGCACCCGAGGCCCGCGGCCAGGGCCTGGGCACCACCCTGGTCGCCGCCGTCCGCGACCACCTGAAGCCGCACGGGCTGCGGCGCATCGTACTGGTGACGTCCGACGCGCACGGGGTGTACGGGAAGGTCGGCTTCGAGGTGGTGGACGACCCGGAGAAGTGGATGACGCTGCTGCTCCAGTGAGCGGGTCCGCGCCGAGCGGCGCTCCACCGCTCAGCGGTGGGGGGCGCCGCCCGGCGGGTCGGAAGGCTCAGAAGATGTCGGGGCACCAGGGGCGGCGGGCGGTGCGGAAGAGGCTGTCCGCGGTCCTGGCCGCCTCCGGGCTGTGGGCGGTGACGCGGCCGAGAGCGGCCAGCCGGGCGGGCGACTCGTCGCCGAGGTAGAGGCAGGCCAGGTCGGCGACGGACAGCGAAAGATCCGCGTCGGCGGTCGTGGGGCCGCAGACGGCCGCGCCCGAGGCGTCGGTCTCCAGCAGGAAACGGCCGCCGGTCAGCTGCGCGGGGTCGTGCACGTCCAGGACCAGCGCGGCCGGACCGCCGCCGTAGGTGCGCGCGGACAGCGCGGCGGGCACGTCGAGGAGGCGCAGCCACACGAAGTCCGCGTACGTCTCGGTCCGCGCGGCCCGCGGGTCACCGAGCAGCAGCGGCAGGACGTCGTCGGGGGCACGGTGGCCGGTCCGCAGCAGGGTCACCCAGTCGAGCGACAGCAGAAACCGCCACAGCGCGGCCTCGGCCGCCGGGGTCGCGGCGATCAACTGCTTGATGCAGGCGTCGGTCCGGGGCAGCTTGCCGGGCCAGGGGTGGTCGACCGTGGAGTACGCGACCAGGCCGTCGACCCGGCCGTCCGCGTCGCGGTACACGGCGTGGAAGGGCTCCACCCACGGCTGGCCGGGCAACACCCGCTGCCCGGTGGCGGTCTCCCACCAGTCGGCGGGGCGGTCGATCGCGCCGGGCGTCAGCGCGCGGACCCGCTCGTGCAGGCCCGGGCCCTCCTTCGCCACCTCCGCGAGGGACGCGAAGTCCACCCGGCCGCCGTCCGTCGGGCCGCCGTAACGGGGGTCGGCCGCGGCGCGCGGCACGTCGATCTCCCAGTCGGTGATCCAGGTCGCCGGGCCGAAGCCGTACCGCCCGTAGATCGGGTACTCGGCCGCGACGAGGATCGACACGGCGTCCCCGCGCTCCTTGGCCGCGCCCAGGTCGGCGGCCATCATCCCGCTGGCCAGGCCCCGGCGGCGGTGGGTCGCGGTGACGGAGACGTTGGTTATCGCGTTGGCCACGAGTCCTGCGCCGCCGGGCACGGTCAGTGTGCGCGGCATGCTACGGAAGGTCGCCACGCAGCGGCCCCGGTCGAAGGCGCCACGGGTACGGTCCAGGTCCATCACGGTCCCGCGCAGCGCGACCTCGTCGTCCGGCGCGATGGCCGCACGGTGGAAGCCGGTGTTCAAGGCCCTCACCCAGTCGGCGACGTCGGACTCGTCCAGGGTGCGGATCTCAGCGCTCATCCCCGCACGCTATTGGCCCCACCCCCCACCCCGCACCCCAATATCGCCCCGCCCGCCGGGGACCAGGGCCCGCGGCCCCAAAGGAGGGCGCTGGGGGCACCCCCGGGCAAAGCCTGGGGGAGGAACTGCGCGAGCAACCACACACCGGCCGGCGCCCCGGAAAGCAACCGCAAGGGGCTCGGGCCGGCGACCACGTACAGCAGCGCGCAGCGCATTACTCGGTCAGAAGATCCTCCACGTGCGCCTCCCCCTCGCGGTAGCGCCTCGTGATCTCCGCCGAGCACCCGTCCACCGTCTGCTGAAGCGCCTGGCGCCTGCGCGACACCTGCTGCTCGTACTGCGCGAGCCGGCCCTTCGCCGCGTGCAGCTCCGGGTCGGTACGGGCTTCGAGGTCGGACAGCTCCACCTCGGAGAGCATGTCCTCGGCGAGCCGCCGTACCCGCTCGGTCAGCGGGGTGCCGAGCGTGACATGGCGAGCCGAGGACTTCACCCGCGAAGGGCCGTCCGTGAGGATCTCGGAGAGCCGGTCCACGACCGGCGCCTCCGTGTCGAACCCGCCGAGCGGCGTACGCGCACCGCCCCCTCGGCGGCCCAGCTCCGCCTGGAGGATGTCGATCCTGCCGTGCAGCATCCGCCGCAGATACGACAGGTCCGCCTCCTCCTGCTGGGCGTCCCGGCGCAGCGCGCGCAGCGCCACCAGGTCCAGCGTGCCCAGCTCGGGCGTCGGGGTGTCCACGAGCGGGCTGCGAGGCGCGGGCGGCCGCAGCGGGCCCAGAGCGTCGGCCTTCAGCATGCGATGGCCCTTCCTGGTGGGCGCCGTCGGTACGGCGGCCGTGGATACGGCACTGCCGGACGCCGCCGTCGACGGTCGTACGGCGGTGCCCGGAGTCTGTCCAGCGCCGGATGTGATCATGCCTGTCGTCCCCTCCTCGCGGCGCGTCGCACCGCCCGGCTTCCGATGCTGCCACCTGCCCGCGGCACAACGCAGCGAGACTGCACCCGAACGGCCGTCGCAACAGGTGTACGAGACCGCCGATCTGGCGTACGCGCGGGCGCACGCACTCATGGCCGTGCGCCCCCTCACCCGTGTGCCACGCGCCCCTCGGGACCCGCCACAATGGCGGTATGCGAGCAGTGGCCCAACGGGTGAGCGAGGCGAAAGTCGTGGTCGACGGGAAGACCGTCGGCGCCGTCGAAGGACCGGGGCTGTGCGTCCTGATCGGGGTCACGCACGACGACACGAAGGAGAAGGCCGCCGCGCTGGCCCGCAAGCTGTGGACGCTGCGGGTGCTGCCCGACGAGCAGTCCTGCTCGGACGTCGACGGACCGCTGCTGGTGATCAGTCAGTTCACGCTCTACGGTGACGCCCGCAAGGGGCGGCGCCCGACCTGGAACGCGGCGGCTCCCGGACAGATCGCCGAGCCGCTGGTGGCCGAGGTCGTCGCCCAACTGCGCGCGCTGGGCGCGACGGTCGAGACCGGTGTGTTCGGCGCGGACATGAAGGTGTCGCTGACGAACGACGGCCCGTTCACCGTCGTCGTCGAGATATAGGCACAACGTTTGTTAGAGGGTGTCACGCCCGCGAGAAGCCCTCACGCACGTGACACCGTCTCACGGAGCGACCACCGTCTCCTGCGCCGCCGCCGTGTCCTCCGCGATCAGCGTCGCCTTCTCCGGCGTGTTGCGCTTCACCAGCGCGAGCGCGATCGGCCCCAGCTCCCAGTGCCGCGCCGAGGACGTGATGAAGCCGACCGCCCGGCCGTCCTCCCCGTCCTCCGCCACCCGCACCGGAGCCCCGTGCGCCGGCAGCCGCACCTCGCTGCCGTCCAGGTGCAGAAAGACCAGCCGCCGCGGCGGCCGCCCCAGGTTGTGCACCCGGGCCACCGTCTCCTGCCCCCGGTAACACCCCTTCTGCAGATGCACCGCGCTTTCCAGCCACCCCAGCTCGTGCGGGATCGTCCGATGATCGGTCTCCAGCCCGAGCCGCGGCCGGTGCGCCTCGATCCGCAGCGCCTCGTACGCCAGCACGCCGATCGCCGGGGCGGCCCGGTCCGCGAAGGACGCCAGTTCCTCGCGCGGCACGAACACATCGCGCCCGTACGCCGTCTCGCGCACCGGCCACTCGACCGGCACCGCGGTGATCGACCCCGCCGGCAGATGGACCACGCCCCACGCGTCGCCGACGTCGGCGGCCTCCACCCGGTAGAAGAACTTCATGCTCTCCAGGTAGGCCAGCAGCGCGCCCTGGGTGCCGGGTTCGACATGGATCCAGGTCGTGGTGCCGTCGTCCACGAGGTAGAGAGCGTGTTCGATATGGCCGTGCGCGGACAGGACCAGCGCTTCGGTGGCCTGGTGGGGAGGCAGGTTCTCCACATGCTGGGTGAGCAGCAGATGCAGCCAGGACAACCGGTCCTCGCCGCTCACCGCCACCACACCGCGATGGGAGAGGTCCACGAATCCGGCGCCCCCCGCGAGCGAGCGCTGCTCGCGGAAGAGGTCGCCGTAGTGCGCGGCCACGCCTTCGTCAGGGCCTTCTGCGGGTACGGCGCCGGGCAGCGACAGCAAAGGGCTCTTCGTCATGCCGTCCAGCGTACGGCCGCGGCGGCTAAGCGTCCGGGCCGGCGGCCTTGCGCGCGCAGTCCCGGCAGCGGCCGTAGATCGCGAAGTGCCGCATATCGGTCTCGAAGCCGAACCGTTCCCGCATCCCGTCGGTGAGCGGCGCCGCCAGCTCGACGTCCGCCTCGGTGACCGAGTCGCAGTCCCGGCACACCAGATGCATATGGTCGTACCGGTCGGCGAGGTGGTACGTGGGCGCGCCGTGGCCGAGGTGGGCATGGCTGACCAGGCCCAGTTCCTCCAGCAGCTCAAGCGTCCGGTAGACCGTCGAGATGTTCACGCCGGAGGCGGTCTTGCGCACTTCGCACAGGATGCCGTCGGGCGTCGCGTGTTCGAGGGAGTCGACCGCCTCCAGGACAAGCTCGCGCTGCGGGGTCAGCCGGTAGCCGCGCTGCCGCAGATCGCTCTTCCAGTCCGTGGTCGCCACACGGCCAGTGTAGGACCGTGGCGCGCGACCGGTATTTCGGCGTGAAAAGATCTCGCGCCATCCCCTCGGGACCGCTTCACCCGTGGGACGCGAGGGGCGCACGACACCAGAGGGAGGCCCGGACGCCGGCCGGAGCGACACACCACCGGCCGACAGACCGCCGGCCGACCCCCGTCGACCCCGGCCCCTGGAGGACGACCCGGCTCACTTGAAGAACGCGATCCCGTCGTCCGGCAGGTCCTTGAGGTCCGCGACCCACTCGCGCGGATCCACCACCCGCTTCAGATGCGCCGACATGTACGCCCGCAGCGGCACCGACGGCGTGGCCTTCTCGCCGACCCACATCAGATCGCCGTTCACATACCCGTAGAGCCGCTTGCCGCCGGTGTACTCGGGGGCGACGGACAGCCGGGCCACCGCGTCGGTGACGAGGTCGACCTGCGGCTTGCCCTCGGCCAGTTCGCCGGTCCAGATCTCGACGACACCCTCGTCACGGGTGGTCGTCACATCGACCTTGCGCTCGTCGTCGATCCGCCAGTAGCCGCTCTCGGTCTCCAGCGGCCGTACCTTCTCGCCCTTCTCGTCCAGCACCCAGGTGTGCGAGGCGTACTCCAGGAACGGCCGGCCGTCGTGCGAGAAGGTGACCTCCTGCCCGAAATTGCACTTCTCCGCGCCCGGGAAGTCATGGACGCCCGCACCCGTCCAGCGGCCGAGCAGGAAGGCCAGGGGTACGAGCGAGGGGTGCAGGTCGGAAGGGATCTCGATCATGTCAGCGCTGGCCCTGGTAGAGCTTCTTCACCGCGTAGAGCGTGAACGCGGCGACGCCCAGGCAGATCAGGACGAGCAGGGCGTCGAAATAGTACTGAATCTGCACGGACGTGCTCCTCGGGCGGCGGACGATCAGGGCCGCGCACGAGTCTAGTGCGCGGCCCCGGCGGCGGCGCGGGCAGGCGCCGTGACGTGCGGCTCAGCCCAGCAGCTGGGCCTGGAGTCCGACCGTCTGGCGGAACGGCACCTCCGCCACGGACCCCTTCCGGGTCTGTACCACGAGGGCGACCGTGTCGCCGTAGTAGATGTACGCGTAACGGGCCGCCGTGGGCCCGTACGGCGGCCGCTCGCCGAATGCCTTCACCGCCTCGAACCGTACGGTCTTGTCCGGCTCGCTGTCCTTCGCGACCCGCGGCCGCAGCGCCTCCAGATTGCTCGTGTACGAGTCGACGTAGCCCACGCTGATGAACTGCAGCAGGTAGATGTCCGTCCTGGTGCCGTCCGGCGTTGTCCAGGACCGCGCCGCGATGTGCCGCAGACCGTCCTTCCTGAGCAGTTCCACCTGGTTCTCGACGAGATCGGGGTCGCCGATGTCGTAGAGGTCCACGAAGGCGGCCGGCGACAGCCAGCCCTCCTTGCCCGGGACCGCGGGGTCGGCCTCGGTCCCCACCGGTGGGGGCAGCAGCAGCGACCGTACGTCGGCGTAGTGCCGCCCGGCGAGGTTGGCGTCGGCCAGCGGGCGCGGCCTTCCCTCGGGGAGCTTCGGGAGCGAGTACGGGGGGTATGTCCAGCGGCCGTCGTCGGGGGTCTTCAGCCCGGGGATTCTGGTGCGCTCGGGCTGCGTCACTGCGTACGCCGTCGCGCCGCCGAGCGCGGCGAAGACCAGGACGGCCGAGGTCCACCGCAACGCGGCCCGCAGCTTCCGCCGCGGCGGCCTGGACCCGGCGACGGGTACGGCCCCGGGCACAGCCCCGGCCTCCGGCTCCGGTACGGCGTCCGGTACGACGGCCTCCTCGGCCACGGCACCCGGTACGGTTTCCGGCTCACGCTCGGCCTCCGACACGGCGACCGGCTCGCGTACGGTTTCCGGCTCGCGTACGGCGTCCGGTGCCGCCTCCGGCTCGATGTCCGGCATCAGACCGCCTCCCCCGGGTCCTGTATCCGGTCCAGCTGCTCGGCCAGCAGCTTGACCGCCTCGTCCTTCTCCAGCGGCACCGTGCCGTTCGCGGTCATCGTCACCATCAGATCGCCCTCGGTGGCCAGGCAGGTCATCGTGTCGAGCTTCTCGCCGGACTCGGTCGGCGGCAGCACACAGGTCGCGTGCGGATGGCCCTTGACCTTCGGCCCGTGGCGGAAGCTGCCCATCGCGTCGGTGAGCTCGCCGAAGAACCGGCTCCCGGCCCGCGCCGCCGCCTTGTTCCTCATCTGCACGATCTCCATCTGCACGACGAGGCCCCCGTCGCGCTCGGTGTACGTGCGCAGGCCGACACCTTCGATGTGCAGTGCGTCGACGGCCGTCTCGACGCGCTTGCGCTGCTTCTTCGGCAGGGCGCTGACATCGCCCTTGACCAGCTTTTCCGCCTGCCCGCCACTCAGCACGACATCGTTGCCGAACTCGTTGACGTCCGGGCCCGGGGTGTAGTGCTCGGGCATCGGAAGAAGCAGCAGGCCGAGGCTGCCGTAGTGGCTGCCGCCGGACTTCACGCCGAAGGCCCTGGTCGCGGTCGGGCTCGGCGGCGTCCACGGAGTGGCGGTGGGGGTGGCCGAGGGCTTGCCGTCCTGGTGCCGGAGCACGGCGTATCCGATGCCGCCGCCCGCGGCGACCACGATCAGCGCGATCGTCACCGCGAGCGCGAGCCCGCGCCGGGAGCGCCGGGCGGCAGGAGCGGAAGCGGGAGCGGCGCCCTCGGCCCCGGTAGGCGGCACCTCCGGGACAGGAACCGCCGGCGGAGGGGGTACCGCCGGCGGAAGAAGCGGAGCCGCGGGCACCTCCGGCACCGGCGGCCCGTCCGGCACGGACGAAGGAGGAGTCTCGTCGGTCACAGCCGCTCCAGTTGCTTCTTCATCACGGACATGACGGTCGAGTACGGCACCGGGTGCGGCGAGTTCACAAACACCTCGACGTAGATGTTGCCGATCTGGGCCAGGCCGCGAGCCTCGTATTCAGGCAGATAGCCGGCTTCCTTGTGCGCCTTGGCCGAGCCCCAAACGTAGCCGCTCGACACGCCCGGGACCGCGTGGCTCGGGCCGTCCTCCGGGTCGTCGTCCGCGAGTTCCTGCTGTTCGATGAAGAATTCCGGGGCGTAGGGCGCGGCCTCGTCCCGGAACTGGGTGAGGCTGACGATGACGTACGCCTTGTGCGGGTCCGTCCACTCCGCGCGGACCCCGCGCTGGTAGTCGTTGGTCGCGAAGGTGCGGAACATGTAGTCGGTGCCGTTGTAGCTGTCCGCGTAGTCGCTCAGCGACATCCAGTCGTGGAACTGCTCCTTGGCGCCCTTGGGGGTGGGCATGAGCAGTTTCAACAGATTGGCCTGGTAGACCACGTCGCGGTCCTGCCCGGCCGGCCGCGCGGGCTCCGGGCCCACACCCTTGGGCTGGGCGAGCATCGGGCCGATCAGCGGCGGCAGCGGAGTCGGCTCGCGGTTCTGCTGGACGCGGTAGCCGAGCCCGCCGCCCGCCAGCACCCCGAGCACCGCGGCGCTCGCGATCAACAGCGTCGTACGTCCCCGCCGTCGCGGCTTGTACGAGGGCAGCGGGGGCGCGTCGGCGGGCACGGGTACGGCTGCGGCATCGGCGTCCGGTACGAGCGCGGGCGTGGGCGCGTCGGCCGGTACGGCCTCTGCCCCGGGCTCCGCAGGAGCCGAAACAGCGGTGGGAACCGGTTCCACCGCGGGCTCAGGGACCGGCTCGCGCTCCGGTTCCGGATCAGGGGTGTCGTGAGACAAGGGGTCACTCCACGGGGTGGGAGGGGGTCAGCGACCCGTGCTCAGCCGCTGGTACTGGGCGTCGAGCAGGTGCTCCAGCAGCGCACTGGACGGGGTCCTGCCGCCGGTCACCGTGATGGTGATGTGCACATCGCCCTGGTACGAGGTGGCCAGCAGGGTGTCCGTGGACTCGGCGGAGCCGGACGCCATGTTGTACGCGCGGGCCGGGAAGCTCCCGTCGAGCGCGATCGTGGCGCCTTGGTAGGACTGTGCGGAGTAGTAGCCGGCGGCCTGGTCCGGCCCGGCGAACCGGACCAGCCGGACGGTGACCTCGGAGACACCGTCGGCGGTCAGATACGTACGGTAGGCGCCGGCCCGGAAGCCGTACGCCGTGAGGGAGCGCTTGGCCGCGGCCTGGTCGGGGGACTGCGCGGCAATGTCGTCGGCGGAGAGCGGGGAGCCGGCCGGTTCGCCGGACACATCGGCTTCCGCGGGCGCGGGCACCAGGAAGAAGCGCAGGTCACCGCTGTGCACACCGTGCTTGACCTGGCCGGTGACGTGCCGGTCGGCCCCGGCGGACGGGGACGCCTCGGCTGCTTCGTCGGAAGGTGCGGGGGACGCCTCGGAGCCCGCGGACGTGCCAGTGCGGGAGGCCGTCGCCGAGGCGTCCGGAGCCCCCGGGGACGAGCCACCGCACGCGGCCACCGCCCCGACCGCCACGGCCACCAGCGCGACCGGACCGGCCGCGGCGGAGAGCAGCCGACCACGCCGGCGTCCGCCGTCGTCGATTCCCAACTGAGCCCCCCCCGGGCACATAAAAGTACGTGCGTGCCATGCACGCGGATCTGTTTTATATCACCACCACAGCGGCCCCTTAGGCTGCTGTCCATGGCGAAGAAGCTTGTGATCAAGGTGACGGCGGGGGCCGACGCACCCGAGCGGTGCTCGCAGGCGTTCACGGTGGCCGCGGTCGCGGTGGCCAGCGGGGTCGAGGTCTCGCTCTGGCTGACCGGCGAGTCCGCGTGGTTCGCGCTGCCGGAACGGGCGGCCGAGTTCGAACTGCCGCACTCCGCGCCGCTGCCCGATCTGCTGGCGGCGGTCCTCGCGGGCGGCCGGGTCACCCTGTGCACCCAGTGCGCGGCCCGCCGCGACATCACGGAGAAGGATGTCATCGACGGGGTGCGGATCGCGGGCGCTCAGCTCTTCGTCAGCGAGATCATGCCGGAGGGCGTCCAGGCCCTCGTCTACTGAGCGCCGGGCGTCCGCCGCCTACTCTCGGCGGTCCTGGCGGCTCCCGCCGTCCAGTTCCGCCCACCAGGCGTCGGACTCCGGGTCCCCGCAACTGTTGAAGGCGCTCGCCTTCCCCAATCGGTGGGGCCTCCCGGACTTGGCCGACCGGGCGGAGTGCCGCTCCCGGCTTCTGGTGGCCCTGCCGTGCGGGGGTTTCGTTTCCGTGTCGTCCGGGGGATCGCGCTGTTCGTCCCACCAGCGGTCCTCGGGGCCGCGCCGGTTCGCCACGATCGCGGCGACCGGCGGGATCACCATCGCCACCAGACACATGCCGATGGCGGCCGGAACCGACCAAATACGCACGACCGCCCACGCCAGGACGAAGAGCACTACGCAAGTGCCCATCATGGCGAAGTACCAGTGACGTCGGCGTGCGTACACAGTTCCAAGGTACGTCCGCCCGGCCGATACCGGAACAGCACGGACGGTTCCGCGGACACCACGCGAGGGCCCGACAACAAGCCCGGCCCCGGACGGCACGGAGGGCCGCACCCCCTTGCGCGGGGTGCGGCCCTCCGTCATCCGTGGGCCGGGGCCGACGGCCTCAGACCGCGATGGCCACCTCGGCCGCGGCGCCCTGCTGGGCCACGACCGTACGGTCCACCGTGGCGCCCGGGACGAGGGCGCGCAGCGTCCAGGTGCCCGGCGCCGCGAAGAAGCGGAACTGTCCGGTCGCCGAGGTGGGCACCTCGGCGGTGAACTCGCCGCCGCCGTCGAGCAGCCGTACGTAGCCGCTGACCGGCTCACCGTCCCGGGTCACCGAACCCTGGATGATCGTCTCGGTCGCCACATTGATTCCTGCCAGGTCGGGCCCGCCGGCCTTCGCTCCACACATGGGGTGTCTACCTTCCTGGTTCAGTTGGCGCCGAGCTCGATCGGGACGCCGACGAGCGAGCCGTACTCGGTCCACGAGCCGTCGTAGTTCTTGACGTTCGGCTGGCCGAGCAGCTCGTGCAGCACGAACCAGGTGAGCGCGGAGCGCTCGCCGATACGGCAGTAGGCGATGGTGTCCTTCGCCAGGTCGACCTGCTCCGCCGCGTAGAGCTCGGTGAGCTCCTCGTCGGACTTGAAGGTGCCGTCGTCGTTGGCGTTCTTCGACCACGGGATGTTGCGCGCGGAGGGCACGTGGCCGGGGCGCTGCGACTGCTCCTGCGGGAGGTGCGCCGGGGCGAGCAGCTTGCCGGAGAACTCGTCGGGCGAACGGACGTCGACCAGGTTCAGGTTGCCGATCGCGGCGACCACGTCGTCGCGGTAGGCGCGGATCGCGTTGTTCTGCGCCTTGGCCTTGTACTCGGTGGCCGCGCGCTCGGGGACGGCCACGACCAGGTCGCGGGAGTCCAGCTCCCACTTCTTGCGGCCGCCGTCGAGGAGCTTCACGGCGTCGTGGCCGTAGAGCTTGAAGTACCAGTACGCGTAGGAGGCGAACCAGTTGTTGTTGCCGCCGTAGAGCACGACGGTGTGGTCGTTGCCGATGCCCTTGGCGGACAGCAGCGCCTCGAAGCCGGCCTGGTCCACGAAGTCACGGCGGACCGGGTCCTGGAGGTCGGTCTTCCAGTCGATACGGACGGCGTTCTTGATGTGGTTCTTCTCGTAGGCCGAGGTGTCCTCGTCCACCTCCACGATGACCACGTTGGGGTCGTCGATGTGGGCCTCGACCCAGTCGGCGTCGACCAGGACGTCACTGCGGCTCATGCTGTTCTCCTCCGGGGCAGTACGGATGTGCGGTGGCGCGGTGTTGCGCGAGTGCGCAACAGTGCGCGGGAAGTGCCGGTACGGCGGGGGCGGGCAGGCGGCGCCGGGGGCCCGGGGCCCGCATCGGCACAGGGGACGCTGCCGCCCCTAGGTCGCGCGACAGAGCATGGCGGCGACGCGGCACAGGTCTACTGCCCGCCGCTTCGTGAGATCCGCCTGTCGCGTCATGGTCCCGATCGTAGGGAAATGAACGGGTGAGTGTCACCGCTGTTTCACATACCGAGACAAGATTGTCCGTATAATGATACGGACATGCGATCGAGGCCGTGTTCCAGCGCCCGCGGGCCTCCCGAACGCATCCGGGGACCACGGCGACTTACGGTACGGACAGGGCCGTCTCAGTTGGCGAGAACCACATTTCTGCCCGCGGCGGCCACGGATATGCCGTCCGGCGTGGCCGTCACCGAGGTGAGCGAGATGTTCGCCGGCATGTGCGAGAGCTGGAGGGTGAAGTCGATCTTCTGCCGCACGTCGTTCTCCAGGCCCAGCTCGGTGAACGCCTTGGGGATCGACTGCGCGCGCAGCCCGATCGTGTCCGGCCCACGCACGGTGACCTGGCTCAGCACGCTCAGCCGCGCGCTCAGGATCTCGCCGGAGAGCTTCACCAGCGGCTTGCCGTTGGCGGCCGTGCCCGCGTAGGAGACCTTGATGCCGTCGGGCGCGGCCTTGGTCAGGTCCTCGTAGGTGAGGAACGCCAGCCCGTCGGCGTTGTCGGCGACCGCCCGGTGGTAGTTGTCGGAGAGCTTCACGCCGTGCAGATCGGCGTGGAAGCTGTCGACGCGCACCTGCTGCCCGCCGTCGCCCGCCGCGATGTCGTTCGCGGAGATCTTCACGTCGTCCAGCTTGCCGGAAAGGGCCTGGGTGAGGAACGGAAAGCCCTCGATCGACACCTTCGGCTTCACCGTCAGGCCCTCGGTGGCCTGGGCCCGCTCGGCGACCTTCTTCTCGGCCACCGACACCGCGATCCGGTCGGCCGCGACGAAGAGACCGCCGAGGATCACCACGACGATCAGGACTATCCGCGCCACTCGCATGCGCCCGCACTCCCCGCTCGTTCCACGTTCGACATCCCCCCAGCCCTGACGGGTGGCGGGGGCGCCACGGTTCCCGGCCCGGCCGATCCGTTGTCCGGGCCGTTGTCCGACCGCGCTGTCCGCGCTGTCCGATGGCGTTCCCCGGGCCGGGCACCGGGTTCGCTCAGTTCAGGGCCGTGCCCAGGATGTAGACGATCGGCGCCGCCGCGGTCAGCGGCAGCGCCACGCCCGCGGTGAAGTGCACGAAGCGGGACGGGAAGTCGTAACTGGCGACCCGCAGGCCGATCACCGCGCACAGCCCGGCGGCCAGGGCGAGCAGCACCCCGTCGAACGAGCCGAAGTCGGTGGCCCCTCCGGTCAGATAGCCGCTGGCGCCCGCCGCCAGCAGTGACAGCACCACCGAGAAGCCTCCGCCGCCGGGCAGCCGCAGGGCGCGGACCACCGTGGCGGCCGCGACCGCGATCACGCCGACCGCCACCGGGTCGCTGCCCGCGTGCGAGGTCGCCGTGGCGAGATAGCCCGCGGCGACCACGGTGAGCAGGGTGGACGCGGAGGTCGCGGTCAGCGAGGAGAGCCGTTCGTCGGCCGAGCCGTGGTGGCGCAGCTGGAGCACGAGGACCAGCAGCAGCCACACACCGAGCGTGCCGAGCAGTACGGCGGGCCCGTGGGAGCCGTCCGCGGCGAGCAGGGCGATGTCGGCGGTCACCCCGGCGAGGAAGGCCAGCACGATGCCCTGCCGGGCGGGCCACATACCGTTGAGCCGGAACCACCCGGCGGCGGTGACGGCCTCAAGCACCACCAGGATCACGGCGAGACCGGGCTTGCCGACCGCGGCGCCGCCCGCCAGCAGCAGCCCGAGGGCGGCGGTGAGGGCCGCGGGCTGGATGCCCGGCGGGATGATCGGCGAGCCGGTCCGGGGAGCGGGGGCGGGCTGCGGCGTCCCGGCCTCGGGCCCGGACGCCTCGGCTTCCCTGACGTCCCGGAACTCCTCCAGCACGGGCAGCAGGGCGGTGTGCTCGTAGGACTGCGGCAGGGCGGTGTGGTCCTGCGTCTGCGGCAGGGCCGTGTGCTCATACGCCCGGGGCTGGGCCTGCTGGGCCTCGTACGCGTGGTCGGGCTGCGCGGCCCACGGGTGGGCGGCGGCCGGCGCCGGGCTCCAGCCGTCCCCGGAGGGCACCGGGGGCGCGTACGGGTCCTGGGCGGACGAGTGCCCCCACGCCTGGGCGTCGGACGGGCCGCCGTAGCCGCCGACGGCTCCGGGCAGCGGGTCGCCGTAACCGCCGGGCGCGCCAGGAGGGTGCTCGCCGTACGTCCGGGGCAAGTGCTCGCCGTGGTTCCCGGGCGGCTCGGGGCGGTAGGCGCCGTCGTCGTAGGGAGCGCCGTAGACATAGTCGCCGGACTGCTGCCCGCCCTGATCGATCCCGTATGCCCGCCGCGGGTCGGCGTAGGGGCCGTCCGGGGCCGGGGTGGGGCCGGGGGTCGTCTCGGCCCTGCCGCGGTGGGAGCCCCCGCCGGGCCCGCCGGGGGCCTGACCGTACGGGCCGGCCGCCGGGTGGCCGGGCCTGTGGCCGGGCCCCTCACCGTAGCCGGGCGCCTGGTCGTACGCCGGGTAGCCGGGGGCCGCCTCGCTCGCGCCGCGGTGGGAGCGGCGGGCGCCGCCCGGGAGGGGGCCCTGCTCCCGGTCCGCGTCCCTCGGCGGGTGGCCGGGGGCCGAGCCGTACTCCTCACCGGCGCCGGAGGCGAAGTCTTCGTGGTTCGTCATGTTCATCCTCCCGCGAACGGTGGGAGGACCTCCACCGTGCCGCCGTCGGGCAGAGGGACCGCGGTGTGGTCGCGGGTGCCGACGGGGTCGCCGTCGATCAGGAAGGAGCAGCGCAGCAGGACGCGGGCGAACTCCGGTTCACGGGCGTGACGGGCACGGGCGGCGGCGAGGGCGTCGGCGAGGTTCGCCGCCCGGTACGGCTCCTCCGCCGTGCCCGCGGCGGCCTTCGCGGCCGCCCAGTAGCGGATCGTGCCCGCCGGGCCCGTGGCCGGGTGGGGTGCAGCCATCGCGCTCCGCTCCGTCCCTCGTCATCGCGTCGTACGCATGTCTCATGTGTCTTGTGTGCTCACGCCGTGCGCCTCGCGTCCTTCGGCGCACGCCGTGCCGGCGTCCATCATGGCCCGTCCGCGTCACCGGGCGGGAACACGGGCGGTCAGCCAGTCGCCGATCCGGCCCAGCAGCGCGGGCTCGGCCGCGTTCTCCGCGTGGCCGAAGCCGCGCTCGATCCACAGCTCCGCGTTGCCCTCCCCCGCCGCGGCGGCCAGCGAGCGCGGATGGTCGAGCGGGAAGTACGTGTCCCGGTCGCCGTGCACGATCAGCAGCGGGGTGGGCGCGATGTACGGCACGGACTCGACCGGCGAGGGCGGCACCGGGTCCCACTCCTCGGGGTCGATACGGGTGCGCAGGCCCAGCCGGGAGACCAGCCGCCCGGTCGGCCGGGTCACCACCCAGTGCAGCCGCCGCATGGGCGCGGTCCCCCGGTAGTACCAGCGCGCGGGAGAGCTGACCGCGACCACGGCGTCGACCGCCTCCGCCGGGGACGTGTCCCCGGCCCCGGGTCGCGGCGGACGTCCGCCGCCCGCCGCCCCGGCGTGCCGCAGCACCACCGAGCCGCCCATCGAGAAGCCGACCGTGGCCACCCGGGCGTACCCCAGCCGCCGCGCCCACCGAACGGCCGCGTCCAAGTCGAGGATTTCCAGGTCACCGACCGTGGACCGGCCGCCGGAGCGGCCGTGGCCGCGGAAGGAGAAGGTCACCACACCGCCGAAGCGGCGGAAGGTCTCCGCCGCGCGCCGCACCGCGGGCCGCTCCAGCGCGCCCGTGAAGCCGTGGGCCAGCACGATCGCCGTCCGGTCGGACCCGCCCTCGGCCGGGCGGTGCTCGGCCTCGATCGGCACCCCGTCGGACGTCAACAACACCGCGCGGTGACCACTCGAAGTGATCGGCGTGACACGCATACGTGTGTCATCGGTCTCGGCAGGGCTGTCCATGTGGGCTATTCTTCCTTGGAACAGGACCTGGGCAATGTCGCCTCCAGGTCCTTTCGTGCTTTCCGGCACACGGTACGTCGTCCTCGCACGGACCGAGGAGGGGTTCACTTTGAGCCAGCTCGACCAGCTCGACCCGATCAGCAAGCGCGCGGTGCGCTGTCCCGCGCAGACCCACGTCGACGGGAGCGTCCGGTGAGTTCTCTCCTGCTTCTGACCAACGCCCTCCAGCCGTCCACCGAGGTACTGCCCGCGCTGGGGCTGCTGCTGCACAGCGTGCGTGTGGCGCCCGCCGAGGGCCCTGCCCTGGTGGACACCCCCGGCGCCGATGTCATCCTGATCGACGGCAGGCGCGATCTGCCGCAGGTGCGCAGCCTGTGCCAACTGCTGCGTTCCACCGGGCCCGGGTGCCCGCTGCTGCTGGTGGTCACCGAGGGCGGGCTCGCCGCGGTGACCGCGGACTGGGGAATCGACGACGTGCTGCTCGACACCGCGGGGCCCGCCGAGGTCGAGGCCCGGCTGCGACTGGCGACCGGACGCCAGCAGATCACCACCGAGGACAGTCCGATGGAGATCCGCAACGGCGACCTGTCGGTCGACGAGGCCACGTACAGCGCGAAGCTCAAGGGCCGGGTGCTCGACCTGACCTTCAAGGAGTTCGAGCTGCTCAAGTACCTCGCGCAGCACCCGGGCAGGGTCTTCACCCGCGCCCAGCTCCTCCAGGAGGTGTGGGGCTACGACTACTTCGGCGGCACCCGCACGGTGGATGTGCACGTCCGGCGGCTGCGGGCCAAGCTCGGCGTGGAGCACGAGTCGCTGATCGGTACGGTACGCAATGTCGGTTATCGGTTCGTGACTCCGGAGAAGGTCGAGCGGGCCGCCGAGGAGGCCGCCAGGAGCGAGGCGGCGCAGGGCCGGGGCGAGCGTCCGGCCGACCGAACAGGCAGTGAACCGACCACTCGTCGCAAATCTGCCGAACAGACCGTATGACGATCTATGTGACGAGCGTTTAGACACGCGTAGACTGCGCGACGTGCCCAAGGTGACGCGTGACGACGTGGCGAGACTGGCGGGGACCTCGACCGCGGTCGTCAGCTACGTCATCAACAACGGACCCCGGCCGGTAGCCCCGGCCACCCGCGAGCGAGTGCTCGCGGCCATCAAGCAGCTCGGCTACCGGCCCGACCGGGTCGCTCAGGCGATGGCCAGCCGCCGTACCGACCTGATCGGCCTGATCGTGCCCGACGCGCGCCAGCCGTTCTTCGCGGAGATGGCGCACGCGGTCGAACAGGCCGCCGCCGAGCGCGGAAAGATGGTGCTGGTCGGCAACTCCGACTACCTCGACGAGCGCGAGGTGCACTATCTGCGGGCCTTCCTCGGCATGCGCGTCTCCGGGCTGATCCTGATCAGCCAGGGCACCAGCGAGAACGCCGCCGCCGAGATCGAGGCGTGGGACGCCCGGGTGGTGCTGCTCCAGGAACGCCCCGAGGGCATCGACGACATCGCGGTCGTCACCGATGACATCGGCGGCGCCCAGCTCGCCACCCGGCATCTGCTGGAGCACGGCCACCCGTACGTCGCCTGCCTCGGCGGCACCGAGACCACCCCGGTGGTCGGCGACCCGGTCACCGACCACGTGGTCGGCTGGCAGCGGGCCATGCAGGAGGCCGGGAAGTCCACGGAGGGGCGGCTCTTCCACGCCCCCTACAACCGTTACGACGCCTACCAGGTCGCGCTCAAGCTGCTCGCGGGCCCCGACCGGCCGCCGGCCATCTTCTGCGCGACCGACGACCAGGCGATCGGCGTCCTGCGGGCCGCCCGAGAACTGCGGCTCGACGTGCCGGGGGAGCTGGCGGTGGCCGGCTTCGACGACGTGAAGGAGGCCGGGCTCTCCGACCCGCCGCTGACCACGGTCGCCTCCGACCGGCAGGCGATGGCCAGGGCGGCGGTGGACGCGGTGCTCGACGACTCGCTGCGGGTACCGGGTTCGCGCCGGGAGCGGCTGCGCACGTTCCCGTCCCGGCTGGTGGTGCGGAACTCCTGCGGGTGCCACTCCTGAGCCGTCCGGGATCGTTTCCGAACGGCGTCCGGTGAGGCGTCGGCTCACGCCCGCGGACCGTCCGGTGAACGGTTTCTGACGGTGTTTCGGAACTGACGCGAGCGGGGCTTCCGGCGGGTCACGGGGGCGGGTGCGGTACGGCTTTCCCGCCCCTGGGGGGCGGCTCCCGGCGATCTTCCTTACATGGGGCATACCTGCTTCTGTCGGGCTTCTCAGCGTGTGCTCAGGCGGCTCTCATGATCCGGGCACACAGTCATAGACATGACCGAGAGCAGCCGCAACGGCGGCGAACCCCAGTACCCGCACGACCCGTCGCTTCCGCTCTACTTCGGCCCGCGAGTCCCGGCCCCCGAACCGGCCGCGACCCCGGGCCCCGAAGGCTACGAGGCACCGCTCCACGAGAGCGCGCCCGCCGGTGACGCCGGCACGTCCACCGACTTCCCCGCGTCCGCCGACCTCCCCGCGTGCGGCGACCCCGCCGGCACCTACGGCGACTACCCGCCGCCGCCCGCCTTCCCGCCGCCCCCGGCCGGGCCCGGCTACGCGGCGCTCGCCGCCGGCCCCGCCCCGCACGCGCGGCGCAAGGCCCGCGGACCGGTCGCCCTGCTCGCGGCCGTGGCCGTCGCGGCCGGTGTGATCGGCGGCGGCGCGGGCGCCCTGATCGGCAACGGAACCGACCACTCCGGCAGCGTCGCCACGGCCAGCGCGATCAACGCCAGCTCGGTCGACGGCAGCATCGCGGGCGTGGCCAAGGCGGTCAGCCCCAGCGTGGTCGAGATCAACGCGACCTCCAACAGCGGCAAGTCCACCGGCGCCGGCATCATCATCACCGCCAACGGGCAGATCGTCACCAACAACCACGTCATCGCGGGCGCGGACTCCGTGTCCGTGCGCTACAGCAACGGCAAGACCGCCACCGCGTCGGTGGTCGGCACCGACCCGGCCAAGGACCTCGCGCTGATCAAGGTCCAGGGCGCCAGTGGCCTGCCCGCGGTGACCCTCGGCGACTCTTCCAGGCTGGTCGTCGGCGACCAGGTCGTGGCCATCGGCTCCCCCGAGGGCCTGGCCGGCACGGTCACCAGCGGCATCGTCTCCGCGCTCAACCGCGATGTGACGGTCTCCACCGACGAGAGCCAGGGCCAGCAGCAACAGCAGCAGTACGGCGGCGGCTACGGCGGTGGTGGCGGTGACCAGTGGCCGTTCTCCTTCGGCGGCAACCAGTACAACGGCAGCACCGGCAACTCCACCACCACGTACAAGGCGATCCAGACCGACGCCTCGCTCAACCCGGGCAACTCCGGCGGCGCCCTGATCAACATGAGCGGCCAGATCGTGGGCATCAACTCGGCGATGTACGCCGACTCCTCGTCCTCGGGCGGCTCGTCGAGCGCCGGCAGCGTCGGCCTCGGATTCGCGATCCCGATCAACACCGTCAAGGCCGACCTCGCGCACCTGCGGGCCGGTGGCGGCAACTAGGCTCCGGCGGTTGCGGCGCCCCGCACCGCCACCGTGCGACGCTGAGAGACAGACCCGAACCCCCGACGACCCGCAGAGGTACCCGACACCATGAGCCCCGGCGACAGCGGCGAGGCCCCCGCTCGCATCCTGATCGTGGACGACGAGCCCGCCGTACGGGAGGCGCTGCGCCGCAGCCTGGCCTTCGAGGGATACGACACCGCGCTGGCGGCCGACGGCATCGGCGCCCTGGAGCAGGCCGAGACGTACCGGCCCGACGCCATCGTGCTCGACGTCCTCATGCCGCGCATGGACGGGCTCACCACCGCACGGCGGCTGCGCGCCACCGGGGTGATGACGCCGATCCTCATGCTCACCGCGCGCGACACCGTCGGCGACCGCGTCACCGGGCTCGACGCGGGCGCCGACGACTACCTCGTCAAGCCCTTCGAGCTCGACGAACTCCTCGCCCGGCTGCGGGCCCTGCTGCGCCGCAGCCACTACGCCTCCCACCCCGGCCAGGGCGAGGACACCCACCACACCCTGGCCTTCGCCGACCTGCGGATGGACACCACCACCCGCGAGGTCACCCGGGCCGGCCGCCCGGTCGAACTCACCCGCACCGAGTACACCCTGCTGGAGCTCTTCCTCGCCCACCCCCGCCAGGTCCTCACCCGCGAGCAGATCCTCAAGTCCGTGTGGGGCTTCGACTTCGAGCCGTCGTCCAACTCCCTGGACGTGTACGTGATGTACCTGCGCCGCAAGACCGAGGCGGGCGGCATGCCCCGGGTCGTGCACACGGTCCGGGGGGTCGGGTACGTACTGCGCGCCCCGGACGGCGGGCACGCGTGAGCACGCTCCCCCTGCGCACCCGGCTGACCCTGCTGACCGCCGTGGCGGTCACCATCGCGGTCGCGGCGGCGGCGCTGGCCTGCTGGCTGATCACCCGGGACCAGCTGGGCCGGCAGCTCGACGCGACCCTGCACGGCACCCGGGTCCCGCAGATCTTCCTCAACTCCCTGGTCAACAGCTGCGACGAGAACGGCCCGGGCGTGGGCAACGACGACGCCCCCAGCTCCGACACCGGCTACCAGGTGGTCAAGTCCAACGGCTCCCGGTGCGTCGCGCAGAACTCGGTGCCGGTCAAGGTGCAGACCGTCGACACCCAGGTGGCCCTCGGCCAGCGGAAGGCGGCCACCCACAACGCGACGACCGTCACCGGCCAGTCCGTACGCGTCTACACCCAGCAGATCGTGGTCCAGGGCCCCGGCATCACCCGGCCCACCGATCTGGCCGTGATGGTCTCCCGGCCGCTGACCGAGATCGACAAGACCCTCACCACCCTGGCCTGGGTGCTGCTGGCCGTCGCCGGGATCGGTGTCGTCGGCGCGGCGAGCGCGGGCATGTGGATCGCCCGTACCGGCCTGCGGCCCGTGGACGCGCTCACCGAGACCGTCGAGCACATCACCCGCACCGAGGATCTGAACGTCCGCATCCCGGTGGCCGGGGAGGACGAGATCGCCCGGCTGAGCGAGTCGTTCAACGCGATGACGGCCGCGCTCGCCTCCTCCAGGGACCGGCAGCAGCAGCTGATCGCGGACGCGGGGCACGAGTTGCGCACCCCGCTGACCTCGCTGCGCACCAACATCGAGCTGCTGGAACGCAGCGAGGCCACCGGCCGGGCGATCCCGCCGGAGGACCGCGCGGAGCTGCTGGCCTCGGTGAAGGCCCAGATGACCGAACTGGCCGCGCTGATCGGCGATCTGCAGGAGCTCTCCCGGCCCGACGCGACACCGACCCTCCAGGTCGTGGCGCTGCACGAGGTCACCGAGACCGCCCTGCGGCGGGCCCGGCTGCGCGGCCCCGATCTGAAGATCGTGGCGGACGTGACGCCCTGGTTCGTGCGGGGCGAGGCGTCGGCGCTGGAGCGGGCGATCGTCAACCTGATGGACAACGCGGTGAAGTTCAGCCCGCCCGGCGGCGAGATCGAGGTGCGGCTGCGCGGCGGGCAGCTGACCGTACGGGACCACGGGCCCGGTATCGCGACGGAGGAACTGCCGCACGTCTTCGAGCGGTTCTGGCGGTCGCCGTCCGCGCGGTCGCTGCCCGGCAGCGGTCTCGGTCTGTCCATCGTGGCCCGTACGGTCCAGCAGGCCGGGGGCGAGGTCTCGCTCTCCCCGGCGCCCGGCGGCGGCACGCTGGCCGCGCTGCGGCTTCCGGGGGCGGCGACGGCTCCGCCGGAGGGCCCGCCGGAGGAGCCGCCGGCTTCCTGAGTCCGGGGCCGCGGTCGACGGTGGCGAGCCCGGTCTTCCCGCGCGGGCCGGCGGGTCAGCCGTCCCACCATGCGAAACAGACTGTCTCACCCCTCGGCGTGGCCTCATAGTTGGACGCACCACCTACCCAAGGAGGTGCCCCATGCGCCGCTGGCTGATGCTGGCCCTGGGCACCGCGGCCCAAACGGCCGCCTGCGCCTTCGTGTACGGAATCCCGTACCTCGCCGACACCCTGCGCGGCCACCAGCATCTCAGCCTCACCCAGGTCGGCCTGCTCGTCGCCTGTCCCGCCGCCGGGCTCGTGGTCGCCCTCTACGCCTGGGGAGCCGCCGCCGACCGCTGGGGCGAGCGCGTGGTGATCGCCCTCGGCCTGGGCGCGGCGGCCGCCGCCCTCGCGGGCGCCGCCTGGGCCGCCCACGGCATGGTCGCCCTGGGCCTGCTGCTGATCACGGCGGGCGCGGCCGGCGCCTCCGTCTACTCGGCCAGCGGCCGCCTGGTGATGGGCTGGTTCTCCGCCGGGGAACGCGGCCTCGCGATGGGCATCCGCCAGACCTCGACCCCGCTGGGCATGGGCCTGGCCGCGCTGGCCATGCCGCCGCTCGCCGACGCGCACGGTCTGCCCGGCGCCATCGGCTTCCTCGCCGTGATCTGCGGTGTGATCGCCGTACTGATCGCGGTCTTCGCCGCCGACCCGGCCCGCCCGGCCAAGGCCGCCGCCGAGCCCGCGCCGAACCCGTACCGCGGCTCGCGCCTGCTGTGGCGCATCCACGGCTCGGCCGCGCTGCTGGTGATCCCGCAGTTCACCGCGGGTGCGTTCGCGCTGGTGCTGCTGGTCGACGTACGCGGCTGGTCGCCCGTGCACGCCGGACAGCTGATCGCCGTCGCCCAAGGGATGGGCGCGCTGTCCCGTATTCTGGTCGGCCGCTGGTCCGACCGGGTCGGCAACCGGCTGCGGCCCATGCGTCAGCTCGCCGTGGTCACCGCGGCCGTGGTCGCCGCGACGACCCTGAGCACCGCCTTCCCCTCGCCGCTCACCCCGGTGCTGCTGGTGGCCGCCATCGCGATCACCTCGAGCACCAACGGGCTGTCCTTCACCTCCACCGCCGAGTACGCGGGTCCGGCGTGGTCCGGGCGGGCCCTCGGCGTCCACAACACCGGCCAGAACCTCACCGCGGCCGCCGTCCCGCCGGTCATGGCCGCGATCATCTCGGCCACCGCGTACTGGCCCGGCTTCGCGCTCGCCGCTCTCACCGCGTGCCTGTCCGCCGTACTCGTCCCGACACCGCGTAGGGCGACCGCTCCCACCGCGGCCGGGCGGACCCGTACGATTTCGGCATGAGCGAGCGGCGCATCGAGGAACTGGGCGAACTGAGCGCGGAGACCGCCGAGGCGGTGCTCGGCCTGATCGGGACGGCTGCGACGGCCGACGGCCAGCCCGCGGTGTCCGAGCAGGGCAGGCTGCACCTGCGGCGGGGGGGCCGGGCGGGCGTACGGCATCTGCTGCTCTGGACGCCCGGCCGCGACAGCGACCCCGACGGTTCAGAGCTGCTGACCGGCTACGGTCAGATCGACGGCTCCGACCCGGTCGAGGCGCCCTCGGCGGAGTTCGTGGTGCACCCCGAACACCGTTCGTACGGGCACGGCAGGGCGCTCGGCGAGGCGCTGCTGACGGCCACCGGCAAGCGGCTGCGGGTCTGGGCGCACGGCGGACACCCGGCGGCCCGGCACCTCGCGGTGCAGCTGGGCCTCAAGCTCTTCCGCGAGCTGCGGCAGCTGCGGCGGCCGCTCGACCCCGAGCCGGCGGGCCTGCCGGAGCCGGTGCTGCCCGAGGGCGTGACCGTGAGGACCTTCGTGCCCGGCCAGGACGACGCGGCGTGGCTCGCGGTCAACGCGGCGGCCTTCGCCCACCACCCCGAGCAGGGCGGCCTCACGCAGAGTGATCTGGACGACCGCAAGGCCGAGCCGTGGTTCGACCCCGAGGGCTTCTTCCTGGCCTTCCGCGGCTCCGCACTGGCCGGGTTCCACTGGACGAAGGTGCACGAGGACGAGGGCGCCGGCGAGGTCTACGTCGTCGGCATCGCCCCCGGCGCGCAGGGCGGCGGCCTGGGCAAAGCGCTCACCGCGATCGGCCTGCGTTACCTGGCGCGGGAGCGGGGCATACGGAACGCGATGCTGTATGTGGACGCGGACAACGCGGCCGCTGTCGCGGTGTACGAGGGGCTGGGGTTCAGCACGTACGAGGTGGACCTCATGTTCCGCACGGAGAGCTAGGCGTTCTCCCGCCGACCCGCCCGTACAAGGGGAAGCCGCCGACAGCGGGTCACCCCGCCGGAGGACGGAGAGCCGAAATCCGACTCGCCCCGCACGGGTGATGCGGGCGGGAACCACCCCGCGCCGCCGGGCGCGGGCACGCCGCACGAGCGAATCCTCGCGTCCATCCCGTTGTCACCCCCGGTTCAATCGGCCTTGCGAGGATCGCGGAGTGCCGCACCCCGCCCCGACCTCCACTCCCCCGCCCGACCTGCCGGAATCCCCGCGCAGACGGGACAATGGAGTGACGGCTGACAGCCGCCTCAAGAGGGCCGCCCGCCGGGCATGTGCGCCGCGACCGGAGGAGGGCTCGTAGACCATGGCCCAGACGAATCACCCGAGTGTGCCGTCCCAGCCCCTGCTGGGGCCCGGCGACAGCACCGACGGCACCTTCCGCCCGCGGGTCGTGCCCGACCTGGAACCGGAACCGCCGGGCCTGGACGCGGCCAGCGAGGAGTTCGGCGAGGAGCTGCCCCAGGGCCGCTTCCTCGACCGTGAACGCAGTTGGCTGGCGTTCAACGAGCGGGTGCTCGAACTCGCCGAGGACCCTACGACCCCGCTCCTCGAACGGGCGAATTTCCTGGCGATATTCGCCAGCAACCTGGACGAGTTCTTCATGGTCCGCGTCGCGGGCCTCAAACGCCGGATGGCCACCGGCGTGGCCACCCGCGCCGCCTCCGGCCTCCAGCCGCGGGACGTACTGGACCTGATACTGACCCGGTCCCGCGAACTCATGGCCCGGCACGCCGCCTGCTTCCAGAACGACGTGGCCCCGCAGCTCGCCGACGAGGGCATCCACGTCATCCGCTGGGCGGAGCTGACCGGCAAGGAGCAGGCGCGGCTGGCGACGCTGTTCCGGCAGCAGATCTTCCCGGTGCTGACCCCGCTGGCCGTCGACCCCGCGCACCCCTTCCCGTACATCTCCGGCCTGTCGCTGAATCTGGCCGTCGTCGTACGGAACCCGGTCTCCGGGCACGAGCACTTCGCACGGGTCAAGGTGCCGCCGATCCTGTCCCGCTTCCTGGAGGCCGGCCCGCAGCGGTACGTGCCGCTTGAGGACGTGATCGCCGCGCACCTTGACGAGCTGTTCCCCGGGATGGAAGTGCTCGACCACCACATGTTCCGGGTCACCCGCAACGAGGACCTGGAGGTCGAGGAGGACGACGCCGAGAATCTGCTCCAGGCGCTGGAGAAGGAGCTGATGCGCCGCCGCTTCGGGCCGCCGGTACGGCTGGAGGTCGAGGAGTCCATCGCGCCGCGCGTGCTGGACCTCCTCGTCCACGAGCTGAAGATGAAGGACACCGAGGTCTACCCGCTGCCCGGCCCACTGGACCTGACCGGTCTGTTCGCCATCGCGGGCCTGGACCGCGAGGAGCTGAAGTACCGCCCTTACGTGGCCGGCACCCACCGGGACCTGGCCGAGGTCGAGTCCGCCTCGCCCCCGGACATCTTCGCGGCGATGCGCGAGCGGGACGTACTGCTGCACCACCCGTACGACTCGTTCTCCACGTCCGTGCAGGCGTTCCTGGACCAGGCCGCCGCCGACCCGGACGTGCTGGCCATCAAGCAGACGCTCTACCGCACCTCGGGCGACTCACCGATCGTGGACGCGCTGATAGACGCCGCCGAGGCGGGCAAGCAGGTGCTGGTCCTGGTCGAGATCAAGGCCCGCTTCGACGAGCAGGCCAACATCAAGTGGGCCCGCAAGCTGGAGGAGGCCGGCTGCCATGTGGTGTACGGACTGGTCGGCCTCAAGACGCACTGCAAGCTCTCCCTCGTGGTCCGCCAGGAGGGCGACACGCTGCGCCGCTACAGCCACGTCGGCACCGGCAACTACCACCCCAAGACGGCCCGGCTCTACGAGGACCTCGGCCTGCTGACCGTCGACCCGCAGGTCGGCGCGGATCTCTCGCACCTGTTCAACCGGCTGTCCGGCTACTCCCGGCGCGAGGCGTACAACCGGCTGCTGGTCGCCCCGCGCAGCCTGCGCGACGGGCTGATCCAGCGGATCGTCGCCGAGATCGACCACCACCGGGCCGGACGGCCCGCGTACGTCCGGCTCAAGGTCAACTCGATCGTGGACGAGGTGATCATCGACGCGCTCTACCGCGCCTCGCAGGCCGGTGTGCCGGTCGACGTCTGGGTGCGCGGGATCTGCGCGCTGCGGCCCGGTGTGGAAGGGCTCTCCGAGAACATCCGGGTCCGCAGTGTGCTCGGCCGCTTCCTCGAACACTCGCGGGTGTTCATCTTCGGCAACGGCGGTGAGCCCGAGGTGTGGCTGGGCAGCGCCGACATGATGCACCGCAACCTCGACCGCCGGATCGAGGCGCTGGTACGGGTCACCGACCCGACCCAGCGCGCCACCCTCAACCGCCTTCTGGAGACCGGAATGTCCGACGCCACGGCCTCCTGGCACCTGGCGGCCGACGGCAACTGGACCCGGCACAGCACCGATCCCGAGGGCCGGCCGCTGGTCAACGTCCAGGAGATGCTCATCGACGCCCGGAGGCGCCGGCGTGGCCCGTCAGCAGCAACGTGATCCCGTGCGGCCGCCCGCACCCGTCGGCGCCCCGGCCACCGGAAGCATTCCGGCGGCCAGGGACGTCCCGGCCGCCGGCGACCTCCCCGTACCCGGAGGTGTGACCGCCGGGGCGGCGCTCACGTACTACCTCCAGGCCCAGGCCACCGCCTTCCTGCGCGGGCTCGGCCTGCGCGGCGACGAGGAGGCCGACGCCGACACCCTGCTGCGGCGCAGCGCCCAGCGCATCGCGGGCGTACTGCACACCTACGCGCCCCTGACCGAGCCGGCCTGGGCCGAGGGCCTGCGCGGCGAACTGGGCTGGCTGTCGGCCACGCTGGGCCGCGAGCCGCAGTACGTGGCGCGGCTCGGGCGGCTGCTCGACGCGCTGCGCCGGCTGTCGGCCGCCGACGCCGCAGAGGCGCCGCTCGCGATCGGGGCCGGGCGGGCCGCCGCGCTGCTCGAACGGCAGCTGACCCTCGTCCGGACCCGGGCGCACTCGGCGACGCTCCAGGCGATGGGCTCCTCCCGCTTCCACGGGCTGGCCGACGCGCTCGCCGTCCTGGCCTCCGAGGTGCCGCTGACCGCGTCCGCCGCGGAACCGGCCGCCGCCGTACTGCCGCCGCTGGCCGCGCAGGCGCACGCCCGCCTGGCCGAGGCCGCCGCCGCGCTGCCGCTGCACCGGGCAGGGCACCCGTACAACTCGCGGGCCGTACAGGCGTCGCTGGGCGCCGAGCTGTCCGCGGACCTCCAGGACGCGCCCTGGCACCAGGTCCGCATACTGCTGCGGCTGAGCCGTTACGCCGCGGAGGTGCCGGGGGCCGGCGGCCACGGCGAGCAGCGGATGCTCGGTGAGGCGGCCGTACTGCTGCAACGCCACCACGAGGCCGCGGAGTCCGCCTCCGCGGTCGCCGCGGCGGCCCGCACCCCGCGGATCGCCCCCGCGACCGCCTACGCGCTGGGCGTGCTGCACGCCGACCAGCGGCACGAGGTCGAGGCCGCCCGCTTCGCCTTCTCCCGGCTGTGGCAGCCGAGGGGGTCCGAATGACGCACGTCAGCGGTGGTACGACGACGGTCCGCGCGGCGGGCACGGTCCTGTGGCGTCGCTCGCCGTACGGGGGCGGCGGCGTCGAGATCGCGCTGATCCACCGGCCGCGCTACGACGACTGGAGCCTGCCCAAGGGGAAGCTCAAGCGGG
Organism: Streptomyces sp. NBC_00223; assembly: GCF_036199905.1. NCBI lineage: Bacteria > Bacillati > Actinomycetota > Actinomycetes > Kitasatosporales > Streptomycetaceae > Streptomyces > Streptomyces sp. NBC_00223. Next base: position 4,615,248 of record NZ_CP108109.1, on the reverse strand, counting down.
ACGAGGAGTTCGCGGCGGCGGCGGTGCGGGAGACCCGGGAGGAGACCGGGCTGGAGTGCGCGCTGGGCGCCGCGCTGGGCCTGACGCGGTACTGGGTGGAGGGGCGGGCCAAGGAGGTCCGCTACTGGGCGGCCGAGGCCGTGGGCGGGGTTTTCGCGGCCAACCGCGAGGTCGACCGGATGATCTGGCTGCCGCCGGTCTCCGCGCGCCACCGCCTCACCCACGACCGCGACCGCCCCCTCATCCCGGCCCTCCTCCTCACCCTGACCCCATAACGACCCCTTCCCCCGCCGCCGCGGCGGGACGCGGGACGACGCAGCCCGGCGGTGCCCAACCCGCCGACACCTGGGCCCTGCGCGGTGACCCGCAAATTCTTCCCGCCCCCGCGCCGGAACGCGAAACAACGCACCCCGGCGGTGCCAACCCGCCGACACCGATGCACGGCGCGGTGACCCGCAAATTCTTCCCGCCGCCGCGGCGGGACGCGGAACGGCGCAGCCCGGCGGTGCCAACCCGCCGAAGCTGTCCGCAGGACAGTGCCCGCCGCCAGGCGCAAGGCCCCCGGCCTCCGGAGCCCAGGCTGCGGACCGAGCCGCAATCCCTTCCCCGCCGCCGCGGCGGGACGCGGAACGGCGCAGCCCGGCGGTGCCCAACCCGCCGAACCCGCTGAAATCGTCCGCAGGACACCAGCCAAAGCGCAGCCCGCCGCAGGCGACACCACACCGACGGGGGAGGTTCACCCCTCGTTCACCCCGCCCCGCCGGGCCCTTCATCTCATCTGCCTAATTTCGGCCTTACCGGCGCGCATCACGCCGCCGAGCGTCTCGTTCGCCGAACCACGGCGGGCAATCGGAAGGAACACACGAAGGTGAAGCTTCAGCGTAAGAGCGGGCTGCGGGCCCTGACCGTCGGCGCGGTCGCGATTACCGGCGCGCTGGTCCTGACCGCCTGCGGTTCGGACGACAACAGCGACAGCAACGCCACCCCGAGCGCCAGCGGCAGCAGCGCCCAGTCCAGCACGGGCAGCACCGACACCAACGCTTCCGGCATCTCCTGTGAGAAGGGCCAGATACTGGCCTCCGGCTCCTCCGCCCAGCAGAACGCCATCGAGTCCTGGGTGAAGAACTACCAGGAGGCGTGCGCCGGTGCCACGATCAACTACAAGACGTCGTCCTCCGGTGAGGGCATCGTCGACTTCAACCAGGGCACGGACGCCTTCGCCGGCTCCGACTCCCCGCTGAAGCCCGAAGAGGTCACCGCCTCCCAGAAGGTCTGCACCAACGGCCAGGGCATCAGCATCCCGATGGTCGGCGGCCCGATCGCGATCGGCTACAACCTCCCGGGCGTCGACAACCTCGTCCTGGACGCGCCCACCCTGGCGAAGATCTTCAACTCGAAGATCACCACCTGGAACGACGCCGCGATCAAGAAGCTCAACCCGGGCGCCAAGCTGCCCAGCACCAAGATCCAGTCGGTCCACCGCCAGGACGAGTCCGGCACCACGGACAACCTGACCAAGTACCTCAAGGGCGCCGCCCCGGCCGACTGGCCGTACGAGCACGCCAAGGCGTGGGCGGGCAAGGGCGGCCAGGCCGCCGCCAAGTCCGCGGGCGTGGCCGGCCTGGTCAAGCAGACCTCCGGCTCCATCGGCTACTTCGAGCTGTCCTACGCCTCCGCGAGCGACATCAGCACCGTCAAGATCGCGACGGGTGCGGCGCAGCCGGTCGAGGCCACCTCCGACAACGCCTCCGCGGGCATCGCCTCCGCGAAGGTCGTCGGCACCGGCGCCGACCTCTCGCTCGACCTGAGCGGCGCGTACGTCACCAAGGCGGACAACGCGTACCCGATCGTCCTGGTGACGTACGAGATCGCCTGCGACAAGGGCAACAAGGCCGACACCCTGCCGCTGACCAAGTCCTTCCTGAACTACATCGCGAGCGAGGACGGCCAGTCCCAGCTCACGGCCGCGGGCTACGCGCCGCTGCCGACCGAGATCGCCACGAAGGTCCGGGCCACCGTCTCCGCCCTGTCCTGATCGAAGCGGGGGTCCCGCGGCCCGGGAGAGGGCCGCGGGACCCCCGCACATCCGGTGCACCGCCGCCGGGGGAGCCGGGGCTCCCCCACCCCAGACCGGAGAAATCTCATGACAACCACCGCACCACCCCCCACCGCACCACCGGACCGGGCACGGACCGTGACCCGGCCGGGCGACCGGATCTTCTCCGGTCTTTCCCGTGGCTCGGGCATCCTCCTCCTCGTGGTCATGGCCGCCATCGCGGTCTTCCTCACCGTCCGCGCGGTCAGCGCGATCTCCAAGGACCACGGCAACTTCCTGACCACCTTCGAGTGGAACGCCAGTCTGAACCCACCGGTCTTCGGTGTCGCGGTCCTGGCGTACGGCACGGTCGTCAGCTCGATCATCGCGATGGCCATCGCGGTCCCGATCGCGGTCGGCATCGCCCTGTTCATCACCCACTACGCCCCGCGCCGCCTCGGCGGCCCCGTCGCGTACGTGATCGACCTGCTCGCCGCCGTGCCCAGCATCATCTACGGCCTGTGGGGCGCGCTCTTCCTCGTACCGCACCTCCAGGGCCTCAATCTGTGGCTCAGCACCTACTTCGGCTGGACGGTGATCTTCCACAAGGAGGACCCGAACTCCGCGGCCCGCTCGCTGTTCACCGTCGGCATCCTGCTGGCGATCATGGTCCTGCCGATCATCACGAATGTGAGCCGCGAGGTGATCCGGCAGGTGCCCCGGATGCACGAGGAGGCCGCGATCGCGCTCGGCGCGACCCGCTGGGAGGTGATCCGGCTGTCGGTGCTGCCCTTCGCCCGCTCCGGCATCATCAGCGCCTCCATGCTGGGCCTGGGCCGCGCGCTCGGCGAGACGATGGCGGTGGCCACCGTGCTGTCCGCCTCGCCGCAGCTGTCCGCGCACATCCTGGACCCGCTGGGCGGCACCTTCTCGCAGAACATCGTCGCGAAATTCGGCGAGGCCGACGAATTCGGCCGTGACGCGCTGATCGCCTCCGGCCTGGTGCTCTTCTTCATCACCCTGCTGGTCAACGGCGCCGCCCGGCTGATCATCGCCCGCCGCAAGGAGTACTCGGGGGCCGACGCATGACCGACACCGTGATGGACGCGGCGCCCTCCGCCGCCCCGGCCCTCCCGCTGCTGGCCACCCGCAGGCTGCCGCGCTGGACCTCGCCGGCCGTCGCCGGGGGCTCGATCGTGGCGGCCGCCGCCATCGGCGCGGGCGCCGGCCTCGACAGCCACATCCAGTGGGGCCTGATCGCCCTCGCGCTCTTCGTCGGCGGCTCGTACGTGATCACCGCCCGGGTCGAGGGCCGCCGTCAGGCCAAGGACCGGGTGGCCACCAGCCTCGTCTGGTCCAGCTTCATCCTCGCCGTCGTGCCGCTCTACTCGCTGATCGAGACCACGGTCGGCAAGGGCGCGAAGGTCATCGACGGCACCTTCCTCACCCACTCGATGAACAACGTGCTGACCATCCAGCCCGGCGGCGGCGTCTACCACGCCATCATCGGCACCCTGGAACAGGTCGGCATCGCCACCCTGATCGCCGCGCCGCTGGGCATCCTCACCGCGATCTACCTGGTCGAGTACGGCCGGGGCCCGCTGGCCAAGGCGGTCACCTTCTTCGTCGACGTCATGACCGGCGTCCCGTCGATCGTGGCCGGTCTGTTCATCCTGTCGGTCTGGTTCGTGCTCACCGACGCGGCCCCGCGCTCGGGCATCGCCGGCGCGCTCGCCCTGGCGATCCTGATGCTGCCGGTCGTGGTCCGCTCCACCGAGGAAATGCTCAAGCTCGTCCCCAACGAGCTGCGCGAAGCCTCCCTGGCCCTGGGCATCCCGAAGTGGCGCACGATCCTCAAGGTGGTCGTCCCCACCGCGATCGGCGGCATCACCACCGGTGTGATGCTCGCCGTCTCCCGCATCGCGGGCGAGACCGCGCCGATCGCGCTGCTGGTCTTCGGCAGCCCCAAGATCAACACGAACCCCTTCAAGGACCCGCAGTCGTCGCTGCCGTTCTACATCTACCAGCAGTACGGCGACGGCAACAGCGCTTCGTTCGACCGCGCCTGGGGCGCGGCCCTGGTCCTGATCGCCTTCGTGATGATCCTCAACCTCGCGGCCCGCGGCATCGCCCGCTGGAAGGCGCCCAAGTCGAGCCGCTGACGAGGCCGTCAGCAGAAGAGAAGTGATCCCCATGGCCAAGCGAATAGACGTCAGCGGCCTGTCCGCCTTCTACGGCGACCACAAAGCGATCGACGACATCTCGATGACCGTCGAACCCCGCTCGGTGACCGCCTTCATCGGCCCCTCCGGCTGCGGCAAGTCCACCTTCCTGCGCACCCTGAACCGGATGCACGAGGTCACCCCCGGCGGCCGGGTCGAGGGCAAGGTACTGCTCGACGACGAGAACCTGTACGGCTCCGGGGTCGACCCGGTGACCGTCCGCCGTACGGTCGGCATGGTCTTCCAGCGGCCGAACCCGTTCCCCACCATGTCGATCTACGACAACGTGGCGGCCGGCCTGCGGCTCAACGGTGTGCGCAGGAAGAGCGAACTCGACGTGATCGTCGAGAAGTCCCTCAAGGGCGCCAACCTCTGGAACGAGGTCAAGGACCGCCTCAACAAGCCCGGCTCGGGCCTGTCCGGCGGTCAGCAGCAGCGGCTGTGCATCGCCCGCGCGATCGCGGTCGAGCCGCAGGTGCTGCTGATGGACGAGCCGTGCTCCGCGCTGGACCCGATCTCCACGCTCGCGATCGAGGACCTGATCGGCGAGCTGAAGACCCGGTTCACCATCGTGATCGTCACCCACAACATGCAGCAGGCCGCGCGCGTGTCGGACCGTACCGCCTTCTTCAACCTGGCGGCGGTCGGCAAGCCCGGCAAGCTCATCGAGATCGACGACACCGAGCGCATCTTCGCGAACCCGTCCGTGCAGGCCACCGAGGATTACATCTCCGGCCGCTTCGGATGACAGACCGCCGTGCGGTGCTGCATGGCGGTGCCACCGCAGGGCGAAGGCCCCGGCCCCTCCAGGGGGGCCGGGGCCGTGACTTCCACAGAGCCGGACGCGCTGCCAATTCAGCCCGGCCGTGTCCAGGCCCAGGGCCGGACGCGCTGCCAATTTCAGCCCGGCCGTGTCCAAGCGCAGGGCCAGGCGCGCTGCCAATTCAGCCCGGCCGGCGTTTGAGGCCCGGGGTCCGGGGCGGAGCCCCGGGGGTCAGCCGAACGCGAGCCGCACGATGTAGTAGCTGACGGCCGCCACCACCGCGGCAGCGGGCATCGTGATGAACCACCCCGCGACGATGTTCTTGGCCACCCCCCACCGCACCGCCTTGACCCGCTTCGTCGCCCCGACACCCATGATCGCCGAGGTCATCACATGCGTCGTGGACACCGGCGCCTGGAACACGTACGCCGTGGTGTAGAGGATCGACGACGCCGTGATCTCCGCCGCGAACCCCTGCGGCGGGTCCACCTCGATGATCCGCCGGCCGAGCGTCCGCATGATCCGCCAGCCGCCCGCGTACGTCCCCAGGGACAGCATCAGCGCGCAGACGACCTTCACCCAGATCGGGATGCCCGACCCGGTGGTCGAGCCGTGGATGGTGAGCGCCATCAGCACGATGCCCATCGCCTTCTGGGCGTCCTGGAGGCCGTGTCCGAGCGCCATCGACGCCGCCGACACGGTCTGCGCTATCCGGAAGCCGCGCTTCACCTTGTGCGGGTTGGACCTGCGGAAGAACCACAGAATCGCCAGCATGACCCCGTAGCCGACGACGATGCCGATCAGCGGCGAGGCGAACATCGGGATGACGACCTTGTCGACCACCCCGGACCAGTGGACCTTGACCCCGCCGGCCAGTGCCGCGCCGACCAGACCGCCGAACAGGGCGTGGCTGGAACTCGACGGTAGACCGAAGTACCAAGTGACCAAATTCCAGACAATCGCACCGACGAGCGCCGCGAAGAGGACCCCCATGCCCGACCGGCCGTGCGGTGTCGAGATCAGGCCCTCGCTCACGGTGTGCGCCACCCCGCTGCCCAGGAAGGCGCCGGCCATGTTCATCACGGCGGCCATCGACAGCGCCGCCTTGGGGGTGAGCGCCCGGGTGGAGACCGAGGTGGCGATGGCGTTGGCGGAGTCGTGGAAACCGTTGGTGTACGTGAAGAAGAGCGCGACCGCGATGGTCACGATCAGAACGAAGGTGTCCACGTAGGTCAGGACTCCTTGACCGCGATGGTCTCCACCGTGTTCGCCACGTGCTCGAAAGCGTCCGCCGCCTCTTCCAGTACGTCCACGATCTGCTTGAGCTTGAGCACCTCGATGGCGTCGTACTTGCCGTTGAACAGATGGGCCAGCAGCTTGCGGTGGATCTGGTCCGCCTGGTTCTCCAGCCGGTTGATCTCGATCCAGTACTCCGTCAGGTTGGCCATCGTGCGCAGATTGGGCATCGCCTCCGCGGTCAGCTCCGCGGCCCGCGACAGCACCTCGACCTGCTGCTCGACACCCTTGGGAAGCTCCTCCACCTTGTAGAGGACGACCAGGTCAACGGCCTCTTCCATGTAGTCCATGATGTCGTCGAGCGAACCCGCCAGCGTGTAGATGTCCTCGCGGTCGAAGGGGGTGATGAAGGAGGAGTTGAGCTGGTGGAAGATCGCGTGTGTCGCGTCGTCCCCGGCGTGCTCCGCCGCCCGCATCCTTTCGGCGATCTCGCTCCGGGTAGCCGAATCGGCCCCGAGCAGTTCCATGAGGAGCTTCGAACCGGTGACGATGTTGTCCGCGGACGCGGCGAACATGTCGTAGAAGCTCGTCTCCCTGGGGGTCAGACGAAAGCGCACGTTGGGGTCCTCAGTGTGCATCGGATTCGGTCTCGTTGATGCTAGGCGCATCATCCGGCCACGGCTAACCGGCGTCATCCAGTGTCGCCCATCGGACGAAGCCCCCCTCACGGGGGATGCCTCGCACGAATGATCGATTCGGTAGGATATACCCATCAGGGGTATAAGGGGACAGAAAGGCGGACAGGCGGGATGACCACAGAAGGCGTCGCGGGGGAGATTGTGAAGCCGCACGGGCCGCATGGCTACAGCCATGACAAAGAGTCCCATCTGAAGCGGCTCAGGAGGATCGAGGGACAGATCCGCGGCCTGCAGCGGATGGTCGAGGAGGACGTCTACTGCATCGACATCCTCACCCAGGTCTCGGCGAGCACGAAGGGCCTCCAGTCCTTCGCGCTGCAACTGCTCGAGGAGCATCTGCGGCACTGCGTGGCCGCGGCCGCCGTCGGCGGCGGGCCGGAGATCGACGAGAAGGTGGCCGAGGCGACGGCGGCGATAGCCCGGCTGCTGCGCACCTGACCTTCCGGGCGGCCCGGTCGCGCCGCCCGGTTCAGCTCGCGGCCTCGACGGGGGCGACCTCCAGCACCTCGTCGATCCGGGCGAAGCTCAGCCGCTCCTCCGCGGCGGCGGACGCGGCGATCATCAGCTCACCGCACAGCTCGATCTCGGCGAGAGCCACCGGATCGTCCTGCACCGACATCACGGGCGACGGCGCCATGCGCGCATCACCTCCTCGCTCACGACTCCACGCGGTCAACGGGGTCTACGTGGCCGACGCGGTCTGCGACTGGTAGGCGTACGCGTCCCGGTACGCCTGCGACGGCCGTCATCAAGCGTAGGGACCATACGTGCTCCGGCGCATGGCACGGATGGACCATTTCGGCGAGACCCGATCCGGCGCGGCCCCTATCGCTTCGGCGCAGAAACGATCTTTCCGGACCAGATGTCCGCAGGTCGTGGCAGGGTCACCGGCGCCGGAGTGCCGAAACCGCCGTAATCCGTAGTGGAAATCACCGTCACTTCCTGGCCGGGGGAGCCCGGTCGCGCACCCGCCGCGTCGAAAGTGAACCGCTGAGTGAGCCGGCGCAAGCGCCCGCGCGCGTCCAGCCACGCGTCGAACGGCACCCGTGTCACCGGGAAGCCCTTCGCGGCGGCCTCCAGGGGCCCGCGGCCCGCGGCCGGGGTCGCCGCCGCGGCCCGGGCGATGTCGCAGCTGCCCCGGAAGTGCCGCACCTTCACGCCGTCCAGTGTCTCGTCACTGACGAAGGTCACATCCTGGGCGCCGCGCAGCAGCTCGGCCGCGGCCAGCGGCTCGGTGGCGCCGCCGGTGACCAGATTGCCGTCCGGGAGCCGGGTGGTGTCCATCCGCACCCACTTGCCTGCCGGTACGCCCTCGCCGCGGTCCTTCATGTACAGCGCGCCCGGCGTGAGCAGTTCGGTGAGCGGCTTGTGCTCCTCGGTGCCCGTCGCGTCCTTGGGCAGGACCAGCCGCAGCCGGCCCTGGCGTCTGGCGTAGTCGAAGCCGCCGGTGCCGGTGATGGTCAGCCAGGTGCCGCCACTGGCCATCCGCATCGACGTGGTGACCCGGGAGCTGCCCGCCCGGACCAGGGCGTCGGCCGCCCCCGAGACGACCGGGTCCACCCGGGCGCGGCCGGCGTCGTCGCGCGCGGGGTCGCCCGCGGCCTGTCCGCCGCACCCCGCGAGAGCCGCGGTGGCGCAGGCCAGCCCGATCGCGGCGACGGCCGTCACCGTACGGCGGCGCGGGCCCGTACGGCCGCGCCGCCGCCGTACCGCCATCGCCCGTACCTTCGTGGACACCGTCGCCACCATCACCCGTCCATCCCTGCACCGTCGTGTCGTACCGGCTGGGCCTCACCCCGATAACGACGGTCTCGACGCGCCCGTCACGCCCGATACCGTGGTGTCGTGCTCAATGTTTCCGACACCCGTCACGAGGCGTCCGTCGTCGAGCGCGGCGCCTTCGCGCTCGCGCGCTGCACCTGCGGGTGGCAGGGTCCGGCGCGCCGGGCAAGGGACCGCGCGCGGCGGGACGCCCACGAGCACGCCACCTCGGGCTGAGCTCGGCGAAGAGCGCGCGAACCGGCCCGGGAGCGACCGGCGTACGCGGGCGGGCCGCCGGCCGACCGCGGCGACCGGCATACCACCGCCCGCTGTGGGCAACCGCAACCGGAACGAGCCCTTCGACGTCTTGGGCTACCGAAGGTGCGTGTGTGACCGTGGGCGCCTGCCCGCGGGCCCCCGGCCCGGTGAGCGGATACGGCGGTGGAACGAGTGGACGAACGGACGGCGGCCCGGGCGACGGTGGCACCCGTGGCGGACGGGCAACCGGCCGCCCCGGCCCGGCCGGTGGAGCGACGCAGGGCCCTGCTGGCCGGCGGCGGACTGCTCGCCGCCGCGCTGCTGAGCGGCTGCACGGGTGACGGGGACGCCGACGCGAAGGGCGGCGCTCAGGGCAGCGCTGCCGGCGGCGCCAAGGGCGGCGGCCTCTCCTCCCCCACCGCCACGGCCACCCGGACCCCCTCCCCCGCCGCACCGGTCAAGCCCGACTGGCCCGCGCTCGCCTCCACCCTCGACGGCGACCTCGTACGCCCCACCGACAGCGCGTACGCCACCGACCGTCTCCTCTACAACACCCGCTTCGACCACCTGCGTCCGGCCGCCATCGCCTATGTCACCGGCACCGACGACATCCGCGCCTGCCTGGACTTCGCCCGCCGTACGGCCACCCCGCCCGCCATCCGCAGCGGCGGCCACACGTACGCGGGCTGGTCGAGCGGCGACGGGCGGCTGATCATCGACGTCTCGCGGCTCAACGCGATACGCCTCGACGGCACGGTCGCCACGGTCGGCGCGGGCGTACGGCTGATCGACCTCTACAACACCCTCGGCCGGTACGGCCGTACGGTCCCGGGCGGCTCCTGCCCCTCGGTCGCGATCTCCGGGCTCACGCTGGGCGGCGGGCACGGGGTGATGAGCCGTTCCATGGGTCTGACCTGTGACAATCTGATCGGCGCCACCCTCGTCACCGCCGACGGACGTACCCACGAGGTCTCCGCCGAGGCCGAGCCCGATGTCTTCTGGGCGCTGCGCGGCGCGGGCAACGGCAACTTCGGGGTCGTCACCGAACTTCGGTTCACCACGCACCCCATACCCCAGGTCGTCAGCGGCTACCTCACCTGGCCGTGGAGCCGGGCGGCCGCCGTGGTCACCGCCTGGCAGCGCTGGGGCCCGGACCAGCCCGACCACATCTGGTCCGCGCTGCACCTGGACTGCACGGGCGGCGGCTCCCCCACGGTCTCCGTCGCGATGCTCTCCACCGGCTCCCGCGACGACCTGGCCGCCGCGTCGGACACGCTCGCCGCCGCGGTGGGATCGGACGCGGCCTCGGTCTCGCTGCGCCCGCACGCGTATGTCGACGCGATGTTCTCGTACGCGGGCTGCGCGGGCCTGTCCGCGGCCCAGTGCCACCTCGCGCCCAACGGGCACCTGGAGCGCGAGACGTACACCGCGCGGTCCGACTTCTACGACGCCGATCTGTCCGCGGCGGGCGTCGACGCGATGGTCTCCCAGGTCCAGCGGCTGGCGGGCGGGTCGAGCGGGGGCGACGGCAGCATCGCGCTGACCGCCCTCGGCGGCGCGGTCAACCGCCCCTCGCCCACGGCCACCGCCTTCGCCCACCGCGGCTCGCGCTTCCTGGCGCAGTACATCGCCTCGGACACGCTGTCCACCACGTCCTGGCTCGACACGACGCACACCGCCCTGCGCCGCTACGCCTCCGGCGCGGCCTACCAGAACTACGCGGACCCGTCGCTGACGAACTGGCGCAGCGCGTACTACGGTCCGAACGCCGCGAAGCTGGCGAACGTCAAGGCCCGCCTGGATCCCACGCGGATGTTCACCTTTCCGCAGGCGCTGTAGCTCCGGGGCGTGCGGCCTACCATCCGGTCAGGGGATCGACGAGCGACGCCACCGCGGCGGTGCGGGCGTCGCCCGCGTGCCTGGTCCCGCCCGGGGTGTTCCCCGAGCGGGCGTCGCCCCTCGGTAAGGACCGGGCCGACGCCGCCGGATCCGTGAGCGCAAGGTCCGCCATGCTGGATTCCCCCCGGGACACTCCGTGTTGGGCCGACCCCTTTAGGTGACGGCGTTTCACGACGCTAGTCATGGGGCCGGAGCGGCACAAGTGGGCCTCCCCGCCGGCCGGTTCCCCCGCGGGCCCGCGCCCGGGGCGATCACCGGTTGACGGCTTGGATCTCCTGCACACGCACGGGCTGGGGATACGTCGAATATCCGTCGTCCAGCGGAGTGCCGCCGGGCTGGGGCTCCGCGGTCGGCGTCCAGGACACCCGCCAGGTGATCCGGGCCTGGAGTTCGTATGTGCTGTCACCGGCGGTGGCCTTGCGGTACGTGACGTTGCAACCCGCGTCCGAACTGTCGACCGTGTATCCGTCCCCGGAATCCGTGAAGGTGTAGTCGCAACTCGTCGGCGAGGCATAGGTCGTACCCGCGTCGATGTGCAGGCTGTACGGCACGGCCACGACCGTCGCCGACACGCCGTCGAGCGACGCGGTGACCGACACCTCCGGAATGGCCTCCGCGAACTTCACATACGTGGCCAGATTGACCTTCTGGTTGTCCGCCCGCGGGCTGAGCACCACCGTTCGCGTCGGCAGCCTCGTCTCCCCATAGGCGGCCTGCGCCAGCATTTCCGGGGTCACGGGCGCGGGGGGCGCGGGATCGGCGGGACCTTGCCACAGCCACCCGGTGTCGTACGGGCAGATCGAGTCGGGACTGATCTCCACCGAGGGATTCCACTCGAGCACCCACCAACTGCCGTGGTCGCCTTTGTGGTAGTCGATCTCGTTCATCTGGGACTGGATCTCGTAGTAATAGTTGTAGACCGTGCCCGCGTTCGCCTGCCCCGCCTCGATGTACCGCCGCTCGATCTCCGCCTCGAACTCCGCCGGAGTAAAGCTCTTGTACCAGCACACCGGGGGTGACCAGTTCGCATTGGACGAGGTGATCGGCTGGGAGCCGCCGCCCTTCGGAATACCGCGCTTGGTCCAGTGCACGTCGGCGTAGAGCCTGCTGGAGTCGCTGCCGGCGCCGACGCTGGTCGTCGCGCTGGGCTGCGCGCTGATGTCCGCGACCGCCGGACCGGTACCCAGCCCGAACACCGCGGCCGCACCCATGACCGACAGGCAGGCCACCGCCACGACGGAGCGGCGCGCGAGGCGGAAATTCAGGCCACCTGACACTTCTTCACCCCGTGGATCCAGCTGTAGTTGAAGACCTTCCACTCTCCCGTCGCGCCCTTGTCCATGACGTACGTCCAGGAATTGAAGCTGTTGAGCGTCGGGGCCGTCACATTCACTTTCCCCGTCTTGACGTCCTTGTCGTACGCCTTGCGCTGGTCCTCACAGAACGCGACGGTCACCGAATTCGCCTGCTTGTTGACCGTCACCTTCGGCTGGTAATAACGGAACGTGCCGGTCGCGACCTTGCCGGATTTTCCGTAGGAGATCAGCTGATCGGCGAGTTCCGCGCCGTGCACCCCGGTGAAGTACCGCTTGAGGTTCGGCGTCTCCTGCGGCTTCCCCAGCGCCTCCGTCTCCACCACCGCCGTGGCGGCGTAGGTGGCGTCACGCAGGACCGCCTTCTCCGTCGGGTCGGTGCTGGTGAATGCGACGAAGTCGATCTTCACGTCCGACGGGAGGGCGAAGTCGGGGGCGGCGGGGCCCTCGGCTGCCGTGGGAGAGGGCGACGCCGTGGTCGTCGTGCTCGACGCCGTGTCGGTCGCCGCCGACTGGATCGTGTCCGAGCTGTCGGAACCGCCGCCGCCGCAAGCGGTCAGCAGCAGAGCCGCCGACGCGGCGAGGGCGACAGCGACGGGCAGGGTAGAGCGGATCACGTTGGAGCCCCCGTGAGTCATCCGGTTCCAGACGGTTGCGAGCAGATCCAGACACTACCGGCGCGCGTGATGGGGCTGTAGGGGCGTTCCGTGATCGGTACGTGTTCGGGGCACACTTCACATCCCCTTCACGCCCGGGGCAAGTACCCTACGCCGCCAGGCCCTTGTCCGCCGCGCTCTGCTGCGAGGCCGGGTGATCGTCGCGCGCGGCGGCCGGGTGACGGCGGGTCCGGACGAGGAACTGGACACGGGAGGAGCCGATGGCGCGGGTGAGGGCGGTCAGCAGGGTCAGGGCGAGGGGGGCGAACAGCAGGGCCGTCGCGGTGCCGAGGGCGAAGCCGCCGATCACGTCGGTGGGGTAGTGGACCCCCATGAAGACCCGGCAGAAGCCTTCGCAGAGCGCGAGGAAGAGAGCCAGCGCGCCGACCTTGCGGCTGACCATGAAGAGCCCGACGGCCACCGCGGCGGTCAGTGTGGCGTGGTCGCTGACGAAGGAGTAGTCGTTCTTGCCGCTGATCAGGACGTCGAGACCGTCGTGTTCGACAAAGGGCCGGGGGCGCTGGACCAGGGCGCGGACGGGAATGTTGATCAGCAGGGCGATCCCGGCGGCGAGCACGGCCCAGAGCACCCCGGCGACCGCGGCGGGCGCGTCCTCGGAGCGGCGGGCGACCCGCCACCAGCACCAGCCGGCCAGCAGCAGCATGAGCGCGATCAGCCCGTACTCGCCCATGAACTCCATCGCGTGGTCGACCCCGCGCGGCGCCTGCTTGGCAAGGCCGTTGATGTCACGGAGCAGGCTGATGTCGGGGTTCACGCTGTCGTTAGCGACCTCTGCCATAGCGGTGGTGCCCCTTAACTAGCAAATGACCGGCAACTGGCTGTATGTCCCGGCTCGGCTCGTGCGCAACCCCCGTCGCTTGCGTCCCGCGCCATTCTCCCCCGTACAACGCCCGACACGGTATGTAGCGTTCCGGTCTTCGCCAGAAGATCACCAGGCTGTTACACAAGGGTGACCAGGGGACACGGACAAAACGGCATCGCAGGCCAACCCTCTGGGCACGACCTCACCCTGCGCGCTTGTCACATGGGTCACAATGACAACTGCTCCGCGATGAGGACAGTCACGCCGCGGTCGGCAGCGCCTGGGCCCCGGCCTCGGTGACGCGGGTCGCCCCGATGTAGTCGGGACTGTCGATCGGGTCGAACCGGATGACGGCCCCGGTGTGCGGAGCGTCGATCATGTAGCCGCCGCCCACGTAGATGCCCACATGGTGGATGGACCGCGGGTCGTTCAGGTCGTACGCGAAGAAGACGAGGTCGCCGGGGAGGAGTTCGGCGCGGCTCGGGTGCGCCCCCGCGTTCCACTGGTCGTTCGCCACACGCGGCAGCGAGATCCCGACCGAATGGTACGCGGCCTGCGTCAGACCCGAGCAGTCGAACCGGCCGCCCTGCTCCGCCGTGCCCTCACCGCCCCACAGATACTTCGTGCCGAGCTGCTGCTGCGCGTAGTAGATCGCCGCGGCCGCCTGCTGCGACGGCTGGAGCTGACCGACCGGCGCGGCGAAGCTCTTCTCCAAGGTACGGATGATCTTCACATAATTCTGCGTCTCCGCGTACGGCGGCACGCCGCCGGCCTGGATCACCGCGTACGCGCCCGCGTTGTACGAGGCGAGCATGTTGTCCGTGTTGTCGCCGGGCACGTTCTTCACATACGACGCCAGCTCGCAGTCGTACGAGGCCGCCGACGGAATCGCGTCCTGCGGGTCCCAGATGTCCCGCTTGCCGTCCCCGTTGCCGTCCACCCCGTGGGTCGCCCAGGTGCCCGGGATGAACTGGGCGATACCCTGCGCCTGCGCCGAACTCTGGGCGCGCGGGTTCCAGCCGCTCTCCTGGTAGAGCTGGGCGGCGAGCAGCGCCGGATTGAGCGCGGGGCACAGATTGCCCCATTTGAGTACGATCGGCTGATATTCCGCCGGCACCGCGCCTTTGGCCAGGGTTACAGTCCCGCCGCCGTTGTTCGAAAGCCCCGCGGCGGCCGAGTACGTACCGACGACGAGCAGGGCGAGGAACGAAAAGCTCAGGCCCGCACCGATAATGACGGTGAGCCAGACCTTGCGCGCCACGGCAGGACACCCCTTCCGTTCACCCTTGTTCCCGTCGTTGCCCTACGGTGATGCTCGTGATACACAGAGTAGTCGTCCCTGTTCTTCGAACACCGGTCCACGCACCAGTCTGACGGCTGGGAGCCGGATCACACGGAGGTTCCGCCGAGAAAGTCGCCGAGTCGACATGCAACAGCGGCATCCTCCGTCAAGATAGATCCTGGCCCCCTTGCGCCCCGGCAAGGGAGTCAACTGATCGAGCGGGGTGGTGAGTTACATGTTCCTGGCAGCCGAGAAGGGCGACATCAACACCATCATCGGTGGCATCGCCCCAGACTGGGGACCCTTCGGGTCCCTGGGCAACGAAGCACGTGTGATGATCGAAGTGGTCATGGCGGTGGCGATCCTGCTGTGCCTGGCCATCTCGATCTGGGGCGCGGCGAAACAGAGGATCGGCGCGACGGCACTGCGCGACACCTTCAGCGCGGAGCAGGGCAAGGGATTGATCATCGCCGGGCTGACCGGCGTGTTCATCATCGGATCACTCGGCACCCTGTTCACCATCGTGTACGGGATGGCCGTCTGAGCCGCGGCCCCCCGCAGGTACTCCGCGTACCCGCTCACTTCCCGGAGCCCGTCCCCGGCTCCACCGTACCGACCGAGGCTGCGTGCTGATGCCCACTCAACCGTGCAGCGGAGCCGTCCGCGCCAAGTGCCGCCCCGGCGTGCCCGCGGCGCCCCAGGGGGCGACCGCACCATGAGCCTCGGCCAGGACGGACCCCCGACCCGGACCAGGATGCCCGAGGGCACGCACAGCGGCGCCGTCCGGCGGCCGCAGCCCCGGCGCGCCCTGGTGACCGTCGTCGGCGTCGTCGTCCTCCTGATCGCCGCGCTGGCCTTCGCCAACCGCGGCGGCGACTCGTCCTCGGACACGAAGGACACCGCCGGATCGGGCGCCCCCGCCGCGGGCTCCGGTGGTTCCGGCGGCTCCAGTGGCTCCGGCGGCACCAAGTCCGGGGCGTCCACCGCGACGGCCCCCACCGGCGAGCGGCCGGTCGGCGGGAAGAACGCGGGCATCCCTGCGGGCTTCGCCCACACCGGCCAGGGCGCCCAGTCGGCGGCGGCCAACTACGCGGTGGCGCTGGGCTCGGTGGACATGTTCAACGCGGCGCGGCGGCACGAGATCGTGGCGGCCGTGCACGACCCGGCGGTCACCGACGCGCTCCAGACCCAGCTCGACCAGGCGTACTCCGGCGCCTCACTGCAAGCACTCGGACTCAACGCGGACGGCACCGCGCCCAGCGGCCTCACCTTCGTCTCGCGCACCGTGCCGGTCGGCACGAAGATCACCGCGAACGCGGCCGACGCGATGACCGTCGAGGTGTGGTGCACGGACCTGGTCGGCCTGGCCGGCCAGGGGTCGACGAAGCCGGTCAGCGCCTCCTGGTTCACCATCACCGAGAAGCTCGTGTGGGTCGGCGGTGACTGGAAGATCGAGTCCTCCTCGCAGAAGGACGGACCCGCTCCCGTCAACGGCGACAACCGGGCCGCCACGGCGGACGAGATCGCGGGCGCCGTACGGGAGTACGGAGGGTTCACTTATGCGAGGTAGAGCCGGCGGCAGCGGTGGCAGTGGCGGCGGCGACCGCCGCCTGCGCTGGTTGGTGATGGCCGTACTCGCCCTCGTGCTGGCCGCGCTGCCCCTCCAGGCGATGGCGGACACGCCGTCGCCTGGGGCGCCGGCCACGGCGACGGCGACGGATCCGGGCGCGGGCACACCCACCGGCACCGCCTCGGCCCCCCCGACGCACAATCCGTGCGACGACCTGGTCGGCGCGGCCAAGGACTACTGCACCAAGGGCGATCCCTCGGCCCCCGCCAAGGGCACCACCAACCCCGCCGACTCCCTCGACCCCCTCACCTCCCTCGGCAAGGGCTGCGCCGAAGCCGCCTCCTGGACCATCGGCAAGCTCTCCACCGCCGTCACCAAGACCACCCAGGTGGACTTCACCAACACCTCCTTCCTGCGCCAGTACGCCGTCGTCTTCGCCGCCTCCACGATCCTCACCCTCGTGCTGTGGCTGCTGGCCGTCGCCAAACGCGCGGTGCGCGGGGTGCCGCTGACCGAGGCACTGACCGAGGCCGTCGGATTCCTCTGGCTCACCGTGCTGGCCTCCGCCTTCACCCCGCTGATCCTCTACACCGTGGTCTCGGCGACGGACGCGGTGACCGATGTCATCTCCTCGGGCACGAAGTCGAACACCAATGTGTTCTTCGGGTCCTTCTCCGGCGCGCTCACCAAGGGCACCGACATCGGCGGCGGCCCGATCATGCTGATCGTCGTCTCCCTGGTCTCCGTGCTCGCCGCCGGCGTGCTCTGGCTCGAACTGGTGATCAGGGCCGCGCTGCTGTACGTCGGCGCGCTGCTGGGCACGGCGGTGTACGCGGGCCTGGTGGACAAGAACATGTGGCACCACGTCAGACGCTGGGCCGGGATCATGATCGCCGTGATCATGGTCAAGCCCGTGATCGTGATCGTGCTGGGCCTGGCCGGAGCGCTGTCCTCCTCCGACGACGGGCCCAACGCGTTCTCGGCGGTCGTGTCCGGACTGGCCATCATCCTGCTGGCGATCTTCGCGAGCTTCATGATCTACCGCTTCGTCCCCGGCTTCGGCGACGACGTGGTGAATCTGCGCAACGGCCGCAAGGCCAGCGGCCAGAGCCAGGCCGCGGCCGTGATCTCCTCGCCCGCCGCGCTGGTCCGCCAGGGCATCAACACCCACAGCGCCCGCGGCGGCGCCCAGGAACAGGCGCAGGGCGGCGGCCAGCCCGCCAACCCGATGTCCGGCGGAATGGCGGCGCACAGCAGCCGCGGCGGCGGCTCGGGTACGGGCGGCTCCGGTACGGGTACGGGCTCGGGAGGGGCCGGTCCGCTCGGCGGCTCGCCCTTCCGGTCGGGCCCCGGCCCCAATCGCGCACCGGGCTCCGGACCGAACAACAGCTCTTCGCAGGGAGGTGAGCGCCGGTGACGACCCAGCCCTTCACCCAGCCGCGGCGCACGTATCTGATCGGCAAGGCGCGGCCCAACGCCATCGTGGGCAAGAACCGGGAGACCGGCGAGATCGCCCTGATCATCGTCGGCGCCGGCCTGGGCATGCTCTTCGGCCTCCTGGTGCCGATCCTCCTGCTGCGGATCATCGGCCTGGTCGGCTGGCCGCTGCTGGCCCTGGCCGCGGTCTACATGCCCTACCGGCGGCGTACGTTCTACCGCTGGTTCGAGATCAACCGCACCTACCGCCGTACCCTCCGGGTCTCCCCCGCCTACCGCTCGAACGTGCAGGAGGCGGGCACGGCCCTGGACGGGCGCGAGGTCGAGGTCGGGCCGCCGCCCGGGATCGGGCGGATCACCTGGCTCGCGGCACCCTTCGGGCCCGACGAGATCGCCGTGCTGCTGCACGTGGACCGGCGTACGGTCACCGCGGCCATCGAGATCGAGGGCCCGGGTGTGGGCCTGCGCGACAGCGAGGACCAGGAAGCCCTGGTGGAACGCTTCGGCACCCTCCTCAAGCACGTGGCCAACGGCGACGGCTTCGTGACCCGCCTTCAGATGCTGGCCCGTACCCTGCCCGCCGACCCCGACGCGCACGCCAAGGACGTGGCCCAGCGCGGCGACCCAGGAGCCGAGCGCTGGCTCAAGGACTCCTACGACCAGCTCCAGTCCATGGTGTCCACCTCCTCCGAGCAGCACCGCGCCTACCTCGTGGCCTGCATGCACTTCACCCGCGAACTGGCCGCCGAGGGCAACGCGATGGCCCGGGCCACCGTCTCCCGCGGCACCAAGGTCGACAAGGACGCGGGCCTGGCCGCGGTGATGGCCCGTGAGCTCAACGACATCTGCGCGCGGCTGGCCGAAGCCGACATCCGGGTGCGGCAGCCGCTCGGGCAGGCCCGGCTCGCCTCGCTGGTCCACTCGATGTACGACCCCGACCACCCGATAGACCACATCCAGGCGATGACCCGGCGCAACACCTGGCCGGCCGAACTCGACGCCACCGAGCCGACGTTCCTCCAGGCCAAGACCCGTGAGTCGGCCACCCGCGCGCCCTGGCACCACTCCACCGCGTGGGTCAAGGAGTGGCCGATGACCCCGGTGGGCGTGAACTTCCTGGCGCCGCTGCTCGTGCACACCCCCGATGTGATCCGTACGGTCGCGGTCTGCATGGACCTGGAGCCCACGGACGTGGCGATCGAGCGGATGCTGACCGAGAAGACCAACGACGACGCCGAGGCCAGTCGCGCCGCGAAGATGAACCGGGTGGTGGACCCGCGCGACGTGGCCCACCACGGCCGGATCGACCAGCGCGGTGAGGATCTGGCCAGCGGCGCGGCGGGGGTGAACCTGGTCGGCTACATCACGGTCTCCGCGCGCTCCCCGGAAGCGCTGGCGCGCGACAAGCGGACCATCCGCGCTTCCGCCGGTAAGTCGTATTTGAAGCTTGAGTGGTGCGATCGTGAGCACCACCGGGCATTTGTGAATACGTTGCCGTTCGCGACCGGCATCCGCCGCTGAGCCCCGCCCCTCCGACCGTCCGACCACCCGACCGACCTCCGAGCGTCCGACCCCCCGTCCGTACCCTCCGCACCGCCCCCACTTGTCCGCCCTGTCCGCCCTGTCCGCCCGTACGAGGAGGCCATCGCCATGCCCATGCTGGACCCTCTTGCCGCGGTCACGGACGCCTTCACCAGCTTCCTGTTCGGCCGGGTCGAGACGACCAGGCTGCCGGTCCGCACCTCCACCGGCCAGGCCCAGGCCGTCTATCTGCCGACCGCCGCGCCCGGCCTCGGCGACTCCGGTGTGATCATCGGCCGGGAGGTGTACTCCGGCAAGGGCTACATCTACGACCCCTTCCAGCTCTACGGCCAGCAGTTGCCCGCCCCGCACTGGCTGGTGCTCGGCGAGTCCGGCAACGGCAAGTCCGCGCTGGAGAAGACCTACGTCCTGCGGCAGTTGCGCTTCCGCGACCGGCAGGTCGTGGTGCTGGACGCGCAGGGCGAGGACGGCGTCGGCGAGTGGAACCTCATCGCCAGGGCCATGGGCCTGACCCCCATCCGGCTCGACCCGATGGCCGCCCTGGACGGCGGTATCAAGCTCAACCCGCTGGACCCCGCGATCACCGTCACCGGCCAGCTGGCCCTGCTCCGTACGATCATCGAGGTCGCGATGGGCCGCGGACTCGACGAGCGGTCCGGCTTCGCGCTCAAGGTCGCGCACGCCGCCGTACGCGACCAGTTCGCCGCCTCCGCCGGACAGACCGCGGCAGGCGCTCCCGGTACGGCGCCGGGCCGGCAGCCGATCCTCACCGACATCGTGGAGCGGCTGCGGCACCCCCTCGCGGAGTCCGCCGAGGCGATGAACGTCGAGGTGGAGGACGTACGCGCCTGGGGCCTCGATGTGGCTCTGGTGCTCGACCGGCTGGTCGACGGCGACCTGCGCGGCATGTTCGACGGCCCCACGAGCAACGGCATCGACCTGGACTCGCCGCTGATCGTCTTCGACCTCTCCCACATCGACCGCAACTCGATCGCGATGCCGATCCTGATGGCGATCGTCGGGGTGTGGCTGGAGCATACCTGGATCAGACCCGACCGCAGGAAGCGCATCTTCCTGGTCGAGGAGGCCTGGCACATCATCAACTCGCCCTTCGTGGCCCAGCTCTTCCAGCGGCTGCTGAAGTTCGGCCGCCGACTCGGTCTGTCCTTCGTCGCCGTCGTCCACCACTTGTCCGACGTCGTGGACGGCGCCGCCGCGAAGGAGGCCGCCGCGATCCTCAAGATGGCCTCCACCCGGACGATCTACGCCCAGAAGGCCGACGAGGCCCGGGCCACCGGGCGGGTGCTCGGCCTGCCACGGTGGGCGGTGGAGATCATCCCCACCCTCACCCCCGGTATCGCGGTCTGGGACGTCAACGGCAATGTGCAGGTCGTCAAGCACCTGATCACCGAGGCCGAACGGCCGCTGGTCTTCACCGACCGCGCGATGACCGAGACCTCGCTTGAACACGCCGCGGAGATCGAGGCGGAGGCCGAGGCCGAAGCGGAGGCGGAAGCCCGGGCGGAGGCGCACGCGGCCGCCCAGGTCGCACTCGCCAAGCAGTTGGCCGACGACGCGGTGGCGTGACGACATGGCGGACCGCAAGAAGCAGTCCTCGCAGGGCCTGCCCGACGGGCTGATCCTCGGCATCATCGCCTTCCTGCTCGGCGTGACCCTGCTGGTGTGGACGGCGACCGGCATCGCCGCCCTGCTCTCCCACAGCTCCTGGCCCGGCCAGGTGCACTTCACCCGCACCCCGCAGGCCATGCGCGCGCTCGTCCGCGACCCGCACGACATCGCCGCCGCCTGGCCGGGCGCGGAGGTGGACGAACTGCCCGGCCCCGGGCTGTTCTGGGGCATCCTCATCGGCCAGTTCATGGTGCTGTTCGTACTCGCGGTGTGGGTGATGAACATCGTGGCCCGGCTGCGGACCCGGGACACCCGCAGGACCGTACGCCGGGCCGCGCCCGCCCCGCCGGAACCGGAGCCCGTCCCGTACGAACCCGCCGCGCCGCCCGTGCCGGCACCCCGCCGCCGCGACCCGTACCAGCCCTACGCCAAGTCCGGCGGCGACACCCTGGACGCCTGGTTCCGTACGGTGCCGGGGGCCGCGCCGTTCGGCCACGACGACGCGCCGACCTCGCAACTGCCGCCCGTGGCGGCGGAGTCGGAGCCCGGCGGCCCGGCCGCCACCTTCCCGACAGCGCCCCCGGACGAGCCGCCGCCGGCCTTCGGCCGTCTGGACGCCCACCTCGCCGCGCTCGCCGACGGCGAGGTCAACCGCACCTACGCGCTCTTCGCGAGCCCACGCGGCGACAAGGGCAAGCGCGTCGTCCAGCCCGCCGTCCTCGCCGCCGCGGGACCGGTCGTCGTCACCACCGCGGACCCCGACACCTACCACCAGACGGTCGGCAACCGCGCCAAGCTCGGCCCCGTCCACGTCTACGACCCCGCGCATCTGCTCGACATCCCCGGACGGCTGCGGTGGGCCCCGCACGGCGGCTGCGAACGGCCGGAGGCCGCGCGGACCCGGGCCGCCGCGCTGCTCGCCCCGCTGCGCACGGCCCGCGCCGACGAGGCCATCGTCCACGACACGGCGGTCACGCTGCTGCGCTGCTGGCTGCACGCGGCCGCGGTCGACGGCCGCCCCTTCCGCCAGGTCCAGCGATGGGCCTCCGGCGGCACGGCGGCCGGCGAGGCGGTACGCATCCTGCGTACGGACACCGGCGCCGTCTCCGGCTGGAGCGGCGAGCTGGAGTCCGTACTGCACGCGCACACCGAACGCCGGGACGCGGCACAGGCGTTGATCCGGCGCACGCTGGAACCGCTCAACTCCGTGCACATCCGCGACGCCTGCAATCCGGGTCGGACCGGTGGGCTCGACCTGGAGTCATTCACCGCCGAACGGGGAACGCTCTACGTGGTGGGCGAGCGGGTCGAGGACCCGCGCACCCGCCTGAGTGCGATGCCGCTGCTCACCGCACTCCTCTCCAGCGTGGTCGAGCACGGCCGGCGCGTGGCCGCAGGGTCATCCGCCGGTCGGCTCGACCCACCAATGACGTTCGTCCTCGACGACGTCGCCGCGGTGGCTCCCGTCCCTGAGCTGGCCGCGCTGCTCGACTCGGGCCGCGAGGCCGGCCTCCCCACCCTGGCGGTCTTCCGCTCCCCCGAACAGGTGCTGGCCCGCTGGCGCGTGGGCCTGTGGGGCTCAGCGGACGTACGGCTGATCCTGGGCGACGGCGAAGTGGGAACGTCCGTGCCGGACGCTGTCCGCTTGGGATGAGGGGGAAGGGGCGGACAGCCGCCAACGGCGGCGCACCCCCGCAGGGGCGGGCCGACGTGGGCCTACGCCCGAGCCCGCCCCACAGACCCGCGCAACACCGTATGCGTCCCCAGCACATGCCGGACCTGCCCGGCCCTCCGCCCGCGGCCCGCGGCCTCGACCCCCTCGGCCAGAGCCAACCGCACCGCCTCCCGCCCGAGCTCATACGCGGGAATATTGACCGTGGTCAGCGGCGGATACAGATCCCGCGCCACCGCGTCGTTGTTGTAGCCGACGAATGACACGTCCTCCGGCACCCGCAACCCCCCTTCCCGCATCGCGGCCATCGCCCCCGCCGCCACCATGTCGTCCCCGGCGAAGACCGCCGTGAAGTCCGGCCGTCCCCCGCACTCCGCGAGAATCCGCCGCATGGAGTCGTACCCGTTGTCGCGCCCGAGCCCCGCACCCGCGATCCGTACCGCGTCGGGACCGAGGCCGTGGTCGGCGAGCGCCCTGCGGTACCCGGCGATCCGCGGCTCCACCGTGGAGTGCCCGGGGACCGCCCCGAGGTAGACGATGTCGCGGTGCCCGGCGGCCAGCAGATGGCTGACGACGGCGTACGCGCCCGCCTCGTTGTCGTACTCGACGACGAGTACGGGCATGTCGGGGCTCGGCGCCGGCCGCCCGCACAGGACGAGCCGTGAGCCCGCGGCGGCGAGCCACTGGGCGTACTCCGTCAGCCGCGTCCGGTACCGCTCGTCCTCGACGGCCCCGCCGACCAGGACCACGAACTCCGCCCGCTGCTCCCGCATCATCTGCACCAGCGCCAGTTCGCGTGCCTCGTCGCCGCCGTGGCTGCACACCATGCACAGCCGGCCGCGCGCGGCGGCCTCCTGCTCGACGCCCTGGGCGACGGTGGCGTAGAAGGAACTGTCGACGGACTTCACGATGACCGCCACCGTCTTGGGCCCGGTCCCGGCCAGTGCCCGCGCGCGCCCGTCGATGACGTAGTCCAGGTCCTTGACCGCCCGCAGCACCTTCCCGCGCGCGGCCGCGGAGGTCGGATAGTTCCCGGCCAGGACCCGGGAGACCGTGGCGACCGAGACACCCGCCCGCTCGGCGACATCGCGGATCGTGACGCGTCCGGTACGACCCCCGGAACCCGTACGTCCACGGCCCGTCCTGCCCGACCCCGGTGAAGTGTCCGCCATCCCCGCCATCCGATGTCCCGTTGCGAACGCGATCTGTCCACCGCGTCGCCGCCCAGCGTAGCCACGTCGCCGGACGGCCGAGCCGGAGAGCGGATACGTGCGCACCTCGGTCCGCCCGCGACGGGAGGCGATCTCAACCGCTTACTAGACGGAGGCCGGTGTCAGGGCATCCTGATCAA
This sequence comes from Streptomyces sp. NBC_00223, assembly GCF_036199905.1. Classification (NCBI taxonomy): domain Bacteria; kingdom Bacillati; phylum Actinomycetota; class Actinomycetes; order Kitasatosporales; family Streptomycetaceae; genus Streptomyces; species Streptomyces sp. NBC_00223. The sequence continues at coordinate 4,591,101 of NZ_CP108109.1, read as the reverse complement.
CGGGAGGCGGCGTTGACGGCCCCGGGATGCGGACCTAGCCTCTTCGTTTGGGGAGTAACCGCTTACAGACAAGGGGCAGACATGGCGGAGCGTCCGAAGCTGGTGCTGGCGATGCGCCCGGACATCGTGGACCTGATCCTCCCCACCGCACTGCGTGCCCGACTCGACTCCCTCGCGAACGTCCATCCGACGCTGCTCACCGAGACGACCGTCGATCCGGCGCCCGTACTCGCCGACGCCGAACTGCTCCTCACCGGCTGGGGCTGCCCGCCCCTGGACGCCGCCTTCCTCGCCCATGCCCCGCATCTGGCCGCCGTCCTCCACGCCGCCGGCAGCGTCAAGGAACATGTGGGGCCCGAGGTCTGGCGGCGCGGTATCGCCGTATCCTCCGCGGCCGACGCGAACGCCGCGCCCGTCGTCGAGTTCACCATGGCCACCGTCTGGCTCGCCGCCCGCCGCACCCTGGGCGCCACCGCCGACTACACCCGCGGTCTGCTGCCCACCTACGGCAACCGGCGAGGCGCCGACGGAGCCGTGGTGGGAGTCATCGGCGCCTCACGGATCGGACGCGGCGTCATCTCCCGACTGTGTACGGCCTCTGCCGGCTTCCGCGTCCTGCTCGCCGATCCCTATGTCTCCCCCGACCAGGCCGCCGTGCTCGGCGTCGAACTGGTCGACCTCGACGAGCTCTGTCGCGCCTCCGACGTCGTCACCATCCACGCCCCCGATCTCCCGGAGACCCACCATCTGCTCGACGCCCGACGGCTAGGGCTGCTCAGGGACGGTGCCGCGATCGTCAACACCGCGCGCGGCCGCCTGATCGACACGGAAGCGCTCACCCGCGAGTGCGCGGCCGGCCGGATCGACGCCTATCTCGACGTCACAGAGCCCGAGCCCCTGCCGCAGGACCACCCGCTCCACTTCCTGCCGAATGTCCTGCTCACTCCGCATATCGCCGGCTGCCAGGGCACGGAGGTCCAGCGCCTGGGCGCCTACGCGGTGGACGAGGTGGAGCGCTGGATCGATGGCAAGCCGCTGCTCGGCGCCGTCCACGAGGACGACCTCACGCGCATCGCCTAGCTCCGGCTTTTGGTCCTCCAACGCAAAAAAAGGCCCGGCCTCGGATACGAAATCCGAGGCCGGGCCTCCAATAATTGTTCGGCGGTGTCCTACTCTCCCACAGGGTCCCCCCTGCAGTACCATCGGCGCTGAAAGGCTTAGCTTCCGGGTTCGGAATGTAACCGGGCGTTTCCCTAACGCTATGACCACCGAAACACCATGAAACACACACCACACACCCCGAATATGGGAATGTGTGTGGTGGCTGGTTGTTTCAGAACCACACAGTGGACGCGAGCAACTGAGGACAAGCCCTCGGCCTATTAGTACCGGTCAGCTCCACCCCTTACAGGGCTTCCACATCCGGCCTATCAACCCAGTCGTCTACTGGGAGCCTTACCCCATCAAGTGGGTGGGAGCCCTCATCTCGAAGCAGGCTTCCCGCTTAGATGCTTTCAGCGGTTATCCCTCCCGAACGTAGCCAACCAGCCATGCCCTTGGCAGGACAACTGGCACACCAGAGGTTCGTCCGTCCCGGTCCTCTCGTACTAGGGACAGCCCTTCTCAAGACTCCAACGCGCACAGCGGATAGGGACCGAACTGTCTCACGACGTTCTAAACCCAGCTCGCGTACCGCTTTAATGGGCGAACAGCCCAACCCTTGGGACCGACTCCAGCCCCAGGATGCGACGAGCCGACATCGAGGTGCCAAACCATCCCGTCGATATGGACTCTTGGGGAAGATCAGCCTGTTATCCCCGGGGTACCTTTTATCCGTTGAGCGACGGCGCTTCCACAAGCCACCGCCGGATCACTAGTCCCTACTTTCGTACCTGCTCGACCCGTCAGTCTCACAGTCAAGCTCCCTTGTGCACTTACACTCAACACCTGATTGCCAACCAGGCTGAGGGAACCTTTGGGCGCCTCCGTTACCCTTTAGGAGGCAACCGCCCCAGTTAAACTACCCACCAGACACTGTCCCTGATCCGGATCACGGACCGAGGTTAGACATCCAGCACGACCAGAGTGGTATTTCAACGACGACTCCACCACGGCTGGCGCCGCGATATCAAAGTCTCCCACCTATCCTACACAAGCCGAACCGAACACCAATATCAAGCTATAGTAAAGGTCCCGGGGTCTTTCCGTCCTGCTGCGCGAAACGAGCATCTTTACTCGTAATGCAATTTCACCGGGCCTATGGTTGAGACAGTCGAGAAGTCGTTACGCCATTCGTGCAGGTCGGAACTTACCCGACAAGGAATTTCGCTACCTTAGGATGGTTATAGTTACCACCGCCGTTTACTGGCGCTTAAGTTCTCAGCTTCGCCACACCGAAATATGACTAACCGGTCCCCTTAACGTTCCAGCACCGGGCAGGCGTCAGTCCGTATACATCGCCTTACGGCTTCGCACGGACCTGTGTTTTTAGTAAACAGTCGCTTCTCGCTGGTCTCTGCGGCCACCCCCAGCTCAGAGAGTAAATCCCCTCACCAGACGTGGCCCCCCTTCTCCCGAAGTTACGGGGGCATTTTGCCGAGTTCCTTAACCATAGTTCACCCGAACGCCTCGGTATTCTCTACCTGACCACCTGAGTCGGTTTAGGGTACGGGCCGCCATGAAACTCGCTAGAGGCTTTTCTCGACAGCATAGGATCATCCACTTCACCACAATCGGCTCGGCATCAGGTCTCACCCTCATAAGAGACGGATTTGCCTATCTCTCGGGCTACACCCTTACCCCGGGACAACCACCGCCCGGGCTGGACTACCTTCCTGCGTCACCCCATCGCTTACCTACTACCACCTCGGTTCAGCGGCTCCACCACTCCCACCTCATCCGAAGACTCAGCAGGCGGCTTCACGGCCTTAGCATTAATGGGCTCGATACTGGGCGTTTCAAAGCGGGTACCGGAATATCAACCGGTTGTCCATCGACTACGCCTGTCGGCCTCGCCTTAGGTCCCGACTTACCCTGGGCAGATCAGCTTGACCCAGGAACCCTTAGTCAATCGGCGCAAGAGTTTCCCACTCTTGTATCGCTACTCATGCCTGCATTCTCACTCGTGAACCGTCCACCACTGCCTTCCGGCGCAGCTTCACCCGGCACACGACGCTCCCCTACCCATCACAGCCTCCGTTGGGAGTACATGCTGCAATGACACGACTTCGGCGGTACGCTTGAGCCCCGCTACATTGTCGGCGCGGAATCACTTGACCAGTGAGCTATTACGCACTCTTTCAAGGATGGCTGCTTCTAAGCCAACCTCCTGGTTGTCTCTGCGACTCCACATCCTTTCCCACTTAGCGTACGCTTAGGGGCCTTAGTCGATGCTCTGGGCTGTTTCCCTCTCGACCATGGAGCTTATCCCCCACAGTCTCACTGCCGCGCTCTCACTTACCGGCATTCGGAGTTTGGCTAAGGTCAGTAACCCGGCAGGGCCCATCGCCTATCCAGTGCTCTACCTCCGGCAAGAAACACACGACGCTGCACCTAAATGCATTTCGGGGAGAACCAGCTATCACGGAGTTTGATTGGCCTT